>NZ_JBPJZO010000001.1:0-1104562 GCF_051216545.1 Variovorax nitratireducens
CTTCTTCCTCTTGCCAGCTTGCTCGGCATCCGCAAAACTGATCTGGCTCATCGCTCGTGCTCCTTTGCAGGTTCAGTCCTTCATGCAAGAAACGTGCTCTTGATCAGATGTTCCCTAGAGAATGTTCCGCTGCCTTTTCTCATGATCGGCTGACAGTCACCCCATCGCGCTACGGCGTATTTCCAAGGGGTGTGCAGTGTCACAGCGAGTTATCCGGGTTGCGCAGATTGCGACGACCAAAGACAGCAACGGCCTTCTGCCGGTCAGTCCAGCCACAGTCTGGCGTTGGGTGCGCGAGGGCAAGTTTCCCAAGCCTTTCAAACTCGGCACATCGGTCACCGTGTGGGACGCGGCTGCTGTCGAAGACTTCATCGCGAAGCGCTCCGGAGGCGCTGCGTAATGGACGGCCAAAAGAAAACCCCGCAGGTTGCAGCCGGCGAGGTTCAGAAGAATAAGCAGTCGAGCCCTAAGTTTACCGACATCAGCACCACGGCGGAAGCGCAGCAACTGCGAATCGTCACGGCACTGCGTAGCGGCCCGAAGACGACCGACGATCTCCGCGCGCTTGGTTGCTACCAGGTCAGTGCGCGTGTCTTCGGGCTGCGCGCGCTGGGCTACAACATCATCACGGATCTGTTCGACGGCTACGCGGCCGACGGCTTCTCTCACACCCGCATGGCGCGCTACACGCTCGTCGGCGAGCCGGAAGGCGGTGCGACGTGAGCGAGGTTGAACAGAAGCAGTTCGCCACCTTGGCGGCTCAATACGCGCTTGCTGGTCATGCCCTGATACGTGGCAATCCGGCCGAAGGCGCAGCCGCATACATCGCGATGCGCTGGGGAATGATGAAGGTGCTGCCGACCCTCGATGCCGCGCATGCATTCCTGATCCAGATCGGCGGTGCCAAGTGAGCCCCGAGGATCAATTCCAGACCGCGATCGAGGCGATGGGCATGACCGCGCCATCCATCATCAACGGCGACGGAAAGCTCCATCGATTCAGCCCGACCGGCAAGCGTGGCGATGATGCCGGTTGGTACGTGCTCCACCTGGACGGCGTGCCGGCCGGATCGTTCGGCGATTGGCGCTCGGGTGAATCGCAGACGTGGTGCGCGAAGTCCGATCGCGAGATGACTGAGGCGGAACGTCGTCTGCAGCGCGAGCGCGTCAAGGCGCAGCAACGCATGCGCGACACGGAGACGGCTCGTCGTCACGCCGATGCTGCGGGCGCCGCGCAAGCTCTGTGGGACGCTGCTGCACCGGCTGTCGCTCATCCCTACCTGACTGCAAAGTCCGTGAAGCCGTTCGGCATACGGTCCGATGGCCGTCAACTGCTTATTCCGATGCGCGACGTGGCCGGCAAGCTGCACAGCCTGCAGACCATCGCTGCGGATGGCGTCAAGCGTTTCATGTTCGGCGGCAGGGTACGTGGTTGCTACCACTCGATCGGCCGGCCCAGCGGGCGCCTGATCGTCTGTGAGGGATATGCGACCGGTGCGACCTTGCACGAGGCGACGCGCGACGCTGTAGCTGTCGCCTTCAATGCCGCCAACCTCCAATACGTCGCGGTGGCGTTGCGCGGAAAGTACCCATGCCTGACGATCGTGATCGCGGCCGATGACGACTGGAAAACCGAAGGCAATCCGGGATTGAGCGCTGCGAATCAAGCGGCGCAGATCGTCGGCGGCAAGGTTGCGGTGCCCGACTTCAGCGGCCTGCAACGGGGAGATAAGGACACCGACTACAACGACTTGCACCGGCTCGCTGGCGCGATCCAGATCGGTGGTGCAACTTGAACGCCGGTCTTGCTGCAGTTCGCGCCGGTATCGAGACGGCGGAAGATCCGGTGATCGAGTGGCCCGAAGTTCAATCGCTGATCTCGAAGATCGACGCGGCGCCGTATCCGATCGACGCACTGCCGACCGCAGTGCGCTTGGCGGTTGAAGAGGTTGCCGGCTTCGTGAAAGCCCCGACCCCAATGATCGTGGCGTCAGCACTGGCTGCGCTCTCGCTTGCCATCCAAGCCCATCACGACGCAGAGCGGGCGGAAAAACTGACCGGCCCGTGCTCCTTGTTCCTGCTATCGATCGCTGATTCGGGCGAGCGCAAATCGACCTGTGACGGCTTCTTCACGAAGAGCATCCGCGAGTACGAGGCCGCACAGCAGGAGGCCGCCAAGCCCCTGCTGATGGCCTACAAATCGGACCATGAGATCTGGGAAGCGCAGCGCGCGGGCTTGAAAGAGAAGATCAAGGCGCAGGCGAAGGGCGGGAAACCCAGTGATGCCGAAGAACGCGAACTGCGCGAGCTGGACAAGGCGGAGCCGACGACGCCGCGCATTCCACGCCTGATCTATGGCGATGCCACCCCGGAAGCCTTGACGTACTCGCTTGCCAAACAATGGCCATCCGGTGGTGTTGTCAGCAGCGAGGCGGGCAGCGTCTTCGGTTCGCACGGCATGGGCAAGGATTCGGTCATGCGCAACCTGGCCGCGCTGAATCAGCTTTGGGATGGTGCTGCACTTCCGGTCGAGCGTCGCAGTTCCGAGAGCTTCACGGTGCGCGGTGCGCGCCTGACGATGGCTTTGCAGGTTCAGGAAGCCACCTTGCAGGCGTTTTTCGACAGCACCAAGGGGTTGGCACGCGGCACCGGCTTTCTTGCCCGGTTTCTCGTGGCTTGGCCGGAATCGACCCAAGGTCAGCGCCCGTTCACGGAAGCCCCGGCGAACTGGCCCGCGTTGGCGGCGTTCAATTCCCGGCTGACGGCGATCCTGAACCGGCCGGTGCCGATCGATGATGACGGCGCCCTGATGCCCGCCATGCTGAAGCTGTCACCGGATGCGAAGGCCGCATGGGTCGCGTTTCACGACGAGATCGAGTCGATGCTTTCGACCGGTGGGGAGCTGTACGACGTGCGCGACGTGGCCAGCAAGATCGCCGACAACGCGGCTCGGCTTGCTGCTCTGTTCCATGTGTTCGAGGGCAACGTCGGCCCAATCGTGCTCGATGCGATGGAGTCGGGGGCTTGCATCGCGGCGTGGCACCTGAACGAAGCGCGCCGGTTCCTGGGCGAACTGGCCATGCCGGCCGAGCTGGCGCACCCGGCGCGTCTGGAAACGTGGCTGCTCGACTACTGCAGGCGCGAGAAAACCGATAAGGTGCCGACCCGGGAAGTCCAACGTTGTGGCCCGGGAGGGTTGCGCGACAAGACGGCGTTCGGTGAGGCGGTGAAGGAGCTTGCCGAGCTGGGCCGCGCACGGCTGATGCAGGAGGGCAAGAAAAAGCTCATCCAAATCAATCCGCTCGTTCTGTCGGGGGTGTCGCCATGAGCCTCGCCAACCTGATGAAAAAAGGCAGTTTGCGGGCTCTTGCGACAGTGACAGTTGCGACAGTTGCGACAGATAAGCCCCAAGAGGCCCCAACTGTCGCAGAAGTCGCAACTGTCGCTGTCGCAAACCCTCTGGACAAGAAAGCTGCGAACGACCCAGCGACCGATGCCGACCGCTGGTGCTGGCCGCATTCCGACGCGATGAACACGGTGGAGATCGATGTGTTCACGCTGCGCGTCGTGCTCTTCACCGATAGAGGTGCGAGCCAAACGACTGCCGAAGCGTTGGCCGACAAGCTCGTCAAGCGCGACCGTGATGGCGATGACCGCCGCATGTGCGTCGAGTGCTCGAACCTTAGCGGCTGGACCGGCTCGCGTCGTTGCGGCGCATGGCCGCGCGCTGGCTTGGGCGGGCAGGCCATCCCTTCCGAGTGGATCGCGCTTCCGCAGCGGTGCGCCGCGTTTGCTGAGAACAGCGAGAAAACAGCCCCGACCCATTCACAACTTTCCAACGAGGAACCGAGATGAAGAACTTTTTGAAGATCGCGGATGGCTGCGACGTGATGCCACTCATGTGCGCGGTTCAGATGAAGCCCGAACTGTGGAACCAGAACAAGCTCCGCACATCCATCCCGGAGTCGCCGCATTTCCAGGTCTCGGACATCTGGCTGCGCTTCAACGACCTGCAGCAAGCCGTCAAAACCGGTGATGCGTCGTATGTGATGGACGAGCACGAATCGATCGACTATCCGGCCTTCGGCCAGTTGCCCCAAGCCCGGCCGCTCATCTTCGGGTTGATGTCGAGGGTGGGGGGCGAACGCCTTGGACGCTGCATGATCACGAAGCTGCCGGCAGGTGGTCGCATCACGCCGCATGTCGATGGTGGATCGCACGCGGCCTACTACGAGCGTTTCCACATCGTTCTTCAAGCAAAGGCGGGATCGAGGTTCCGCGCCGGAGACGAAGTTGTCGAGATGAAAACCGGTGAGATCTATTGGTTCGACAACAGCCAGGAGCATGAGATTGTGAACGCCAGTGACGACGACCGGGTGCATCTGATCGTAGACGTGCGCTGCCCGGTCGTTCCTGCATCGAGCACCGTATCTCGCGGCTTGATCGCACCGGACGGATCGGGGTGGTCCAGCGAGGCGGTCGGTCATGTCTGAGCCAAAGGGGGAGATGACCGGCAGCACATCGGTGTTGAACGCCACCAGCGACAGAGGCGAATCACGGGCCGGTTGGGACCGACTTAGGCAGGTAAAAGCCTATTTTTGGAGCCTCTTGCCCTCGCGCGCGGAACGGGGCGCCGACGCTTTGGGAAAGGGGTATCCATGACGGTAAAGAAGAAAGCGAAGGCGGTAGCGAACATCAAGCCCGATCCAAAGGTCCTACAGCTCATCAACAACCCGGATGAGACCTTAGATCAAACGGTCGGCCGTGTTGCCGCCGATCCAGCCGTGAACGCCGGCAGCGTCATGCAGGCGTACGGCAGCCACATGGGTGATGAAGTCAATCTGATGAGCATGATCGGCGCGATCCAAGCCACCACCCAGCGAGTGAGGGCGGGCGATCTGTCGGACCTCGAAGCCATGCTTGTCTCGCAAGCCACGGCGCTGCAGACCATCTTCACGAACCTTGCACGCCGTGCGAAGGATCAGCAGTTCCAGAGGAACCTCGAAGCGTTCCTCGGCTTGGCCCTGAAGGCGCAGGCTCAGAGCCGATCGACCATTACCGCGTTGGTCGATCTGAAGTACCCGCGCCAGGTGGCATTCGTGAAGCAGGCCAACATCAGCAACGGGCCGCAGCAGGTGAACAACGGTTTCGAGAGCAGTACGCGCGCAGGCGCGCACGCGGTTGAAAAGGAAATCCCGGAAATCAAAGAATTGGAGGTTGGCGATGGCCAATGGCTGGACACCAGAGCGAAGAGCCCGGCAGTCGGAACTGATCCGCACATGGAAGCCGTGGGAAAAGGCGACCGGTCCAAAGAGCCCCGAAGGAAAAGCAAAGGTGGCCCGTAACGCCTTCACCGGTGGCCACTGGTTCGTGTTGCGGGAGTTTTCCCGTTCGCTTCGAGAGCAACGCCAAACTCTGGAGACTTTGCCCCGAGAGTGAGCAATATTGCCGCGGCGGCTGATTCGTCCGCGCTTGAAGCCTGTTCTCGGCGACATAAGATGGATCGGTCGCCAGTGGCGGCGGAGGAGCGGACGCATGGTACTTGCAGTTGTTCACGTCGTTGGGGCGCTCGTTGCCTCGTTCGCACTAAGCCTGCTTGCCCTCTGGGTAGGAGCATGGGAGCAAGGGCGTGTTCAGAAGCGCCGATTGCAGGATGCTTCCATTGCCCTCGGCGTCCCGGTAGCGTCGCTGGAGAGCGAGGAACACACCTCCGGGTTGCTTCGGTATTCCTCGCAGCGGTTCAGCGGCGATCTCTTGAAAAACCGACTGTCGGATCTATGCGGTCTCGTTCGTACCGCGTGGGGTTACCTCGGGTCGCTGCTGCAACTCGGCGTGATCGGTGTGGTCGGCTGGCAGATGTACGAAGGCGGCTCGGGCAATGCCGTATACATGTGGTCGATGCTAGGCATTGCGATTTTCTTTTGGATTGCGAGCGTCGCCTTCTCGTTTGCCTGCCTGTTGCTGACGGGTCGTTATCCGGGCGAGGCGAAAGGCGCCCGCAAGGCGCTCGCTACATTCATCGAACAGCGCAGCGCGGCGAGCACGCATGAGACGGATGAAAAGGCTTTGGTCACTTCTTGGAAATCGTGATGGATTCCGCCATTGAGGAAGGTGCTGACCGGTACACAGCGGCGCAAACGGAAGGCCAGCTTCTGATTCAAAAGCGGTGGTCAGCGATCCAGAAAGTCACTAAGGCTGCGCTGACGGAGAGCGGTTACTACTCCGGCGGAGGTGGCCGCCTCGAAGTCGAATTCTCGTCAAGCAGCGAACCACAAGAACAATGCGATCGCCTGGAGTACGCGCTCGGGATCCTTAAACAATGCGCTGATGCCAAGTTGCCCTTGCGAACCGAGAAGGGTGCGCCGATCCCTCGCGAAGCTGTGGACAACGAGGTTTTGTCTGCCTGTGCCGATGTGCTCTTTGTTCCCGCGTGGCATGACCCTGAATTCTTGCGGCTAGGGCTTGCTGCCATTACTGCGCATCAGCAGGCCAGTGCACTTTCGATGATCGGGCCGCCATCCCGACACTCGGCATCACTTGGCTGCATCGGCGCGCTGCTCAAGTGCGGATTGTTGTTGCTCTTGCCGTTTGCTCTTGCGGTCGGTATCGCTGCGGCAGTTAGGCAAGAAGTCGGCAGCGCCGCCTTCGCGTTTTACGTCGTGGGTGCCGGCGTTCTGGCGGCGCTGAGTGCCTTGGGCGTTGGGGCCAAAAAAGAAGGTGAGTGGGAGCAGGCATACAACGCGTGGCTCGCCTTCCGGCTCGAACTTTCGGGAAGCTTGGCCGGCGTCGGCACTCTTGAGCATTTGAGACGAATGGCGGACGGCGGTGTGAAAGTGCCTGCAGTTGCTTTCGATCTTGCTGGAATGCTGCGGCGCAGAATGAATCTTTCGCCGCCCTCTGGCCGATGAGTGGAGGTGCGGCTTGCTAAGTTGGCTAGGTTCTCAATCGTTGCATGCAGACGACACCGTGACGCTTGTCGGTACTTTTGTCGGTACTTTTGGCGCAGAAACCGATCGGGCATAGCATCCATGCGGCTTGTAGCCTAGTTTTCGATTCCTGGCGGCGACCAGATATACAAATCCGGATGAGTTCAAACTCTTCCGGATTTTTTTGTTTCTCCAACCGCGCTCGGTTCCGCCGCTATCTTGCGCAGAGAATCCTGCAGCAACCCACCCCTATCCCAGATCCTGATGCAAACAGAGGATGTTGCCTTCAGTATCGAGAAACCAGGCCGCCTTTTCCGCGCCCAGCACGCAGACGTGCTCCACGGTTTTCAGCCCCGGAAAGTCGTAGTTCTCGAACACCACGCCAGCCTGCTTCAGCTCGGCAATGCTCGCCACGATATCGGGCACCCGAAAGCTGACGGCGGTGTGGTCGGCCTTGGTGCCGCCTTCTTTCGGAAACAGCGCAAGCGTGGTGCCTCCGCATTCGTACGTGAACTTGCCATCGGGCTTCAGCTCGCCGGGTCGCAGGCCGAGCGAACCTTCGTAGAAGCGTCGGGCGCGCTCCAGATCCTTCACGGGCAACATGGTGGTTACCGGGGCATCCATCAGCATAGGCACCTCCTTTCGGACGAGAGCTGAATTCTGCGCCTGCGGCGGCTTTGGCGGTGGCTTTAGCTCCAGCCCGCGTCCACGACGAAGTTCTGCGCGCTGCACATGCGCGAGTCGTCGGCGGCAAGAAACAGCGCCATGGCTGCGATGTCGCTGCCCATCACGCGGCCGGGCAGGCACTGGGCAGCGTCGATCTCGGCGGCGGATTCGGGCTTCACCCACAGCTTGAGCTGCCGCTCGGTCATCACCCAGCCGGGCACCAGCGTGTTGACGCGGATGTTCTGCTTGCCGAGGTCGCGCGCCAGCGAGCGCGTGAGGCCCTGCGCGGCCGACTTGCACATGGCGTAGACCGAGAGGTCGGCGTTCTTGTTCATCCAGCTCACCGAGCCGAGGTTGATGATGCTGCCGCCGCCCAGCTGCACCATGTCGGGCGCCACGGCCTGCGCCGCAAAGTACTGGTGCTTGAGGTTGACGGCCACCGTGCGGTCGAAGAATTCGGGGGTCACTTCGGCCACCTTGTGGCGGTGGTCGTTGGCCGCGTTGTTGACCAGTGCGCCGATCGGGCCGAAGCGCGCGCGTACCGCGTCGATGGCCGCGCGCAGGGCGGCGATGTCGGTCACGTCGCAGCGCTGGAACAGCGCGCTGTCGGCGCCGAGTTTCTGCGCCAGGGCCTGGCCGGCCGTCTCGTCGATGTCGACGAAGCCGACTTTCGAGCCTTGCGCGGCAAAAGCGGCGACCACGTCCGCGCCGATGCCCGAGGCGCCGCCTGAGACGAAAACAGTGCGGCCCTTCAGCGAGGGGTAGATGGCATGGGTCATCGAAAAGCTTCCTTCTTTTTGAGGAGGTGGAGTTTGCCAGCAGCCGGCCTGGCTTGAAGCTTGCGTTGAAAATAAGGCGAAAGCGCAAACGGCCCTTCCATGACCTACCAACTGCACTACTGGCCCACCATCCAGGGCCGTGGCGAATTCGTCCGCCTCGCGCTCGAAGCGGCGGGTGTCGACTACGTCGACGTGGCGCGCGAGTCGCCGGCCGCCGGTGGTGGCGAGGCCGCGCTGATGCGCCGGGTGCGCGACCCGCACAACCCGTTCGGGCCCTTTGCGCCGCCGTTCCTTGTGCACGGCGACATCACCGTCGGCCAGACCGCGGCGATCCTGCTGTACCTCGGTCCGCGCCTGCACCTGGTGGGCGAAAGCGAAGAGGCGCGCATCTGGACGCACCAACTGCAGCTGACCATCGCCGACGTGGTCGCCGAGGCGCACGACACTCACCATCCGGTCGGCACCGGCCTCTACTACGAAGACCAGCAGCCCGAGGCGCGGCGCGTGGCGCAGTCGTTCCGCGACGAGCGCATTCCCAAGTTCCTCGGCTGGTTCGAGCAGGTGCTGCAGCGCAATCCGGCCGGCGACACGCACCTTGTCGGCAGCGCGCTGAGCTATGCCGACCTGTCGCTGTTCCAGCTGGTGGCCGGCCTCCAGTACGCCTTTCCGAAAGCCACGGCGCGTGCGCTGGCCAAGGCGCCATCGGTTGCCAGGCTGCACAGCAACGTCGCGCGGCGCCAGCGCGTCCACGAGTACCTGCACAGCCCGCGGCGCATCCCGTTCAATGAAGACGGGATCTTCCGTCGCTATCCCGAGCTGGACGCCTGATCGCGCAGCCTGAGCGCGGCGTCGTACAGCGCGTTGCGCGGTGCGCCGGTGATTTCGGCGGCGAGCTTGACGGCGGTCTTCACCGGCAGCTCGGCCAGCAGCAGGCGCAGCACGCGCTCGCCGTCGCCCGCATCGTCGTCCGCTTTCGCGGACGGATGCAGCACCAGCGCGAATTCGCCGCGCGTGCGTTGCGGGCCGGCCGCGAGCCAGGCCGGCAGGGCCTCGGCAGCGACGGTGGCGATTTCTTCGAACTGCTTGGTGAGCTCACGGCCCAGCGTCACGCGGCGCGGGCCCAGCGCGGCCAGCGCCTTCGCCATGGCCTCGATGCGGTGCGGCGCCTCCAGCAGCAGAACCGCGCGCGGCTCGTGCGCCAGGTGTTGCACGGCGGTGTCGCGTTCGCCAGCCTTGGTCGGCAGGAAGCCGGCGAACACGAAAGCACTGCCGTCGTCCTCGCTGCCGACCAGCCCGGCGGCGCTCAGCAGCGTGGTGACGCTGCTGGCACCCGGCAGCGGCAGCACGCGGTGGCCGGCCTCGCGCACCGCGGCCGTGAGCCGGGCGCCGGGGTCGCTCACGCCCGGCGTGCCGGCGTCGCTCACATAGGCGATGCGTTCGCCCTGCGCGAGCCGCGCGATCACGCCCTGTGCGGCCTCGGCCTCGTTGTGCTGGTGCACGGCGAGCAGGCGGGCGCCGGGCCGGTCGATGCCGTAGGCGCGCAGCAGGCTCTGCGTGTGGCGCGTGTCTTCGCAGGCGATCGCGTCGACGATTTCCAGCACATGCAGCGCACGCAGCGTGATGTCGGCCAGGTTGCCGATCGGCGTGGCAACCACGTACAGCGTGCCCTGCGGATAATGCTGCGCACCCGCGGCATCGCGCGCCGCCTGCAGTGCGGCGCCGAACGAAGCGGGGGCCAGGGAGCTCAAGGGTGTTTCTCCAGAACAAGAGATCAGGGACGACGAAACAGCGTGGTGACGCCGGTGAAGACGCGGCGCTCGCGCATTTGCTCGATGCCGGGCTGCTGCTCGTCGCGCGCAATTATCGAACCCCGGGGCGCGGGGGCGGCGAGATCGACCTGATCATGCGCGCGCCGCGCGACGGCACGCTCGTCTTCGTGGAGGTGCGCCGGCGCGCCAGCGGCACGCACGGCGGTGCCGGCGGCAGCATCACCGGCGTCAAGCAGCGCCGCATCGTGTTCGCGGCGCGGCACTACCTGATGAAGCTGCGCAGCTGGCCGCCGTGCCGGTTCGACGTGGTGCTGGTCGAGGGCGACGGCATCGAGTGGCTGCAGGGCGCGTTCGACGCGGGCTAACACGATTTGTTGCACCGGCTGTCGCTATCATCCGGGCCAACATGCTCGAGCAACGCATTCAGCAGCACTTCATCGACAGCGCCGACCTCAAGTACCAGGCCGGGCCCGCCCTCAGCAAACCCATTTCGCAAGCGATGCAGGCGCTGCTGGCCTGCGTGACCAGCGGCGGCAAGATCCTCGCCTGCGGCGCTGGCGTCTCCGGGCTGCTCGCGGCCCAGTTCGCGGCCCAGTTCGTCGGCCGCTTCGAGCGCGAGCGCCCCGAACTCGGCGCCATCGCGCTGGCCGGCGACAGTGCCGATCCGCTGGCCGACACGCCCGAATCCGCCGATGCCGACCGGCTGTCGCGCCAGGTGCGCGCACTGGGGCAGGCCGGCGACGTGCTGCTGGCAATCAGCGCCAGCGGGCAATCCGCCGCCGTGCTGGCCGCGGTCGAGGCGGCCCATGCGCGCGACATGACCGTGGTCGCCCTGCTCGGCAATGCGCCGGGCGGCGGCCGCGGCGAGCGCAACGGCGGTGCGGTCGGGCGCGCGCTGCGCGAAACCGATGTCCAGGTCTGTGTGCCGCACGAGCGTGCGGCACGTATCCACGAAGTCCACCTGCTCGCGCTGCACTGCATGTGCGACGGTGTGGACGCCCAGCTACTCGGAGAACAGGAAGTTTCCCTATGACGATGACATCCACTCAACGCCTGGCGTGCGCACTCACGGCCGGCGCCGCACTGGTGGCCGGCCTCGCGGGCTGCGTACCGCTGGTGATCGGCGGGGCGGCCGTCGCCGGCGCCGGCATGGTCGCGACCGACCGCCGCAGCTCGGGCGCCCAGCTCGACGACCAGGGCATCGAACTGCGTGGCGCTGCCCGCGTGCGCGACATCGCCAACGACGACATGAACGTCACCGTGATCAGCTTCAACCGACAGGTGCTGCTGGTGGGCACGGTCGGCAACGAGGGCGACCGGCGCCGCGTCGAGGAATCGGTCTCGCGGGTCGACAACGTGCGTTCGGTCGTCAATGAAGTCACCGTCGGCCCGGGCAGCACGCTGCCGCAGCGCTCCAACGACGCCTTCATCACCGGCAAGGTCAAGGCCTCGCTGCTCGACCAGAAGGACATTTTCGCCAACGCGTTCAAGGTGGTGACCGAGCGCGGCGTGGTCTACCTTCTGGGCATTGCCACGCGCCGCGAGGTCGACCGCGCGACCGACATCACGCGCGGCGTGCCGGGTGTGCAGAAGGTGGTGCGCGTGGTCGAGGTCGTCTCCGAGGCCGACCTGGCCGCGACGCAGACCCGCCAGGGCGGCACCGGCGCACCGCCACCGCCGGTTCAGGATGGGGGGGCGTCGTCGTCTTCCGGACGCGTGCCGCTGCCGCCGATGGCGCCACTGCCCTCGACGGGCGGAACGGCGGCACCGGCACCCGCCGGCAGCGGCGCGACGACCGCGCCGGTGCGCTGAGTCCGGCGCGCGGCTACTTCAGCCTTGTGATGAGGCTGGAGGTATCCCAGCGCTTGCCGCCGGACTGCTGCACGTCGGCATAGAACTGATCGACCAGTGCCGTGACCGGCAGCCGGGCGCCGTTGCGCTTGGCCTCGTCGAGCACCAGCCCCAGATCCTTGCGCATCCAGTCGACCGCAAAGCCGTAGTCGAACTTGCCGTCGATCATGGTCTTGCCGCGGTTTTCCATTTGCCAGCTCTGTGCCGCGCCCTTGCTGATGACACCGAGCACGGCCTCCATGTCGAGGCCAGCCCGCTGGCCGAAGGCGATGGCTTCGCTCAGGCCCTGCACCAGCCCCGCGATGCAGATCTGGTTGACCATCTTGGCGAGCTGGCCCGCACCGCTTTCGCCGAGCAGCGTGACGGCGCGCGCAAAGACCGCGATCGCCGGCTTGACCTGGTCGAACGTCGCGGCGTCGCCGCCGCACATCACCGTGAGCGCGCCATTCTGCGCACCGGCCTGGCCGCCGGAAACAGGTGCATCGATGAACTGCAAGCCCAGCGCGAGCGCGGCTTTGGACAGTTCACGCGCCACGTCGGCCGAGGCCGTGGTGTGGTCGATGAACACCGCGCCCTTCGCCATGCCGGCGAATGCGCCGTCGTCGCCGAGCACCACCGAGCGCAGGTCGTTGTCATTGCCGACGCAGCAGAACACGATCTCGGCGCCCGCCACCGCTTCACGCGGCGTGGCACCTTGCTTCAGCGTGCCGGTGGCCTTCGCCTCGGTGAGTTGCGCCAGCCATTCGCCCGACTTGGCCGCCGTGCGGTTGTAGACCGTGACGCTGTGGCCCGCCAACGCAAGGTGGCCGGCCATCGGGTACCCCATCACGCCAAGGCCAAGAAAGGCAACTTTGCGCGAGGGGCTGGTTTCGTAGGTTTTGGAGGTGATGGTGGAGGTCATCCCCGCAGCTTACCGGTGAACACCGCGGAACCGGCTCCGCCGGGCCGCAGGTGTTGCCCCCGGCAGGGGGTTGGCGCAGCGACACGAAGTGCGTGCAGCCTGGGGGCGAGCCTAGATTCCCGGTGAACACCGCGGAACCGGCTTTGCCGGGCCGCTGGTGTTGCCCCCGGTAGGGGGTTGGCGTAGCGGACACGAAGTGCCGCGCAGCCTGGGGGCGAGCCTAGACTATCGCGAAGTGCTCGGTGCCGGCCGAAAGGTCGGTGGTGCGGGCGCGCTGGCTGTTGAGCTTGATCTGCAGCCGCAGGTCGTTCTGCGAATCGGCGTTGCGCAGCGCATCTTCGAGCGAGATGGCGTTGAATTCGAACAGGTCGTACAGCGCCTGGTCGAAGGTCTGCATGCCGAGGTTGCGGCTCTTTCGCATGATTTCCTTGATCTCGCCGACCTCGCCCTTCAGGATCATGTCGGAGATCAGCGGCGTGTTCAGCAGGATCTCGACCGCCGCCACGCGGCCGCGCCCGTCTTCGGTGGGCACGAGGCGCTGCGACACCAGCGACCGCAGGTTCAGCGACAAATCCATCAGCAGCTGCGTGCGGCGCTCTTCCGGGAAGAAGTTGATGATCCGGTCGAGCGCCTGGTTGGCGCTGTTGGCATGCAGGGTGGCCATGCAGAGGTGGCCGGTCTCGGCGAAGGCGATGGCATGGTCCATCGTTTCGCGGTCGCGGATTTCGCCCATCAGGATCACGTCGGGCGCCTGCCGCAAGGTGTTCTTGAGCGCGGCCTCCCAGGAGTCGGTGTCGATGCCCACTTCGCGCTGCGTCACCACGCAGTTCTTGTGCGGGTGCACGAATTCAATCGGGTCTTCTACCGTGACGATGTGGCCTTGCGAGTTTTCGTTGCGCCAGTCGACCATCGCGGCGAGCGTGGTCGACTTGCCCGAGCCGGTGGCGCCAACCAGGATGGTCAGCCCGCGCTTGGTCATCGCCACGTCCTTCAGCACCTGGGGCATGCCGAGCCCGTCGATGGTCGGCAGCTTTTGCGGGATGGTGCGCAGCACCATGCCGATCTTGCCCTGCTGCACGAACGCGTTCACCCGGAAGCGGCCGATCTCGGTCGGCGAGATCGCGAAATTGCACTCCTTGGTGCGCTCGAACTCCGCCGTCTGCCGGTCGTTCATGATCGAGCGGGTGAGCGCCAGCGTGTGCTGCGCGCCGAGCGCCTGGCCCGACACCTTGATGACCTTGCCATCGACCTTGATCGCTGGTGGAAAGTCGGCGGTGATGAACAAGTCGCTGCCGTTGCGGCTCACCATGAGCTTGAGCAGGTCGTTGATGAACTGGCTGGCTTGATCGCGTTCCATGATTGCGACTCCTGATTCAGTGTGCCGTCATTGTTGGACGAACGCAGCGTTTAAAAGGGTATTCCTTTTCGGGGAACACCGCGGAACCGGCTTTGCCGGGCCGCTGGTGTTGCCCCCGGAAGGGGGTGGGCGAAAGCGACACGAAGTGCGCGAAGCCTGGGGGTGAGCCACAGTCATCCGGGGAAATTCTCAGGAATCTTCGCCTTGCCCCGCGCTTCGGCCGCCGAAATGACACTGCGGCGCACCAGGTCGGTCAGGTTTTGGTCGAGCGTCTGCATGCCCTGGCCCTGGCCGGTCTGGATCGACGAATACATCTGCGCCACCTTGCCTTCGCGGATCAGGTTTCGGATGGCGGGGGTGCCCAGCATGATCTCGTGCGCTGCCACGCGGCCCTGGCCGTCCTTGGTCTTGCACAGTGTCTGCGAAATCACGGCCTGCAGCGACTCCGAAAGCATCGCGCGGATCATGTCCTTTTCTTCGCCGGGGAACACGTCGATGATCCGGTCGATGGTCTTGGCGGCCGACGAGGTGTGCAGCGTGCCGAACACCAGGTGGCCGGTTTCGGCCGCGGTCATGGCGAGGCGGATGGTTTCCAGGTCGCGCATTTCGCCGACCAGGATTGCATCCGGGTCTTCGCGCAGGGCGGAGCGCAGCGCGGCCGCGAACGAAAGCGTCATCGGCCCGACTTCGCGCTGGTTGATCAGGCACTTCTTCGACTCGTGCACGAACTCGATCGGGTCTTCCACCGTCAGGATGTGGCCGTACTCGGTTTCGTTGAGGTAGTTGACCATCGCCGCCAGCGTGGTCGACTTGCCGGAGCCGGTGGGGCCGGTAACCAGCACCAGGCCGCGCGGCTTGAGCGCCAGATCGCCGAAGATCTTGGGCGCGTTGAGCTGTTCGAGCGAAAGGATCTTTGAGGGAATCGTCCGGAACACCGCCGCCGCGCCGCGCGACTGGTTGAAGGCATTCACGCGAAAGCGCGCCAAGCCTTCGATCTCGAACGAAAAGTCGACTTCGAGGAACTCTTCGTAGTGCTTGCGGTGCGTGTCGCTCATGATGTCGTACACCATGGCATGCACCTGCTTGTGATCCAGCGCGTCGACGTTGATGCGCCGCACGTCGCCGTGCACCCGGATCATCGGCGGCAGACCGGAAGAAAGGTGCAAGTCCGACGCCTTGTTCTTGACGCTGAACGCCAGCAATTGGGTAATGTCCACGAGACTCCTCAATCAGCAGTGACGCGCCCGGCCAGAATGGTCGGTCACGTTTTGATACGGTTTTGACGATTATGACGATGATTGGCGACAAGCTCCAGCAAGTTCAGGCGAGGATCGTGACCGCCTGCACGGCTGTAGGGCGCGATCCCGCAAGCGTGCGCCTGCTTTCAGTCAGCAAGACGTTTCCGGCCGAAGCGTTGCGCGAAGCCCACGCGGCCGGACAGCACGCCTTCGGCGAAAACTACGTGCAGGAAGGCCTGGCCAAGATCGAGGCGCTCGCCGATCTGCGCGCAACCATCGAATGGCATTGCATCGGCCCGCTGCAAAGCAACAAGACGCGTGCCGTGGCCGAGCAGTTCGACTGGGTGCACAGCATCGACCGCCTGAAGATCGCCGAGCGCCTCAGCGCGCAGCGCCCGGCCGGTCTGCCGCCGCTGCAGGTGTGCCTGCAGGTGAACGTGGACGGCGGCGCCAACAAGTCGGGCGTGCCGGCCGAAGAGGCGCTGGCGCTGGCGCGCGCCGTGGCGGCGCTGCCACAGCTGCGACTCCGCGGGCTGATGGCGATTCCCGAGCCGGCGCCCGATTTCGCAGCGCAACGCGACCTGTTCCTGCGCGCCACCGCGGTTTTCGACCAGATCCGTGCGGCCGGCATGGCGCTCGATGTGCTGTCGCTCGGCATGTCGGCCGACCTGGAAGCGGCCATCGCGGCCGGCAGCACGATGGTGCGCGTGGGGTCGGCGATTTTTGGCGGGCGCAGCTGACGGGATTGGCGCTCAGGCCGGCAGCGCCAGCCGCGTCGTGCTCTTGACCTCTTCCATCACGGCATAGGTGCGCGTTTCGCGCACGCCGGGCAGTTGCCACAGCACGGTGCCGGCGAAGTCGCGGTAGGCGGCCATGTCGGCCATTCGGGTCTTGAGCAGGTAATCGAAGCCGCCGGCCACCATGTGGCATTCCATGATCTCGTCGCGCACCTGCACCGCGGCCTTGAACTGCTCGAACACATTGGGCGTAGTGCGATCCAGCAGCACCTCGACGAACACCAGCATGCCTCGGCCGAGCTTGTGCGGGTCGAGTTGCGCTTCGTAGCCGCAGATGAAGCCGTCGCGCGTGAGGCGCTGCACGCGGGCCAGCACGGCGGTCGGCGAAAGGGCAACGGCTTCCGCCAGCTTGAGGTTGGAGATGCGGCCGTCCTGCTGGAGGATCTTCAGCAGTCGAAGGTCGATGCGGTCGAGGTCGGGCATTGGATGATTATCCGGTTGAATGCTGGTGTTTTGGTGAGTAATTCGGCATGACAGCAGACAACATAGCGTTATCAACCAAGGAATTGCCGTGCGCCTGCCAAACCCCTACCGCCCCGAAGCCGACGTCGTGTCCGGGCGCCTCGCCGCACTTGCCGGTGCACTCGACTGGCACGCGGCCGCCGCAGTCGCCGCGCCCTGGGTCGAGCAGGTGCGGCGCCATCCGCCGCCGTTCTGGGCCATGGAAAGCCTGCTGCGCGAATATCCGATTTCAAGCGCCGAGGGCCTGGCGCTGATGCGGCTGGCCGAGGCGCTGCTGCGCGTGCCCGATGCCGAAACCGCGATTGCGCTCACCGCCGACCAGCTCGGGCGGGCAGATTTCGATGGCGCCGCCGATTCCGCCTTGTCGCGGCTGTCGTCGTCCGCGATCGCGCTGTCCAAGAAATTCCTGCCCGATGGCGAGCAAGCGCCGGGCCTCATGGCCAAGCTCGGCGCGCGCACCGTGGTCGCGGCCACGCTGCGCGCGGTGCAGTTGCTGGGTCGCCAGTTCGTGCTGGGCCAGACCATCGGCGAAGCGATGCACGAGGCGCGCTCGGCGCAAAAGAAGCAGCCTCAATTGCGCTTCAGCTACGACATGCTGGGCGAGGGCGCGCGCACCGCGGCCGATGCCGCACGCTACCTGCAGAGCTACCTCGACGCGATCGATTCGATCGCGGCCTCCGCAGACAGGGCGGGCGCCCCCGCCCGGAACGACGGCATTTCCATCAAGCTCAGCGCGCTGCACCCGCGCTACGAAGACGCGCAGCGCGAGCGTGTACTGCGCGAGCTGGTGCCGGCCGTCTGGCAGCTCTGCGAACGCGCGGCCGACGCCAACCTCAACCTGACGATCGACGCCGAAGAGGTGGATCGGCTGGAGCTTTCGCTCGACGTGTTCGAGACGCTGGCCGCCCGCGTCGCTGCCGAACGCCCGCAGTGGCAGGGCTTCGGCCTGGCGCTGCAGGCCTACCAGACCCGCGCGCTGGAGCTCATCGAGCACGTCACCGCGCTGGCGCGCAAATACCGACTGCGCCTGATGTGCCGGCTGGTGAAGGGCGCCTACTGGGATGCCGAAATCAAGCGCGCGCAGGAGCTCGGACTGCCGCACTACCCCGTGTTCACGCACAAGCACCACAGCGACGTGAGCTACCTGGCTTGCGCGCGCGCGCTGCTGGCCGTGCCCGATGCGATCTACCCGCAGTTCGCCACCCACAACGCCGGCACGATCGCGGCGATCCTGCAGATGGCGGGCAACACGCCCTTCGAGCTGCAGCGGCTGCACGGCATGGGCGAGGGCGTCTACCGCGAACTCATGAAGACCACCCCGGCGCCGGTGCGTGTCTACGCACCGGTTGGCCAGCACAAGGATCTGCTGGCCTACCTGGTGCGTCGCCTGCTGGAAAACGGGGCCAATTCGTCGTTCGTGAACCAGCTCGGCGACGACGATGTGCCGCTCGGCGAGTTGCTGGCCTCGCCGCTGCACCTGACCGCCGCGTCGCCGTTGCCTGCGCCCGAATGGCTCTATGGCCCGGCGCCGGCCCGGCGCAACAGCACGGGGCTCGACCTGGCGGTCGAATCGATGCGGGAGCCGCTGCTGGCGGCCGGCGCCGCGACCGCAGTGCCAGCCGTGCCCGAAGCAACGGCGGCTTCGGCCGCCAGGGCGGTGCAGGCCAGCGCCGCCAGTTACCGGCAGTGGCACAAGACGCCCGTCAGCGCGCGCGCCGCCATGCTGCGCCAGGCCGCCGATGCGCTGCAGGCCGATCTGCCGCGCTTTTGCGCGCTGCTGGTCAAGGAGGCCTTCAAGACCTGGGGCGACGCCATCGCCGAAGTGCGCGAGGCAGTCGACTTTCTGCGTTACTACGCCGACGAGGCCGAGCGGATCATGCGGCCGGTCGCGCTGCCCGGCCCCACGGGGGAAAGCAATGAACTCCGGCTCACCGCGCGCGGGCCGTGGGTCTGCATCAGCCCCTGGAACTTTCCGCTCGCGATCTTCATGGGCCAGGTGGCGGCGGCGCTCGCCACCGGCAACACGGTGCTGGCCAAGCCGGCCGAGCAGACACCGGCCGTCGCGCTCGAAGCCGTCAGGCTGCTGCATGCCGCGGGCGTGCCCGCCGACGCGCTGCAACTTCTCCATGGCCCGGGCGAGACGGTGGGTGCCGCGCTGGTCGCAGCGCCCGGCGTGGCGGGCGTGGTGTTCACCGGCTCGACCCAGGTCGCGAAGATCATTCACCGTGCGCTGGCCGCGAAGGACGGCGCGATCGTCCCGCTGATCGCCGAGACCGGCGGCATCAACGCGATGCTGGTCGACTCGAGCGCATTGCCCGAGCAGGTGGTCGACGCGGTGGTGCAGAGCGCGTTCCGCTCGGCCGGCCAGCGCTGCTCGGCGCTGCGCCTGCTGTGCGTGCACGAGGGCATCGCCGACCACGTGATCGAGATGATCCGTGGCGCGGCCGCCGAACTGGCCGGCGGCGACCCGGCGCTGCTCGCCACCGACGTCGGCCCGGTCATCGATGCCGAGGCTTTCGACAACATCACGCGCGCCACGCAGCGCCTGGGTGCCGAACAGAAAGTGCTGCTGGCGCCCGCTGCACCGACCCGCGAGGCGGCCAATTTCATCGCGCCCGCAGCCTACGAGGTGGATTCCATCGACAGCGTCAAGGCCGAGATCTTCGGCCCGGTGCTGCAGATCGTGCGCTGGTCGGGCGAGCCATCGGCCGTCATCGAGCGCATCAACACGCTGGGCTACGGCCTCACGCTCGGCATCCAGACCCGCATCGACTCGCGTGCCGCCGCGCTGGCCGCGCAGGCGCACGTCGGCAACATCTACGTGAACCGCAACATCATCGGCGCGGTGGTCGGGGTTCAGCCGTTCGGTGGCGAGGGGCTGAGCGGCACCGGCCCGAAGGCGGGCGGCCCGCATTACCTCTACCGCTTTTGCGCGGAGCAGACACTGACCATCAATACGACGGCGGCGGGCGGCAATGCCGCGCTGCTTGCCGCAAGCGCATAACGGCCAACGCAACGCGCATAGCCCATGGCGTCGCGGGCGCGACACGGCTATCGTTTCGCCCATCCATTTACCTGAGGCCTCCTCATGAGCGAAAAACTGTCCTTCGTCAATCCCACGCCCAACAGCCCGTGGGGCACCTACCTGCAGCAGGTCGACCGCGTCGTGCCCTACCTCGGCGGCCTGGCCAAGTGGGTCGAGACGCTGAAGCGCCCCAAGCGCGCGCTGATCGTCGACGTGCCGATCGAGATGGACGACGGCCGCATCGCCCACTACGAGGGCTACCGCGTGCAGCACAACATGTCGCGCGGTCCGGGCAAGGGCGGCGTGCGCTTCCACCCCGACGTGACGCTCGAGGAAGTGATGGCCCTGTCGGCATGGATGACGGTCAAGACCGCCGCGGTGAACCTGCCCTACGGCGGCGCCAAGGGCGGCATCCGCGTCGACCCCAAGAAGCTGTCGCTGAAAGAGCTGGAGAAGGTCACGCGCCGCTACACCAGCGAGATCGGCATCATCATCGGCCCGCACACCGACATTCCGGCGCCCGACGTCAACACCAACGGCCAGATCATGGCCTGGATGATGGACACGTATTCGATGAACGTCGGCGGCACCGCCACCGGCGTCGTCACCGGCAAACCGCTGCACCTGGGCGGCTCGCTCGGCCGCGTCAAGGCCACCGGCCGCGGCGTGTTCGTCACCGGCCGCGAAGCGGCGCGCCGCCTCGGCCTCGATCTGCGCGGTGCACGCATTGCGGTGCAGGGCTTCGGCAACGTGGGCTCGGTCGCGGCCGAGTTGTTCGCCGAAGCGGGCGCCATCATCGTCGCGGTGCAGGATCACACCGGCACCGTGGTCAACGAAAAGGGCCTCGACCTGGAAAAACTGATCCCGATCTCGCGCACCGTCGCGGGCGCGGTCAGCTTCAAGGGCGGCGACGTGGTGCCGAACGAGCAGTTCTGGGACGTCGCCTGCGACATCCTGATTCCGGCCGCGCTCGAAGGCCAGATCACCGCCGCGCGCGCCAAGAAGACCAGCGCCAAGCTCGTGCTCGAAGGCGCCAACGGCCCGACCGTGCCGGAGGCCGACGACATCCTGGCCGAGCGCGGCGTGCTGGTGGTGCCCGACGTGATTTGCAACGCCGGCGGCGTGACGGTGAGCTACTTCGAATGGGTGCAGGACTTCTCGTCCTTCTTCTGGGACGAGGACGAGATCAACGTGCGGCTCGACCGCATCATGATGAACGCGCTCAACCACATCTGGGACACGGCCGACAAGCACAAGATCACGCTGCGCACGGCCACCTATGCGGTGGCTTGCGAACGCATCCTGATGGCGCGGCAAGAGCGCGGCCTGTATCCTTGACCCACCCCCGAAGCGGCTCACTTCGTGTAGCCGCCTCCCCCTCGAGGGGGCAACACCTACGGCCCGGCAAAGCCGGATCCGTGGTGTTTCTGGCATAGGCCTTTGATACCCTTGGGGGCATGACAGCTGCTCTTTCGCCAAGCGACCTTCCTGCTCTTCCCGCCGACAGCCTGGCCCGCCTGCAGGCGCTCCTCGCCAGCGGGCAGCGCAAGCTGCTGGGGCTGGTCGGTGCGCCGGGCGCGGGCAAGTCCACGCTCGCGCTGGCGCTGCTTCATGCCGTGGGCGCCGACCGGGCGCAGATCGTGCCGATGGACGGTTTTCATCTCGCCAATGTCGAGCTGCAACGGCTCGGCCGGGCCGGGCGCAAGGGGGCGCCCGACACCTTCGACAGCGCGGGCTATGCGGCGTTGCTGCAGCGCCTGCGCCTGCAGGGCCACGGCGAAACTGTATACGCCCCCGAGTTCCGCCGCGAGATCGAGGAGCCGGTCGCCGGCGCCATCGCGGTACTGCCGCAAACGCAACTGGTCATCACCGAAGGCAACTACCTCCTGTTGTGGCCGGCTGCGGCGGCGCTGCTCGACGAGGTCTGGTATGTCGAGGTCGACGACACCCTGCGGCGCGACCGCCTGACCCGCAGGCACGAGCAGTTCGGCCGCAGCCCCGAGGCCGCAATCGCCTGGTTGACCGCCACCGACGATCCAAACGCACGGCTGATCGAGTCCACCCGGGCACGGGCGGATCACATCGTCCACATCGGTCGCTGACCGCTTTCCGGCAGGCGGCGGGGAACGCGCACGTCAAATGCTTGCTCGAAGCGGGGCCGGCGCCGTGCCGGGTAGCATCCGTCCTCCCATGCCTCTGCCTGCCTTGCCTTTCCCATCGACCGTGTTGCCACGCTCAGTGCTGCTTCTGCTGGCGGCGCTGTTGCTGGCCGGATGCGGCTCGACCTCGCCCGCGCGCCGCATCTCGTACGAGCCCGAGGAGTTCGACTCCACCACCACCCACACCCGCACCTACAAGGCCACCGAGGCCCAGACCTGCGAGGCTGCGCGCCGCGCGTTGCTGAGCCAGGGTTATCTGATCACGGCGGCCAACCCCGACCTCGTTGCCGGGCGCAAGAGCTTCCAGCCGGCCAATGAGGTGCATGTGGAAGTCGAGTTCCGCGTGGTCTGCGCCAAGGAGGCCGGCGCGGGCAGGAAGAAGCCTGGCACCACCATCGCTTTCGTCAGCGCGCTGCAGGATCGCTACAGCCTGAAGAAAACCAACAACTCGGCCAGCGTCGGTGTCGGTGCGTTCGGATCGCTCTCTGTGCCGTTCTCGGCCAGCGACGACGCGCTGGTCAAGGTGGCGAGCGAAACGCTGACGGACGAGCGCTTCTACGACCGCTTCTTCGCGCTGCTCGACCGCTTCCTGGCGCCGCCGGACGAGGCGCCGGCGGCAGAGGATCCCCCGGTCAGCCCGGTTGCTCCGGCGACGACTTTTCCAGTGCCTTCTTCTCCGAACCGGGGCTGAGGCCGTCGGCGGCCGTTGCCAGCGCCTCTTCGAGCTCCTTCATCCCGAACGGCTTTTGCAGCCACAGCGTGCCGGCCACCGGCCGGGCGGGCCGGGCCTGGCCGGTCGCAAAGATCACCCGCAGCTGGCGGTGCTCGAGCAGGCTGTCCGCCAGGTCGTAGCCTGACAGCGCGGGCAGGCCAATGTCGGTGAGCAGCACATCGAACGCACCCTCCACGAAGCGGTCCTTGGCGACCTCGGCACTCTTCACGCCGGTGGCCCAGTGGCCGAGCAACTGCACCATTTCGACCGTCAGCATCAGCGTTTGGGGGTCGTCCTCGACCACCAGCACGCGCAGGGCTCGCGGGGGCGGGTTCTGGGATGAATCGGTTGGGGGAACGGCTTGCATGGTCGAATGCGAAAGGCCGGCCCACTGTAGGGCATGCCGCGGCGGCCTGCATGTCGCGGAGTTCACAAGCCGACGTAGGAGTCCGGCCTTTGCCTTGTCAGCGCACCAGCGTGGACTTGCCGAACAGGCTCTCGATCAGCTCCACCGCCACCTCGGCAGTGCGGTTGCGCACGTCCAGCGCGGGGTTGAGCTCCACCACGTCGAGCGAGCCCAGCCGGCCGGTGTCAGCGATCATTTCCATGCACAGCTGCATCTCGCGCCAGGTCGGGCCGCCCCGCACGCCGGTGCCGACGCCGGGCGCGTAGTCGGGGTCCAGGCAGTCGAGGTCGAAGCTCACATGCAGGTGGGTGTTGTCGTCCACGTCCTGCAGCGCCTCGGTCATCGTGGTGCGCATGCCGTGCTCGTCGATGTGGCGCATGTCGAACACCTGCAGCCCGTGCGCGCGGATGGCCTTTTTTTCCTCGGCATCGACACTGCGGATGCCCAGGAAGCGGATCGCATCGGGGTCGACCGCGGCCTGCTCGCCGCTCCAGCCGGTCAGCGCGGCCGGGCCGTGGCCCAGCAGGCAGGCGACCGGCATGCCGTGGATGTTGCCGCTCGGGCTGGTGGTGTCGGTGTTGACGTCGGTGTGCGCATCGAGCCAGAGCACGCGCAGCTTCTGCCCGCGCTGGCGCACATGCCAGGCAATGGCACTGATCGACCCGATCGCCAGGCAGTGGTCGCCGCCCAGCAGCACCGGCAGATGGCCGGCGCCGAGCGCACTGTCGACGGCCTGGTAGACCGCGCGGTTCCAGGCCACCACTTCGTCCACATGCCGCAGGCCGGCTTGCGGCGCGGCCCAGGGCGTCGCCGGCCCGGCCAGGTTGCCGCTGTCGCGCACCGCGAAGCCGAGCCGCGCGAGCATGCCGGGCAGGTCGGCAACGCGCAGCGCGTCGGGCCCCATGCCGGCGCCGCGCACGCTGGCGCCGATGTCGGTGGGGGCGCCGATCAGTTCGAGGGTGGTGGTGGGCATGGGTTGAATCATCCTTCTTGTTCGCCGGTCGCGTGAACTCTGCCACGTTCCCGCGCACATCTTTGCCGAAACCTGAATCCGCCTGTGCAACAACCGCAAGAAGCATCGGCTCGGCTCAACGCTTTCGAAGCGATGTAGGCGATCTTTTAGGTGGCCGGCTGTGCCAGCGCGGTGCCGGTGGCCAGCAGGAGGGATGCGAGCGCCACCGGGCGCAGCGAAAGGGCGAGCTTCATGGGGTGTTTCCAGTGGGTTTGATCTTCAGGCCGAGCACGCGCGCCGATAGAGCGCTGAGCTCGGCCACCAGTGCGTCTGCCGGCAGGCGACCGTCGGGCCGGTACCAGGTGTAGAGAAATCCGGGCAGGCTGCAGGCGGCGAGCGCGGTGATCTTGGTTTCGGCAAAGTCGAGGTCGCCATCGCGGCGCGCCTGTTCGAGCAGTGGGCACAGCCGGTCGTAGAAGTGGTTGGCCAGCTTCTTCAGCGCAGCCGTGTATTCGGGCCGGTAGACCTGCGGCTCGCGGTACGGAAAGAAGCCGCAGGGGTAGTGCGCCAGCGTCGCGCGGATCAGCCGCTCCAGGGCTTCGAGCACCTTGGCGCAGGCTGGGCGTGCATCGTCCGCGGGCAGGTCGAGCACGGTGAAGCAGGCGACCGCGGGCCGCCACGAGAGCACCTCGAAAATCTCCTGCTTGTCGCGGAAGTAGTAGTAGATGAAGGGCTTGGTCACGCCCAGGGCGCCGACGATCTGCGCCATCGTGGTGTTGGCATAGCCCTGGCGCGCGAACAGCTCGGCCGCGGCCTGCAGGATGCGCTCGCGCTGCACTTCGGTGCTGGCGGTGGCCGCGCGTTGACGTCCCGTGCCATGGGGAAGTCCGGGTTTGTGCGGTGTCTCCAAAGTTCTACCCATCGGTAGGATTGTTCGGGCACGATCTGGCGAAAGCGGCTATCGCTAACCCTGAGAGAGTGACGCCATGGAGACAAAAGAAGTTCGTCCGCAACAACCCCTGCAGGTGCGGCCGCAGAGCCAACTTAAGCATGTGTTCATGGTGCACTACGCCGATCTGCTGCCGCCAACGATGTGCTGCTCTCCATCACGCCGTACCACATCGCCGGCATGTTGATGGGTGTAAACGGCTCGGTGGCCTTCATCGATGCATTGCCGACGACAGGCGCCGGCAAGGTGCTGCGCCGCCTTCTCAAATGAACTGAACTCTCTCCCACGTTTACCCGCTTTGCGCAGCCTCCCGTAGCCACGCCTATGTTCCAAAAAATCTTGATTGCCAACCGCGGCGAGATCGCGGTGCGGCTGGTGCGCGCGCTACGTGATCTGGGCATTGCCAGCGTTGGCGTTTTCGCCAGGGACGATGCGCAGGCGCTGCATGTGCAACTGGCCGACCGGGCCGTCGCGCTCGATGCCACCGGCCCCTCGGCCTACCTCGACATCGCAGCGTTGCTTGCCGTGGCGCGCGCCGAGGGCTGCGACGCGGTGCACCCCGGCTACGGCTTCCTCAGCGAACGCGCCGACTTCGCGCAGGCCTGCGCCGATGCCGGCCTGGTGTTCATCGGCCCTACGCCCGACCAGCTCGCGCTGTTTGGCGACAAGGCGCGCGCCCGCGCGCTGGCCGAACAGTGCGGCGTTCCGGTAATGCCCGGCAGTGCCGGCGCGGTCACGCTGGCGCAGGCCCGGACATTTTTCGCCGCGCAGACCGCCGACGGCGCGCAGGCGGGCGTGATGGTCAAGGCCATCGGTGGCGGTGGCGGCCGCGGCATGCGCGCGGTGTTGCATGCCGAAGACCTGGCCGAAGCGCACGCGCGATGCGTGTCGGAAGCCAAGGCGGCTTTCGGTGTCGACGGCGTCTATGTCGAGCGCCTGATGCTTGACGCGCGGCACATCGAAGTGCAGGTGATCGGCGATGGCGTGGCCGTCGCGAGTCTGGGCGAGCGCGAGTGCACCTTGCAGCGGCGCTTTCAGAAATTGGTCGAAATTGCGCCAAGCCCGTCGCTGCCGGAGTCGCTCCGTGCGCAGATCACCGACGCGGCATTGCGCATGGCGAAGGCGGTCGGCTACTGCAGCCTCGGCACCTTTGAGTTTCTGGTCGATGAAAGCTCGACGACGCTGCCCTTCGTGTTCATCGAAGCCAATCCGCGCCTGCAGGTCGAGCACACCGTGACCGAGGCCGTGACCGGGCTCGACCTGGTGCAGTTGCAGATCGCCGTGGCAGGCGGCCAGCCCTTGCGTGAGCTCGACGTCGATGAAGCGCACACGGCGCCGCAACGCGGCTTTGCGATCCAGTGGCGCATCAATGCCGAGACGCTCGACGCAGCAGGCCAGGCGCGGCCTGCGAGCGGCACGCTATCGCGCTTCGATCTGGCCGAAGGGCCCGGCGTGCGCGTCGACAGCCACGGCTACGCGGGCCTTGCGCCCTCGCCGCACTACGACACGCTGCTGGCCAAGCTGATCGTGCAGTCGTCGTCGCCACGCTTCGCCGACGCGCTGCGCCGCTCGCTGCGCGCGCTCGAGGAGTGCCGCATCGAAGGCATTGCGACCAACCTCGCGCTGCTGCGCGCCATTGCCGCGCGGCCCGAGTTTGCGACGCAGGCGGTGCACACGCGTTTCGTCGAAGCCCACCTTGGTGAACTACTGGCCGCGGCGGCCCGGCTCGAACAACCGGCCAGGAAGACGGCCACGCCCGCCGCGTTCGCGCCTGCGTATGCGCCCGAGGAGGACGACGACCTGACGGTTCGGGCGCCGATGGCCGCCCGGCTCGTGCAGTTCGAAGTCGCAGTCGGCGACGTGCTGCCAGCCGGCGCGCAGCTCGGCGTGCTCGATGCCATGAAGATGGAGCATCTGCTCAATGCGCCGCTGGCCGGCCGCGTGGTGGCACTGCTCGCGGCGCCGGGCGACTACCTGGTCGAAGGGCAGCCGTTGGTGCGGCTCGAAGCGGTCGATGCGCATGCGGTCGAGGCCGAGGTGCAGGCCGCGCACGACCTCGATGCGATCCGCCCCGATCTGCAGAAGGTCATCGACCGCCACGCACCCACGCTCGATGCCAACCGCACTGCGGCCGTGGCCAAACGCGCACAGCAGGGCGGCCGCACCGCGCGCGCCAACATCGCCGACCTGTGCGACCTCGATACCGACCCCGGCAACTTCAGTGAGTACGGCGCGCTCGCCATCGCGGCGCAGACACGGCGGCGCAAGCTGGACGACCTGATCGCCAACACGCCGGCCGACGGCATGGTCACCGGCATCGGCAGCATCAACGCCAGAGTGTTCGGCCCCGAGAAGTCGCGCTGCGCCGTGCTGGCCTACGACTACACGGTGCTGGCCGGAACGCAGGGCATGCGCAACCACCACAAGACCGACCGCATGCTCGGCATTGCGCACCAGCTCAAGCTGCCGGTGGTGCTGTTCGCCGAGGGCGGCGGCGGCCGTCCGGGCGACACCGATATGCCAATCGTGGCCGGCCTCAACAACCACACCTTCAGCCAGTTCGCGGCGCTGTCGGGCAAGGTGCCGGTGGTCGGCATCGTGCATGGCCGCTGCTTCGCGGGCAACGCGGCGCTGCTGGGCTGCAGCGACGTGATTATTGCCACGCGCGGCAGCAACATCGGCATGAGCGGGCCGGCCATGATCGAAGGCGGCGGCCTCGGCACCTTTGCGCCGGAGCAGATCGGCCCGAGCGGCGTGCAGTCGAAAAACGGCGTGATCGACATCCTGGTGCAGGACGAGGCCGAGGCGGTCGCCGCGGCGAAGCAGTACCTCTCGTACTTTCAGGGCGCGACGCAGGACTGGCACTGCGCCGACCCGCGTGCGCTGCGCCATGCGGTGCCCGAAAACCGGCTGCGCGTGTACGACGTGCGCGCCGCGATGCGCGGCCTGGCCGACAGCGGCTCGCTGCTCGAACTGCGCGCAGGTTTCGGCGCCGGCATCCTCACCGCGCTGGCGCGCATCGAGGGCAAGCCGGTCGGGCTGCTCGCCAACAACCCGCAGCACCTCGGCGGCGCGATCGACGTGGCCGCCGCCGACAAGGCCGCGCGCTTCATGCAGCTGTGCAATGCGCACGGGTTGCCGATCGTCGCGCTGTGCGATACGCCCGGCTTCATGGTCGGCCCTGAGATCGAGGCGCAGGCGCAGGTGCGCCACGTGTGCCGCATGTTCATGGTGGCTGCGCACCTGCGCGTGCCGTACTTCTGCGTGGTGCTGCGCAAGGGCTACGGGCTCGGTGCGCAGGCGATGGCGGCCGGCGGCTTCGATGCGCCGGTGTTCACCGTGGCCTGGCCGACTGGCGAGTTCGGTGCGATGGGGCTCGAAGGCGCGGTGCGGCTCGGCTACCGCAAGGAACTGGAGGCCGCGGCAGAGGGCGCCGCGCGCGACGCGCTCTTCAAGCAGCTCGTGGCGCAGCAGTACGCGAACGGCGAGGCCATCAACATGGCGCAGACGCTCGAGATCGACGCCGTGATCGACCCGGCCGACACGCGGGCCTGGCTGGTGCGCGGACTGGCCTCGGCGGCGCGCCCGCCTGAGCCCGCAGTCGCCTACGTCGACACCTGGTAACACGTCCCGGGCGCCTCGCGCGCCGCGAGGGACAGGACGCCTTTAGACTGCGCGGCTTTGCTTGCATGAAACGAACTTCACTGCTCGTCTGCGTGCTGCTGCTGTGGGCCGCCGCGTGCGTGGCTCGGGCCGACCCGGTGCCGCCGCGCTGGATCGCGAGTTGGGCCGCCGCGCCGCTGCAGCACTTTCCGGCCGCGTCCGCTGCGGGCGCCGCGCCGCCGCCTGCGATGTTCCCCGCGCAGACGACCTTGCGCCAGCGGGTGTTTCCCACAGTGGGTGGAGACCGGGTGCGCGTGCGTTTCTCCAACCTGTTCGGCACGGTGCCACTGCGTGTGGCCGAAGCGAGCGCCGCGATCGGCACCGGCGGGCCAGCGGTGTCGCCGGCCACGCTGCGGCCGCTGTATTTCGGCGGGCGGCGGGCGATCACCATTGCACCGGGCACCGAAGCCTGGAGCGATGCGGCACCCGTCGCGGTCCGCGCAGGGCAGGCCGTGGCGGTCAGTTTCTACCTGGACGAGGCGACGCCGTTCGGGACGGCTCACCATCTGCCGCTGAGCGCGAGCTGGGCCGTGCCCGGCAATTCGGTGGCCAGTGCGAAGCTCGAAGGCGCGGTGCAGCCCGATTGGAACCACATCGTCACCGGGCTGGATGTGGCGGGCGCTGCGCAGGCGCGCGTGGTGGTAGCTTTTGGCGATTCGATCACCGAGGGCGTCAACGCATTTGCGCCGGTGCGCACGCGCTACCCGGATCGGTTGGCCGAGCGCCTGCGCGAGCCGGCGAAGGGCAGCGCGACAGTGGCGGTGCTCAATGCAGGCATCTCGGGCAACCGCCTGCTCAGCGACTGGATCGGACCCAAGGGCATCGACCGGTTCGAGCGCGATGTGCTGGGGCAAAGCGGCGTGACGCACGCGATCATCCTGATCGGCATCAACGACATCGGCTTCGGCGCGCTCAATGGGCCGGCCGGAAGCCCGGTGCCAGTGGGCGGCCCGGTCAGCGCGGAGCAAATCACGGCAGGGCTGCAGCGGTTGATCGATCAGGCGCGCGCCAAGGGCGTGAAAGTCTTGCTCGGCACCCTGATGCCGATCAAAGGCAGCGGCTACTGGAGCGCGGACAACGAAGCGCGGCGGCAGGCCGTGAACCGGTGGATCCGCGGCCGGCAGCAGGTCGGCGTGGTCGACTTCGATGCGGTGATGCGCGATCCGCGCGACCCGCAAGCGCTGAATCCGCTCTACGACAGCGGCGACCATCTGCATCCGGGCGATGCCGGCTACGCGGCCATGGCGTCGGCGATCGACCTGCAGCAGTTGCTTGAATAGGGCCGGGAACGGCGGCTGGCCGAGTTACGGTTGGCGATCAGGCTTTACACAAGCTGCCGAGTCCCGCTGACAGAGGCTTTACACGGCCTCCCCACTATGAAGGCTCCTGCAACTCATGAGGAGTCCCCATGAAAAAACTCATTCTTGCCGCCGGCGCCGCCACCGTGTTGTCGCTGGGCGCCTTCACCGTGCCGACGGTGGCGCAAGCCCAGCCGCGCGTTACGGTTCAGGTCGCACCGCCCCCGCCGCGCGCCGAACGTGTGCCAAGGCTGCACCGCGGCCAGGCGTGGGTGCCGGGACACTGGGAATGGCGCGGCACCCGGTATGTGTGGGTTCGCGGCTATCAAGTTCGCGCCCGGCCCGGCTATCAGTACCGCCAGCCCGAATGGCGTGAGAGGGACGGCCGTTGGGAGATGCGCCGCGGCCAATGGGATCGGGATCGCGATGGCGTGCCGAACCGTGCCGACCGTGACCGCGATGGCGACGGCGTTCGCAACCGCGACGACCGTCGGCCGGACAACCCGAACCGCAACTGACCGGCAGCCATCACCGTGAACAGTCGCCCGCCAGCCATGGCGGGCTTTTTTTTGGGAGACAGGGAGGTATGGCGGAGGCCATGCCGGCATTACCCCCGAAGGAGGATGCGCAACGCCGGGCAACTCGCCATACTGGCGCAAACCCGCCACGGCCTCCGGCCGACGCGGTATCTGGAGGGCCATCCGATGGACGCCACCCCGTTGTTCCGACCGCTCGTGGCGGCAGCGCTCAGCTTGCTGGCACTGGCCGCATCCGCGCAGGTGCCGAAGCATGCGCCCGGCACCATCTGCTTTACGCCCCGCCTTTGGTGCTGGGCCCAGCCCCCCGGCCAGCCGGGCGGCGCGTGCAGTTGCCCCACTCCCTACGGTCGCGCGGCAGGCACGCTCGGCTGAGCGGAGTTCGCAATGGAGCAGACGGCGAACGCACAACCGATCGTGGATTTCGAAGCGCTGGTGTCCGACCTGCGCCTGGTCTGTGCCTACGCCGCCAAAGCGGGGCTGATGACCGAGGATCTGCTGACGGCTTCCGACCGCGCCGACCAGGCGCTGCTCGACCCGCAAAGAAGGGATGCCAAGCCGGTGCTGGCCGCACTCAGCCTCGGTGCGCAGCGGATCGCGCCCATGACCGTGGCAGACCTCAAGTTCAGGCGCGACCCTTTCCTGCCGGAAAACCAGCAGCGGGGCCGCGTGGCGCAGTTCTGGCTTGCGTCGTTCGCGTTGGTCGTGCTGGGCTTTCTGGTGGTCTACATGCTGGCGCTGCAGAGCGAGCAGGATGCACTGGCCAACATCGAACAGGTGCAGCGCCTGAATGCTCGCCAGAAGCTGTCGGCGCTGCGCCGCATGGCCCAGGACAAGCAGCTCACCGAGCGCACCGCCCTCCAGGAGCAGTATCGGGAGAAGGTGGTCGAGCTCGCCTTCATCTATGGGCGGATCGTCAATTCCTACGGGCAAAGCCGCGCCGCGGCCGACATGACGCTCAATCCCGTGATCGGCCTGCACAAGGCGTGGCAGGACTGGATCGCCACCTTCACCGCAACAGACAAAGGCGCGCCGACGCTCGCGCCAAGCCCCGATCCGGAGCTGTGCCTGGGCGGCGATGACGGCGACGTCAAGCCGCCCAAGAGCATCACGCAGCTGCCGCCCTGGCTGCAGACCGCAGTGAAGGACGATGTGGCGGACTTCTGCTTCCTGATCAATGTCGTCGGCCGCGACCAGCTGGCGTCGAACATCGACGGCCAGATCCAGGAGCAACTGACGATGGCGCCGCAGATCAAGTTCAATGCCTCGGCCCGGGTGCAGTGGATCCTGCCCTTTCTCTATGGGCTGCTCGGCGCCACCGTCTTCATGATGCGGCACGTTGCCAGCGTGCGCACGCCGGCCGTCGAATGGTTTCCGATGTTCATGCGCGTCACGCTGGGCGGCGTGGCTGGCATCGTGATCGGGTGGTTCTCGTCGGCCAACGGCAGTGCGTCGCTGCAGGGCGCCAGCAGCCTGTCGCTGCCCTTTGCGGCCGCCTTCGTCACGGGCTATGGCATCGACGTGCTGTTCTCGATGCTGGACCGCGTGACGCGGTTGATCGGGTCGCCGACCGTGCCCGCCACCGGGGCCGAGCGAAGCGCGTCGGCCGGCTAGCGCAGGCGAAACACCAGCGGCATCAGCAGCGCCGCCAGCACCACCTGCAGGCCGAGCGCCAGCCCTGCATCGCGCGCGTCCTTCAGCGGAACACCACGGTGCGGTGCCCGTTCAGCAGCACGCGGTGTTCGCTGTGCCACTTCACGGCGCGCGCCAGCACCTGGCTCTCGGTGTCGCGGCCGCGCGCAGTGAGGTCGTCCACCGTGTCGGTGTGGTCGGCGCGCGCCACGTCCTGTTCGATGATCGGGCCTTCGTCGAGGTCGGCCGTCACGTAGTGTGCGGTGGCGCCGATCAGCTTCACGCCGCGGTCGTGCGCCTGGTAGTAGGGCTTGGCGCCCTTGAAGCTCGGCAGGAACGAATGGTGGATGTTGATCGCGCGGCCGGCCAGCTTCTGGCACAGGTCGTTGCTGAGGATCTGCATGTAGCGCGCCAGCACCACGAGTTCGGCGCCCTCGGCCTCGATGATCTCCAACTGCCTGGCCTCGCCCTGTGCCTTGGTCGCGGCCGTCACCGGGATGTGGTGGAACGGCACGTTGTAGCTGGCCGCGAGCTGGTAGAAGTCGCGGTGGTTCGAGACGATGGCGCGCACGTCGATCGCCAAGTGCCCGCTCTTCCAGCGGAACAGCAGGTCGTTCAGGCAGTGGCCGTCCTTGCTGACCAGGATCACCGTCTTCATCGGCACGGCGGCAGCGTGCAGTTGCCAGTGCATGCCGAAGCCCTCGGCCAGCAGCGCGATCTGCGAGCGGAGCGCGGCCTCGTCGAGCGCGGCGCAGGCGAAGCGCACGCGCATGAAGAACAGGCCGGTGTCGTGGTCGTTGTATTGGGCCGCCTCTTCGATGTTGCCGCCACGCTCGAGCAGGAAGCCGGAGACGGCGTGCACGATGCCGGTGCGATCGGGGCAGGAGAGGGTGAGGATGTACGCAGTGCTCATAAGGGCGAGCATTGTCGCAGCCGCGGCAGGGGCGCATGGCCGGTGCCAGAATGCCCTTTTCCCCCAGCGCGCTGCGCCAGGAGCGACCCATGGCCTTCAACGATTTCAACATGGACAACCAGTGGTTGCCCTTCACCCCCAACCGCCATTTCAAGAAGGATCCGCGCGTCTTCGTGGCGGCCGACGGCATGGAGTTCACCACGCACGACGGCAAGAAGGTGATCGACGGCATCTCGTCGCTCTGGTGCGTGGGCGCGGGCCACAACAGGAAGCCCATCAACGAGGCGATCAAGCAGCAGCTCGACACGCTCGACTACGCCACCGCCTTCCAGGTCAGCAACGATCGCGCGTTCAAGGCGGCCGAGATGATCGCGGCGCTGGCGCCCGGCGACCTGAACAAGGTGCTGTTCTGCAACTCGGGCAGCGAAGCGGCCGACACCTCGATGAAGGTGGCGCTGGCCTACCATCGCGCGCGCGGCGAAGGCCACCGCAACGTTTTCATCGGGCGCGAGAAGGGATACCACGGCGTCGGCTTCGGCGGCATGTCGGTCGGAGGCATTCCGGGCAACCGCAAGGTGTTCGGCACGGCGTTCCTGCCGCGGGTGGATCACATGCGCTTCATCCACGACCCGGTGAACCATGCCTACATCCACAACGAGGAACCGGCCTGGGCCGAGGATCCGCTGCTGGAGCTCGAACAGCGCATCCTGCCGCTGCACGACCCGAGCAACGTGGCCGCGATCATCGTCGAGCCGGTGGCCGGTTCGGCCGGCTGGTACCTGCCGCCCAAGGGGTACCTGAAGCGCCTCCGCGAAATCTGCGACAAGCACGGCATCCTGCTGATCTTCGACGAGGTCATCACCGGCTTCGGCCGCATGGGCACCAACTTTGCCTCGGACTACTACGGCGTGGTGCCCGACATGCTGAACTTCGCCAAGTGCGTGACCAACGGCGTGATTCCGATGGGCGGCGTGATCTGCCGCGACAAGCTGTACGACGCGATGATGAAGACCGACGCACCCGAGCACGTGGTCGAGTTCTTTCACGGCTACACCTATTCGGGCCATCCGGTGGCCTGTGCCGCGGCCATCGCCACTCTCGACCTGCTGCAGCGGGAGAACCTGTTCGCGCGTGCCGGCGAAATGGGCCCTATGCTCGGCGACGCGTTCCACAGCGCCTTCAAGGGGCTGCCGAACGTGATCGGCATCCGCAGCCTGGGCCTGGCCGCCGCGGTGGAACTCGCGCCGATCGCGGGCTCACCGGGCAAGCGGGCCTACGACATCTTCCTGGACTGCTACCACAAGGGTTCGCTGGTGCGGCCGGCGGGCGAGGTGCTGGTGATCGCACCGCCATTCATCGTCGAGAAGTCGCACATCGACACGCTGGTCAACACGCTCGCCGACAGCATCAGGAAGCACGCTTGAGGGTGGCGCAGTAGTCTTTCTCGGGCAGCGGCGCGGTCTGCCAGGTGCGGTCGAACTCCGTATCGGCCCCGGCCGGCGCCGAAGCCGATGCGAGCAGCCTGACCGACACCACCTTGATGTCGGTGGGCAAATGCTGCGGCACGCCGAGCGTGCGCAGCGCGTGGGCGCTGCCGGAGATCAGCAGCACCGTCTTGCCGGGCTGGCGCGCCTTGACGATCGTCTGCGCCATCGCGCGGTCGCGCCCGATCTGGATGCGCGTCATCGGCACGATCTGCGCGGCCGGCAGCAGGTTGCAGTGGCCGCTGCGCACTGCCTCCTGCTGCAGCACGCGGGCCGCGTCGCTCAGTTGCGCATCGAGCGACACGTCGGCCATCGCGTCCTTCATGCGGGCGCGCGGCATGTTGGCCCCGATCACCGGCACGCCGGCCCGTACCGCAGCCATCACGGCCGGGCCGTAGTCTTCCCAGGGCCAGGCCTTGTCCTGCCATTCGAGGGCGGCGCGCACCTGCGCTTCCGTGGCCGTGGCAGGCAGGCGCGCAGTGCTCTGGCCTTCCTCGGCCATCTCGAGCGCCAGCGCGGCGAGTTGGCCGTTGGCGACCAGCGCTTCCACCGCCTCGCGTTCGATGCGGTGATGCTCGTCGGCATCGTGTTGCTCGCCCAGAAGCATCGCGTCTGCGGGCAGCAATGCAGCGACGCGCTTCGCCACCGGCGCATCGGCTGCGGGTGGCAACCAGGCGCACCCGGCGGCCAGCAAGGCCACCGACAGTGTCAGGATAGAGAGCGGGCGCAGGCTGGGGAACAACATCGCAGGGATACTAAGCGAGGGCCTGCTGCCGTCGTGCCATCCCTTTTCGCTTTCGCCTGTCTCCATTCATGGCGGTGCTCATCCCGTTCGCAATGCAGCAGCCTGCACGGGCCGACACCCCAGCAGCTTGACCGCCACTTGTTCGTGAACCACCGCGGAACCGGCTCCGCCGGGCCGCCGGTGGTGCCCCCGGGCAGGGGGTAGGCGCAGCGACACGAAGTGCGCGCAGCCTGGGGGCGAGTTGAATCTAGTGCATCAGCACCGGGTTCTGTGCCAGTTCGGCGTACCCCTCGAGGGTGTCTTCCACCTCTTCCTGGGTCGGGGTATTGAGCTGCCAGGCCGTGATCTTCTGATGGAACAGTTCGGCCCAGGAGCCGTCGAGGTAGACCTCCTTGCCGGAGCGCTTGTCCACGATTTCAAAGCCGTGGCGCGCCAGCACCGGGATGTTGGGCGCAATCGGTTCGTCGTCCTCGTTGGGTTGCACGTGCACGACGACGAAAGAATCCGAGTCATAGAGCATCTGCATGGCGGGGTGGCTCCTGTAGTCGATTGCATTCATGATCACTAGATAGCAATCAACGCGCCAGTTTCAAGAACTGCCGACTGTTTGCAGGCATTTGGCCCACAAGAGCGTGATCAATTCACCACCGGCGGGGCCGTTTTGTCGCGCAGTTGCATGTCGATGATGTCGCCGTCGGTCTGCGTTTGCCGGATCCGGACAGGCAAAAAGCCGATTTCAGGCGCCAGCCAGAGCTCGAGTTTGTGGTCGAAGTCGCGACGCGGGCTGCGGGTGAGCTTGCGCACCGTGAAGTCGCCGGCCGGTACGTGCATCGCTTCTTCGCCCTCGACGTTGAAGACCCAGACGTCGGCATCACGCGGCCCGACGGTCTGCACCTCGATCTTGCTGCCTGCGGGAAAGCGCTTCGGGTCCCCGGCCATCAGCGCGCCGAGTTGCATCACCACGCTGAGCCGGTCCTGCGCACCCGGCAGCAGCGGCACCGTGGGCGCGTTGTTGCTGAACACCACCTTGCCCTGGTCGCGCACCAGGTGCGAGGCCACCTCGGCCTTGCGCACCTCCGAAAACCGCGTCGGCGCGATGCCGCTGCCGTCGACGCGGCCGGTGCTGGTCTGGCGCAGGAAGGTGCGAAACAGCATCGTGAGCGACAGCCGGGCGTTGTACTCGGCGCCGTTCTGCAGCCAGATCAGCTCGCCGAACACGCCCGACATCGGCTGCGGGCCGCGCTGGCCGGTGACGTCGAAGGCGAGCCGCACCGAACCGGGCACCAGCAGCGGCTGCGTGGCGCCGGCGGTCATTGCGGCCATGGCGGGGTTGGAGCCGCCGGCCGTCAGCGCGGCCATGGCGGGGTTGGAGCCGCCGGCCGGGCCCACGGCGTCCGCTGTCTGCGCCGCAGCGGCGCCTTCGGGCTCGGAGGCGGCAACTGCCGGCGCCTCCGCGGCCGGTTCGGCCGGCAATGGATCCTGCGAGGTTTCCGCCGTCAGCACCGGAGGTGCCGGCGCTGGCGGTGCCGGTTCAACGCGTGGCGGCGTGATCTCACGCGGGCGCTTGGGCGGCGCTGGCCTGGCGACGCGCACGGGCGGCGGTGATGCCGCCGCAGGCGCCGGTGCCTCGGCCGCGGCCGGCGGCGGCGCGATCACGATCGTGCGGGTGATGAACTTGCTCGCGAGCGGCAACTGCTCCGACCCGATGCCCGCGGGCATCAGCCCCAGCACCACCAGGTGCGCCGTCACCACCAGCACGGTCAGCAGCGCGAGCACGCGCCAGGCCGGGCGCGCTGCGCCGGCCAGTGGTGGAGCAGCATCAGCGGTGCGCGGCATCGTCGTCATGGCAGGTGGAAGGGGCGGGCTCGGTACACTGCCGCCGTTCAACCAGTTTAGTAGAGCGATGCCGGCCGCCCGGCGTTCCGCACCGACCACCGCACCCCATGAAACTCGCCACCTACAAAGACGGTTCGCGCGACGGCCAGCTCGTCGTCGTCTCGCGCGACCTCGGCAGCGCCCACTACGCCACCGGAATCGCCAGCCGCCTGCAGCAGGTGCTGGACGACTGGGGCTTCATGAGCCCGCAGCTGCAGGATCTGTACGAAAGCGTCAGCGCCGGCCGCGCACGCCACGCCTTTCCGTTCGACCCGACGCAATGCATGGCGCCGCTGCCGCGCGCCTACCAATGGGCCGACGGCTCGGCCTACCTGAACCACGTCGAACTGGTGCGCAAGGCCCGCAATGCCGAAGTGCCCGAAAGCTTCTACACCGACCCGCTGATGTACCAGGGCGGCAGCGACGATTTCATCGGCCCAACCGACCCGGTGGTGGTCGCGAGCGAAGCCTTCGGCATCGATTTCGAGGCCGAGATCGCGGTCGTCACCGCTGACGTGAAGATGGGCGCCTCGGCCGAACAGGCGCTCGACGGCATCCGCCTCGTGATGCTGGCCAACGACGTGAGCCTGCGCAACCTGATCCCGGCCGAGCTCGCCAAGGGCTTCGGCTTCTTCCAGAGCAAGCCCGCCACCGCGTTCAGCCCGGTCGCGGTTACGCCCGACGAACTGGGCGAAGCCTGGATCGGCGGCCGCGTGCACCTCACGCTGCAAAGCACCTGGAACGGCCGCAAGGTCGGCCTGTGCGATGCCGGCGACGAGATGACCTTCCACTTCGGCCAGCTCATCGCGCACATCGCGAAAACGCGCAACGTGCGCGCGGGCAGCATCGTCGGCAGCGGCACCGTCAGCAACAAGGGTGTCGAGAAAAAAGATGGCGGCATGGACTGGCCCAAGGGCTATTCGTGCATCGCCGAAAAGCGCTGCATCGAAACCATTCAGGACGGCCAGCCGAGCACCGAGTTCATGAAATACGGCGACACCATCCGCATCGAGATGAAGGGCAAGGATGGGCAGTCGGTGTTCGGGGCGATCGAGCAGGAAGTTGTGGCGCCATCAATTAACGGCCATTAATTCAAACCGGTGTCCATCGAAAAATTGACCCTATAGGATCAATTTCGGCCGAACTGCCTGCGTTTTGAGCAGAAGCGCCCTCTAAAGGGCAACTATCAGGGCGTTCCCGGCAGGTGATCCAATCCTGAATCCGAGCGGCAAGTGACCCTATAGGCACAAATTCTTCGACGCTGCTGATTTTTTAGGCCAAAATGCCCTCGCAAGGTCAAAAAATGCAGCTCACCCCCGATGCACTTCCCGAACTGGCAACGCGCCTCACGGCCGAGCGCAAGCGTCAAGGGCTGTCGCGGACCCAGGCGGCGTCGGTGTGCAATGTCAGCGTGTCCTTCATTCGGGATGCCGAGAGCAATCCGGCGCGTTGCTCCCTGGGGCGCCTGCTTCAACTGGCGCGGGGGCTGGGCCTGACCCTGACTGCAACCGGATGGCACCATGAACCGCCAGTTCCGGCCGCGTCGTCTGCTGACGATCAACGCGCCGTGATTGAATGATCTGCCTGCGCGTCTGGGCCAACGCACGGCCGATGGGATGGTTCGGGCATGAAGCGGCTGACTTCTTCTTCGAATACGACGCGCAATGGCTGGATCAGCCGGGTGCGTATGTGTTGGCGCCGCAGTTCGCTTTGCGCCCTGGCCGCTTCGTCGGTGCGCTGGTTCGCAGCTTTTTCGAGAACCTGCTGCCCGAAGGCGATGCGCTCGAAGACATCGTCAGCGCGATCCAGTTGCGCGGTGCGTCCAGCTTCGACGTGTTGGGCCGGCTCGGTGCCGAGCTGCCCGGCGTGCTGTCGCTCTTGCCCGAAGACGCGCGGCCAACGCTGGCGCAGGAATACCGGCCGCTTTCTTTCGAGGCGCTGAGCCAGCGTCTCGGCGCACGTGACCGCACGCCATTGCTGGTGTCGAACGATGCGGCCACCATGTCGCTTGCGGGTGCTCAGGACAAGATCGGCCTGCGCTTCGACGCCAAGGCCATGCGCTTGAGTGACAGTGTTGGCCAGTCGCCCACCACGCACATTCTCAAGCCCGATACCCGGCAGGCGCGCTACGCCCCGAGCGCCATCAACGAATACGCCTGCATGAAGCTGGCGCGGGCACTCAGGCTGCCGGTGCCCGACGTGTGGCTGCTGCGCGTTCCGGAGCCGGTCTATGTCATCGAACGCTACGACCGGCTGATGGCCGCCGGGAACATCGTCGGCTTGCATCAGATCGACGGCTGCCAGTTGCTGGGGCACGGCTCGGGGTGGAAGTACGAGCGTTCGGGTGGGCTGGTCAGCATTCCAAAACTGGTTGAAGCCCTGCGCGCGTTGCATGTGCGAGGTAGCGACCTGCTGCAATTGCAGCGCTGGGTGATGTTCAACTTCCTGGTTGGCAATGCCGACGCGCACGCCAAGAACCTTTCGCTGCTGATCGACGACAAGGGGTTTGCCATGGCTCCCTTCTACGATCTTCTGTGCGTGCGCGCCTATGGCGATACGGGCCTCGCGCTGTTCATCGGCGATGAAGAGACCTTCGACGCGGTGGGCCATCACTCATGGGAAGCGTTGTGCCAGGACTGCGGATTCCGCTTGCCGGAAACGCTGCTCGAGTTTCGAAAGATGGCGCTGGCATTGCTGCCCGCATGGCACAAGGTGCGCGCGATGCTCGACAAGCAGCAGGTGCTCACGGCGGCAGAAGCCGAAGTGCTTGGCCGTATGACGCAGGTGTTTGAGTTGCACAGCGGGCATGCGCTGTCGATGGTGGCGGGCTGACGCCTTTACCGCCCTCCAAGCTCCAGCAGCAACGCCTTCAGCGTCCCGATTCCCAGCCGCCGGAATGCGCGGTACTGGTGGGTGCGCACGGTGCTGAGTTCCACGCCCAGCGCGCGCGCGGCCTGCTTGGCGGTGCGGCCGGCCAACAGGTGGCCGATGACCTCGCGCTCGCGCACGGTCAGCACCAGCAGGCGCGGCTCGATCGGTCGGATGCCGGCGGATTGCTGCGAGGTGGCCGCCCCGACCAGTCCGCGGCTGTGCGCGGCGGTGGCCTCGGCCAGCAGCGCACCGTGAGCGGCAATCAGCCTGAAATCCGCTTCATCGAACTCCGGCAGCGCCAGGCTGCGATAGAAGCTCACAGCCGCGCGCTGGCCGCCGGGCAACAGCAGCAGCACCGAACTGCGCTCGCGAATGCCGACATCGCCATAGCAGGCCGCGCGGTAGGCCGGGTCGGCCACCTCGTCGGCGCGCTGGTGGCTCAACCACAATTGCGGCTGCTTCGGCAGCTTGCGCGCCGAGAGCCACACCATGTTGGGATCGAGCAGGTCGAAGCGGTTCTCGATGTAGCGCTCCGAAGTCAGCGCGGCGGCATCGCCGTAGTTGCTGGCCGTTGAAACGGTCACCACACGCCCGCTGGCGCCGAGCGCGAACACGGTGCAGAAGGTGAGCGGAAGCACCTGCTGCATCGCGGCCAGAAAGCCGTCGGCCAGGTGCGGCGTGCCGATGCCGGCAACGATGCCCACGGCGACCGAAGCGTCCATCGACGTGCGGGCGGGATGGATGCGGCGTCGCTTCATGGGGCCTCAGGGTAAACACTTCGTACGAAGTTACGACACGCAGCAACGAGGGGCATCGGGACAATCCCTCCACCATGACGAACCCCACGACGCTCCATCCGATCCACGGCCTGCACCACTTCGCCTGGCGCTGCCGCGACGCCGAAGAAACCCGACACTTCTACGAAGACATCCTCGGCCTGCCGCTCACGCACGTCATCAAGAAGGACACCGTGCCTTCCACCGGCGAGCACTGCCCCTACGTGCACATCTTCTTCCGCATGGCCGACGGCTCGCACATCGCGTTCTTCGACCTCGGCGACGACATGGCCGCCGCGCCCTCGCCCAACACGCCGGCCTGGGTCAACCATATCGCGCTGCGCGTCGATTCGGACAAGGCGCTGCAGGACATGAAGGCACGGCTGCAGTCCCACGACATCGACGTGATCGGCATTACCGACCACGACGGCTACATCCACTCGATCTACTTCTTCGACCCCAACGGCCTGCGCCTCGAACTGACCACCGAGCTCGCGACCCAGCCAGTGCTCGAGGGCTACAAGCGCGACGCGCACGCATCGCTCGCGACCTGGACGGCCCAACGCAGGGCCGCGCATGTCTGAGGCCGAGCTCGTGGTCATCGACGTCCAGCCCGGCGTCACGATGGAAAGCCAGTCGGGCCTGCAGGCGCTGCGCCCGCGCATCTTCGGCGCGCTGATGCGGCCGAAAGGGCAGGGCACCGGCACGGCGGCGATCGTGATGCATCCCACCAGCAACTTCATGGGCCACTACCTGCTCGAGCCGCTGGCCGCACGCGGCATCGCCTGCATGGGGCTCAACTCGCGCTATGCGGGCAACGACACCATGCTGCTGATGGAAACGGTGCTGCAGGACTTGGGCGCCGGCGTGAAGTGGCTGCGCGCGCAGGGCTTCAGCAAGGTGGTGCTCGTCGGCAACTCGGGCGGCGCGGCGTTGTCGGCGTTCTACCAGTCGCAGGCCGAGTCGCTGACCGCCGCCGCCTTTGTCGACGGCCTGCCCACGCACCTGTCGCCGGCCGATCTGCCGCCGGTCGATGCGCTGATGCTGTCGGCCGCACACCCGGGCCGTTCGCGGCTGCTCGCCGAGTGGCTGGATCCGTCAGTGATCGACGAGGCCGATCCGCTCGCGACCGACCCGGCCTTCGACCTCTACGCAGGGGCCGAGCCCGTGCCCTTCGCGGCCGACTACGTGGCGCGCTTTCGGGCCGCCCAGCTTGCACGGCGTGACCGCATCGAAGCCTGGGTGTGGGGGCGGTTGCGCATGCTGCGCGGCACGCCGGGGGCGCCGTCGGACCAGACCTTTCTGGTCTACCGCACCCACAGCGACCCGCGCTTCCTGGACATCTCGCTCGATGCCAACGACCGCCCGGTCGGCTCGATCTGGGGCGACGCGCGCACGGTCAACTACGCGGCCAATGCGATGGGCCGTTTCAACACGCTGCGCTCGTGGTTGTCGCAATGGTCCTCTGCTTCACAGGCCGACGGGCCGGCCTGCCTCGCGCGCACCTCGGTGCCGGTGCTGCTGATGACCCACACGGCCGACGGCTCGACCTTCCCGAGCACGGCCGCTCTCTGGCGCGAGGCCGGGCGCGACCGGCTCACCGAAGTACCGGTCGTCGGCGGCAACCATTACCTTGCGGGCCAGCCCGCGCTCGTCACGCAATCGGCCGACGCGATGGAAGCCTGGCTGCAACGCGTTCTGCATTGAGATTTCGATGAGCTCTTCCGCCATTCCCACCGCTCCCTCCGCCCGCCCTGGCGACGCTGCCTCGGGCCCGCTGCCGCCCATGGCCGGCGACGCATTGCCGCCTTCGGTCGGCGCCTTCCACTACACGCGCTTTGCGCCTGTTACGCCACCGCTTGAGGCTGGCATCGCGCTGGGCCGGCATCCCGTCGTCATCGCCGGTGGCGGACCGGTCGGCATGGCGCTCGCGCTCGGCCTTGCCAACCATGGCGTGCGCAGCGTGATCCTCGAAGCCGACGACACCGTCTGCGTCGGCAGCCGCGCGGCCTGCATCTCGCGCCGCAGCCTGGAGATCATGGAGCGTCTGGGCGCACTGCCCGCGTTCCTGGCCAAGGGGCTGCCATGGACGGGCGGGCGCAGCTTCTACAAGACCGACGAGGTGTTCCGCTTCGAGATGCCGCACGACGACACGCAGAAGCTGCCGCCGATGATCAACCTCGAGCAGTACTACATCGAGCAGTACCTGCTCGACGAGATCATGCGCCGCAACGCGGCGACGCCGGGGCTGGTCGACATCCGCTGGGGCACCGAACTCGTCGCGCTCGCGCAGGACGATGAGGGCGTGACACTCGACGTGCGCAATGCCGACGGCGCCTACACCCTGCACGGCGAGTGGCTCGCCGCCTGCGACGGCGGCCAGAGCTTCGTGCGCAAGGCGCTCGGGCTGGCGCTCGAAGGCACCGGCTACGAGGGCCGCTACGTGATCATCGACATCGAACTGCACAGCGACCATCCGACCGAGCGCCGCGCCTGGTTCGACCCGCCGTGGAACCCCGGCTCGACCGTGCTCATGCACCGCCAGCCCGACGACATCTGGCGCATCGACTACCAGCTGCGCGCGGGCCAAAGCACCGAGGAAGCGCTGCAGCCCGCGGCCGTTGCCGAGTTCGTGCAACGCCATCTCGACGCGATCGGCGAAGGCCATCTGCCATGGCACACGGTCTGGACATCGGTGTACCGTGCCGGCGCGATGACGCTCGCCAGCTACCGTCACGCGCGCGTGCTGTTTGCCGGCAACGCAGCGCATGCGATGCCGATCTTCGGTGTGCGCGGCCTCAATTCGGGCTTCGACGACGCCGACAACCTCGCGTGGAAACTCGCTCTCGTGGCGCGCGGCGTATCCGACGCGGCGCTGCTCGACAGCTATTCGCAGGAGCGCATCGCGGCCTTCCACATCAACGCCGCGAGCGCGATGCGCAGCACCGAATTCATGTCGCCGCCCTCGCGCGGTTTCGACTTGCTGCGCGAGGCCGCGCTGTCGCTTTCGGCCCGGCATCGCGAGATCGCCAGGCTCATCAACCCGCGGCAGACCGAGGCGGTGTGCTACGACGACTCGGCCCTCTCGAGCGAGAGCGACGCGCTGGCGGCGGGGCCGCAGCCCGGCGAAGTGATGCCCGAGTTGCAGCTGGGTCCGGATCGGCACCTGACCGATCTGCTGCAGGCGCCGGCTTTCACCTTGCTGGTGCTGCAGTGCGAGAGCGTGCCGTTCGACATGGAGGGCGTGCCGCTGGTGCAGCACAGGCTGCAACGCGATGCGCACAACGCCGCCGCCTTCGCCGCGCTCGGCGCCGACGAGCGGCGTGGTGCGGTTTACCTGTTGCGCCCGGACGGCCATGTGGCCGCGCGCTGGCGCGAAACGCCGCCGGTCGAAGTGCTCCGGCAGGCGCTGGTGCGCGCCGGTGCGCTGTATTCCGCCCGGAAGCTGGAGGCCGCATGACCGCCACGCTGCAACCCGAGGCCCGCGACCGCCTTTATGCCGCCTGCGCGAATGCCATCAGCGAAGCCGGCGGCGCGCGCGAATCGCTGTTCCTTGCGCGGCTCGCGCTGCTGCTGTTCGAACAGGTCGGCGACGAGGCGCGCTGCCGCCAGGCGCTGGCCGACGCGCTGGAGGCGCTGCCACTACCATCCCTTTCATCATCCCCGGAGACAACAACTTGAACGCCCAACGCAGAACCCTCCTCACCGGCCTGGCCGCCGCTGGCGCCACCACCGCCCTCGCGCCGTGGGCGCGCGCCCAGGGCTACCCCGAGCAACCGGTCAAGTGGATCGTGCCGTACCCGGCGGGCGGCGGCACCGACGTGATCGCGCGGACCTTGTCCGAGGCGATGCGCACGGGACTCGGCCAGGCCATCGTGATCGACAACCGGCCCGGCGCCTCGACCAACATCGGTGCGGATCTGGTGGCGAAGTCGAAGCCGGACGGCTACACCATCATGTCGGCCGACAACGCCGTGCTGGCCTTCAACGAGTACCTGTTCGGAAAGCTGCCGTTCAATCCCGAAAAAGACTTCAGCCACATCGGCGCGATCGGCCGCTTTCCGCTTGCACTCGTGGTGCACCCCGACTTTCCGGCGCAGGACTTCAAGGCTTTCCTGGCCTATGCGAAGGCCAACCCCGGCAAACTGAATTACGCTTCGCCCGGCAACGGCTCGCCGCATCACCTGGCAATGGAAATGTTCAAGAACCGCACCGGCACCTTCATCACCCACATTCCTTACCGCGGCGCCGCACCCGCGATGGCCGACGTGATGGGTGGCCAGGTGCCGTGCATGTTCCTCGACCTCGCCTCAGGCCTGCCGATCATGCAGGGCAACAAGGTGCGCGTGCTTGCGATCGGCTCGGCGCAGCGCAGCAAGCTGCTGCCCAACGTGCCCACGCTGGCCGAGGTCGGCGTGCCGAACACCGAGGTGTTCGCGTTCCAGGGCGTGCTCGGCCCGGCCGGGCTGCCCGCGCCGGTGGTCGCCAAGCTCAACGGCGAACTCAACAAGGCCTTCGGCAATCCGGCGGTGCAAAAACGCTTCAACGATTTCGGCATGGAAGCGTTGCCGGGCACGCCCGAGCAGTTCGCGGCGCTGTCGCGTGCAGAATCGAAGCGTTGGGGGCCGATCATCAAGGCCCAGGGCATCAAGCTGGACTGAGGGAATCGAACCGACCGATGAACACGGCGCCGCGACGCATCGAAGGCAGCACCAGCCTGGTGCTAGACAGCCTGCGCCTGCTCGCGGCACTCACGGTGCTCTATCGGCACATCGAAGACGTCTGGTTTCCCGCGACGGCGCATCCGGCCCAGCTCCCGGGCGACCTTTCGCACGCGGCAGTGATCGTGTTCTTCGTGTTGTCCGGCTTTGTCATCGCCTACACCACCAGCGAAAAGCAGCGCAGCCTGTCGTCCTATATGCAGGCGCGCTTCAGCCGCCTGTGCTCGATGGTCATTCCCGCATTGCTGCTGACTGCCGTGGTGGAAATCGTGGTCAGGGTTCAGGCGAACCCCGACCTGATCGCCAACTACGTGCGCGGAACCTTCGGCCCGCGCTATGCCGTCACCGCCCTGTTCCTGAACGAGCTCTGGTTCTTCTCGGCAGCACCGCCGGTCAACCGGCCGCTGTGGTCGCTCGGTTTCGAGTTCTGGTATTACGTGATCTTCGGCCTCTGGTACTGCACCGGCCGGGGCCTCAAGTCGTGGGCACTGGCGCTGGGAGCCTGCCTGGTGGCCGGGCCGAAGATCGTGCTGATGATGCCGATCTGGCTGATGGGTTGCGCGGCCTACCAGCTGCCGCGGCCGCAGCTCGGGCGCGGCCTGTCGTGGGTGTGCGTGGCGCTGGCACTCGCTGCGGCGGCGTGCACGGTGCTCTATCTGCCGCCCTTTCCCTTTGCGCTGGGCGAGAAGCCGCTGTTCTTCGCGAACCAGTTCGCCAGCGACTGGGTGGCGGGCGTGTTCGTCGCACTGGCGCTGTGGATGCTGCCGCCGGCAGCACCCGCTGCGGCCGTGGTGGCGTCGCCCCGCGTGGCGCGCAACTTCCGGCTGCTGGCCGATCTGACCTTCCCGATCTACGTGCTGCACCACGCACTGCTGGTGCTCTACCTCGCCCTGTTCGGGCTGAAGGTGAACGACGCCGGCCAGTTCTGGCAGGCGGTCATCGTGATCCTCGTCGTGTCGTCGCTGCTCGGCCTGGTGCTGGAGTGGCAGCGGCCCACCTGGTCACGCTTTTTCAGGTGGCTGTTCGGGGCGGTGCAGCCCCGCCTCCTGAAGGCGTTTGCACGCTAGCCGCCGGGGCAATTGCGGCTGCTGCGGCTATTTCGCAAACGCCTTGCGCGACCCGTCCTCAAACACCTCGTCGTCGCGCTGCAGCTTGCCTGCCTCGTCCCAGGCGCGTTCCCGGGTAACCCGGCCTTTCGCGTCGTAGACCGATTCGGCCACCAGCGTGCCCTTTTCGTCGAAGCGCTGGTGCGTGCCGGCCGGCATCTGGCGGCCGCGCGGCGGGGCGCTGTAGCGGCCCAGGCTGGCGCGCTGGCCGTTGTCGTGGAAGGTGGCGTTCTCGACCGAGCGCGCCTCGCCGCTGCCGCTGTAGAACGACTGGCTGCGCGGCTGGCCGTTCAGGAAGAAGCTCTTGTCGCTGACGTGTTCGCCGGTTGTGTTCCAGCGCTGCTCGCGCACCAGCGTGCCGGTTTCGGAGAACGTCTGTTCGACCTGCCGGATGCCGCCGCGTTCGGTCACGAGCCAGACGATCTCGGCGCGCTTCACGCCCTCCGCCGAAAAGCGCCGCTCGATGCGCTGGCTGCCGGTGATCTCCTCCTGTGCCGACGGCTTGCCGTTGTCGTACAGGTTCTCGCTGCGTTGCCGCTTGCCGCCGGCCCACACGGCGCGGGTGCGCAGGGCGCCGCGCGTGTCGAACAGCTCGACCTCGGCAGCCTTGCCGCCGAAGCCGCAAAGCTTGGCGTCGTCGGCCGCGGGAGCCAGCATCGGCCGGTCGCCGCAGCGCAGCGCCGAGAGCTGGCCGCTGTCGTTGAACTCGACCGAAGCCTGCTCGCCCCCGGCCTCGGCGTGAAAAGCCACGCGGCGCAACTGGCCGTTCGGATGAAAGCTGCGCACCAGGCCGCGTTCGCTGCCGTTGACGTAGGTCGCCTCGCGCAGCACCTGGCCCGTCGGCGAGAACTCGCGCGCCCGGCCCTCCATGTTGCCGTTCGCGTTGACGCTGTGTTCCTTGATCGGCTGGCCCTTGCCGTAATAGCGCACGATGCCCATGAACACGCCGTTTTTCAGCTCCTGCTCGCGCTGCAGCTCGCCGCTGTTGCGATCCTTGCAGCGCATCAGGCCAGTCTTGCCGGCGGTGGTGCTGCCATTGGCCGGGTTCACGCTCTGGCCGTTGAGTTCGCAGTCCTGGATCGCCGTGGCAGCGAGCGGCGTGGCAAGGGCGGCTGCAAGCAACAGGGTACGGGGTGACGACATGGGCAACGCGTCCGGGCGACTAGTGGCTGGGCCACCAGTCTAGCGGGCGGGTGCGCGTGCCGCAGGCGCGTCAGTGCGCTCCGAAGCCGCCGCCGCCCGGCGTGTGAACCTCGAACACGTCGCCCGGTTTCATCTCGGCCTGGCCGATGTGTGCCAGCAGCAGTTCGGAGCCGTCGGCGCGCACGACGCGGTTCAACCCCACCTGGCCGCTCTGTCCGCCCGCGAAACCGAAGGCCCCATGCACGCGGCCGTTGGAGAGGATGCTGGCCGTCATGTCTTCCAGAAAGCGCACGCGCCGCACTGCGCCGTCGCCGCCGCGCCAACGCCCGGCACCGCCCGATCCGCGGCGGATCTCGTGGCTGTCGAGCCGCACCGGAAAGCGGAACTCGAGCACCTCGGGGTCGGTCAGGCGCGAGTTGGTCATGTGGGTCTGAACCACGCTGGTGCCGTCGAAGCCGTCGCCTGCACCCGAACCACCCGAGAGGGTCTCGTAGTACTGGTGCGACGCATTGCCGAAGGTGAAGTTGTTCATCGTGCACTGGCCGGCTGCCATCACGCCGAGCGCGCCATAGAGCGCGTTGGTGATGCAGGTCGATGTCTCCACATTGCCGGCCACCACCGAGGCCGGCGCGTCGGGGTTGAGCATCGAGCCGGGCGGGATGATCACGCGCAGCGGCTTCAGGCAGCCCGCGTTGAGCGGAATGTCGTCGTCGACCAGCGTGCGGAACACATACAGCACCGCGGCCATGCACACCGCGGTGGGCGCGTTGAAGTTGTTGTCCTGCTGGGCCGAGGTGCCGGTGAAATCGACTTCGGCGCTGCGCGCGGCCGCGTCGACGCGGATCGCCACCTCGATCTGCGCGCCGTTGTCCAGCGGCAGCGTGAAGCGGCCGTCCTTCAGGCGCGTGATGACGCGGCGCACCGACTCCTCCGCGTTGTCCTGCACATGGCGCATGTAGGCCTGCACCACGTCCAGCCCGAACTGCGCGACCATCTTGCGCAACTCCTGCGCGCCTTTCTCGTTGGAAGCGATCTGGGCCTTGAGGTCGGCCATGTTCTGCGTCGGATTGCGCGCCGGGTGGGCCCCGCCCTGCAGCAGCGCCAGCATCCCCGCCTCGCGGAGCACGCCGCGCTCGACCAGCTTGAAGTTGTCGATCTGCACGCCTTCTTCCTCGATGCGTGTGGAAAAGGGCGGCATCGAGCCGGGCGTGGTGCCGCCGATGTCCGCATGGTGGCCGCGGCTGCCGACGTAGAACATCGGCTTGTCGTTCGCCCCGCTGTCGTCGAGGTACACCGGTGTGATGACCGTGATGTCGGGCAGGTGGGTGCCGCCGTGGTAGGGGTCGTTCAGCACATACACATCGCCGGGCTGCATCCGGCCCGCGTTCTCGCGGATCACGGTCTGGATGCTTTCGCCCATGCTGCCCAGATGCACCGGAATGTGCGGCGCGTTTGCGATGAGCTCGCCCGCGCCGTCGAACAGGGCGCACGAGAAATCGAGCCGCTCCTTGATGGTCACCGAGTAGGCGGTGTTCTGCAGCTGCAGCCCCATCTGCTCGGCGACGTTCATGAACAGGTTGTTGAACACCTCGAGCAGCACCGGGTCGACCGTGGTGCCGGCCGCATGCGCGACCGGCCTGGCCGAGCGGCGGTCCAGCATCAGGTGGTCGAGCGCGGTGAGCTGCGCTTCCCAGCCGGGCTCCACCACCGTGGTCGCGTTCTTCTCGGCAATGATCGCAGGGCCGGGAATCACGTCGCCCGGGCGCAGGTCTTCGCGCACGACCAGCGCCGCGTCGTGCCAGGCGCCGCTCGAATACATGCGCACGGTTTCGCGGCGCGGCACCTCGCGCACCGGATGCATGGCGTGGCGCGGCTCCGCGGGCGCATCGCCGGGCACCACCGCTTCGACCGAAACGGCCTCCACGACCAGTGGCTTGCCCTGCATGAGAAACGCGAAGCGCTGGCGGTAGGCCGCCTCGAAGCCGCTCTGGATCCCGGGCAGGTCGCCGAAGGGCACCACCAGTGCCGAGTCGCTGCCTTCGTAGCGCACATGCACCCGGTGCAGCACGTTCACCGCACCGGCGTTCACCTGCTGGCGCTCGAGTTCGGCCTGCGCCGCCGCGCCGAGCGCGTCGAGCCGTTCGGCCACGAGGGGCAGCGTTTCCGCTGCCAGCGGCAGTTCGACGGCCTGCTCGCGGATCACGTTCTGGTCGGCCAGCCCCATGCCGTATGCCGACAGCACGCCGGCCATGGGGTGCACGAACACGCGGCCCATGCCGAGCGCATCCGCCACCAGGCAGGCGTGCTGGCCTCCCGCACCACCGAAGCATTGCAGCGTGTAGCGCGTGACGTCGTAGCCGCGCGCCACCGAGATCTTCTTGATCGCGTTCGCCATCTGCTGAACCGCGATCTGGATGAAGCCTTCGGCCACATGCTCGGGGCTGCGCCCGGTCTGCGCCGCCAGCGCGCCGAAGCCGGCCGCCGCCGCAGCGTGGCTCAGCGACTCGTCCGCACCGGGGCCGAACACGGTGGGGAAGTAGCGCGGCTGCACCTTGCCGAGCATCACGTTGGCATCGGTCACGGCCAGCGGCCCGCCGCGCCGGTAGCTGGCGGGGCCGGGGTTGGCGCCCGCGCTTTCGGGGCCGACACGGAAGCGCGCGCCGTCGAAGCTCAGCACCGAGCCGCCGCCCGCGGCCACGGTGTGGATGCTCATCATCGGCGCGCGCATGCGCACGCCGGCCACCTGCGTTTCGAACTCGCGCTCGAACTCGCCTGCATAGTGCGAGACGTCGGTCGAGGTGCCGCCCATGTCGAAGCCGATCACGCGCGCCTGCTCGGCCAGTGCGGCGGTGCGGGCCATGCCCACGATGCCGCCGGCCGGCCCGGACAGGATCGCATCCTTGCCCTGGAACACCTGCGCGTCGGTCAGGCCGCCCGAAGACTGCATGAAGAAGAGGCGCACGCCGGGCATTTCGCCTGCCACCTGCTCGACGTAGCGGCGCAGGATCGGCGAGAGGTACGCATCGACCACAGTGGTGTCGCCGCGGCTCACGAACTTCATCATCGGGCTGGTCTGGTGCGAAGTGCTGATCTGCGTAAAGCCCACCTCTGCGGCGATGCGCCGTGCCGTCTGTTCGTGCTGGCTGTACCGGTAGCCGTGCATGAAGACGATCGCCACGCTGTGCAGGCCGCGGCCGAAGGCGGCCAGCAGCTCGGCGCGCAGGCCGCCCTCGTCGAGCGGTTCAACCACGTCGCCATGCGCGCCGATGCGCTCGCGCGCTTCGATCACGTCACTGTAGAGCAGCTCGGGCAGCACGATGTGGCGGTCGAACAGGCGCGGGCGGTTCTGGTAGGCGATGCGCAGCGCATCGCGAAAGCCGCGCGTGGTGACCAGCAGTGTGGGTTCGCCCTTGCGTTCGAGCAGCGCGTTTGTGGCCACCGTGGTGCCCATCTTCACGCACTCGACCAGCGCCGGCGTGACCGGCTCGCCGGGCTTCAGCCCGAGCAGGTGGCGGATGCCGGCCACGGCCGCGTCCTTGTATTGCTCGGGGTTCTCCGACAGCAGCTTGTGGGTGGTGAGCGAGCCGTCAGGGCGCCGGCCCACGATGTCGGTGAAGGTGCCGCCGCGGTCGATCCAGAACTGCCAGCGGTTGCCGAGGGGAGTGGGTTGGTCTTGCATGGTGGGGCGGTCGCTCAGCGTTTGCTGTCGACGTAATAGGGAACAAAGATGCGGTTGGCCTCGTTGCCGACCGAGCGCACCCATTCCAGCGAGAACTTCTCGCCCATGCGCTTGAGGTCGGCCTCGAAATCCGGCGGAACGCGGCCGACCTGGAGGCCGCGGCTGCGCAGTTCGTTGGTGGCGTCGGTGGCTGCGGCCTGGCTCAGGGCCCAGCCGCGCGCCTCGGCTTCCTGCCCGGCGGCCAGCAGCATCTGCTGCAGATCGGGTGCAAGCGCCTCGAAGGCCTTCCGGTTGACGAAGACGATGTTCTTCGGGAACCAGGCATTGATCTCGTAGTAGTACTTCGCGCGGCCCCACACCTGGTTCTCCACGCCGGTGACCGCCGAGGTGATCATGCTGGTGATGCGGCCGGTGGCGAGCGCCTGGTTGACCTCGACCATCGGCACGTCGACCGGCGTTGCGCCCAGCAGTTCGGCAATGCGTTCGGTGGTCTGGTTGTAGGTGCGCATGCGCGCGCCGCGGAAGTCGGCCGCCATGCGCTCGATGTTCTGCGTGTGGAACGATTCGGCGCGGTAGCCGGTGGCCAGCTGCCACTGGACGGCGGTTTGCGCCAGGCAAGGCTGTCCCGACGCGGCTGCGAATGCAGCCGCGATCCAGATGTGCTTCATGCGGGGCCCCTAAAAGCGCAGCGGCTGGCGTTGCGGGTGCGTCACTTCGCGGGCCCCATCACGAGGTCGGGCACGATCGTCACGATCTGCGGGAACACGGTGATCAGCCCGATGCAGAGCACCAGGCAGAAGAAGAACGGGATCGCGGCCCGCGCGATGCGGTTGCTGTCCTTGCCGGTCATGTTCTGCAGCACGAAGAGATTGAAGCCCACGGGCGGCGTGACTTCGGCGATCTCCACCAGCAGGATCACGAAGATGCCGAACCAGATGAGATCGAAGCCCGCCTTCTGGATCATGGGCAGCACCACGGCGGCGGTCAGCACGATCATGCTGATGCCATCCAGCGCCGTGCCGAGCACCAGGTACACCACCACCAGGCAGGCAATCAGCGCATAGGGCGACAGGTGCATCGAATTGACCCACTCGGCCAGCTCGCGCGGGATGCCGGTGAAGGCCATGGTCTTGGTCAGGAAGGCGGCACCCGCGAGGATGAACATGATCATGCAGCTCGTGCGCGCCGATCCGAAGAGGCCTTCCTTGAAGTTGCTCCACGTGAGCGAGCGGCTCCATGCCGCCAGGGCCAGCGCGCCGACTACGCCGTAGGCAGCGCACTCGGTGGCCGTGGCCCAGCCCGCCACCAGCGACCAGCAGATGAACACGATCAGCAATGCGCAGGGGATCAGGTTCCTGGAGAGGCGCAGCTTTTCACGCAGGCTGGTCGGTGGCTCTTCCGCGGGCATCAGTGCCTTGTTGCGCAGCGCCCACCAGGCGATGTAGGCGCAGAACAGGAACATCAGCACCAGGCCGGGCAGGAAGCCTGCCAGGAAGATGCGGATGATCGACGCATCGGCCGCCACCGCGTAGACCACCATGGTGATCGACGGCGGGATCAGGATGCCCAGCGTGCCCGCCGTGGCCAGCGAGCCGATGGCGATGTTCTCGTCGTAGCCGCGCTTTTTCAGCTCGGGCAGGGAAACCTTGGCAATCGTCGCGCAAGTCGCGGCGGACGAGCCGGACACCGAGCCGAAGATGCCGCAGCCCAGAATCGTGGTGTGGAACAGCCGCCCGGGGATTCGACCGAGCCAGGGCGCGAGGCCGGTGAACATTTCCTGGCTGAGCTTGGTGCGAAACAGTATTTCGCCCATCCAGATGAACAGCGGCAGCGCCGCCAGCTCCCAGCTGGCATTGCTTTCCCAGAAGGCCGAGAACAGGTTCAGGCCGGGCTGGCTGGTCGTGAAGAAGGCCTGGCCCACCCAGCCGCAGATCGCCAGCGTCATGGCAATCCAGACACCGCCGGACAGCATGAGCAGCATCAGCAGCAGAAGAATGGCACCGACGGTAAGGATGTCCATGGTCTTGGCCTTTCAGAGATCGGAAGAGAAGTCGCCCTGGGCGTGGCGTTCTTCCACCAGTCGCACGTAGGTCGGAATGCCGCCGCGGACAACGATCAGCAGTTCGTCGAGCAGCGCCACCAGGAACAGCACCGAACCGATGGCAAAGCTCATCTGGGGAATCCAGATCGGTATCGCCCAGAGTCCCTGCGCCAGTTCGTTGAACTGCCAGCTCTCGAAGGTGAACCGGCAGGCCCACCAGGCGAGGTAGCTCATCGCGACGCAAGCCACCGCGAGGCAGGCCAGCTCGAAGCGGCGCCGGTTGGGCACGGAGAGCTTTTCCAGCACCAGCGTGACCCGCACGAAGTCGCCGTGCTTGAAGGCATGGGCCATCGTCATGAAGGCGGCGGCGGCGCACAGCCACGACACCACGTCGGTGATGGCGCCGGTCTGAAAGCCGAACTGCCGCCCGAGCGTCTGGACCACCATCAGGATGCAGATGAGCGCAATGCAGCCCGCGCCCAATGCGCCGGCCACCAGGTAGGTGCGGTCGAGCGCGCGCCGCAGTGCGTGCGGCGCTGCCGATGGGGTGGCGGCGATGCCGTCCACGGGGGTGGCCATATCGGCGGTCAGCGACATGGGAGGCTCACTTCCGGGCGTACGCGTCGATGACCGCCTGGCCGTCGGCACCGGCCACCTTGATCCAGTCGGCCGTCATGCGCTCGCCGATGACCTTGAGTTCCTTCTTGAGGCCTTCGGCGCCGACGTCAACGGTCATGCCCCGGGCGGCCAGTTCCTTGATGTACTCCTCGTTCTTCTGCTCGCTGAGCTTCCAGCCGCGCTGTTCCGATGCCGCGGCCTGTTGCAGCACCGCGTCCTGCGTCGCCTTGTCCAGGGCCTCGAATGCCTTCTGGTTGACCACCACCGCGTTGCGCGGCAGCCAGGCTGCCACGCCATAGAAGTACTTGATGCTCTCGTACAACTTGCTGTCCACGCCACTCGCGCTGGACGTGAGGAAGTTGTCCACGCCGCCGGTGGCCAGCGCGGCCGGCAGTTCGGCCAGCTGGATCGTCACCGGCTGCGCACCCACCGCCGTCGCGATGTACGAGGTGGCCGGGTTGTAGGCGCGCATCTTGGTGCGCTTGAGATCCTTGAGGGTCGCCACCGGCTTGGTGGAGTACAGGCTCTGCGGCGGCCATGGCACCGTGTAGAGGAGCTTGACGCCCTGCGCGGCCAGCGTCTTCGCCAGCAGCGGCCGGGAAGCCTCGTCCAGTCGTTTCGAGTCTGCATAGCTCGTGGCCAGGAACGGAATGGAGTCGATGCCGAAGACCGGCGCTTCGTTCGAGGCGCCCGACAGGAGGAGTTCCCCGGCCGGCACCTGGGCCGACTGCACGGCGCGCTTGATTTCGTTCGCCTTGAAGAGCGAGGCATTGGCGTGCACCGCGATCTTGAGCTTTCCGCCGGTAGCCTTCTCGACGCCTTCTGCGAACTGCTGCAGGTTCTGCACCGGGAATGTGTTGACGCCGTAGCCGGACGGCAGATCCCACTTGACCTGGGCGGAGACGGCGCCTGCAGCCGCGGCAGCGGCCAGGCAGAGCATGAGTTTTTTCATCGGAGGTTCCTTGTTCAGAAGCTGGCGAGCTGGTGGTTGAAGAGATCGGTGATGAGCATCGCGCCCGGGGCGTGCGTGATGCAGAACGTGGGGCGGGCCTGCGCGATGGCCGCCTGGGGCGTGACGCCGCAGGCCCAGAACACGGGCAGCTCATCGGGCAGCACCGCCACCGCGTCGCCGTAGTCGGGTTTGGACAGGTCGGCGATGCCGATCAGCGCGGGGTCGCCGATGTGCACCGGCGCACCGTGCACGGCCGGAAAGCGCGAGGTGATCTGGATCGCGCGGATCGCGTCCGGCGCGCGTAGCGGCCGCATCGACACCACCATCGGCCCGCTGAAGGGGCCTGCAGCCTCGGTTGCGATGTTGCTGCGGTACATGGCCACGTTGCGGCCTTCGGCCACGTGGCGCAGCGGCAGCCCGGCTTCGAGCAGTGCCTGTTCGAACGAGAAGGAGCATCCGATCACGAAGGTCACCAGGTCGTCGCGCCAGAGGCCGGTGATGTCGGTCGGCTGCTCGACCAGCGTGCCCTCGCGCCAGACCCGGTAGCGCGGCACGTCGGTGCGGATGTCGATGTCGCGGCCCAGCGTGGGCAGCAGCGGCTGGCCGGGCTCCGACACGGCCAGCAGCGGACAGGGCTTGGGGTTGCGCTGGCAATAGCGCAGGAAGTCGTTGGCAAAGGCCTCGGGAAGGATGACCACGTTGCCCTGCACGTAGGCCTGTGCAGCGCCGCTGGTGTGCGCTGTCCAGTCGCCCTTGCGGATCATTTGCCGCACCTGGGCGGGATCCTGCAACGCGTCGCTGCCGGCGCCCTTTGGCGCGAAACCTGAAGTTGAGCCCACCGCATCTCCTAGTCGGAAACATGTCATCTGGATGACGATGGGCGGATTGTGGTGGGGGCTTTATCCCGCCGCAAACTCAAAAAATTTCGCTCAGCTCATCGATTTTGTCGATGCTCCAGAATGAGGCGCCTTGCGCTTCGAGGCGGTGCGCTTCGTCTTCTTCGCCGCGGCCGCCGGCAGCGCCTCTGGCTTGGCCAGGACATACGCGAAGGCCGACTCGACGACCGTCTCGACCGCCATCGACGACGGGTCGGCACGGAAGCTGGCGTGGATCGGCAGCGGCTGCAGCGCCGTGTCGCAAGACAGCTGCCGCAGGTGCGGGTAGCCCAGCAGCCGCTGCACCGCACGGCGCGGCAACGTCGCCACGCCGAAGCCGCCCTGCACCAACTGCACCATGGCCGAAATCGACGAGATGGTGTGAACGCGACGCGGCTCGATCTGCGCTTGCCGCAGCACGTCGAGCAATGCAACGTGCGGCTGGGAGCCGCGCTGGAAGGTCAGCAGATCGTGCTCCGCGAGTGCCGCCAGGGTGTAGCGGCGCTTGCGGTGCAACTCCTTGTTGCCGAGGAACACCATGTCCATCGGCGGCAGCGCGCGGCTGCGCACGCCATCGGCGGTGGCGGGCAGGGCCGCGAACACCAGATCCTGCGTGCCGCGGCGCACCTGCTCCACCAGGATCGGCGTGGTTTCAACCGTCAACTCGAGTTCGAGCGCCGGCTGGTCGATGCGCAATTTTTCGATCCACGGGATCAGCCAGGAGTGCAGCACCGATTCGATGGCGCCGATGCGCAGCGCCACCGTTGCCATCGGTGCGCCGGCGCCCATCTCGGACTTGAGCTCGCGCTGCAGTTCCAGCAGGCGCTGCGCATAGACGAAGAAGCGCGAGCCCGCGATGGTCAGGCGGAACTGCTTGTCGCGCCGGTCCAGCAGCAGCACGCCGAGCTCTTCTTCGAGCGCCGCGACCCGGCTGGACATGGCCGACTGCGTGAGGAACAGTTTTTCGGCCGCGCGCGTCACGCTCTTGAGCGACACCACCCAGTAGAACGCCTCGACAAAGCGCAGGTTCATGGAAGCTCTACTTGTCGTACAGCGTGGCGAGCGAGCGGAAGCCCTTGACCTCGATCGGGTTGCCGAACGGGTCGCGGAAGAACATCGTCCATTGCTCGCCGGGCTGGCCTTCGAAGCGCACCTGCGGCTTGAGCACGAAGTCGGTGCCGGCGGCTTCGAGCCGGTTGGCCAGCGCGCGCCAGTCCGGCAGGGCGAGCGCCAGGCCGAAGTGCGGCATCGGCACCATCACCTCACCCACATGGCCGGTGTCCGCGGTGGCGAAAGGCTCGCCGAGGTGCATCGAGATCTGGTGGCCGAGGAAGTCGAAGTCGACCCAGGTTTCGGTGCTGCGGCCTTCGACGCAACCCAGCACGTCTCCGTAGAAGCGGCGGGCGCCGTCGAGGTCGCGAACGTTGAAGGCAAGGTGAAATATGCTGTGCATGGCCGCAGCATAGCCGCGCACATCCCGAAGCACACCATGAAGCCAGAAGACGAATCCACGCCCGACCCGACCACCCGTCTCGTGCACGCCGACCGCCACTTCGACAAGGCTCTGGGCGGGGCGCACGGTGGCGTGCACATGCCGGTTCACACCTCGGTGCAGTACGGCTACGAGCGCGTGGAGGATCTCATCGGCGTGTTCCAGGGCACGGTCAAGGGCCGTTTCAACTATGCGCGCCAGGGTACGCCGACCACGGCTGCGCTGGAGTCCAAGCTCACGCAGCTGGAAGACGGCGTCGGCACGGTCTGCTTCGCGACTGGCATGGCGGCAGTGTCGGCGGTGTTCTTCACGCTGCTGCGCGCGGGCGACCATCTGGTGGCGAGCCGCTACCTGTTCGGCAACACGATCAGCGTGCTCGGCACGCTGCAGGGGTTGGGTGTGCAGGTCACGCTGGTCGATGCGACCGCCGCGCGGGCGGTGGCCGACGCGATCACGCCGGCCACCCGCATGGTGTTCGTCGAAACCATCGCGAACCCCGGCACGCAGGTGCCCGATCTGGTGGGCATCGGTGCCCTGTGCCGGCAGCACGGCCTGCTCTATGTGGTCGACAACACCATCACGTCGCCGGCCTTGTTCCAGCCGAAGACCGTGGGTGCGAGCCTCTCGGTCAACTCACTGACCAAGACCATCGCCGGCCATGGCAATGCGCTCGGCGGCGCCGTCACCGACACCGGCCTGTTCGACTGGACGGGCTGCGCCAACATCTTCGACGGCTACCGGCAGGGCGATGCGAAGCAGTGGGGCCTGACGCAGCTGCGCAAGAAGGCGCTGCGCGACATGGGCGGCACGCTGAGTTCGGATGCGGCACACCGCATCGCGGTCGGCGCCGAGACACTGGCACTGCGCATTGCGCAGACCAGCTCGACGGCGCTCGCACTTGCCACCTTTCTCGAGGGCCATCCGGCCGTGGCACGCGTGCACTACCCGATGCTGGCTTCGCATCCGCAGCACGCGATCGCCAAGGCGCACTTCGGCGCCGGCGCGTGGCTGTTCTCGTTCGAGCTGCGCGACGCCGACGCCTGCGTCGCCGTGCTCAACCGGCTGCAGTTGCCGATCAAGGCCACGGGCATGGGCGACACGCGCACGCTGATCATTCCGGTGGCGCCGACGATCTTCTGGGAGGTCGGAGCAGCACGGCGCGCCGAGCTCGGCATTGCCGAAGGGCTGATCCGCGTCTCGGTCGGGCTCGAGCGGGCGAGCGACCTGATGGCGGATTTCGGGCAGGCGCTGGCGTGATGCGCCGCGCGCCCGGCATGCCGCCGGCGCGATAATCGCCGTTCCCATGCTTGCTCCCCTGCGCCACGCCCTGCACATCGGCCTTCTCGGCCGCTTCGTGTTGCTGTGGTTCGTGCTGTCGCTCGGGGTTGCGGTCGCCTCGCCGTTGGTGCAGCCGCAGGCGATGGAACTGGTGTGTTCCAGCGCCGGTGCGGTCAAGGTCATCGTGCAGACCGACGACGGCGCGCAGGAACTCGGCGCGAGCCACATGGATTGCCCCTTGTGCGTGCTGACCGGCGCGCCTCCGCCGACCACGCCGCTCGCCGGGTTGCCGACGATTCAACCGCTGGGCCATGCCGTCCAGTCGATTCCGGCCGCGCGCATCGCCGCAGCCACCGCTGCGCCGCTGCCGCCGCGCGGGCCTCCCGCTTTCTCCTGACGCTGTCCATGTCGCAGCTGCTCGCGCCCGTGGTGCGGGCGCTGCAGGCCGTTTGGCCATGAACCAGGCTTCTGGAGATTCCGTTGAGAAAAAGAACACCCATTGCCATGGCGGCCGCCATCGCGTTTTCGGCGCCGGCCTGGGCGCAGGACGTCGACGGCAGCACGCGCACGCTTGGCACGGTCACCGTCACCGGTGGCCGGCCGACCTCGCTGCCGACGCAGATACCCACCACCATCGAGGGCACCACGCGCGAGCAGATCGAGGCCACGGTCAACGCCACCGACGCCGAAGACGCGCTCAAGTACCTGCCGAGCCTGGTGGTGCGCAAGCGCTACATCGGCGACTACAACCACGCCGTGCTGGCCACCCGCGCGTCGGGCACGGGCAACAGCGCGCGCTCGATGGTCTATGCGGACGGCATACCGCTGTCGAACCTGCTGGGCAACGGCGCCACCTTTGCGCCGCGCTGGGGCATGGTGTCGCCGGAAGAAATCGAACGGGTCGACGTGCTGTACGGCCCGTTCTCGGCCGCCTACCCGGGCAATTCGGTCGGCGCGGTGGTCGACTACGTGACGCGCATGCCTGAGACCTTCGAGGCGCACATCAAGCTCGGCGGCGCTGCGGGCAGGTTCGAGCAGTACGGCAGCAGTTCGTCACCTTCCGCGAACCAGCTCGACCTGTCGCTCGGCGGCCGCACCGGCGACTGGTCGTGGTGGCTCAGCGCCAACCGCACCCAGAGCAAGGGCCAGGCGCTTGTGTTTGGCAACCGGCTGCTCAGTGCCGGCACGGTGGGCAGCGCGGGCGTGCCCGTCACCGGTGCCGTGTTCGGCCTGAGCCCGACCAACCAGCCCTGGTGGCTGGTCGGCGGCAGCACGATATACGACACCGAGCAAACCCAGGCCAAGCTCAAGCTGGCCTACGACTTCTCGCCCACGGTGCGCGCCACCTACACGCTCGGTACCTGGAACAACAGCACCTACGGCGCGGTCGACAGCTACCTGCGCGACCGCAACGGCATGCCGGTGTATTCGGGCCGCGTCAACATTGCGGGCCGCACGTACAACCTCGATACGCCGAGCCCCGCGCTCGCGCCGACGCAGAACGACATCATGCACACGATGCAGGGCCTCTCGGTCAAGAGCCACACTGGTGGTGTGTTCGACTGGGAATTGTCGGGCAGCCTCTACGACTACGGCCGCGACTTGCTGCGCACGCCGACCGTGTCGGCCGGGTCGACGGCGGCGCAGGCCGCACTCTATGGCGTCTACCCCGGCACCGGCACGCTGGCGGGGTATGCGCCCGGACGCACCACTGACATGAAGGGCACCGGCTGGAACACGCTGAAGGCAGCGGGCACATGGCGCCCGACCGGCTCGGCCGAAGGTGTGGGTGCGCACGTGATCGACTTCGGGGTGCAGCAGGACACCGCGCACCTGCGCACACAGGTGCGCAACACGGCAAACTGGTACTCGGGCGCTTCGCTCACGCCGTTCTCGCAGTTCAACGGCAACACGCAGCTGCAGTCGCTCTACGCGCAGGACACCTGGCGTTTTGCGAAGGACGGGAAGACCACGCTGGGCCTGCGCTATGAGCACTGGACGGCCTACGGCGGCGAACTCGGCAATGCGACCAGCGTGCTCAGGTTCAGCGAGCGCAGCGAGAGCCACGTCTCGCCCAAGGCCGCCATCGCCTGGCAGGCGAACGGCGACTGGCTGTTCAAGGCATCGACCGGCCGCGCGATCCGCAACCCGACCGTGAGCGAGCTCTACCAGGGCCAGATCCTCGGCAGCACCATCGTCAACACCAACCCCGATCTGCGCCCCGAGCGCTCCTGGACGACCGAGCTCAGCGCCGAGCGTGCACTGAAGGGCTGGGGCGTCGACGGCCTGCTGCGTGCCACCCTGTTCTTCGAGCGGACGAAAGACGCGCTTTACAGCCAGACCGCGGCCAATGGCATCACGACGATCCAGAACGTCGATGCGATCCAAACGAAGGGGCTGGAACTGGCGGCCAATGTCTACGATGCCGGCATCAAGGGGCTGGAACTGGGCGGCAGCCTGACGCTGGCCGATTCGAAGATCGTGGCCAACAGCGGCTTTCCGGCGAGTGTCGGCGCGCAGCAGCCGCGCGTGCCGCGGGTGCGCGGGGCGCTGCTCGCCACCTACAGGCCCGATGCGAACTGGGCCTTTACCTTCGGCGCACGCTACAGCGGCAAGCAGTTCGGCACGCTCGACAACAGCGACCCGAACGGCTTCACCTACACCGGCTTCAGCAAGTACTTCGTGACTGACATCCGCGTGCGCTATCGCATCGACAAGCAATGGAGCGCGGCTGTCGGCATCGACAACCTCAACAACTATCGGTACTGGGCCTTTCATCCCTACCCGCAGCGCACCTTCGTGGCCGAACTCAAGTTCGACCTCTGACTCTCATCTCTTCAAGGAACCTTCATGAAACACTCGATTGCTCTCAAATCAATAGCACTATTCCTGACAATGGCGGGCGTTACAGCCACTTTCGCCCAGTCAAGTCCGGCCGCTGCGGTCGAGGTGAAAGACGCCTGGGTTCGGCCCGCCGTGCCGGGCCAGAGCGGCACCGGCGCCTTCATGAAGCTCATTGCGCCCGCGGGCGCACGGCTGGTCGGCGTGCAGACCCCGGTGGCCGGCGTGGCCGAGGTGCACGAGATGAAGATGGAGGGCGACACCATGCGGATGCGCGCCGTCAAGGGCGGGCTCGAGCTGCCAGCGCGCCAGACCGTGGAACTCAAGCCCGGCGGCTATCACGTCATGCTGATGGACTTGAAGCAACCCGTTACCAAGGGCAGCACTGTGCCGATCACGCTGCAGTTCGAGGACGCGAAAGGCACCAGGAGTTCGCTCGCGCTCAATGTGCCGGTGGGCATGCCGGCCGCGCAGCAGGCGCCTGCCGGTGCGCACGAGCACAAGCACTGATTCGGCCGGTAAAACCGGCAGTGCTTGGAGTAAGCTGCCACGAAACAACACCCTGCAGGAGACAAACCCATGACCGACGCGGCCAAACCTTTCAACTTTGCCAACTTCGTGCCCGGCTTCGATTTCCTGAAGAACCTCACCACGGGCGGTGCCGCCGGCGCGGCCAACGCCGTGCCCGGGTTGTCGGGCCTTGCGAGTTGGGTGGCCCCGACGCTGAGCGTGGAAGAAGTCGACAAGCGCATCCAGGAGCTGAAAACCGTGCAGTTCTGGCTCGACCAGAACCTCAACGCGCTCAAGGCCACGATCCAGGCGCTCGAAGTGCAGAAGATGACGCTCTCGACGCTGAAGGGCATGAACGTGCGCATGGAAGACCTGGCCAACTCGTTCACGCGCGCCGCCACCGTGGCCTCGCAGGCCTCGCCCCGTGCGGCCGCGCCGGTGGCCGCTGCTCCCGAGATGGCACCGCCGCCGCCCGTCCCTACGCCCGCTGCGCCCGCACCCGAACCGGCGCCGGAGCCCGACACCAAGACCAAGGGCAAGGCCGCATCCGCCGCGCCCACGGCTGGCGTGGTCGACCCGCTTCAGTGGTGGGGCGCGCTGACGCAGCAGTTCGAGCAGATCGCCAGCGGCGCCTTGCGCGATGCCGCCAGCCTCAAGGTGCCGTCGATGCTGCAATCGGCGGTCGATCAGGCTTCCGATGCGGTCAAACAATCCGTCTCCGTGGCCAGCGGCAAGAAGCCTGCGGCCGCGAAGAAGACGCCCTCCAAACCTGCGGCCAAGCGCGCTGCACCCAAAAGACGCTGAGCCGCGCCGGTCGCGGCTTCAGGATCGGACACTGACATGAAGCTATTTCCCTCCGGTCACGCGACCCACCCCCAGTGGCGAATGGCTGCCGGCCTGGTGCTGGCGCAGTTGCGCGCGCAGATGGCGCTGCCCGAATACGCGCAGTCGCCCACGCTGGGCCTGCTCTACATCACCGACCATTACGGTGCCGATGCGCAGGAGATCCTCGACCACCTCGGCGCCGAACTGCCCGAGGTCACCGACTGGGCCGGCACCGTCGGCATCGGCGTTTCGGCCAACAACGCCGAGTACTTCGATGAGCCCGCATTGAGCCTGATGCTGTGCGAGCTGCCGAGCGACCAGTACCGCGTGTTCTCGGGCGTGGCGCCCTTGGGCAGCGCCGAGATGGCCGGTTTCGAGGCGCACACGGCGCTGGTGCATGCCGACGCCGAAACTCCCGACCTGCCCGAACTCATCGGCGACCTGGCGGTGCGCACCGACACCGGCTACCTGTTCGGCGGGCTCGCGTCCGGCCGCGCCGGCGCGCTGCAGTTCGCGATCGGCGGCAACGGCAACATCAAGGGCCACGGCGCGGCCGGCGGCGTGTTCCGTGGTGGCCTGTCGGGCGTGGTGTTCGGCGAGGGCGTGCGGCTGGTGTCGCGCGTCACGCAGGGCTGCCAGCCGCTGGCGGGCGGGGCAGGGCGCGAACGCGAGATCACCGAGGCCGACGGCAACGTGCTGCTCACGCTCGACGGCGAACCCGCGCTCGACGTGCTGCTGGCCGAACTCAAGGTGTCGCTCGACGAACCGCAGGAAGCCATCGACGCCGTGCGCGCCACGTTGATCGGTCTGGTCGATGCCGGCAATGACGGCGTGCGCCGCACCGGCGACCTTGGCGCCGACGTGCTGGTGCGCCACATCATCGGGCTCGACCCCGCACGGCGCGGCGTCGCCATCGCCGACCGGGCCGAAGCCGGCATGCGCATGAGCTTCTGCCGGCGCAGCGCACAGGCCGCGCGCGCCGACCTCATGCGCATCTGCGCCGAGATCCGCGAAGAGCTGGAGCCCGAAGAGCAGACGCTCGAAACCGCAACCGCCATCGCAGCCGGCGAGGCCGAGCGCGCGCCGCACCCGGCGCGCCGCGTCGCCGGGGCGGTGTACGTGAGTTGCTCGGGCCGCGGTGGCCCGCACTTCGGCGCACCAGGTGCCGAGTTGCAGATCGTGCGCCATGCGCTCGGCGACGTGCCGCTGGTCGGCTTCTTCGCCGCCGGCGAAATTGCGCGGCACCACCTGTATGGCTACACCGGCGTGCTCACCGTGTTCACCTCCGACTGAGCCTTCTCAGGCCGACAACGCGCGCGGCCGGGCCGTCGGCCACGGCCACGCGCAGATCGGCGGCGCTGGCCGCGAGCGGCGCCAGCAGGGCAGCGGCCTCAGCCCTGCGTGAACGCGAAGTCCACCTCGGGCGCGAGCCCGCTCACGATGCGCGCGATCGATCTGCCGGAGCCGCACGAGTGCGTCCAGCCCAGCGTGCCGTGGCCGGTGTTCAGGAAGAAGTTGGGCAGCTTCGTCTTGCCGATCAGTGGCACGTTGCTCGGCGTGGCGGGGCGCAGACCGGTCCAGAACTGGGCCTGCGAGGCATCACCCGCGCCCGGGAACAGCTGCTCGACGCGGCGCACGATCGCTTCGCAGCGCACGCGGTTCAGGTCGCGATCGTAGCCATTGAGTTCGGCCGTTCCGGCGATGCGCAGGCGGTCGCCGTCGGCGGCGGTGTAGCGCGAGAACACGAGCTTGAACTCGTCGTCGGTCAGCGAAACCTGGTGCGCCTTCGAGGCGTCCTTGACCGGCATCGTCACCGAGTAGCCCTTGGCCGGGTAGATCGGCAGGCGGATGCCGAGCGGCGCGGCGTAGATCGGACTCAGCGAGCCCATCGCGAGCACATAGGCGTCGCCCACGATGCGCTGGAAGCGGCCTTCGCTGTCGGTTGCCTCGACGTGCTCGATCTTGCCGCCGGCCTCGCGGATCGCAGTGACCGTGTGGCTCATCAGGAACCTGACGCCGGCCGCTTCGCAGAGCTTGACCAGCTCGCGCGCGAAGCGGTTGGCGTCGCCCGACTCGTCTTCGGCCGTGTAGGTGGCGCCGGCCAGCTGCGGGCGGATGTGGGCCAGCGCGGGCTCGATCCGCACCGCCTCGTCGGCCGAAATCACCTGTCGCTCGCAGCCGAGGGCACGCATCTGTTCGGCCGGCTTGAGCGCGCCGTCGAACTCTTTTTGCGTCGTGTAGAAGTGCAGGATGCCTTCGGTGCGCTCGTGGTACGCGATGCCGGCCTCGCGGCGCAGCGCCTGCAGCATGTCGCGGCTGTAGCTGCCCAGGCGCACGATCTGCGCGATGTTGTGCCGGGTGCGGGCCGGCGTGCATTCGCGCAGGAACTGCAGGCCCCAGAGCCACTGGCGCCTGTCGGCGCGGATGCGGAACAGCAGCGGCGCGTCTTCCTTGCCGAGCCATTGCAGCACCTTGAGCGGCGCGCTCGGGTTGGCCCAGGGCTCGGCATGGCTGACGGATATTTGCCCGCCGTTGGCAAAGCTGGTTTCGGCGGCCGGCGTGGCTTGCCGGTCGATCACGGTCACTTCGTGGCCGAGTTGCTGGAGGTAATAGGCCGAGGTGACGCCGAGCAAGCCGGCGCCGAGAACGATCACACGCATGGAAGAGCCTCTTCGATAGAAGGTGGCCGCTCCCCCTGTCCTTGGTACCTGAGAGATTCAGCCGCTGCGCCCGCAGTGGCCTTGCTCCTTCGGTGCATCACAGGATGTGATGGCTCTCCAGACGGCGTTTCAATGTGTGCAGTACGCAACCGGGATCGACCGGTTTACCTGAGCGTTCATGGGAGTTTGCGCCTTCGGTGGGGCCGCTTGGCGCGGCCCGCTCTCCTGCAGAGCCCGAGTTTAGCCGTTACCGGCGCAGCCGCGTGAACGCCTCGAACTCCCAGTTGCGCATGCCCAACACCAGCGTGTAGCCCTCGCGGTCTTTCTCGGCGATCTTCTGGTCGGTCTGGTGCTGTTGCGCGAAGTCCTGCGCAACCCGCTGCAGCCGTTCGCGGAACGACGGCGCCAGCGCCCGGCTGATGGTGCCGTGCACCAGCATCAGCGCTTCGGCCGGGCCGTCGAAGCCGCCGCGGTAGTAGTCGAGCACCACGTTGTCGCGAAAGAACTCCATGAAGGGCCCGTGCGGCCGCCAGCGGAAGGTCTTGGCCAACTTGAGGCGGTAGCGGTTCATCGGCCGCAGCTCGATGATGCCGATCCGGTCGAGCTGGGCAAAACAGACGATGCATTCGGCCTCGGTGATGCGGTAGGCGCCCGTGATCTGCTCCAGCGTCCACTGGCTCAGCACGTTGATGGCCACCAGCAGCAGCTTCTTGTCCTTGACCACGGCTTTCTCCTGCTCGTGCGTCAGTTCCTTCAGCAGCGGCTGGGCATCAGCCACGCGCCGCGCGAGTTCGGCAAAGTCGAGCTTGAGCGCGCGGCAGATGGCATCGACCCGCGACAGCGGCATGTCGCCCTTGGCCAGCATGCGCTTGACGCTGGACTCGGCCATGTCGAGCGAGCGCGCCAGGTCGGCGTAGGTCATGCGGGCGCTCTTGAGTTCGTTCTTGAGGGCGAGGACGAGGTCGACGGTGGTGCTCATGATGGATTGGGTACCTCTTTTTGATACTGAAAGTCGTAAAAAAGTGCTCCGTATCGATTTTCGATGCCCCGGGCCAGGTTGACAACCTACATTCCGCCGCACACCACCTACCGGAGCCCTGCCATGAATTTCTTCTCCGTGCGCCGCCCGTTCGCCAGCCTGCAACCGCGTGAGGCCGGCCTGCTCGGCGTCCTTGTGTTGTTCACGCTGCTAGCGCTGTTCGGGCCGGAACTGCCGGCGCGGGCTGGCGGCGGCACCCTGTTGGCCGACAGCCGCGAATGGCGCGGCCTGCCGAACGCGATGGATGTGTTGAGCAACCTGCCGTTCTTCGCGATCGGCCTGTGGGGCCTGATCCGGCTGCACTGGCTCGACCATGCGCACGAGCGGGCACAAGCCGCGATGCCGACGCGCCCCCACGCGCTGGTCGAGCCGCCGATCGACGCGCTCGACTGCGCCTGGCTGTTCTTCGCGGGCTTGATCCTCACCGCAGCGGGGTCGGTCTTCTATCACCTCCAGCCCGATGCGCTGCGCCTTGCCGCGGATCGCGCCGGCATGGCGGTGGCGTTTGCAGGTCTCATCGGCATGGCCGTGTGCGAGCGGGTCAGCCACCGTGCCGGCTGGCCGGCCGCCTGGTTCACGCTGGCCGCCGGTCTGCTGGCGGTGGCGGTCTACCACGAGACGCGCAACGTGATGCCCTGGGCGGTGGTGCAGTTCGGCGGCATGCTGCTGGTGCTTGGGCTGGCGTTGCTGCGACCGGTAGCCGGCGCGTGGGGCCTGCGGCTCGGCTGGGTGATCTTCTTCTACGCGACGGCAAAGCTGTTCGAGATGGCCGACGGTGCGGTCTACGAGGCCACCGCGCAGCTGGTGTCGGGCCACAGCCTCAAGCACCTGACCGCTGCCCTGGCAGCGCTCCCGGTGCTGCTGACGCTGCGCACGGCAGAGCGCCACACGCTCCTGCGGCACAATCCGGGCGCACCGACCGCTACGGCGTGAAGGCCGCGCTGCGAACGCCGTCCCGGCCATGTCGAGGCACCACGAGGCACAACGATTCATGACAACAACGACTGCCGCTGCCCCCGCCACCGAAGCGCATGCCAACCAGTTTGCGTTGCTCGGCCAGCGGCGTTTCGCGCCGTTCTTCTGGACACAGTTCGCCGGCGCGGCTAACGACAACCTGTTCAAGTTCGCCTTCACTGTGATGGTGACCTACCAGCTCCAGTTGAGCTGGATGCCGCCGGCAATGGCGGGGCTGGCGATCGGCGCGCTGTTCATCCTGCCCTTCCTGTTGTTCTCGGCGACGGCCGGCCAGCTCACCGACAAGTTCGACAAGACGAAGATGATCCGCTTCGTCAAGAACCTCGAGATCGCGATCATGCTGCTCGCGGCCTGGGGCTTCGTCCGTGCCGATGCGGCGGTATTGCTGGGCTGCGTGTTTCTCATGGGGCTGCATTCCACTCTGTTCGGGCCGGTCAAGTTCGCCTACCTGCCGCAGGTGCTCGATGCGCGCGAGCTCACCGGCGGCAACGGCATGGTCGAGATGGGCACCTTCGTCGCGATCCTGCTGGGGCAGGTGGCGGGCGGGCTGCTGGTTGCGATGCCGGGCATCGGACACACCACGGTGGCGGTGGCATGCGTGCTGCTTGCACTGGTCGGCCGCGGCGTCGCGCAGGCCATCCCGCCCGCACCGGCCACCGATCCGGGCCTGGTCATCAACTGGAACCCTTTCAGCGAGACGTGGCGCAACCTGAAGCTGGCGCACGGCAACATCGTGGTGTTCCGTTCGCTGCTCGGCATCTCGTGGATGTGGTTCTTCGGCGCGGTGTTCCTGAGCCAGTTCCCGAGCTTCGCCAAGGAGGTGCTGCACGGCAACGAACAGGTGGCTTCGCTGTTGCTGGTGGTGTTCTCGGTCGGCATCGGCATCGGTTCGCTGCTCTGCGAAACGCTGTCGCGCCGCCAGGTCGAGATCGGCCTGGTGCCGCTGGGCGCAATCGGCATGAGCGTGTTTGCCATCGATCTCTACTTTGCCTCGCGCGCATTGCCGCCAGCGGCCGAGATGGGGCTCGGTGCTTTCGTGCGGCAGCCGGCGCACTGGCGCGTGATGGCCGATCTCGGGCTGCTGTCGCTGTTCGCCGGGCTCTACAGCGTGCCGATGTATGCGCTCATCCAGCTGCGCAGCCAGCCCACGCACCGCGCGCGGATCATCGCCGCCAACAACATCCTCAATGCCCTCTTCATGATCGGCAGTTCGGTCATCGCCGGTGCGCTGCTCGGCGCCGGCTTCACCATTCCGCAGATCTTCCTGTTCACCGGGATCGCCAACGCGGTGGTGGCGTTCTACATCTTCATGCTGGTGCCGGAATACCTGCTGCGCTTCGTTTCGTGGGTGCTGTCGCACTTCGTTTATCGCTTCAAGGTGCGTGGCGAACAGCACATTCCGGCAGAGGGGGCGGCCATCCTGATCTCCAACCACGTGAGCTTCGTCGACGCGGTGCTGCTGATGGCGGCGAGCCCGCGGCCGATCCGTTTCATCATGGACCATCAGATCTTCCGGGTGCCGGTGCTGGGCTGGCTGTTCAAGCTGGCCAAGGCGATTCCGATCGCGCCGCAGAAAGAAGACCCCGCCGCCTATGAAGCCGCCTTTGCGCAGGCCGTGCAGGTGCTGCGCGAAGGCGATCTGCTCGCGATCTTTCCCGAGGGCGCCCTGACGCGCGACGGCGAATTGCAGCCGTTCAAGGGCGGTGTCATGAAGATCGTCGACAGTGCGCGCAGCCAGGGTATCGAGGCGCCGGTGATTCCCATGGCGCTGAGCAACCTCTGGGGCTCGTACTTCAGCCGCATCGAAAGGCGCGGCGACAAGAACATCGCGATGGCCAGGCCGTTTCGCCGCGGTTTCTTCAGCAGCGTCGGCCTGCACGTGGGGGGTGAGGTTCCGCCGGCCGAAGTGCAACCCGACGCGTTGCGACAACGCGTGCATGCGCTGCTCGTGAGCTGATGGCGTCTCTGCGCCACGCTCTGTGGCAAGTCATCGCGTCGGTGCCGGAGTCGTTCTGGCACGCCTTGACCTGGCTCGGCGACAGCGGCCTGCTGCTGCCGGCGGCGGTATCCATCACGGTGTGGCTCGCGCTGGCGCGGCGTACCTGGCCGACGGCGGCGCTGTGGGTGCTCGTGTTCGGCTGCGGCAGCACGGCGATCCTGATCTCCAAGCTGGCCTTCATGGGCTGGGGCATCGGCAGCGCGCGCTTCAATTTCACCGGCTTCAGCGGCCACACTGCGATCTCCGCGAGCGTCTGGCCGGTCGCGCTGTGGCTGATTGCCAGCCGCCAGAGCCATCGCGTACGCGTCGCAGCCGTGCTCACCGGTTGGGCCCTGGCCGCAGCCATCGGCGCGTCACGGTTGGCGTTGTTTGCGCATTCGGGGTCGGAAGTGGCGGCCGGCTACCTGCTCGGCGTGGCGGTCAGCGCCAGCTTTCTGGTGTTGCAGCGCGGGCGCCCGCACTCGCGCATCCCGGGGCTGCTGGTTGGGCTGAGCCTGCTGGTGCCGCTGACCTTGCTCAAACCCGGCACCCCGGCGCCGACCCAGAGCGCGCTGGAATTGGTGGCGATACGTCTGGCCGGTGTGGAGCGGGCCTATACGCGCGAAGATCTGCTCCGGCGACCCGGGTAGCGTTGGGATAGGTTGGTATCGAAATGCGATACCTCGAGAGCATCGAGTCGCCACTGGTGCAGTATTGAGAGGCTTTTGGAGCGGGTGCGCCACATCATTCGCACACCTTCAACACGCCGCGAGGCCCACCATGCAAACCCGTTCCGGAATCCCCATGAAAAAGTCGTTCGCAACCCTCCTGATCGCAGCCTGCGCCGCGGTGGCCGGCGTGACCGCGCCGCTGCAGGCCCAGGCCCAGAGCGAGGCCTCGGCCGCACTCTCGATGCTGCCGGTGGCGTCGGTGGTCGGCGCCGCTTCCGTGGCGGGCAGCGCGGCCAGTGCCGTGGTCGCGTTGCCGGCAGCGCTGTCGGTCGGCGGTGCGGTGCTCACCGTGGTGGCGGTCGAGGCTTCGGCCGATGGTGCCGTCTACCTGCTCGAGCGTGCCTCGGACGGCGCGCGCGCCAGCGTCAAGGTTTCGGGGCGTGTCGCGCAGGGCGCCTCGCAGGCGGTGGGCACCACGGTGCTGGTCAGCGTGATCGGCAGCGGTGTGCTGCTGTCGGTCGCCGGCGAAGTGCTGGCCTTCCTGCCCAACGCTTTGGGCCGCGCCCTGTTGCACAACGAGAGGCTGGGATGAACTTCCGCCATTCGTCGCTGAGCTCGCTGCCGCCCGAGGAGGTGTTGAACGCACTGCGGGCGGCCCGGGCCGACGCCGCAACGACCAACTTCGGCCCGTACGACAAGGAAGATGCCCTGCAAGTGCCGCGCTGGCAGCGCGTGTTACGAACCGTGGCCCGGGCCGCGCTGGTGGTGGCTGCGGTGGTGCTTGCGGGAGTGTTCCTGTTCCCGATCGAGGCCCATGCCGGCCGTTCCTGCGAAGCAATCAAACCCACGCCAGCGCTCATCATGAAGGGCATGCAACTGGCGGAGCGCACCTCGGCCGCGCTCGATGCCAGCGGTGCGCGCGTGGTGGTGCTGGCGCGTGCCGGACAGAACCTAGAGAAATACGGCTTGCAGTACTCGCACCTCGGCCTGGCCTACAAGACCGACGCCGGTGCGTGGCGCGTGGTGCACAAGCTCAACCAGTGCGGCAGCGCTGTCGCGGCGGTCTACCGCCAGGGTCTTGGCGAGTTTTTCCTCGACGACCTTTGGCGCTATGAAGCGGCGTGGGTGGTGCCGACGCCGGTTGTGCAGGCACATCTGTTGACGGCGCTGCAGGCGCCGCCCGCCGCCGTTGTGCGGCTTCACAGCGCGCCTTACAACCTGGTGAGCTATGCCTGGGGCCAGAAGTACCAGCAGTCGAACCAGTGGGCGATCGAGACGCTGGCCGGCGCGATGGAGCCGGACACGATCCGCAACCGCGGCCAGGCGCAGGCCTGGCTGCAGTTCAAGGGCTACGAACCGGGCACGCTGAGGCTGGGAGCGCTGACGCGGCTGGGCGGCCGGATCAGCGCGGCCAACGTGGCTTTCGATGACCACCCGAACGAGAAGCGCTTCTCCGACCGCATCGAGACGGTGACCGTGGACTCGGTGTTTGCATGGTTGCCGCGGGCCGGCCTGGGCGCCGCGCCGGTGCGTTTGAAAATCTGAGCCGAATCCACCCGAGAGAAAACGAGAAAGAAGATTTCATGAGCAAGTCGTTGCGTTTGTCGGAGAAGTGGTTCCGCCGGGGCCTGTGGGTCGTGGCGCTGGTGTTTGCAAGCTTCCTGATCGGGCTCGGCGGCACCGTGGTGGGCGACCTGCCGCAGGTCGAGCATCAGCGCACGCTGGACGACTTCATCGACAAGCCGGCCGCCGACCCGTTGCGCGCGGCCGTCAAGGAGGCGGGTCGCGCTGGCCGGCAGGCGCAGCGCGACCTGGCGCAGGCCGAGCTGAAGCTGCAGACCGCGTCGCAGGCCAGCGAGAACGCCCGCGAGACCTTTGCCAACTGGGTCGCCACGCGCCGCGCCACGCAGCAGCCGGATCAGGATGTGGAACTGATCGCCCGCACCAAGGCGCTCGATGCACTCAAGGCCCGGGTAGACGCCGAGCAGCAGAAAGTCGATGCGCAGCGGCAAATCGCGCTCGATGCACACCAGGCGCAGGAGCGCGAGCAACAGAAGCTCGGCGTGCTCGAGCGGGACGCGCAGATCCGGATGGATGCGGACTATCGCCGTGTCGAACTGCGCGTGTTCGGCTACCGGCTCGCGCTCACGCTGCCGCTGCTCGCCATCGCCGGCTGGTTGTTCGTGAAGAAGCGCAAGGGCACCTACTGGCCGTTCGTCTGGGGCTTCATCTTCTTTGCGCTGTTCGCGTTCTTCGTGGAACTGGTGCCCTACCTGCCGAGCTACGGCGGCTATGTGCGCTACATCGTGGGCATTGTGGTCACGGTGCTGGTGGGGCGCTATGCCATCGTCGCGCTCAACCGCTACCTTGCACGCCAGAAACTGGCCGAAGCACAACCCGACCAGGTGCGGCGCGAGGAGCTGAGCTACGACACGGCACTGGCACGACTGGCCAAGAGCGTCTGCCCGGGCTGCGAGCGACCGGTCGACCTGAAGAACACCACCATCGATTTCTGCCCGCACTGCGGCATTGGCCTGTTCGACCATTGCCGTGCTTGCGACACACGCAAGAGCGCGTTCTCCCGGTTCTGTCACGGGTGCGGCACGGGGGCGGCCGCCGCGTGAAAAAGCGCGCGCTGTAAGCGTGTGTAAGAGCCGACCGATCGACCACTTCCGCACGGACGCACGACGCCTCGTCACATTGGCGCGCGCAGTCGCGTGATAGAACCTCGGCCTGCGTTGCACATCGCACGCAGCAACCAAACTTCACATCACCCGGGAGCAATGACATGAGCATTTTCGGCAGCATCCTTTCCAAGATCTTCCCCTCGGCCCACGCCGCCGAGGTCGAGGCCGCGACGGTCGCTCCGGCGCCGGGTGCAGCACCGGCCCCCGCGGCGCCGCCTTCGCCCATCACCCTGGTCGACGTGGAAGCGCTGCTCGACGGCATGCCCGGTGCGAAGAGCCTCAACTGGCGCACCTCGATCGTCGACCTGATGAAGCTGCTCGGCCTGGACAGCAGTCTCGACTCGCGCAAGCAACTGGCGCAAGAGCTGAGCTACGGCGTCGACACCAGCGACAGCGCCAAGATGAACATCTGGCTGCACCGCCAGGTCATGACCAAGCTTGCGGCCAACGGCGGCAAGGTGCCTTCCGACCTGATCGCCTGAGCAACGCAAGGCGTATGGCTTCCGGCAGGTTCGCAGCCGGGCCCGGTGTGGCTACGCTCGACGGTTTTCCAGAACACAGGACACCGTCCCTATGCAGCCCACCTTTCGTCGCGCCGTTTCTTCTCTGGTTCTGACCTCGGCCTGTGCCTGGGCGCTGGCCGCGTCGGCACAGGCGCCGGCCGGCGTCAAGCTGTTCAAGTTCGTCTCCACGCGGGACGAGATCGTGGTCGGACTCGATGCGGCGCAACTCGGCGCGGGCAGCGGCCCCGAGGTCGGCCGGCTCGCGGCGATGCTGGCCGACAAGGGCCAGCTCACGGTCTGGCAGTACGCCTCGCACAAGGAGCCCAGCGGCGAGCTGGTGCAGGCGCCGCTGCGGCAGGTTGCGATCTTCAAGAACGACGCGGTGCGCATCGAGCCGTACAGCACGCCGTTGCCGGTCAAGCCGATCGGCACGACGAAGTAGCCGCTGCTACACCCCGCGTGCGCGCTCGGCCTTGAAGCGCGCGCGGAACGCGCCGAACGCGCCGGCCTCGAGCGCCGCGCGAACTTCGGCCATCAGGTTCAGGTAGTAGTGCAGGTTGTGTATGGTGCAGAGCATCGGCCCGAGCATCTCGCCGCAGCGATCCAGATGGTGCATGTAGGCGCGGCTGAAGCCCTCGCGGCCACCATCGTTCCATGACACACCCGCGGTACCCGCACACGCATGGCAGGTGCAGCTCGGATCGAGCGGCTGCGGGTCGCTCTTGTGCCGCGCATTGCGCAGCTTGAGGTCGCCGTAGCGCGTGAAGATCGTGCCGTTGCGCGCGTTGCGCGTCGGCATCACGCAGTCGAACATGTCGATGCCGTCGGCCACGCCCTGCACCAGGTCTTCGGGCGTGCCGACGCCCATCAGGTAACGCGGCTTGTGGGCCGGCAGCCGGTGCGGCGTGTGGCCCATGATGTGCAGCATTTCGGCCTTCGGCTCGCCGACGCTGACGCCGCCGATCGCATAGCCCGGAAAATCCATCTCGACCAGCTGCGCAAGCGATTCTTCCCGCAGGTTCTCGAACATGCCGCCTTGCACGATGCCGAACAACGCGTTCGGGTTCTCGAGCCGCGCGAACTCGGTCTGGCAGCGCTTCGCCCAGCGCAGGCTCAACTCCATCGATGTGCGCGCCTCGTCTTCGGTCGTGATGTGGCCCTGGGTGTCGTAGGGCGTGCACTCGTCGAACTGCATGACGATGTCGCTGTTGAGGATGGTCTGGATCTGCATCGAGACCTCGGGCGTGAGGAACAGCTTGTCGCCGTTCACCGGGGACGCGAACTTGACGCCTTCCTCGCTGATCTTGCGCATCGCCCCGAGCGACCAGACCTGGAAGCCGCCAGAGTCGGTGAGGATCGGCTTGCCCCACTTCTCGAAGCCGTGCAGTCCGCCGAAGCTCGCCATCACGTCGAGGCCCGGCCGCATCCACAGGTGGAAGGTGTTGCCCAGAATGATCTGCGCGCCCATCTCCTCGAGGCTGCGCGGCATCACGCCCTTGACCGTGCCGTAGGTGCCCACCGGCATGAAGATCGGCGTCTGCACCGGGCCATGGTTCAGCGTGAGCGTGCCGCGGCGCGCGTGGCTGTCGGGGTCGGTGGTGAGTAGTTCGAAGTGCAGCATGGTGTTCAAAGGGTTCGCTCGAGCAGCATTGCGTCGCCGTAGCTGAAGAAGCGGTAGCGCGCGCGGATCGCGTGGGCATAGAGCGCCATCACGCGCTCGTAGCCGGCGAAGGCGCTCACCAGCATCATCAGCGTGCTCTTGGGCAGGTGGAAGTTGGTCACCAGCAGGTCGACGTGCGTGAACGCGAAGCCCGGCGTGATGAAGATGCGCGTATCGCCGCAAGCCTCGCCGCTTTGCGCCCACGATTCGAGCGTGCGAACCGTGGTGGTGCCGACGGCGACGATTCGGCCGCCGCGCGCCTTGCAGTCGGCGATCGCCTGCTGCGTGGAGGCGGGCACCTCGTAGCGCTCCGCATGCATCTGGTGCTCGGCGATGTTCTCGGTTTTCACGGGCTGGAAGGTGCCGGCGCCGACGTGCAGCGTGACGTTGGCGCGTTGCACGCCGCGCGCGTCGAGCGCTGCCAGCAGCCCCTCGTCGAAATGCAGCGCCGCCGTCGGCGCCGCCACCGCGCCCGGCACGCGGGCAAACACTGTCTGGTAGCGGCTCTCGTCTTCGGCCGAGTCGGTGTGTTCGATGTAGGGCGGCAGCGGCACATGGCCGTAGCGGCTCATCAGCGCATAGGGGTCTTCGCCGGCGTCGCTTTCGAAGGCGAAAAGAAACAGCGCGCCATCCGCGTCGGGCCAGCGACCGAGCAGGGTGGCGCGAAAGCCACCGACCATCCGCAGCACGGTGCCGACCAGCGGCTTCTTGCTGACCTTCATGTGGCACACGACCTCGGGCCCGGTCAGCACGCGCTCGACCAGCAGTTCGAGCTTGCCGCCGGTCGGCTTTTCGCCGAACAGGCGCGCCTTGACCACGCGCGTGTCGTTGAACACCAGCAGATCGCCGGCGCGCAGCAGCGAGGGCAAGGTCTTGAAGATGCGGTCGACCGGCACCGGGCCGGTGCCATCGAGCAGCCGCGACGAGGTGCGTTCTGCGGCGGGGTGCTGCGCCACCAGGTCGGCGGGCAGGGCGAAATCGAAATCGGAGAGAGTGAAGGCAGACATGCTTGAGGGCCGAACAGACCCGTTCCAAGAGAAGGCGGCGATTGTCCCATGCCAAGGCAGAATCGTCCGATGGCCGACATCTCTCCTGCTGCGTCCGCGTCCCAAACGCCGGTGCGCATCGGCGCGTCGCCGCCTGGTTCGGGCCTGAGCGCGACCCAGCGCGCGCTGCGCAAGCTGGGGCTGCTGCGCGACATCGACTTTGCGCTCTACCTGCCGATGCGCTACGAAGACGAAACCCGCATCGTGCGGCTGGTCGACACGCGCGACGGCGATCTGGCGCAGATCGAAGGCGTGGTGGTGGCGAGCGAAGTCACGTTCAGGCCGCGCCGCCAACTGCTGGTGACGCTGGACGATGGCAGCGACACCTGCATCCTGCGCTTCTTCAATTTCTATCCCTCGCAGCAAAAGCAGCTGGAAGTCGGCGCGCGGGTGCGCGTGCGGGGCGAAATGAAGGGCGGCTTTCTGGGGCGACAGATCATGCAGCCCAGCGTCAAGAGCGCCGGCATCGCGCTGCCGCTGGCGCTCACGCCGGTCTATTCGACCATCGCGGGGCTGGCGCAGCCGGTGCTGCGGCGCGAGGTGCGCGCGGGCCTCGCACGGGCCGTGCTGGACGAAACCATTCCAGGCCCGCACCTGCCGCGGGGCGTATGGGGCTTGCGCGATGCGCTGTCGTTCTTGCACTACCCGACGCCCGACGCCGCCATGGCCACGCTAGAAGACCGCAGCCATCCGGCCTGGCAGCGGCTCAAGGCCGAGGAACTGCTGGCGCAGCAGCTCTCGCAGTTGCAGGCGCGGCGCGAACGGGCGGCGCAACGCGCGCCGGTGCTTAGCCCGGCGCGCACATCGCAGACGCTGCATTCACAGCTGATGGCCGTGCTGCCGTTCGCGCTGACCGGTGCGCAGGCGCGCGTGGGTGAGGAGATCGGCAAAGACCTCATGCGCCCGATCCCGATGCACCGGCTGCTGCAGGGCGACGTCGGCTCCGGCAAAACCGTGGTCGCCGCGCTGGCGGCCGCGCTCTGCATCGACGCCGGCCACCAGTGCGCGCTGATGGCGCCGACCGAGATCCTCGCTTCGCAGCACTTTGCCAAGCTGGTCGGCTGGCTCGACCCATTGCTGGCCGAGCGCGGCCTGCGCGTGGCCTGGCTCACCGGCAGCCAGAAGAAGAAGGAACGCGACGCGATGGCCGCCGCCGTCGAAAGCGGCGAGGCGGCACTCGTCATCGGCACGCATGCGGTGATTTCGGAAAAGGTGCGCTTCAAGCACCTCGCGTTGGCGATCATCGATGAGCAGCACCGCTTCGGCGTGGCGCAGCGGCTGGCGTTGCGCGGAAAAGCAACGCAAGGACTCGAGCCGCACCTGCTGATGATGAGCGCCACGCCGATCCCGCGCACGCTGGCGATGAGCTACTACGCCGATCTCGATGTGTCGACGCTCGACGAACTGCCGCCCGGCCGCACGCCGATCGTCACCAAACTCGTGGCCGAGCATCGGCGCGACGAAGTGATCGGACGCATCCAGGCCCAACTCGCGCAGGGCCGGCAGGTCTACTGGGTGTGCCCGCTGATCGAAGAGAGTGAGGCGGTGGATCTGCGCAACGCAACCGAGACGCGCGACGAACTCGCCGGGACGCTCGGCGACAAGGTCAGCGTCGGCCTGCTGCATTCGCGCATGCCCACGGCCGAAAAGCAGGCGGTGATGGCAGGCTTCACGGCCGGCACGCTGCAGGTGCTGGTCAGCACCACGGTGATCGAGGTCGGTGTCGATGTGCCGAATGCCTCGCTAATGGTGATCGAGCATGCCGAGCGCTTCGGTCTTTCTCAACTGCACCAGTTGAGGGGGCGCGTGGGGCGCGGCGCGGCGGCGTCGGCCTGCGTGCTGCTGTATGCGCCGAACGAGGGCGGCCGCGTCGGCGAGGCGGCGCGTGCGCGGCTCAAGGCCATGGTTGAAACCGGCGACGGCTTCGAGATTTCGCGGCGCGACCTGGAAATCCGTGGGCCCGGGGAGTTCCTGGGCGCCAGGCAGTCGGGCGCGCCACTGCTGCGCTTTGCCGATCTGGAGGCAGACGCGCTGTTGCTCGACTGGGCGCGCGAACTCGCACCCAAGATGCTCGGCCTTCACTCCGACCTGGCGCAAAAGCACGTCGATCGCTGGCTCGGCAGCAAGGCGGAATACCTCAAGGCCTGAGCGCCCCTGCGCCGGCACGGCGCCACGCCCCGAGCAGACCTTGCGCATAATTGACGCAAGCTATGACCCTGACCGAACTCAAATACATCGTTGCCGTCGCCCGCGAACGGCATTTCGGCAAGGCTGCCGAGGCATGCTACGTCTCGCAGCCCACGCTGTCGGTGGCGATCAAGAAACTGGAAGAAGAACTCGAACTCAAGCTGTTCGAGCGCAGTGCGGGCGAGGTCACCGTCACGCCGCTCGGCGAGCAGATCGTGCAGCAGGCGCAGACGGTGCTCGACCAGGCCGCTGCCATCAAGGAAATCGCCAAGCGCGGCAAGGATCCGTTAGCGGGGCCGTTGAACCTCGGCGTGATCTACACCATTGGCCCTTATCTGTTGCCCGACCTGGTGCGCCAGAACATCGCACGCACGCCGCAGATGCCGCTGGTGCTGCAGGAGAACTTCACGGCCAAGCTGCTGGAGATGCTGCGGGCCGGCGAGATCGACTGTGCCGTGATGGCCGAGCCCTTTCCGGACACGGGGCTTGCCATGGCACAGCTCTACGACGAGCCTTTCATGGCCGTGGTGCCGGCGAGCCATCCACTGGCCGCGCGCGATTCGGTCACATCGGACGAACTGAAGAACGAGACCATGCTGTTGCTCGGCACTGGCCACTGCTTTCGCGACCACGTGCTAGAGGTCTGCCCCGAGTTCGCGCGGTTCTCGAGCAATGCCGAGGGCATCCGCAAGAGCTTCGAAGGCTCGTCGCTCGAAACCATCAAGCACATGGTCGCAGCCGGCATGGGGGTGACGCTGGTGCCGCGCTTGTCCGTTCCTGCCGATGCGCTGGTGCCCCGGCCCAAAGGCCGTGGCAAGGAGCCCGAACAGATCGTGCGCTACCTGCCGATCGTCGATGCGCAGGGCCGCGAGCCGCCGACCCGACGCGTGGTGCTGGCATGGCGCCGCAGCTTTACGCGCTACGAGGCGATCGCCGCGCTGCGCAACGCGATCTACGCCTGCGAGTTGCCGGGCGTGACGCGGCTGTCCTAGTCACAGGTTGCGCCGCCGGCCTACGCGCTGGCGCATTGGTGGCGGCCATCGCTGCGATAGAGTGCGGCTGTTGCGAAGCCGCCGCGCGGCTTCTACAGTTTCTCCGCTCAGCTATCTACTTCAAAGGACGTCATCCATGGCCAAGGCAAGCCCCAAGTCGCCGAAGAAATCCAAGTCGCCGATCACGGCCGCCCCTGCTAAAGGTGCGGGCAAGGTGCCTGCAAAGGGCGGCGCGGTGGTGGCGCACGAGTCGGGCAGCCGCAATGCGCCGATCATCAACATCGGCATCGACCGCCAGGATCGCGCGGCCATCGCGGAAGGCCTGAGCCGCGTGCTGGCAGACACCTACACGCTCTACCTCACCACGCACAACTTCCACTGGAACGTGACCGGCCCGCACTTCAACTCGCTGCATGCGATGTTCATGAACCAGTACACCGAGCTCTGGGGCTCGACCGACGTGATCGCCGAGCGCATCCGCGCGCTGGGCCACTACGCACCGGGCTCGTACGCCGAGTTCAGCAAGATCGCCACCGTGCCCGACGTCCCGCAGAACCCGCCCAAGGCGATGGAGATGGTGCGCATCCTGGTCAAGGGCCACGAAACCGTCTCGCGCATCGCGCGCGAGTTCATTCCGGTGGCCGAAGAGGCGGGCGACGATCCAACGGCCGACATGCTGACGGCGCGCTGCACGGTGCACGACCAGACGGCCTGGATGCTGCGCTCGCTGCTGGAAGATTGAAGCGTATGCCTCGTGCGCGAAACGCCGCGGAACCGGCTTCGCCGGGCCGCTGGCGTTGCCCCCTTGAGGGGGGAGGCGGCTACACGAAGTGAGCAAGCAACGGGGGTGGGCCCTCTACCTTGACCTGATCCGCTGGAATCGCCCTGCGGGCTGGCTGCTGCTGCTCTGGCCCACGCTGGGCGCGCTCTGGTTCGCGGCCGATGGGTGGCCGGGCTGGCACCTGGTCGTGGTGTTCACGCTCGGCACCTTTCTGATGCGCAGCGCGGGCTGCTGCGTCAACGACGTGGCCGACCGCGATTTCGACCGCCACGTGAAGCGCACCGCCCAGCGGCCCGTGACCAGCGGTGCGATGTCGGTCAAGGAGGCGCTGGCGCTCGGTGCGGTGCTGGCGTTGCTGGCCTTCGGGCTGGTGCTCACCACCAACCGCGTGACGGTGCTCTGGTCGTTCGCGGCGCTGGCCATCACGCTGATCTACCCGTTCGCCAAGCGCTTCGTGTCGATCCCGCAGGCGGTGCTGGGCATTGCTTTCAGCTTCGGCATTCCGATGGCCTTTGCGGCGGTGCAGTCCAACGTGCCGGTGTTTGCGGCCTGGCTGCTGGCCGGCAACCTCTTCTGGGTGCTGGCCTACGACACCGAATACGCGATGGTCGACCGCGACGACGACCTCAAGATCGGCATGAAGACCTCGGCCATCACCTTCGGCCGCTTCGATGTGGCGGCGGTGATGCTGAGCTACGCGATCTTCCTGGCGGTCTGGGCGTGGGCCGGTGCCAACCGGTCGCTGGGTGTTGCCTTCTTCGCGGGGACCGCCGTGGCGGCGGGGCAGGCGTTCTGGCACTGGCGGTTGATCCGCGAGCGAACCCGCGACGGCTGCTTCAAGGCCTTCCGGCTCAACCATTGGCTGGGCTTCACGGTGTTCGCCGGCATCGTGGCCGGCTACGCCATTCGTTGAAGGGACGCACATGCTCGACCGCCTGACGCAGAAGATCGGCCAGGAGGGCCTGTCCGAATGGCATCGCATCACGCAGGAGATGGTCGACCGCTACGCGGTGCTCTCGGGTGATGGTGAAGGCGAGTGGATTCATCTCGACCCGGAGCGCGCGGCGCGCGAGGCGAACTACGGCGGCACGATCGTGCCGGGCTTCTTTCAGGTGTCGCACCTGATCCGGTTGACCGGCGAGGCCATGCGCACGCTGCTGCCCTTCGACACGAACCACGCGCTGAACTACGGCTTCGACCGCCTGCGCTTCGTCAAGCCGATGCCCGTCAACGCGCGCTTCCGGGCGCGCGTGCGCATCCTCGGCGTGACGCCCAAGGCGGAAGACAGCTTTTTGCTGAAGGAAGAGGTGCTGCTCGAACTCGAGGACGGCACCGTCACGCTGGCCGCCGAGTGGCTGTTCTTTCTCGGGCCACGCGCGCTCGCCGGCTGAACGGGTTCAGCCGCGCCCGAATTCCTCGCCCAGTTCGGCGGCACGCTTCTGCGCTGCGCGAATTGCGGTTTTGAACTGGGTCTTGACGTCCGCGCCTTCGAGCGAGGTGATGGCCGCGTAGGTGGTGCCGCCCTTGGAGGTCACGCGCTCGCGCAGCACCGACGGCGGCTCGGTCGCGCCGTGCGCCAGCGCCGAGGCGCCGGTGAAGGTGCCGATGGCCAGCCGCTGGGCCTGGTCGGGCGTGAGGCCCATCTCGACGCCGGCTTCGGTCATCGCCTCGATGAAATAGAAGACGTAGGCCGGGCCCGAGCCGGACATCGCCGTCACTGCGTCGAGCGCGGATTCGACATCGACCCAGAGCAGTTCGCCGGTCGGTGCGAGCAGTTGCCCGACCAGCGCGCGATCGGCCGCGTTGACGCCCGGCCGCGCGAACATCCCGGTCATGCCCTGGCCGACCAGCGCAGGCGTGTTGGGCATGGCACGCACGATGCGCTCGCTGGCGAGCCAGCGGGCGATGCTGTCCGAGGGAATGCCGGCCGCCACGCTCAGGTGCAGGGCACCGCGGGCATGGGCGCGCACGGGCTGGGCGGCTTCGGCAAAAGTCTGCGGCTTGACCGCCCAGACCAATACCTCACAGCGTGCCAGCGCCGCGCTGGCTTCGGGCTGCGCCGCGATGCCGAAATCGTGTGCCAACCGCTCGCGGGCTTCGGCAAAGGGTTCGACCACCTCGAAGGCCGCCGCGGGCGTCCCTTGGCGGATCAGCCCGCCGAGGATCGCGCTGGCCATGTTGCCGCCACCGATGAAGCCAATCGGGGGCAGGGGGGCGCCGTCGGGACGCGGCAGGAAGGTGGCAGTGATGGTCATGGTCGGTCGGTGAATGCGAAGGCGGCGAACTGGGTGACTTGCAGCGGATTGAAATTGTCGTCGCTCACCACCACCAGCACACGCTGGCCATCGGGCAGGGGCGGGCCCCAGCACATGCCCTCGGTGTTGTCGAGGCGCGAGAGGCCGAGCGTCGCGAAGTCGGCCACCAGTGTCTTGGTGGCGGCACGGTGGTTGCGGGGCGTGAGGGCGTCGAGCGCCAGCGTGTCGGTCGCGCCGCGCGTGTCGATCTCGTAGAGGCGCAGCGAGTTGCCGACTCCGGTCGCGTAGGCGCGCTCCAGCACCAGCATGCGGTGCGCGTCGAGCATCAGGATCTCGCTCACGCCGTTGTCGGCGTAAGTGCCCGTCAGCAGTGGTCGCATCGGAATGCGATCCTGCTGGTAGGCAATCTGGCCTGCCGCTCGGCCGCTGGACAGGTCGACCCGCGTGAAGCGGCAGGGCCCGCCCGCCGCGTCAACGCTCGGGACGGCGCCGTCCTGCACCAGCGCGTTTTCCATCGCAAGCCAGCAATGGCGGTGGTCGGGTGTCAGCGCCAGGCCTTCGAAACCCAGGTTGTCGCGCGCGCCGCGCCGGCTCTCGCGCGACGGTTCGAACATGGCAGGCAGTTCGAACTGGCGCAACAGGCTGCCGTCGCGCCGGCTTTCATACAGCGCGGGGCCGAAGCCACGCGCCTCGTCGCCTTCGGATGTCCAGAGGATCGAACCCGTGCCCGGCCGCAGCCGCAATGCTTCGGGATCCGGCACCGGCACGCCCTCGCGAGCCTGGCGCCTGGACGCCCAGATGCTCCCATCGGCCTGGCGCAACGATGTGACTTCGCTCAGTTCCGGGGCGGCACCCAATGCCCAGCGCGCCGTGTAGAAACGGGCGGGTGCCAGATCCGACCGATCATCCGACAGAAGCAGGTACTCACCTCTTGCGTCGTCGTAGTCAATGCCGGACAGTCCGCCAATCAAGCTGTCTCTGTAAGCCAGGCGGTGCGGCAACCGCGTTTCGCCCAGCAAGCGAAGTCTCGATGGCCCGGCGCCGGACGCTGGCCGCGACGGACTGTTGCAGCCGCCCAACGCGCCGGCCAGCGCCGCCGCGCCTGTCAGCAGCAGGCGGCGGCGTGTCGGCAACAGAGGGGCTGAGAGCGTCGGCACGCCGCGAGTCTAGGCCGAAACGAACATGTTGAACGAGGCGAGTTGACAGGCTATGGATCACGTGCAACAATCGCGGGCTTCGCTTCAAAAAGGCGAGGCTTTCCGCCCAGACGGATGTACCCCAAGTGGTTTGGGGTGCGGACGACGGGCCCAAGACTGACTGCGGCAGACCCATTTCGGGACTGCATCGGTACAAGTTGGGAACTACGAACAATGATCCAGACTGAATCCCGGCTCGAAGTGGCCGACAACACAGGCGCGAAATCCGTCCTGTGCATCAAGGTGCTCGGTGGCTCCAAGCGGCGTTATGCCAGCGTGGGCGACGTCATCAAGGTGAGCATCAAGGAATGTGCGCCGCGTGGTCGCGTCAAAAAGGGCGAGATCTACAGCGCCGTGGTGGTTCGCACCGCCAAGGGCATCCGTCGCGCCGATGGTTCGCTCGTCAAGTTCGACGGCAATGCCGCCGTTCTGCTCAATGCCAAGCTGGAGCCGATCGGCACCCGCATCTTCGGACCGGTGACGCGCGAGCTGCGCACCGAAAAGTTCATGAAGATCGTGTCGCTGGCCCCTGAAGTTCTCTGAGGACAACAACGCCATGAACAAGATTCGCAAAGGCGACCAGGTCATCGTGTTGGCCGGTCGTGACAAGGGCAAGCGCGGCACGGTCTCGCTGCGCAAGGACGACGCCCACCTGATCGTCGACGGCATCAACATCGTCAAGAAGCACGCCAAGCCGAACCCGCTCAAGGGTACGACGGGTGGCATCGTCGAGAAGACCATGCCGATTCACCAATCGAACGTGGCGATCTTCAATGCCGCGACCGGCAAGGCCGATCGCGTGGGCATCAAGGTCACGGACGGCAAGCGCGTGCGCGTCTTCAAGTCCAGCGGCGAAGAAATCAAGCTGGCCTAAGGAGTACTCACATGGCACGTCTCCAACAAATCTACCGCGAAAAAATCGCGAAAGACCTGACCGAAAAGTTCGGCTACAAGTCGCCGATGCAGGTTCCGCGCATCACCAAGATCACGCTCAACATGGGTGTGGGTGAAGCGGTTGCCGACAAGAAGGTGCTCGACAACGCCGTCGGCGACCTGACCAAGATCGCCGGCCAGAAGCCCGTCGTCACCAAGTCGAAGAAGGCCATCGCCGGCTTCAAGATCCGTGAGCAACAGCCAATCGGCTGCATGGTCACGCTGCGCGGCGTGCAGATGTACGAGTTCCTGGACCGTTTCGTGACCGTGGCCCTGCCGCGCGTTCGCGACTTCCGCGGGATCTCCGGTCGCGCCTTCGATGGCCGCGGCAACTACAACATCGGCGTGAAAGAGCAGATCATTTTCCCCGAGATCGAATACGACAAGGTTGATGCCCTGCGCGGTCTCAACATCAGCATCACGACGACGGCCAAGAACGACGAAGAAGCCAAAGCGCTTCTCGCCGGCTTCCGTTTCCCGTTCAAGAACTGAGGCGACCATGGCTAAAGCATCATTGATCCAGCGCGAACTCAAGCGCGACAACCTGGTCGCCAAGTACGCTGCGAAGCACGCCGAATTCAAGGCGATCGCCAACGACGCGAAGAAGAGCGACGAAGAGCGTGCTGCTGCCCGCCTGGGCCTGCAAAAGCTCCCGCGCAACGCGAACCCGACCCGTCAGCGCAACCGTTGCGCCATCACCGGTCGTCCGCGCGGCACCTTCCGTCAGTTCGGTCTGGCTCGCGCCAAGATCCGTGAACTGGCTTTCGCTGGTGACATCCCCGGTGTCACCAAGGCCAGCTGGTAAGCCAGGCAGGAGCAAACAACATGAGCATGAGTGATCCCATTGCCGACCTGCTGACGCGTATCCGTAACGCGCAGATGGTGGCGAAGCCCACCGTGTCGGTTCCGTCTTCCAAGGTGAAGATCGCAATCGCACAGGTGCTGAAAGACGAGGGCTACATCGACAGCTTCCAGGTCAAGACCGAAGCTGGCAAGTCCGAACTCGAAATCGCACTGAAGTACTACGCCGGTCGCCCGGTGATCGAACGCATCGAACGCGTGAGCCGCCCTGGCCTGCGCGTTTACAAGGGCAGCACCGCGATTCCGCAAGTGCAGAACGGCCTTGGCGTTGCGATCGTGACCACGCCGCAGGGCGTGATGACCGACCGCAAGGCGCGCGCTACCGGTGTCGGTGGCGAAGTGCTGTGCTACGTCGCCTAACCGAGACATTGAGGAGTCACTGAAAATGTCCCGAGTCGGAAAAATGCCGGTCGCCATCCCCGCAGGTGTGGATGTGTCGATCAAGGACGACCAGATCAACGTGAAGGGCACGGGCGGCACGCTCGCGCTGACCCGCAACGTTCTGGTCAACGTCGTCAACAAGGACGGCAAGCTGAGCTTCGAGCCCGCCAACGAATCGCGTGAAGCCAACGCGATGAGCGGCACGCTGCGCCAGCTGGTCAACAACATGGTGGTCGGCGTGACCAAGGGCTTCGAAAAGAAGCTCAACCTCGTCGGCGTGGGCTACAAGGCCCAGGCGCAAGGCGCCAAGCTCAACCTCACGGTGGGCTATTCGCACCCCGTCAATATCGACATGCCGCAAGGCATCACGGTGGCAACCCCGACCCCGACCGAAGTCGTGATCAAGGGTGCAGACCGCCAACGCGTCGGCCAGATCGCCGCCGAGATTCGCGCTGTTCGTCCGCCTGAGCCTTACAAGGGCAAGGGCATCCGTTATTCGGACGAAAAGATCGTGATCAAAGAGACCAAGAAGAAGTAAGGGGCAGCAAAATGATGTTGACCAAAAAAGCACAACGTCTGCGCCGCTCGCGCCAGACCCGCATCCGCATCGCGACCCAGGGCGTGGCCCGTCTCACGGTGAACCGCACCAACCTGCACATCTACGCCACCGTCATCTCCGGCGACGGCGCCAAGGTGCTGGCCACGGCCTCGACGGCCGAAGCCGAAGTGCGCAGCTCGCTCGGTGCGTCCGGCAAGGGTGGCAATGCCGCCGCCGCCACGCTGATCGGCAAGCGCATCGCCGAAAAGGCCAAGGCAGCCGGCGTCGACAAGGTTGCTTTCGACCGCGCAGGTTTTGCGTACCACGGCCGCGTCAAGGCGTTGGCCGATGCGGCCCGCGAAGCCGGTCTGCAGTTCTAACCGAACGCTCAGGAATTCAAAATGGCAAAGATTCAGGCAAGAACGCAGAACGAAGGACCGGAAGACGGTCTGCGCGAGAAGATGATCGCGATCAACCGCGTCACCAAGGTGGTGAAGGGTGGTCGTATCCTCGGTTTCGCAGCACTCACCGTGGTCGGTGACGGCGACGGCAAGGTCGGCATGGGCAAGGGCAAGTCGAAAGAAGTGCCGGCAGCCGTGCAGAAGGCCATGGAAGAAGCCCGCCGCAACCTGTTCAAGATCTCGATCAAGAACGGCACGCTGCACCACCGCGTGACCGGCCACCACGGCGCCGCTTCGGTCGTCATGATCCCGGCCCCGAAGGGTACCGGCATCATCGCCGGCGGCCCGATGCGCGCCGTGTTCGAAGTGCTGGGCATCACCGACATCGTGGCCAAGAGCCATGGTTCGTCGAACCCCTACAACATGGTTCGTGCCACGCTGGACGGCCTGAAGAATTCGACCACCGCCTCTGCTGTCGCTGCCAAGCGCGGCCTGACGGTCGAAGAACTCTTCGCCTGAACTGGAGCATCGGAATGACGACGCAACAACAAACGCTCAAGGTGCAACTGGTCAAGAGCCCGATCGGCACCAAGGAAGCACATCGCGCCACGGTGCGCGGCCTGGGCCTGCGCAAGCTCAACAGCGTGAGCGAGCTGCAGGACACGCCCGCCGTGCGCGGCATGATCAACAAGATCAGTTATCTGGTCAAAGTTCTGTAAGAGAGACTGATATGGAACTCAATGGCATCAAGCCGGCGGACGGCGCCAAGCACTACAAGCGTCGTGTCGGCCGCGGTATCGGCTCGGGCATCGGCAAGACCGCAGGTCGCGGTCACAAGGGCCAGAAGTCGCGCGCGGGTGGTTTCCACAAGGTGGGTTTCGAAGGCGGTCAAATGCCTTTGCAACGTCGCCTGCCGAAGCGCGGCTTCAAGTCGCAGCTGCTCAAGTACAACGCCGAAGTCACGTTGACCGCGCTGGAAGCCCTCGGCCTGGCCGAAGTCGACCTGCTGGCACTCAAGCAAGCTGGCCTCGTCGGCCAGATTGCCAAGGTCGTCAAGGTCATCAAGACCGGTGAACTGACCAAGGCCGTCAAGCTGACGGGCATCGGCGCGACCGCCGGCGCCAAGGCCGCGATCGAAGCCGCTGGCGGCAGCGTCGCCTGAACCCGGCACCGGAAAGAAGGCTGTAGTGGCAACCAACGCGGCAACGCTCGCAAAGACAGGCAAGTTCGGTGACCTCCGTCGCCGGCTGGTCTTCTTGCTGCTCGCGCTCGTGGTCTATCGCATCGGCGCGCACATTCCTGTTCCGGGCATCAACCCGGATCAGCTGGCGCAGCTGTTCCAGGGCCAGCAGGGCGGCATTCTGAGCCTGTTCAACATGTTCTCGGGCGGAGCGCTGTCGCGCTTCACCGTGTTCGCGCTGGGCATCATGCCGTACATCTCCGCGTCGATCATCATGCAGTTGATGACCTACGTGCTGCCCTCCTTCGAGCAATTGAAGAAGGAAGGCGAGGCCGGTCGTCGCAAGATCACGCAGTACACGCGCTATGGTGCACTGGGCCTTGCGCTGTTCCAGTCGTTCAGCATCGCAGTGGCGCTCGAATCGTCGGCCGGTCTGGTGGTCACGCCTGGCTTTGGCTTCCGCATCACGGCCATGATCAGCCTCACGGCCGGTTCGATGTTCCTGATGTGGTTGGGTGAGCAGATCACCGAGCGTGGTCTTGGCAACGGCATCTCGATCCTGATCTTCGCCGGTATCGCAGCGGGCTTGCCCAGTGCGGTCGGTGGCCTGCTCGAACTGGTTCGCACCGGCGCAATGAACGTGCTGGTGGCACTGTTCATCCTGGCGACCGTGGTGCTGGTGACCTACTTCGTGGTGTTCGTGGAACGCGGCCAACGCAAGATTCTGGTGAACTACGCGCGGCGCCAGGTGGGCAACAAGGTCTATGGTGGCCAGTCGTCGCACCTGCCGCTGAAGCTCAACATGGCCGGCGTGATCCCCCCGATTTTCGCCTCGTCGATCATCCTGCTGCCGGCGACTGTGGTCGGCTGGTTCAGCACCGGTGACGGCATGCGCTGGATCAAGGACATCGCGGGCGCATTGACGCCGGGTCAACCGATCTACGTGCTTCTGTATGCAGCGGCCATCGTGTTTTTCTGCTTCTTCTATACGGCCCTTGTGTTCAACAGCAAGGAAACGGCCGACAACCTGAAGAAGAGCGGTGCGTTCATTCCGGGCATTCGTCCGGGTGACCAGACCGCGCGCTACATCGACAAGATCCTGGTTCGCCTGACGTTGGCTGGCGCGGTGTACATCACCTTCGTCTGCCTGCTGCCCGAGTTCCTGATCCTCAAGTACAACGTGCCGTTCTATTTCGGCGGCACTTCGCTCTTGATCATCGTTGTGGTGACCATGGACTTCATGGCCCAGGTGCAGAACTACATGATGTCCCAGCAGTACGAGTCGCTGCTGAAGAAGGCCAACTTCAAGACGTCGTAGTCCAGGTTAACGAGAACAGTTCTAGGAGAATGAAATGAGAGTTTCGGCTTCGGTCAAAACCATTTGTCGCAATTGCAAGGTCATCCGCCGCAAGGGTGTGGTGCGAGTGATCTGTACCGACCCGCGCCATAAGCAGCGCCAGGGTTGATTCGAGAGTATTAGAGGACGCACATGGCACGTATCGCTGGCATCAACATTCCGCCGCACAAGCACGCTGAGATCGGCCTGACCGCCATTTTCGGCATCGGTCGCACCCGCGCCCGCAAGATCTGCGAAGCGACTGGCATCGACTATTCGAAGAAGATCAAGGATCTGACGGACGCTGATCTCGAGAAGATCCGCGACCAGATCGCGCTCTTCACGATCGAAGGTGACCTGCGTCGCGAAACGACGATGAACATCAAGCGTTTGATGGACATCGGCTGCTACCGCGGCTTCCGCCACCGTCGTGGCCTGCCGATGCGCGGCCAGCGCACGCGCACCAATGCCCGCACCCGCAAGGGTCCGCGCAAGGCTGCGCAGTCCCTGAAGAAATAAGGATAGACCAGCATGGCTAAAGCTCCTGCCAATAACGCCGCACAGCGCGTTCGCAAGAAGGTTCGCAAGAACGTTGCGGACGGTATCGCCCACGTGCATGCCTCGTTCAACAACACCATCATCACGATCACCGATCGCCAGGGCAATGCCCTGTCGTGGGCTTCGTCGGGTGGCCAGGGCTTCAAGGGTTCGCGCAAGTCGACGCCCTTCGCAGCACAGGTCGCTTCGGAAGTCGCCGGTCGTGCCGCCGTGGAACAGGGCATCAAGAACCTCGACGTCGAGATCAAGGGCCCGGGCCCGGGTCGCGAATCGTCGGTGCGCGCACTCGCCGCACTCGGCATCCGCATCAACTCGATCGCCGACGTGACGCCGGTTCCGCACAACGGTTGCCGTCCGCAAAAGCGTCGTCGCATCTAAAGCGACAACGCCCGGCGCAGCCTGCTTCACAGCGGCTGCGCATTTTGTTTTTTCAACAAGCCCACCGCCATCGGCACGCCGCTGATGGCTCCCGCAGGTTCTCCCCGCGGCAGATGACACAAAGGAAGATCAAGTGGCACGCTACCTCGGCCCCAAGGCCAAACTTTCCCGCCGCGAAGGCACCGACCTGTTCCTCAAGAGCGCCCGTCGCTCGATCCAGGACAAGGCCAAGTTCGATTCCAAGCCCGGCCAGCACGGTCGCACTTCGGGTCAGCGCACCTCCGACTTCGGCCTGCAACTGCGTGAAAAGCAGAAGGTCAAGCGCATGTACGGCGTGCTCGAAAAGCAGTTCCGCCGTTACTTCGAGGAAGCCGATCGCCGCCGTGGCAACACCGGCGCCAACCTGCTGTTCATCCTCGAGGCACGCCTGGACAACGTGGTGTACCGCATGGGCTTCGGCTCGACCCGCGCCGAGGCGCGCCAGCTCGTGTCGCACAAGGCGATCACGGTCAATGGCAAGTCGGTCAACATCCCGTCGTACCTGGTCAAGACCGGCGACGTGATCGCCGTGCGCGACAAGTCGAAGAAGCAGACCCGGATTGCCGAGGCGCTGCAACTGGCCGCACAGGTCGGCATGCCGGCCTGGGTTGAAGTGAACGCCGACAAGGGCGAAGGCGTGTTCAAGAAGGTGCCGGATCGCGACGAATTCGCCGCCGACATCAACGAATCGCTGATCGTGGAGCTGTACTCGCGTTAACGCGAGTACATGGAAGAAAACGAGGCTGCTGCGCAGCCTCGTCCTTGATTTTTTTTGTTCCCTCCGCGCTGCACCGCGACAGGGCACTTCACCAGCCTTACCGGTGTAACGAACCGGGGGTATTGAGAGGAAGTCTGCATGCAAACCACCCTGCTGAAACCCAAGACCATCCAGGTCGAGCAACTCGCCGCCAACAAGGCCAAGGTCACGCTCGAACCCTTCGAGCGCGGCTATGGCCACACGCTCGGCAATGCGCTGCGCCGCGTGCTGCTCTCGTCGATGGTGGGCTACTCGGCCACCGAAGTCACGATCGCCGGCGTGCTGCACGAGTACTCGTCGATCGACGGAGTGCAGGAAGACGTTGTCAACATCCTGCTGAACCTCAAGGGCGTGGTGTTCAAGCTCCACAACCGCGATGAAGTCACGCTGAGCCTGCGCAAGGACGGCGAAGGCCCGGTGCTGGCCTCGGACATCCAGACCCCGCACGACGTCGAGATCATCAACCCCGACCACGTGATCGCGCACCTGTCGCAAGGCGGCAAGCTCGACATGCAGATCAAGGTTGAAAAGGGTCGCGGCTATGTGCCCGGCACGATGCGCCGCTACGCCGACGAGCCCACCAAGTCGATCGGCCGCATCGTCCTCGACGCTTCGTTCTCGCCGGTCAAGCGCGTGAGCTACACGGTCGAAAGCGCCCGTGTCGAACAGCGCACCGACCTCGACAAGCTGCTGGTCGAAATCGAAACCAACGGCGCGATCACCGCCGAAGACGCCGTGCGCGCTTCGGCCAAGATCCTGGTCGAGCAACTGGCTGTGTTTGCCCAGCTCGAAGGCGGCGAACTCGCCGCGTTCGACGCGCCGGCACCGCGCAGCGCGCAACAGTTCGACCCGATCCTGCTGCGCCCTGTCGACGAGCTCGAACTGACCGTGCGTTCGGCCAACTGCCTGAAGGCCGAAAACATCTACTACATCGGTGACCTGATCCAGCGCACCGAGAACGAGCTGCTCAAGACCCCGAACCTGGGTCGCAAGTCGCTCAACGAAATCAAGGAAGTGCTCGCCTCGCGCGGCCTCACCTTGGGCATGAAGCTCGAAAGCTGGCCGCCGGCCGGCCTCGACAAGCGTTAATCAACCGAAGCGGTCAACCGCAAAGGGCAGTACCTGACACGGCTGCCTTTATTAAAAACCTCAAAAGGAAATCACCATGCGTCACGGTCACGGACTCCGCAAACTCAACCGCACCAGCTCGCACCGCCTCGCGATGCTGCAGAACATGATGAACTCGCTCATCGAGCATGAAGTCATCAAGACCACCGTCCCCAAGGCCAAGGAATTGCGCCGTGTGGTCGAGCCGATGATCACCCTGGCCAAGAAGCCGACGGTCGCCAACAAGCGCCTGGCCTTCGACCGCCTGCGCGATCGCGACAGCGTGGTCAAGCTGTTCAACGTGCTGGGCCCGCGTTACAACGCGCGTCCGGGCGGCTACACGCGCATCCTGAAAATGGGTTTCCGCGTGGGCGACAACGCGCCGATGGCGCTGGTCGAACTGGTCGACCGTCCCGAAGTCAAAGAAGACGCATCTGCCGAGCAGAGCGCCGCTGAATAAGCTATAATTCCATCTTGCCGCGCGATGGAGCAGCCTGGTAGCTCGTTGGGCTCATAACCCAAAGGTCGCAAGTTCAAATCTTGCTCGCGCAACCAAATTAAAAGGCCCTGTTTTCGAACAGGGCCTTTTTTCTTTGGCGGTCGCTTTTGCCTCTCAGTCGGGAATGACGGCCGTCACCTCGATCTCGACTTTGGCGCGCGACTCCACCAGCTTGGCGACCTGCACGCAGGTCATTGCCGGAAAGTTGCGGCCCATGGCGTCGCGGTACACCGGGCCGAGTTCGCCGAGGCGCGCGTTGTACTCGTCGCGGTCGGTGATGTACCAGGTCATGCGCACCATGTGCTGGGGCCCGGCACCGGCTTCGCGCAGCACTTCGACGATGTTGCGCAAGGCCTGGCCGGTCTGCGCAATGAAATCGTCCGACTCGAACTGCTGCTGCGCGTTCCAGCCGATCTGCCCGCCGACGAACACCTGGGTGCCGCGGGTGGCGATGCCGTTGGCATAGCCCTTGGGCGGCAGCCAGCCGGGCGGTTGCAGAAACTGCATCATGGATTTGTCCTTAGTTTGAAGCGTTGGAGCTTGCCGGTTTCGGTGCGCGGCAGCGCGGCCACGAATTCGATCTCGCGCGGGTATTTGTAGGGTGCGATGCTGGCTTTCACGTGGTCTTGCAGCGCCTTCACCAGCATGGCATCGCCGGTATGGCCCGGCTTGAGCACGCAGAAGGCCTTCACCACCATGCCGCGCTCTTCGTCGGGCCTGCCGATCACCCCGCACTCGGCGACGGCGGGGTGACGCAGCAGCGCGTCCTCGACCTCGGGGCCGCCGATGTTGTAGCCGGCCGATACGATCATGTCGTCGGCGCGCGCCTGGTAGAAGAAGTAGCCGTCTTCGTCCTGCACGAAGGCGTCGCCCGGGTAGTTCCAGCCGTTCTTCACGTAGTCGGTCTGGCGCGCATCGTCGAGGTAGCGGCAGCCGACCGGCCCGATGATCGCCAACTTGCCCACGGTGCCGCGCGGCACCTCGTCGCCCTGCTCATCGACCACCTTGGCGGTGAAGCCCGGCACCGCCTTGCCGATGGAGCCGCGCCGGATGTCGTCGCCGGCCGCCGAGATGTAGATGTGGAACACCTCGGTGCCGCCGATGCCGTCGAGCATTTCGATGCCGGTGGCTTCTTTCCAGAGCTGGCGGGTGGCGTCGGGCAAGGCCTCGCCGGCGCTTACGCTGATGCGCAGGCTCGGCACGCCGTGCTGCCGGGCGAACGGTGCCATCTGGCGGTAGAAGGTTGGCGCGGTGTAGCAGATGGAGGCGCCGATCTCGTTGATCACCTTGACCATGCCTTCGGGCGTGTAACCCGCGTCGGGAAAATAGACCGAGGAGCCGGCCCACATCGGGTAGACCAGCAGGCCGCCGAGCCCGAAGGTGAAGGCCAGCGGTGGCGAGCCGATGACGATGTCGTCGCTGCGCGCCTTGAGCACATGGCGCGGCCAGGTTTCGCACATCGCGAGCACGTCGCGGTGGGTGGTGACAGGCGCCTTGGGCTTGCCCGTGGTGCCCGAGGTGAAGGCCAGCAGCGCAATGTCGTCGGCCGCCGTCGGGCAGGCCGTGAAGATGCCGCTCTTCGCCGCGGCACGCAATTCGAGCGAGTCGGCGTCGGCGGGCTGGTTGAAGGCGAGCACAGCCTTCAGCACCGGATGGCCGGTGCGCGCCGTCTCCAGTTCGGCCAGCAAGCGGCCGTCGCACAGGGCCGCCGCAGGCTGGGCCTTGTCGATGATTTCTTCGAGTTCCTTGGCGCGCAGCAGCGGCATCGTCGCGACTGCGATCAGCCCGGCCTTGACCACGGCGAGCCAGGCTAGCGCCATCGGCACCGAGTTGCCGCCGCGCAGCAGCACGCGGTTGCCGGGCACGAGGCCGAGGTCTTCGACGAGCACCTGTGCGATCCGATTCACCTCGACCGCCGCTTGCGCGTAGCTCAGCGTGCGGGTCGGCGAGCGCAGCAGGGGCAGGTCGCCGAAGCCCTTGGAAGCGGCCTTGTCGAGCAGCTCTTCGACCAGGTTCAACTGGTCGGGCAACTGCAATTCCGGCAGGTCGTAGCGGAAGATGGGCAACTGCGCTGCCGGCGGCAGGCGGTCGTGCACGAATCGGTCGATTTGGGCGCTCAAGATCTATCCCCGCAGAACGGACTTGCCGATGATGAGTTGCTGAACCTCGGTCGCACCTTCGTAGATGCGCAATGAGCGGATGTCGCGGTACAGGCTTTCGACCTTGGTGCCGACCTGCACGCCCAGGCCGCCATGCAACTGCAGTGCCATGTCGATCACGCGCTGCGCGTTTTCGGTCGCAGTCATCTTGGCCATCGCCGCCGCGGCCGTGAGGTCGCCCGCGGGCTTCTGGCCGCTGCGCTCCGCTTCGTCGCGCATCCATGCGGCGCGGTAGGTGAGCAGTGCGGCCGCATCGACGAGTGCCGCCATGTCGCCCAGCTTGGCTTGGGTGAGCTGGAAATCGGCGAGCGAGTGGCCGAACATGCGGCGCCGCTGCGCATGCGCAATGGCTTCGGCCAGCGCACGCCGCGCCATGCCGAGCGCCGCCGCCGCCACCGAGGCGCGAAAGATGTCGAGCGTGCGCATCGCGAGCTTGAATCCGCCGTTGAGATCACCCAGTTGCGCCGCGCGCGGAACGTCGCAGCGGTCGAACTGCAGTGTCGCCAGCGGGTGTGGCGCCATCACATGGATGTGTGCCGAACTGTCGAGGCCGGCGCTGTCGGCATCGACGATGAACGACGTGATGCCGCGCGTGCCACCGGCCGGATCGGTTTTGGCAAACACGCAATAGAAGTCGGCGATGCCCCCGTTGCTGATCCAGGTCTTGGTGCCATCGAGCTGCCAGCCATCGGCCGTGGCTTCGGCGCGCATCGCCATCGCGCCCACGTCGGAGCCGGCTTCGGGCTCGCTCAGTGCGAAGGCGGCGATCTTGCTGCCATCGGCAACGGCAGGCAGATAGGCAGCCTGCTGTTCGGCACTGCCGGCCAGCGTGATCGCGCCGCTGCCAAGGCCCTGCATGGCGAAGGCGAAATCGGCCAGCGGCGAGTGGTAGGCCAGCGTTTCGCGCAGCAGCACCAGCGCGCGCGAGTCCAGGCGCTCAAGCGCACCGCCCGAGGCGGCCGGCACGCAATAGCGCAACCAGCCGCCATCGCCGAGCCGGCGCACCCAGTCGCGGCAGGCAGCGCGGTCGTCGCGCTCATCGACATCCTGCGCGGCCGCCCAGGGCAGCAGCCCCTGCGCGAGTTCGCGGTGCGCCGCGTCGAAGAAAGGCAGCGCCAGGTGCGCGGTGGAAGGCGGAGCCGGGGGCGTCGTGTTCATGCTGCTCAATCTCCGCCGAACACCGGCTTGCGCTTCGCCGCGAACGCTTCGTAGGCACGCTTGAAGTCTTCGGTCTGCATGCAGATCGCCTGCGCCTGCGCTTCGGCCTCGATCGCCTGCTCGATCGTCATCGACCACTCCTGCGACAGCATGGTCTTGGTCATGCCGTGTGCGAAGGTCGGGCCGTCGGCCAGGTCGCGTGCGACCGCCGTGGCGGCTGCGAGCAGTGCATCGCTTTCGTGCAGCGCGTTGAAGAAGCCCCAGGCGTGGCCTTCGGTCGCGGTCATCACGCGGCCGGTGAACAGCAGTTCGGACGCGCGACCCTGGCCGATCATGCGCGGCAGCAGGGCGCAGGCGCCCATGTCGGCGCCGGCCAGCCCGACGCGGGTGAACAGGAAGGCCGTGCGCGTGGCCGGCGTGCCGTAGCGCAGGTCGCAGGCCAGCGCGATCATGGCGCCGGCACCGGCACAGATGCCATCGATCGCGCCGACGATCGGCTGCGGGCACTGGCGCATGGTCTTGATCAGGTCGCCGGTCATGCGGGTGAACTCGAGCAGCGCAGGCATGCGCATCTGCGTGAGCGGGCCGATGATCTCGTGCACATCGCCGCCCGAGCAGAAGTTGCCGCCGGCGCCGGTGATGACGATCGCCTTCACGTCGGTCGCGTACTGCAGTGCGCGGAACAGGTCGCGCAGCTCGGCATACGAATCGAAGGTCAGCGGGTTCTTGCGTTCGGGCCGGTTCAGCGTGATGGTGCCGACGCCATCCGCGAAGGCCCAGGCAAAGTGCTGCGCCGCGTACGCCGCCTTGGGTTCGAACTGCGCGTGCATGGGGTTGCCGGCGCCGATGTAGTGCTTCATGCGGGTTCCGTGGTGGTGGTGTGGGAGTGCTGCTTGACCTTGCCGAGCAGCTTGTGCAGTTGCGCGATCTCCTTGCCGTTGAGTCCGGCAAAGGCTTCGACGATCCAGGCCTCGTGCTGTTGCGCCATCTCATTGAAGATCTTGCGGCCGCGCGTCGTGAGCCGGATGCGCCAGGCGCGCCGGTCGTTCGCCACGTCGACGCGTTCGACCAGCCCTTCGGTCACGAGCTGGTCGGTGATGCCGGTGACGTTGCCGCCCGTCACCATCATGCGGCGCGAGAGCTCGTTCATCTTCAGCCCGTCCGGCGCACGTTCCAGCTGCGACATCAGGTCGAAGCGCGGCAGCGTGGTGGCGAACTGTTCGCGCAAGCCGTTGCGCACCTGCTTTTCGATCAGCTGCGTGCAGGTCAGCAGGCGCAGCCAGAGCCGAAGCTCGTCGGGGTGTTCGCTGTGGGCGCGTGCTTCAAGATCCATGGCGTTCACTCCTCGGGTGTTGTTGTTTTGACAGCCGCTTGCGCAGTATTGGCAGCGGCTGCAATTTCCTTTTGCTTTGAGATCTCGCGGTAGAGCTGGTCGCGGCCGCTCAGATACTGCTTCGGCCAGGTGACCGCCCGGCTCTGCAGCCTGGCGGCCTCGTGCAGCGTCCAGGCCGGATCGGCCAAGTGCGGCCGTGCAATGGCGCACAGATCGGCACGGCCGGCCGCGATGATGCTATTGGCCTGATCGGCGTCGGTGATGGCGCCCACCGCGATGGTCGAGATGCCGACCTCGTTGCGGATGCGGTCGGCAAACGGCGTCTGGTACATGCGCCCGTAGATGGGTTTGGCGGCCCGCGTGGTCTGGCCCGACGACACGTCGATGAAATCGCAGCCGGCTTCCTTGAAGAGGCGCGCCACCGTCACCGCGTCGGCGTCCGTGTTGCCGCCGGGCGCCCAGTCGTGGGCCGAGATGCGCACGCTCATCGGCCGATCGGCCGGCCAGGCGGCGCGCATCGCTGCAAACACCTCGAGCGGATAGCGGCAGCGCCGCACGATGTCGCCGCCGTATTCGTCGTCGCGCAGGTTGGTCAGCGGGCTGATGAAGGAGGCCAGCAGGTAGCCGTGCGCGCAATGCAGTTCGAGCCAGTCGAAGCCGGCCTCGGCCGCACGCTTCGTGGAACGGGTGAACTGGTCGCGCAGCGCGTCCATGTCGGCGCGCGTCATCGCGGCGGGCAGCTGGTTCTGTTCCCCGTAGGGCAGCGCGCTGGCTGCCAGCAGCGGCCAGTTGCCGGTCGGCAACGGTTCATCGGTGCCTTCCCAGCCGAGCTGCGTCGAGCCTTTCGGCCCGCTGTGGCCGAGCTGCATGCCGATGTACGCGCTGCTCTGGCCATGCACGAAGTCGACGATGCGTTTGAACGCCGCGCTCTGCGCGTCGTTGTAGAGCCCGGTGCAGCCCGGTGTGATCCGGCCTTCGGGCGTCGGGCTGGTCATCTCGACCATCACCATCGCGGCGCCGCCGAGCGCGCGCGCGCCAAGATGCACCAGCAGAAAATCCTGTGGCACGCCGTCGACCGCGCTGTAGGTCGCCATCGGCGACACGATGATGCGGTTCTTCAGCGTGAGCCCGCGCACGGTGAATGGCATCAGCATCGGCGCCACGCCCGCGCGGCCGGCCAACCATTGCTCATAGCCGTCGAGCCAGCCGGCATCGCGCAGCCGCAGGTTCTCGTGGCTGATGCGCTGCGAGCGCGTGAGCAGCGAATACGCGAACTGCTCGATCTGCATGCCGCTATAGCGCGTCACGTTCTCGAACCATTCGGTCGAGTTGCGTGCCGCGTTCTGGATCTTCAGCACCTCGACGCTGCGCCGGCCTTCGTAGGCTTCCAGCACCTCGTCCAGGGTGCCGCCTTCCTCGAAAGTCCTGGCGAGGTCGATCGCGTCCTCGAGCGCGAGCTTGGTGCCCGAGCCGATCGAGAAATGCGCCGTGTGTGCCGCGTCGCCCATCAGCACCACGGGGACGGTCTTGTCGTCGACCTCGACGCGGTGCGTCCAGTGCTTGCACACCACGCGCGGAAAGCGGATCCAGATGGCCGAGCCGCGCAGGTGCGATGCGTTGCTGATCAGCGCGTTGCCATCGAGGTAGCGTGCGAACAGCTTCTCGCAGAACGCGACCGCCTCGGCCTGCTCCATCTTGTCCAAGCCATGCGCCTGCCAGACTTCTTCGGGCGTTTCCACGATGAAGGTCGAGGTGTCGCCGTCGAACTGGTAGGCATGCGCCTGGAACCAGCCGTGCTCGGTCTGTTCGAACGCGAAGGTGAAGGCGTCGAACATCTTCTTCGTGCCGAGCCAGACGAAGCGGCAGCGGCGCAGGTCGATGTCGGGTTGGTACACGTCGGCATAGCGCTGGCGGATGCGGCTGTTGAGGCCGTCGCTCGCGATCACCAGGTCGGCGTTGTACTGCGCGGCCAGCGCCTGGTCGTCGGTGGCATCGGTTTCGAAGACCAGGTCGACACCGAGCGCCAGGCAGCGCTCCTGCAGGATGTTGAGCAGGCGCTTGCGGCCGATGCCGCAGAAGCCGTGGCCGCCGGACCTCACGCTGCGCCCCTTGAAGAAGACCTCGATGTCGTCCCAATGGTTGAAAGCGGCGCCGATCAGCGCTGCGCTCTCGGCATCGGCGGCCGCCAGGTTGGCCAGCGTCTGGTCGCTCAGCACCACGCCCCAGCCGAAGGTGTCGAAGGGGCGGTTGCGCTCGACCACGGTGACCTTCAGCGCGGGCTGGCGCACCTTCATCAGCAGCGCGAAGTACAGCCCGGCAGGGCCCCCCCCGATGCACAGCACGCTGCGAAGCGCGGGAACTGGCGGCATTTTGCTATTCATGGCTAAATAGTTTAAGCATAAACAATCTCATGTCAATGGCAAAAGGGCCATCGGAGGGGGCGGTTGACGAGTGCACCCGCGCTCGCAAGAATGACTTTATGCAGAGCCTGATACCGAAAATCGAATCGCGGCTGGATGCGCTTTCTGTTCCGATCGCGCTGAAATTGCCTGACGGACGCCGGGTCGACATGCCGGGCTCGCGCATCACGCTGGCCTTTTCGGAATGGTCCGGGCTGGCCAAGCTGGCGTCGAGCCAGATCGGCGCGATCGGCGAGGCTTACGTCGAGGGAAAGGTGCAGATCGAAGGCAAGATGCGCGACCTCGCCGATGCGATGGTGGGCCTGCTGCCCGGCAACCCGGCCGAAACCAACAGCGGCTGGTGGGGCCGCCTGTTCCGGCGGGCCAAGTCCCGCGGCGCCCATTCGCTGAACAAGGATGCTGCGCAGATCGAGTTCCACTACGACGTCTCGGACGATTTCTATGCGCTCTGGCTCGATCCGCGGCGCGTCTACTCGTGTGCCTACTTCCGGACACCCGGAATGGCGCTGGCAGAGGCGCAGGAGTCCAAGCTCGACCACATCTGCCGCAAGCTCATGCTGCAACCGGGCCAGCGCTTTCTGGACATCGGCTCGGGCTGGGGTGCGTTGCTGTTGTGGGCGGCCGAGCACTACGGCGTTGATGCCACCGGCATCACGTTGTCGAAAAACCAGCACGCCTACGTGCAGCAGCTGATCGAAGAAAAAGGCCTGCAGGGCCGCGTGCGGGTGGAGTTGCGCGACTACCGCGAGCTGTCGGCCGACCAGCCGTTCGACCGCATCTCGTCGGTCGGCATGTTCGAGCATGTAGGCGCGGCCAACATGCCGGCGTACTTCGCCAAGATCAATTCGCTGCTGGTGCCCGGTGGCATCGTGATGAACCACGGCATTACCGCGGGGCAGCTCGACTCGACGCAACTGGGCAACGGCATGGGTGACTTCATCGAGAAGTACATCTTTCCGGGTGGCGAACTGCTGCATGTGACGCATGTGCTGCGCGAAATGGCGGCGGCCGGGCTGGAGATGGTCGATACCGAAAACCTGCGCCCGCACTATGCGCGCACGCTCTGGCACTGGTCGGACACGCTGGAAGCCAGGCTCGACGAGGCGCTTGCGGTGCTGCAGCGCACGGCCGGCCAGACCGGCCGCGCTGAGCGCATTTTGCGAGCCTACCGCCTCTACCTAGCCGGCTCGGCCATGAGCTTCGAGCAGGGCTGGATTTCGCTCTACCAGATGCTGGCCATCAAGCCCGACCGCAGCAAAGCAACCGGCCCGGTGCCCGGGGCACAATCGGCGTACCCTTTCGTCCGAGACTTCCTCTACAAGTAAGAACCATGCTGTACCGATTCAAATCGCAAGCGAGCGCTGACATCGTGATGCTCGAAGCCAATGCCCGCCAACTGCTCGACATCATGGGCAAGGCCGGCGGCCCCAAGGGCATCATCACCGTGGATCAACTTCCGGCGGCGCTTGCGGCGCTGGAGGCCGCGGTGCGCAACGAAGGTGCCAACCAGCACAACCATGACTCTTTTGCCGTCGAAGGCCATGCCGAAGACGCCGAACGCCAGCATGTGGGCCTGCACCAGCGCGCCGCGCCGCTGATCCACATGCTCAAGGACTCCCTGTCGGACAAAAAAGACGTCGTCTGGGGCGTTTGACGTTTGACCGTTGTGCGGGTGACGTGCCGGCGACGGCGCGTCAGTGCGTCTCGCACTCGTCGATGAAGTTCTCGAGCAGTTTCTTGAGTTGGCTGGTCTTGCGTGGCCCCAGCGCTTCTTCGATCACGCCGTGGTGCGCATCCACGCTTTTTTTCAGCCTGGACACCGTTTCGACCCCCAGGTCGCTGATGTAGACCAGCACCTTGCGGCTGTCGGAAGCATCTGCGGCGCGTTGAACCAGTCCGCGGCTCACCAGCTTGTCGATGTTTTTCGTCAGCGCCGGGTGGTTGAGAAGCACGATCTCGGCCAGATCCCCCATGGAGCGCCCCTGCTCGTCGGCGAGTACCTGCAGGATGCGCCAGTGCTCTTCCGTCACCTCTTCCGCGGCGATGGAATGGGCCAGGCCGATGCGCATGCGCCGGTTGGCGGAGGCAAGCAGATAGGCCAGGTACTGCGAAATGTCTTGCTCAGGCATGGGTGCGGCATGTCTTCGACGGGTGGGGTATCGACGGGAGTTTAGCGGTGATCCCTTTCCTTGGAAAGTATTGGCGCGATTTTTGCGACACTCCAGCCCCCTCTTGCCATCTTGGTGCAATGCCCGGGAGCCTCCGATGTTTACATCCCCTGGATCGGTCGCGCGTCGCTCGCCCGCAGCCCTGCGGCGGCCGCCGCTCGCGCGCCTGGAACTCAACATCGCCCTGTGCGTGCCGCTCGGCGGCTCGGCCGGAATCTGGGGGCCGTCATCGCTCGCCTCCGCCAAGCTGGCGGTGGCCGAACTCAACCGCGAAGCGGGCGTCGGCGGCCGCGCCTGTCGGCTACTGACCATCAATGCCGCCGACGATGCGGCCGACATCGAAGCCACGCTGGTCGAACTGGTGCAGGCCGGCGATATCGACGCCATCATCGGCATGCACACGAGTGCTGTGCGCCAGCGCATCCTGCGGGCGGTCGGCGGCCAGATCCCGATCGTCTACACGCCGCTCTACGAGGGCGGAGAGTCGACCCACGGCGTATTTGCGATCGGCGAGACGACGGCCCGCCAACTCCAGCCTGCCATCCGCTGGCTGGGCCAGCGCAAGCACCCACGGCGCTGGTTCGCCATTGGCAACGACTACATCTGGCCGCACGTGTCACACCGGATGGCGCGCGCCTACATCGCCGAGACGGGCGCCGAACTGGCGGGCGAAATGTACGTGCCCTTCGGCACCACCGACTTCTCCGAGGCGCTGGACGCGCTGCGACAGGGCCGAGTCGATGCCGTGCTGGTGTCGCTGATCGGCCAGGATGCGATCGAATTCAACCGTGCCTTCGGCCGTGCCGGCCTGCACCGCGACATGCTCCGGCTGTCCTGTGCCATCGGGGAGAACGAACTCCTCGGCATCGGGGCCGACAACGCCGAAGACCTCTACGTTGCCTGCGGCTATTTCGCCACGCTCGACACTGAAGCCAACCTCGCGTTCAAGGAGCGCTACCACGCGCACTTTGGCGAACGGGCGCCGACTCTCAACACTTTCGGCCAGTCGACCTACGAGGGATTGCATTTCCTGGCGGCGCTGCTCGACCGGGACAGGCGATCCGAGGCCAGATGGGGACACTTGGGCGAAGCGCCCATGGCCTACCGGAGTGCGCGCGACGCGGCCTACGAGGGCAGCGGCGTCAACCGCATGCCGATCTATCTTGCGCGGGCCGAAGGCAATTCCTTTCGCGTGATCACCCGGTTTTGATGAGGGGCGTGAGAAGCATTTTCTTTTCCTTGGAAAATAAAATGCTTGACTTGGAAAATATCGGATTCCAAAATGCAAACGCGATGAGCCGGTAGTGCCAAGCTGCTTTTTGCAAGGCGCTCCAAGGCCCGCGCGATGCCGAGCCGGTGCGCTTTTCAGGCCGCCGGCGCCAAGTCAACCAAAAAACACGGAGTCCTTCATGGCGATCAAGCGCCCCACCCTCGACCAGTTGCAGGACGTCGCCCGGAGCCTGGGCATTCATCTGTCCGAAGCGCAGGCAACCAGCTACAACGCGCTGCTGCAGTCCAACTTCGATGCCTACGACGTGGTCGACGCGATGCCCGACCCCGTGCCGGTCGTGAGCTATGCGCGTACCCCCGGCTACCGCCCCTGCGGCGACGAGAACAAGTACGGCGCCTGGTACGTCAAGACCACCATCAAGGGCAAGCCCGGTGGCAAGCTATCCGGCAAGACCGTGGTGCTCAAGGACAACGTCTGCCTGGCCGGCGTGCCGATGATGAACGGCGCCTCCACGCTCGAAGGCTATGTGCCGAACGTCGACGCCACGGTGGTCACCCGGCTGCTCGACGCCGGCGCCACGGTAGTGGGCAAATCGGTCTGCGAATACTTCTGCTTTTCGGGCGGCTCGCACACCAGCGCCTCAGGGCCGGTGCACAACCCGCACCGTATGGGCTATTCGGCCGGTGGTTCGTCGTCCGGCAGCGCGGCGCTGGTCGCGGCGGGCGAGGTCGACCTCGCGATCGGCGGCGACCAGGGCGGGTCGATCCGAATGCCGGCGTCCTACTGTGGCGTCTACGGCATGAAGGCCACGCACGGCCTCGTGCCCTACACCGGCGTGATGCCGATCGAGCTCACGATCGACCACACCGGGCCGATGACGGCCAACGTGACCGACAACGCACTGATGCTCGAGGTGCTGGCCGGGCCCGACGGCCTCGACCCGCGCCAGCATGCGGGCCAGCTTGCCAAGCCCTACAGCGAACTCATGAAAGAGGGCGTGAAGGGTATGCGCATCGGCATCGTCACGGAAGGTTTCGGCTGGCCGCAGTCCGATAAGGCCGTGGGCGACAAGGTGCGCAAGGCGGCCGAGGTGTTCACCCGGCTTGGCGCCACAGTGAGCGAGGTGTCGGTGCCGATGCATGCCGTCGGCCCCGCCATCTGGCTGCCGATCGCCGCCGAGGGCGCGACCCAGCAGATGATGAAAGACAACGGGCACGGCTTCAACTGGAAGGGGCTCTACGTCACCAGCATGGTCGACTTCCATGCCGGCTGGAAGCAGCGCGCCGACGAGCTCTCGGAAACGCTCAAGCTCACCATGGTGCTGGGCGAATATTTCATCCAGCACTACCGCGGGCACTACTACGCGAAGGCGCAGAACCTGAGCCGCCAGCTGAGTGCAGCCTACGACGCAGCATTGGCCGACTTCGACCTGTTGCTGATGCCCACGCTGCCGATCACGGCCACGCCGATCCCCAAGCCCGGTGCTTCGATCGAGGAGGTGGTCACGCGCGCCTTCGAGGTTCTGCCCAACACCTGCCCGTTCGACGTCACCGGCCATCCCTCGATGAGCGTGCCCTGCGGGTTGATCGACGGCCTGCCGGTCGGAATGATGCTGACCGGCAAGCTCTACGACGAAGCCACCATCTACCGCGCCGCCTATGCCTTCGAGCAGGCCGGCGACTGGAAGGCGATCTGAGGCCTGCCCCGTTTCCCCTGTCTTTCACCCAAATGAGGAGTTGTCCAATGGATCGTCGTTCCTTTATCCAGACTTCCGCCGCCGCGCTCGCCGGCACCGCCGTACCGTTGTTCCCGATGGCCGCCATGGCTGCCGACGAGATCATCGTCGGCAGCATCCATGACCTGTCGGGCGGGCTCGACATCTACGGCAAGCCGATGGCCGACTGCATGACGCTGGCGATCGAGGAGCAGAACGCCGCCGGCGGCTTGCTCGGCAAGCAGCTCAAGCTCGCCACCTACGACCCCCAGTCCAACATGCAGCTGTACGCCCAGTTCGCCCAGCAGGCGGCGCTGAAGGACAAAGCGGCGGTCGTGATGGGCGGCATCACCTCGGCCTCGCGGGAGGTCATTCGCCCGGTGCTGGGCCGCAATCGCACGCTCTACTTCTACAACACGCAGTACGAGGGCGGCGTGTGCGACCGCAACACCTTCTGCACCGGCGTCACGCCCGGGCAGACCGTCGCCAAGCTGGTGCCCTACGCGATGAAGAAATGGGGCAAGAAGGTCTACGTGGTGGCGGCCGACTACAACTACGGCCAGATAACCTCGCAGTGGGTCAAGAAGTTCGTGCAGGAGAACGGCGGCTCGGTCGCATCGATCGATTTCTTCCCGCTTGATGTCACCAACTTCGGCCCGACCATCTCGAAAATCGAGGCCGCCAAGCCCGACATGATCGTGTCGGCGCTGGTCGGTGGCGCGCACATCTCGTTCTATCGCCAATGGGCCGCAGCCGGCCTTACCAAGAAGATTCCGCTCGCGTCAACCACCTTTGCCGGCGGCAATGAGCACATCGTGTTGTCAGCCGCCGAGACCGACGGCTTCCTGGTCTCGTACAACTACTTCCAGAACCTCGACACGCCGCAGAACAAGGCCTTCAAGGAGCGCTTCTACAAGCGCTTCGGCGCGGACTATCCCAACATCACGGAACTCGCGATGGGCACCTACCAGGGCTTCAAGCTCTGGGTCGAGGGCGTGAAGAAGGCGGGCTCGTTCGAGCGCGAGAAGATGATCGCGGCGCTCGAGACCGGCATCAGCATCGACGGCCCGAGCGGCAAGGTCACGCTCGATCCGGAGACGCACCACTGCGTGTTGAACGTGAGCATTGCGGAGGTGCGCAACAAGCAGCTCAACATCGTAGAAACCTTCCAGCAGCAGAAGCCGGTCGACACCAGCGCGGTCTGCAACCTCAGGAAGAACCCCAAAGACAACCAGCAGTACGTGATCAAGGCCTGAAGGGATACACGCCGACATGGATCTCGCACTTGTCGTTGCCATCCAGGTGCTCTACGCGGTGGCGAGCCTGGTCATCGTCTCGGCCGGGCTGGCCGTCATCTTCGGGATGATGAAGGTCATCAATCTTGCTCACGGCGAGTTCATGATGCTCGGCGCCTATGCCGTCATCGGCGCGTTGAAGCTCGGCGTCAACCTGTGGGCCGCGATGTTCGTGGTCGCGCCGGTCGCGGTCGGGCTGATCGGCGTGGTGCTCGAGCGCCTGATCATCCGACGGCTTTACGGCCGCATGGTCGACACCATGCTCGCGACCTGGGGTCTGTCGCTGCTGCTGGTCGGCATCGTCACCTCGATCGCGGGCAACACCACGGCCGGTGTTTCGGCGCCACTCGGCAGCTTCTCGATCGGCGCCTACTCGGTCAGCGGGTACACGCTGGTGATCATCGCGGTCGCCATCGTTCTGGCGCTGGCGATCCGGTGGGTGCTCACCCGCACCCAGTTCGGCCTGATCGCGCGCGGCACGATGCAGAAGCCCGACATGGCCAATGCGCTGGGCATCAGTCCGAGCCGCGTCTATTCGGTCACCTTCGCGGTCGGTGCGGCGTTCTCGGGGCTGGCGGGCGGACTGCTCGCGCCGCTCACCGGCGTGGTGCCGACCATGGGCGCCGCCTTCGTGGCCAAGGCCTTCATCACCGTGATCGGGGGTGGCCCCGCCATCCTGGCCGGCCTGCTCGGCGCCTCGACGCTGTTCGGCGCCATCAACCAGCTTGCCACTTTCGTCACCACACCGGTGTTCGGCGAAGTCGCACTGCTGCTGGCGGCGATCGTAATGCTGCGCCTCCTGCCCCAGGGCATTACCGGACGCTTCTTCAAGGGGTCGTTGTGAATCGTTTTGCCCAGTCCTGGACGAGTGCTGCGCTCAGCCTCGCGATCGGGATCGCACTGCTGTTCGGTCTGCCCGGCGTGATGGATGACTACACGTTGATCGAGGTCACGATCTATGCCGTGATGGCGATCCTCGCGGTGAGCCTGGCCTTCATCTGGGGCTTCGGCGGCATCCTCTGCTTCGGGCAGGCCGCGTTCTTCGGCCTCGGCTCGTACACCTACGCGATCGCTGTCATGAACATGGGCGACAGCACCGTGCCCTTCCTGCTCGCGATCGTCGTTCCGGCGTTGTTCGCCGCCCTGCTGGGCTACGTGATCTTCTACGGCCGGCTGTCGGACGTGTACATGGGCGTGATCACGCTCACCGTCACGCTGATCCTGTTCAACCTGATCAACTCGACGGCCGGACCCGAGTGGCGCATCGGCAGCGCGCCGCTCGGCGGCTTCAACGGTATCCCGGCCATTCCAACGCTGAACGTACCCGGGCAGCAGGACAACGTGCTGACGCCGAAAGACCTGTTCTATCTCACCTTCACCTGCCTGCTGGTGGTCTACCTCGGCCTGCGCGTGCTGATCAGCTCGAAGATCGGGCGTGTCATCGTCGCGGCCAAGGAGAACGAACAGCGTGTGCTGCTGCTGGGCTACGACGCGCGGGCGTACAAGCTGTTCAGCTTCACGCTCGGCGGTGCCATCGCGGGCCTTGCCGGCTGCCTGTTTGCGAACTGGGGCGCGTTCACGAGCCCCACCATCTTCGGTCTGGCGCAGTCGGCGCAGATCATCATCTGGGTGATCGTCGGCGGTCTCGGCACGCTGGTCGGTCCGGTGGTCGGCGCCGTGGCCATCCAGTGGCTCACGTCGCAGATCGGCACGCAGCAGGCCTTCAATTCCAACCTGGTGCTGGGCGGCATCCTGGTGGTGTTCGTGTTGCTGGTGCCCAAGGGCATCGTGCCCAGCCTCGGCAACCTGCTCGAAGTGGCGTGGCGCCGCGCGCGGCGGCCAGGTGCGAAGGTGACCCCGCTGGAGCAGACGCCGTGACGCCGTTGATCGAGACGCGCGACCTCAATGTGCGCTTCGGCGGGGTGCACGCCACGCGCGACGTGAACTTCACGCTGGCCGAAAACGAGCTGCGCTGCGTGATTGGCCCGAACGGTGCCGGCAAGAGCACATTCTTCAAGCTGCTGACCGGCCAGGTCAAGCCGACTTCGGGGCAGATCCTGTTTCGCGGCAAGGACATCTCCAACATGCAGCCGCACGAGCCGGGCCGGCTGGGCATCGGCATCAAGACCCAGGTGCCGAGCCTCTTCAACGGCTTGAGCGTGTGGGAAAACGTGTGGCTTTCGGCACGACGCCGGAACAGCACCCCTCAGGCCGATCGCATCACGCGCGAGACGCTCGAGCGCGTGGGCATGGCCGCCTACCGCGACGTGGCCGCCGGGCTGCTCGCGCACGGCATGCGGCAGTGGGTCGAGATCGGCGTCGTGATCGCGGCCGACCCGCCGCTGATCCTGCTTGACGAACCAGCCGCCGGCATGAGCGACGCCGAAGTGGCGCGCACCGCCGAACTCATCCTGGAGATCAACCGCCAGCACGCGCTGGTGGTGGTGGAGCACGACATGAACTTCATCCGCATGATCGCCCGGAAGGTCACCGTCCTGCACCAGGGCGCAGTGATCAAGGAGGACACGCCGGATCGCATCATGAGTGATCCGCTGATCCAGCAGATCTACCTCGGCAAGAAGCCGCATTGAGACCGGAGCCGCACATGCTGGAAGTCTCGGGTCTTCACGCCAGCTATGGGGCCATCCCCGTGCTGTACGACATATCGCTCAGGATCGCCGCGGGCGAATCGGTCGGCATCCTTGGCCACAACGGCATGGGCAAGACGACCCTGCTGCGCACCTTGATCGGCGCGCTGCGCGCGACCGCCGGAACCGTGCGCTTCGGCGGCACCGACATCACGCGGCAGGCGCCGCACGCGCGCGCACGGCTCGGCATGGCGTACGTGCCGCAAGGCCGCGAGATCTTCCCGACGCTGAGCGCGATGGACAACCTGCGCATGGGACTGGCGAAGACCGGGGAGCGCACGCTGCACACCATCGAGGCACTGCTGGAGGATTTTCCGCGCCTCAAGCCGCTGCTGAACCGGCCGGGCGGCTCGCTGTCGGGTGGTGAGCAGCAGTTGCTGGCGCTGGCCCGCGCGCTGGCGGGCAAGCCAACGCTGCTGCTGCTCGACGAGCCGACCGAAGGCATCCAGCCCTCGATCATCGAAGAGATCGCCGAAACGCTGGCGTCGCTGCGCGACCGCATGAAGCTCACGATCGTGCTGGTCGAGCAGAACCTCGAATTCATCGCCGCGGTCTCGCAGCGCGTGCTGGTCATCAAGCGCGGCCAGATCGGCGGCGAGATTCCGCGTGAGCACCTCGGTGATTTCGAGATCATGAGCCAGTACACCGGAGTCCATGGATGAGCAACGAACTGCACTACCTCGAATTGCTCGACATCGGCCCGCTGCTGTAAACCGTCGCCGTCGCGCGCGTCGCCATCATGTTCGACACCATTATCGTCGGCGCCGGCTCCGCGGGCTGCGTGCTGGCCAACCGGCTGTCGGCGGATCCGCAACGCAAGGTGCTGTTGCTGGAGGCCGGCCGATCCGCGCCGAAGAACGCCGAAATTCCCGCCAACTGGCCGATGATGCTGAACACTGAGGTGGACTGGGGCTTCCACACGGTGCCGCAGGCCGGCTGCCGCATGCGCCGCATGTACTGGCCGCGCGGCCGGATGGTGGGTGGCTCGGGCGCGCTCAACGCCATGATCTACATGCGCGGCGTGCCCTCCGACTACGACCGCTGGGAGGCTGGTGGCTGCCCGGGCTGGGGCTGGCACGACGTGCTGCCCGCATTCAGGAAATCCGAGCGCAACCTGCGCTGGTGCGACTCGGCACTGCACGGAACCGATGGCGAACTGGTGATCTCCGATGTCGCCCACATCGACCCGGTCGAACGCCTGTGGCTCGAAGCGGCGCAGGCGGCGGGGCTGCCGCCGAACGCGGATTTCAACGGCGAGATGCAAGACGGCGCCGGCCTGTTCCAGGCCACCATCAAGGACGGCGAACGTTTCGGAACCGGCAAGGCATTTCTGGCCCCGGCGCTGACCCGGCCCAACCTGACCGTGCGCACCGCCGTGACGGTTCTGCGCGTCAGCTTCACCGGCACGCGCGCCAGCGGCGTCGTGTTCCTGCAGAACGGCCGTCCGGAAACCGCCGAAGCGGCCTGCGAAGTGGTGTTGAGTGCCGGTGCGATCGGTTCTCCGCACCTGCTGCTGCATTCGGGCGTCGGGCCTGCCGACGAACTTGCACCGCTTGGCATCCGGCCGGTGCTCGACCTCCCAGGCGTGGGCCGCAACCTGCAGGATCACGTTAACTGCCCGGTGACCTTCGCGACCACCCGGCGTTTCGGCATCGCCCACGCGACCGCCGCAGAAGCCGCTGCACACCTCGACGAATGGGAGACAGCGCGCAGCGGGCCGCTGGTCTCCAACTGGTCTGCCTGCGGCGGCTTCGTGCGGATCGATCCCGGCGCCGGCGCCCCGGATCTGCAGCTGTACTGCATCGCCACCGCCCACAGGGATCACGCGCGCTACCTCTCCACCCGGCCCGGCATCACGCTGTTTTCGGTTGTGCAACGACCGAAGAGCCATGGCGTGCTACGGCTGCGATCCGCAGATCCGCTCGAGCATCCCCTGATCGATCCGCGCTACTTCAGCGATGAAGGGGACGCGGATCTGAAGCTGCTGATCGAAGGCATCCGGCTGCAGCGGCGCATTGCGGCGCTGCAGCCGCTGCGCGAGGTCATCGACGGCGAACTGCAGGGCAGCGCGGAGGCGGGCTCCGACGACGAGCTGGCCGATTTCATCCGGGCCCAGGCCACCACGCTCTACCACCCCACCAGCACCTGCAGCATGGGCACGGGTGCGCAGGCCGTGGTGGATCCGGCGTGCCGGGTGCACGGTATCGACGGCCTGTACGTGGTCGACGCCTCTGTTTTCCCCTCGATGGTTTCCGGCAACACCAACGCGCCCACCATCATGGTGGCTGAGCGGGTGGCCGAAGCGATCGTGCGCAGCGCGCAGACCGGTTGTGGCGTGCCTTAGTCAACCTTCGCGCCGGAATCCTTCACGACCTTGGCCCACTTGGTGTGCTCGGCCGCAATGAACTGCGTGAACTCGGCGGGCGTGTTGCCACTTGGGATCGCGCCTTGCGCCAGCATCTTTTCCTTGATCGCCGGGGTGCCGAGCGACTTCGCCACTTCCTGCTGAATCCGGCTCACGATCTCGGGTGAGGTGCCGGCCGGCGCCAGCAGGCCGAACCACGAACTGGCCTCGTAACCCTTGAGCGCCGGGCCACCCGCTTCTTCCACGGTCGGGATGTCGGGCAGGGCGGCCGAGCGCTTCGAGCTGGTCACGGCCAGCGCCACCAGCTTGCCGGCCTTGATCTGCGCCATCGACGAGGGCAGGTTGTCGAACATCACGTCGGCATTGCCACCCACCATGTCGAGCAGGGCGGGGCCAGAGCCCTTGTACGGGATGTGCGTCATGAAGCTGCCGGTCATGCTCTTGAACAGCTCGCCGGCCAGGTGGATCGACGTGCCGCTGCCGCTCGACGCCATGTTGAGCTTGCCGGGGTGGCTCTTCGCGTACTTCACGAAATCGGCCACGTTCTTGATGCCCATTTCCTTCGCCTTGTCGGCATTCATCTCCATCACGTTGGGCACCGCGGCCACCAGCGTGATCGGCACGAAGTCCTTGATCGGGTCGAACGGCAGCTTGGCGTAGAGCGCGCGGTTGATGCCGTGCGTGCCGACCGTGCCCATCAGCAGCGTATAGCCGTCATTCGGCGCCTTGGCCACGATGTCGGCACCCACGTTGCCGCCGGCGCCGGCCCGGTTGTCGACGATGAACTGCTGGCCGAAGGCCTTCGACAGTTCGGGCGCCACCGCGCGCGCCAGGATGTCGGTGGTGCCGCCGGGTGCAAACGGCACCACGATGCGCACCGGCTTGGTCGGCCATGTGCCCTGCGCCGCCGCCGGGCCCGCCGTCAGGACGAGAACGGCTGCCGCCGATGCGGCAAGCGCCGCACGTCGACCGGGTTTGAAGAAATGAGTCATGTCTGCTTTCTGGAAGAAATGGAAGTGAGTGAGCGCGCCGCGCTGCGCAGCGACACCGGCTTGGCCGCAGTTGTACGTGCGAAGCAGCCGATTTGCTGCGGGTAATAACCCCGGCCCGCGACCTCAGTCGCCGCTCATGCGCCGGGCGAAGTCCGCCGCGCGGAAACGCTCGACCACGAAGTCGACGAACACGCGCGTCTTGGCCGGCAGCAGTTTCTTGCCGGGGTAGTAGAGCGACAGCGCGCCGGAGTCGGCATGCCAGCCCGGAAGCAGCCGCACGAATTCGCCGCTCGCGAGACCGGGCGCGGCAAAGGGCATCGGCAGCAACGCCACGCCGAGGCCCATGCGCACCGCCAGCGCGATCGCCTCCGGGTCGCTGAAGATCGCACGCGGCTTCGGTTCGACCGCGCCTTCTTCGCCAGCCGCATTGCGCAGCGTCCAGGCGCGCACGCGCCCGGTCGGCGAGGAGCGCCGCACGATGCCGTCGAGCGCGGCCAGATCCGCCGGCTGCAGCGGCATCGGCCGCGCCGCCATGTAGCCGGGCGACGCCACCGCCACGACATGCACCCGCCCGAGTTCCCGCGCGACCAGCCCCGGCGTGAGCTCGATGCCGCCCCCGATGGCCGCGTCGAAGCCCTCGCCGATCAGGTCGACCTGCCGGTTGTCGAAATGCCAGTCGGGCAGCACGGCCGGATAGCGCGCCAGGAACTCGGCGAGCAGAGGCACCACGTAGGCGCGGCCAAACGCCTGCCCCATGCTCACCTTGAGCGTGCCGGCCGGTTGCCCGCTGACGGTGCTCACGTTCGCCAATGCATCCTGCAGGGTGGCGAGCCCGCCGCTCACCTGGCGCAGGAAGCCCTCGCCGGTTTCGGTGAGCGTGAGGCGCCGCGTGCTGCGCTGGAACAGGCGCACACCCAGCCGGGCTTCAAGCCGCGCCACGTTCTTGCTCACCGCCGCGGGCGTCAGGCCCAGGCGCCGTGCCGCCGCGGAAAAGCTGCCGGCCTCGGCGCTTTGAACGAAGGATTCGAGATGGCTGAGGGCTTCCATCGCCACATTTTCAACCCATGGTTGAAGCTGATTGGGTTTTTTAAAGGCTACCGGGAACAGCCGACCATCGCCAAACTAAGGGCCTGTTCAACACATTCCCTCGAAAGACACCATGACCACCTCTTCCAAAATCCTTCCGCTGACCGGCAAGGTTGCCTTCGTCACCGGCGGTTCACGCGGCATCGGCGCCGCCATCGTGCGCCGGCTGGCCGACGACGGCGCGGCCGTCGCGTTCAGCTATACCAGTGCCAAGGCTCCGGCTGACGAACTGGTGCGTAGCATCGAAGCGGCCGGCGGACGCGCGCAGGCGCTGCGCATCGACAGCGCCGACGCAGCCGCGCTGACGGCCGGCATCAACCAGGCCGCGGCCGATTTCGGCAGGCTCGACATCCTGGTCAACAGCGCGGGCGTGTTCTTTCCCGGCGCAATCGGCGAGTTCTCCCTTGCGGACTTCGACCGCACGGTGGCCGTCAATGTGCGCGCGGTATTCGTTGCCACCCAGGCCGCCGTGGCCCACATGGGGCAGGGCGGTCGCGTGATCAACATCGGCAGCACCAACGCCGACCGCATGCCCTTTGCCGGCGGCAGCGCCTATGCGATGAGCAAGTCGGCGCTCAAGGGGCTGGTGCAAGGCCTGTCGCGGGATCTCGGTCCGCGCGGCATCACGATCAACAACGTGCAGCCGGGCCCGGTCAATACCGACATGAACCCGGCCGACGGCCCGCAAGCCGGTTTCATGCACAGCTTCATGGCGCTCGATCGCCACGGCCAGCCCGAAGAGATCGCCGGCATGGTCGCCTACCTGGCCAGCCCGGAAGCCGCTTTCGTGACCGGCGCCAGCCTCAACATCGACGGGGGGTTTGCGGCCTGATGCTGCCTCAGTCGATCGGCTCCGCGCTGCTCGCCACCGATGCCATCAGCTTGTCCAGCGTGGCGCCGAAGCGCACCAGCTCCGCGGCATCCACGCCAGCGAACAGTTCGGCTTCGCGCTGCCGGCCGAGCGCTTGCACGATGCCAAAGAGGTCCTTGCCGGCGGCCGTCAGGTAAAGCCGGCTGCGGCGCTGGTCGGTCGGGTCGTCGCGCGCCTGCAAACGCCTGGCGCGCTTGAGGCCGGCCAGCGCGCGGCTCACCGACATCTTGTCCAGGCCGGTCTGCTCGACCACCTGCGTGGCGGTGTAGCCCGGGTGGGCGCCGAGCACGGCTATCGAGCGCCATTCGTTCAGCGTGAGCTGGTGCTGGCGACCGACGCGCTGCTGGAACGGGCGCGCGGTGAGGTTGACCACGCGCACCAGCTTGAAGAAAAGCGAGTCGTCGCTGTCCATGGGCATCACCCGGCCAGCCGGCGCGCCGCCGCCACGATCTGTTCGGCGCTCACGCGCGACTGCGCCTCGAGCACCGGCGCGTAGCCGACCGGGATGCGCGGCGCGCCGAGCCGCGCGACCTTGCAGCCTGTTGCCTCGGCTGCCGTGGCCGCAATCTCGGCGCCGAAGCCCGCGACCTGCACCGCCTCGTGCACCACCAGCAACTTGCGCGTGCGCTCGCACGAGGCCAGCACCGCTTCGCGATCCCACGGCCAGAGCGTGCGCAGGTCGAGCAGGTCGGCTGCGATGCCATCGACCGCCAGCGTGTCGCAAGCTGCGGCGCACACCTGCAGCTGCTTGCCCCAGCTCACCAGCGTGAACCCGTCGCCGTCGCGCAGCCGCGCGGCCCGCCCGAGCGTGGCGACCTGCGCCGTATCGACCTCGCCGCGCACACCCCACAGCGCCTTGTGCTCGATGTAGACCACCGGGTCGCCGCACCGCAGCGCGGCGCGCAGCAGGCTGTAGTTGTCTTGCGGCGTGGCCGGGCTCACCACCACCACGCCCGGTAGGTGCGCGAACCAGGCCTCGAGCGACTGCGAATGCTGCGCGGCCGACGCGTCCCAGATGCCACCCGGCATGCGCGCCACCAGCGGAACGCGGCCCTGACCGCCGAACATGAAGCGGTTCTTGGCGGCTTGGTTAACCAGCTCGTCCATGCCGCACAGCGCGAAGTCGACCACGCGCATCTCGACCACCGGGCGCAGGCCCGCGAGCGCCATGCCGACACCCGCGCCCATGATCGCGGCCTCGCTGATCGGCGTGTCGATCACGCGCTCGGCGCCGAAGCGCTGCTGCAGCCCCTTGTACTGGCCGAAGATGCCGCCGCGGCCGACGTCCTCGCCGAGCACGACCACGTTGGCGTCGGCTTCCATTTCGTGTTGCAGCGCGAGTGCGGCGGCTTCTGCGTAGCTGAGTTCGCTCAGTGCCATTGGCCGGCCCCGGTGGTCTGCACGTCGGTGAAGGCGGCGGTGGCATCGGGCCAGGGCGCCGCTTCGGCGGCCGCGAGCGCGGCTTCGACCTCGCGCTGCGCCTCGGCGTCGATCGCATCCAGCTCGGCGGCCCTCACGCCGGCTTTCAGGCACTGCATGCGCGCCTTCGCGATCGGGTCGGTCGCCAGCGCCGCGGCCAGTTCCTGCGCGTCGCGGTAGGCGGCCGGATCGACCGACACATGGCCCTTCACACGGTAGGTCAGCGCGTGCAGCAGGCGTGGCCCGGCGCCGCTTCGCACCTCGGCTACCAGCTTGGCGGCGGCTGCGTGCACCGCGAACACGTCGTTGCCATCGACCTGCGTGGCCGCGATGTCGAGCGCTTGCGCGCGGGCCGACGCGCCGTCGCCGGCCGTCATCGGGCCGCTTGCGGTGGTCGCGCTCCAGCGGTTGTCCTCGCAGACGAAAAGCACCGGCAGCTGGTAGACGCGGGCCCAGTTGAGCGCTTCGAGAAAAGGGCCGCGGTTGATCGCGCCGTCACCGAAGAAGCAGACCGTGATGGCGTCGCGCCGCTGCAGTTTTTGCGCATGCGCCGCACCGACCGCAATCGGCAGCCCCGCCGCGACCACGCCGTTGGCGCCCAGCATGCCGACCGAAAAATCGGCAATGTGCATGGAGCCGCCCTTGCCGCCGTTGAAGCCGGTCGCCTTGCCGAACAGCTCGCACATCATCCGCGTGAGGTCGGCGCCCTTGGCCAGCGTGTGGCCGTGGCCGCGGTGCGTGGACGTCAGGTAGTCGGCGGGCGCGAGGTGGGCGCAGACGCCGGCCGGCACGGCTTCCTGCCCGGTCGACAGGTGCAGCGGGCCGCGCACCCTGGCGGCGCCCGCGGCCTGCTGGCCATAGGCGCTCACGCCGCCCTGGCTGGCCGCTTCGGCAGCATTCTCGAAGGCGCGGATTCGCACCATCGTGCGGTAGAGGGACGAGTGCATCTTGTCTCCAGCGCCCGCACACCGGGCGCCAACGCCGAAATCGTATCGGGCGTGACCAATCTACGCGCACGGATTAACCCGGGAATTCCCCGATGACCTGTTCGGGCCTCGGATGAGATAGTTAGTTTGCCACCCGAACTAATTAACCCATGTTCCCAACGGAGACACATCCATGCAACTCAAGAGCACCCTCACCGCACTGGCCCTCGGACTTGCTGCCATCGGCGCCTGCGCCCAGACCGTGGTCGGCGTGAGCTGGTCGAACTTCCAGGAAGAGCGCTGGAAGACCGACGAAGCCGCGATCAAGACTCAGCTCGAAAAGCTCGGCGCCAAGTACATCAGCGCCGACGCCGGCGGCTCGCCCGAGAAGCAGCTCGGCGACATCGAGGGCTTGATGGCGAAGGGCGCCAAGGTGCTGATCGTGCTGGCGATGGACAAGGACGCGATCCTGCCCGCCGTCACCAAGGCCGTGCGCCAGAAGGTGCCCGTGGTGGCCTACGACCGCCTGATCGAGGCGCCCGGCGTGTTCTACATCACCTTCGACAACACCGAGGTTGGCCGCCTGCAGGCGCGCGAGGTGTTCAAGCTGGCGCCCAAGGGCAACTACGTGATGATCAAGGGCTCGCCGACCGACCCGAACGCCAACTTCCTGCGCGCCGGGCAGCAGGAAGTCATCGCCGATGCGGTGAAGAAGGGCGACATCAAGATCGTCGGCGACGAATACACCGAAGGCTGGAAGCCCGAGGTTGCGCAGAAGAACATGGAGCAGATCCTGACCAAGGCCGGCGGCAAGGTCGACGCGGTCGTGGCTTCCAACGACGGCACCGCTGGCGGCGCGGTGGCGGCGCTCTCGGCCAAGGGCATCCGCGGCATTCCGTTGTCTGGCCAGGACGCCGACTTTGCGGCGCTGAACCGCGTGGCGCTCGGCACGCAGACCGTGACGGTGTGGAAGGACTCGCGCGAACTCGGCAAGGAAGCCGCCAGCGCAGCCATCGCACTCGCGGGCGGCAAGCCGGTCGAAAAGGCCGCCAGCTGGGACAAGGGCGAGAAGAAGATCGCGCTTCAGTCGCGGTTCCTCACGCCGGTGGCCATCACGCGCAGCAACCTCGACGTGGTGGTGAAGGCCGGCTGGATCAAGAAGGACGAACTCTGCAAGGGCGTCTCGGGCGACAAGGCCCCCGCTGCCTGCAAGTAGCAGAGCTCAACCCCCCGGCTTCGCGCACGTCGCGTCGCTGCGCCATCCCCCTCGCCGGGGGGGCAGACACCAGCGGCCCGGCCAAGCCGGTTCCGCGGTGTTTCCTGAAGGAGTCATTCCATGAATCAGTCTTTGCCACTCTGGCGCCGGACCGGTGTCGACTTGCGCCTGGTGCTGATGAGCGTGTTGCTCATCGCGATGGGCGTGGTGTTCCACATCCTGTCGGGCGGCATCTTCCTGTCGCCCGAGAACCTCTACAACATCGCGCAGCAGACGGCCGTGGTCGGCATCGTCTCCACCGTGATGGTGCTGGTGATCGTGGCGCGCCACATCGACCTGTCGGTCGGCTCGGTGATGGGCTTCGTCGGCGTGCTGATCGCCTACCTGCAGTACACCTCGGGCTGGTCGTGGCCCACTGCATGCCTCGCGGGGCTGGCGGTGGCGCTGCTGGTGTCGATCTACCAGGGCTGGCTCACGGCGGTGCTGGGCGTGCCGTCGTTCGTGGTCACGCTCGGCGGGCTCATGTCGTTCCGCGGTGCGGCGTTTTTGGTGGCCGACGGCAAGACGCAGCCAGTCAACGACGAGTTCTTCCAGAGCCTGGGCGGCGGCTACGACGGCGGCATCGGCGTCACGGCCACCTGGGTGCTCACAGCGGTGGTGGTGGCGATCCTGTTCGCGCGCATGGTCCAGAAGCGACGCGCGCGCCAGCACCACGAGATGCCGACCGAGGCGGTCTGGGTCGACGTGGTGCTGACGGCGGTGCCGGCCGCGGTGCTGGTGGCGTTCGCGTGGACGATGAACCACTACCAGATCTCGTCCAAGACCGAGGCGCAAGGCATCCCGATCCCGGTGCTGATCTGGGCCGCGGTGGCGATCGTGCTGTCGTTCATCGTGCACCGCACGCGCTTCGGTCGCTACGTGTTCGCGATGGGCGGCAACCCGGACGCGGCGGCGCTGGTGGGCATTCCGGTCAAGCGCGTCACGCTGATGCTGTTCGCGCTGCTCGCGGTGCTGGTGACCATCGCGGCGATCGTGTCGATCGCGCGGCTCAACGCCGGCACCAACTCGCTCGGCACCGGCATGGAGCTCTACGTGATCGCGGCGGCCGTCATCGGCGGTACCGCGCTGGCCGGCGGCAGCGGCTCGATCTTCGGCTCGGTGCTGGGCGCGCTGATCATGCAGTCGCTCGACAGCGGCATGCTGCTGCTCGACGTGCCGATCGGCAAACGCATGGTGATCATTGGGCAGGTGCTGATCATCGCGGTGGTGTTCGACGTCTTGTACCGCCGCAAGTTTGGAGAGAACTGATGGCCGCCACGATCGACAAGACAAAACCATTGGTCGAGCTGCGCGAGATCCGCAAGGCCTTCGGCGGCGTGCACGCGGTGGATGGCGTGAGCGTCAACCTCTATCCGGGCGAAGTGGTCGCGCTGCTGGGCCACAACGGCGCCGGCAAGTCCACGCTCATGAAGATGCTCGCGGGCGCCTACCCGATCGATTCGGGCGACACGCTGATAGCTGGCGAGAAGGTGCACATCCGCACGCCGGCCGAAGCGCAGGCGCAGGGCATCGAAACCATCTACCAGACGCTGGCGCTGGCCGACAACCTGGATTCGGTGTCCAACCTGTTCCTCGGCCGCGAGAAGATGACGCGCTGGAACACGCTGGACGACCATTTCATGGAAGGCGCGGCGCGCAAGGTGTTCCAGCGCCTCAACAAGAACTTCACCAACATCCGCGTGCCGGTACGCCGGCTGTCGGGCGGGCAGCGCCAGGTGGTGGCGATCTCGCGCGCGCTGTACTTCAACGCGCGCATCCTGATCATGGACGAGCCCTGCGCCGCGCTCGGGCCGGAAGAAACCGCGATGGTCGGGCGGCTGGTCAAGCAGCTCAAGGACGACGGCGTCGGCATCTTCCTGATCACGCACGACATGCCCGACGTGTTCGGCCTCTCCGACCGGCTCGCGGTGATGAAGAACGGCCGCCTGGTCGGCACCTACCGCACCGCCGACGTCACCGAGGACGAGGTGCTCGGGATGATCATCGCGGGCAAAAAACCGGAAGGCAAAGCCGAGGCCCCCCACGCGTGAAAACCATCGGCGACCAGCAGTTGCTCAAGCGCATCAACCGCAGCGTGGTGCTGCGGCTGCTGCGCGCGCAGCCGGGGTTGTCGCGCGCACGGCTCGCCAGCGAAAGCGGGTTGACCAAATCGACGGTGAGCGGCCTGGTGCGCGAACTGATCGACGACCGCTGGCTCAGCGAGGCCGGCGCCGCGGTGAACGACGGGCTGGGCCGGCCGTCGACGCCGCTGCACATCAACGACCGGGTGCGTGCGCTGGTCGGCGTGGAGATCGGCGTCGAGACGATGCGCGTGGCCTGCGTCTCGCTGCTCGGCGAGGTGCTGCATGCGGATGCGCAACCGCTGGCCAGCACCGAACCCGCGCGCGCCTGTGTGCAGGCGGCCGCCATGTGCGCGCAGGCCTGGAAGCAGATCGCGGCGCGCGGCCTTGAACTTTCAGGCATCGGTGTCGGCGTGCCGGGCGCGGTCGACGACGCCACCGGCATCGTGCTGTTCGCGCCGAACCTGGGCTGGCGCCGGCTCGATCTGTTGCCTGACCTCATCGAGGCATTCGCGGCGGCCGGCCTGCCGCGCGTGCCGGTGCAATTGCAGAACGAGGCCGACGTGGCCGCGCTCGGCGAATACGAGTTCTGCAAGGGCGAGGGCGAAGACCCGCTGATCTTTGTCGACTGCGACGTCGGCGTCGGCGCCGGCATCGTGTTGAACGACCGGCTCTTCACCGGCGCGCAGGGCATGGCGGGCGAGATCGGCCACACCATCCTACGGCCCGACGGGCCGCTGTGCTCCTGCGGGCGGCGCGGCTGCGCCGAGGCGTTCTTCGGCTCCCGCGTACTGGGGCGCGGTGCCGGCGACGTGAAGCGGGCCGGGCAGATGCTCGGCGTGCTGCTGCAGAACCTCTGGACGGCGTTCGACCCGCGGGCCATTGTCATCGGCGGCTCGACCTGCGAGGCGCACCCCGAATTTCTGCGCAGCGCGATCGCCACGGTGCAAAGCTATGCCGATGCGGCCGGCATGCCGCCACCCGCGGTGCGCGGCGCGCGCCACGGGTTGCTCGCGCCGGCGGTCGGCGCCGCGGCGCTGGTGTTGCACGACTACCTGCGCCCGATGCACCCGAACACCGTCACGCGGCGCGAGCGCAGCGGCGCGCGCGCAAAAAAGCCGCCGGGCCCGGTGGGCGCGGCGGCCTTGCGTTGACGCGAAAACATCAGTCGGCGTAGATGCCGGCGGCCTTGATGACCGGGCCGAAACGCGCCACTTCGGCCTGCACGAACTTCTTGTGCTCGGCCGGCTCCATGCGCTTGTCGTTGACCACCACGGCGCCCAGTCCTTCTTCCTTCTTGATGAAGTCCGGATCCTTCAGCGCGACCTTCAGCGCATCGTTGATCTTCTTGAGGATCGGTGCCGGCGTGCCCTTGGGCGCGTACAGGCCATGCCAGATCGTGACCTGGAAGTTCTTCATGCCCGACTCGTCGAGCGTCGGAATGTCCTTCAGCGCCGGCGTGGTCAGGCGCTTGAGCGTGGTCACGGCGTAGGGCTGAACCTTCTTGGCTTCGATCTGGCTCGTGGTGTTGGTGGTCTGGTCGCACAGCAGGTCGATCTGGCCACCCAGCAGGTCGGCCATGGCCGGCGCGGTGCCCTTGTAGGGCACGGTGGTCAATTCAACCTTGAGTTCGCTCTGGAACAGCAGGCCGCACAGGTGCGATGCCGAGCCGACGCCAGCGTTGCCCAGGTTCACCTTGCCGGCATTCTTGCCGATCCAGTCGCGCAGTTCCTTGAAGTTCTTGGCTTCCAGCTGCGGCTTGCCGACCAGCGTCATCGGCACGTCGTTGATCAGGCCGAGGTACTCGAAATCGGTCTCGTAGTTGTACGGCAGCTTGCGGTAGAGCACCGGCGTGGTGGCCATGCCGACGTGCGTCAGCAGCAGCGTGTAGCCATCGTTCTTGGCGCGCGCCACCTTGGCGTTGCCGATCGTGCTGCCCGCGCCGGCCGTGTTGTCGACCACGATGCTGACGCCGTCGAGCGGCTTGCGCAGCGCCTCGGCCAAGTCGCGCGCCACGCGGTCGGTCGGGCCGCCTGCCGCGAATGGCACTACGATCGTGATGGGTTTGCCGCCCGGAAAGTCCTGGGCGTGAACCCCGAAGGTGGCAGCGGCAATTGCGGCGAGGGCAAACAGTTTCTTCATGAGAACTCCGGAGATCAAAGGCCGCGATCTTATCGGCTGACGGTCGTCTGACGGCTCCCGAAAAGCCCTAACACGGCAAGCAGATGTCGCCACCGCTTGCCGGCATCGGCCGACGGCCATCGACCCCCTAGCGGTAGCTGCGCGCGTCCTCGATCACCTTGCCGTCGTTCGGCAGACTGCCCGCGGGCACGCACTCGACCTCGCTGCGCAGCTTGGTCACGTCGCGGACGGCCTCGGCAATCCGCTCGGCGAGGCCCCCGGTGGCCGGTGCCTCGACCTTGAGCGTCATACGGTCTTGTGCCATCTCGCCTTCGACCACGAGCCGTGCGCGCGTGATTTCGGGAAAGCGCTTCGCGACTTCGGCCACCTGGCCCGGGTGCACGAACATGCCGCGCACCTTGGTGGTCTGGTCGGCGCGCCCCAGCCAGCCCTTGATGCGGGTGTTGGTACGGCCGCTGGGGCAGGGGCCGGGCAGCACGGCCGACAGGTCGCCGGTGCCGAAGCGCACCAGCGGGTAGTCACGGTTGAAGGTGGTGACGACCACCTCGCCGACCTCGCCGTCGGGCACCGGATCGCCGGTGCCGGGGCGCACGATTTCGAGCAGCACGCCCTCGTCGAGCACCAGGCCTTCGTGTGCGCTGGTCTCGTAGGCGATGAGCCCCAGGTCGGCGGTGGCGTAGCACTGCATGCCGCGTACCCCGCGTTCGGCCAGCCAGTCGCGCAGGCTCGGCGGAAAGGCTTCGCCCGACAGAAGCGCTTTGGTCAGGCTCGGCAGCGGCAGGTTCATGGCCGCGGCTTTTTCGATCAGGATCTTCAGGAAGCTCGGGGTGCCGACATAGCCGTCGGGCCGGAGTTCGGCCATGGCCTCGAGCTGCTGCTCGGTCTGGCCCGTGCCGCCGGGGAACACGGTGCAGCCCAGTGCATGTGCGCCGCTCTCCAGCAGCGCGCCGGCGGGGGTCATGTGGTAGCTGAAGCTGTTGTGGATCAGCTCGCCGCTGCGAAAGCCGGCCGCGTAAAGCGCCCGCGCACTGCGCCAGTAGTCGGGTGCTGCGCCCTCCGGCTCGTAGATGGTGCCGGGGCTTGCGAACACGCGCCGCATTGCCGGGCCCCGCGTGATGGCGCTGAAGCCGCCGAAGGCGTCGGTGGCACGCAGTTCCTTCTGGCGCGCGAGCAGATCGGTCTTGCGCGTGACCGGCAGTGTTGCCAGGGCTTCGCGGCTGCCGACAAATTTGGCGTCGAAGCCCTTCAGGATGGTGGCGAACGCCGACGCTGCCGATTGGGCATGCGCGACCTGGCGCGGCAGCGCGGCGAGCAGGTCGGCCTCGCGTTGCGCGGGGTCGCGCACTTCGAGTTGATCGTAAAAGTCGGTCATGGCTTCAGTCTCGGAAGGTGTGTCATTACGCCAGCCACCTCTTGCGCCGTTTGTAGCTCTTCACATCGCGGAAGCTCTTGCGCTCCGCGCCGCCCACGCCGAGGTAGAACTCCTTGACGTCTTCGTTGTTGGCCAGATCGCCGGCCTTGCCGTCCATCACGATGCGCCCGCTTTCCAGGATGTAGCCATAGTCGGCGTAGCGCAGCGCCATGTTGGTGTTCTGCTCAGCCAGCAGGAAGGTCACCTTCTCCTTGGTGTTGAGGTCTTTCACGATCTCGAACACCTCTTCGACGATCTGCGGCGCCAGGCCCATCGAGGGCTCGTCGAGCAGCACCATGGTCGGGTTGGCCATCAGTGCGCGGCCGATCGCGCACATCTGCTGCTCGCCACCCGAGGTGTAGGCCGCCTGCGAAGTGCGACGGGTCTTCAGGCGCGGGAAGTAGGCATAAACCTTGTCGAGCGTCTGCTGCACCGCGGCCTTGCCGTCCTTGCGCGTGTAGGCGCCCGTCATGAGGTTCTCTTCGATGGTCAGGTGGGCGAAGCAGTGGCGGCCTTCCATCACCTGGATCAGGCCGCGCTGCACCAGCGCCGAGGGCGTGAGCGCCTCGATGCGTTCGCCGCGCAGCTCGATCGTGCCCTTGGTCACCGCGCCACGCTCGCCTGCCAGCAGGTTGCTCACGGCACGCAGCGTGGTCGTCTTGCCCGCGCCGTTGCCGCCGAGCAGCGCCACGATGCCGCCCTCGGGCACCACGAGCGACACGCCCTTGAGCACGAGGATCACGTGGTTGTAGATGACCTCGATGCCGTTGACGTTGAGAACGATGTTGCTGCTACTCATGATGTTTCCAAAAAGACCGGCGAAGCCGTGGCCCTGCGGGCCGCCGCCTCTCCGCGGAACACCGCGGAACCGGCTTTGCCGGGCCGCTGGTGTTGCCCCCTCGAAGGGGGTTGGCGAAGCGACACGAAGTGCGCGAAGCCTGGGGGTGGGCCTAGCTCTGGCAGTCAGCCGGGGTACGCGGCGTGAGTTTCTTCTCGGCCGCGTACTTGGCAGCGGTCGATTTCACGAGCGGCTTGATGATCTGCTCGTCGGCCTGCAGCCAGTCGGACGTGAACTTCCATGCCTTGCCGTCCCAGGTGTGGATGCGCGCCCAGGCGGCACCCATGTGGTCGGAGCACGAGGTGCTGATCGGGCGCATCACGCCCGCAAAGCCCAGGCCGTCGAGCTTGGCTTGCGTGAGGTTGAGGTTCTCCAGCCCCCAGCGCACCTGCTCGCCCGTCATGATCTTGCCCTTGCCGAAGCGATCCTGCGCAGAGCGGATGCCTTCCACGCCGAGCATCGCGCTCATGGCGCCGCGCATGTAGAGCACCTGTCCCACTTCGTCTTTCGGGCCGGTGCCCTGGTTCTTGTCGTGCAGCATCGCGACCACATCCTTCACGAGCTTCGATTGCGGCTCGGCACCATGCTGCATGGTCACGGCGTTGTAGCCCTTGGCGCCGTCGCCCACGTCCTTCACGTCGGGTTCGGCACCGGCCCACCACACGCCGTACATCTTCTCGCGGGCGAAGCCGGTGGCCTGCGCTTCCTTGATCGCGGTCGAGTTCATCACGCCCCAGCCCCACAGCAGCACGAAGTCGGGACGGGCCTGCCGCACCTGCAGCCAGGTGGCCTTCTGCTCGACGCCGGGCGCGGTCACCGGCAGCAACTGCAGCTCGAAGCCGTGCAGCTTCGCGCGTTCCTGCAACAGCGGGATCGGCTCCTTGCCGTACGGGCTGTCGTGGTAGATCAAGGCGATCTTCTTGCCCTTGAGCTTGTCGAGCCCGCCTTCCTTCTTGGCGATGGCCTGGATGATCGCGTCGGCCGCGACCCAGTAGGTGCCGGCGATCGGGAAGTTCCACTTGAACACCGAGCCGTCGGCGCTCTCGCTGCGGCCGTAGCCCACGGTCACCACGGGGATCTTGTCGACCGGCGCCTTCTCGGTGATGGCGAAGGTGGCGCCGGTGGACAGTGGCTGCACCAGCGTGGCGCCGCCGTTCTTGCCCTTCAGGCGCTCGTAGCATTCCACGCTGCGCGCCGTGTCGTAGCCGGTCTCGCATTCCTCGAAGGTGAGCTTCACGCCGTTGATGCCGCCGCGCGCATTCACCAGCTTGAGATAGTCGACATAGCCGTTGGCCCAGGGCGTGCCGTTCGGCGCATAGGCGCCGGTGCGGTACGACAGCACGGGGATGAACTGCTCGGTGGGCTGCGCGAACGCGGGGGCCGCTCCCGCCAGCGCGGACGCGGTGGCCACGGCAAGTGCGAGTGATTTCAGTTTCATGGTTGTCTCCTGGAGTTGGATGGGAAAGTCACGCGATCAATGAGGGAAAGGCCAGAGGCGCAGCTTCTGCTTGCCGGTGGACCAGAGCTTGGCCAGCCCGTGCGGCTCGACGATCAGGAACCACACGATGAGTCCGCCGAAGATCATCAGCTCCGCATGCGCGATGCCGACGGTCGATATCTGTGCGCCGAACCAGCCGGCGATGACCGGCAGCGCCTGGTTCAGCACGATCGGCAGCACTGTGATGAAGGCCGCGCCGAAGAAGGCGCCCATGATCGAGCCGAGCCCGCCGATGATCACCATGAAGAGCAGCCGGAACGACTGGTCGACCGAGAACGCCGCCGGCTCCCAGGCGCCGAGGTAGACAAAGGCCCAGAGCGCACCGGCCACGCCGATGATGAATGAGCTGACCGCAAAGGCGCTGAGCTTGGCGTACATCGGGCGGATGCCGATCACCGCGGCCGCCACGTCCATGTCGCGGATCGCCATCCACTCGCGGCCGATGGCGCCGCGCACCAGGTTCTTGGTCAGCACGGCGACCACCAGGAGCACCGCCAGGCAGAACAGGTATTTGCTCGCAGCGCTTTCGATCGGCCAGCCGAAGACCTGCAGATTCGACACCGACACCGAGCCAGAGGGCGTGTCGAGCGTGAACCACTTGATGCGCAGGAACATCCAGTCGCTGAAGAACTGCGCGGCCAGCGTCGCGACCGCGAGGTAGAGGCCCTTGACGCGCAGGCTGGGCAGGCCGAACAGGATGCCGAACAGCGTGGCGCACAGGCCGCCCAGGATCAGTGCGGGAATCAGCGGCAGCCCCGGGAAGCGCACGAAGAAGTTGTAGGCCCCGTAGGCGCCCACAGCCATGAAGGCGCCTGAGCCCAGCGAGATCTGCCCGCAGTAGCCCACCAGCACGTTCACGCCGAGCGCAGCCAGCGAGATGATCACGAAGGGAATCAGGATCGCGCGCATCAGGTAGTCGCTGGCCAGGAAGGGCACGACGGCGAACGCGAAGACCAGCATCAGGCCGATCGCCACGCGATCCTGCAGGATCGGAAAGACCTGCTGGTCGGCGCGGTAGCTGGTCTTGAACTGCCCGTTTTCTCTATAGAACATGTTCAGACCCGATCAATGATTTTTTCGCCGAACAGGCCCTGCGGCCGGAACAGCAGGAACACCAGCGCCAGAACGTAGGCGAACCAGATCTCGATGCCGCCGCCCACGTACGGGCCCAGGTACACCTCCGACAGCTTCTCGCCGACGCCGATGATCAGTCCGCCGATGATGGCGCCCGGCACCGAGGTGAGCCCGCCGAGGATCACCACCGGCAGCGCACGCAGCGCCACCGTGGTGAGCGAGAACTGCACGCCCAGCTTGCTGCCCCAGATCATCCCGGCCACGAGCGCCACAACGCCGGCGACGCACCAGACGATGACCCAGATGCGCGCGAGCGGAATGCCGATCGACTGCGCAGCCTGGTGGTCGTCGGCCACCGCGCGCAGTGCGCGGCCGGTGCCCGTCTTCTGGAAGAACAGGGAGAGCAGCGCCACCAGCGCGGCGGCGATCGCGGCGGCGTACAGGTCTTCCTTGTTGATCAGGATGCCGCCTTCGAACATCTTGTCGAGCAGGAAGATCGGATCCTTCGGCATGCCGATGTCGATCTTGTAGATGTTGCTGCCGAACAGGGTCTGGCCCAGCCCGTCGAGGAAGTAGGCGATGCCGAGCGTGGCCATCAGCAGCGTCGCGCCTTCCTGGTTGACCAGATGGCGCAGCACCAGCCGCTCCACCAGCCATGCCACCACGAACATCACCAGGCCCGCCACGACGAAGGCCGCGCCGTTGGCGAACCAGCGGTTGTCGATGCCCGTCCACATCGGGATCCACTCGGCGAAGCGCGCCATCGCGAGCGCGGCGAACAGCACCATCGCACCCTGCGCGAAATTGAAAACGCCCGAGGCCTTGAAGATCAGCACGAAGCCGAGCGCCACCAGCGAATACAGCATGCCCACCATGAGGCCGCCGAAGAGGGTTTCGAGAAAGAAGGCCATCAGTGTTCGACCCCCAGGTAGGCGCGGATCACGTTCTCGTTGCTGCGCACTTCGTCGGGTGTGCCATCGCCGATCTTCTTGCCGTAGTCAAGCACCACCACGCGATCCGAGATGTCCATCACCACACCCATGTCGTGCTCGATCAGCACGATGGTGCTGCCGAATTCGTCGTTCACATCGAGGATGAAGCGGCTCATGTCCTGCTTCTCCTCCACGTTCATGCCGGCCATCGGCTCGTCGAGCAGCAGCACCTGCGGCTCCATCGCCAGCGCACGGCCCAGGTCGACGCGCTTCTGCAGGCCATAGGGGAGCTGGCCGACCGGCGTCTTGCGATGCGCCTGGATCTCGAGGAAATCGATGATCTGTTCGACGAACTCGCGGTGCTTCGTTTCCTCGCGCTCGGCCGCGCCCCAGCGGATCGCCTGCTGGAAAAGGTTGGACTTCATGCGCAAGTTGCGGCCGGTCATGATGTTGTCGAGCACGCTCATGCCCTTGAACAACGCCAGGTTCTGGAAGGTGCGCGCCACGCCCATCTCGGCCACCTGGCGCGAGTTCATGTGCTTGAAGGTCTGGCCGCGGAAGGTGATGCTGCCCTGCTGCGGCTGGTAGACGCCGTTGATGCAGTTGAGCATCGAACTCTTGCCGGCGCCGTTCGGGCCGATGATGGCGCGCACCTCGTGTTCGCGCACGTCGAAGCTGATGTCCGTCAGCGCCTTGACGCCGCCAAAGCCGAGGCTGATGTTCTGCACGTCGAGAATGACGTCGCCAATTTTCCGGGTGCTCATCGGAAGACCTCCGTGCTGACGCACTGCGGTGCGAGCTTGCTTGGGGCGGCCCGGCGCGCGCTCATGCGGCGGCCTTCACGGGCGGGAAGCGCTTGACTTCCACGATGGTGAGCGTGGCACTCACAGTGCCGGTGCGCCCGTCTTCGAACTTGACCTGCGTTTCGATGAACTGCTCCTTCTTGCCGCCATACAGCGCGTCGAGCAGCACCGCGTATTTCTCGGCGATGAAACCGCGCCGCACCTTGCGCGTGCGCGTGAGCTCGTCGTCGTCGGGGTCGAGTTCCTTGTGCAGCACCAGGAAGCGCGCGATCTGCGTGTCGGCCATGCCGTCTTCGGCCGCGAGGTCGGCGTTCACCTTCGCGATGCACTCGCCGATCAATGCCAGCACCTCGGGCTTGCCGGCCAGGTCGACGTAGCCACCGTAGGCCAGCCCGCGCCGCTCGGCCCAGTTGCCGACCGCCTCGAAGTCGATGTTGATCGCGGCGCAGACCTCGTCGCGGCCGTTGCCGAAGCACACCGCCTCCTTGATCTGCGGAAAGAACTTGAGCTTGTTCTCGATGTAGTTGGGCGCGAATATCGCGCCGCCGTTCATGCGGCCAACATCTTTCGCGCGGTCGATGATGCGCAGGTGGCCTTCGCTGTCGAGCACGCCGGCATCGCCGGTGTGGAAATAGCCTTCGGCATCGAGCACCTCAGCCGTCGCGTCGGGCCGCTTGTAGTACTCCTTGAGCACCGACACGCCGCGCACCAGCACTTCGCCGTCGTGCGCGATCTTCAGTTCGATGCCCGGTGCCGCGGTGCCGACCGTCTGCAGCTTGACCTTGCCGTCCTGCTGCAGACAGACGTACGCGCAGGTCTCGGTCTGGCCGTAGAACTGCTTGAGGTTGACGCCGATCGAGCGGTAGAACCGGAACAGGTCGGGGCCGATTGCCGCGCCGGCCGTGTAGGCCACCCGGATGCGGCTCATGCCCAGCACGTTGCGCAGCGGGCCATACACCAGCGCGTTGCCGATCGCATACATGAAGCGATCCCCGCCACCCACCGGCGCGCCATTGAGGATGTCGGCGCCTACGCGCTGCGCCAGCGCCATGAACTTGCCATAGAGCCAGCGCTTGGGAGCGGCGGCGTCTTCCATGCGGATCGAGACTGCCGTCAGCAGGCCTTCAAAAGTGCGCGGCGGCCCGAAGTAGTAGCTCGGCCCGATTTCGCGCATGTCGTTCATCACGGTTTCGGCCGACTCGGGACAGTTGAGCGTGAAGCCGCCCACCAGCCACTGCGCCACCGAGAACAGGTGGTCGCCGACCCAGGCCATCGGCAGGTAGCTCATGATGTTGTCGCCCGGGCCGAGCTTGTCTGTCACCACGCCGCCGTGGCCGGCCGAGATGAAGCTCGCATGCGTCTGGCAGACGCCCTTGGGGCGGCCGGTGGTGCCGGAGGTGTAGAGGATCACGCCCACGTCTGTCGGCTCGCCGCTCGCCACTGCGGCATCGAAGTAGCCCTTGTTGGCAAGGTCGAAGGCGCGGCCGAGCACGCGCAATTGTTCGTAGCCGAGCAGGCCCGGCTGCTCGTAGTGGCGCAGGCCCTTGGGGTCGTCGTAGACGATGTGGCGCAGGTTGGGCTGCTTGCCTTGCTGCAGCTCGCGGCACTCCAGCAGCTTGTCGACCTGTTCCTGGTCTTCGGCAAACACGAACTCGATCGCCGCGTCTTCCAGCATGAACACCATCTCGCCCGCCACCGCGTCCTGGTAGAGCGGCACCGGCACGCCGCGCAGGCTTTGCGCGGCCACCACGGCCATGTAGAGGTGCGGGCGGTTGGCGCCGACGATCGCGAGGTTGTCGAAGGGCCTGAAGCCCAGGCTCGCGAGGCCGCAGGCGATCTCGCGCACTTCGGTGGCCACGTCGGCCCACGTCCAGGCCTGCCAGATGCCCAGGTCTTTTTCGCGCACGGCGGGCGCCGCGGGCTGCCGTGCCGCGTGGGCGGCCAGCAGGCGGGGGAAGGTGTCGGCGGGCAGAGGAGGAAGGTTCACAGTGGGGCGGATCGTAGGCCGCACTTTGACGCCGAGTTGTCGTTCCAACGACAATCCTAGGGACACTACTCCCCGGAGTTTCCCGATGAACATCGGCAGTTCCAGCAGCGGCAATTCGATCCGCGACCGCGTTCGTCCGGCCGATGCCGACGAGCTCGCCAACATCCCCTGGTTGCGCGCACTCACGGGTACGGAGCGGCGCCGCGCCGAGGCAGCGCTGGTGGTGGGCGAGGCCGAACCCGGCGACCTGGTCTGCCGCATCGGCCGCGCACCGACCTACTGGTTCGGCGTGATCGAGGGTTTGCTCAAGATGAGCAACGACAACGCCGACGGCACCTCGATGACCTACAGCGGCCTGCCGCCCGGCGGCTGGTTCGGCGAAGGAACTGCGCTCAAGCGGGAGCCGTACCGCTACAACATCCAGGCGCTGCGCCGCAGCCTTGTGGCGGGGTTGCCGGTCGACGACTTCCACTGGCTGCTGGACCACTCCATCGGCTTCAACCGCTTCGTGATGAACCAGCTCAACGAACGGCTGGCCCAGTTCATCGCCGCGCGCGAGGCTGACCGGCTCAACAACCCCGACGTGCGCGTCGCGCGCAACCTGGCCGCGTTGTTCAATCCCGTGCTGTTTCCGGGCGTGGGCGAACTGCTGCGCATCACGCAGCAGGAGCTGGCCTACCTGATCGGCCTGTCGCGCCAGCGTGTGAACCAGGCGCTGCGCACGCTGGAAGCGCAGGGCGCGCTGCGGGTGGAATACGGCGGGCTGCGCGTGCTCGACATGTCGGCGCTGCGCGGCGGCGGGGTTCCGGGCAGGAGTGGGCCGTAGCGCCTCCCTACACTCCTGCCCATGGAAATCTTTGTTCTGGCGATCCTGATCGCCTTCGGCGCGTACGCTCTCAAATCGAGAGACCAGAAGCGGCGCATTGCCTTGCTGGCCAGCCACCTTGGCAACCACCAGATCGAGAAGCTCATGGAAAAGCTCACCGACGGCTACCTTCGCTGCCTGGGCGAAGACGATGCGGAGCGGCGGGCGCAGATCTGGAGCCTGCTCGACACCAGCGAGCAGGACTTGTCCGCGCAGTTCAGCCGCTTCGTCGACGGTTTTTCGCGCGTCGACGAATCGCAGGCGCGGGTCAGCAAGTTGCCGCTGGCCTTGCCGTTCGCCGACCAGCTGCTGCCTGCATCGATGTTCTTCGACGTGCGCCAGGCCTTTGCCATCCATGCCCAGGGCATCGCCGATGCGGCCGCCAACCGCCTGCAGCAAACGCCCAAGGCCAAGGCGTTCACGATGTCGGCCGAGCTGTTCTTGATGCAGCACACCTGCCACTGGTACTGCAAGTCGAAAACCGTGGCCTCCGCGCGCATGATGGCGCGGCACCGAACCTCTTACCAGCTGGCGCTCGACTCCGTCGCGCCCGGCACGCGCGACGCCTACCGCGCACTGATCGGAAGCTGAACCCACCATGCCCGCCATGTCCACCACGCCCGACGCCCAGGCCGATGCCGCCGCCGATGCCTTGCTCGCAGCCAACGCGCAGCACGAGGCCATGGTGGAGCAGCTCGACGCGCTCAACGAACTGCTCGCCAAGCCGCTCAACGAAATCCTGGCCGAGCGCGACAAATTCAAGGAAGCCGCCGGCGCGTGGGACGCTTTCGGCGCCATGTGGATGCTGTCGCAGCGCGCCATGAAACGCGTGGCACTCGATCTCGCGGCTGGCCAGGGCGTGAGCGAAGAAGAGGTCGTCGCGCGCGCGCTGGCGTTTGCCAACGAGGTGCTGAATGGCGACGGCGTCGACCTTGGCGGCACCATCGCCGAAGCGCAGATGGCGCACATCGACCGGCACCGCGCAGTGCTGCGCAAGCAGTTTCGCCAACCCTAGCGACCCACCCACCCTTTCCGGAACCCCACCATGGCCACCGCCAAATCGATCGACACGGGTGAGTACAAGCTCTTTCCGTCGCCGCGCAACGTGCACCGCGTGGTGTTCGAGCACCAGGTCTTCGTGCCGCACCCCTACATGCTGATCGACCTCGAAAGCTACTACTTCAAGGGCCGCTACAGCCTGTTCGCCGCCTGCCGCCTGGCCGACAACAAGATGGGCCAGCTCATCACGCTCGAGCTCGATGCCGACGAGGCAAAGTTCAAGGCAAAGTTCATCCCCGACTGATTCGTCCACTCACCACCGAAGAAGGAGACACGCCATGTTCCAACCCACCCTCATGACCGGCCAGCGCATCCTGGTCACCGGCGGCGGCACCGGCCTTGGCAAGTCGATGGCCGAGCGATTTCTGGGCCTCGGCGCCGACGTCGCGATCTGCGGCCGGCGCCAGTCCGTGGTCGAAGACACTGCGGCGGAGTGGCGCAAGCAGTTTCCGGGACGCCGCGTCGATGCCTTCGGCGTCGACATCCGCAACGCGCAGGCGGTCGACGAAATGGTGGAGTCGCTGTTCGCCAGCGGCGGCCTCACTGGCCTGGTCAACAACGCGGCCGGCAACTTCGTCTCGCCGACCGAGGCGCTGTCGCCGCGCGCCTTCGACGCGGTGGCCAACATCGTGTTCCACGGCAGCTTCTACGTCACACAGGCGGTCGGCAAACGCTGGATCGCGCAGGCCAAGGCCGGCGAGTGGAAGCCTGGCAGCCCGTACCGCAGCGTGATGAGCATCATCGTGACCTGGGTCGACAACGGCGGCCCCTATGTGGTGCCCTCGGCGATGAGCAAGGCCGGCATCGAGGTCATGACCAAGTCGCTGGCCGTGGAGTGGGCGCGCTACGGCATCCGCCTCAATGCGGTCGGCCCCGGCGAGATCCCGACCGAAGGCATGAGCAAGCGCCTGAATCCCGGCGAGGAGCCGGGCGAGCGCAGCAAGAAGAGCAATCCGATGGCACGCACCGGCGAGATGAGCGAGCTGCAGAACCTTGCCGCCTTCCTCATGGCGCCCGGCCAGTGCGACTGGCTCACCGGCCAGGCCATCATGATGGACGGCGGCCAGGCGCTCGCCACCGGCGGCAACTTCTACGAACTACGGGAGTGGAGCGACGCCGACTGGATGGCCGCCCGCGAGCGCATCGAGGCGCAGAACGCAAAAGACAAGCTCCAACGCTGAATTCGCCAACACGAACACCACCGAAGTGAGTACTATCGTGCTATTACTACTCTTCGGTTGTGGAGCGGAGCTTTGCGTAAACCGTCGGACACCATGGGCAGTTCATTCGCGCAATGGGCTCACCTGACAGACACTCTTGCCAACCTGTTCCTTCAGCTTCACAGCGGGGATGAATCCGTGCGTGCCGAAGTCCTGAAGCTGTCCAGAAAGCTGCAGGAACTCAACCGCGAGATGCAGCAGGCCAGCTTCCCGCGCGCCTGAGCCAACCCCGCTCGCCGTTTTTACGGCTTCTTTACAGCCCACCCCCGAGTCCATTCCCCGTTTTTACGCACGCCTGCCGAGACTGACGCCATGTCTCGCAACAGGAGTGACTGAATGGATTTGGTATGGATCGCCGCCCTCGCGGCGCTGTGGGTGGCGCTGGTCGGCATGGTGGCAGGGCTGCACCGGCTGCAGGCCGCCAAAGGGGAGCGGCCGTGATCAGCCTCGAAGTGCTCTATGGCTTCGGCGCTTTCATTGCAATCGCGCTGTTCGCCTACCTGGTCTACGCGCTGATCCGCGCGGAGGAGTTCTGAGCCATGAACGCCTCTGCCTGGACTTTGCTGCTCCTCTTTCTGGTCGTGCTCGGCCTGCTGGCCTGGCCGATCGGCCGCTTTCTTGCGGCACTGTGTGACGGCCGCCTGCCGCGCTGGATGCAGGCTGTGGAAGCGCCGCTGTACCGCCTGGCCGGCGTGTCGGCCGGCGAATCGATGCACTGGCGCAGCTATGCGCTGGCGCTGCTGGCCTTCAATGCGCTGGGCGGGCTGGTCGTCTACGGGCTGCAACGCCTGCAGGCCGTGCTGCCGCTCAACCCGGCCGGCATGGCCGCGGTCTCGCCCGATTCTTCGTTCAATACCGCGGTGGCCTTCGTCACCAACACCAACTGGCAGGGCTACGCCGGCGAGTCGACCATGAGCTATCTCACGCAGATGTTCGGGCTCACGGTGCAGAACTTCCTGTCGGCCGCCACCGGCATCGCGGTCGCCTTCGCGCTTGCGCGCGGCTTCGCGGCGCGGCGCACCGATGGCAAGGGCTTTGTCGGAAATTTCTGGGTCGACACCACGCGCATCACTGTGTGGCTGCTGCTGCCGCTCTCGTTTGCCGTGGCCGTGTTCTTTGCCGGCCAGGGCGTGATCCAGAACTTCGACAGCTACAAGACGGTGACCACGGTCGAGGCGCAGGCCTATCAACAGCCGAAGAACGGCCCCGACGGGCAGCCCCTGAAAGACGCGGCCGGCAATCCGGTGATGGAAGCCGCGAATACCTCCACCCAGACGCTGGCGATGGGCCCGGTCGCCTCGCAGGAGGCTATCAAAATGGTCGGCACCAACGGCGGCGGTTTCTTCAACGCCAATTCGGCGCACCCATACGAGAACCCCACGGCGCTCGCCAACTTCGTGCAGATGCTGGCGATCTTCCTGATTCCGGCCGCCCTGTGCTTCGCCTTCGGCCGCGTGGTCGGCGACCTGCGGCAGGGCTGGGCGGTGCTGGCCGCGATGACGGTGATGTTCGTCATTGCCGTCATCGTGCTGCTGCCGGCGGAGCAGGCCGGCAACCCGCTGCTCGGCGCGCTCGGCGTCGACCAGGCCACGAGCGTGTTGCAGGCCGGCGGCAACATGGAGGGCAAGGAAGTGCGCTTCGGCATCAACGCCTCCGCCTTGTTCGCCGCCGTGACCACGGCCGCCTCGTGCGGCGCGGTGAACGCGATGCACGACTCGCTCACGCCGATCGGGGGCCTGGTGCCGCTGGTGCTGATGCAGCTCGGCGAGGTGGTGTTCGGCGGCGTCGGCAGCGGCCTGTACGGCATGCTGATCTTCGCGATCCTCGCGGTGTTCATCGCCGGCCTGATGATCGGCCGCACGCCCGAGTACCTCGGCAAGAAGATCGAGGTGCACGAGATGAAGCTGACCTCGATCGCAATCCTGGTCACGCCGATCCTGGTGCTGGCGGGCACCGCGCTCGCGGTCAGCATGGTGGACGGCAAGGCCGGCATCGCCAACCCCGGCGCGCACGGCTTCTCCGAAATCCTCTATGCGCTGACCTCGGCCGGCAACAACAACGGCAGTGCCTTCGCGGGGCTCTCGGCCAACACGCCGTTCTACAACGCGCTGCTCGGCCTCGTGATGTGGCTCGGCCGCTTCGGCGTGATCGTGCCGGTGCTGGCCATCGCCGGCGCGCTCGCCGCCAAGAAGCGCCTGCCCGAAACCGCGGGCACCATGCCCACGCACGGCCCGCTGTTCGTCTCCCTGCTGATCGGCACCGTGCTGCTGGTCGGCCTGCTCAACTACGTGCCGGCGTTGGCGCTGGGGCCCGTGGTCGAGCATCTGATGCTGTGGAAGTCATGAACTCCAAAACCGGATTCAGTGGGCGTCTCGGCCGGGCTCACGCCGACGGCGTACTCCCCTCCGCGAATGTCCCCCGGCCTGCGGCCTCCTCCTTTATTTCGCTGCGGGGAGCACGCCATCGGCGCGAGCCATCAGAGCCGTGGTTCAACGACGGATATCGCACGCTGCTTCCGGTGCCGAGGGCATGGGGTGTCTCCCGCAGCGAAATAAAGGAGGAGGCGAAGCCGGGGGACATTCGCGGAGGGAGATACCCCGTGGCCTCGGCACACGCCCTGAACGAAACCGCCGCACAACCCAATACGCAGTCGCGCAACTGACATGCAAACAAAACCCTCTCTCTCACTGCTCGACGCCGCGCTCCTCAGACCAGCGCTGGCAAGCGCCTTCGCCAAGCTCAGCCCGCAAGTGCAGTGGCGCAACCCCGTGATGTTCGTCGTCTACATCGGAAGCATCCTGACCACGCTGCTGTGGCTGCACGCCATCAGCTTCGAGGGCGACACCGGCATGTCCGCCGGCTTCGTGCTCGCCGTGTCCGTGTGGCTCTGGTTCACGGTGCTGTTCGCCAACTTCGCCGAGGCGCTGGCCGAAGGCCGCAGTAAGGCGCAGGCGGCGTCGCTGCGCGGCCTGCGCAAGGACACCTGGGCCAAGAAGCTCAACGGCCCGCACCGCAATGCCGGCTTCCTGCCGGAGCAGGCCCCTAACCTGCGAAAAGGCGATGTCGTTCTGGTTGAAACCGGCGACGTGATCCCGCTCGACGGCGAAGTGATCGAAGGCGTGGCCTCGGTCGACGAGAGTGCCATCACTGGCGAATCGGCGCCCGTGGTGCGCGAGTCGGGCGGCGACTTCTCGGCCGTGACCGGCGGCACGCGCGTGCTGTCCGACTGGCTCGTGGTGCGCATCTCGGTCAACCCGGGCGAGTCCTTCCTCGACCGCATGATCGGCATGGTCGAGGCCGCCAAGCGCCACAAGACGCCGAACGAGATCGCGCTCACCATCCTGCTGGTGGCGTTGACGCTGGTGTTCCTGATGGTCACGGTCACACTGCTGCCGTACTCGGTGTTCAGCGTGGGCGCGGCCGGTGCCGGCACCGTGGTGTCGCTCACCGCGCTGGTGGCGCTGCTGGTCTGCCTGATCCCCACCACCATCGGCGGCCTGCTGTCGGCGGTCGGCGTGGCCGGCATGAGCCGCATGATGCAGGCCAACGTGATCGCGACCTCGGGCCGCGCGGTGGAAGCCGCCGGCGATGTCGACGTGCTGCTGCTCGACAAGACCGGCACCATCACGCACGGCAACCGCCAGGCGTCGGATTTTCTGCCGGGGCCCGGCATCACGCCGGAGCGGCTGGCGCGCGCGGCGGTGCTGGCCTCGCTGGCCGATGAAACGCCCGAGGGCCGCAGCATCGTCGAGCTGGCACGCCGCCAGGGCGTGACCGATGCGGGCGTGGACGACACGCGCTTCGTGCCTTTCACCGCGCAGACGCGCATGAGCGGAGCCGATCTGCCCGCCCCGCCGAACAGCCTCGACACCGAAGCCATCATGCTGCGCAAGGGCGCGGTCGACGCGGTGCGCAGGCACGTCGAAGCGCTGGGCGGCTCGATCGCGCCGGAGGTGCTGCGTGCGTCCGACGAAGTGTCGCGCCGCGGCAGCACGCCGCTGGCCGTTTCCGAGGGCAACCGCGTGCTCGGCATCGTCGAGCTCAAGGACATCGTCAAGACCGGCATCAAGGAACGCTTCGCCGAGCTGCGCCGCATGGGCATCAAGACCGTGATGATCACCGGCGACAACAAGCTCACGGCCGCGGCCATCGCGGCCGAAGCCGGCGTCGACGACTTTCTCGCCGAAGCGACGCCCGAAGACAAGCTCGCGCTGATCCGCCAGTACCAGGCCGAGGGCCGTCTGGTCGCGATGACCGGCGACGGCACCAACGACGCGCCGGCACTCGCACAGGCGGACGTGGCCGTGGCCATGGGCAGCGGCACGCAGGCCGCGAAGGAGGCCGGCAACATGGTCGACCTCGACTCGAACCCGACCAAGCTGCTCGAAGTGGTCGAGACCGGCAAGGCGCTGCTGATGACGCGGGGCTCGCTCACCACCTTCAGCATCGCGAACGACGTGGCGAAGTACTTCGCGATCATCCCGGCGATCTTCGTGTCGACCTATCCGCAGCTGGGTGCGCTCAACGTGATGCGGCTGGCGAGCCCGTCGTCGGCCATCCTGTCCGCCGTGATCTTCAATGCGCTGGTGATCGTGTTCCTGATTCCCCTGGCGCTCAAGGGCGTGCGCTACCGCCCGGTCGGCGCCGCCGCGCTGCTGCGCCGCAACCTCGCGATCTATGGCCTCGGCGGCCTGATCGTGCCCTTCATCGGCATCAAGGCAATCGACTGGCTGCTCGCCATCGTGGGCCTCGTCTAAGGACACATCCATGACAACCCGACTTCTCCGCCCCGCCCTCGTGCTGTTCACCGCGCTCACGCTCGTCACCGGCGTGCTCTACCCGCTGGCCGTCACCGGCGTCGCGCAATCCGTGTTCCCCGCGCAGGCCGCCGGCAGCCTGGTGCTGCGCGATGGCAAGCCGGTCGGCTCCGCGCTGATCGGCCAGGCCTTCAGCGACCCGAAGCACTTCTGGGGCCGCCCGTCGGCCACGGCACCGATGGCCTACAACGCATCCGCCTCGGGCGGCGCGAACCAGGGGCCGCTTAACCCGGCGCTGGCCGACGCGGTCAAGGGCCGCATCGAGGCGCTGCGCGCGGCCGACCCCGGCAACACGGCGCCCGTGCCGGTGGATCTGGTCACCGCATCCGCGAGCGGCCTCGATCCGCACATCAGCCCGGCGGCGGCGCATTACCAGGCGGCGCGGGTCGCACGCGCGCGCGGCCTGCCGGTCGGGCAGGTGGAGCAGCTCATCGCCAGCAACACCGAGGGCGCGCTGTGGGGACTGCTCGGCGAGCCACGCATCAACGTGCTGGCGCTGAACCTCGCGCTCGACTCGGCGAAGTAGCGCGCGATGGTGACCGATCTTCTGCATGTCCTGTTGGCGCTGGCCGCCTTGTTTCTGCCGCTGCTGTTTGCGTGGTATGCGCTGACACGCACGAGGCGCCGCCCCGCCCGGCGCAAGGATCGGCCCATGCGCTAACCTGACGGGTTGTCTCACATGAACGAAGTCGCCCGCCCCGACCCCGACGCGCTGCTCGCGCAGATGCGCAGCGACGAGGCGCGCGCCCAGCGCGGCAAGCTGCGCATCTATTTCGGTGCCACCGCCGGCGTCGGCAAGACCTGGGCCATGCTGAGTGCGGCGCAGCGCGAGCATGCGGCGGGCCGCGATGTGCTGATCGGCGTGGTCGAGACGCACGGCCGCAGCGAGACCGCGGCATTGCTGGCCGGGCTCGATCGCCTGCCGCTGCGCCAGTTGCCGTACCGCGACCGCTCGCTGCCCGAGTTCGACCTGGATGCCGCGCTCGAACGCCGGCCCGCGGTGCTGCTGGTCGACGAGCTGGCGCATACCAACGCACCGGGTTCCCGCCATGCCAAGCGCTGGCAGGACGTGCAGGAGTTGTTGGCCGCGGGCATCGAGGTCTGGTCTGCGCTCAACGTTCAACATCTCGAGAGCCTGAACGGCACCGTGGGCGCCATCACCGGCGTGCGGGTGCACGAGACCGTGCCCGACACAGTGCTCGACGAGGCCGACGAGGTGGTGCTGGTCGACGTCACGCCCGATGAGCTGACAGCCCGGCTCGCGGCCGGCAAGGTGTACCTGCCGCAGCAGGCGGAGCGCGCCGCACAGAATTTCTTTCGCAAAGGCAACCTGCTCGCGCTGCGCGAGATCGCCTTGCGCCGCACCGCCGAGCATGTCGAAGACGACATGCGTGGCTGGCGCGTCGAGCAGTCAGGCACCACCGCACTGCAGGCCTGGAACACTTCGGGCGCCATCCTCGCCTGCGTCGGCCCGAGTGAGAGCGCAGCGCAAACGGTGCGTGCCGCGGCGCGGCTCGCGGGGCAGATCAATGTTCGCTGGCACGCCGCGTACGTGGAGACGCCGCCCCTGCAGCGACTGGCTGCGGCGCAGCGCGACCGTATTCTGGCCGTGCTCAAGCTGGCCGAAGAACTGGGCGCCGTCACGGCCGTGCTGACCGGCGCCGACATCGCGCAGCAGCTCGCCACGCAGGCGCAGCGCCTCAACTGCGCCACGCTGGTGATCGGCCGGCCCGAGCCGGCCACCGGCTGGCGTGGCTGGTGGCCGCAGGCATCGCTGGCGCGCGCGCTGGCGCGGCAGGCACCGGCGCTCGACATCGTCGAGGTTGGCCGCGCGGACAGCTCCCGCCGCCTGTCCCGGGCGCCGCTCGGTGGCGGTCGCGGCAGCGATGCGGCCGATGACGACGCTGACAGGCCCCATGCGCGTTGGCCCGGTTACGCATGGGCCGCCGCCATCAGCGTGGCGGTGACGCTGGTTGCGACACCGCTGGCCGGCGTGCTGGAGCTTGCCAACATCGTGATGCTGTTTCTGCTTGGCGTGGTCGGCGTCGCGATGCGTTTCGGACGCGGGCCCTCGGCGTTTGCGGCGCTGCTCAATGTTGCAGCCTTCGACTTTTTCTTCGTGCCACCGAAACTCTCTTTCGCAGTTAGCGACGTGCAGTACCTCATGACGTTCGGCGTGATGCTCGGCGTCGGCCTGCTGGTGGGGCAGCTCACTGCGGGCCTGCGCTTCGCGGTGGGCGTTTCGACCAGCCGGGAACGGCGCGCGCAATCGCTGTTCGAACTCACGCGCGAGCTCTCGGCCGCACTCGAAAGCACGCGCGTCGTCGAACTCGGCGCGGCTGCCGTGCAAGGGCATTTCGGTGGCCGCGCGCTGGTGCTCGTCACCAACGCAGCCGACCAGCTGGTGGCGCCCGCAGCGCCGCCGCCCGGGTTCGACGCGAGCGTGGCCGACTGGGCGTTCCGCCAGGGCCAGCCGGCCGGCCTCGCGACCGCCACGCTGGCCGCGCAGCCCTGGCACTACGTGCCGTTGCAGGCGCCGATGCGCGTGCGCGGCGTGCTCGCGCTCGAGCCCGCGCAGCCGCGCTGGCTGCTGATTCCCGAGCAGGCGCAGCAACTCGAAACGCTGGCGCGACAGATCGCGATCGCGCTGGAACGCGTGCACTACGTCGAGGTCGCGCAGCAGGCCGTGGTCGAGATGGAGTCGGAGCGGCTGCGCAACGCGTTGCTGGGGGCCATTTCGCACGACGTGCGCACGCCGCTCACGGCGCTGATCGCACTGGCCGAGTCGCTGCAGACCCTGCCGGCTGAACAGCTTTGCGCGGCGGCGCAGGCGATCGTGGCGCAGGCAAGGGCGCTCAACGCGCTGGTCAACAACCTGCTCGACATGGCGCGGCTCGAAAGCGGCATCGGCGACGGCGCGGTCAACCTCCGGCGTGACTGGCAGTCGGTGGAGGAGGTGGCGGGTTCGGCCATCCGCGCCGCGCAGCCTGCGCTCGGCGGCTGGTCGGTGCAGACCGCGCTCGCTCCCGACCTGCCGCTGGTCGAGTTCGACGCGGTGCTGATCGAACGCGTGCTGGTCAACCTGCTGGAGAACGCAGCCAAGTACGGCGCGCCGCCGATCGTGCTGGGCGCGACGGTCACGCCGACGGCATTGGTGCTCACCGTGCGCGACCACGGCGCCGGCCTGCCGGCCGCGCTGCAAGGCCATGAGCAAACGCTGTTCGACAAGTTCACGCGCGGCCAGGCCGAGTCGGCCACGCCCGGCGTCGGCCTCGGCCTGGCGATCTGCAAGGCGGTCGTGAGCGCGCATGGAGGCGAGATCACGGCGGCCAACGAGCGGGGCGGCGGTGCAGAATTCACCGTGACCCTGCCGCGGCGCGCACCACCCCGTCCGCCCGAACCGCCCGACGCCTGAGCCCCCCATGCCCCAACCCACCGCCATCGTGATCGAGGACGAGCCGCAGATCCGCCGCTTCGTGCGCGGCGCGCTGGAGGCCGAAGGCTGGCAGGTGCACGAGGCCGGGAGCCTGCGCGACGGGCTGGCCGCGGCCGGCACGCGCCAGCCCGACCTGCTGGTGCTCGACCTCGGCCTGCCCGACGGCGACGGGGTGACGCTGATCCGCGATGTGCGCGGCTGGTCCGCGGTGCCGATCATCGTGCTGTCGGCCCGCACCGACGAGGCCGACAAGATTGCCGCGCTCGATGCCGGCGCCGACGACTACCTCACCAAACCCTTCGGCACCGGCGAGCTGCTCGCGCGCGTGCGGGCCAACCTGCGTCGCCCGCGCGCGGCCGGCGGCAGCGGCGACGAGCCCGAGCCGGTGTTCCGTTTCGGCGAGATTGAACTCGACCGTGCCGCGCGCATCGTGCGCCGCGCCGGTGCCGAGGTGCACCTGACGCCGACCGAATACCGCTTGCTCACTGTGCTGGTGGCGAACGCCGGCCGCGTGCTCACGCAGCGCCAGCTGCTGCGCGAGGTGTGGGGCCCGTCGCATTCGGAGCAGAGCCACTATTTGCGCATCTACATGGGCCACCTGCGGCAAAAGCTCGAAGCCGATCCGGCGCAGCCGAAGCATCTGCTGACCGAAACGGCGGTGGGCTACCGGCTGGTCATCTAGGCAAAAGATCCGGGCAAAAAAAGCGCCAGCCGCGCTGGCGATAATCCGGGCCACAACATGACCCGACTCCTGATCCTCAGCGTGAGCGCCGGCAACGGCCACGTGCGTGCCGCCCAAGCCCTGGCCGCGACGGCCGAAGCATTGAACCCGCCCTGCAGCGCCGTCCACATCGACGCCATGGCCCATGTGGCCGGCGGCTTCCGCAAGGTCTACACGGACTGGTACATCAAGCTCGTGAACCGCGCTCCCGAGGTCTGGTCGTACCTGCACCAGAAGGCCGACAGCACGCCGCACAGCGCCACCTCGCAGCGGCTGCGGCGCGGCATCGAGCGCGTGAGTGCCGGCGGGTTGCTGCGCGAGATCCATCGCGCCAAGCCGAAGGCGATCGTCTGCACCCACTTTCTTCCGGCCGAGTTGCTGATGCGCGAACGCAATCGCGGCCGGCTCGACTGCCCGGTGTGGCTGCAGGTGACAGACTACGACCTGCACAACATGTGGATCGTGCCAGGCATGGCCGGTTACCTCGCCGCCACCGAAGAAGTCGCTTTCCGCATGCGCGCGCGCGGGCTCCCTGCCGACCGCATCCACGTGACCGGGATCCCGGTGATGCCGGTGTTCTCGCAGCCCGATGCGCCCGAACTGGCGCGCGACGCCTGCGTTTCGCGGCTCGGCCTCGACCCGGCGCGCAAGGTGATCCTGATGGCTTCCGGCGGCGCCGGTGTCGGCGACCTGCCGAGCATGGTCGAGCGCGTGCTGGCACTCGGCGGGTCGGGCAGCGACTTCCAGGTGATCGCAGTGGCCGGCCGCAATGCGGCGGCGCATGAAGCGCTGAAGGCGCTGGCGCAACGCATGCCCGGCCGGCTGGTCGCACTGGGCTTCACCAACGAGATGGAAAAGCTCATGGCCGCGGCCGACCTGGTGGTAACCAAGCCGGGTGGCTTGACGATTTCGGAGTGTCTTGCGCTCGGCAAGCCGATGCTGCTGGTGTCGCCGATCCCGGGGCAGGAAGAGCACAACGCAGGCTTCCTGATGGAAGAGGGCGCCGCCTGGCTGGCCTACGACAGCATCGGCCTCGAGTACAAGGTCGCGGGTCTCATGGCTGCACCCGAACATCTCGCGCGCATGGCGCACAAGAGCCGGAGCCTCGGCAAGCCCGACGCGGCGCGACGCGTGCTCGACTGCGTGCTCGGCGCATGAGCGGCGAACAGCACGAGCGGCGCATCGGCCGCACGATCGGCTACATCGCGTGGGTCGTCGTCATGGCGTACTTCTTTGCCAACGCCGAGATTCAGATCGAAGGCGGTGCCGGCTGGGCCACCAGCCTGCCGACCTGGCGCATCGAGAAGCACTGGCTGCTCGACATTTTCTGGGGCGGCCGCGCGATGACCGGCTACCACGCCTGGGTGTTCACCTTCATGGCGCTGGTGTTCTTTGCGCCGCTGGCCTTCAACGGCCGCTGGACGTGGCGCGAGGCGGGGTTCGCGCTGGTCGGCCTCATGGTGTTCTGGATCGTCGAAGACTTCCTCTGGTTCATCATCAACCCGGCCTGGGGCTGGGCCCAGTTCAGGCCGGATCTGGTGACCTGGCACAAGCACTGGCTGTTCGGTGCGCCGGTCGACTACTGGATCGGTCTCGGCGCGGCTGCGCTCATCCTCTGGGTGCGGCACCGCCCGCGCCGAAAGGCGCCCGACGCATGAGGCGCGAAAGCAGAAGGAAGAAGCACGCGCCGCTCGATCGGCTGGGCGATGCGCGCCCGGACGAATGGGCCGACCCGCTGGCCGGCCATGGCCACCGGGTCGAGAACCTGCACCGCATCACACCCACGCTGTACCGCAGCGCGCAGCCGCGGCATGACGACGTGGCCGCGCTCAAGGCGCTCGGCATCGCGACGGTGCTGAGCTTCCGCTCGTACAACAGCGACCAGCGCGCGTTCCGCGGTCACCCCGAGATCGCGCTAGAGCGCGTGCGCATCGACACCTGGTCGATCAACGATGACGAGGTGCTGCGCGCGCTGATCGCGATCCGCAAGGCCGAGCGCAACGGCCCGGTGCTGATCCATTGCTGGCACGGCGCCGACCGCACCGGCGTGGTGGCCGCGGTCTACCGCATAGTGCTGCAAGGCTGGCGCAAGGAAGACGCGCTGCACGAGATGTTCAGGGGCGGCTACGGCTACCACACGCTCTGGCGCAACATTCCGCGCTACCTGGAGCGGCTGGACGTGGAGAAGATGCGCGCGGCGATGGTGCAGGCGGGCGTTGCCTAGCTGTAGTTTCCCAGAATGTCTGTCTCACACGGCTACTGGATGGCACCCCTGACCACCGTGACCTTTTCCTGACGCCGCGACGCGTTGGCTCTGTTCATCGGCCTACTGGCCGTATGTCCCCGTACAGTTTCTTCTCAACGGCCAGCCATCTATCCGTCTTGTCATTAAAAAGGCGGTGCATCGTTTCGCGTAGCCAACGATGTTTCGGATCCTGATGATTGCGCTCATGCCAGTGTTGCTGGACGCTAAATACCGGTGGCCGGAAAGGGAGGGCAACCAATTCTACGGCGCCGAGCGCGGCGAAGTAGGCACCTGTCGCCATTGGGACGGTTCCAATCAGGTCGGTCTCGGAGATGATCGCGGGCAGGCTGAGATGATGGGGGGTTAGGACTGCGACCCTCCGTGAAATGCGCTCAAGCTTCAGGAAACGCTCGAAAAGATCATTGGTTCTCGCAGGAGACGTGACGACTGCATGCCCCAAGCTAACGTACACGTCTTTTGTCATCGGACGCTTCAAAGCGGGATGTCCCAGGCGCAGCATTCCTACGTAGGTATGACTGTATAGCCGTTGCTGATAAATACCTTCGCCTTTGAGTTCGGGAAAGTACCCAAGTGCGAGGTCGATCCGCCCAGTCTCCAATTTTCTTAGAAGTTCATCCTTGCTATTTGATTCACTGTGGACAGTCACTTGCGGCGCAACGTTACGAAAATGCGCAAAAAGCTGCGGAAGGAACACAACCTCTGCAACATCGGCCATGGAGAAAGCAAAGTGCGCGTGCTCGGTCTTGGGGTCAAACGCTTCGTGGTCGAGGATGCCGCTTTTCACGCGAGTGAGAACCTCGCGTGCAGTCTGCGCCATCCTCGAACCACGGGGGGTTGCCTCCATGCCTTTGTTAGTCCGCACGAAAAGCGGGTTGCCGAAACGCTTTCGAAGCCTTGCGAGTCCGGTACTGAAGCCAGACTGGCTGATGTCCAGTAGCTCGGCCGCACGGGTCACGTTGCGCGTATCGTCCAACGCCACGATTAGGCGTAGCGCGTTCAAATCGAAAGCAGTGTCTATCGTTTCCACAGATACTCATTTTCCGAATTAACGCCGCAGGGGATAGAGAGGTTTCCCGTTAGGACTCAGGTACTCAGTCGGTAAGCGTGGGGCGCTCGGCGTGAGCGTGACGTGGCTTGTATCGGCTGCCGCCGACTGCGCGGCGTGGTTGCGCGAGGTGCTGCGATGATCTGCATCGACGTGCTGTGGCTGTGCACGAAGCCCGTGGACATGCGCTCTGGCGCCGAGCGCCTGCTCGTACACGTAGTGCACCTGCTGGGAAGCGCGAATGGCGAACACAGCTACTTGTTTGTCAACGCGCGGGCCACGCGCATCAAGATGCTTGTGCACGACGGATTCGGCATGTGGTGCGCTGCGAGAGGGTTGAACGCCGGTCGCTTCACGTGCCCGCGGCGCCTTCGGTGCGATGCCGGGGGTGATCTAGCCCCTCGTCTCCTTGCTCTTCGTCTCCTGGCCCTTGCGCCGCGCGGCCCGCGCTGCCGCAGCGTCCCGCACCGCGTGCTCCGTGAAGCTGTTGGCGGGGTGCATCACTTCGAGCGCGATCTCTTCCAGCGTCACATCGACCGGGCTGCCGAACACCGTGATGGCCGTGATGAACGAGAGGCGGCCGATGCGCGTGTCGATGTCGAGCGTCATTGCCGGCCCGCCCGTCGACTCGTCGATCGGGCCGATGCCGCCCGGCCAGGCCAGCGTTTCGCGCAGCAGCGCGCCGAGTTGGGGATCGGCGGTCAGCTCGAACTGGCGGCGCATCTGCACGATGAAGTGCGAGCGCCACGACGGCAGGTTGTGCACGTGCGGCGCCATGCCCTGGGGGTGCAGCATGAGCCGCACGACGTTGGTGGGCGGCGCCAGCAGGGCTGCATCGACGCCTTCGTACAGCTCCGGCACGCCGTCGTTGCGGCACACGACGTCCCAGTGCCGGTCGATCACATAGGCCGGAAACGGCGCGTGCCGGGCCAGCGTGATGTCGATGATCGAGCGCACCGGGTCGAACGACGGGTCGTCGAAGCGCCGCTGCTCGAACACCGGCGCGAAGCCCGCGGCCCTGAGCAGCATGTTGCGCTCGCGCAAGGGAATCTCGAGTTCGTCGGCCAGCCGCAGGATCAGCTCACGCCCGGGTTGCGCGCGCCCGGTTTCGACAAAGCTCAGGTGCCGCGTCGACACCTCGGCCTGCAGGGCCAGCGCCATCTGGCTCAGGTGCCGGCGCTCGCGCCAGCTGCGCAGGCGGTCGCCCGGCGAGGGGGGGTGCGACGCGACGCGAGTGTCCATCGCGTCAGCATAGTGCAGGCTGCGCGCTGTTGCCGCTTTTGCGTTACCTGCGGGTAATCGACCCGGCCGGGCGCAGCGTGCACAGTCCCGTCCATGCCCACACCCGAAACCCTTGAGCTTTTCATTGCCCGTGTCGAAGCCAATGCGCACGACGAAGCCGTCGAGGCGTTCTATGCGCCGAACGTCTCGATGCAGGAAAACCAGTCCGAGCCGCGCATCGGGCGCGATGCCGCAGTGGCGCGCGAGCGTGCGATGCTGGCCCGGGCCGTGGCGATCCGGTCGCAGTGCGTGCGGCCGGTGCTGGTGAATGGCGACCACGTTGCGATCCGCTGGATCTTCGAGTTCGAATGGCCCGACGGCACCGTCACGCACATGGAGGAGATCGCCTGGCAGCGCTGGGAAGGCGAGCGCCTGGCGCAAGAAACCTTCTTCTACGACCCGGCGCAGCGCGTGCCGAAGCAGAAGGCCGGAGCGTAGCGGGCGCGCTGGCTTGCACACATCTTTTCCTTCTTATACGGTCTCGCATTTGAAGATCTGAATCCAGCGTTGATCTGAGCGTTGAGGTTCCGGGGCGGGCTCAGGGTGGCGGGGCACGCTGCTCCGCGAATGTCCCCCGGCTTCGCCTCCTCCTTTATTTCGCTGCGCAGCGTGCCCCACCGCCCTGATCCTGGAAGCGATGTGACCGTTTAGCGCTGAACATGCAGAGCGTGCCCAAGGCCGATGGCGGCGCGTGGCCCATGCAGCGAAAAAAAGGAGGAGGCCGCAGGCCGGGGGACATTCGCGGAATGGGCCACCCGCTGTCATCGGCCTACCCCCGAAACGTCTAGCACGAAGCGCGGGCGCGAGATGCTCCTGCCGGCAAAAGCAAGGCTCTCCATCTTCGAACGCGATCCCGGTATCAATGGCCGTGCGCGGTTTCGGCCGCCACCTGCGGCATCGCCCTACACGGGCCGTCACGTCGGGCCGACGCGAGGAGCGGGTCACCGGCCGATCATGAAGCTTCATCCCTCCCCAACTTTCAATCTCCAGGAGATCATGCATGTCCAATGAAAACTACAACCCCATTGAGCCCGACGGCGCGGTAAAGCTCGACGACGAGCAAACCCTCGGCGTGCTGAACGACCTGCTCGAAAATGCACGCGATGGCGAGTACGGGTTCCGTGCCTGCGCCCAGCAGGTGGAAAACGCGCAACTGAAGCAGGTGTTCAACGACCGCGCGATCGAATGCCGCCGCGCCGCTGACGAGCTGATCCAATGGATCACACGCCGCGGCGGGGCGCCGGCCGACGGTGGCAGCGCCACCGGGGCGCTGCATCGCGGCTGGGTCAACCTGAAAGGCGCCGTTGGCGCCAACAGCGAGGTATCGATGCTCGAGGAGTGCGAACGCGGCGAAGACGCCGCGCTGGCCCGCTATCGCAAGGCCCTGAAGAGCGATAGTCTGCCCGCCGACGTGCGCAGCCTGATCGAGCGCCAGATGCTGGGCGCGCAGCGCAACCACGACCAGATCAAGGCCCTGCGCGACCAGGCCAAGGCAGTGTCCTAAGTCCGGGCTAGGCAGCGGCTGCCGCGCGGTGTTCGTGCGGTTCGGGATAGCATGACGCCCCGAACATGACCGAACCCGCATCCTCCTCCTCCCCCGTTTCCGGCGCGGTGCGCCTCAACAAGCGCATGGCCGAGCTCGGCCTTTGCTCGCGCCGCGAGGCCGACGTCTGGATCGAGCAGGGCTGGGTCAAGGTCAACGGGCAGGTCGCGCCGATGGGCGTCAAGGTGACGGCGGCGGATCGCGTTGAGGTCGACAAGAAGGCGCACGGCCACCAGGCCACGCAGGTCACGATCATCCTGCACAAGCCCATGGGCTACGTGAGCGGCCAGGCTGAAGACGGGCATGAGCCCGCGGTGGTGCTGATCAACCCGCGCACGCATTGGCGCGAAGACACCAGCACGCACCGCTTCTCCCCGCCGCAACTGCGCGGGCTTGCGCCTGCCGGACGGCTCGACATCGACTCGGTCGGCCTGCTCGTGCTGACGCAGGACGGCCGGGTCGCGCGCCAGTTGATCGGCGAAGACTCGGGTATGGAAAAGGAATACCTGGTGCGCGTGACATGGTCTCCGCCCGGCAGCGGGCCCGGCGACATGGGCGACATCAGCACCGACGTGCAGCGCGTCTTTCCGCCGGCGCAGCTGGCGCGGCTGCGCCACGGCCTCAGCCTCGACGGCCAGCCGCTCAAGCCGGCCCGGGTCGACTGGCAGAACCCCGAGCAGCTGCGCTTCGTGCTGATTGAAGGCAAGAAGCGCCAGATCCGCCGCATGTGCGAGCAGGTCGGGCTCAAGGTGGTCGGCCTCAAGCGCATCCGCATCGGCCGGGTGGTCTTGGGCAACCTGCCGGCCGGCCAGTGGCGCTATCTGGGCGCCCACGAGAAGTTCTAGGGTCGCTAAGCCGCGCAGGCCTTGTTGTGGGACGCGTGCATGCCCTTCGCCTTGGCATCGGCCTCGCTCAGGTACTCGCCCTTTTTGGTCTTGCCGTAGTAGCGGTCGCCCATGCAGTGATAGACCTTGGTCTCGTCGTTGGCCCACACCTTGCCGGCACCGCCACCGGGCGCGGCCGCCATGGTTGACGGATCATTCTTCTTCGCAGGCGTCGTGCTGGCGGTTGACGCTGCTGGCGCCGCGGGTGCCGCGGCCGTTGCCGGTTGGCCATTGGCCTTGCCGTACCACGTCTTGATGCCCTTGTGACCGCGGCAGGCGCCGGACTTGGTGTCGGGTGCCGCGTAACTGCCGTCCTTGCACTGAACCGTGCTGCCCGCGGGTGCGTCGGCCGGCAGCGTCTGGGCCTGGGCGGCCAGCATGCCGATCAAGCCGGCAGCAGCCAGCAGGATCTGGAAGGAAAGCTTCATGCAATGAACTCCGGAAAAAGGGGGTAACGAGCGCCGCGCGATCGTGGCCCCCGAAAGCCAGCACAGGCTGACCTGGCATGGCGCCGGTGGGTGAACGCCGCAGGCTCACGCGCGGCTAAGAAAACCGGCGTAGCCTCGCGCAGCCGAGGAGTCACTTTGCGCGCATTGCTGGTGGAAGACGACGAGATGATCGGGCGCAGCCTGCAGCAGGCGCTCGAGGGTGCGGGCTGGTCGGTCGACTGGGTGCGCGACGGCATGTTGGCGCAGAGTGCGCTGAGCGATGGCGGCTACGCCTGCGCCCTGCTCGACCTCGGCCTGCCGGGCCAGGACGGCAACGAGGTGCTGCGCCGCGCACGCCAATGCGGCGACGCGACCCCGGTGCTCGTGCTCACGGCGCGCGACGGGCTCGAAGAGCGTATCCACAGCCTCGACCTCGGCGCCGACGATTACCTGCTCAAGCCCTTCGCGTTTCGCGAGCTGCTGGCGCGCATGCGGGCCGTGGTGCGGCGGCGTGCCGGTGCGGCCCATTCGCTGATCGGCACCGGCGCATTGCAGCTCGACCTGACCACGCGCGAAGTGCTGCAGAACGGCACACGCGATGCGCTCACGGCGCGCGAGTTCGCCTTGCTGCATGCGCTGCTGGAGCGCCCCGGCGCGATCCTCTCGCGCGAGCAGCTCGAGAACCGCATTTACGGCTGGGGCGAAGAGGTCACGAGCAACGCGGTCGATGTGCTGATCCACGGCATGCGCCGCAAGATCGGGCCCGACGCGATCCGCAACGTGCGGGGGCTCGGCTGGCGCGTCGTCATCGCGCCGTGAAGGGCGGTGGCCGCTATTCGCTGCGCAAGCGGTTGCTGCTGGGGCTGGTCACGCTGCACGTGCTGGCCGCAGGGCTGACGGCGTGGTTGTCGTATGGCGCCTATGGTCGGCTGGTTCACACCTTCATGGACGACCAGATGCGCCTGGTGGCCGAGTCGTATGCGGCCAACCGGAAGCCTGCACAACTGCAGGCGCTGGGGCCGGACGACGTGGCCGCGCGTGGCGCCTTCGTCGTGCAGGTCTGGAGCGCCGACGGCGGCACGCTGCTTTCCAGTGCCTTTGCGCCGGCCGCCGTGCCGCTGCAGCCGGTGCACGGCTATGCCGATGTGCGCACCGGCCCGGACGACGCGCAGACCTGGCGTGTCTACACCCCGGCATCCGACATCCGGCACGCCGTTTGGCCGCGCGTTCAGGTGATCCAGAACGAGGCTTTCCGCCGCCACCGCATCGCCCGGCGCGCGCTGCTCGAAGGCCTGCCGGTGGCGCTGCTGCTGCCGGCCACGCTGCTGGTGTTGTGGTTGATCGTGTCGGCCGCTTCGCGCGCCCTGCGCGGGGCGGCGCGCGAGGTGGCCGCGCGGGACGAACGCAGCCTGTCCGAGCTGACGCTGGCGCGCGTGCCCGACGAGATCGACCCGCTGGTGGCGGCCTTCAACAGCCTGCTGGCGCGGCTGCGCGATGCCTTCGCCAACCAGCGCCGCTTCGTGCAGGATGCGGCGCACGAGTTGCGCACGCCCATGACGGCGATCGGCCTGCAGGTCGAGAACCTGCGCGCCCATGTGCCGGCCGGCGCTGCGGATGAACGCTTTGCGCAGCTCGAAGCCGGCGTCCTGCGCGCCCAGCACCTGATCGAGCAGTTGCTGAGCCTGTCGCGGCAGGAGACGCCGGGAGACGACGCGGTGCGCGAGCCGGTCGACGTGACGGCGCTGCTGCGCGAGAGCCTGGGCCAGCGCATGGTGCTGGCCGACCAGCGCCGCGTCGATGTCGGCTTCGAGGGCACTATCGCGCCGGTGCTCACGGCCGCGGCCGGCGACCTGCGCTGCGTGTTCGACAACCTGATCGACAACGCCCTGCGCCATGCGCCCGAAGGCGGTACGGTCGATGTGCGCGTGCATGTGGTGGATGGTCGCGCGGTGGTCGATGTGGTCGACAACGGCCCCGGCATCGCAACCGAATGGCGGAGCCGCGTGTTCGACCGCTTCTTTCGCGTGCCGGGTGCGCCGCCGGGCGGCAGCGGACTCGGCCTGGCGATCGCGCAAGCCGCGGCGGTGCGACAGGGCGTGCGCATCGAGCTGCGCGACCGGCCGCAAGACGGCGTGCGCAGCGGCAATCCGAGCGGCCTGGTCGCGCGCGTGCACCTGCTCATTCCGGCCTAAGTCTTTGCTCACGCCGGGCTCAGACCCATTGCCTAGAGTTGCTGCACCTCAACAACTGTCCAGGAGACCCGCCATGAACGCATCCCTCAAATTCCTTGCTGCCAGTGGTTTCATCGTGCTCGCCGCCGCTGTCGGCCCGCTCGCTGCCATGGCCGACACCACCGACGGTTCCGACTACCACCCGCTGCAGATGAACTCGCCGGAAAGCGCAGAGGTGCAGGCCGGCGCCGTGGCGGCCGCGCATGCAACCGGCACCGAGGCGATCGGCCAGTCGACCGGGGCACCGGCGATGGTTTCGCAGATGTCGTCCGACGAGGTCTACCAGGGCGCCGTGGCCGCCTCGCATGCCAGCGGCACCGAAGCCATCGGGCAATCGACGGCGCTGCCCATGCTCACCGGAGCCAGCGGCGAATGACGCTGCGCTTTCAGCGTTCGCGTCGAACCGCAAAGTCGGCGGTCGCGGTGCCTCGCACATACACCTGCACCGGCACGCCCTCGCGTGCTGCGGGTGTCCACGGCAGCGGCAGGTTGTCCGGCACCACTTCGATCTGATAGCTGCCGGCGGCCACCGACGGAAAGCTGTAGTAGCCCTGCGCATCGGTGCGCGCCACGTAGCGGCGGTTCAGCATCACGGTGACGTTGGGCACGCCGCCCTCGCTGGCCTCGCGCTTGCCGCTGTTGTCCTGGTCGAAGTACACATGGCCTTCGAGGCGGCCGGAGCCGGCACCGGCGCCGCCGCCGATCGGCGCGCTGGCGCTGCCCGCACGCGCTTCCCAGCGCAGCGCGATCTGCATCGTGCGGCTTGACGGCAGCGTGAGAATCGGCGCCTGCGTGGCGGTGGTGAGGGCCGACACCACGGCCGGGTTGAGCGATTCCTGGCCGCGCGCCGCCGTGTACTGCGCGATGAACGACCAGCCGCCGCCGAGCGGCCAACTCACGCGCGCATTCGCGTTCAGGAATTTGCTGCTGTTGTCACCGATGCCGTTGCTGCCGCGCACGCTCAGGTCGACGCGCGCCCCGGCGAGGAAGGGCATGCTGCCCAGCACGCCCCAGATCACCGAGCGTGAATTGAAGCCTGTCTGGTTCGATTGCTCGAACGCCAGCGTGGTCGAGAGCGATTGCGATTCCCCTACGGCCCAGGCATGGTCGACGCCCAGGCGCACCACCCGCTGGTCGCGGCCGTTCGCAAGATCGGCACGCCACTGGCTCTGGCCCCACTGCGGCGAGATGTGTTCCCAGGTGAGCTGCAGCGATTGCGCGGCCAGCGTGCCGGTGCGTGCGGCCACGGTGCCGGACAGCGCATCGCGCGAGTCGAAGCGGTAGCGCCCGAACAGGTTGCCGAACAGCGAGCGCCCCTGCAAGCCGCTCACGCTCTCGCTGGCCTCGACATTGCCACCGAGCTGCCATTGCCGTGTCGACACGTCCGCGCGCCAGCTCGCGCCGCGCAGATCGCCCGCGATCGGGTTGCTGCCCCAACGCAATGACGGGTCGAAATAGAACACGCTCGCGCCTTGCTGCGCCCAGTTGCTGCGCCAGCTCGAATCGACCCAGAAGCCGTTGGCCGAATCGCTCGGCGCGAGCGAGCCGGCATAGGACGGCTTGCCCGCGCTGTGCGCGTAGTTGGCCTGCACGCGCAGCCCGCCGGGCCGCTCCTGCACCGGGCCGATGCCCGGGCCGAGCGTGTCGGCCCAAGGCGCCACGCCCTGCCAGGACACCGCGCCCCAGAACGACCGGGAGTCCTGCGCGTAGCCGGACAGGCCGTTCAGGTTGGCGTTGCGGGTCTCGACCCACTGGAAGGCCGCGTCGGTGCGACCGATGCCAAGCTGTGTTTCGGGGCCTGTGATCTGCTGCTGCGCGCCGAAGGTCGCGACGCTGCCGCGCCCCAGCGTGAAGCCTTGCGACGTGAGTCCATCGAAGTAGCCGAGACGGCCGGCCGAGGCATTCAGCACGGTGCTGCCGCCGCGCTCGAAACTGGTGGAAAAGCCTTCGATCGGCAGCGAGGGCAGGTAGACGCGTCCGATTCCGCGCGACATCGGCGTGGCGGCGGTGTTGATGTCGCCGATGCTGCTGTTGGCGAACCAGCCGTTGTTGAACGGCATGGCGCGCTGGTCGATGCGGCCCGTGTTGCCATTGCGGTAGGACAGGCTGTAGAGGTTGCCGGTCTGGCCCGACAGGTCGTAGGCGGTGACGGGGTTGCGGTAGCGGTTGATGTTCAGGTTGGCCGAAAACGCGCCGTAGTTCGGCGTGTCCAGGTGACCTTCGAGCTTGAGCGTTTCGTTGCGTGTCTCGGTCAGGCCGCCGCTTTGCCGCAGCGATTGCAGCTCGACGCTGCCGCCGCGCGGCCAGCCGCTGTCGGGCGCCTGGTCCTCCGGCTCGTCAAGCGTGGCCTGCGGCCCGCTCTCGAGCAGCCGGTCTTCATAGGCCGCCGGTGCCGGCTCCGCGGCGTGGCTGCTCAGCGCGGTGCCCGCGCCGAGCATGCCGAGCGCGCACCCGATCAGCCGGCATTTCATGGGGCGAAGCGCTGGTCGACGGTGATCGAGCCGGATTCACCCCATTCAAGCTTGCCGCGCACGGTGACCGGAAAGCGCACCTGCACCTGCGCGTCGATGTTGCCCGGGCGCGTGGCGCTGAGCGCGATGTCGCGCGTCTCGCCGGGCAGGATCGGCGAGGTGGCGGCGGTGAACTCAAGCGCCGTGCCGCTGGCATCGGTGCCGTTCAGAAAACCGCTGAGGCGGCCGTGTGCGGTGCCGTCGTTGCGCACCTTGAGGGTCGGCACCGGCTGGCCATTCACCGGCTGCACAACGCTGCCGACCACGCTGAGCGCGGGCTTCACGTCGCCGATCGCCACGTAGACGATCACGCCGACGCGAGCCGAAAGCGCGATCGGCACGCCGGCCCCCGCGGCCTGCTCCTTGCCTTCGATCACAACCGCGAAGCGGCACTCCGTCGGCGTTGCATCGGCGGGCGGCGTGACCTCGAAGCGATAGCGGTAGGGTCGACCTGGCGGCACCAGGAGCTCCTTGCGCTCGATCGCAACCCAGGGGCGGCAACTGCCGGGCGCGAGTGCGTCGATGAAGTCGACCGAGCCGTCGGGCTTGAAGATCCAGTCGGCCGTGCGGACGGTGTAGCTCCCCGGACGAACGTCGACCTGGGAGAGTTCGATCACGCTGCGGATCGGCGTGCCGGGCTTGCCTGTCAGCTCGAAGCGCGGCGGCGACACCGCCAGCGCGAACTGCGCGAAGGCCGCCGGGCACAGCGCGAGGCCCAGCGCCAGCAGTGCGTGCCGGCGCCACGCGGCCGAAAGCAGAGGGTGGTTCAAGGCGACACCTCGATCTCGAAATGGAACTGGAGTGATTGCGCGCGCGTCAGCAGGCGGCCGTCGGCCACCAGGTTCAGCTGGATCGTCTCGGTCAGGAAGGCGTCGCGCACCAGGCCGTCGTACACCAGTGTGCGGCCGCCGCTGCGCAGCGCGCCGGGCAGCAGGCGGCCCTGGGTGCGCCAGGTGGCCTGGAGTTGTTCGCCCTCGGTCGGCGCCAGCAGCATGTAGATGCGGGCCGGGCGGTTGAGCCAGCTCGCCAGGTTCAGGCGCAGCGCCACGTTCAGCTGGCCCTCGACCGTGTTGTCACCGCCGCGCGATGGCACCAGCTGGCGCCATTTCATGGCGGTGACAGGCTGGCCCACCACCGTGCCGCTGTCGTCGACGCGGTAGGTGGCGGCCTGCGCCGCGCTCGAAAACAAGGCGGCAAGCAGCGCCAGCGCAAGGAGTCGCTTCATGGCGCGACCAATTGGTAGGTGGCGCGGCCCGTGAAGGTGCCGGCCGGCGCCAGCTGCGCATTGGCATAGCTGAACGTGAGGCAACTCTCGAACCAGTTGTTGAGTGCGACCGACAGTAGCGGCTGTGCCGGGGTGCCGGCGAAGGTTCCGCTCGGGATCGTGGCGGTGGCATCGCCGCTGCCGCCCGACACCCACGAGATCGTGCTGAACGGGATCGTGTCGCTGCTGGCGTTCAGCAGGTTTGGGGGTGTCGTGACGCTCAGGGTGGCGCTCGCTCCTGACGTGCCCGGTACGCGATAGAAGCCGCCCACGTACACCTGCCCGGTGCCCGGCGTACAGAACGCGAAGTTGTCGTATGGGCTATTGGCGACCGTGCTGTTGGTCGACATGGTTTGCGCGCCGCTGCCGATCGCGCCCGCGGCGATAGTCGCGGTTACCGTGTTGACCGTCGAGTTGTCGCCTGGCGTTCCACCGCTCCTATAGGTGCCGGTGAAGGTGCCGGTCCCGACCTGCAGGTAGAGGGCGCGTGGGCCAGGCGCGATGCCCACCAGGTACGCTTGCGCGGCGCTGCAGCCGAGCAGGCCGGACAGCGCCAGCGCGCACACTGCGGTGGGACGGATGGGCAGGAAAGTCGGGCGCATGGAAAGTGTCACCGGGTACGATTGTCGGTCGCGCGGGCGATCATGGCATGGAGGCCGTGTAGGTGACCCGGCCATTGTTGACGCCCACGCCGCCATACGTGCCCGCCGCCACCGCTTCGGTGTTGGCATAGCTGTAGGTCCACTGGCCTTCCTGCTGCACCAGCTTGTTGCTCGCAGTCAGCAGCACCGCAGTGCCTGCGCCACCGGTGGTGTTGAAGGCCGGATGGGTGATTGCGCTGTTGTTGAAGCCGCTGGTCGTGCTGGCCAGTGGCGCGCTCGCCACATTGATGCGGTTCCAGCCGATCTGTTGCGCTGCGACGCCGTTGTTGAGCGGGCCGGTGGTGTTGGAGTTGAGCGTGATGTTGCCGCCGTTGCCCATCACCCGTACCGTCACCGCGCCGGCGCCGATGTCACCGCCGGTGGCTGCGACCGCCACGCCGTTGCCGACCGCTGCCGCCGGCACCGTGATGTCTATCAGGTTGACGGTACCGACGCTCGTGAAGCTGGTGCCGGTGCCGACCCGCAGGTACAGTACGCGCGGAATCGTGACGATGAAGTCCAGCCGTGCGGTCGCCGTCAGTGTCCCGGAGGTCGCACTGGCGAAATCCGATTCGGCATGGGCCGACACCAGCGCGGTCGCCAGCGCGGCCAGCAGTGTCAGCCGCGCTTCGATCCGCATGGCGTTCAGGTGTCAGGTGCTGCGGATGCTCAGGGCATCGTGGCGGTGTAGGTCACACGGCCGGCGTTGGTGTTCACGCCGCCGTAGGTGCCCGCGGCGAGGATGTCCGTGTTCAGATAGGTAAAGGTCCACTTGCCTTCTTCGCGCACGACGCCGTTGGTGGCGTTCAGCGTGGTGGCGGTGCCGTTGCCGGTGTTCGAGGCGGGGAAGGCGGGGTGGGCGATGCCGGTGTTGTTAAAGCCCGTCGTGGTGCCGGCCGTCAGTGGTGCGGCGGCCACCGAGATGCGGTTCCAGCCGACCGTGGCGCCCGCGCCATTGTTCATTGCGCCGGTGGTGGCCGAATTCAGCGAGATCGTGCTGGCGCCGTTGCCCATGACACGCACGGTGACCGCGCCGTTCGTGAGGTCGCCGCTGGCGGCCGTGGCTGCCACGACCGTGCCGTCGCCAACGTTGGCGGCTGGCACCGTGAAGTCGATCAGGTCGACGCCCGTGTTGGCTGCGAACTTGGTGCCGGTGCCGACCTGCAGAAACAGCACGCGCGGCACGGTGATGCGGAAGTCAAGCTTCGCAGATGCCGTTGCGTTCGCGGCAGCTGGCGCAACCATGGCGCTTTCGGCGAATGCCGCCATCGGGGACACGAGCGCTGCGAGCGCGGAAACCAGAAGGAGCCTTTTCATGATGAATCTGTAATTAAAGGGGTTGTAAATTGGACAAAGGTCGTAGGCCAAAGCCGGTCGGCAAGCGGACTGTAAGAGAAAGACTACAAAACAAGACGGTTTTGTGAACTAACGACCCACATCTGTTAAATAAGCACGCTCTTTGTCGCGCCAGCGCGTCAAGCGGGGCGTGAATTCGTTACCGGGACCACAAATCCGACAATCACGGGCCCGCGGCGGCCGTTGAAAATGCGGCGGCCGCAACCACCTGACTTGCGGGCCGACAGCCGTGCCGGCCCACCACCTGAAAACATCTCTCTCTCATGACCAGCGCCAGCACCAAACTCCCTTTCCAGGCCGAAGTGGCCCAACTGCTTCACCTCGTCACCCACGCGCTCTACTCCAACAAGGAGATCTTTCTGCGCGAGCTGATCTCGAACGCCTCGGACGCGTGCGACAAGCTTCGCTTCGAGGCGCTCGACCACCCCGCGCTTTACGAAGACCAGCCCGATCTGGACGTGCGCCTGAGCTTCGACGCCGCCGCCAGGACGCTGACGATCACGGACAACGGCATCGGCCTGTCGCGCGACGAGGCAATCGACAACCTCGGCACCATCGCCAAGAGCGGTACCAAGGACTTCATGGCCAAGCTCAGCGGCGACCAGAAAGCCGACGCACAGCTCATCGGCCAGTTCGGCGTGGGCTTCTATTCGGGCTTCATCGTGGCCGACAAGATCACGGTGGAATCGCGCCGCGCCGGCTTGCCTGCGGAAGAGGGCGTGCGCTGGACGAGCGGCGGTGCCGGCGACTTCGAGGTCGACGTGATCACCCGCCCGGCGCGCGGCACCAGTGTCACGCTGCATCTGCGCAATGACGAAAAGGACAGTGCCGGGGAATACCTCAACACGTGGAAGCTCAAGTCGATCGTCGGCAAGTACTCCGATCACATCTCGCTGCCGATCCTCATGGAGAAAGAGGAATGGAAAGAGGGCGAGAACGACCAACCCGGCGCTATGGTGAAAACCGGCGAATGGGAAACGGTCAACAAGGCCAACGCCCTCTGGAGCCGCAGCAAGAAAGACATCACACCCGAGCAATACAGCGAGTTCTACAAGGCCATCAGCCACGACTTCGAGGCGCCGCTGGCCTGGAGCCACAATCGCGTCGAAGGCTCGACTGAATACACGCAGTTGCTCTACATCCCGGCTAAGGCGCCGTTCGACCTGTGGAACCGCGAGAAGAGCGCGGGCGTCAAGCTCTACGTCAAGCGCGTCTTCATCATGGACGATGCCGAGGCGCTGATGCCGGGCTACCTGCGCTTCGTCAAGGGCGTGATCGACTCGGCCGACCTGCCGCTCAACGTGAGCCGCGAGCTGCTGCAGGAAAGCCGCGACGTGAAGGCGATCCGCGAAGGCAGCACCAAGCGCGTGCTCGGCATGCTGGAAGACCTGGCAAGGAAGGGCACGCCGGCGCCCGCCGAAGACGGCGTGACCGATGTGGCCGACAAGAAGGACGAGGCGGGGGCCGAGGACGAAACCGGCAAGTACGCGAAGTTTTACGCCGAGTTCGGCGCGGTGCTGAAGGAAGGCCTGGGCGAAGACCATGCCAACCGCGAGCGCATCGCAAAGCTGCTGCGCTTCGCCTCGACCGCCAGCGACAGCGTGAGCGTCGGCTTCGCCGACTACAAGGCGCGCATGAAGGAGGGCCAGGACGCGATCTACTACATCACGGCCGACACCATGGCCGCCGCGAAGAACAGCCCGCAGCTCGAGGTCTTCAAGAAGAAGGGCATCGAGGTGCTGCTCATGACCGATCGCGTCGACGAGTGGGCGCTCAACTACCTCAACGAGTTCGACGGCACGCCGCTGCAAAGCGTGGCCAAGGGTGCGGTCGATCTGGGCAAGCTGCAGGACGAGGCCGAGAAGAAGGCCGCTGAGGAAGCCGCCGAATCCTTCAAGCCGCTGCTGGAGAAGCTCAAGGAAGCGCTCAAGGACAAGGCCCAGGACGTGCGCGTCACCACCCGCCTGGTCGATTCACCCGCCTGCCTCGTGGTGCAGGACGGCGGCATGAGCACCCAGCTCGCGCGCATGCTCAAACAGGCCGGCCAGCCCGCGCCCGACCTGAAGCCGGTGCTCGAAGTCAACGCCGAACATGCGCTGGTCAGGAAGCTCGAAGGCTCGGCGCACTTCGACGACCTGGCCAACATTCTGTTCGACCAGGCGCTGCTGGCCGAGGGCGGCATGCCGGCCGACCCTGCTGCCTACGTGCGGCGCGTCAACGCGCTGCTGGTTTGAGCGGTGCGCGAAGGCTGGGGGCGAGTCAACAGTACAGCGGTGCTTCTTCCATCGCCTCGCACTGGTCTTGCAGCATCTGCACCTGCCCGTTCCAGTAGTCGCTCGAGCCGAACCATGGAAAGTTGATCGGGAAGATCGGGTCCTGCCAGCGCCGCGCGAGCCATGCGCTGTAGTGGATCAGGCGCAGCGTGCGCAGCGGTTCGATCAGTGCCAGCTCGCGCCGGTCGAATTCGCGGAACTGTTCGTAGCCTTCGAGCAGGCCGCTGAGCTGTCCGGTGCGTTGCGCGCGCTCGCCCGAAAGCAGCATCCACAGATCCTGCACCGCGAAACCGGTGCGGGCGTCGTCCAGGTCGACAAAGTGTGGCCCGCCATCGGGGCGGTCGGTCGGTGTCCAGAGGATGTTGCCGGGGTGGCAGTCGCCGTGCAGGCGCAGGCTCTTGAATTCGCTGCCGAAGGCGCCCTTGGCATCCGTGGCGAGGGCTGTGGCTGCGATCAGGTCGAGCGCCTGGTTGCAGTGCTTCTCCCACAGGCTCTGCACGTCGAGCGGAATCTTGTCGTGGCCCAGCAGCCAATCGCGCGAGGCGATGCCGAAGCTCTGCAGGTCGAGCGCCGGCCGCGTCACGAACGGCCGCTTGCCGCCCACGGTGTGGATGCGTGCGAGAAAGCGGCCGATCCATTCGAGCACTTCGAAGTCGTCCAGCTCTGGCGGGCGGCCGCCGCGGTAGGGGCTCACGCTGAACGCAAAGCCGGCGTGCGCGTGCAGCGTCGCGCCTTTCAGTTCGAGCGGCGCCACGGCCGGCACTTCGGCGGCGGTGAGCTCGGCCGAGAAGGCGTGCTCCTCGAGAATCTGCGCCTCGCTCCAGCGGCCCGGCCGGTAGAACTTGGCTACCACGATGCTGCGGTCTTCCAGGTGGATCTGGTAGACCCGGTTTTCGTAGGAGCTCAGTGCCTGCAGGCGGCCGTCGCCGTGCAGGTCGAGCGTGGCCAAGGCGTCGAGCACCACGTCGGGCGTAAGCGATTGGTACGGGTGGGTGGACGACGGCGCAGGGGAGGCGGGCGTGGCGCCGGGTTGGTCTGGGTGCATCCGGGCCATTGTCGCGCCCGGCCGCATTCGGCCGCTACGGCTTGATCAGCGACAGCATGTGCCCCACGCGCGGGTGGCTGCGGCCGCCCAGCACTTCGAGGTAAGCCGCCTGCACGGCCTCCGGCCCGCGGTGGTGGTCGGCCACCAGCCAGGGCGCTGCCGGGTCGGTGACCTGCGCAATGAAGCTCGTCCAGGCTTTCAGCAAGCGCTCGCCGAGGCCGGCCGAGCCCCACTCCTCGGTGCGCTTCTTGATCTGCGCCGGCGCAAAGAACAGCGTGGCCCGCGGGCCCGGCAAGTCCTTGGCACCGCCCAGCTGTTCAACGTGGGTGCCGCCGATCGAGCTGCTGTGCCGCAGGTTGACGAAACGGGTGTGGACGGCGAGCCGCAGCGCCGCATTGCCCGCGAAGTCGACATACACGCTCGCCGCGTCACCCGGAACCAGCTCCAGTTCGTCGTAGCTGATCACCCGGCTGTAGCAGCCCAGGCTTTCGCAGAACAGCTTGTTACCCGCCGACGTCAGGCCGACCACCTCGAGGCCGGGCCGCTGCGCCAGCTGGAAGGCCGTGCCGTAGGCCGTCTTGCTCGACGCGCTCGACACCAGGATGGTGTCGGCCCCGAAGAAGTCGTTGTCGGCCAGAAAGTCGTCGATCAGCCACGACGTGATGAACAGCGGCCGCAGCAGCGCCTGGATGTCTTCGGTGTCGGCGGTGTAGAACGGGTCGGTGTTGCAGCGCGTGTAGCGGTTGTAGACCGCGTGCAGTTCGGCGCGGTGCGGCGCAGCATCGACGAAACCGTCGGGCCTGAGCCGATCCGGCTGCAGCACCACCTGGTCGGCCATCGGGAAGTAGCCGTACAGGCGCTCGCCCACCGCCACGCCGGGATGCAGCGACTGTGCCACGGTGCCGAAGCCCCACACCGGAATCACGCCGAAACCTTCTTCGGCGCTCGGAAAGAACCCCCAGTAGTTCATCGCGGCGCCGAAGGCGGCGTAGGTGATGTTGTTGGAGGTCAGCGCGAAGGACTCGACGCGAACCCGTACCTGGCCGTCGGCGAGAGGCACGTCTTCGGTGCTCAGCAGGCGCGTGGTGCCGAGTGCGTCCTTGCGGATGAGGAGGGTGGTGGTGCTCATGCGCCCACCTTAGCGCAGCAACGCGACGAGCGCATGCAAAAAAGCCCGCGGGCGTCGCATCGGCGACGGCCGCGGGCTTGGGGCGCAGGGCCCGGCGCCGGATCAGACGATTTCGAGATCGACGTCGATGTTGCCGCGCGTGGCGTTCGAGTACGGGCACACCTTGTGCGCGGTGTCGACCAGCAGCTTCTTTTGTGCGTCATCCAGGCCCGGCAGCGTGATCGCCAGCTTGACCGAGATGCCGTAGGCCGCGCCGCCGTTCGTCGGGCCGAGGGAAACCTTGGAGTCGATTGCCACGTCGTCCGGCACCTTCACGCTGATCTTCGGGCCCACGGCTTTCATCGCGCCGATGAAGCAGGCGGCATAGCCGACCGCGAACAGCTGCTCGGGGTTGGTGCCCGGCTTGCCCGAACCGGGCGAGCTCAGTTGCACGTCGATTGCGCCGTCGCTGGACTTGCCCGCGCCTTCGCGGCCACCGGTGGTGTGGGCTTCGGCGGTGTAGAGCACTTTGTCGAGTTTTGTCGTCATGGAGATTTCCTTTGGTTGAAGTGGTGGTGAGAGAGAAAGAGAAACAAAAAACTCAGGCGGCTGCCTTCACGCGGTCGCGCAGCACCTGCAACTGGCGCGTGAGCCCCATCAGTTCCGAAATGGAGCATTGGCTCGCTGCCAGCAGACAACCCGGGACGCTCGCGGCTTTGGTCTTGAGCTTGCGCCCCGCCGGCGTGAGCGTGATGTGCACGCGCCGCTCGTCCGCCACATCGCGCAGCCGGGACACGAGCCCGTTGGTTTCGAGCCGCTTGAGCAACGGCGTGAGCGTGCCTGAGTCGAGTGACAACTGCGTGCCGAGCTCCGACACCATCAACCCGTCGCGCTCCCAGAGCGCGAGCATGACGAGGTATTGCGGGTAGGTGAGGTTGAACTTTTCGAGCAGCGGCTTGTAGAGACGCGTCATCGCGAGCGACGCCGAATACACCGCGAAGCACAACTGGTTGTCGAGCTTCAGCAGGTCGTCGGTGGTGGGTTCGGTGCGCATGGCTGAATTGTAGCTAACAATTAAATTGTGCGCAATCTAATTAAAAAAAGAAGATCTCCTTCTCCGGTCTTCACCGCTGCAGCCCGCTGGCTACCTGCGCCCAACCGGTCCGGCCGACCGGGCGACGATGCCTCGCGGGCGACTCACTTGCCCCAAAGCGAGGGTCGAGAGCTTCAAGGGACATCGCGGGGCTGGTTCGAGTGGCCCGCAGTGTGGCACCGACAAAGATACCGGTATCTAGGTCTTTTCCGCAGGGGGCGCAGCGCACTTCACCGACTAAACTTCCCGCAATCCGGCGTCGACCGGACTTCAGGGTGAGCGACGGATGTGGTATCGATATCACCTGCCTGGGGTTTCGCGTCCTGCTTGCAAAAGAGTCCAGACTTGGCTTCGAAAAAGGCTCCTGCTTCCCCCCTGCGCCCCGTGACGATGGCCGATGTGGCCGCGCGCGTGGGTGTCTCCAAGATGACCGTATCGCGGGCGCTCAACCGCAGCGTGGAAAGCGAACGCGTGACCTCCGAGGCATTGCGCCAGCGCATCCTGCAGGCCTGCGATGAGATGGGCTACGTGATCGACCAGACCGCGCGCACCTTCTCCAGCAAGCGCTCCGGCTTTGTCGCGGCGCTGCTCCCTTCGCTGAACAACTCGAACTTTTCCGAAACCGCCCAGGGCCTCACCGATGTCGTCGAGTCGCGCGGGCTGCAACTGCTGCTGGGCTACACCGACTACCGCGTGGAAACCGAGGAGCGCCTGGTCCGGGCGATGCTCACGCGCCGTCCCGAAGGCGTGATCCTCACCGGTGGCAGCCATACAACGGCGGCGCGCAGCATGCTGCGCGCCGCCGGCATTCCGGTGGTGGAGACCTGGGATCTGCCTGCCAAGCCAATCGAGCATGTTGTCGGCTTCTCGAATGCCGAGGCGGCCGCGGTCATGGTGCGCCACCTGCACGCCAAAGGCTACCGGCGCATCGCCTTCATCGGCGGTACCTCCAACCGCGACACGCGGGGTGCCGATCGGCGACGCGGCTACGCGCAGGCGATCCGCGAACTGGGCCTGCCCGACGGCCGGGTCATCAGTTTCGGGCAGCCGCCCATCTCCATGTCCCAGGGCGGCGAAGCCGTGGTTCAACTGATCCGCCAATGGCCTGACGTGGACGCGGTGGTCTGCGTGTCGGATCTGTCGGCCTTCGGCGCGCTCATGGAGTGCCAGCGGCGCGGATGGGATGTACCGGGGCGCATCGCGATCGCCGGCTTCGGCGACTTCGAGGTGGCGCGTACCGCGCATCCACGCATCACCACCGTGGCGGTGGACTGCGCGGGCATCGGCCGCGCTGCCGGGGAGCTGCTGCTGAGCGCGATCGACGGCCTGCGCGACGGCCATCGACCGCCGGCCGAGACCGTGCTGATCCCGTTCCACATCGAGCAGCGCGAGAGTTCCTAGGCGGATTTTCTGCTTGACGGGTGAAAGAGATACCGGTAACTTTCAGGCCCTGTCACACATCGAGGCGCCCCCCGCCCCCCTATCTCGGCCGGGTCGGCGCACAGCCCCGCCCAGAACGCGCACCACATCGCAAAGTGAGTTCCGCCATGGCATTTCCGAGTCAGCGCGTGGCCGTTATCGGCGTGGGCATCATGGGTTCCGCCATTGCGCGCCGCCTGCTCGACTGCGGCCACAGCGTCAGCGTGTTCGACCTCGACCCAGCCAAGGTCGCGGCGCTGGAAGTGCATGGCGCACAGGCCGCAGGCACCGCTGCCGCAGCGGCCGCGGCCAGCGACTTCGTCATCACCAGCCTCAACGCCGCAGCGGTGGTGGAGCGCGCGATCTTCGGCGAGGAGGGCATCGCCGCTGCTCCGGCCGATGCACGGCGGCTGCTGATCGACATGTCGTCGATCGACCCGCCCGCCACGCGCCGGCTGGCCCGGTCGCTGCGCGAGCGCACCGGCATGGGCTTCGTGGACGCGCCGCTCTCCGGGGGCGCGCCGAAGGCGCTGCTGGGGCAGCTCACCGTCATGGCGGGCGGCAGCGCGGACGACGTGGCGCGTGCGCGCGCCGTGATGGACAGCCTGTGCGCGAACTACACGCACATGGGCGAGAGCGGCGCCGGCCAGACCACCAAGCTGGTCAACCAGTTGCTCTGCGCGATCGGCTTCCAGGCCATGGCCGAGGCGGTGCGCCTGGCGGAGGCCGGCGGCGTGGACGCGGCCCGTCTGCCCGCCGCGCTGGCGGGCGGGCGCGCCGACAGCCAGATCCTGCGTGAGTTCGGCCCCAAGATGGCCGCGCGCGACATGACGCCCACCGGCCGCATCGACAACATGCTGAAGGATCTCGATGCGGTGCAGGCCTTTGTGCAGGCTGAGCGTCTGGCGTTGCCGCTGGCCGGTATGGTTACCGAACTCCATCGAAGCTTTATCGCCGCGGGGCTGGGCGGCGACGACACGGTCGCGATGATGCGGCAGTTCGACGGCGCCGGCGGCGGTTGAGCCGCCCCCCGTCCGCAGCGTCAGCGCCCGCTGAAGCGCGAAGGCCGCCGCTCCACGAACGAGCGCACGCCTTCGGCCGCATCCTCGCTGTTCGACAGGCGCTTCTGAGTCTCGATGAACTCGGCCACGGCCGCGAGCGGGCCCTGTTCGACCGCCTTGATCACGTTCAGCCGCGTGGCGACCACGGCCAGCGGCGCCTGGGCCGCGATGCGCTGCGCGATCTTGAGCGCCGCGTCCAGCTCCTGACCGGCCGGCACCACCTTCTGGACGAAGTTGCAGCGCAAGGCCTCGGCGCTGTCGAACTCGTCGGCCGTCAGCAGGTGCAGCATCGCGTTGCCGACGCCCGCGCGCTCAGCCATGCGCAGCGTGGCGCCGCCGGTGGCCATGATTCCGCGCTGCACTTCCATCTGCGAAAAGCGGCAGTTGTCGGCCGCCACCACGATGTCGGCACCGAGCATCAGCTCGATGCCGACCGTGAAGCAGATGCCCTTGACCGCCACCACCATCGGCTTGGTGCGCCGGCGGTAGCCGGGCAGGCCGAAGTCGTGCGGTTCCACCAGCCCTTCGGGCGTTGCCTTCTCGCCGCGCCGCATGTACTCGGCCACGGCCGGCAGGTCGAGGCCCGCGGTGAAATGGTCGCCGAACGCGTGCAGCACGCCGACGCGCAGAGCAGGGTCGTCGTCGAGCCGCGTATAGGCCTCGGCGAGCTGCCTGAACATCGGCGGCGTCCAGCCGTTGCGCTTGGCCGGGCGATTGATGCCGATCAGCAGCACATGGTCGAGCACCTGGGTGTCGATGCAGCCCTCGGCGGGCGGGTCAGTGGCGATGGCAGTCATGGCATCTGTCTCTCTGGATTTATTCGTGAAACACCGCGGAACCGGCTTCGCCGGGCCGCTGGTGTTGCCCCCTGCAAAGGGGGTTGGCGCAGCGACACGCAGTGCGCGAAGACTGGGGGTTAGTAGATATACACGCCGCGCTTGGTCTTGCGGCCGAGTTGCCCCGCAGCGACCATTTCCTTGAGCAGCGGGCATGGCCGGTATTTGGAATCACCGAACTGCTCCAGGTACACCTCCATCACGGCCAGGCACACATCGAGGCCGATCATGTCGGCCAACGCCAGCGGGCCGATCGGCTGGTTGCAGCCGAGCTTCATGCCGTCGTCGATGTCCTCGGCCATAGCGAGCCCTTCGGCCAGCACGAAGAACGCTTCGTTGATCATCGGCACCAGGATGCGGTTGACCACGAAGCCCGGCGCGTTCTTCACCGTGATCGGCGACTTGCCGAGCTTGACGGCCAGTTCCTTCACCGCATCGTGGGTGGCGTCGCTCGTGAGATAGCCGCGGATGATCTCCACCAGCGCCATCATCGGCACCGGGTTGAAAAAATGCATGCCGATAAAGCGGTCGGCGCGCGAGGTGGCGGCGGCCAGCTGCGTGATCGAGATCGACGAGGTGTTCGACGCGATGATCACCTCGGGCGCCAGCAGCTCGTCGACCTGCTTCAGGATCTTGAGCTTGAGCGCGTGGTTCTCGGTGGCGGCTTCGATCACCAGCTGTGCGCCCTTGAGTTCGGCGTAGTCGGTCGAGCCCTTGATGAGCGCCAGCGCCGCGGTCTTCTGCGCTTCGCTCAGCTTTTCCTTCTTGATCAGCCGGTCGAGGCTGCCGGACACCGTGGCCACGCCCTTGTCGACCGCGGCCTGCGCGATGTCGACCATGATGACGTTGACGCCCGCCACCGCACATGCCTGCGCGATGCCGTTGCCCATGGTGCCGGCGCCGATGATGCCGACGGTCTGAATGGCCATTTGGGAAGCTCCTGGAAAATCCGCCATTGTGGGTCAAGCCGTGAATTAAAGTCGTCGCCATGACGACGTTTGGAACCCCTCTTTCCCCCTCTGCAACCCGCGTGATGCTGCTTGGCTCCGGTGAACTCGGCAAGGAGGTGCTCATCGCCCTGCAGCGCCTCGGCGTCGAGACCATTGCGGTCGACCGCTACGAGAACGCGCCCGGCCAGCAGGTGGCGCACCACGCGCGCACCATCACCATGAGCGATCCGGCTGCGCTCAAGGCCTTGATCGAGGCCGAGAAGCCGATGCTCGTAGTGCCCGAGATTGAAGCCATCGCCACGCCGATGCTGCAGCAGCTCGAAGACGCCGGCGTGGTGCGCGTGATCCCGACGGCGCGCGCGGCGCGCCTGACGATGGATCGCGAAGGCATTCGCCGCCTGGCCGCCGAAACGCTGGGCTTGCCGACCAGCCCCTACAAGTTCTGCGACTCGCTGGCCGAGCTGCAGGCCGCGATCGACGGCGAGAACGGAAAAGGCATCGGCTACCCCTGCGTCGTCAAGCCCGTGATGAGCAGTTCCGGCAAAGGCCAGAGCAAGATCGACGGCCCGGCCGACGTGCAGAAGGCGTGGGACTACGCCATGGCCGGCGGCCGCGTCAGCCATGGCCGGGTGATCGTCGAGGGCTTCATCGATTTCGACTACGAGATCACGCTGCTGACCGTGCGTTCGGTCGGTGCCGATGGCACGGTGCAGACATCGTTCTGCGAGCCGATCGGCCACCTGCAGGTGAGCGGCGACTACGTCGAGAGCTGGCAGCCGCACCCGATGGCGCCGGCCGCGCTGCAGAAGGCGCAGCAGATCGCGCAGGCCGTGACGGCCGACCTCGGCGGCCAGGGCCTCTTCGGCGTAGAGCTGTTCGTCAAGGGCGATGCGGTCTGGTTCAGCGAGGTCAGCCCGCGCCCGCACGACACCGGCATGGTGACGATGGCGACGCAGTGGCAGAACGAGTTCGAACTGCACGCGCGGGCGATCCTCGGCCTGCCCGTCGACACCACCCTCAAGAGCGCCGGCGCCAGCGCGGTGATCTACGGCGGCGTCGACGCCACCGGCATCGTGTTCGACGGCGTGGCAGAGGCGATGCGCGTGCCGGGCGCAGACGTGCGGCTGTTCGGCAAGCCCGAGAGCTTCGTCAAGCGCCGCATGGGCGTGGCGCTGGTGCATGCGCAGGATGTCGACACCGCGCGCAGCCGGGCGCGCGAGGCGGCCGGCTGCGTCAAGCCGCGCACCGCCGACTGAATTGCTCCCTCCCCTTTCGGGGGAGGGTTGGGGTGGGGGCGAGCGGCGCTGGATCGCACAGGCTGCGTGCCCCCATCCCCGCCTTCCCCCGGAGGGGGAAGGAGTTGGATCCCAGCCAGTTTCCGCAAGCCGCGCCGCGCCGGGCCGCATAGGCTCCGCGCCATGCCCGCCGCTGCTCCGTCCACCCCACGCTCTGTCGTCCGCATCGGCGGCGCCTCGGGGTTCTGGGGCGACAGCAGCGTCGGCGCACGCCAGCTCGTCGATTCCGGGCAGATCGACTACCTGGTGTTCGACTACCTGGCCGAAACCACCATGGCCGTGCTGGCCGCGGCGCGGCTGCGCAAGCCCGAGATGGGCTACGCCACCGATTTTGTCGACGTGGCTATGCGCGACGTGCTTGCCGATTGCATTGCGCGCGGCATCAAGGTGGTGAGCAACGCGGGCGGCATCCATCCCGAAGCCTGCGCCGCGGCCTTGCGCTCGCTCGCTGCCGAGTTCGGCGTCTCGGCACGAATCGCCGTGGTGCTGGGCGACGATGTGAGCGCGCAGCTGCCGGCCCTGCGCGCGGCGGGCACGACGGACATGTTCACCGGCGAGCCGCTGCCCGCGAAGCTGCTCGGCGCCAGCGCGTACCTCGGCGCGCAGGGCGTGAAGCGGGCGCTCGCGGGCGGCGCCGACGTCGTCGTCACGGGCCGCTGCGTCGACAGCGCCGTCACGCTCGGCCCGCTGATGCACGAATTCGGCTGGGCCGACGACGACTGGGATCGGCTGGCCGGCGGCAGCCTGGCCGGCCACATCATCGAATGCGGCTGCCAGGCGACCGGCGGGCTGCACACCGACTGGCAGGCGATTCCCGACTGGGCGCACATCGGCTACCCGATCGTCGAATGCGCGGCCGATGGCAGCTTCAGCGTCACCAAGCCGGCCGGCACCGGCGGGCGCATGCTGCGCGCGGCCGTGGCCGAGCAGATGCTCTACGAGATCGGCGACCCGGCCGCCTACCTGCTGCCCGACGTGGCCTGCGACTTCCGCGACGTGGTGATCACGCAGGAGGACGAAGACCATGTGCAGGTGACCGGCGCCCGGGGCCGCCCGCCGACCGACAGCTACAAGGTCTCAGCCACCGCGCAGGACGGCTGGCGCTGCGCCGGCAGCCTGGTCATCGTCGGGCTCGACGCAGCGGCCAAGGCGCGGCGCACCGGCGAGGCGATCCTCGAGCGCACGCGCGAACTGTTCGCGGCGCGCCGCTGGGCCGACTACAGCGCCACGCACATCGAGCTGCTCGGCGTCGAGTCGCTCTATGGCCCGCGCGCCCGCACCGGCGCCGCGCGCGAGGTGATGCTGCGGCTGGTGGTCGACCATGCCTCCAGGCCGGCGCTGGAACTGTTCGCGCGCGAGGTCGCACCGGCCGGTACCTCATGGGCGCCGGGCACCACGGGGCTGGGCGCGGGGCGGCCGTCGGTGTCGCCGCTGATAAAGCCTTCGGCCTTCCTGCTCGCGAAATCGGAGGTTCCAGTGTCGGTGGTGACTGAGGGCGAGGCCCGGCCGGTGCCCTGGCCCGCGACCTTTGCGTCGATCGCTGCCGCACCCACGACAGCGCCGCCGGAAATCGATCTGCGCAGCGCCACCCACGAGGTTCCCCTGATCGCACTCGCCTGGGCCCGCAGCGGCGACAAGGGCGACATCTCCAACATCGGCCTGGTCGCGCGCCGGCCCGAGTGGCTGCCCTGGATCTGGGCCGGCGTGACGCCGGAGGCGGTGAAGGCCTGGTTCGCGCATCTCGTGCTGGGCGAGGTCGAGCGCTTTCACCTGCCCGGCATCCACGGCCTGAACCTGTTGCTGCACGGCGCGCTGGCCGGCGGCGGCCCGCGCTCGCCGCGCATGGATCCGCTCGGCAAGGGCATGGGCCAGATGCTGCTGGAGCTGCCGGTGCGGGTGCCTGCGGACATCGCGAACGCGGACTAGGGAAAGTCCCCGCGCAAATGACCCGCTTCTTGTCGACCTGCCCCGCTACGATGCCCCGAGGACCCGGCTGGCTCCGCCATCCGACGCCACGTGCAGGAGACAACAAGAGCATGCAGGAGACGACCAGGACGTTGCGCACGCCGCGTGGCGAGCGCCTCATGTGGATCACCACGCAGCGCGTGTTCTATGCGGGTCTGCTGGGTGCCGCCGGCGAGCGCACGCTGGGCGGCCACGGCGTCTATGTGTCGCCGGCCGGCGCACCGCCGAACCGCATCTGCATCGGTGGCGGCGCCTGGCAGAGCGGCGACCTGCTGGTGGTGCCGCCGCAGGTGCCGCACCGCGTACAGAGCGCGAGCCCGCTGATCCTCAATCTGCTGATCGAAGCCGAGTCGGTCGACGCGGCGCGCCTGCCAGCGGTTCTGCAGCACTGCGGCCCGGTCGATGCGCCGGCCTTCGTGCAGCGCGTGCGCGACGGCCATGCGCGGTTGCTGTCGGCGTCGGGCCGCGAATGCTTCAACAGCTTCGACTTCGACACGCTGTTTTTCGGCGCCGCACTGGCGCCGCGCCCCTTCGACGCACGCATCCGCGAAGTCATCGACCGCATCAACGCCGACCCGGCCGACCCGGCCTCGGCCGAAGCCTGCGCTGCGGCGGTGCACCTGTCGTTCTCGCGCTTCCTCCATTTGTTCAAGCAGGAGACCGGTGTGCCGTTCCGCGCATTCCGCGCGTGGAAGCGCGCGCGCAGCCTGCTGCGCCATGTGCGCGAGCCTTCGACGCTGACCGACATCGCGCTCGACACCGGCTACCCCGATTCCACGCACTTCAGCCATTCGATCCGGCAGGTGTACGGCCTAAAGCCGAGCGACATCCTGGCTGGCTCGCGCCGGCTGGCGTTGCACGACGCCGGGCGCGTGGTGCTGTGAACACCGGAGGCCGTTCTTGCAAGTCATCCAGCTGCTGATCTCGGGCATTGCGCAAGGCTGCATCTACGGCCTGATCGCGCTCGGCTTCGTGCTGATCTACAAGGCCACCGAAACCGTGAGCTTCGCGCAAGGCGACCTGATGATGCTCGGCGCCTTCGCGGCCTTTGCCGGCATGGCCATGTTCGGCATGCCGTTCTGGCTGGCCGCCGTGCTCGCGGTGCTGGCGATGGCGGCGCTGGGCGTGCTGCTGGAACTGGTGGTGATCCGGCCGATCCTCGGCCAGCCGCAGTTCTCGATCGTCATGCTCACCATCGGCATTGCCTACGTGGCGCGCGGGTTGATCACGATGATCCCGGGCATCGGCACCGACACCAACACGCTGCCGGTGCCCTACAAGGACCAGGTCTGGAACCTCGGGGCGCTGGTGCTCAATGTCGAGCAGATGGTGATCATCGCGGCTACCGCCGTGCTGTGCGGGCTGCTGTTCGCGATGTTCCGCTACAGCAAGCTCGGCATCGCGATGCAGGCTTCGTCGCAGAACCAGCTCGCGGCCTACTACATGGGCATTCCGGTCAAGCGGCTCAACGGGCTGGTGTGGGGGCTCGCGGCGGCGGTTGCGGCCATCGCCGGCATGCTGCTCGCGCCCATCACCTTCGTGCACGCCAACATGGGCTTCATCGGGCTCAAGGCCTTTCCGGCCGCGGTGGTGGGCGGCTTCGGCAGCCTGCCGGGCGCGATCGTCGGCGGCCTCGTGATCGGCGTGGTCGAGTCGTTCGCGGGCTTCTACCTGCCCGACGGCTTCAAGGACACGGCGCCCTACATCGTGGTGCTGCTGATGCTGATGATCAAACCCAACGGCCTGTTCGGCGAGAAGCTGCGCAAGAAAGTATGAGCCCCCACGTTCGGCCCTTCGTGTCTTCTCTGCCCCGCGGTGGGGCGTGGCCTCGCCTTGTGGCGGCCGGGCGGGAGGCCTGAATGCGCTTCATCTTCAAGACCAGCTACGCGCAGGACATCGCGCTTGCCAAGCATGGCGGGCACCGGCTCTGGTACGGGCTGCTGTGCGTGGCGCTGGTGGCTGCGCCCTGGCTGGTGCCGGAGTACTGGCTTGCGCAGCTCACCTTCGTGCTGATCTACGGCATCGTCGGCCTCGGGCTGATGCTGCTGGCCGGCTTCACCGGGCAGTTCTCGATCGGGCACGCCGCGTTCCTCGGAACCGGCGCCTACACGCAGGGCGTGCTCACCAACATGGGCGTACCGTTCCCGATCGCGCTGCTCGCGGCGGCGGCGCTGTCGGCGGGCGTCGGCGTGGTGGTGGCGCTGCCGGCGCTGCGGGTCAAGGGCATCTATCTCGGCATCGCGACGCTGTCGTTCGGCTTCATCGTCGAGGAGGTGTTCGCGCGCTGGGAGAGCGTCACGGGCGGCAACTCGGGCCTGCACGTGAAGGCGCCGTCGCTGTTCGGCTGGCAACTGGGGTCGGGCGAGGGCTTCTACTTTCTGTGCCTGGCAATCGCGCTGCTGGCCACGCTCGGCATCCTCAACCTGTTGCGCTCGGCCACGGGCCGCGCCTTCGTCGCGATCCGCGATTCGGAGATTTCGGCCCAGAGCATGGGCATTCATCTGGCGCGCTACAAGACGCTGTCGTTCGCGATCTCGGCGGCGCTGGCGGGCGTGGGCGGCGCGCTCTATGCGCACAAGCTCAGCTTCATCTCGCCGGATCAGTTCAACATCCTGCAGTCGATCGACCTGCTGTTGATGGTGGTGATCGGCGGGCTCGGGTCGGTGCACGGCGCGTTTCTCGGCGCGATCTTCCTGATCGCGATGCCGCAGCTGATCTCGCTCGGCAAGGACTATTTGCCTGCGTTCATCGGTCAGGCGCCGGGGTTGCAGGGCTTCGTCTACGGTGCGGTGCTGATCGCGTTCGTGCTGTTCGAGCCGCTGGGCCTGTACGGCCGCTGGTTGAAGGTGCGCACCTGGCTGCAGCTGTTTCCGTTCTACCGCAAGGGGTTGTTCAAGCGGCAGAAGTCGTTTACCAAGTCGGATCGGCTGCGATGAGAACCCGTTTTTCGTTTTCTTGCGGACTGCGTGGTTTGGGGCGTTCGGGTCGCTGCGGGCGGGATCAGGCCGACGGCGTACTCTGCTCCGCGAATGTCCCCCGGCCTGCGGCCTCCTCCTTTATTTCGCTGCGCAGAGCACACCATCGGCGCGATCCGTCAGAGCCGTGGTTCATCGACGAATACGACGCAGCGTGTCCCGTGCCGAGGGCATCGGGTGCCTCCCGCAGCGAAATAAAGGAGGAGGCGAAGCCGGGGGACATTCGCGGAGGGAGGTACCCGGTGTCCTCGGCACGCACCCCGAACGTCAGCGCCAGCAAGTCAAACCACCTGCCATGACCAGCACCGATGTCCTCCTAGAAGCCAAAGACCTGAGCGTGCGCTTCGGCGGCGTGCTCGCGGTCAACAAGGTGAGCTTCGACGTGCGGCGCGGCGAGGTGTTCACGCTGATCGGGCCGAACGGTGCCGGCAAGACCACGGTGTTCAACCTCATCAGCCGCATTTACACGCCAACCACGGGCGAGATCACCTGGCATGGCGAGGCCGATGGGCCGATCGCATTGACGCACCAGGCACCGCATGCGATCGCCGCATTGGGCATTGCGCGCACCTTCCAGAACATCGAGCTGTTCGAGCACGCGACGGTTCTGCACAACCTGCTGATCGGCCGGCACACGCACCGCCAGACCGGCTTCTGGAGCGAGGTGTTCTTCACCCCCGCCACGCGCCGCGCCGAGATCGCCGCGCGCGAGAAGGCCGAGCAGGTGATCGATCTGCTGGACTTGCAGCACCACCGCGATTCGATGGTGGCAGGCTTGCCTTACGGTGTGCGCAAGGTGGTGGAACTGGCCCGCGCGTTGTGCACCGAGCCCAAGTTGCTGCTGCTGGACGAACCGTCTTCGGGTCTGAACGTCGAAGAGACGGCCGACATGGCGTTCTGGATCCAGGACATCCAGCAGGAGCTCGGCGTGTCGGTGCTGATGGTGGAGCACGACATGTCGCTGGTGTCCAAGGTGTCCGACCGGGTGCTGGCGATGAACATGGGCGAGGTGTTGGCCACCGGTACGCCGCGCGAAGTGCAGTCGGATGGCAAGGTTATCGAGGCGTATCTGGGGACTGTGGACGACGTGAGCAGCTTGAGGAGGGCTGTGGCGTGACTGGCGCTTCAATCTTCGTTTCCCATGGTTGGATCGCCCGGTGTGCGGTGCGGGCTGGCCGACCCTGCTGCGCCGGCCTTGGTGGTGGTGTGAAGGTCTGCGCATTCCGGATGCAACCCCCAAGTGTCCACGTCGGTGGGTGGTATGCGCTGGGGCGGCCGTTGAGGCACCGCCGAGCAGCACAGCGGCAGGCGGATCAGGGCCGCGTGCTGTTTGAGCGAAGCGAGTTCACGCGGACCCCGCCTGCCGCGAGCAGCGCAGGGCAGCCCGAAGGGCCGGTGACGTCGGCCGCCCCAGCGCATGCCACCCGCCGACGCACCCCAAGCATCAGGGCCCTCCAATGACCGAAGTCGTCCTCCAACTGCTGAACGTCGAAAGCGCCTACGGCCCCATCAAGGCCATCCGGGGCGTGAGCCTGAAGGTGCGCGCCGGCGAGATCGCCACGGTGCTGGGCTCCAACGGCGCCGGCAAGACCACCATCCTCAAGACCATCTCCGGCATCATCGATCCGCGCAAGGGCAGCATCGAGTTCAAGGGCCACAACATCACGGCCAAGGATCCGGCCTTCATCGTGCAGCAGGGCCTGAGCCATGTGCCCGAAGGGCGCGAAGTCTTTCCGCTGCTGTCGGTGAAAGACAACCTCCTGATGGGCGCCTACACCCGCAGCGATCGCGACGGCGTCGCGCGCGACATGGAAACGGTGTTTCGCTACTTCCCGATCCTGCACGAGCGCGCCACGCAGGACGCCGGGCTGCTCTCCGGCGGCCAGCAGCAGATGCTGGCGATCTCGCGCGCCATCATGGCCGCACCGGCACTGATCCTGCTCGACGAGCCCAGTCTCGGCCTGAGTCCCAAGCTCACCAAGGAAATCTTCGAGATCGTGGTGCGCATCAACCGCGAGCGCGGCACCACCATCCTGCTGGTCGAGCAGAACGCCAACATGGCGCTCAATGCCGCGGACTACGGCTACGTGCTGGAGAACGGCCGCATCGTCATGGAAGACATCTGCGAACGGCTGCGCGAGAAGGACGACATCAAGGAGTTCTACCTCGGCCTCAAGGACGACGGCGTGCGCGGCGAGCGGCGCTGGAAGAAAAAGAAGACCTGGAGATAAGCCGCCATGCAAGGACTCTGGGATCTCTCCACCATCCAGCCCGGCAAGGACGTCGTGGTGCCGGGCGACACCCTGCCCGCGATGTTCTGGAACGCGGTGGCCAAGCGCGGCGATGCCACCTGGATGCGCCAGAAAAAGCTCGGCATCTGGCGCGCCTGGAGCTGGAAGCAGACCGCCGACGCCGTGCGCGAAATTGCAGGCGGCCTCATGGCGCTCGGCTTCGGCCCGGGGCAGTGTGCGTCGATCCTGTCCAACACCGTCATCGAATGGGTGCTGTGCGATCTGGCGGTGCTGAGCTGCGGCGGCGTGTCGAACGGCATCTACCCGACCGATGCCGCGTCGCAGGTGCAGTACCTCTGCGAAGACTCGCGCACCACCGTGCTGTTCGTCGAAGACGACGAGCAGCTCGACAAGGCACTCGAAGTGCGTGCCGGCTTGCCGCTGCTGCGCAAGGTCATCGTGGCAGACATGGAAGGCCTGCGCGACCTCGCCGACCCCGGCGTGATGAGCCTCGCCGCGCTGCGCACGCTGGGCCGTGAATACCTGCTGGCGCACCCCGACGCGGTCGAGCGCGGCGTGGCCGCCTGCCGGCCCGAAGACCTCGCCATCCTGGTCTACACCTCGGGCACCACCGGCAAGCCCAAGGGCGCGATGCACAGCCACGCGGGGCTGGTCTACACCGCGCGTGGCTACAACACGCTGGTCGCGCAGGACGAGCGCGACGAGCGCATGTGCTTTTTGCCGCTGTGCCACATTGCCGAGCGCATGGGCGGCGAGTACTTCGCGATGTACACCGGCTCGATCCTCAACTTCGTCGAGAACCCGGAAACGGTTCCCGAGAACGTGCGCGAGATCGCGCCCACGGTGTTCACCGCCGTGCCGCGCGTGTGGGAGAAGTTCTATTCAGGCGTGATGATCGCGCTCAAGGAAGCCGGCCCGCTGCAGCAGGCTGCCTACAAGTGGAGCATCGGCGTGGGCGAAACCATCGCCGCGAAGGTGATGGCGGGCGAGGCGGTGGGCGGCGGGCTCAAGCTCAAGTTCCGCCTGGCGCGCCTGCTCGCCCTCGACAACGCGCGCAAGCTCATCGGCATCCACCGGGCGCGCTTTCTGGTCACCGGCGCGGCGCCGATTTCGCCGGAACTGGTCAAGTGGTACCTCGCGCTCGGTGTTCCCATGCTTGAGGTGTGGGGCATGACCGAGTCGTGCGGTGCCTCGACCGCGGTGCCGATCCAGCGCATCAAGCCGGGCTCGATCGGGCCGGCCACGGCCTACAACGAGGTGCGCATCGACGCGGCCACCGGCGAGATCCTGGTGCGCGGCCCCAACGTGTTCATGGGCTACCTGAACCTGCCCGAGAAAACTGCCGAGACGATCGACGCCGAAGGCTGGTTGCACACCGGCGACGTGGGCGTGATGGATGCGGACGGCTACTTCCGCATCACCGACCGCATGAAGGACATCATCATCACGGCCGGCGGCAAGAACGTGACGCCGAGCGAACTCGAGAATGAGCTGAAGTTCAGCCCCTACATCACCGACGCGGTGGTGATCGGCGACGCCAAGCCCTACCTCACGGTGATCATCATGATCGACCAGGAGAACGTCGAGAAGTATGCGCAGGATCACGACGTGCCCTTCAGCAACTACCAGAGCCTGACGCGCGCGCAGGAAGTTCTGGATCTGATCCAGGGCGAGCTGGAGCGGGTCAACGCCAAGTTCGCGCGGGTCGAGCAGATCAAGAAGTTTTTTCTGCTCGAAACCCAGCTCAGTGCCGAAGACGAAGAACTCACGCCCACGATGAAGCTCAAACGCAAGCTGGTGCAGACCAAGTACGCGGAGCGCATCGAGGCCATGTACAGATGATTTTTACAACGAAGGAGATGGTGATGAAGACATTGACAGCGTTGACCATGGCCGCTTCACTCGCGCTCGGCGCGGGCGTGGCGTCGGCACAGCAAGGGGTGAGCAAGGACGAGATCCGGGTCGGCTCGATCCAGGATCTGTCGGGCCCGCTCGCGGGCTACGGCAAGCAGGCGCGCAACGGCATGCAGTTGCGCGTGGACGAAATCAACGAACAGGGCGGCGTCAACGGCCGCAAGCTCACGCTCTTCGTCGAGGATTCGGGCTACGACCCCAAGAAGGCGGTGCTGGCCGCGCAGAAGCTGGTCAACCAGGAAAAGATCTTCATCATGGCCGGCCACATCGGCACCGCGCAGAACATGGCGGCGATGCCGGTGCAGTTTGAAAAGAACGTGATCAACTTCTTCCCGATCACCGCCGCGCGCGAGATGTACGAGCCCTTCCACAAGCTCAAGTACTCGTTCGCCGCCACCTACTACGACCAGGTTCGGCACGCGCTGCCGAAGATGATCAAGGACAAGGGCGCCAAGAAGATCTGCACCATCTACCAGGACGACGACTTCGGCCTTGAAGTGCAGCGGGGTGCCGAGGCCGGTGTCAAGGTGGCCGGCATGGAGATCGCCGAGAAGACTTCGTTCAAGCGCGGCGCCACCGACTTCAGCTCGCAGGTCGCGAAGATGAAGGCCGGCGGCTGCGACCTGGTGGTGCTCGGCACGATCATCCGCGAGACCATCGGCACCATCGGCGAGGCGCGCAAGACCGGCTTCAACCCGACCTTTCTGGGCACCAGCGCCGCCTACACCGACCTGATCCACAAGCTCGGCGGCAAGCCGATGGACGGCATGTACGCCACGATGACGGTGCAGAACCCCTACACCGACGAGCAGTCGCAGCCGCTGCGCTTCTGGGCCAACAAGTACAAGACCAAGTTCAACGAAGACCCGACCGTGTTCAGCGTCTACGGCTACTCGATCATCGATTCGTTCATCAAGGTGGCCCAGAAGGCGGGCCCCAACCTCACGACCGAAAGCTTCATCAAGGTGATGGACTCGATGACCTTCGAGCCCGACATGTTCGGTGCGGCGAAGAGCACCTATACCGCCACCAAGCGCCTGGGCAACGACCAGTCGCGCCTGTCGCAGATCGTGGACGGCAAGTGGAAGGTGATCTCCGACTACGTCACGCCCTGACGCCCTTTTCGACGCCCGCGGCGATCGAGGCGCGCGCGCCTCCGGTGTCTTGCATCACGAACGTATTGACGACCCTGGTACCCGCGCGATCGCCGGGGATCGTCGATCCGCTCAGCGCTTTCCGAGATGCTCGGCGATGGTTTGGGCAGAAACGCCGACCTCGGCCACGGCCTTGCGAAGGTCGGCTTCGCTGACGTCGAGGTGCTGCGTCCAATACCGGATTTCGTGTGGCTCGTTGATGTCGATGCGGCTGCGGTCTTGCGCGCTGATACTGGCGAAGTCGTCGGACATGATGGGTGTTCTCCTTTGGAAAAGTAGCACCTTCCCACGCGCGGGCGCTGTCGCAATGACGGCCGGCGGGCAACTTCGTGCAGGACGAGCGCCCGTCTTGGCAGGCCGCCCACAATTGTTACGGTTGTTGTTACTTTAGACTGACGCGGTTACAACCCTGCCTTTGTCCGCGTTTTGTCCGCGTTAATACCGCTTGAGGTCGCTCGTGCTTCCCAATGATTCGATCTACCGCTTCGACAACATCGAATTGCGTCCTTCCACGCGGCAGCTGCTGGTAGAGGGCCAGCCTGCCAGCCTGGGAGCCCGCGCCTTCGATGTGCTTTCGGCATTGATTGCCCACCGCGAGCGGATGCTGACCAAGAACGAACTGCTCGAGATGGTGTGGCCGAATCTGGTGGTGGAGGAAAACAATCTGCAGGTGCATGTGAGCGCGCTGCGCAAGCTGCTGGGGCCGCAGGCCATCGTCACGATTCCGGGCCGGGGCTATCGCTTCGCAGCCGCGCTGGACGCCCTGCCTGCTTCGCCTGCGGTCGCCGCGGGCGCCGTCGCGCCCGCACGGAGCCCCAAGGGCGCCCCCGTGGCAACCGCTGCCAGGGCTCTGCGCTCGGACACCGGCAACCTGCCCGCACTGCTGCCCCCCTTGCTGGGCCGGGATGCCGAACTGGCGATGCTGCGCGAACTGGTGCGGCAGCATCGGCTGCTCAGCGTGCTGGGGCCGGGCGGCATCGGCAAGACCAGCCTCGCCCGGGCAGTTGCCCGCCAGGTGGCGCACGACTTCCGGGACGGCGCCTGGATGGTGGAACTGGCCTCCATCTCGGATCCGGCCGCGCTGCCCGGCGCGGTGGCGCTGTCCCTGAGCATCAACCTGCCCGAACGGGCCGACGCGAGCGTCGAACTGGCCGAACGCCTGCGCGGCCACGAACTGCTCGTGCTCGACAACTGCGAGCACCTGATCGAGCCCGTGACTGCGCTCGTGGGCCACCTGCTCGAAGCGGTGCCCAGCCTGCATGTGCTGGTCACGAGCCAGGAGCCCTTGAAGCTGGCTGCCGAGCGGCCGGTTCGGCTTGGCGCCCTGGCGGTGCCGGACCAGGCCGTCCTGGCTGACGCCGCGACGCACGGTGCCGTGGCCCTGTTCGTGGCCCGCGTCGACGCCATCCAGCCGGGCTTCCGGCTCGACGAAGGCAATCTGGAGGCGGTGGTGGACATCTGCCGCGAGCTCGATGGATTGCCGCTGGCGCTGGAACTCGCCGCTGCGCGCGTGCCGCTCCTGGGCGTGCAGGGCGTGCGGCAGCACCTGGCCCAGCGCCTGCATGTGCTGAAGAACGGCGTGCGCGATGCGCCCTCGCGCCATCGCACCCTGCGCACCACGCTCGACTGGAGCCATGCGCTGCTGAGCCCGGACGAGCAGAAGGTGTTCCGCCGGCTCGGTGTGTTCGTTGGCGGCTTCGGCCTCGAACTGGCGCAGCAGGTGGCGTTTGACGAGCACATCGATGTCTGGGCCGTGCTGGACCATCTCGGCGACCTGGTCGACAAGTCGATCGTCGTAGTCGACGCAGGGCCGGTGCCGCGCTACCGCCTGCTGGGGACGGCCCGCGCCTACGCCCGCGAGCAGCTCGAGGCGGCCTCCGAATGGGAAAGCCTGCGGCAATGGCATGCGCGCTGCATGCACTCGGCGCTTGACCGCCGAACCCGCGCCGACCGCCTGGGGCACGAGACGACGGATCAGTGGGTGCTGGCTTGCAGCCCCGAGATCGACAATCTGCGCAGCGCGATTGAATGGGCCTGCGGCCCCGGCGGCGATGCCGCGCTGGCGCTCGACCTGGTGAACATCGCCGCTGTGCTGATGTACCAGGCAGGCCGCTACCCCGAGTGCGTCCGCTGGATGCTGATGGCCGAGCCCCTGATCGACGAGGCCACGCCGGCGCAGGTGGTGGCCGAGTTCAGTCTCGGCCTGGCGCTGGTCGGGCTGCACGGCGGCATCAGTGCGCAGCGGCGGATGCAGCTGCTCGACCGCGCCTGCGACATCTTCGAGCGACAGCCGCCGCACGGCCTGCTGGCCCTCACCCTCTGCTCGAACGCTTACGTGGCAGCTGTGAGCGGCGATTTCGACAGCGCCGAGCGCAGGCTGGTGCAATGCCGCGAGCTGGTCGAGCAACCCGGCCTGCGCGCCTTCAAGGGCACCTGGCTGTTCTGCATGGGCTTGGTGCGGCGCTACCAGGACCAGCCCGTCCAGGCGTTGACTGCCTTCTCCCAGGCGCTGCCGCTGGTGCGGTCGGAGGGCAACGCGCGCACGCTGTTCCATGTGCTCAACAACCTGGCTGCCATGCATCACGAACTGGGGCACGTCGACGAGGCAGTTGCCCAGTTCCGCAGGCTCATCGAGCATTTGCAGCGCTCGCCGCTGACCGATGCGCAGATGATGGCCTTCGCGCTGAACTGGTACGCGCATGCGCTTACCGGCCAGGGTGCGCTCAAGGAGGCCCAGGCCCAGGTGCTTCGAAGCCTGCCACATTGCCGCCGTTCGGTCGGCCTGCGCCACTTTGCGGGCATGCTGGCATTGCTCGCGGCGCGCCAGGGCCGGCTGCGCGAGGCGGCGCTGCTGATCGGCTGCGACGACGCCGCGCGCCAGCGGCGCGGCGAGCGGCGCGCGCCCAGCGACATCCGCACGATGGCGGCCGCGCTGGCGCTCATCGGCGCCGCGCATCCGGCGGCCAGCTTCGAGGCCTGGCGCCTCGAAGGAACCGGCCTCGACGAGGACGCCACCGTGGCGCTGGTGACTGGACATCCCGGTTGATCGACTGAGCTTCACGCGGCTTTCACGCGACCTGCGGCACAAGAGGCCGCGTGCCCCGGTCGGGAAACACCGCGGAACCGGCTTCGCCGGGCCGCTGGTGTTGCCCCCGGAGAGGGGGTTGGCGGACCACACGAAGTGGGGAAGCCTGGGGGAGAGCCTTCATCTGCGTTCGAGCTGCGTGATCAGGTAGGGGAAGACGTCCCGCGCCGCATCCCGCCCGATGAACAGATCCATGTGGGCGTAGCCGTCGAAGATGTGGCGCGTGTAGAGCGCCGGGTCGTTGAAGGCCGACAGCCAGCTCTGCGTGCGGATGCAGGTTTCCGGGAAGAAGAGCTGGTTGCCGGCGCCGGCCACGAAGCTGATCGGCAGCGCCAGCCGCGGCGCGTTCTCGGGCACGACGTAGACGTCCCGCCCTTCGCTGTCCACCGCCTTGGCCTGCTGCATCATCAGGCTCAACTGCTCGAAGGGGCGCAGCGACACGCAGCCGAACATTTCCGCCAGCGCCGTGTGGGTGGCGTTGTTCAGCTGCGCATGCGCGTACGAGGGGCCGAAGATGGAGAACACGCGGCGGCACAGCGGGTTCTTGCATTCCTCGCCGGAGGGAATGGGCACCTTCCAGGCGAGCGTGTCGATTTCGCGGTCCAGGTCGGTGGTGCCGGGCACGTTGTCGAAGTGATCCTCCAGCGGGGCATAGCCTTCCAGCAGCCGGGCCAGGCCGAGGTCGGCCTTGGCGTAGTTGAGCCAGTTCGTCACCGGATGGAGCGTCAGCTGCGAGGAGACGATCGACCGCACGCCGGTCATACCGTCGAGCAGGGCCATCAGCAGGCTCATCGAGCCGACGCAGTGCGCGATCGCCTGCAGATCCCGTGCGCCGGTTTCCTGAAGGATGAAGCGGACCGCGGCCGGCCAGTCGACGCGGGCGATGTCGTCAATCGTGAAAGGGGCGATCGGGCTGCCGGAATCGGGGCTGGCCCGGTAGTCGAACAGCCACACGTCATAGCCGCGCGCACAGAGCGCTTCCACCAGGTTCTGCTCCACCGTGTCGGTGGCGAAGGACGACGCCCGCACCGAGAAACCCGGCGCCAGCACCACCGGCCCGCGCGCGCCGCCGGCATAGCGGGTGAGCTTGATGCGGAAGCCGTCGCCGACGTCCAGGCTGTGCGGCACCGGCGCCGGTGCGTGCAATGCGCGCCGCTGCAGCTGCGGCAGGTCGAGCGCCGGGAAGTTGTTCAGGTTCGACAGCAGGCCGCCGTAGGCGCGGAACAGCGTCGTGCCGAAGAAGCCGCCGAACTTGGCCAGGTAGACGGCGTTGATGGCGTTGCGCGCGGCCGGCACCTGCTGCTCCAGCTCGCCCAGCAGGTTCGCGGGCGGCTCGAGCCGGATGGAGGACGACTGCCACAGGAGGTCTTCGAGGTCCAGCGTCAGGATGCCCTGCGCGACCAACGGGCTCGCGGCGTTTTCCACGTCGTGCACCCGCACGAACAGCGTGGTGGTGTCGGTCCAGGGTGAGGATCCGGGTCGCTGGTGCAGCAGCTTGTGGCCCTTGAAGCGCAGCCGCGAGTCGCCGCGCTGCAGCATCATCTCGTAGGTCATGGTCCAGGTTTCCACGCGCTGCGCGTCGGCCGGCAGCAGGTGGAACACGCCGCTCGCCACCGGCATCGGCTCGTGCCACAGTGCCGGGCAGGTGACGGTGCCGGAGATGGTCGCGGCGTGGGTCGGATCCGAGACCATCGCGTACAGGTCGTGCGTGTGGATGGTCAGCTCGAAACGCATCGTCTGGTTGCGCACGCGGCCCCAGGCACTGGCGACTTCGTAGTCGTTGGCGATGCGGGGTGCCGCGTGGGGGCGCGCGACCACCGCTTCGGTGCTGATCCAGCCCTGCATGGTCTCGGTGAACTGGAAGCTCGGGCTGAGCAGCGCCGGATCCTTCTCGATGAGGAGCTTGATCGCGTGCTTCGCCAGATCGATGGCGCCCGCTTCGAGATGGCCGGTCACACTCTGGAGGAGCGCTTCGGCGTCGTGCGCGATCGACGAGAGCCCGTGCTCCAGCCGCTCGAGCAGGCTCGCACGAGGCGCGGCGGGCGGTGCGGCGGGCGTCACGGCAGGAGGCGAGGATGCTTTGCGCGCCGGCAAGACCTGGCGCGGCTTCAGGCCGAGTTCGGCCGCCCAGCCCCGCGCGTCGCACAGGTTCTGGCAGGCGCGCTCTGCCAGCGCGGTGATGGTCAGCAGCGGATTCACGCCTGCCGCGCCCGGCAGCACCGCGCCGTCGCAGACGTACAGGCCCTCGTGCACCGCGTCGCCTTCACTGCCCGAGAACACCTGGCTCTGGTGATTGACCACGCCATCGCGCGCGCTGTCACCCATGCCGCAGCCGCCGAGCGGGTGCACGGTGATCAGCTTGCGGCCGAGCGATTCGCTCGACAGCGGATTCGGGATGAACTGGCCCTGAACCGCGTCGTTGGCGGCCTTCAGCCACGCCTCGTCCCTGGCGATCGTGGGACTGGCGCCGGCGTTCGGCCAGTCGATGCGCAGCCGGTCGTCCTCGAGGTGCAGGCGGCCGGCCGCCTCGTCCACGCTCATCACCAAATAGGTCTGCGTGCGGGCCACCGCGCCGCTGTAGGCCAGCCTGGTCAGGCTGCCGGGGTCGTTCTGCACCGCCTCGCCCAGAACCTGGGCATCGAGCAGACGGGGCTTGGCCTGCGTGGCGCCATACGCGAACTCGCCGCCCAGCATCGCGTCGGCGAAAAACAGCGCGGGTGTCAGCATCGTGGCCAGCGCACCGGGGAGCACGCCCTCTTCGATCACGAGGCCGTCGCCCACGTCGGCCGTCTGGCGCATGTCGATCACGCCGGTGATGCACGGCCCCGGCAGATCGGCCAGCGCGACCTCGTTGCGCCCCATGCCGACACCATTGATGTTGCGCTGAACCGTCTGGCCTTGGGCATCGGTGTCGGACTGCCAGTAGCTGTTGTAGCCGAGGGCGAGCACGTCGCCATTGCCCGAGAAGCGCTGGCCGAGCCGGTCCGACAAGGGCAGGCCGTGGGCCTTGGAACGCAGCAGGATCTCGGTCGAGCCCAGGGCGCCCGCGCCGACCATCACCACATCGGCGGTGACGCTGCGCCGGCCGACGGCCTCCTGCGCGCCCGAGCCCTCCGAGCCCTCCGAACCCCGCAAGGCGACCTCGTCGAAGAACACGCGCCAGCGCTCGCCGTCGCGCTCGACGTGGCTGACCCGCGCGCCCGTGAAGATCTGCGCGCCGTGGCCGTGCGCGTCGGGCAGGTAGTTCATGCGTGTGGTGTTCTTCGCACCCACGTTGCAGCCGCTGGTGCAATCGCCGCACAGGTTGCAGCGCGGCTGCGTCACGCCGAACGGGTTCACCTGGTCGACGAAGTTCACGGCGATCGGCGGGCGCTTGAACGGCTTTTTCATCGTCGCGGCCGATTTCTGCAGCGCCAACAGTTTGTTCAGCGGAGGAAAGTGCTCCGAATCCTCCGGATAGGGCGAGGGGTCGAGCATCTGCCGGGCCCGTGTGATGTAGGGGTCGAGCAGCTTCGGGTCGCGGCGGAACTCGGCCGGCCAGGGCGTCGCGTCGAACAGGCGCGGATCGATCTCCAGCGCGACGTTGGCATTGATCAGCGAGGTGCCGCCCAGGCCGCAGCCCACCATCGCCAGCATGTCGTCGTTCAGGTGCAGGTTGTACAGGCCGTCGGGCGCGCCGAGCTTGCCGCGCGCACCGTCGATCTGCATGTCGGCCTGCGCGGTGGAGAGGTCGTTCGGGAACTGGCCGGGCAGGATCTCGCGGCCGCGCTCCAGCACGCAGACCGTCTGGCCGGCACGCGCGAGGCGCGAAGCCGCCACGCCGGCGCCATAGCCGGAACCGACTACGACCACCGTGTAGTGCGAGGCGATCTCGCCGAGCGGGAGGGAAATGGGCTTCATCGTCATGCCTTCGCCTTTGCCATCGTCTGGGCTCCGGCCGCCACCGCCGCGACCGAGGCGGTGAAGAATTCGTCGAGCAGTAGCGTGGCGCGGCTCTGCGTGGCCTGCTGCGCGTTGCGCGAGAAAGCCTCCCACGCCGGTGCGGTGCATTCGATGCCGGCGGCCAGCGCCGCCAGCATCGGGTTGTCGCGGTCGCGGAAGCCGCCGCCGCCCCGTGCGTGCACCGGGGGCACGCGGCCGTTCACCGGGTCGTTGAACAGCCGCAGCGACGCGATGTTCAGCGCATCGTCGATGAACATGGCCGAGGCGCCCTGCGTGGAGGTCATGGTGGGCTGATCCATCACCCAGCCGCCGGTGTTGAAGATGCCGACCGGCCGGTCGAAGCCCGCCACCGGCAACTCGTCCTCGAACGGCTTGTGGCTGTGGCCGAAGACGAAGCTGAAATCCAGCTCCGAGGGCTTGAGCCCGGCCTGCTCGAGCTGCAGCTTCACCGGCCCCGACAGGTACCAGCGCAGATCCGCCACGTCATCGGCACTCATCACTTCGGAATAGCCGTCGCGCTGCGACTCGGCGCCCCGGCCCAGCGTGGCGTCGAGCGTGCCGAGCACGAGCTGGTTGACGGTGATGCCCTGGAACACGGCCATGCTCCCGCTCATGCCGAAGTTCTGGTCGAGCTTGGTCACCAGCAGGGCGGCCAGCCGTTGCGCGAAGTCGTGTGATGCGGCGGCATCGCGCATCACCTCGTAGAGCTTGCCGGCGCCAGCCCCGGTCATGCCCGAGCTGCCGAGGTCGGACCACATGAAGTCGACCCAGGCGCCGTTCTGGCCCTCCAGATCCGAGACCGTCACGGCGCGGGGGTTGCGTCCCGCGCTCCGGCCCGGGGCCTGCGCATTCAGCATCGTCATCACCCGGTACATCGGGTCGATGTAGTGCCCGTGGTGCAGCACCACGCAACGGCGGCGCGACGCATCGAGCAGGCCAAGATTCGGGTAGGCGATGTCCACCCGCGCGTCGGCCAGGCCCGGGCAGCCGGCCGCCAGCCGCGTCAGCATCGCCGAGCCGATCCGGGCGGCCTCGGCCTCGTCGCCCGCGGGCTCGAACAGTGCGGTGTGCTTGATCAGGTCGTCTTCGATGCGACCCTGCTGCAGCGCGTCCTGGTACTGCTGATCCTGCGCGATGCGCCAGAGATGGTGGTCGTGGTTGCCGGGCACGTACAGCACGCGCGGGGCGAAAACCGGACGGCCGCCGTCCTGCATCACCGTCTCCACGAAGCACCGGAACGCCGCCGCCACGTCGCCCATCGGCGACAGGCCCATGTCGAGCACGTCGCCCAGCAGGATCAGCGTCGGGGGCGGGCCCTCCATGGTGGACAGCAGCTGGCGCAAGGCGCTGCCGAAGGCGATCTGGGTGTCGCTCGGGCGGCCGGGATCGGGCCGACCCTGCGCGTCGGCATAGGTCAGGGTGCTGTAGGCGGCGCCGAGGTGGAGGTCGGACAGGCAGACGTAACGCGGTGCATTCAGGGCCATGGTTCGTGGGTGGATCAGTCGGATCAGTCGAACCCGGCTGGATCCGTGCCCGGACTGTCGCCGAAGGCGGCCGCGGCGTCATGGATGCGGCCCTTAAGCGTTCTGAATTCGCAGGCCGGCGGCCGCCCTGAAGCGGGCTTCAGCATGTTTCAGTACTACTTAAGGACTGAAAAGGCGTGGCGCGAGAAGCTTGGCGCCTCTTTCACAAGCCAATGGAACAGCGCCATGCGCCATGCGAACACCACCCCGGCCGCAGCCATCGCCGCGACGCGGCGTGCCGTGGGACTGCCTCGGCACGTGCGGCTGCGCAATGGCGCGGAGGCCCAGATACGTACCGTACGTTCAGACGACGCGAAGCGCTTCGGCGGCTTCGTCGCGGGGCTGTCGGCCGTGTCGCGCGGCGAGCGCTTCGGCCGCGGCCTGGGTGCCTGCTCGCCGGCCATGCTGGTGGATCTGGTCAACGTGGACGGCGTTCGCCATGTCGCTTTCGTCGCCACGCTGAGCGCGGACCATGACGAGGAGGTGATCGGGGAGGCGCGCTACGACGTCGGCGCGGACGGCGAATCCGCGGCGCTCACGCTGGTCGTGGCTGACATCTGGCAGGGCCAGGGGCTGGCCGACCCCTTGCTCGATCACTTGCTTGGGGCGGCGCGCGATGCCGGCCTGCGCCGGCTCGTGGGCGAGGTGCCTTCTTCCGACCACCGGACGATCCGCTTCATGCAGCGCATGGGCTTCGTTGCATGCGCCCAGGGCGAAGATCGGGTGGTGCTGCGCATGGAGCTGAAGCGCGGCGTGGCCTCGCGGATGCCACAGGCGTCCGCGCCGCGGCCCGTGGACGTTTTGCGGCGCTGGCTGGACAACCAGCTCTTCCAGTTCGGCTTCTGATGGCAGTCGTGAATAACCTCCCCCAGGCTCGCCACTGCGTGGACTTCGCCCCCCCTCCTGAAGGAGGGGGCGAGCGCCTTCGGGCGGCCGGGCGGCGCTCATCGCGAGATAAGATGCCGCGCTTTTGGCGCGCCGGCGCACGAAGGGGCCGACATGGCGATCACCACCGATGAACCGCGTGCGGATGCACCCGTGCGTCGCATTCGCGAGTTGCCAGGGCCCCGCGGCCTGCCTCTGCTGGGCAATGCCCTCCAGATCGAGCGCGAACGCCTGCATCAGCAGGTCGAGCAGTGGGCGCGGGAGTACGGCGAGATCTACCGGTTCCGCATCGCCTCCCGCGAGTTCGTCGTCATCTCCAACCCTGGGACGGTCGCCGCGGTGCTGCGCGACCGGCCCGACGGATTCCAGCGCGGCGCAAAGCTCAACGCAGCGGCTCGCTCGCTGGGCTTCAATGGCCTGTTCACCGTCAATGGCGACGAATGGAGACGGCACCGGCCCATGGTGCTGCGCGGCCTGGATCCGGCCCACATCAAGGCCTTCCATCCCATGCTGGTGAAGGTCACGCAGCGCTTCGAGCGCCGCTGGCGCCAGGCCGCCGACGCCGGGCTTGCCATCGACCTGCAGGCGGATCTGATGCGCTACACCGTCGACGTGACCGCCGGCCTGGCCTTCGGCACCGACATCAACACGCTGGAGTCGGACGACGAAGTGATCCAGCAGCACCTGGACAAGCTGCTGCCGGCGCTGGCCAAGCGCGTGCTGTCGCCGCTGCCGCGCTGGCTGACGCGGCGCGACCGGGCGGTGGAAGAGGATCTGGTGGCCGTTCACGGCGCGGTGAACGGCTTCATCGCCGCTGCGAGGCAGCGGCTCGCCGACGACCCTGAACTGCGCGAGCACCCCCGCAACCTCATCGAAGCCATGGTCGCCGAGCGCGACCGGCCCGGCTCCGAGCTGACCGACGAGGACGTCTCCGGCAACATGCTGACCATGCTGCTGGCCGGCGAGGACACGACGGCCAACACGCTGGCGTGGATGGTCTGGCTGCTGCATTGCCATCCCGAAGCCGCGCAACGGGCCACCGAGGAAGTTCGCCGCGTGCTCGGCACCCAATCCCATCCCACCCACGAGCAGTTGGGCCAACTCGATTTCGTGGAAGCCTGTGCGCACGAGACGATGCGGCTGAAGCCGGTTGCCCCGCTCCTCATCCAGGAGGCAGTGCGCGACACCGTGGTGGACGGCGTGGCCGTGCCTGCCGGCACGCCGGTGATGTGCCTGATGCGCCCCGGGGCCGTGAATGCCGCGCATTTCGCCGATCCCCAGGCGTTCCGGCCGGAACGCTGGCTCGCCGGGGATGGTCCGGGCCGGGCGGCGAGCTCGGCCAAGCGGGTCGCCATGCCTTTCGGCGCCGGGCCGCGCACCTGTCCCGGCCGCTACCTTGCGCTGTCGGAGATGAAGATGGTGGCCGCCATGCTGCTCGGCGCGTTCGAGATCGCCGACGTCTCGACCGCTGACGGCACGAGCGTGCAGGAGCGGCTGGCGTTCACGATGTCGCCCGTGGGGCTGAGGTTGCGGCTGCGCGCGGGCCTGACCGGACGGCATCTGCCATCCATGACGACCGGGTGAACCGCGCCGTGACGCCCGGCGCGCGGCCTCAGACGCCGGATTGCCCCATTGCTGGATCGCTGACCGAGTGGCGGCCGGTTTCGACACGGCCGGCAAAGCGGCGCGACCACACCGGGTCGGCATCGCACTTCACCTCGAAGTCGTACCACTGGCCGCTGCCGTCCAGATCCCAGTGCCTGCCGGCGTCTTCGCCGCCCTTCAGGCGCACGCGCCACGCGCGGTCGCCGCGATCGGGCAGATAGGCCTTTGCTTCCACAGTGAACCAGCATGCGCGTTCGCCGTCGTTGCGCAGCTTCAGATGAATTTCACCGCGACGCACCTGGTAGCCCACGCGAATTTCGGGCTCGGGCGCGCCACGCGATTTCAGCGTGTTGAGATCACCGGTGAAGTGACGATGGAATCCGTTGGGGCCCAGCACCCACAAGTCGTATTTGCCGGCGTTGTCCGCGCCCGCAGACCAGTCGTCATCGAGGCGCTCGTTGGCCTCCACCATGTAACGGCGCGGAAGCCGATCGAGGTTCAGCTTGTCGTAAACATGGAAGACTGCAGCTGCGTCGCCAGTGTTGGCGAAGATCAGCTTGACCTGGCCACGCAACCCGTCGCATCGTGCGCTCGCATGCAACTCATACGGCAACGCGCGTGAAGGCCGCGTACCTGTTGCCTGAAGCGGCAGCAACGCGTTCGCCGGAGGAACAATCTGGGCAAGGGCGTCCTGCGCAGCGCGCAGCGCGTCGGCCTGAGCGCGCGACTTGCGGCCGGCCAGCGTCGGCAGGCGTTCGTCGTTGGGCCGCTCGAAATTGAAGGCGCTTGTCAAGTCGCCACACACTGCGCGCCGGAATGGACTGATGTTGTCCTCCTTGACGCCAAAGCGTTTCTCGATGAACCGGATCACTGACGTGTGGTCGAAGGCCTGCGAATTGACCCAACCGCCCCGGCTCCAGGGCGACACCACGTACATCGGTACGCGAATGCCGGGGCCGAAGACGCGACCGTCGGGTGGCGGCTGGCTGGTGGTGCCGGGCGGCGCCGGGTAGTTGAACCGCTCGTACGCGACCTGCGAAGCCCGAAGTGTTGTCTTGCCGGCTGACGTGCCATCGGCGTTGATGGATGGCGCGGCAGGCGATGGGTAGTGGTCGAAATACCCGTCGTTCTCGTCGAAGTTGATGAACAGCACCGTCTTGCTCCAGACCTCGGGCACCGCGGTCAGTGCGTCCAGCGTTTCCTGGATGTACCACGCGCCCTGCACCGGGCTCGACGGACCTGGGTGTTCAGAATAGGTGGCCGGTGCGACCACCCACGACACCTGCGGCAACTTGCCGTTCTTGATGTCCTGGCGAAAGCGCTCGAAGTAGCTGTCGGCATTGCCGTACTCGCCGGGCATCGTGTTGGCAATCCCCTTGTACAGCGGGTTGCCCGTGTCGTCGCTCGCCGGATCATAGGCGGGTGACAGCGCCTCGTTGCTCACGGGTTTGCCGGACGCTTCGTTGGCCTTGCGGTACTGCTTAAAGCCGGCGAGCGGATTGTCGCCAAAATTGTCAGGCATGTTCTGGTAGACGATCCAGCTGACCTTGGCTTCCTGCAGTCGTTCGGGATAGGTTTTCCACTGGTAGCCCAGCGTCGATGCATCGATCGAATCCCATTCGTTGTTGACGGAGGCGACGCCTGCTCCAGTGGGGCCGTTGGTGCCGGTCCAAAGGAACATTCGGTTGGAGTTGGTGCCGGTGTGCATCGAGCAGTGGTAGCCATCGCACAAGGTGAAGGCATTGGCCAACGCGAACTGAAACGGCAGTTCCGCCTCCTTGTAGTAGCTCATCGCGTTGGCGCCCTTGAACTTGGGCCACTGGTAAGTGCGTCCACCATCCCAGGCGTTCTCGCCATCGATCCACGAGTGCGGCGTGCCGCTGACGCGCTGCGCGTTGCCTTGGGTCTGATCCAGGTGATAGGGCAACACAGGCTGTCCGCTGGCGTCCCCTTGCTGCCACACGCTGCGTCCCTGTGGCAGCGGAATCGTGAAGCGGTCGCCGAAACCGCGCACTCCCTTCATCGTCCCGAAATACTGATCGAACGAGCGGTTTTCCTGCATCAGGATCACGATGTGTTCAACGTCCCTGATGGTGCCCGTCGCGTTGTGCGCGGGGATCGCAAGCGCACGCCGGATGCTGGGCGGGAAGGTGGCCAGCGTGGCGGCGGCCAGGCCACCGGTTGCGCTGCTTTTCAAGAATTTGCGGCGTGAGGTCATGCTCTTCTACTGTTGGATTGATCAGGGTGCGTAGCGGACATCGGTGTCGCTGTTGCTTGAAGAGGAGGACTTGCCATCCTGCGCCGCGGTCTCATTCGAGGCAGCGCCCGACTTGGCCGCGCTCGAGTTCAGTCCTGTTGCAGCCGTGCTACCAGCTCCGCTGCTGCCACCCCCGCAGGCGGCCAGCGTCATGGTGAGGGCCATTGCGCACAGCCGCCATAGCCGCTTTGCAGGTTCATGCATGGGATGCTCCTTGGTTGTCAGAGCATTAGAGGCAGCGACCATGACAGGCCGGTGAAGCATTGGTAACGGAAGGCGCTCGAGTGAGCGCATCGTCCGGTTTCGGGCATCCCGTCGAACAGGACGGCGAAGGCTACGAGCGCTGGCGGCTCACCGCTCCCAGGATGCTTCGATCTGGCGGACCAGGTTATCGGGCAAAGGAACGTAGTTCAACTTGCGGGCATCAGCCTTGCCCTGCTCGAGCGAGAACCTGAAGAAGTTCATTGCTTCGGCCGAGCGTGCCGGTTCGCGTCCATGCCGTGGAACCAGCGCGAAGGTGGTGGCAGTGATCGGCCAGGATTGCTCGCCGGGCGCGTCTGTCAGCAACTCATAAAAGTCCGGGCTCCTCCATGTGGCGCTGGCGGCGGCGGCCTCGAAGCTCTCGATCGATGGGCTGACAAAGGCGCCGCTCCTGTTGCGCAGCATGGTGTACGTCATCTTGTTCTGGATCGCGTACGAGAGCTCTACATAGCCGATCGATCCCTTGGCGTAGTTGACGTAGCGTGCCACGCCATCGTTGCCGCTGCCGCCTGTGCCCACGGGCCATTTGAGCATCGTTCCTTCCCCGACTTTCGTCCTCCATTCCTCACTCACTTTGCCGAGGTAGTTGGAAAAGTTGAACGTAGTGCCCGACGCATCGGATCGATACGTCGCACTGATCGGCAGGTTTGGAAGTGTCAGATCAGGGTTCAGGGCGGCAATCGCCGGGTCGCTCCAGTTCGAAATCTTCCCCAGATATATGCCGGCAAGCAGGTCGCCAGTCAGGCGCAATTTGCCTGGCGCGACGCCATTGAGGTTGACCACCGCGACCACTCCTCCGATCACGATCGGAAACTGCATCAGATCTGCAGACTTGAGTTCGTCGGGCGACAACGGCTTGTCAGAAGCGCCGAAGGTTGACTGGCCAGATTTGACTTGCTGGATACCGGCTCCAGAGCCGATGGCAAGGTAGTGCACTTTGGAGCCGGTTTTGGCGTAAAAGCCTGCCGCCCATCTCAGCATGATCGGGTAAGCGAAGGTCGAGCCCGAGCCCGTGAGGTCAGTTGCACCGGACGACTGCGCACCGAAGGTGGCGAACGAAACAGTGAAGGTTGCCAGAAGCGCTCGAATGCCGTTCGTTGCTCTCATACGGATCCTCGAAATGTCGGGTATCGCAACTATGAATCCGCGGGGTGTCCGTTGCCTACATGCCGAATGGCTGAGTATTGCGATTCAAGCGGCCTAGCTACGATGGCAAGCTGCGTGTTCGAATCGTCCGCCGGGCCGGACGCGTGCGGCACGCGATACCAGTGCGCACCTGCGCTCCATCAGCATTTGAAGGCTCGGGAACAGCGGCTGCGGCGATCCACGGCGTCGCTCCACACCAGACGCTCGGGTGTACGCCGGCGATTTGGCACACTCGCGCGTGGCTGACCCACACCCGAGGAGAAACAAAACGATGAACACAGCCACCCTGGCCGCCGGAGCCGCCGCGCCACCGCTGGCCGAGACCAGCGACGACACGCTCTTTCGCAAGATCACGTGGCGATTGCTGCCGCTGCTGTTTGCCTGCTACGTGCTGAACTACCTGGACCGCACCAACATCGGCTACGCGCAGTTGCAGATGAAGGATCAGCTCAATTTCAGCGATACCGTCTTCGGCCTCGGTGCCGGCATCTTCTTCATCGGCTATGCGGTGTTCGAGATTCCGAGCAACCTGATGCTCGCGAAGATAGGCGTGCGCACGACGCTGCTGCGCATCATGGGCCTGTGGGGGCTGACCTCGGCCGCGATGATGTTCGCGACGACGCCAACGCACTTCTACGTGCTGCGTTTCCTGCTCGGCGTGTTCGAGGCCGGCTTTGCGCCGGGCATCCTGTTCTACCTGACGCTCTGGTTTCCCGCCGGGCGCCGCGCCAAGGCCACAGCGCTGTTCTTCATGGGCCCCGCTGCGGCGCCCCTCTTTGCGGGGCCGCTGGCAGGCATCGTGATGACCAGCCTGGACGGGGCATACGGCCTGGCGGGCTGGCAGTGGCTGATCCTGGTCGAAGGCGTGCCGAGCGTGATGCTGGGCGTGGCCGCGTTCTGCCTGCTCTCGAACACGCCCGCCGACGCGCCCTGGCTGAACGATGTCGAGAAGCAGCGCGTGCGCCATCTGCTGGAGCACGATCATGCGGCGCACGGTTCACACGAGCGGCAGACGGTCGCCAGCGCGCTGCGCGACGGGCGCGTCTGGCTGCTCGGCTTCATCTCGTTCCTGGTCATCCTCGGCGTCTACGCGATGGCGTTCTGGCAGCCGACCATGCTCAAGGGCATGGGGCTGACGGTGCTCCAGATCGGCTTCTATTCAACGGTGCCGGCGCTGGCGGGCATCGCCGCGATGATCATCATCGGCGGCCACTCGGATCGCCAGGGCGAGCGCCGGTGGCATTTCGCCATCACTGCCTGCATCGGTGCGCTCGGGCTTTCGCTGACGACGCTGTTCATGAAGAGCCCGGTGCCCGCCGTGGCCTGCCTCGCACTTGCCGCCATCGGCATCTCGAGCGCGTTCACGATCCTGTGGACGGTGCCGGGAACCCTGCTGTCGAAGAACGCGGCAGCTGCGGGCATCGCGCTGATCTCGACCATCGGCGGCTGCGCCGGACTGGTCGCACCGTTGGTGGTGGGTGCGATCAAGACCGCTACCGGCGGCTTCACGCTGAGTCTGTATCTGCTCAGCGGCGCACTGGTGCTGGCGGCACTGCTGATGCTGGTCGGGCTGCGCCTGCACGGCAAACCCGGTTGAGCTGTTGGAGCCGGCCGAGCGCGGCATCCGCGTGGCGGCCCTACCGGGGGTCGACCCTGGAAGGGCACCACCGGAATCCGTCAAAACCCGGAAATGCCAAAAGGCCCGCGCCGACGATTCAGCGCGGCGCGCCTGGCCGCGCATCGCAGCAAGCTGGGCTGGTCGGCGGCGACGTACGGCAAGCTGGTGGGCATCGGCGGGCAAACCATCTACACGTAGCGTGCAGGCGCGGCCGTCGTTCTGAGGCAAGGCGAATTCGTTCGAATTTGAGAACTATTGCCCTATCTTGTTTGCAACAGGTAATCAATACTTCTGCGCCGGATATTCGCAGCAGTAGAGCGGAATCGTGAGTGACCTCAGGGAGTGAAGTTTGGGCGAGTCGCACGCCCAGGGCAGGGCAAAAACCCAGCCTGGCTCCTAACGTCTCCGATGAATTACCGTTTCCCCGCACAGCCCGCAAAAAAGCCGCACGCCCGCCCAATCGTTCCCATCGCAATCCTGACGCTGGCGACCGGCCTTCTTCCGAACGCCGCCCTGGCAGCCTGCTCCAGCGTCGCAGGCGTCCGACTCCAGGCCAATGCGGCATCGATCTGCGCCGCCATGGGCAGCTACACCGGCGTCGGCGTGGTATCGGGCCGGGGTGCCGTGTCTTCGCTGACCGGGGGCGTGGTCAACGCCGCTGCCGCCCTGACGACGCCTTTGGCCCAAAACAGCGTGTTCGGCGCGTCCGCTGCGGGTGCGGGCTCGCAAGTCAACCTGCAAGGTGGCGCCACCATCAGCAGGGCTGGCGCGACCACCGGAAACGGGGGGCTTCGTGCGGGCACGGGCGGCGCCATCACCGTCAATGGGCCGCTGTCGATCACGCTGTCCAACGGGTCGGGCAACCACGGCGTGCTGACGGAAGACAGCGGCACCCTCGTCACGCTGAACGGCACCGTCAACATCACCATGGGCAGCGGCGCTGCATTTGCCCCAGGGATCCGCGCACTCACCGGTTCGGCCCTGATCGCCAATGGCGCCGTGACCATCAACACCGCGGCGGACAACAGATCGGATGCCATTGCGGCGGCCACTTCGGCCACGATCACATTGAATGGCGCGTTGAATCTCACCACCAGCGGCGTGCAGGCGTCCGCGTTGAAAGTCACCAGCGCGGGCCGCATCATCTACAGCGGGCCGGCCACGCTCAACATCAGCAGCATCAACGGATCCGGGATCCGCGCAGTCACCGGCGGTATCGTGGATGCGAACGCGTCTTCGGCCACGTCGATCAACGTCACCGGCGTCAATGGCCAAGGCATCTCTTCGCGGGACGCCGGTTCCCAGGTGAACCTGGCGGGCAGCACGCTCATCAATGTGAGCGGCGCCACGCAGGCAGACTTCCCGAGCGGCAATCTGGAGTCCTACGCTGCCGGCGTGCTGGCCGACCTGGGCGGCGCCATCACGGCGACCGGTGCGCTTCAGATCAACACCACCGACGCGACGAGCTATGGCGCGCTGCTGGCCGGAAGCAACGCCACCCTCGTGGCCACGGGTGGTGGCACGGTCAACGCAGCGGGCGTTGCGGTGGGTTTTCTGGCGGGCGCAGACCAGAGTGCCCGCTTTGACGGCTTTGCCATCAGCAACACCTCGGGCGATCTGATTCAGGTCAATGCGGCAACCGGCAGCTCTGCACTCGTGCTGAACAACAGCACGGCCACGGCCGCCTCCGGCAGCAGGCTGTTGAATGTCACCAACGGCAGCACGTTTGCGCTGACTGCCAATCGAAGCACACTGACCGGCAATATCGTGACGGACGCCAGCAGTGCCGTCAGCCTGAGTCTGCTGAACGCCTCGAGCCTGACGGGCGCTATCGATCCGGTCACCCTGAACATCGACGGCACCAGCCGCTGGACGATGACCGGCGATTCATCCCTGAGCGGCCTGACCCTTGCCGGCCGCATCGACTTCCAGCCACCCGCTGCGGCACTTGTGCCGAAGACCTTGACCGTCAACGGCAACTGGGTCGGGCGGGGCGGCACGGTGCGGCTCAATACTTCGCTGGGCGATTCCGGCTCGCAGACCGACCGGATCGTCATCAACGGCGGTGCGGTCAGCGGCAACACGCTCCTGCAGATCAACAACGTCGGCGGCCTGGGGGGCCTCACCACCGGCAACGGCATCGAGGTGGTGAGCGCGGGCAGCGGCGCCACCACCACCGCCCAGACCACCAAGGACGGCTTCGCACTGAGCGGCAGCCATGTCGATGCGGGCGCCTACGAGTACCGCCTGTATGCGGCCGATGCGCAGGGCGCCGGCGAGAACTGGTACCTGCGTTCGGCGACGACCGTCGTGCCGGCCACCCCGACCGCGCCCACCCCGACTGCGGACACGCCCGCCTCGCCGACCTTGCCGCCGGTGAGCGTGCCGACCTACCGCGCCGAAGTCCCGCTCTTTGCGGCGCTGCCGGCGCAACTTCGCCAGGCCGACCTCGGCATGTTGGGCAACCTGAACCGCCGCATCGGCGACGAGGCAGCGGCTGCACCCGGCGACACCGGCGCGATGCGCCGCGCCTGGGCCCGTGCTGTCTACAGCGACCTCGACATCCGCCAGGCCGGCGTTGCACTTGCGCAAAGCCGCGGCCACGTCAGCGGCCTGCAGGCCGGCACCGACCTGCTGGCCAACGGCAACTGGCGCGCAGGCGTCTACGTCGGCACCCTGGACGGCAGCGCGGACGTGAGCGGCAACGCGCGCGGCATCACCGCAAAGGTCGGCCACAACGAACTGCAATCGCGCTACCTTGGAGGGTATGCGACCTGGATGGACGCGAGCGGCCTGTATGCCGATGCCGTGGTTCAGGCCGGCAGCCATCGCTACGGCGTGCGCCCCGACGGCAATCCGGGCGCCTCGGGCAAGGCCCGCAGCGTGACGGCGTCGATCGAGGTCGGCCAGTCCTTCGCGCTGGCCGAGGGCTGGCGCATCGAGCCGCAGGCACAGCTGATCCACCAGCGCACGCGCTTCGACGACGTGCAGATCAGCGGCGCGAACGTGCGGCAGGACGCCGACGGCGGCTGGATCGGCCGCCTGGGCGTGCGCATCAAGGGCGACATCGCGACCGGCGCCGGCCTGCTTCAGCCCTACGCGCGCGCGAACCTGTACCGCACGGGCCGCGGCGCCGACGTTGCCGAGTTCATCGGCCCGGCAGCCACCACGCGCATCGCCAGCGCCAGCGGCTACACCTCGGCCGAACTGGCCGGCGGCTTCACGCTGGCCGTGACGCCCGCCGCAAGCATCTACGGCGAAGTGGGGCGCCTGTTCAGCAGCGGCGGCGATGCCCGCGTGAAGTCTTCGGTGCAGGGCGCCGTCGGCCTCAAGGTGCGGTGGTAGATCTGGCGCGCGCCGTCTTCCGGTGGCTCTCGCCGCGCGGCACGTCCGCACCCGCCGGAGTGCTGCCGGCATTCGCCTGATCGATCCATAGCAGGGTGTCGACGTACGCCATGAACCGGTGCAGGTACTCCGGCGACAGCTCACGCATCAGCGTGAGCGACCGGTGCACGAGCTGGTGCGAGTTGAGCGGGCCGGCATTCTCCGGCAGCTTCGCCAGCGACTGTGTCAGCCGCCGCTCGGCGCTGAGCCTTGACCAGGTGCTTCTGAAGTAGCTCAGCGTTTCGACGTCGTGGGTCGATGCATGCCGGCCAATGTGGTCGACCAGCTCCGCGAGCGGCCCGCGATCGGGTGGCGGGGGTGGGCGCGCTGCGGCGTCCGCACACGAGACTCTTTGGTCGAGATCCTCGCCGTACGCCGCCAGCAGCCGGGCCAGCTTCTCGTCGAGGATGCGTCTCGCATCGCCGCGCTGCGCCGCCGCCCGCGTCGCGAGCGCTTCGATGAAACGGAAGCGGACGGGATCGTAGTGATGGTCGCCACGCTCGCGCCAGGCGTCGAGCATGGCCCCGGCGTCGGTGCTACTCACGGGGCTTCTTCAGGGTTGCGTCGGATCGCTTCGGTGTCGGCGCCATTTCCACGCGCCGGTTCCTGGAGCGTCCGTCGGCATCGGCATTCGAGGCCACCGCCTGCTCCGCACCGAAGGCCGCGGCAAAGACCGAGGCCGAGGGAAGTCCCTCCTCGATCAACGCCCGCGTCACCGTCAAGGCCCGCTGGGCCGACAGCTCCCAGTTGTCGGCGAACTGGCGGTTGCCGCCGCGCACCTGTCGATCGTCGGTGAAGCCGCTCACCATCAGGATCTCGTCACGGGCCTGGAGGTAAGCGTCCAGCGGTGCGGCCAGGCTCTTCAGCAGTTGCCGGCCTTCGGGCTGCAGTTCCGCGGAGTTGAGGGCAAACAGCACGCTGCCGCTGATGCCGATGCGTCCGTTGTTCAGCGTCACCCGGCCGGCCGCCAGCGGCCCGGCGAGGGCCTGCTCGAGCGTCCGGAGGCGCTGCGCCTCCACCTGCCGCTGCTTGACCTCGGCTTCCAGCCGGGTCGCGAGCTCCAGCTGCATGCCCAGCACGCACACCAGGATCAGCACGAAGGCGCCCAGCAGCCCCGACATCAGGTCGCCGAACACGGCCCAGACTGGCACCGACGACTCCATGCCGCCATCGCCGTGCTCCGTCATCTCGGTCATCACGCTTCGCTGCCCGCGAGTGCCTGCTGGCTGGCGAGCCGCTGCAGATCTTCGACGATCTGCTTTTGCGACAGCATGCTCAGGTCGACGACTTCCCTGGCTTGCGCCACGTAGTAGGCGAGTTGTTCGTCACTGCGCACCATGGACTTGCCGAGCGCGCCCTCGATGCGCTGCAGCTGGGCGCCAAGCTTGTCGTTCGATTGACTGAACAGCTGCACGGCCAGGCCGAACGCCTCGCCCAGGCTCGCCACCTCGACGGCGCTGCCGGTGAGCTGTGCGGCGACCTCGGCCATCTTGCCGGCTTCGGCATCGACCCTGTCGGTGAAGCGCGTGCCGACCCGGTCCAGCAGGTCCGCCGATGCGCCGACCAGCGCGTCGATTGCCGTACGCTGCTCGGTCGATGCGTGGTTCACTGCATTGAGCAGGGTCTCCAACGTGCCGAGGATGCGGCTGCGCTCCTCCAGCATCGAGTTGTCGCGCACCATGCTGTCGGACAGCTTCTGGCGCAGTTCGGCAATCACCTCGGCCGCGGCGCGCGGCGCTTCCGATGCCGCCTGCATGAGCTGGGCGATCTCGGCGATGGTGCTGCGCGCGTGCGCTTCGGTTTGGGCGGTGATGTCGTGGGCGGTCTGTACCAGTGTCTTGCAGATCGCCTGCTGCTGGCTCTCGCTGCGCACACGCGCCTGTTGCCATTCCTGCTGGAGCGACACGGCCATCGCCTCGAGCGCCTGGCTCCAGGCCGCCAGCCGCTGCTGATCCCGCGAGGCCATCTCGGCCTGCAGATCCGAATGCGCCTGGCCCACCGTGCCCAGCAACGACACTGCGTGCTGGTCGAGCGAAGCGCGCAAGTCCGTGGACAACGCCTCGCTCGCGCGCTGGTGCCCGGCGAGCGCGGTCTGCCAGATGTCCGCCACGGTGGCGGTGGTGGCCTCCAGGCGCGTTGACAGTCCGTCGAGTTGCCGCTGCACACTGTTCTCGACGGTCTTGTGCAACGAAGCCGTCTCTCGCGCGATTCCGGCCATCGTGGCCTCGACGACCGGCTGGATCGTCGCGCCGGCAGCGCGGGCGCTTTCCGTCAGGCTGTCCTTCAGCGATCGGCCGACGGAAGAAGCCAGGCCGGCATACGCAGCCTCGGCCTTGCCGTGGAAGCTGTCCTGGTTGGCGATCAGGCGCTCGTTCAACACCTGGCTCTGCCGTTCCATCGCCACCATCATGGCCTGCAGCCGATCGACCAGCGCGGGCATCGCCTCGCCCTGCCGCTGCAGCAGCTTGAAGGACTCCTCGCGCTGATGGGCCAGGGAGAAGACGCGCAAGGTGGTCGCAATCCGCGTGTCGAGCAGCTGCGCAGCCTGCAGCCGGTCGCGCCGGCACAAGGCGGAGATGAGGCCCAGCATCGCCGATGCCGCAACGCCCGCGAGCGAGGTGCCGAACGCCAGCCCCAGGCCCTTGACCGGGGCGGCCAGGGACGAGCGGATGGCCAGCAGATCCGATGCGCTCTCCAGCGCCGTGCCGGTGCCGTTCAGTGTGACCACCATGCCCACGAAGGTGCCAAGCATGCCCAGCAGCACCAGCAGACCGGTCAGGTAGGGCGTCAGGGCCGGGCCGGGCAGACCGACGCGCTCGCCTTCGATGCGCAGGCGCACCGCGTTGTGGAGGGACGGATGCAACTGGTCGAGCCACTGGCCCAGGTTCGCCGGCGGCGCGGGCATGTCTGCTACGGCGCGCGCCAGGGTGGCGGTCGCATCGTGAAAGCGGTGCAGCTCCAGCGCGCCCATCAGGTAGAACGCGCCGACCAGCAGCGTGATCATCAGCGCCAAAGGGTTGGAGCCGATGTAGCCGGCGCCGACCCAGCCGATGGCGGCCAGGCCGATGAAGAAGGCGGTGTAGTGAAGAGATCGGGTCATGGCAGTCTGGTTAGCGGGTCGCAAGGGCTTCGAGCAGCCCTTCGACCGGTTGCAATCGGATGTCCAGTTCGGCGAGCAACACGCTTTGCATGTCCTGGCCGAACACGTCCAGCCACGCTTGGGGTTGGACTTCACTGTTGTCTGGCGCGTCCTGCGCCGGGTCGGCCGGGCGCAGGCGCTTGAAATGCTTTTCGAGCAAGGCGGGCACGGTGGCCAGCAGGCGGTGTTCGTGCGCGCCCAGCACCTGCTCCATGACGGCATCCACCGCCGCCAGCCGGGCCATCGCCGGCGATCGGGCCGCCAGCGTCTCCCGCAGACGGCCCCGCAGCGCGCCGATGCTCGTCGCCATCGCCTGTTGCCGCGCCAGGTAGCGCTGGCGCCAGGGCGAGAAGCCGGTGGTTGTGTCCGTGTCCATGGCGGCGCCGCGCATGTCTTCGGCGATGGCGCTCGCCGCCGCGCTGCGCACGCGCGCGCACTGGGCTCGTTCGGCACTGGCGTCAGCCGCCGCGCCGGATCGCGCCGTCGCCGGGCTGCCGCTCAACGCCGCGGACAGCGAGATCGCGTCCGTCCAGCCAAGCCATTGGCTCAGTCGATCAGCGAACGCTTGTTTGGATTCGGGCGCGTCGGTGTCGGCCAGTCGAGCGAGCAAGCGAACGAGCGTCGAACCGGTGACCCCAGTACGCCGTGACACTTGCACCATACCGCCCAGAGCGAAAAACCAAGCAGTCTACACCGCCCCACCCCGCCAGAGGAAAGCCGCCCAAAGGCGGCTTTCCTGTTCGTGAGACACCGCGGAACCGGCTTTGCCGGGCCGCTGGTGTCGCCCCCGGCAGGGGGTAGGCGAAGCGACACGAAGTGCGCGCAGCCTGGGAGCGAGCCTATTCTTCGACGAATGCCTCTTCCCGCTTCGCCTTGATCGACGGCAGCAGCACGATGCCCAGCAGCAGCGCCGCGGCCACCAGCAGGCCGGCCGAGAGCGGCCGCGTGACGAACACGCTCCAGGTGCCGCGCGACAGCAGCAGCGCGCGGCGCAGGTTCTCTTCCATCATCGGTCCGAGGATGAAGCCCAGCAGCAGCGGCGCCGGCTCGGTCTTGAGCTTGAGGAAAAGGTAGCCGATGAATCCGAAGGCCGCGACCATCCTGCGGGCCGGGCTGGATGTTGTGGATCGTCATGGCACCCACCATCAGCGCCATCACGGCGTTGGGCGGAATGCCGAGCGTCAGCAGCGGGATGAACGAGGTCTGCGCACCGGCGTTGTTGGCCGATTCCGGCGAGGCGACACCGCGGATGTTGCCCTTGCCGAACGGCACTTCGCCCGGCTGCGAGAGGTTGCCGATGATTTCGCCGTAGCCGAACACGCCCATCGCAATCACGACGAAGCCGATGCCGTCGGTGAGCTCTAACGCGTAGCGCCGCCTTGGCGCTATCAATTCAATAGCAGAAATGCAGCGCTATAACCACTGCCCGCTGCTCGGCATGCGGATCTCGGTTTCGGGCGGGCCGCCGACGAAGAAGCCGCCGATCACGATGCTCAGGATCGAGATGAACAGGCTCGCGAACAGCGCCGTCCAGAAGCCCGACACCTTGAAGCCGCGCACCAGCGCCGCCACCAGCAGGATCATCAGCGCGTTGATCACCAGCAGGAAGAGCCCGAAGGTCACCAGCGTGAGCGGCAGCGTCAGCACGATCAGCAGCGGCTTCACCACCGCGTTCGCCAGGCCCAGCAACAGCGCCGAGATCACGAGCGACCAGGTGCTCGAAAACGAGAGCCCGCGAAACAGCAGGCTCGCGATCCAGAGCGACACCGCGGTGATGGCCCAGTGCAGCAGGAACGGCGTGAGGTTGGCCATCATGGTGCGATCCCCAGCATCTTGCGGTTGGCGGCCGTGTCGGCGCCACCGCCCGCGAAGTCGTCGAACGCACGGTCGGCCACGCGGATGATGTGATCGGCAATGAACCGGGCGCCTTCGCGCGCACCGTCTTCCGGGTGCTTGATGCAGCACTCCCACTCCAGCACGGCCCAGCCCGGAAAGTCATAGGCGGCCATCTTCGAGAAGATCGCGCCGAAATCGACCTGCCCATCACCGAGCGAGCGGAAGCGCCCGGCGCGGTTGAGCCAGGTCTGGAAGCCGCCGTACACGCCCTGCTTGCCGGTCGGGTTGAACTCGGCATCCTTCACATGAAAGATCTTGATGCGCTCGTGGTAGTGGTCTATGTAGGCCAGGTAGTCGAGCTGCTGCAGCACGAAGTGGCTCGGGTCGTAGAGCAGGCAGGCGCGCGGGTGGCCGCCGACACGCTCCAGGAACATCTCGTAGGTGACGCCGTCGTGCAGGTCTTCGCCCGGGTGGATCTCGTAGCAGACGTCGACGCCGGCCGCGTCGAAGGCGTCGAGGATCGGCCGCCAGCGGCGCGCGAGCTCGTCGAAGGCCTCTTCGATCAGGCCCGGCGGGCGCGGTGGCCAGGAATAAAGATAGGGCCAGGCCAGTGCGCCCGAGAAGGTGGCATGAGCCGTCAGGCCCAGGTTGGTCGAAGCCTTCGCGGCCAGGTGCAATTGTTCGACCGCCCATTGCTGGCGTTTGACCGGATCGTTGCGCACTTCGGCCGCGGCAAAGCCGTCGAAGCCCGCGTCATAGGCCGGATGCACCGCCACCAGCTGGCCTTGCAGGTGCGTGGAGAGTTCGGTGATCGAGAGCCCGTGCACGGCCAGCGTGCCCTGCACCTCGTCGCAGTAGGTCTTGCTTTCCGCGGCCTTCTTCAGGTCGAAGATGCGGGCATCCCAGCTCGGGATCTGCACGCCCTTGTAGCCGAGGCCGGCGGCCCAGCCGGCGATGGCGTCGAGCGAGTTGAACGGTGCGGTGTCACCCGTGAACTGGGCCAGAAAGATGGCCGGGCCCTTGATCGTCTTCATGCGGTGTCTGTCCTTGGCTGAGTCAACAGCCGGCAGGCTACCAGCCCAGCTGCTTCGCTGCCAGTTCCTTCATGATCTCCTCGGCGCCGCCGCCGATCATCATCACCTTGACCTCGCGGTAGATGCGCTCGCTCACCGTGCCGCGCATGAAGCCCATGCCGCCGAGGATCTGCACCGCTGCGTCGGCGCAGAACTGCATGGTTTGCGTGGCGTGGTTCTTCAGCAGGCAGATCGCGGCCACCCATTCGGGCGCGTTCGCGATGCCCTGCGCTTCGAGCGCGTCGCCCTGCGCTGCAACGGCGTCGACCCACGCCTCGGTCGATGCGATGCGCATCTGCATGTCGGCCAGCTTGTGGCGGATCGCCTGGTGGTCGATCAGCGATGTGCCGAAGGTCTTGCGCGCACGCGCCCAGGCCAGCGCCTCGTCGAGGCAGGCCTGCGCGAAGCCGAGTGCGCCGGCCGCGAGCGCCAGCCGCTCGCCGTTGAAGTTGCCCATGATCATGCGGAAACCCGCGCCCTCGTCGCCGAGCAGGTAGCGCGCGGGCACGCGCACGTTGTCGAAATGCAGCGTGGCGGTGTCGGAGCAGAGCCAGCCCATCTTGGCGAGGCGTGTGCGCGAAAGGCCCGCTGCATCGCCCGGCACCAGCAGCATCGAGATACCGGCTGCGCCGCGAGATTCGCCGGTGCGCACTGCCACGCTGAGCCAGTCGGCGCGCATGCCGGAGGTCATGAAGGTCTTCTCGCCGTTGACGACGTAGTGGTCGCCCCCTGCATCCGCAACACGCCGTGCCGTCGTGCGCAGCGCCGCCACGTCGGAGCCGCCGCCCGGCTCGGTGATCGCCAGTGCCGCGATCTTCTCGCCGCTCAGCACGGGCGGAATCACCTCGTGGCGCACCGCTTCGCTCGCGTGCAGCAGCACCGGCGGCAAGCCGATGTTGTGCGAGAACAGGCTGGCCAGCACGCCGCCGCTGGCGCCGTGGCGCGCGATGGCGACCGTCATCGCCACCTTCAGCGCATGGGTCGCCGGCGTGCCGCCGAGCGACTCGGGGTAGCCGAGGCCGAGCAGACCGAGCGCAGCGGCACGCGCGTACAGCGCGCGCGGAAACTCGCCGGCCTCGTCCCACGCCGTCACATGCGGCGCGATCTCGGCTGCGGCAAAACGCCGCACCGTGTCGGCCAGCGCCGCGCGGTCGGCCTGCAGCGCGTCGTTCATGGCCGCGGTGGCCGCTTCGCAATGCCCATGGTCTTGGCCAGGATGCCCAGCATCACCTCGTCGGCGCCGCCGCCGATCGAGCCCAGCCGGCCGTCGCGGTACAGGCGCGACACGCGGTTTTCCCAGGTGAAGCCCATGCCGCCCCAGAACTGCAGGCAGGTGTCGGCCACGACGCGTGTGAGGCGGCCGCACTTGAGCTTGGCCATCGAGGCCAGTTCGGTCACGTCGGTGCCCTGCACATGCAGTTCGCAGGCGCGGTAGGTGAGGGCGCGCAGTGCTTCCACTTCGGTCTTCAGTTCGGCCAGCTTGAACTGCACCCATTGCTGGTCGGCCAGCGTGCCGCCGAAGAGCTTGCGCTGCTGCGCCCATTCGATGGTGTCGGCAATGCAGGCGTCCATCGGCTCGAGCGAACTCGCAGCGCACCAGAGGCGCTCTTCCTGGAACTGCTGCATCTGGTAGACAAAGCCCTGGCCTTCCTCGCCGATGCGATAGCGCTGCGGCACGCGCACGTTGTCGAAGTAGATGAGGCCGGTGTCGCTCGAATGCATGCCGATCTTGCGGATCTTCTGCGCCTTCTCGATGCCGGGTGAATCCATCGGCACCATCACCAGCGACTTGTTGCGGTGCACGGGCCCATCGCTGGTGTTGACCAGCATGCACATCCAGTCGGCCTGCAGGCTGTTGGTGATCCACATCTTCTGGCCGCTGATCAGGTAGTCGTCGCCATCCTTGCGCGCATGGCTCTTGAGACCGGCCACGTCGCTGCCGGCGCCGGGCTCGCTCACGCCGATGCAGCCGACCGTCTCGCCCGCGATCGCAGGCGCCAGGAACTCGCGCCGGAGTTCGTCGCTGCCGAAGCGCGCCAGCGCCGGGGTGCACATGTCGGTCTGAACGCCGATGGCCATGGGCACCCCGCCGCAGTTCACATGGCCGACCGCCTCGGCCAGCGCCATCGCATACGAGTAGTCGAGCCCGGCGCCGCCGTACGCCTCGGGTTTGTTCAGGCCCAGCAGGCCGAGCGCGCCCATGCGCTTGAACACCTGGTGTGCGGGAAAGGCCTCGGCCGCTTCCCATTCGTCGACGTGCGGATTGATCTCCTCGTCGATGAAGCGGCGCATCGTCTTCTGGATCTCGAGGTGTTCGTGGGTGTATTGCATGGCCGTTTCCGTCAATCGTTTGGTTCGTCTTCGCGCTCGGCAAAAACACGCGGCGTGGCCGCGCGGTGGAAGCTGTCGCAGGGGCGCACGGCGGCGCGCTGCTGCGCGGCGGCGTCGGGCAGGGCCATGGGCCAGCCCATCCGCGCCTGTGGCCGCGCGCCGTCCACGCGCAACACGCTGCCGCTGATGAAGCTGGCGCCCGGGCTCAGCAGAAAGACCACTGCGGCCGAGGTTTCGGCCTCGTTGCCGAAGCGCCCGGCCGGCACGGTGCGACGCATGGCGCGCAACATGTCGCCGGCTTCAGGCGGGTAGTGGTCCATGCCGCTCGATGCGATGTAGCCCGGTGCCACCGCGTTCACGCGCACGCCGCTGGCCGCCCATTCGAGCGCTGCGGTTTCGGTGAAGCTCACCATGCCGGCGCGTGCGGCACCGCTGTGCCCCATGCCGGGCATCGAGCCCCACATGTCGGCCACGATGTTGACGATGGCGCCGCCGCTTGACTGCATCGCCTGCACGAAGCACTCGCGCGCCACCAGGAACCCGCCGGTCAGGTTGGTGTGGATCACCGCCTCCCAGCCTTTGGCCGTGATCGCGGCCAAGGGCGTGATGTACTGGCCGCCCGCGTTGTTGACCAGTGCGTCGATGCGGCCATGCGCCGCGACGACCGAGGCAATGGCGGCACGCACGGCCGCCTCGTCGCGGATGTCGCACACCTCGAAGCCGGCCTGGCCGCCGTCGTCGCGGATTTCGCCGGCCGTGCGCTCGAGCTTTTCGCGGTTGCGCCCGACCAGCACCACCTGTGCGCCGAGCGATGCGAGTTCGTGCGCGATGCAGCGGCCGATGCCGGAGCCGCCACCCGTGACCACGGCCACTTGGCCCGCGAAAAGGCCGGGCGCGAACACCGAGCGATAGCGTTCCATCATGTTTTGACACCTTCACCGATTTCAGCCAGCAATTGGCGCGCGGCGACCTGCGCACCGGCTGCCACATGCAGCGCCGCGACGTGCCCGGCCCGCGGCGCGGCATGCACATGTTCCATCTTCATCGCCTCCAGCGTCACGAGGGGTTGCCCGGCCGCGACGGTGTCGCCTTCGGCCACGAGCAGCGCGACGACGCGGCCGGTCATCGCGGCGCGCAGGCTGCCGTCGCTGGCGGCGGCACCGGCGCGTGCCACGGGCGCGAGGCTCAGGTCGACCGCTTCGTGGGCACCCTCATCGGTGTGCAGCAGCAGGCGCTGGCCCTCGCGCACGAACACGGCGCGGCCCTGCAGGCCGTCGCACACATAGCGCACCGTGTTGCCGTCGCCTGCGACCAGCTCGATCTGCGCGGGGGGGGCGTCGTCGCAGTGCACACGCCAGCGCGCGTTGCCCAGTGCCGTCACCTGCGCGCCGTGCAACTGGCCGTCGAGCGCAAAGCGCTGCGATGTCGGCAGGCGGCTCGCCAGCGGCGAGTGCGCGCCGAGCTGCAGCAGCCAGGCGGCCAGCAGCGCCGATCGCATGTGTGCCGCGGGATTCAGCGCGCGCAATGCCTCGCCCTCCGTCCCGATGAAGGCCGTCGTCGCCGCGCCGCTCGCGAACACCGGATGCGCCAGGCAGCGCTGCAGAAACCGCTGGTTGGTCGGCAACCCCAGCGCGACCGTGTCGGCCAGACCCGCGAGCAGGCGGCGCCGCGCCTCTTCGCGCGTGCGGCCGGCGCCAACCAGCTTGGCGATCATCGAGTCGTAGAAGGGCGGCACCCTGGCGCCGCTGCGCAAACCATGCTCCACGCGCAGCGCGGGCGAGGGACGCCACAGCGCCAGCGTGCCGCTCTGCGGCATGAAATCCTGCGTCGGGTCTTCCGCGCAGAGACGCACTTCGATCGCATGGCCCTCGATGCGCACCTGCGCCTGCGTCAACGGCAAGGGTTCGCCGGCCGCAATGCGCAACTGCAGCTCGACCAGGTCGAGCCCGGTCACGGCTTCGGTCACCGGGTGTTCGACCTGCAGCCGCGTGTTCATTTCCATGAACCAGTAGTGGCCCGCGCCATCGAGCAGAAATTCCAGCGTGCCTGCGCCTTCGTAGCCGACCGCCAGCGTTGCCGCCACCGCGTCGCGCCCCATGCGTTCGCGCAGCGCGGGCGAGACGGCGGGCGAGGGCGCTTCCTCGATGATCTTCTGGTGCCGGCGCTGCACCGAGCAGTCGCGCTCGCCGAGGTGGATCGCGTGGCCGTGCCGGTCGGCCAGCACCTGGATCTCGATGTGGCGCGGCTCGACGATGGCGCGCTCCAGCAGCACCTCGTCGTCGCCGAATGCGCTCATCGCTTCGGAGCGCGCGCTGCGCAGCAACCCGGCGAACTGCGCGGGCGCATCCACCAGCCGCATGCCGCGGCCGCCACCGCCGGCCGTGGCCTTGATCATCAAGGGGTAGCCGACGCGATCGGCCTCCGCGGCGAGCCGCGCGTCGCTCTGGTCTGCACCCGCGTAGCCGGGCACCACGGGCACGCCGGCCGCGTGCATCAACTGCTTGGCGCCGGCTTTGTGGGCCATCGCGCGCATCGCGTCGGGCGAGGGGCCGACGAACACCAGGCCGGCCGCGCGGCAAGCGGTCGCGAACGCCGGGTTCTCGGCCAGGAAGCCGTAGCCCGGATGCACCGCATCGGCACCGCTGCGTTGTGCCGCCGCGATGATCGCCGGGATGTTCAGGTAGCTCTGTGCCGGCAGCGCCGCGCCGATCGGCACCGCCTCGTCGGCGGCGCGCACGTGCTCGGCATCGGCATCGGCGCTGGAATACACGGCGACGGTGCGCAGGCCAATGGCGCGGGCGCTGCGGATCACGCGCATCGCGATCTCGCCGCGGTTGGCGACGAGCAGCTTGCGGAAAGGAGTGGCGCTGCTCATAGGGCTGCCGTGCTGCGAGCCGCGAAGCATGCCGGGAACACCGCGGAGCCGGCTTTGCCGGGCCGCTGGTGTTGCCCCCGGCGAGGGGGTTGGCGAAGCGACACGAAGTGCGCGAAGACTGGGGGAGTGCTTTTCATGGTCGCGCGACTCCGAACTGCATTGCCTGCGGCGTGCGCGCATCGGCCTCGCGGCAGATCGTGAACACGTCCGCCAGCACGGCGCGCGTGTCGCGCGGGTCGATCACGCCGTCGTCGAGCAGCAGCGCGCTGGTGGTGAACACGCTCATCTGGCCTTCGAAGCGCTCGACGATCTTCTGCTGGATCGCGTCGAGCTTGCCCTGGTCGACGGCGCCCTGGCGCGCCATCGCGGCCTCGGCCACGATCGCCATCGTCTTGGCCGCCTGCTCGCCACCCATCACCGCGGTGACGGCGTTGGGCCACGAAAAGCAGAAGCGCGGCGCGAAGCCGCGGCCGCACATGCCGTAGTTGCCGGCACCGAACGACGCGCCGCAGTGCAGGGTGACCTGCGGCACGCTCGCGTTGGTCACGGCCTGGATCATCTTGGCGCCGTGCTTGATGATGCCGCCCTCTTCGTGCGCAACGCCGACCATGTAGCCCGTGATGTTGTGCAGGTAGAGCAGCGGCGTGCGGCTCTGGCAGCAGGCCTGGATGAAGTGCGTGGCCTTGGTCGCGCCGGCCGCGTCGATCGGGCCGTTGTTGGTGACGATGCCGACTGGCCAGCCTTCGAGCCGTGCATGGCCGCACACGGTGGCCGGGCCGTAGTCGGGGCTGAAGGCCAGGAAGTCCGAGTCGTCCACCAGCCGCGCGATCACCTCGCGCATGTCGACCGGGCGCTTCCAGTCGGCAGGCATCACGCCCATCAGCTCTTCGGCGGCATGGCGCGGCGCCTTGAAGTCGCGCACGGAACGCGATGCGGGCCAGTCGATGTTCGCCAGGATCTCGCGCGCGATGCGGATCGCGTCGCGGTCGTCCTCGGCCAGGTAATCGCCCAGGCCCGACACCGAGGTGTGCATCACGGCGCCGCCGAGCGCTTCTTCGCTCGCCACCTCGCCGGTCGCGGCCTTGAGCAGCGGTGGCCCGGCCAGGAAGGCGCGCGTGCGGTCGCGCACCATCACGATGTAGTCCGACAAACCCGTCTGGTAGGCGCCACCCGCGGTCGACGAACCGTGCGTGACCGTGATCACCGGCAGGCCCGCGGCCGAGAGACGTGCCAGGTTGCGAAAGATGTTGCCGCCGCGCACGAAGTCCTGCACGCGGTAGGCCATGAGATTGGCGCCTGCGCTTTCGACCAGCTGCACATACGGCAGCTTGTTTTCGAGCGCGAGTTCCTGCACGCGCAACTGCTTGTCGAGCCCCATCGGCTGCAGTGCGCCTGCGTCGATGCCGGAGTCCGACGCGCTCACCATGCAGCGGATGCCCGAGACGAAGCCGATACCCGCGATCACGCCCGCGCCGGGCACGCTCCGCGTCAGGTCGGGCTGGTCGTGGCCCAGGCCGGCAAGCGAGGCGATCGGCAGAAAAGGCGAGCCGGGATCGAGCAGCAATGCCACGCGTTCGCGCGGCAGTAACTGGTTGCGTTTGGCAAAGCGTGCCGCCGAGGCCTGCGAAGCCGCGACCGCGCGCTGCTCGTGCGCGCGCAATTGGTCGAGCAGCGTGTGCATCGCTGTGCTGTGGGACTGGAAGGCTTCGCTGTCCGGCTGCAGCCGGGATTCGATGACGGGCATGACCCGGCCACTCTAGGCCGCGTCATGGGTTCGGGCTTGCGGCAATTGGCTGCGAGCCTTGTTTCGGGGCGGGCCGCTGGCGGCTTGGTGTTGGGGGCGGCGCGAGGGGCCCGGCGTTCGGGGTAGGCCGCTGGCGGCGAGTGGCCCCTTCCGCGAATGTCCCCCGCCTTCGGCTCCTCCTTTATTTCGCTGCAGGGGCCACCCACCACCATCGGCCAGGGCACGCTCTGTGTGTTCAGCGCGAACAGTCACGCCGCTTCCAGGATCAGGGCGGTGGGGCACGCTGCGCAGCGAAATAAAGGAGGAGGGCGAAGCCCGGGGGACATTCGCGGAGCAGCGTGCCCCGCCGCCCTGATCCCGCCCTGAAAGCAATCCGATCTCAGCCCCTGGCCGGAATCGTCAACCCCTTCGCCACCGCCGGCCGCGCCACGAAAGCAGCCAGCACGCGCGCCACGTTCGGAAAGTCCTGGAAGCCGACCAGTTCACCGGCTTCATAAAAGCCGATCAGGTTGCGCACCCACGGAAAGGTGGCGATGTCGGCGATGGTGTACTCGTCGCCCATGATCCACTGGCGGCCCGCCAGCCGGCCGTCGAGCACGCCGAGCAGGCGCTTCGCCTCGGCCACGTAGCGATCGCGCGGGCGCTTGTCTTCGTAGTCCTTGCCGGCGAACTTGTTGAAGAAGCCGAGCTGCCCGAACATCGGGCCGATGCCGCCCATCTGCCACATGAGCCACTGGATGGTTTCGTAGCGCCCGGCGGCGTCCTTCGGAACGAACCTGCCGGTCTTGTCGGCCAGGTACAGCAGGATCGCGCCGGACTCGAACAGCCCCAGCGGCTCTCCGCCCGGCCCGTCCGGATCGACGATGGCCGGAATCTTGTTGTTCGGGTTGAGCGACAGGAAGGCCGGCGACATCTGGTCGTGGCTGCCGAAGTCGACCAAGTGCGGCTCGTAGGGCAGGCCGGTTTCCTCCAGCAGGATCGACACCTTCACGCCATTGGGCGTGGGCAACGAATAGAGCTGCAGGCGATCGGGGTGCTGGGCGGGCCATTTGGCCGTGATTGGGTAGTGGGAGAGGTCGGTCATGGGCGTCTTTATACGGTGGTTGCAATGGCCTTGCGCAGCGCCCCGCGCGTCAGCGTTGCGGACGGATCCGGTACAGCGCGTTGTTGCGGTCGGCGCTCATGTAGATGGTGCCGTCGCTGCCGACCGCCACGCCGGTCGGCACGTAGGGCGGCGGCATGCCGGGGCCACCGGGCAGGCCGATCGGCAGGTTCTCGGCCACTGTGCGGCGGCTGCCGTCGGCGGGGTTGATCTCGACCAGACGCCGCGCCGCGCTCTCGGCCACGACAAAGCTGCCCCAGGGCGTCTGCGCCAGGCCCTCCGGCAGCGCCAGGCCTTCGGCGATGGCGCGCAGCGGTGCGCTCGCATCGAGCGGAATCCGCAGCAGCCTGCCGGCCGCCTCGGTCACGTAGAGCGCGCCATCGCGGCCCAGCACCATCTGCACCGGGCCGGCCAGGCCGGCGGCGATCACGCGCTTGTCGCCGAACTTGGGCCCGCTCGCCTGCGTGATGCTGCCGGTGGCGATCTCGGCATAGATCACGCTGCCGTCGGCCATCGGGATCGCGTCGAAGGGCGCCTTCAGGCCATGGATGGTTTCCACCGTCTTCAGCGTCTTCCGATCCACCAGCTGTACCGTGCCGGTGAACCACGAGGTCAGCGCAAAGCGCGTGGCCGACAGGCCGACCGAAAATGGGTAGTCGAGCTCCGGGTCGCGCTGCATGCGGAACACGTCGCGCACAGCTCCCGTGCGCACATCGACCTGGCGGAAGCCGAAGATGTCGGCCACCCACAGGTCGTTGCCGTCGATCTTCAGGCCCGCCGGCACCGCGAGCTTGCCGCTGGTGAGCGTGCGCAGCGTGCCGGTCGGGGGATCGAAGGCGTCGATCTGGTTGTTGGCCATGTTCGACACGTAGATCGTTCCGTCGGGCGCGATCGCGAGGTTGTCGATCGAGGGCGTGAGCTGCTTCGCCACGGTCTTGCGGCCGGTCGCCAGGTCGACCCGAACCAGTTCGCCGCTGCGCGTGTCGACCACCCACAGGTTGCCCTTGCCGTCGAGGTTGGCGGCGGCCGGGATCTTGAAGCCATCGGCGATCACCGTGAGGTTGCCGTCGGCCGGGTTGATCTTCACCACCTGGCCCTTGAACCACAGCGGGCCGTAGAGCATGCCGTCGGGCCCGACCTCGAAGCCGTTGAAGCCGCCCAAGTCCTTCTTGATCAGGCGCGGCGGCTGCTGGCCCGCGCGGTCGATCTCCCACAGCGCATCGCCCAGGAACACCTGCGACGCATAGAGCTTGCCGTTGCGGCGGTCGAAGTCGACCGAGTTGAGGCCGGGCAGATCCTTGGCGAGCACGCGCAGCGGTGCGCTGTCGTTCTCGCGGTAGCGCAGCATGCCCATCAGGTAGTTGGTCCAGGCGAGCTCGCCCTTGGGCCCGACCGCGATGTCGTCGGCCTGGCCCTCGGGGCCTTCGACCAGCACGCGCGCGGCACCGGTCTGGCGGTTCACCTCCCAAAGCGTGTTGCCGACCACCGAGCCAGCCAGCAGGCGGCCGCTCTGGTCGACCGCCAGCCCGTGGATGCCGTTGAAGGCCGAGGGCGCGACCAGCGCCTCGGGAGCGCCCCAGCCCGCAGGCCGGGTGGCGCGCGCCTGGGGCGCGGTGGTGGTGGTGGTGGTGGTGCAGGCACCGAGCGCGAGTGCGGCTGCGAGCAGGGCGCTTTGGATGAAGATTGCGTGCATGTCTGTCTCCTTCTTTTTGAGGGGGTCGCGGGCGGCAGTCTAAGAGCCCCGGCCCGCGGCAGGTCGCGCGCGGGACACCGTGCCCCGGTGCGGCGGGTTCAGGTCCGGAACCGCTTGCGCGTGAGCGCCAGCGCCACCCAGAACGCCACCACCGCGTACACCACCAGCACCACCGCAGGGCGCACCCAGTCAGCCGGCCACTGATCCATGAACAGTGGCCGTACCAGTGCCACCGCATTGGTGAGCGGCAGCCAGGCGGCCACGGCGCGCACCACGCCGGGCAGCTGCTCGAGCGGGAAGAACACGCCGCTCAGAAACATCATCGGCGTCATGAACAGCGTGAAGTAGTAGGTGAAGAAATCGTAGCCCTTGGCCAGCGCGTTGAAGATCAGCGCGATCGACGAAAACGTGATGCCGGAGCCGACCAGCACGGCCCAGGCAACGAACAGTTTCGGGCTGTGGCTGATGCCGAGCGCCAGCATCACGAACAGGATCGCCGTCACGGTGAAGATGGCCTTGAACGCCGCCCACAGCATCTCGGCCAGCACCACGTCGTCGAGGCCGACCGGCGCGTTCATGATGCCGTCCCAGGTCTTCTGCACATGCATGCGCGAGAAAGCGGAATACAGCGCCTCGAAGCTCGCGGCGTTCATCGCGCTCATGCAGATCGAGCCGCTCGCCAGAAACAGGATGTAGGGCACCTTGGTGCCGTTCACCTCGACCTGCCCGACCAGCGCGCCCATGCCGTAGCCGAAGGCCACGAGCCAGATCAGGGGCTCGGCGATGTTGCCGATCAGGCTCGGGATCGCGAGCTTGCGCCACACCAGCAGGTTGCGCAGGAACACCGGCCACCAGCGCATCGAAAGTGATGGCGGCCGCCAGATTGACGGTGTTGCGGAAGTCATTTCATTCGGTGAATACCGCGGAACGGGCTTTGCCCGGCCGCTGGTATTGCCCCCGGAAGGGGGTTGGCGAAGCGACACGAAGTGCGCGCAGACTGGGGGCGAGCCACGCCCCTAACCGTCTTCACGAATCTGCCTCCCCGTGAGTTTGAGGAACAGGTCTTCCAGGTTGGCCGGGCGGTGGAAGGTGCGCAGGCCCGGGTGCGATGCCAATGCCTGCAACAGCCCGCGCGCATCCTGCGTGTAGAAGAACACGGTCTCGCCGCTCACTTCGACGCGTGCGGCCAGTGCCTTCAGTTCGGGCCGCTCCGCCAGGGCGAGCGCGCCGTTGCCGTAGACCTCGACCACGTAGGGTTCGAGGTGCGCCGCGATCAGGTCGCGCGGCTTGCCTTCGGCGATCTTGCGACCGTGGTCGAGCACGATAAGGCGCGAGCACAGCCGCTCGGCCTCGTCCATGAAGTGCGTGGTCAAAAGGATCGACTTGCCCTGTTGCAGCAGCAGTTGCAGGCGCTCCCACATCAGGTGCCGCGCCTGCGGATCGAGGCCGGTGGTGGGCTCGTCGAGCAGCAGCAGCCTGGGGTCGTTCACCAGCGCGCGTGCCAGCGACAACCGGCGCCGCATGCCGCCCGACAACTCGCCCGGCTTGGCATCGGCCTTGTGCGAGAGCGCGGCAAACTCCAACAGCTTCGGCACGCGCGGCAGGATCTGCGACTTGGAGAAACCGAAGTAGCGGCCGTACACCACGAGGTTCTCGGCGCAGCTGAAATCGGGGTCGAGCGTGTCGAACTGCGTCACCACGCCGAGCTGCGCCTTGATGGCCAGCGCATCGCGCGGCATCTGCAACTCTTGCGCGCCGCCGTTGCGGTAGGCGATCCGGCCCGCATCGGGCATCGTCAGGCCGAGGCACATGCGGATGGTGGTGGTCTTGCCGGCGCCGTTCGGGCCGATCACGCCCAGGCACTCCCCGGGCGCGATCTCGAACGACAGGTTGTCGACCACGGTGGTGTCGCCGTAGCGCTTGCTGAGATTCGATGCCTGAAAAAGCGAGGGGGAGGTCACCGGGGCATTGTCATTCACGCGGGCCGCCGACTCTCAAAGTGCGAACCCGCTGAACTCCTGCTTCATCCAGTCGACGAAGGCGCGGGTGCGTGCCGGCATCAGGCGCGCATGCGGGTAGATCACGCTCACCGGCCGCGAGGGCGATTCGAAGTCGGGCAGCACGATCTGCAGCCGGCCCTGTGCGATGTGCGGCAGCACCTGGTACGAGAAGAAGCGGCCATAGCCCATGCCGGCGGCGCAGGCCTCGATGGCCGGCGCAATGTGGTTGAAGGCGAGGCGGCCATCGACCGGCACGGTATGCACCCGCGTGCCTTCATGGAAAGTCCATTGCGAGGGCCCGTCGACGCGCCCGCGCACGCAGGGCGCATGCGCCAGGTCGCGCGGATGGCGCGGCTCGCCGTTGCGGCGCAGAAAGTCCGGGCTCGCCACCACCAGGCTGCGGATGGTGCCCAGTTGTTGCGCCACCATCGACGAGTCGTCCAGCGGGCTGATGCGGATGCCCACGTCGACGCCTTCCTCCAGCAGGTCGACCTTGCGGTCGTGCAGCAGCACGGTGCAGCGCACCTTGTCGTGGCGCTGCATGAAGCGCGTGATGGCCGGCGCCACGTACATGTGGCCGAACAGCACCGGCGCGGTAATGGTGAGCTGGCCTGCGAGTTCGCGCGATTCGGCCTTGAGCGCGAAGTCGGCCGCGTCGGCCGCGGCCAGCACGTCGCGTGCGCTCTGCAAGTAGTGGCGGCCCTCCTCGGTCAGCGCATTGCGGCGCGTGGTGCGGTGGAACAGCCGCACGCCCAGGTGCGCCTCGAGCGCGGCGAGCGAGCGCACCACGGCGGGCAAGGAGCTGTCGAGCGCGCGGGCCGCACCGGTGAGGCTGCCCTGGTCGGCGATCTGCACGAAGGTCTGCATGGCTTTGAGGCGATCCATGGGCAGATTAAACCGGAAATCGCAGCAGTCCTGTGCGTTCAGCATGATTCCTCCGGCGTGCGAAAGAAAGAAGAATGAAGGCATCACTTCACGGAGAGCCCCACGATGACCCCCACTCGACCCATTCGCTTCTACAGCTTCGCACTCTCCGGCCACTCGCACCGGGTCGCGCTGTTCCTGTCGCTGCTCGGCCTGCCGTTCGAGGCGATCGAGATCGACCTGACCCAACGTGCCCAGCGCACGCCTGAATTCCTGCAGCGCAATGCCTTCGGCCAGGTGCCGGTGATCGAGGACGGCGACGTCACGCTGGCCGACTCCAACGCGATCCTGGTGTACCTCAACGAACGCTATGCGCCTGACCCGGCGCGCTGGCTGCCGCGCGACCCGATCGGCGCCGCGCGGGTGCAGCGCTGGCTGTCGGCCGCGGCCGGCCCGCTGGCAGGCGGCCCCGCGGCGGCGCGCGTGATCCAGCTGTTCGGCCTGAAGGCCGACCCCGCCGAGCTGATCGCGCGTTCGCACAACCTGCTGAAGGTGATGGAAGCCGAGCTTGCCGCCACCGGCTACCTGGCCGGGCCCGGCGCGACGCTGGCCGACATTGCCAACTACAGCTACGTGGCCCACGCACCCGAGGGCAATGTGTCGCTCGACGACTACCCGCGGCTGCGCGGCTGGCTGGCGCGCATCGAGGCGCTGCCCGGCTTCGTGCCGATGCCTCGCTCGGCGATCGGGCTGGTGGCCGCATGACCGCCGTCACAGCGGCGGCGTTCCACGAGGGCGAGCAGCGCATGCAGGCGCGCGCCGGCCTGCGCGATCGGCTGGCGGAGTTGGGGCCGCGCGTGATCCGTTCGCACATGCCGGATCAGCACCGCAGCTTCTTCGAGCACCTGCCGTTTCTCGTGCTGGGCCTGGTCGACGCACAGGGCCAGCCCTGGGCCTCGGTGCTGGCGGCGCCGCCGGGATTCGTGCAGTCGCCGGACGACACGCGGCTCGACATCGCGGCGCTGCCGTTCGCGCCCGATCCGGTGCAGACCGGGCTGGTGCCCGGCGCAGCCATCGGCCTGCTCGGCATCGAGCCGCATACGCGCCGCCGCAACCGGGTCAACGGCGTGGTCGGCCGGGTCGATGCCGCGGGCTTCTCGGTGCACGTGACGCAGAGTTTCGGCAACTGCCCCAAGTACATCCAGCCGCGAAAGGCCGAGTTCGCGCCGCGGGCGAGGCCGGCGGCAGCGCTGATGGAGCGTTCGGACGCGCTCGATGCCGAGGCCATGCGCTTCATCGCGCAGGCCGACACGTTCTTCATCGCGACTGCACACCCCGCGTCGGCTGCGCAGGACAAGGTGCGTGCGCAGGGTGTCGACGTGTCGCACCGCGGCGGCCCGGCGGGCTTCGTGCGCGTGGACGACGCGCACTCGCTCACCGTGCCCGACTTCATCGGCAACTTTTTCTTCAACACGCTCGGCAACCTGCTGCTGAACCCGCGCGCCGGGCTGGTCTTTATCGACCCGGTGCGCGGCGACCTGCTGTACCTCGCGGTCGAGGTGCGGATCGAAGAAGACAGTGCAGCGCTGGCCGCCTTCGACGGCGCACAGCGCCTGCTGCAGATGCGGGTGACGCAGATGCAGCGTCTTCGCGACGCGCTGCCATTGCGTTGGCGCTAGCCGAACCGGGGCATGCGCCCGTTGACCGACGCGTGATAGCCCCAGCCGGTGCGCGCGATGGCCACCGTGTCGAGCCCCTGTTCGTCCAGCACCTGCAAGCCCGCAGCCGCCAGCACCAGCGCCAGTGCCTGGCCCGGGCAGCCATGCGCGCCATGCCCGAAGCCCAGCGTGCGCCGCTCGGCCCGGTCGAGCCGGAACGCGTCGGGCGCGGGGTTCAGTGCGGCATCGCGGTTCGCGGCCGCCAGCACCAGCAGGATTGCCTCGCCCGCCTGCAGATCGACGCCGGCCACGCTGCATGGCTCGGCCACAAAGCGGCGCGTGTTCTGCACCGACGCATCGTGCCGCGCGGCCTCCTGCGCCAGCAGCGCGAAGCCGTCGGGGCGGGCCCGCAATGCGTCTTGCAGACCGGGTTCGCGCGCCAACGCCACCACGCCCTGGCCGATCAGCCCGGCGGTGCCGTCGCAGGTTTGCGAGAACAGGCCGACCAGGTTGGCGAGCAGCGTGTCGGCGTCGGTTTCGCCGCTTGCGCGGGCTTGCGCGTGCACGGCCGCAAGCAGGCTGTCGGGGCGCGCGCGCCCGGATGCCAGCAACGCACCGAAGCGTGCGCGCAATGCCGACGCCGCGGCACTGGCCGCAGCGAGCTGCGCGGCGGTGGACAACGGCGACAGGCAGGCAACGAAGGCGCGCACTTCCGTCACGATGCCCGCCTGGTCTTCGTCCGCGAAGCCGAGCAAATGCGCCAGCGCGCACAGGGGCATGGCGAACATCTGCTCGTTGAGCGGCATCGGTGGCAGCCGCCGCGCCACCCGCAGCGCATCGGCCTGCGCCGCCTGCAGGTCGAGCCCGGCCAGCGCACGCTGCAGCACCGGCCGGTGCACGGCATGCAGCGGCCCGTCGTTCATGCGTACCAGGCGCGCGAACACCTCGCCGGCCGGTGCGCCTGTAATGGCGCGCGGCACCGGCTCGGCCGGTGGCCGCATGCGCAAGGCCGGGTGCGCGAGCACTTGCGTGACCACGTCTGCGCGGCTCGCCACCCACAGCTTCAGCACGGGATGAAGCGCGAGCGGTGGGCCGGCGCGCAGGCTGGCGTAGTAGGGGTAGGGGTCGGCGTGCGTGGCGGCAGCGACCGGGTCGGGCGGGAAGTCTGCGGGGTTCATGGCGCGATTCTGCAGCTTTAGAACATTGCACACTTCGTCTACCATCGAAGCATGGATGCTGAACTGCAAGACGAAACCGAGCACCAACTGGCCCGCATCGCCGCGGCCATCGCCGAGCCGGCGCGTGCGCGCATGTTGTGCTGCCTGATGGACGGCCACGCCCGCACCGCGACCGAACTGGCCGCCGTCGGCGGCGTGGCCGCGTCGACCGCCAGCGTGCACTTGGCACGGCTGCGCGATCAGAAGCTGGTCGAGTCGGTGGCGCAGGGCAAGCACCGCTACTTCCGCCTGGGCGGCAGCGATGTCGCAGCCGCGCTCGAAGGCCTGCTGGTGGTTGCCGGCGCGGGGCGCAGCGCGTTCCGCCCGAGCACGCCGAACCGGCTGCGTGCCGCCCGCACCTGCTACGACCACATGGCCGGCGCGGCCGGCGTCGCGTTGCACGACCAGTTGCATGCGCAGGGCTGGCTCAGCGGGTTGGCGAGCGGCTCGTACGAGCTCACGGCCGAGGGCGCGCTCGCGCTCGAGAGCCTGGGGCTCGATGTCGCCGCGGCGCGCGCCATGCGACGCCGCTTCGCTTGCCCCTGCCTGGACTGGAGCGAGCGCCGGCCGCACCTGGGCGGCGCACTCGGTGCGACCTGCCTGCAGCTGGCGTTGCGCCGCGGCTGGGCCCGGCAGGCGCTGGACGGCCGGGCGCTCAGCCTCACGCCGAAGGCACAGCGCGAAATGCCGGAGTTGTTCGGCCTAGGCTGAAATCACGCTGAAGTGTGCCCGTACACTGCCCGGCAGCGCCCGCGAGGGCATTGCGAGGTTCGCGATGAAGGTTCTTGTTCTCGGCAGTGGCGTGATCGGCGTGACCGCGGCCTACCAGCTCGCGGTGGCGGGCCACGAGGTCACGGTGGTCGATCGCCAGCCGGCGGCCGCGCTGGAAACCAGCTATGGCAACGCGGGCGAAGTCTCGCCGGGCTATTCGGCGCCCTGGGCCGGCCCCGGCGTGCCGATCAAGGCGATCAAGTGGCTGCTGATGCAGCACCGGCCCCTGGTGGTGCGCCCGCACCTCGACCTGGGCATGGTGCGCTGGGGCCTGTCGATGCTGCGCAACTGCACCGCAGCGCGCTACGAAATCAACAAGGGCCGCATGGTGCGCCTCGCCGAGTACAGCCGCGATTGCCTGAAAGAGCTGCGCGCCCAAACCGGCATCGAGTACGACCAGCGCATGCAGGGCACGCTGCAGCTCTTTCGCACGCAGGCCCAGTTCGACGGCACCGCGGCCGATATCGCCATCCTGAAGCGCTACGGCGTCGGCTTCGAGTTGCTCGACCGCGACGGCTGCATCCGCCACGAGCCCGCGCTCGCGGCGGTGCGTGACAAGTTCGTTGGCGGCCTGCTGCTGCCGGGCGACGAAACCGGCGACTGCTTCAAGTTCACCCAGCGCCTGGCCGCCATGGGGGTGCGGCAGGGCGTGCAGTTCCGCTATGGCACGCGCATCCAGCGGCTCAAGCTCGCCGGCCAGCAGATCGACGGTGTGGTCACCGATTCCGGCACGCTCAAGGCCGACGCCTACCTCGTCGCGCTCGGCAGCTATTCGCCGCTGCTGCTCGAGCCGATCGGCATCCGCATTCCGGTCTACCCGGTCAAGGGCTACTCGATCACCGTGCCCATCACCGATGCCGTGGGCGCGCCCGAATCGACCGTGATGGACGAATCGCACAAGGTTGCCGTCACCCGCCTGGGCGACCGCATCCGCGTCGGCGGCACGGCCGAGCTGGCCGGCTACACCCTGAAGCTGCACGACGCGCGCCGCAACACGTTGGAACATGTGGTAACCGACCTCTTCCCGCGCGGCGGCGACGTCAAGCGCGCCGAGTTCTGGTGCGGCCTGCGCCCGATGACGCCCGACGGCACGCCCGTGGTCGGCGGCACGCGCCTGCCCAACCTGTACCTTGCCACCGGCCACGGCACGCTCGGCTGGACGATGGCCGCCGGCACCGGCCGCGTGATGGCCGACGTGATCTCGGGCCGCAAGCCCGGCATCGACCTCAAGGGCCTGACGGTCGATCGCTACCCGGGGGCTTACCGATGAGCGCGATTCGCAACACGCTGATGGTGCTGGGCGCTGCACTGCTCTCGGCCTGCGCCGCGCCGCAGATGACACCCGAGCTGGTGAGCCAGCTCGCCTACGAATCGCTCGGCCCCGAAATGCAGATGGGCGACCAGATGCTGACCGTGTGGGTGCCGGCCGCGCCCAAGCCTGCCGACGGCACCCCGCCGCTGTCGCCCGAGGCTACGGTGGCGCTGGCCGCGGCCTCGTCGCCAATGGTGACCGACCTGGCCCAGGTGATGGCGCGCGGATCGCGCGAGCCGCTCAACCTTGCCGTCGGCGGCCCCGACAGCGCGCTCACCGCCCAGGTGCTGATCCGCGCCTTGCGTGCGGTGCCGGTGGAGGTGCCGTACCTGCGCATCGCCTTCATCGGCCAGCGCGCCGACCTGCCCGGGCTCGCGGCCGCGGCGCAACAGCGGCGGGCCACGCTGCATTTCGAGCCGGCGCCGAAGTAGGGTGTCAGCGCCGGCGCAGCGGCGCCAGCAGCCCCTTCAGCCCGTTGTGGTCGATCTCGTGCATCAGTTGCAGCAGGCGACCGACCTCGCCCTTGGGAAAGCCCTCGCGCGCGAACCAGCCGAGGTAGTTGGCGGGCAGGTCGGCGATCACGGTGCCCTTGTGCTTGCCGAAGGGCATCGGCATCGAGACGAGCTTGTCGAGGTCTTCGGGATTCATCGCGTGCTCAGCCTCCCGCGCGCTTGACCGTCATGCCCTGCTTTTGCAGCGCCGCAATCACGGTGTCGCGGTGGTCGCCCTGGATTTCGATCACGCCGTCTTTCGTTGTGCCGCCCGATCCGCAGTTCGCCTTGAGTTGCTTGCCGAGCAGCGCGAGCGCCGCCGCATCGAGCGCCACGCCTTTGACCACGGTCACGCCCTTGCCTTTGCGGCCCTTGGTTTCCAGCGACACCCGCACAATGCCGTCAGTCGCGGGCGCGGCGGTCTTGTTCAGTTTGCAGCTGCAGGCCGCCACCGGCTGGCCGCAATCGGGGCAGACTCGGCCGGTCTCGGTGGAATACACCAGGCGGCTGCCGTCGCCCCATTTCTTCATCGTCATCATTGCCCTTCATGCCATTTCCATCGCTCGGCCTCGCGCCGGCCCTCGCACTCGCCGCCACCGACGCGGGCTACCTTGCGCCGACCGCCATCCAACTGGCCGCCGTGCCCGCCGTGCTGCGCGGGCAGGACGTGCTGGGCCTCGCGCAAACCGGCTCGGGCAAGACCGCCGCATTTTCGCTGCCGCTGCTGCAGCGCTGGGCAGAGGCGCCGCGGCACCGGTCGCGCCGTGCGGTGCACACGCTGGTGCTGGTGCCCACGCGCGAGCTCGCCGCACAGGTCGGCGAAACGCTGCGAATCCTGGCGCAACACCTGAACGAACGCCCCAAGATCGCGGTGCTGTTCGGCGGCGTCTCGGTCAACCCTCAGATGATGGCCTTGCGCGGCGGCGCCGACATCGTGGTCGCCACGCCGGGCCGGCTGCTCGACCTGCTCGACCACAACGCGCTGAAGATCGGCGACGTGGCCGCTCTGGTGCTCGACGAAGCCGACCGCCTGCTCGACCTAGGCTTTGCCGAAGAGCTGGGCCGCATCCTCGCGCTGCTGCCGGTGCAGCGGCAGAACCTGTTCTTCTCGGCCACCTTCGTGCCGGCGGTCGAGGCGCTGGCCGCGCAGCTGCTGCGCGATCCGCTGCGCATCGAAGTCGAATCCACCGATGCCACCGAGCCCGACATCGCGCAGCGCGCCATCGAGGTCGACGCCAGCCGGCGCACCCAGTTGCTGCGCCATCTGGTGCAGGAGCAGAAGTGGACGCGCGTGCTGGCTTTCGTCGCCACCAAGCACGCGGCCGAGATCGTGGCCGACAAGCTGCGCAAGGCCGGCATTGAGGCCGAGCCTTTCCACGGCCTGCTGAGCCAGGGCAAGCGCACCCAGGTGGTGGCCGACTTCAAGGCCAGCCGCGTGCAGGTGGTGGTGGCGACCGACCTGGCCGCGCGCGGCATCGACATTGCGCAGTTACCGGTGGTGGTGAACTACGACCTGCCGCGTTCCGCCACCGACTACGTGCACCGCATCGGCCGCACCGGCCGCGCCGGCGAGAGCGGGCTGGCCGTGAGCTTCATTCCGGCAGAGAGCGAGGCGCACTTTCGCCTGATCGAAAAGCGCCAGGGCCTGAGCGTGCCGCGCGAACGCATCGCGGGCTTCGAGCCCGTCGAAGTGGCTATGGCGCCGCACGCGATCGAATCGCCCGCCAACGGCGGCATCAAGGGCAAGCGCCCGAGCAAGAAAGACAAGCTGCGCGCTGCCGCCGCCAACAAGCAGCCGTGATGCCGCTGCGCTGGCTCGACTTCGATTACAGCGAAGGCACCGACGAGACCGGCGTGTTCGACGCCATGGCATCGGTCGCGCCGCAGCATGCGGCTGCGGTGGAGGCCGAGATTGCGCAGGTGCTGGCCTGGGCTGAAGCGACTTTTCCTGGAGGGCGCGGGCCGGTGGAAGAGGGGGGTGAGTGGGACAGTGATCTGCAGGTCGTGCAGGAAAACGATGGCACGCTACGCCATACCTTCAGCCTTGCGATCAGCGGGGCGACCGGTTTTTGTGAAGCGTTTCGCGTGCAGTTCGGCCTGTGACAGTTCTGTGTAACCATTCAAGAAACTATCTACAGAATTCAGCGCCGTTTTCCATGCGAACTCCTCCGGTTCAGGAGACCGTAGGGGAGAGTTTCCGGAGCGTCCGCTGAAGACAACAACGCTCCACATGGCAATCTCCTCCCGCGCAATTTTCACCGTCTGCTCCAACAACTACGTGCCCATGGCGAGGGTGTTGCTGGAAAGCGCAAAGCGGCATCACCCCGAAGCCAGCCTGTACCTTTGCCTGGCTGACGAGGCGCTTGCCGAACCGAACTTCTACCCTGGGCAATGCGAGGTGGTGCCTGCCGAAAAGCTGGGCATTCCGGACTTTCGCGAGTTCGCGTTTCGCTACGACATCATGGAGTTCAACACGGCCATCAAGCCGTTCATGATCCGGCACCTGCTTGCGCGCGGACACGACAGCGTGGTCTACCTGGATCCGGACATCGAGGTGTTCGCGCCGCTCGATGGGGTGTTCGCGCTCCTCGACGAGGGCGCCTCCTTCGTGCTGACGCCGCACCTGACACAGCCCTCGGAGCAGGCCGCCTTTCCGAACGACATCGGCATCATGCGGGCCGGCGCCTACAACCTCGGCTTTCTCGGAGTCGGTGCTGGCGAAGAGGCCGATCGGGTCTTGCGCTGGTGGTCGCGGCGCCTGCAGTACGAGTGCGTCAACGAGCCGGAGCGCGGCATCTTCGTGGATCAGAAATTCATGGATCTGGTGCCGGGCTTTGCGAATGGCGCCCGCATCCTCCGGGACACCGCCTACAACGTCGCGTACTGGAACCTGCAACAGCGCACGCTGGGTGGTGCTCCGGGCGGTTGGCTGGTCGACGGGGCGCCGCTTCGCTTCTTCCATTTCAGTGGCATCGATCCGACCAATCTCCTGCGCCTGTCCAAGCACACGGAGTCGTTTTGCGATGCCCAGCTTCCGTCCCCGGTGCGCGAACTCATGCAAGGCTATGCAACCCAGGTTCTGGCAAACGGCCATGGCCGGGTGCCGAATGCCACCTACGCCTACGGGCGGTTTTCGTCCGGCACGCTGCTGCCCGATATCGTGCGCCGGATGTTCCGGGAGCGGCACATCCACTGGTCCGGCGGCGATCCGTTCGAGACCTACGAGGAATATCTGCACCTGCCGTGCGCGCGATCCTCCGGCCCCGCCCGTCGGCACGTTACGCACCTGATGGCTTACCTGCACGAACGCGAGCCATGGCTCCGAAGCACCTTCGACCTCGGGAGCGGCGAAGGCGTCAGCGGCTACACGGACTGGTACGTGCAGCACGCGCGAACCCTCCTGAAAGACAGCCGTCTTGTCGAACCCGTCGCGCTGCGCAGCAGACCGAAGGTTCCGTCCGGCCGCAGCCCGCGCTTGCCTCCCGTCAAGCGGGAAGGCATGGCCCCGGACATGTCCGTGATCGGCTATCTGCGCCTGGCGCTCGGCGTCGGCGAGGCGGGCCGCCAGATTCTCCGGGCGTTGCGGCATGCAGGGTTCGATGCCCGCGGTCTTCCGATCCGGCTCAACTCGCCGTCCGCTGCCGTGGACCACTCGCTCGAGTCGCTGTTCGATGACAGCACTGAGGCAGGGATGCAGATCTTCAACGTGAATGCCGACCAGTTGCCGGCGGTTGTCGAGCACCTGGGCGCCGCCATCCGTCAGGACGCCCACCGCGTGATCGTGCCGTTCTGGGAGCTCGAACACTTTCCTGCGCCGTGGCTGGCCGCGTTCGATCTGGTCGATGAAGTCTGGGCGCCGACCCGCTTCATCCAGACCATGCTTGCGCGCAGGCTCGACAAGCCCGTGCTGCACATGCCGCTTCCGCTCACTTTCGAGCTGCCGCCAGCCATCGACAGGGCTCACTTCGGACTCCCGGACGACACCTTTCTGTTCTTCTTTTCCTTCGACTTTCTTTCATTTGTCGAACGCAAGAACCCCATGGCGCTCGTTCGCGCCTACAAGGAAGCCTTCCGGCGCGGTCGGGCACATCCCAAAGCAAGCCTCGTGCTCAAGACCCTCAATTCGGAAGTCGTGCCGGAACAGGGCCGCGCCTTGCGCGACGCATTGCGCGGCGACCCGGATGTGACGCTGATCGAACGGACCCTGAGCCGAACCGAGACACTGCAGCTGATTGCCTCATGCGACGCGGTCGCATCCCTTCACCGCAGCGAGGGGCTCGGCCTGCTGGTTGCCGAAGCGATGGCGCTCGGCAAGCCAGTGATTGCGACCGACTATTCAGCTACAACGGAGTTGGTCTCGGCGGAAACCGGATGGCCTGTGGATTTCAAGCTCGTACCGGTTCCCGAAAATCACTACCCGTTCCACCAGGATCAGGTCTGGGCCGAACCTGACGAAAACCATGCGGCCTGGCAGATGCGCCAGGTGTTCCACAACCGGGCCGAAGCAAAGCGCCGTGCGAACGCCGCACGGGTGCTTCTGAAAAATCGATTCGATGCCGACACTTGCGGAGACCGCATGCGCAGCCGCTGCGTCGAACTCTCATCCACCATCGGCTTGTCGGAAAACCGTCATGTCGGATGAGCGGCCAGGCGAAGTGCGATCCGATCCGGACAGACGCCCGATGCGGTGGACTTTTGTCGGCGACGTGGGTGGTGCGGGCAGCTATCACGTCGGTGACGAGGCGATGCTCGAGAGCAACTTGCGCCTGTTTCGCAGCATCGAGGCACGCGACACGCTGTACGCGGTATCCGCCGATCCGGCTTTTACGGCCAAGGCGTACGGCGTCGAAGCCATGCCTCGGCTCGGGTTCCACAACTGCACATCGCACGAGGAGCGCGAAGCGCTTCTTGCCAAGCTCTCGCACCTGCATTGGACCAGCGAGTTACCCGAGGCCTTCAAGTCCCTGGTCGACGAGTCGAACGGCCTGGTGATTTCGGGCGGCGGCAACCTGCGAAGCAACTGGCCGGATTGCATCTACGAACGGGTGGCGCTGTGCCGCAGGGCGGCCGCCAACAACGCGCCAATCGTCCTGCTGGGACAGACCATCGGCCCGGAGCTGGATCCGCGGCATCGCGAGTTGGTATCGGAAATCGTTCGCGCCGCCTGGTGGATCGGCGTGAGAGAGGCAAAGAGCTTTGCGCTCGCACTGGAGCTCGGCGCGCCCCCCTCCAGGATGTCGTACCAACTCGACGATGCGGCGTCGCTCTGGAAGGATGCGGCCGACATCGATCCCGTCCCGCTTCCTTTTCCCGCGAACGAACCGTGGATCGGCGTCACTTTTCATCCACTCGTCGACCCGACCGGAGAGGACCCGCTGCTCGACCAATTGGCCGGGCAGCTGGAACAGACCGCCCTGCAAACGGGATGCCGCCTGGTGTTCATTCCGCACGCCAGGCCGGCGGCTGCCATGGGTGCCCCCTGGTCTGATGAGGACGTGGGCCTCGCCCTCGCACGACGCATGCGCTCAGTGCACATGCACCTGTTGCCGGTCTTGCCGGCGCGCGATGTGGCGAAGCTCACCGCCAAGGCGCAAATGATCGTGAGCTCCCGCTACCACCCGATCGTCTTCGGGCTCGCGGCCGGCGTGCCTTGCCTCGGCATCTGGATCGACCTGTACACCCGGACGAAGCTGCTGGGCGCCCTGCAACACTCGGATCGCACGGGCGATTCATGCAGTGTTGAAAACGTCCGCAAGGGAAGGCTGGTGCGGCAACTGCAGGAGCTGTGGGAGGCCCGTGCCTCGGTGCGCGAAAAGATCCAGGCGCAGGGCCTGCGCAATGACGAGGACGAACAGCGCCGCCGGGGCCAACTGTCCCGCCTGATCATGCGGCAAGAGCCTGTGATCGTGCTACCGCCCGAACGCCTGGCGGAGATCCTGCCGGCCGTTGTGCGCGAAGACAATACCGCCTCGGAACCATCGGACGCGCTGCAGCTGCGGCAAGAGCGGCCGATGCCCGAACCGCCACCACGCAGCGCAATGGCAAGCCGCCCGCGGAAGCATCTGCCCCAACCCGAAAGAGAGAAAAAAATGCTGACCGATGCCGACTGGCAGAACTTCTGGCGCGATGGATATCTGCACCTTGGCCCCGTGCTGGATGCAGAACAGGTTCTCGCGCTGCAGCAACGCGCCGATGCATTGGCGTTGGGGCAGGTCTCCAATCCCGCGATACAGATGCAGCACGACACCGGAGGGGCCTACGAGGCGCTGCCGGAAGCTGTCAGCAGCTTCGAGCAAGGCACCCACCTCTACCGGAAGATCCAGGGTCTGGAGTCGGACGACCTGTTTGCATCGCTGATCGACAGGCCTCTCTTTCGCGAGGTCTGCGCGCAGATGTACGGCCCTCATGCCGCGGTCTCGATCTTCCGGGCCATGATCATGAACAAGCCTGCGGGCCAGGGAACCTACCTTCCCTGGCACCAGGACGGAGGCACCGTCTGGCAGCTCGATCGCGACCCGCTGGTGACGATCTGGGTCGCGCTCGACGACGCGACCCAGGACAATGGTTGCATGGAGGCCATCCGCTCATCACACCGCCTCGGACTGCTGAGCCTGCACGGCAGCACCTTGACGGATGACCAGGCGAGCAAACACTGCCGGCCCGAGATGGCCGTGCCGCTCGAAGTGCCTTCGGGGCATGCCGTGCTTCTCCACAACTGGTTGATCCATCGCTCCGGCATCAACCCGTCGCCCACGCCACGGCGCGCCTTCACCATGTGCTGCATGGATGCGCGCACGCGCGGCATCCTGACTGGAAATCACTTTCCGGTCGTCTACGGCGAACTCGCCATGGAGCCGGATCCGTTCGTGCGTCAACTGCAGCAGGATCAGGCGGCACAGGCGGACAAGGCCAATCAGGCGGAGGAATATGCCCTGAGCCTGCGCGACCAGAGCGATCGGCTGCAAGCCTCCATCACCGAAGCAACGCAGTATGCGAAGAGCCTGGAAGCCGAAGTGGCGAAACTGCAGCAGCGAAGTCTCGACCTGGAAGACGCTCGCGAGGAGAACCGCCGTCTCGCAATCGCAGTGACCCAGATGCGATCCGAGATGCTCATGCTGAATCGCGCGCTGGATGCCGCACACGGGGCTGGCGGTCCGGCACCTGATTCGCACCTTCTGCATGAGGAGATCCGCGCGCTGCGGGTTCATGCAGAGAATCTGGTCGCTTCGATGGAGGCTGTCCATGCATCGAACTCGTGGCGCCTCACACGCCCGCTTCGCGCGCTGACCAAGGTGCTGCGAAGCCGATAAAAGCGGGCTTGGAGCCACTGGCAGGCTGAAACGCCTGCGCAGCATCGACCCTTATTGAAACGCCACTTCCGCAAAGCTCCTGAGCTTGCGGCTGTGGAGCCGGCTCGAGCCCTCGCTGCGCAGGATGTCGATCGCCGCCATGCCGATGCGCAGGTGCTGCTCGACGCGTTCGCGGTAGAAATGGTTGGCCATGCCGGGCAGCTTGATCTCGCCGTGCAGCGGCTTGTCGCTCACGCACAGCAGCGTGCCGTAGGGCACCCGAAAGCGGAAGCCGTTGGCGGCGATGGTTGCGCTCTCCATGTCGAGCGCGACCGCGCGGCTCTGGCTGAAGCGGCGCTGCGGCGTGTTATTTGGCAGCAGTTCCCAGTTGCGGTTGTCGGTGCTGGCCACGGTGCCGGTGCGCATGATGGTCTTGAGTTCGGGCCCCTGGAAGCCGGTGACGTCGGCCACGGCCTTTTCCAGCGCGAGCTGGATCTCCGACAGCGCCGGAATCGGCACCCACAGCGGCAGCTCTTCGTCGAGCACGTGGTCTTCGCGCACGTAGGCATGGGCCAGCACGTAGTCGCCGAGCTGCTGGCTCGGGCGCAGGCCGGCGCAGTGGCCCAGCATCATCCATGCGTGCGGGCGCAGCACCGCGATGTGGTCGGTGATGGTCTTGGCATTGGCCGGGCCGACGCCGATGTTCACCATCGTGATGCCGCTGCGGTCTTCCCGCACCAGGTGGTAGGCCGGCATCTGCGGCAGCCGCGGCGGCGGCGTGCCCTGGCTGCCGTCGAGCAGCGTGCTGAAGAAGCCGGCCTTGCCGGGGGGCAGCCCGCGCCGGCGCGTGACCACGTTGCCGGGTTCGACGAACGCGATGTACTCGCTGTTCTCGTCCATCATGGCCTCGTGGCCGAGCCGCACGAACTCGTCGATGTAGAACTGGTAGTTGGTGAACAGCACGAAGTTCTGGAACCACTCGGGCGCGGTGCCGGTGTAGTGGCGCAGCCGGTGCAGCGAGTAGTCGACCCGCGCCGCGGTGAACAGCGCCAGCGGCTGAACCTCGCCCGGACGGGCTTCGTGCGTGCCGTTGGCAATGCCGTCGTCCATTGCATGCAGGTCGGGCAGGTCGAACGCGTCGCGCATCAGTGCGCGGCGGTCGGCGCTCATCGTGCCTTCGATGTGGTCGTTCTCGGCAAACGAGAAGTGGATCGGAATCGGCTGGCTGCTGGTGCCGACTTCGAGTTCGATCTGGTGGTTTTCCAGCAGCAGCCGAAACTGCTCGGCGTAGTAGCGGCTGAACAGGTCGGGCCGGGTCAGCGTGGTTTCGTAGCGGCCCGGCCCGGCCACGAAGCCGTAGCTCAGGCCGGCATTGGCCGGCACCGTTTGCCGCGACACGGTGTGCGTGTGCACCCGCACGAACGGATAGCAGGCCCGCATGCGGCCCGGCAGCGACTCGCCGGCCACGAAGCGCAACATCGCGTCGCGCAGATGCGCCAGGCCTTCGTCGTAGATGGTGCGCACCCGGTCGAGTGCTTCGGCTGCGTTGGTGTAATTGGCAGGCGGGGCGAAAGGGGGCATGTAGGGCATGGTGGATTGTGCCGTTCAGCGCGAGGTGGCCACCCGCATGGTCACGAACTCCTCGGCCGCGGTCGGGTGGATGCCGATGGTGCTGTCGAACACGGCCTTGGTCGCGCCGGCGCGCATGGCCACTGCAAAGCCTTGGACGATCTCGCCGGCATCGGCGCCAACCATGTGGATGCCGACCACGCGATCGGTCTTGGTCTCCACCACCAGCTTCATGAAGGTGCGCTCGCTGCGGCCCGACAGCGTGTGGCGCAGCGCCTTGAACTCGCTCGAGAAGATGGTGATGTCGCCGAACTTCTGCCGCGCCCCGGCCTCGGTGTAGCCGCAGGTGCCGACGCCGGGGTGGGTGAATACGGCCGTCGGCACGAACTCGTAGTCGACCTTACGGCGCTGCGCGGGCTGTTTCGGATCGGGGAACAGTGCGTCGACCACCACCATCGCCTCGGCCAGCGCCACCGGCGTCAGCTGCATCCGGGTCGACACGTCGCCGACCGCATGGATCGACGGCACCGAGCTGCGGTAATGCGCGTCGACCACGATCGCGCCCTTGTCGTCGAGCGCCACGCCCGCGTTCTCGAGGCCCAGGCCTTGCGTGTTGGCCACGCGGCCCGTGGCGAACAGCACGGCGTCGGCCTGCAGATGGGTGCCGCGTTCTAGCATCACGTCGAGTCCGTCGGCGCCGCGTCGGATCGACGCGATCTCGGCATTGAAACGGATGTCGACGCCTGCCTTTTGCATCTCGACCGCCAGAAACTGGCGCACGTCTTCGTCGAACCCGCTGAGGATGTGCGACTTGCGCTGCAGCTGCGTGACCTTCGCGCCGAGCCCGTTGAAGATCGATGCGAACTCGCAGGCGATGTAGCCGCCGCCGACCACCAGCAGCCGCCGGGGGAAGGGCTCCAGGTCGAATACCGCGTCCGACACCAGTCCGTGCTCGCGGCCGACGAACTCTGGCACGAAGGGCATGCCGCCGGTCGCCACGATGATGTGCTTGGCGCGGTGCCGCTGGCCGCCGATGTCGACCGTGTGCGGGTCGACCAGCGCCGCCCAACCTTGCAGCGTGGTCACGCCGGGCCCGTCGAGCAACGCGCGGTAAGCGCCGTTGAGCCGCTTGATTTCCTTCGCGCGCTGGGTCTTGAGGTGCTGCCAGTCGAAGTGTGGCTCGCCGAGTTGCCAACCGTAGCCCGCTGCCTCCTCGAACGCCTCGGCATAGCCGGCCGCGTAGCTGTAGAGCTTCTTGGGAATGCAGCCGACGTTGACGCAGGTGCCGCCAAGCTCGGCCACCTCGGCCAGCGCCACGCGGGCACCCCGCGCAGCGGCCATGCGCGCGGCGCGCACGCCGCCGCTTCCGCCGCCGATCACGAACAGGTCGAAGTCAAAAGTGGGCATCGGGGAAACCTCCGCTGCCGACTTTAGCCGGCCTGCGGAGTGCCCGAGCCCGATGCTCAGGGGCGGTCGACTGGTTGCCCGCTGCTGCCGTCGAAAGAGCGGCGCTGCGGCGGCGTGCCCGGGGCTTGCTGCATGGCGCGCTGCTGTTGCTGCTGTTGGGCCGCCTGCTGCTGCATTTGCTGTTGGGCGCGCTGTTGCAACTGCTGCTGCTGTTGTTGTTGTTGTTGTTGTTGTTGCGCCTGCATCTGCTGGGCTTGTTGCTGCTGGCGCATGGCCTGTTGTTGCTGCTGAGCCTGCTGAATCGCCTGGGCCTGCGCGGCGCGTTGCTGTTGAAGCTGCTGCTGCTCCAGGTGCATTTGCTGCTGCGCTTGCGCCTGGGCCTGCGCCGCGCGTTGCTGCATGGCTTGCTGTTGCAACTGCATCTGTTGCTGTTGCTGGGCTTGCGCGGCCCGCTGTTGCATCTCCTGCTGCTGGCGCATCGCTTGTTGCTGCTGTTGTTGTTGCAACTGCATTTGCTGCTGTGCCTGGCCCTGTGCCCCACGCTGCTGCAGTTCCTGCTGCTGGCGCAGCGCCTCTTGCCGCTGCAGTTGTTGCATCTGAATCTGCTGTTGTTGTTGTTGCTGTTGCTGCGCGCCCGGGAATCCGCGCTGCGGCATTTGCTGGTGGGGTTGCAGCTGAAGCTCCCGCTGCTGCCGCGGCGCCTGCTGTTGCTGGAAAGCGGCTTGCGCCTGCTGCCGCTGCTGCCATTGCGAGGGCGGCAGCGCAGTGGCCGGCCGGCCCACGAAGCCCGATGGGGCATTGCCGATGCCCGGCGCGAAGTGCGGCAGCGGAATCGCCGGCGTGTTCGCGACCGCGACGCCGCTGAATGCAGCGTCGGGCAGGCGCACGCGGTCGCGCCGGCCGATCGGGCCGCGGCCGAACACGTCGGCCGGCACCACGGTCACGGCCTGCTGGCGCTGGTTGACGTAGCCGTTGTTGCGCAGCGGCGCCTGGTTGAAGAACGCCATGCGGTTGGCCTGCTCCACATAGCGCGAACTGGCGCGGTAGCCCGGCCGCCAGGCTTCGCCCGGCGCCAGCGGGAACCAGCCGACGCCGTTGCGGCCGCTGCCGATGGCGACCTGCGCGCTGCCGCCGGGCCCGCCGCCGATAAAGCCCACCAGCGCCGGCGAGTAAACGGGCCGGCTCTGTTGCCGTCCCGGCACCCAGGCCCAGCGCGGGCCGACCTGTGCCCAGCGTCCGTAGTGAAAGGGCGCGAAGCCCCACGGTGCGTTGTCGACCCAGGTCCAGCCCCACGGCGCGATGTTGGCCCAATGGCCGTCGCTGTAGGGCGCCCAGTCGGCTTCCACGTTGCGCGGGAACCAGACCGGGCCGTAGGTGCTGTCGTTCTGCCAGTCGCCGAAGTTGTCGAGCTGCTGGTAGCCCACCACCTCGCGCGAAACGTAGCGCGCCGACACCGAGGCGTCTTCGGCGCGGTTGCGCTCGGCCACCCAGCGCTCGAAGCCGTCGTTCAGCGCGGGTGGCACGGCGCCTGCGTGGGCCAGGCCGCGGCCGGTCACGGCCAGCTGCTGGCGGTTCGACACGGGCAGCGACTCGCCGTTTTCGCCGTAGGCCGTGCCCGAGCCGCTGGCCACCATGATGTGCGTCAGGTCGGATTGCGGATCGGCCTGCACGCGGTAGTCGCCGGGCTGCTGGATCACGAAGGCGAGGTTGCCGGTGTCGAGTTCGACGCGCTGGCCCGCCACGTCGTCGCGCACGCGCAACTGCACGCTGCCCTGCTGCACCGTGATGCGCACGGTCTGGTCGTCGAGCTCTGAAAACTCGATGGCGGTGTTGCCGTCGAGCCGCAGCGCGGCGGATCCGACGAACAGCTCAGCGCGTGCGTTGCGGTCGGCCCAGAGCCGGTCGCCGGTGGTCAGGGGCCGGTTCGGCACGGCGTCGTACCAGCTGTCGTCGCCGGCCGGCGAGAAGCTCACCGTGCCCTGTTGCGCATTGAGGCGCGCCACGCGGCCGGGCGGATCTTCCTGTGCCGCCGCCTGCAGGCCGACGCAGACCAGCGTCAGGCCGACCAGCCAGCGGCCGATGCGGGAAGAGAAGGGGTGTTGGATGGAGCGTGTCATGTCGTTCGGGTTGCCTCGTCGATGGCGTTCGTGCGTCATCCCTCAACGCGCGAACCCCGGGCCCGGCTGGCAGCCGCCGTGCAAAGTTCTGTCAGATTGCATCCGATCAGGTCACCGGATGTAGGCGATTTGCCCGAATGCCGGAGATACAGTCGCGGCCACGACATACCGTTTCGGCCTCTGGATCGCGCTACTGGCGCTCACCGACGAACTGGTGCGGAGGCTCGCCGGTGTCGGTGCGGCCGTCAAACACGTGTTCTACGGTGTCGACCAGGCCATCGAATGGGCCACGGTGGGCGATCGCGTGGTGCTGCTGCAGGCCCGGCCGTATGTGGAGCGCGCCGCGCCGCTGAAGCGTCAGCGGCCGCGCGGGTGCGCGAGAAAGAAGCGCAGCATTTCCGCACTCGCGTCGACACCGTTCGGTTCGGTGTAGCTGCCCTGGCTGCTGCCGCCGGACCAGGCGTGGCCTGTGCCGTGCAACAGCCAGTGTTCGACCGCGTTGCGGCCATCACTGGCCGGGTAGTCGGAGCGCGTGAAGGCGCGGCCAGCGGCCGAGCGGCCTGCGGAGATCTCGCCGCCGCTGGCGTCGCCACCGCGCGCCGCGCTCACCACGGCTGCGCCATTGCGCGGGTGCACGGTCGAATCCGCATCGCCGTGGAACACGATCACCGGCGGCATCGCGCCGTTGCCTTGCGGCTGGCGGGCCACGCCGTTGCGCATCGCGCCCAGTGCTGACATCACGTCGGTGGCCGCGCCGGTTGGCAGGCCCGAATGCACGCCGACCGCGGCGAACAGTTCGGGGTAGCAGCGGCCCAGGATATCGGCCATCGCACCGCCGGCCGACAGGCCGGCAACGTAGACGCGCGCCGGATCGATCCCCTCGCTTGCCATCACGAACTGGGTCAGCGCCGCCAGCAATGCCGGCTCGCCGCGGCCGCGCTGCTGGTGTTGCGGCTTGAACCAGTTCCAGCAGCCCTGCGCGTTGGCATGCTGCGTCTGTGCCGGGTAGAGCACCGCGAAACCCTCGGCGCGCGCCAGATCGTTCATGCGCGTGCCGGCGGCGAAATCGGCCGGGTTCTGGGTGCAGCCGTGCAGCATCAGAACGAGGGGCATCGGTGTGGCCGTCGCGCCCGGCGCACGCGGCGGCAGGTAAAGCTTGTAGGCCAGTGTGCGGCCGCCGTGGGCAAAGCTGCCGTCGCGCCATTGCTCGGGTCCGGCTTCGCCGACGTCGGCGGGTTCGGCCGGCTCGACGTACTCGAATTCCACGTCGGCGTCGTCCGGGGTCGTGTCGAGCACGCGGACTTCGGCCTCGATCACTTCGGCTTCGTGCGCAGCATGGACGGGCGCTGGCGCGGGCGCGGGTTGTGGGCGATCTGTCTGTGGTCTGCCGATGTGTAGCGCACGCTGGATCGCCTCGGTTGCAGCTTGCACGCTGCCGTTGCGGGTGAGCCGGGTGGCTTCTTTCATCAGGCGTCGGAAAAGGGGGTTCATGCGGAATTTGCTTTCAATGGATTCGGCCGGCCAGCGCGGCCTTGACCGCTGAGCTGGCCTGCAGTGCGCCGAGCACGGTGATGGACTGGATCGTGGCCAGCGCGAGTTCGGGTGGCACATCGGTGGCGATGCTGGCCAGCCCGAGCACGCGGATGTCGAGGGACTGGCCGGCCGCTCGTGCCGCCTCGAGATCCGCGACGCCGAAGCTCTGCAGCCCCAGCACAAGCGTTTTCCGGGCCACCACCTGCTTCACCGCGTCGCTGTGCGTGGTGAGCTGGTTGCGGATCGCAGTCCGGATGAAGTCAGTGCGGTTCGAATAGAAACCTTCGGCAACGAGCAGGTCGATCTGCCCGAGATCGACGTAGCCGAGATTGATGGTGATCTTTTCGGCCTCGGGCGGCCTGGCGCGCTGGACGGCGGGAAGGATGGAAGTTGACATGCCACCATCCTATCACCATCCAGGTGGATGGTGTTGGGATGGTTATTGGATGGTTTTCAGCCGTAGAGGTATTTCGGCAGCCAGAGCGTGAGGCCTGGCCAGATGTACATGAGCACCATGCAGAGAATCACGATCAGCATGTACGGCATCATCCCCGCGAAGATTTGGTTGAGCGTCACATGCGGCGGCGACACCCCCTTCAGATAGAAGGCCGACATCGCGACCGGCGGCGACAGGAACGCGGCCTGCAGGTTCACGAACACCAGCACGCCGAACAGCAGCGGGTCGATCTGGAAGTGCGCCAGCAGCGGCAGAAAGATCGGCACGAAGATCACGATGATCTCGGTCCACTCAAGCGGCCAGCCGAGCACGAAGATGAGGGCTTGCGAGAGCAGCAGGAACTGCAGCGGCGTCAGGTTCATGCTCAGCACCCATTCCTCGATGATTCGCTGTCCGCCCAGCAGCGCGAACACGGCCGAGAACAGCGCCGAGCCCACGAACAGCCAGCACACCATCGAGGTGGTCTTGAGCGTGAGGAACACCGCCTCCTTGGTCTTCTGGAAGTTGAGCGTGCCGGCCTGCCAGGCCATCAGGAAGGCGCCGGCCGCCCCCACCGCGGCGGACTCCGTGGCGGTGGTGATGCCGAACAGGATGACGCCCAGCACCACCAGAGTGAGCGTGGCGAGCGGCATCACCGACGACACCAGCATGCGCAGGATCTCGAATTGCTCCGCGTCCATGCGCCAGTAGTACCAGGCCAGCAGCGCCAGTGTGAACAGGCTGGCGAGCAGGAAGCCGGTGTAGAAGGCCTCGGGCACCGCGGCGGTTTTCGGCGCGTCGACGGCGTCGCCGAGCTGCTGCAAGCCACTCTCTGAAGCCGGGGCCGCAGCCGTCTCGCTGCCAGGCGGTTCTTCCACGCCGCCGGGCGGCTCCTGCAGGCCGCCGTCCGATCCGGCTTCCTTCGGCGCGTCGTCGGAAGGCGGCTCGGCAAGGCCGGTGCCGCTGCCGGGAGAAGAAGATGAGGACGCCTCGGGCAGCGTCGCGGCCGCTCCCGCAGTCTTCTGTGTCGTCTGCTGCTGCTCCGCCACCGGCGCGTTGCTGTCCTTCTGCGAGTAGATCGTCACGTACCACCACACCGACCCCAGCGTCGCCGCGGCCAGCGCCAGTGGCACCAGCGCTGTCGAAAGGTTGCGCAGCAGCAGCCACCAGGACGCCTTGACGCCTTCGACGCTGCCGCGCAGCGCGCGCCCGGGCGCCAGCACCGCGACCGCCAGCGCCGGCAGCAGGCGCGGCGAATAGCTGGCCGCGATGTGCGCCACCCAGGGCGAGATCGGCGCGCGCTGCTGTTCGGGCGGGAGCCTGGGCGCAACCTTCGGCTGCAGCACGGCCCAGCCGATCACGTAGATCAGGTACAGAAAGGCGAGAAAGAAGCCCGGGAACATCGCCGCCGCATACAGCTTGACCACCGACTGGCCGGCCACCGCCGCGTACACGATGATCATCACCGAGGGCGGAATCAAGATGCCCAGCGTGCCGCCGGCCGTGATGACGCCCGCCGCCAGCCGGGTGTCGTAGCCGGCGTTGAGCATCGGCCGCATCGCGATCACGCCCATCAGCACCACCACGGCACCGACCAGCCCGCTCGCAATGCCCCAGAAGGTGCAGATGATCAGCGTGGTCACAGCGAGCGAGCCGGGCACGCGGCGGAACGCCAGCTGCACGCTGTGGAACATCTTGTCGACCAGCGCGCCGCGCTCCATCACATAGCCCATCAGCACGAAGAGCGGAATGGACAGCAGCGTCTCGTTGGTCATGGCGCCGAAGGCGCGCTGCACCATCAGGTCGAACACCTTGTTGTCGAGCCAGTGCGCGCCCGGGTCGTAGAAGGCGATGAAGCCGAAGAACATGCCCAGCCCCATGAGCGTGAACGCCGTGGGAAAGCCCAGCATGATCACCACCACGATCAGGCCGAGCATCAGCATGCCGAGTGCCGGCTGGCTCATTGGGAAACTCCTGCGTTGCGCTGCTGGGCCGCCTGTTCGATGTCCTTCGCCTTGCCGATCACCTCGAGCTTGTCGGCTTCATCGACGTAGCTGCTGCCTGCGAGTTGGTCGCCCACCACATCCATCTCCTGGGCGTCCCTCAACCGCGGCGACCACGCACCCGTTTTCAGGCACAGCACGCAGCGCACCATCTCTGCCACCCCCTGGATCAGCAGCACCAGCCCGGCCACCGGGATCACGAATTTGAAGGGGTACAGCGGCAGCGGGTCGGCGTTGAAAGTCTGCTCGCGCATCGCGAGCGACTCGTTGAAGTAGGTCCAGCCGGACCAGCTGAGCGCCACCACGCCGGGCAGGAAGAACAGCGCGAACAACGCCAGGTCGAGCGCGGCCTGCGTGCGCGGCTTCATGCGGCCGTAGAAGAAGTCGCCGCGCACATGGCCAGCCTGGGCCAGCGTGTAGGCGCCACCCATCATGAAGAGCGTGCCGTAGAGCATGTTGTTGGCGTCAAAAATCCAGGCGGTGGGCGCGTTGAGTGCGTAGCGCTTGAAGACTTCGCCGCAGACCACCAGCATCAGAACCACGATGAGCCATGCAAAGGTCTTGCCCACGACCATGCTGAACCGGTCGACGGCGTGGAGAAAGCGTTGGACGTTCATGTTGTTGTGACCGAGTCCATTCGTGAAACACCGCGGAACCGGCTCAGCCGGGCCGCTGGTGTTGCCCCCTGCAAGGGGGTGGGCGAAGCGACACGAAGTGCGCGAAGACTGGGGGTCAGGCCTTCTTCTTGCTGAAGTAATGGTTGTAGGCCATCTTGAAATCGACGCTGTAGTCGTTCTGCCACTGCAGCGCCTGCTCGGCGAACGCTCTCTGCGAATCGAGCACCTTCTTGAACAGCGGGTTCTCGCCGGCTTTTTTGGCCGTGATCTTGTCCCACGAGGCGAGCTGCGCGCGCAGCACCGCATCGGGCGTCTTGTAGAACTTGATGCCCTGCTTCTTCATGTCGGCATAGTCCTGCGAGTTGCGCTGAACCGCCTTCCAGCTCATGTCGGCGCTGGCCGCCTGCACCGCGTAGTCGATGATCGACTTCAGTTCCTGCGGCAGCGCGGTGTACTTGGGCTTGTTGAACAGGATCTCGAACTGTTCGCCCGACTGGTGAAAGCTCTGCAGCATGCAGTTCTTCACCACGTCCGGGAAGCCCAGCACGCGGTCGCTGGACGCGTTGTTGAACTCGGCCGCGTCGATCAGGCCGCGGTCCAGCGCCGGCACGATCTCGCCGCCAGCCAGCGGGTTCACCGCGGTGCCCATGTCGGTGAACACGTCGACCGCGAGGCCTACGGTCCGGAACTTGAGCCCTTTCATGTCCTCCACCTTGGCCACCGGCTTCTTGAACCAGCCGAGCGGTTGCGTCGGCATCGGGCCATAGAGGTACGACACCGTGTCCATGTTCAGGCTCTTGTAGATTTCATCGAGCAACGCCTTGCCGCCGCCGTAGTAGTGCCACGCCAGCACGGTGTTGGCGTCCATGCCGAAACCGGGGCCCGAGCCCCAGAGCGCGAGCGCCGAATTCTTGCCGTAGTGATAGGCGACCACGCCGTGCCCGCCGTCCAGCGTGCCCTTGCTCACCGCCTCGAGCAATTGGAAGGCCGGCACCACCGCGCCGGAGGGAAGCACATCGATCTTCAGGCGGTTGCCCGCCATGTCGTTGACCTTCTTCGCGAAGTCCTGCGCGTACTCGTGGAAGATGTCCTTGGCTGGCCAGGTGCTCTGAAAGCGCAGCGAGGTTGTCTGCGCCATGCTGATCATGGGAGCGGACATAGCGCCGGCCGCCACTGCCGCGCCCTTCAACAGGCTGCGGCGGCGGTTCGGTGTGTTCTCTGTCATTGCGTTGTCTCCGTTGTGGTGCCTGGAAAATCCAGAGCTCCATCTTTGGCACGTGAAGATGCGCTACACAGAGGGTTTCCACGAACGGTTGAAAATTGTGTCGTGAATCGGGCTGTTTCTCACTGAGGACAACCTGACGAAGAACCCGTCACCATTTCGACCGAAGGACCGCTCCGACCATGACTCCCCCCGAATTCCTCCCCGCCGACGGCTACGCCGGCGACATCACGCCCGCCCAGGCTGCCCGGTGGGTGGCCAGCGGCGCTGCCGTGCTGGTCGATGTGCGCAGCGACGCCGAGCGCGAATGGGTGGGCTATGTGCCGGGTGCGGTGTCGCTGGCATGGAAGCAGTGGCCCGGCATGGCGCTGAACGCCGGTTTCGACGAAGGGCTGCGCGCCGCAGTGCCGGCGGGGCAGAAGGCGCTGCTGCTGTGCCGCAGCGGCGTGCGCTCTATCGCTGCGGCCAGACGCGCGACCCAACTGGGCATCGAGGCCTACAACATCCTCGAAGGTTTCGAGGGCAACCCCGACGAAAACGGCCAGCGCGGCCACACCGGCGGCTGGCGACATCGGGGCCTGCCGTGGAAGCAGAACTAGGCTGCTTCCAGCGCCCGGTTCACTTCATCGGGGGAATGCGCAGCTTCTGGCCCGGGTAGATCTTGTCCGGGTGGCTCAGCATCGGCTTGTTGGCCTCGAAGATCTCGTTGTACTTGTTGGCGTCGCCGTAGTACTTCTTCGAAATGGCCGAGAGCGTGTCGCCCTTCACCACGTCGTGGTACTGCGCCGGGTCGGCAGCCGGCGCGGTGAGGTTGTTGTCGACATCGGTCACATTGGCCACGTTGCCGGCCGCGAGCGCGGCTTTTTCGCTGGCCTCCTGCGTGGGTGCTGCGCCCGCGAGCGTCACCTTGCCGCTCGCGCCGTCATAGGTCACGGCCAGGTTGGTCAGCCCGAGGTTCTGCTTCTCGATATAGGTCTTGATGGCCCCTGCCGCGGCGGCATTGGCATCGGCCGGCGCCGTGGCGGCCTGGGCCGACGATCCGCCGAACAGCTTTTCGCCGGCTTCCTTGATGAAACTGAGCAATCCCATGCTTCTCTCCTTGATGTTGGGAGGCTGAGGATCGTCGAATTCAGCGGCCCGGGCTGTCGGCCGGGGCGCCGTTCGCGCAAGCAAATGCAAGCGCCATTCGCCCGCCTTCAGTTGCAGATCCTCCAGCAATATCGCGGCGCAAGGTCAGCATAATCCGCCGCATGGCATTTCTCGCGATCGATATCGGCAACACGCGCCTCAAGTGGGCCATGTACGAGGCGCCGCGTCCCGGCGCCGCCTTGCTGGGGCACGGGGCCGAGTTCCTCGACCACATCGAGCGTTTGGCCGAGGGCCCGTGGGACGGGCTGCCGCAGCCCGGCGCGATGCTCGGCTGCGTAGTGGCCGGCGACGCGGTGCGCCGCCGCGCCGAGGAGCAGGTGACGGAGTGCTTCGACTGCACCGCGCGCTGGGTGGTTTCGACCACGGCCGAAGCCGGCATCGTGAATGGCTACGACCACCCCACGCGGCTGGGCGCCGACCGCTGGGTGGCGATGATCGGTGCGCGGCACCGCATGCTGGCCGAGGGTCCGGCGCGGCCGATGGTGGTGGTGCTGATCGGCACGGCGGTCACGGTCGAGGCGGTCGACGCGCATGGCAAGTTCCTGGGCGGCCTGATCCTGCCGGGCCACGGGATCATGCTGCGCGCACTGGAGTCCGGCACCGCCGGCCTGCACGTGCCTACCGGCGAAGTGAGCGACTTTCCGACCAACACCAGCGATGCGCTCACGAGCGGCGGCACCTACGCAATCGCCGGCGCAGTCGAGCGCATGGTCGAGCACGTGCGCAAGCACTGCGGCGCCGAGCCGGTGCGCTACATGACGGGCGGTGCGGGCTGGAAGATGGCGCCATCGATGGTGTCGCCATTCGAGCTGGTCGACAGCCTGATCATGGACGGGCTGCTGGTGATTGCGCAGGAGCGGTTGCTGGCGAATTGAACCGTTTTGGCCTTGGTGGGAGCGCCCGGTGTGCGGTACGGGCTGTCCGACCCTGCTGCGCCGGCCCTTCGGGCTGCCCTGCGGTGCTCGCGTTTTGCGGGGTCTCGCAGCACCCCGGGGGTACGACTGCGTACCGAAGCCCTATGCCGACTCGGGCCCCCGACGAAGCACTTGTTGCGACGCCTGGCGCAGGCTCAACACCCACAGGCGTGCGTGCCGCTGCTCCTGGTTTTCGAAGCGTTCGGCAAAGCGCCGGATCGTGGGGCGTTCGATCGCGGCCATCGTCATCCAGTCGGTGCTGCGGAAACCCTCCGAGTCGACGCTGCGGCCGACCAGCGCGGGCCGCAGGGCCATGATCCATTCGGTCGGGATGCGCGGGTCGCCATCGAGCATGCGCAATGCGATCTTGGCGGCTTTGGGCGTCAGCGCATCGATCTTGTGTACGTGAAAATCCAGGTCCATTGGCAGGCCTTTGTCGATACAGAAGGATACAACTGGCCTGCACGATCGTGCAACTACGCCGGAAGTACTCTGGCGCCCGCGCCGCTCAGGCTCGCGCCCACTGCGTCGCCGCGTGGATCAGCAGGCCGACCAGCCCACCCACCAGCGTGCCGTTGACGCGGATGAACTGCAGGTCCCGACCGATGTGCCGCTCCAGCTCGTCGGTCATCTCGTCGGCGTTCCACTGGCCCACGCGCTCGACGATGTAGACGCGGATGTCTTCGCGGTAGCGCTCGATGGCCAGCGGGGCTGCGGCCTCGATCTGCTCGTTGATCCAGTGGCGGATTTCGACATCGGCCTGCAGCCGCGTGCCGAGCGCGCTGGCGAGTTTCGCGATGCGCTGCGCGATGCTGGAGTCCGGCCGCGCGAGGTCGTCGTGCAGCCATGCCAGCAGTTCGCCCCACAGGCCGTGCAGGTAGTCGCCCAGCGCCGGGTGCGCCATCAGCTCGGCGCGGATCTCTTCGCCGCGCTGCTGGAACGCCGGGTCAAGCTGCAGCCGCGCGATGAAGTCGGCCATGAAGCCGTCGAAGCGCGCGCGCAGCGGGTGGCCGGGCTCGGCCGCGAGCTCGGCGACGCTGTTGGCGACGGCAGCCACGATCTTCTTCGTGGCCATGCGTGCGGCCACCTGGTCGAGCCCGACGTAGCGCAGCGTCCTGATCTCGCGCGCGATGGCTTCGGTGATCTGCGCCTGCGCGGTTTCGCCTTCGAGCAGTTCGGCTACCTGCGCCAGCGCTTCGTCAAGCAGCGCCTGGTGCCGGCCGCCCGCGGTCAGTGCCTCCAGCGCCCGGCCGGCGACGCGCGAGATGTCGACCTGCGCCAGCCCCGCGCTTGCGGTGCGGCCGAGGAAGTCGCGCACGCGCGCATCGTCGAACGCGCTCAAGCCGTAGCGCGCCGCCATCACGCCCCAGCCTCCCATCCTTTCGGCGCTGGCCGGGCGTGCGAGCCAGTCGGCGAGCCGGCCCGCGGCATCGAACTCGCGCAGCTTGGCCAGTACCTGCGCGGTGCTCAGGAAGTTGTTGCAGATGAAGCCCGCGAGCTTGGCGCCGATGCGATCCTTGTTGCTCGGGATGATGGCCGTGTGCGGAATCGGCAGGCCGAGCGGATGGCGAAACAGCGCCACCACGGCGAACCAGTCGGCAATGGCACCGACCATCGCGGCTTCGGCAAACGCCGCGAGATAGCCCCAGCCCGGATGCGGAAAGCGCCCCTCCATCGCGATGGCCAGCGCATAGAGCAGCGCCGCGCCGCACAGCAGGCCAAGCGCGATGCGCTTCATCAGCCGATCTGGGGTGCGCTGGCCAGGCCCTGCAGAAAAAGCTCGCAGCGCGCCAGTTGCTCCAGCGTCACATACTCGTCGGGCTGGTGCGCCTGCTGGATGCTGCCGGGGCCGCACACCACGGTCGGGATGCCGGCGTTCTTGAAGATGCCGGCTTCGGTGCCGAACGCGACCTGCGTCACGCCCGACTCGCCCGACAGGCGCTGCGCCAGCCGCGTGACCGGGTCGCTCGCCGAGCCGAGGAAGCTCGGGATTTCGCAGATGGTCTCGAACTTGAAGCCGGCCTCGGGCGCGAGCCTTTTCATGGCGGGCTCCACGCGGCTGGCGTAGGCCAGCACCTCCTTTTGCATCGCCGCGGCGTCGGCGGTCGGCAGGTTGCGGAATTCGTAGCGGAACTCGGCGTCGCGCGGCACCACGTTGTCGGCGATGCCGCCGTGGAACTGGCCCACGCTCGCGGTGCTGAACGGCACGTCGAAGCCTTCGTAGCGCACCTCGTTCTGCTCGAAGCCCTCGGCCATGTCGCGCACCTTGCCGACCACGCGCGCGGCCATCTCGATGGCGTTGACCGATTGCGGCGTGAGCGACGAGTGCGCTTCCTTGCCGCGCACGCAGCACCTGTAGCGGTACACGCCCTTGTGGGCGATCGCCGGGATCATCAGGGTCGGCTCGCCGATGATGCAGGCCACCGGCTTGACGTTGGCGTCCTTCATGTCGGCGATCAGTTCCCTCACGCCGAAGCAGCCGACCTCCTCGTCGTAGCTGAACGCGAAGTGCACCGCAAACGGCGACGCGCTTTCAAGGAACAGTTCGGCGTTGGCCACCGCGATCGCGATGAAGCTTTTCATGTCGGCCGAACCACGGCCGTACAGGCGTGGTTCGACGCGTTCGATCTCGCCGTCCTGGCCGGCGGCCTCGGGCCAGGCCTGCACGCTGGCCGAAAGGGGGTCGACGGTCCACTCCTGCCCGTCCCAAGGCACCGTGTCGGTGTGGCCCGAGACGATCACGCCGGCCGGCTTGCCGGCGCCGAGCGTGGCGAACAGGTTGGCCTTCTTGCGGTCGGCGCTGCGCGTGATGCGGCTGCGCACGCCGAGTCCGGCCAGGTGGTCTCGCACGAAGTCGATCAGCTCCAGATTGCTGTGCGCGCTGACGGTGTTCATGCGCACCAGCGTCTGCGCAAAACTGAGACTGCGGCTGGAGAGAATGTGTGACATGCCGTCATTCTCCCGGAAGTCCGGGCTGTGCATCGGCGCTGTCGAACATGCAACGAGATGTTTGCGCGGCCGGCGCACTGTGACGGCGGCGGGGCAGGAAGCGGTCATGCAAGCGGGGTAGGCTCGCGACTTTCAACCCGGAGAGGAAAAGCACCATGACCTTGCCGCACGCCCGTTGCGCCCGCCACGCCCCGTCTGCCGCGGCCTTGCTCACCCTTGCCGCCTGCAGCATGCCCGGTGCGGGCCCGACGCCCCTGCTCACGCTCGACGGCCGCGCGCCGCTCGTGGTGGCGCACCGCGGCGCCTCGGGCTACGTCCCCGAAGAGACGATCGAGGCTTACAGCCGCGCGATCGAGCTCGGTGCCGATGTGATCGAAATGGATCTGGTGGTCACCAAGGACGGCGTGCTCATCACCCGCCACGACCCGAATCTCGCCTTGAGCACCGACGTGGCCACCAAGCCGCAGTTCGCATCGCGCAAGAAGACCATGCAAGTCGACGGCGAAACGCAGACCGGCTGGTTCAGCCAGGACTTCACGCTGGCCGAGATCAAGACGCTAGGCGCCATCAGCACCGACGCCGAGCGGCCGCAGCAGTTCAACGGCCGCTACAAGATCCCGACCTTGCAGGAGGTTCTGGATCTGGCCGCCGCCCAGTCGAAGGCGACCGGCCGTGCGATTGCGATCTATCCCGAAACCAAGAATCCGACCTTCTTCCGCGACATGGGCCTGCCGATGGAAGACAAGCTCATCGCCATGCTCGAGCGTGCCGGCCTCAACAGCAAGACCGCGCCGGTGTTCGTGCAGTCGTTCGAGCCGGGTAGCCTCAAGTACATGAAGAGCAAGGGCCTGAAGACCAAGCTGATCCAACTGATCGACGGCGATGGCGTCGACATGAAAACCGGCGCCATGACCTATGCCGTGCCGGTCGATCGCCCCTACGAATGGACGAAGGCCGGCGACAAGCGCAACTTCGACGTGATGGTCACGCCGGCCGGCCTGGCCGAGATCGCGAAGTACGCCGACGGCATCGGGCCGTGGAAGCGCTACATCATCAGCATCAAGGGAACCATCGGCGCCGATGGCAAGCCGGTCGACCTCAACAAGGACGGCAAGATCAACGATGCCGATGCGAGCTCGATGACGCCCACCACGCTGGTCGCCGACGCGCACAAGGCTGGCCTGTTCGTGCACCCGTTCACCTTCCGCAACGAGAACCGGCGCCTGGCGACCGACTACAAGGGCGACCCGAAGAACGAGTACCTGGCCTACTACCGGCTCGGCGTGGACGGTGTCTTCACCGACTTCACCGACACCGCGCTGGCGGCCCGCAGCGCCTGGCTGAAGGAAGCCGGCCGCTGAATTGGGCTCGCCCCCGGGCTTCGCGCACTGCGTGTCGCTTCGCCAACCCCCTACCGGGGGCAACACCTGCGGCCCGGCGAAGCCGGTTCCGCGGTGTTCTGGTAGAAAACGGGGATGAAACTCATTGATTCCCTGGTCACGCAGGCGGCCGGCATTGCCGCGGTGCGGCGCGACCTGCATGCGCACCCCGAACTCTGTTTCAAGGAGGTGCGCACGGCCGACGTGGTCGCGGCCAAGCTGACCGAATGGGGCATCCCGATCCATCGCGGCCTGGCCACCACCGGCGTGATCGGCATCGTGAAGAACGGCACCAGCAACCGTGCCGTCGGCCTGCGCGCCGACATGGACGCGCTGCCGGTGACCGAGCTAAACACCTTTGCCCACGCCAGCACCTACCCCGGCAAGATGCACGCCTGCGGCCACGACGGCCACACCGCCATGCTGCTGGCGGCCGCGCAGCACCTGGCGAAGCATCGCAATTTCGACGGCACCGTTTACCTGATCTTCCAGCCGGCCGAAGAGGGCGGCGGCGGCGCGCGCGAGATGGTAAAGGAAGGGCTGTTCGAGCAGTTCCCGATGGACGCCGTGTTCGGCATGCACAACTGGCCCGGCATGAAAGCGGGCCAGTTCGCCGTGAGCCCCGGGCCCGCGATGGCGTCGAGCAACGAGTTCACGATCACCATTCGTGGCAAGGGCGGCCATGCGGCGCTGCCGCATACGGGCATCGATCCGGTGCCGATCGGCTGCGAGATGGTGCAGGCGTTCCAGACCATCCTGACGCGCAACAAGAAGCCGACCGATGCCGGCGTGATCTCGGTGTCGATGTTCCACGCGGGCGAGGCGGTCAACGTGATCCCGAACAACGCCGAGTTGCGCGGCACGGTGCGCACCTTCACGCTCGAGGTGCTCGACCTGATCGAGTCGCGCATGAAGCAGATTGCGACGCACATCTGTGCGGCGCACGACGCCGAATGCGACTTCGAGTTCATCCGCAACTACCCGCCCACCATCAACTCGGCCAACGAAGCCGACTTTGCGCGCCGCGTGATGGCCGGCATTGTCGGCGCAGACAATGTGCTGGTGCAGGAGCCCGCGATGACCGCCGAAGACTTCTCTTTCATGCTGCTGGCCAAGCCCGGCGCCTATGCCTTTATCGGCAACGGCGACGGTGCGCACCGCGACATGCACCACGGTGCCGGCCCCTGCACGCTGCACAACGCGAGCTACGATTTCAACGACGACCTGATTCCCCTCGGCGCAACCTGCTGGGTGAGCCTGGCAGAGCAGTTCCTGAAGCCGGGTGGGGCCGCCGCATGATCGGGGTGGCCGAGGCGTTTTCTCCAGGCTACGCCGAGGCGCGCCGCAAATTCCTGCAAGGCTGCGTCGCCGCCGGCCTGAAGGTCGACACCCACCCCCATCCTCTCAAGGGCCGCGACGGCGAAGCGCTCGCGATGGACGTGGCGCTCGATGGTTCGGCCGATGCGAAGCACCTGCTGCTCGTCACCAGCGCCTGCCACGGCATCGAGGGCCATTGCGGCAGCGGCGTGCAAGTATTCGCGCTGCAAGACGCCGAGTGGCGTGACAAGGCACGCGCGGCCGGCGTCGCCGTGCTGTATGTGCATGCGCTCAACCCGCACGGCTTTTCCTACGGCCGGCGCGTGACGCAGGAAAACGTCGACCTGAACCGCAACTTTGTCGACTACACGCAGCCGCTGCCTGTCAACGAGGCGTACGCCGGCCTGCACCCGCTGCTGTTGCCGGCAGAGTGGCCGCCTTCGCCGGACAACCAGGCCGGGATCGCCGCCTGGATCGACACGCACGGCGTCGCCGCCTACCAGGCCGCGATCAGCGGCGGCCAGTACCAGCTCGACGACGGTCTGTTCTTCGGCGGCAAGGCGCCGACCTGGAGCAACCGCACCTTCCGCCAGGTGCTGCGCGCGCACGGGCAGGCCGCACAGCGGCTGGCCTGGATCGACCTGCACACGGGGCTCGGGCCCAATGGCATCGGCGAGCGCATCTTTGCCTGCCGCGACGACCGGGCCGCCTATGCGCGCGCCAACGCCTGGTGGGGCACGCCCGAGGCGCCGGTCACGTCGATCTACGATGGCTCGTCGACCTCGGCTTTGCTGACCGGCCTGATGTGCACCGCCTTTTACGAGGAATGCCCGCAGGCCGAGTACACCGCGATCGCGCTTGAATACGGCACGCAGCCGATCCTCGAGGTGATGGGCGCATTGCGCGCCGACCATTGGCTGCACGCCCATCCGGAGGCCGCACCCGAGTTGGCCGATGCCATCCACGCGCAGATGCTGGAGGCGTTCTACACCGACACCGATGCCTGGAAAGGCCAGGTCATCAGCCAGGCGCGGCAGGCGATGTTCCAGGCCGTGGACGGCCTGGCCGCTAGGTCCTGATGCGCCCGTCGCCCGTGATCATCGACAGTTCGACGAACTTCGACGCCACATGGTTGCGGGCCGAGAACGACACGTCGAAACCGCCGAACTGCTGCTTGTCGATGCCTTCCAGCCCGGCGATCAGGCTGTCGCGCGAAGCCTTGCCCGGGGCGCGCTTGAGGCCTTCGGTCAGCACCTTGGCGGCCAGATAGCCTTCCATGCTCGAGAAGTTGGCCTTGGTGTTGCCGCCGCTCTTGCGCACTGCATCGCTGAACTCGCGCGTGATGCCGTTGGCCGCGTTGTAGGGCGAGGGCACCACCTGCGTGACCACCACGCCAGCGCCTTCCTTGCCGAGCTCGTCGGCCAGCGCCTGCGTACCGACGAAGGACACGTTGTAGAACGTGCCGCCGTAGCCCGCCTTGCGCGCTTCGCGAATGAACGCGGCGCAGGCCTTGTAGGCGCCGATCTGCACCACCGCGTCGGGCCGCGTGGCAACGATCGATTTCACCGCGGCCGCCACTTCGACGGAATTGCGTTCCACCGTGGCCTGCGCCAAGGGCTTGAGATCCTGCTGCGACAGCGCCAGCGTGACGCCGTCGAGCCCGGCCTTGCCGTATGCGTCGTTCTGATAGAACACCGCGATCTTCTTCAGCCCGAGGTGGGTGAGCTGCTTGACGATCAGCGCGGTCTCGTCGTTGTACGAGGCCCGCAGATGGAAGACGTTCTTGTGGAACGGCTCGCGCAGTGCCATCGCGCCGGTGAAGGGCGCGATGAACGGAACCTTGTCTTTCACGGCCAGCGGCAGCGCGGCCAGGCTGGTCGGCGTGCCGATGTAGCCGAACAGCGCAAAGACGTCGTCGTCGATCAGCTTGCGGGTGTTGGCCGCGCAGCGGTCGGGCTCGTAGCCGTCGTCCAGAAAGCGCAGTTCGATGTCGCGCCCCGGCTGGGCGTTGTAGCCGTCGAGGAACAGCTTGGCGCCCTGGTAGAACTGGATGCCCAGCTGTGCTGCGGGGCCCGAGAACGGGGCGGATTGGCCCAGCACGATCGGCGTTTCACTTTGCGCGCGCGCGATCTGGAAGTTGCCGAGCACCGCCGCACCTGCGGCCGCAACGGAAAACTGTCTGCGATTCATCATTGAGGAAACCCCTCCACGCGCGCATGCCGCGCGCAAACTAGACTTGGCCAATGGTCATTGCCACGGCGTTATCGACAACTCCCCAAACCACGGTGCTCGGCGCCTGCCCGCACGACTGCCCGGACACCTGCGCACTTGTCACCACCGTCCAGGACGGCCGGGCGGTCAAGCTGCAGGGCAACCCGAACCATCCGCACACCGGTGGCGTGCTGTGCACGAAGGTGTCGCGCTACATCGAGCGCAACGACCACGCAGAGCGGCTCACAACCCCTTTGCGCCGGGTCGGGCCCAAGGGCGCCGGCCGCTTCGAGCCGGTGTCGTGGGACATCGCGCTCGACGCGATCGTTGCGCGCCTCAAGGCGCTGAAACATTCGGAAACTATTTTGCCCTATAGCTACGCCGGAACCATGGGTTTGGTGCAGGGCGAATCTATGGATCGTCGTTTTTTTCACAAGCTGGGCGCCTCACTGCTCGATCGCACGATCTGCTCAACCGCCGGAGGTGAGGCCTTAAGTTTTACATTGGGCGGCAAGGTCGGCATGCGGGTCGAGTTTTTTGCGGAGTCGAAGCTGATCCTGATCTGGGGCAGCAACTCGATCGGCAGCAACCTGCACTTCTGGCGCCACGCGCAAGCGGCCAAACGCAACGGCGCGCGGCTGGTGTGCATCGACCCGCGCAAGACCGAGACCGCCGACAAGTGCGACGAGCACGTCGCGCTGCTGCCGGGCACCGATGCGGCTCTGGCGCTGGCGCTGATGCACGAACTCATCGTGCACGACTGGCTCGACCACGACTACATCGCCCGCCACACGCTCGGCTGGGAGTTATTGCGCGAACGCGCACTGCAATGGCCACCGGCGCGCGCGGCCGCGGTGTGCGGCGTGCCCGAAGCGCAGATCGTGGCGCTGGCGCAGGCCTGGGGCACCACGAAGCCGGCCGCGATCCGCTTGAACTACGGCATGCAGCGCGTGCGTGGCGGCGGCAATGCGGCCCGCGCGATCGCCTGCCTGCCGGCGCTGGTGGGCGCCTGGCGACATCGTGCCGGCGGCTTGCTGTTGAGTGCGTCGGGCCACTTTCCGGTCGACCGCGCGGCGCTGCAGCGGCCGGATCTGCTGGCCGGGCGCACGCCCCGCACCATCAACATGAGCACGATCGGCGATGCCCTGCTCGACATGGCCAACCCGGTCGAAGCGATCGTGGTCTACAACAGCAATCCGGTCGCGGTGGCGCCCGATTCCGGCAAGGTGGTAGCCGGCTTTGCGCGCGAAGACCTGTTTACCGTGGTGCTCGAGCAGTTCCAGACCGACACCGCCGACTATGCCGACTTCGTGCTGCCCGCGACCACGCAGCTCGAACATTGGGACATCCACACCAGCTACGGCCACACCGACGTTCTTTTGAACCGGCCGGCCGTGGCGCCGCGCGGCGAGGCACGCAGCAACGCCTGGGTGTTTCGCGAACTGGCGCGGCGCATGGGCTTCAACGAGCCCTGCTTTGCGGACGACGACGAAACGCTGTGCCGCAGCGCCTTTGCACCCGGCACGATCGACTTTGCGCAGCTCGAGGCACAAGGGTTCACCAGCCTCGCGCTGCCCGAAGCGCCCTTCGCCGAAGGCAGGTTCCCGACGCCTTCGGGCCGCTGCGAATTCTTCAGCGCCCGGCTCGCCGCGCAGGGCCAGGACGGGCTGCCCGACCATGTGCCCAACTACGAAGTGGCCGGCAGTTCGCGCGAATTTCCGCTGGCCATGATCTCGCCGCCGGCGCGCAATTTCCTCAACTCCAGCTTCGTGAACGTGACGAGCCTGCGTGCGATCGAAGGCGAGCCGCTGCTCGAAATCCACACCGACGACGCGGCCGCGCGTGGCATTGCCGACGGTGCCACGGTGCGGGTCTTCAACGCACGCGGCGAACACCGCTGCCGTGCCGAGGTGTCGCGCCGCGCGCGGCCGGGCGTGGTGCACGGGCTCGGCATCTGGTGGCGCAAGCTCGGAATGGACGGCACCAACGTCAACCAGCTCACCAGCCAGCGCCTGACCGACATCGGCCGCGGCCCGACTTTCTATGACTGCCTGGTGCAGGTGGAAGTCGACGACAGGAGCGCGGCCGCATCATGACGCGGCGCCGCAAGGCCGCATGGCTGCTGGCCCTGGCCGCCGTCGGCGCGCTCGCGCTCACGGGCTGCAGCAACCTCGGCTACTACTGGCAGTCGGCCCGCGGCCATGTGAACCTGATGCGCGCGGCCCGGCCGGTGCCGGAGTGGCTTGGCGACCAGGCCACGCCAGCCGTGCTCAAGGCCAAGCTCGAGCTCACCCAGCGCATCCGCCGCTTTGCCGTGACCGACCTCGGCCTGCCCGACAACGCCAGCTACACCGCGTATGCCGAGCTGCATCGCAGCGCGGCCGTATGGAACGTGGTCGCGGCACCGGAATATTCGCTCACGCTCAAGACCTGGTGCTTCCCGGTCGCGGGCTGCGTCGGCTACCGCGGCTACTACGACAGCGCAGACGCCAACGCCGAGGCGGCCGCGCAACGCGCGACCGGGCTGGAGGCGGCCGTGTACCCGGTGCCCGCCTACTCGACGCTCGGATGGTTGAACTGGGCCGGTGGCGACCCGTTGCTGTCCACCTTCATCGGCTACCCCGAGGGCGAACTGGCGCGCTTGATCTTCCACGAGCTGGCGCACCAGGTGCTCTACGTGCCAGACGACACGGTGTTCAACGAGTCCTATGCCACGGCGGTCGAGCGGATCGGCGGCGCGCGCTGGCTCGCCACGCAGGCGGGGGAGCCGGCCCGCACCGAATACGCGCAGTTCGACGCACGGCGCCAGCAGTTTCGGCAACTCATGCTCGAAACGCGCCGGCAGCTGCAGCGGATCTATGAATCCAAAGAGGCGGCGGCGCACGACTGGCGGGCGGTGGATGCGATGAAAAAGTCAGCAATGGACGGTTTTCGCGAGCGCTACGGCGCCTTGCGCACCGGCTGGCCCGGCCCGCGCCAGGGCGCATACGATGCCTGGGTGGCGCGCGCCAACAATGCGACTTTCGGCGCGCAGGCCGCTTACGATGAGCTGGTGCCCGCCTTCGAGGCGCTGTACGAACGCGAGGGGCGCGACTGGCCGCGTTTCTACGCCGCCGTCAAGCGGATCGCCGTACTGCCCAAGGGCGAACGCGAGCGGGCGCTGAAGAATATTCCTCACGAGAACGGAAAGCCTGGTGTCTGACATCCACATCGAACGCAATCACACGCTCGGCATCGAGCGGGCCCGCGAAGTCGCGCAGCAATGGCTCGACCAGGTCGAGCGCGATTACGGCATGGAGTGCCGCTATTCCGAAGGCTGGGAATGCGACGTGGCGCAGTTCGCGCGGCCGGGCGCCGAGGGCACCCTGCGCGTGACGGCCGACTCCTTCGAGCTGCACATGACGCTGGGCTTCCTGATGGACGCGTTCAGCAGCCAGATCGAGGCCAAGGTATCGCGCAACCTCGACGAGCTGCTCGGCGCGGCTTAACGCAGCGACTCGATGAGATCGATGTAGCCCTGCTTGGCCGCGTCGGCGCCGAGGCCCTTGTTCGCCGTCCAGGCGTCCCATTTGGCGCGCGCCACGAAGTCGCTGAAGCTCGGCTTTTTCTCGGTGTTGTCGCCGAGCGTCGCCTGTTTGAACAGGCCGTAGATCTTCAGCAAGGTGGGGTTGTCGGGGCGCTCGGCCAGCAGCTTGGAGTTGGCTTGGGCGGCTTCGAAAAGGGCGTTCAGGTCGGTCATGCCGGGATTGTCTCAGCCTGGCGGCCTCAGTCCGAAAGACCGGCGCGCGCCAGTTCGACGTCGAGCCGGTCGCGCGCGTCGACCGGCTCGATCGCCGCGGCCCGCTGGTAGAGCCGGGTCGCTTCGGCCATGCGTGCGTCGCCATCGAGCATCAGCAAGCCGCGCCCGTACTCCATCAGCCCGCTGGCCGACCCGGGATGCAATTGCAGGCCGCGCTCGAACAGCTCGATGGCAGTGTCTGCCCGGGCACCGTAGGTCATGCGGGCCACCAGCGGGCCGACCTTGTCGATCACCTCGGCATGGAAGGCTGCCAGCGCGATGTGGGCGTCGGCATGGTGCGGCTGCAACGCGATCACGCGCTCGAGCGCGGTCTTGACCTTGCCGCCCAACCCCTGCGCCAGCGCACGCGCAACGCTGATGCCCTGGCTGTAGCGGCCCAGCGCATAGGCTTCCCAGTAGAGCGCCTGGCAGTTGTCCGGCTCGTTGCTGGCCTGCGTGGCCGCTCGCTCCGCCACCTGGCGGAACAGTGTGAGCCGGATCGCCTCGCGCGGCTCGATGTAGTTGGCATATATCGCGGTCGCCTGGTTGACCAGTGCGGAGCCTTCACGGCCATGCAGCAGGCCCACGGCAGCGGCGCGCTCGAACTCGCCGCTGTGATACAGCGCCCAGCCTTCGGCCAGCGGCCCCGGCGCAGGCGGCCGCAAGCCCTGGCCGGCATGCAGCTTGTTCCAGTGCGCCAGCAGGCTGACGGTGTCGAAGCGGGTGACATCGGAGTAGGGCAGCGGCGTCCATGGCGCTGTCATCGGGTTGGCGCCGGTGGGTGCCAACAGCGATTGAGGAGTCATGAAATTGGAGACGGGCATGGTGTCAGGCGACGGCCTCATCTTCGCTCGCGTAGGCGTCGCTCAGTGTCAGAAGATGCCGACGTTGCGCGGGCACCAGGTAGGGGGCCAGCAGGTGCAGCGTGTGCTGGCCCCCACGCAGCAGCGCGCCCTGCGCATGGGCCGGCTCGAGCGCCTCGCGCGGGTTGCGCACGTATTCGTAGCTGAGCCAGTAGGTCAGCACCACCACCATGCTCTGGGCCAGCGCGTCGACCTCCCGTGCGTCGATCTCGAGGTGGCCGGCGCGGGCCATGCCGGCCAGCAGGGTGCGAATGGCGCGCACCTTGTTCTTGAGCACGGCCTGGAAGCGGGTCTCGAGCAGGCGGTTCTTGCTCAGCAGGTCGTTCAGGTCGCGGTACAGAAAGCGATAGCGCCAGATCAGCTCGAACAGGCTGTGCATGAAGAACCAGGCGTCTTCCACGTCGTGCACGCCTTCACTGGCGTGCAGCAGTTCGTCGAGCTCGGCCTCGTAGGCCTCGTAGAGCCGGTTGATCAACTCGTCCTTGGCGGGATAGTGGTAGTAGAGATTGCCGGGGCTGATGCCGAGGTCGGCCGCAACCAGCGTGGTCGACACGTTCGGCTCGCCGAAACGGTTGAACAGGTCGAGTGCCGTCTCGAGGATGCGTTGTGCAGTGCGGCGTGGCGCCTTCTTGGCCATAACGTAGCCCCGGTTTTTGTCTCTGGGGCCACTCTAGCGCAACTGTGCTGGCGCAGGGCGACGTAGATCAAAGTTTCGGTCGCCGCCGCGAGGGCTTCTTGGCCGGGGCCTCTTCGGCCTTGCGCGTTGCTGCCGTCTTGCGCGCCGGGCGCGTTGCGCCGGCGGCCGGTGATTGCGATGCGAGCCGGGCTTCGAGTTCGGCGATGCGCGCCTTGAGCGCCTCGATCTCGGCGGCCGACGGCACGCCGATTTTTTCGAGCGCCTTCGCCACGCGTTCCTCGAAGATGTTCTCGAGCTTGCCCCATTGACCGACCGCCTTGGCGCCGAACTCGCTGGCGAAGCCGCTCATGCGGGCTTGCGCCTGCGCGAGCGTCTCTTCGGCCGCCTGCTGCGTCTTCTTCTGCATGCCGGCGCCGTCTTTCACCAGCGACTCGAACACCTTGCTGCCCTCTTGCTGGGCCTTGGCAAAGGCGCCGAGGCCGGCAAGCCAGATTTGCTGGGCGGAGTCCTTGATGCGGTCGCCAGCAGCGGCTGCCTCATCGTTCTTGGGCGTTGGCTTTTCCATGGGTTGACCTCCGGAGTGAACAGCGAAACCGCAGGGTACAGCACAGGGACGGTGTGTGATGCGCGAACTGCCTTAACCATGCTGCAGCAGCAGGGTGTGGATGTCGTCGCGAACCACGCCCCATTCCACGGCCAGGGTGTGCTGGAGCCCGTGCCAGCGCGAGGCGCTCACCGAACTCTGCGCCGGTTCCCCGGCGCGCGTCGAGGGAAGCGACGCGGCCAACGCAACGACGCAGACCGCAGCCGCGATCACGACTTTGGCGGCGTGCCGCAGGGGACGCGCGGCAGGCGGGGGAAGGGGCGTTGCCGGAGGCTCGACAACGGGGGGCGCTACCTCCGCAGCAACGCAAATCCACTCTACGGAAAGCCGCTGCAGATGAAATCCCAGGCGCCGCGTATCGGCGCCGAGCCCGCAATCGCTGGGCCGCAGTGGATCGGTGATGTCGAACTCCAGCACCAGCACCCGCGCGTTCAGCATGTCGGTATAGGGTGCCTTCAGGACGAAGCGCACTTCGGTTTCGCCGGTGGTGCCGCCTGCAGTCTGCACGTCTGCCTGCCGCCCACCGATCCAGGCGCGAACGATCGGATTGCTGCTGGACGTTCCCACGAAGAGAAGGCCCTCGATCCGCGCGCACAGTTCGGTCGCGTCGGCCGGCGCGCCGCTGGCCAGCGGAATGGCGACGCATGCGCGTGTTCCCTCGGTCCAGACCCCGGAGCCCTCCGGGGCGCTCCAGCCGAAGCTGAGCCAGGCGGTCGCGGGCTGGCCCGCCTGAAAATCGTAGACCTGGTCAAAAGCCGGTTCAGGTGGGGCGCGCAGTCCTGGGCTCTGGGCCTCCCATCCCCAGCGGACGCCGAACGCGCGGTCCAGCGCATCGTCGGGGAAACGGTGGGGGCGCTGCGCCGCAGCGTCCACGCAGCCGCAGATCCGCGACAGGCCCTGAATCGACAGGAGCCCTGGCTCCGTGATCAGCCAGTCCGAGCAGGCTGCCGGCAGCTTGTCGCGCCGGTTGCGGTCGGCGTCGATCAAGGGCACGGCACGCTTCATGAAGTAAGCCGCTTCGCGCAGTGCGCCGGACGAAAGTCCGCAGACGAAGCTCAGGTTGTCCGCACACATCAGCGCATAGATGTTGCTGTCAGTCCAGGCCACGTTGGAGATCTGGCCCGCCAGCCGCGTGAGATGCTGAAGGTCGGGCTCATAAGGGTGCGGCTTGATCAGGAGCAGATCGACGCTGCGGGCGAGCGCCTGAATTTCCTCTACGGCGTCGATCGGGTGGGCAATCTCGCCGTCGCGAACCAATGACAGATCCACAGCGGTCTGACCGCAGAACAACCCGACGGTCATGTCGCGATCGAACACGCGCGAGCTGCCGCGGCGCGAGAAGTAGCCCTCCAGAACGATTGCTTCGTTCCAGAACAGCTCTTCGTTGATGTGCCACGCGCCCAGCGCTGCCTCGATCTGCCGGTCGTTCGTCCGCGCGCAGAAGGCCAGGTGCGAAGTAAAGCGAACGGGTGAAATTTCCAGATCGAGGAATGCGGCGCCGCTGCGCTCGATGAAATGCATGAGCGACGGCGTCAAGCCCCAGCCGATCACCAGCGTTCGCGGTGTGAGCCTGGGCAGCAATCCCGCGTCTGCCGCCGGCGTCAGATCGGCAGCGCTCGCCTGGGCCCACCCCGCGAGTGTGCGGGGCAGCCCCAGCGCGTCCATCACCGCGGCCACATCGAGCCTGCCGCCGTCGGATCGCGCAGACTCTTCGCGGCAGGCAATGCCCAGTCGGCTGGCCGACTGCCGGAACGCCTTGTGGAGAAATCGCCGATTGGAAGGATGCGATTGCAGAGAGTTGTCGGACGAGCGAAAGAAGTCGTCCATGAACACGATCTCTTCGAAACGTGTGGCGCTTGCCATTTCTTCTATTAATCCTGTAACGAAGCGGCAACAATGTTATGCGATATGGCCGTGCGGCTTTCGGCTTTACCACGGCTTCACATGAACGTTGCTTGGGGCGGCCGGCAGGTGTTCGCGCACCCCGAGCCGTCGATAAATCCGCGGCGCGCGGCACGCGGGATAATCTTTCCCTGCCTTCCGCTTGTGAGGGTGCATTTCGAAGCAAGAGGAGACCCATGATTCTGGTTACCGGCGGCGCCGGCTTTATTGGTGCCAATTTCGTACTCGACTGGCTCGCGCAAAGCGGCGAAGCGGTCGTCAATCTCGACAAGCTGACCTACGCAGGCAACCTGGAGACGCTGGCCTCGCTCAAGGCCAACCCGGGCCATGTCTTCGTGCAGGGCGACATTGGCGACAGCGCGCTGGTCGACCGCCTGCTGGCCGAGCACAGGCCGCGTGCAGTGGTCAACTTCGCGGCCGAGTCGCATGTCGACCGCTCGATCCACGGCCCCGAGGATTTCGTGCAAACCAATGTGCTGGGCACGTTCAGGTTGCTCGAATCCGTGCGCGGCTATTGGAGCGCGCTGCCGGCGGAGCAGAAAGCGCAGTTCCGCTTCCTGCATGTGTCGACGGATGAGGTCTATGGTTCGCTTTCAGCCACGGATCCGGCGTTTACCGAAGAGAACAAGTACGAGCCAAACAGCCCGTATTCGGCAAGCAAGGCCGCGAGCGACCATCTCGTTCGCTCCTGGCACCACACCTACGGCCTGCCGGTGCTGACAACCAATTGTTCCAACAATTACGGCCCGTTCCATTTTCCCGAAAAGCTCATCCCGCTGATGATCGTCAATGCGCTCGCCGGCAAGCCGCTGCCGGTGTACGGCGACGGCATGCAGGTGCGCGACTGGCTCTACGTCAAGGACCACTGCAGCGCCATCCGCCGCGTGCTTGAAGCGGGCCGGCTCGGCGAAACCTACAACGTCGGCGGCTGGAACGAGAAGCCCAACATCGAGATCGTCAACACCGTGTGTGCCCTGCTCGACGAGTTGCGGCCCAGGGCCGACGGCATGAGCTACCGCGAGCTGATCAGCTACGTGACCGACCGTCCCGGGCATGACCGTCGCTATGCGATCGACGCGCGCAAGCTCGAGAAAGAGTTGGGCTGGAAGCCGGCCGAGACCTTCGACACCGGCATCCGCAAGACCGTCGAGTGGTACCTGGCCAACGGCGAATGGGTGCGCAACGTGCAGAGTGGCGCCTACCGCGAATGGGTCGAGAAGCAATACGACGCCGCGCCCGCAAAGGCAGCCGCATGAAGTTGCTGCTGCTGGGCAAGGGCGGGCAGGTGGGCTGGGAACTGCAGCGCAGCCTGGCGCCACTGGGCGAAGTGGTGGCGCTGGATTTCGACAGCACCGACTTCCACGCGGACTTCAGCCGCCCCGAACAACTGGCAGAAACCGTGCTCAAGGTTCGCCCCGATGTGATCGTCAATTCGGCGGCCCACACGGCGGTAGACAAGGCCGAGGGCGAGTTCGATTTCGCCCGCAAGCTCAATGCCACCTCCCCTGGCGTCGTCGCCGAAGCAGCGCAGCAGATTGGCGCGCTGATGGTTCACTACTCGACCGATTACGTGTTCGACGGCAGCGGCACCAAGCCCTGGCTGGAAGACGATGCAACCGGGCCGCTGAGCGTGTATGGGCGTACCAAGCTGGAGGGCGAGCAACTGGTGGCAAAGCACTGTGCCCGGCATCTGATCTTTCGTACCAGCTGGGTCTATGCGGCCCGCGGCGGCAACTTCGCCAAGACCATGCTGCGGCTGGCGAAGGAGCGCGAGCGCCTGACCGTGATCAACGACCAGTTCGGAGCGCCTACGGGCGCCGAACTGCTGGCAGACGTCACTGCACACGCCATCCGCGACACGCTGCGCGAACCGGGCAAGGCGGGGCTCTACCACCTGGTCTCCGGCGGCGAAACCACCTGGCACGGTTATGCGAAGTTCGTGCTGGAGCAGGCGCGCGCTGCCGGGGTCGAGCTGAAAGCCGCGCCCGAGGCCGTGGATCCCGTGCCGACCAGTGCCTTTCCGACGCCGGCGACACGCCCGCACAATTCGCGGCTGAGTACGGCGAAGCTGCAGAGCACGTTCGGCCTTGTGCTGCCGCAATGGCAGACCGGCGTGGCGCGAATGCTGCGCGAGACTTTTTAGAAGAAGGACAACAACGATGACGCAACGCAAGGGAATCATCCTCGCGGGGGGCTCCGGCACCCGCCTGCATCCGGCCACGCTCGCCATGAGCAAGCAACTGCTGCCGGTATACGACAAGCCCATGATTTATTACCCGCTGAGCACGCTGATGCTCGGGGGCATGCGCGACATCTTGATCATCAGCACGCCGCAGGACACGCCACGCTTTCAACAGTTGCTGGGCGACGGCAGCCAGTGGGGCATGAATCTGCAATACGCGGTGCAGCCGAGCCCTGATGGTCTGGCGCAGGCGTTCATCATCGGTGACAAGTTCGTCGGAAATGCGCCGAGCGCGCTGGTGCTGGGCGACAACATTTTTTATGGGCATGACCTCGTGCCTCTACTTGCCGAGGCAGATGCTAAGGACGCGGGCGCAACCGTATTTGCATATCATGTGCAAGATCCTGAGCGTTACGGCGTAGTCGCCTTCGACGCAAAGGGAAAGGCAATCAGCATCGAGGAAAAGCCCGCTAAGCCGAAGAGCAGCTACGCGGTCACCGGGTTGTACTTCTATGACAACCAGGTCGTGGACATCGCCAAGGCCGTGAAACCAAGCGCGCGCGGCGAGTTGGAGATCACCGCGGTGAATCAAGCTTACCTGGACTTGGGGAAACTGCACGTTCAGATCATGCAACGGGGCTATGCTTGGCTAGACACCGGTACGCACCAAAGCCTGCTTGAAGCCGGGCAATTCATTGCGACCCTGGAACATAGACAAGGCTTGAAGATTGCTTGCCCCGAGGAGATCGCCTGGCGTCTGGGCTTCATTACAACCGAGCAACTGCAAGCGCTCGCTGCGCCGCTGCGCAAAAGCGGTTATGGCAGCTATCTCTTGCGCATGATCTCGGAGAACGAACAACGAGTTTCATAAGGAACACGAGGATCAAGCCCCTGGGCGCTTCTTCATCGGAATTGAGAATGAACAGAGTCGCACGTACCCTCAACACTCTCCTGTCTGGTATCGATGTCGCGCTGACGAGACGTACGACACTTGACAGGACTCGCGCCCAACTCGCACTTGCGCAAACGCGACTGGAAGAAGCACGAGCAGTGCTCTCCACGAGATTCGAAAAACTGGACGTTGCCGAAAATCCTGCTTCTTCGCGGGAAACGACAGGCGAAGCGGCTTGCTCGAACGCGGTCGCTCTCGTCAACCAAGAAGTGCAAGGCATCCATCGAGAACTGCTTCGTCACCAGATCGCAGCCAAGTGGAACGTGTTGGATGCGATGAACCGCAGCATTGGGTCGAAGAGCGACCTTCGAACCTGCGCTCTTTGCCGGCATACAGCCGCCGTCGCGGACTTCAAGATCTTTACCAGCCATTGCATCTTTGGCGGTGGTGTTCTGAGTCGCTACCAATGTCCAGCCTGCGATGTCATATTTGGGCCTGACAAGATGTTCGTTCTATCGCTCGCAGAACTCGGCCAGGAGTACGAATGGCACTACAAGGTCTACGAGGAGGGCGACTCAACGGAAGCGGAACTGCGAGCTTTTCATTCCCTCAATCCCCGACGGGACGGTCAATACGTCAACTATGGTGCGGGCACCTGGTCTCGAAGTGTTCAACTGCTTCGTGCAGATGGCTGGAACGTACTTGCATATGAGCCTCACAGTTCCGCCGCGACTGGCGCAGAGTGGGTAATTTCAAGCCGGCAGGAGATGGACAAGCTGCGGTTTGACGGATTGTTCTCTAACAACGTGTTGGAACATCTGCGCAATCCGGTCGATGACCTTAAGAGCATGGCTCGATGGCTGGCTCCCGGCGCGAAGATGGCTCATGCAACACCTTGCTACCAGTACCTGTATGAGTTCACGCGGTTTCATCTGTTCTTCTTCACTGGCCGCTCTCGGGAACTGCTTGCGCAAATGGCAGGCCTCTCCATCAAGCACTACGAAGTAGATGGGCATTACATGAACTGCGTTTTTCTCCCGCAACCCGAGGCCCTGTGCTGATCCATTCTTCGCTATGAACGTTACTGCCACTGCAATCCCTGACGTGCTTGTGATTGAGCCAAAAGTTTTTGGCGACGCGCGCGGCTTCTTCTTTGAAAGTTTCAATGGCACCGTCTTCAACGAGGCTGTGGGCAGGCCCGTAGACTTTGTGCAGGATAACCATTCCCGTTCCTCTAGGGGCGTTTTGCGCGGATTGCACTATCAGATTCAGCAGCCGCAGGGAAAGCTCGTGCGGGTTGCGAGGGGCGCTGTGTTTGACGTGGCAGTGGATATCAGGCGGTCGTCCCCTACGTTCGGAAAATGGGTCGGGGTGGAGTTAACGGAGCACAACCACAAGCAACTTTGGGTGCCGGAAGGGTTTGCACACGGCTTTCTGGTTTTGAGTGAAACCGCCGATTTCTTGTACAAGACGACCGACTATTACGCGCCAACGTTCGAACGATGCATCTTGTGGAACGACCCGAGTCTCGGTATCGTTTGGCCGGATGTTGGCGACGTCCCCGCGCTGTCTGCCAAGGATGCTGCTGCCAGCGATTTCAAACGCGCAGAGGTTTTCCCGTAACCACGCGCGTGATCGGGAGCCGTTCCGCTAGTGGGGCTGACGTATACCGGTCGGCCGAGATGCGGAGGAAGTGGACTGGCTATCAAGAGCAGGTTGCATCACCGCGTCAAGCATCCGTCCGAGTGTTTCTTCAAGCGAAGGCCTGTCGAGTTCGATGCCGGACCGAGCCAGCAGTGCATCGAGCTTTGCCGGATCGCCGCAAAGACGATGAACTTCATTGGCACGCACAAAATCGGGATTGACAGACACCCGCATCGTGTGCCCGGTCAGCCGCGCGAACAGATCGACCACGTATTGCAGTTCGTAGGGTCGACCCGAGCAGACGTTGTACGTCTCGCCGGGCTCGCCGTGCATCAGCAATGAAAGGTAGGCGTCGCAGACGGTGCGAACGTCGTTGAACTCGCGCTCCACATGCAGATTGCCCAGGGAAATCATGGGCGCCTGCCTGGCAAAGTGCATCGCCAGCTTGGGAATGAGAAAATTCACGTCCTGGCCTGGCCCCGTATAGTTGAACGGGCGCGTGATCACCACATTCAATCGATCCAGGTAGGTTCGGGCCATGTACTCCATGGCCAACTTGCTCATGCCGTAATGGTTGACCGGTGCCGGCGGGTGGTTCTCGGCAATTGGGGACTGTTCGGTGTTGCCATAGATGTTGGCACTGCTGGCCAGCAGCACCATGCGGGGGGGCACCGGGAGGCGCACCAGCGCTTCCAACAGGTTGGTGGTTCCCACCACATTGACCGCGTAGAACGCTTCGTCGTGCGCGTGCGCTACAAATGCGATGCCGGCCAGATGAACCACTGCGTCGGGTTGAACTTCGCCCACCTCGCGCTGCAATGCCTCGGCGTCGGTCAGATCCGCGCGAAGCCCCGCGACTTCGTGGCCGGCTGCCGCCGCATGGGCAGCGAACGGTCGACCGGTGAAGCCGTCAGCGCCGGTGAGCAGAATTCTCAAAACGAGAAGCCCTGCGCGTTGCGTCGAAGGTCGGCCTCGACCATCATCTGGCACAACTGTTCGAGCGTCGTCTTCGGCTCCCAGCCCAGCTTGGCCTTGGCGCGAGCCGGATTGCCGATCAGCAACTCGACCTCGGCCGGCCGATAGAACTTGGGGTTGATGCGCATCACCGTCTTGCCAGTCGCGGTGTCGATCGCAGACTCGCCCTCACCGGTGCCCTGGAAGTCGATGGCGATGCCGGCGCCCTTGAAAGCCATGCGCACGAAGTCCCGAACCGTTTCGGTTCGGTTGGTTGCCAGCACGAACGTGTCGGGCTCGTCGGCCTGCAGCATGAGCCACATGCCTTCGACATATTCCTTGGCAAAGCCCCAGTCACGCTTGGCGTCGAGGTTGCCCAACTCCAGCACGTCAAGCTTGCCGAGCTTGATCTTGGCCACACTGTCGGTGATCTTGCGGGTGACGAATTCGCGGCCGCGCAGCGGGCTTTCGTGGTTGAACAGAATGCCGCTGCTGCCAAAAATGTTGTAGCTCTCGCGGTAGTTGACCGTGATCCAGTGCGCATAGAGCTTTGCAACGCCGTAGGGGCTGCGCGGATAGAAGGGCGTTTCTTCGACCTGCGGGATCGCCTGCACCTTGCCGAACATCTCCGAGGTGCTGGCCTGGTAGAACCTGATCTTGGGGTTGACCATGCGAATCGCTTCGAGCAGATTCAGAGCACCGATAGCCGTGATCTGGGCGGTGGTGGTCGGCTGGTCGAAGCTGACACCCACGAAACTTTGGGCCGCAAGGTTGTAGACCTCGTCAGGCGCTGCGTCCTTGATCATCGTGAGCGAGCTGCCCAGGTCGGTCAGGTCGTACTCGACGAGATGCAAGTTCGGGTTGTTCTGGATGCCGAGTTCGTCGATGCGCCAGAAGTTGACGGAACTGGTGCGACGGTACGTGCCGTAGACAATGTAACCTTTGGAAAGCAGCAACTCGGCCAGGTAGGCGCCATCCTGGCCGGTGATGCCGGTGACAACCGCACGTTTGGTCATAATTTTCCTGAGCTTGTAGTAAAAATTCGATCGCTACGACTGGTGCCGCAACAGAACCGGCGTGGGCGCGACCCGCTTGATTGATTTTAAGTGCAGCAATCCATTGTCTAAGCGGCCACCGTGCACTTGAGCAAGCTGGGCAACCGGATCGATGATTCAGCAGAGTACGTCGGGTTTGACAACGACTTTAGCGATATGCGCCGCCTGCAGCCGATCAGCATCGATCCAAGCGCAATCACGCGAAACTGAATACCGAAGATCGTATCGGAAAGGGTGAATCCGAGTGTGACCGACCCTTCGCCGCCGCGCAGCTCATTTGCGCTGATGATGCCGGATGCCAACTGACTACCCGTACCGAAGAACACGTTCATTGCGGCAACGGGCCAGTCATTAAAGTCTAGCGCCCCATTTGTGCGAAGCTCAAACGTTACTTCATAGGCGCCGGCGGGCAGCGGCATTCCAGGGCCCGACATGATCACGCCCGGCGTGCCTCGCGACATCAACCATTCTTGGCCATCGATCACGACAAGATCGCTCGTCCAGGGGATGAGACGATTCACCCGCTCCGGCCAGGCTTCGCCAAAGGCGTAGTCGACCAACTCTTGTGCTTTCACCCAATCAGGCGGTAGGTCAGTTTTGCGTGCTTCGAGCCACCACGAGAATGAATATTCAGGGTGGCGCCGCGCCGCTTCGACCCGGCGGGCCAATGGCCAGGGGCCATCGTCGATCATCTCGGTGAGCGGTTTCATGTCTCCCTTTGCAGGATCCCGGCAAATCCAGGCACCCCGCAGCGCTGTTACCTCGAAGCCTGCGGCCTCGACCAGCGCCTTCGCTTCATCCGGCGTGAACTCGAGTATGTGCTCTGGATGACTCCAGTTCAACGCTGAAGTGATTGCCCTGTTCGGACTGTCGATGACGAGCAAGCCGTCCGACTTGAGAACGCGATGGCTCTCCCGCAAGAACGCGACAATATCGTGCGGCCAGAGATGTTCTATGTTCTGTCCAGAAAATAGAACATCTCCGGTTTCATTGGCGATCGACGACATGTCGCCCGCGGTATTGGCAATCCATTCCACATCCAGCGGCAGATCGTCTGGCTTTGGAGAGTAGTACTCGATGCCGATGTGCCTTTTTGGACGGCAGCGCTCCTGGATCCAGTTGAAGTACCACGTGCCGGCGCAGCCGACGCTGATGAAGCATTCGGGCTGCTGAGGAAGTTGTCCTAACTCCTGGCCGCGCAGATGATGCAGAAGATGGTTGAAATCAGCACGTTCCAATCCGTTGATGCCCGCTGATCGCAACGCCCGTGCGGCTGGGGATTCGATTTCTTGGGAAGGAGTCGCGACCCCCGCATCTAATGCGTGTTCCAAGCCACTCGCGACGCCCTCTGGAAGAAGTGCAGCCAAAGATTCGGCGAGCAGGTTGGCTTCGCTCCTGTCAACCTGCACTCCTGCAATGCGCAGTCTCTTTTCCAGGGCATCGTCATCGAGTCCTGCGATGGCTTCGCCACGGAGGATCAGCCGATCGCCCGCGTGATGCTCGACGGGGCCGTCTTCAATCCCGCCGCTCTCGCACCCAAGAAGCTCCAGAGTCAACTTCCGCGCATACACAAGTTGCTGCCCGTCGGCCGTTCGATAGACCGGTTCAACGCGCCAGCCATTCGGAGGGTGCTCCAGCAACTTACCCAGAACTTGTTCAACATCAGCGTTCGAGGGCGTGTTGGCGCGTGAATCGGCAAGAAAACTGCTCGACAAATCGATCAGCAGTTGTCTCCATGGCCGTCGGCATGGCAATGTCTCGCTGATGGCGCGAGCGACCGCCACAAGCTCTCGATCGCCTTCCGGCGAATTGGGCAGGGGGTCAAAACTGCTGACGATGCGAGTCAGTTCGTTCCGACCATGCCGCGTTTCCTTCGCAAAGCTTTCGATGGCCTTGAAATAGGCCTGTCCGCACTTCGCAGGCGAATGCTGCGTCGCGATAATTTGTCGTCCTCGGACGCCGACTGTCGAGCGTCGGGCTGGGTCGCGCCACAGGGCTTCCATCGCACTTGCCAGTTCTTCGTCGCGAAACATGTCTGCCAGCATTACCACGCTGTCAGGCGGCAGATCCGCCATGGAGCCGTTTGCGTTAACGATTGTCGCAACGCCATGGTTCATCGCGTCGAGCACGGCCGCCGAAGTCTCGCCGCGTGAATCTGATCGCAGTTGGACAGCCACGTCGGCAGCGTCCAAATAGCGTTGATAGAGATCCCTACTGGCCCAACCTGTCATCTGAACCCGGTCGCCAGGCAGTTCCGCGATCTGCCGACTCAATTCAGTGCCGAACTCTCCACCGTGGTTCTCGCCGACGAAAACAAGTCTGCATCGCGCGTCTGCCGAAAGCAAGGACTGCCGCCACGCTTCAACGATCCGGTCATTGAGCTTTGTCGGCCCGATCACGCCAAAGCAACAAACAAGAAGGTCATCAGGGCGAAGCCCAAGGCGCTTTCGTGCGACGTCGCGTGCGTTCAGAACCTTGGACACAGAGGGAATCCGCAGCAAGGGGATCACTTCAAAGCGAGACGCTAGCTCGGCACCGTACCATTGTTCAGCCAGATCACGGGACACGCGGGAGTGGCTGACAACCCCGATCGCTTGTTGCAAGACTGCGAGGTTGCAGGGGTACTGCAATACAACCTCCGTTCTGTCCAGGATGCGCTTTCTTGTGACTAGCGCCGGATAGCCGTGCGAATCGTACAAAGCGTTCTGCCAGAGGGCCGTGCGACCGCCGAGGTGCTCTAGATATGACAATACGCCACTCAGGAAGAAATCGTGCAGCACGACGACCCCAGGCACCTGAGCAAGCAAGTCGAACATGTAGGCGTGCAGCGCCGAGTTACCGAAGTGATAAAGCACGCGGTCGTAACTACCAGCGTTTTCCACCAACCAGTCGGGATCATGTATCGGGAAAGCTGCCGCGAGAACCGTGTCGCAGCTCAGAGGTTGATCCGTGATCAGGTCAATGTCGTAATGCTGCGCAAGTTCCGGAAGCAGATCCGCGCTGTAATCTGCAATTCCTGAGCGGGCCGGCGGCAGCGGCGAAACATACGCCATGCGCGGCCGATTGCTTCGACGGATCACCACGGAAGTCGGCCGATCCTTCGCAGCATTGTGCAAAGCTTCCAGCCCGTCAAGCGCACGTTCAGCCGAAGCTTCCCATGTGAACTTGCGGCATTGCGCCTCTCCGTGCGCGATGAGTTCACGTCTGAAATCGAGGTCGGACAAAGCGTGTTGCATCTTTGCCGCGATGGACTGGTCGTCACGTGGATCAAAGAGTGCGTCCTCTCGGCCAATGACCTCCGGCAGGCTCGATGTGTTTGCACCAATGACCGCGGCGCCACAATGCATGGCCTCGAGTGCGGGCAAGCCGAAACCTTCATGCCACGACGGAAAAACGAACAAGGCACAGAGGTTGTAGAGCGACACTAGGTCGTCTTCTGAGACAAATCCGGTAAGCACCACGTCGCCATCACGAAGACCTTCCGCTTTGGCGAGATCAAGCAGAGCCCTTTTGCTTTCCTCTTGGGTGGCACAAACGATCGCCAATTGATGCCCCTTCCGCAGTTCGGGAGGGAGCTTTGCGAACGCACGTACCAAACCTTCGATGTTCTTTCTAAGGTCGATTCCGCCGGTGTACATCACAAATGGCTTGCGAAGTCCAAATCGTTCGCGAAGCGCGTCAATGTGATCTTTGGAAAGATCCATCCGCCTGAAATGTTCATACGCGGCGGTCGAAACGTTGATGCAGCGCTCCGCAGAGAAACCCAAATATTTGATGCCTTCCTGCCTCGAGGACTCGGAGATCGCCAAGCACATATCCGCTCGGCGCAGGGAGCCAATTTTTTTTGTGTACCAAGCCCGGGCCGTTGGATGGCTCAAATAGAGGTCGGAGTTGATCAGCGGGATCAAGTCGAAGAGGGTGACTGCGGTAGGTTGGCTTACAAACTGCCCGACGCTTGTCACCGCACCATCGAGACTTTCGAAAAGGCTTGCAACGTGCACCACATCCGGTCGAAGACTTGCGAGAAACGCTTCGTACAAACGTTCCGAAGCGCGCAAGCCTGCCGCACTGGTTGTCCCCGTGTATGCGGGCGGGTGGAACACTCTGACGTTGTGCGGCTCGATTAGTCCGTCAAATGTCGAACGAACTTCGTCCACCATGTCAGGAAATCGATCATTTAAGGCGAGTACTACCTCATGCTGGCCCGCCTGCTTTGCCATGGCGCGCGCCAAAGAAGAGCTATAGCGCCCGATTCCCCGGCGAGCGCTTCCGGTCGATTGAGCGCCCTGAAGGTCAATGACAATCCGCATCAGTGGTTTCCTGCTTTCCGGCTCCGTTGAGACTGCAATTGATTAAAGATATTGCGAGCGTCGCTGGATAGTTCCGCGGGCGAACTCGGGATATAGCTTGCGCCAGACTTCGTATCGGACGAGCCCATGGTGTTGTGAGGAGCCGGCGGGACGCCAGCCAAGCCTCGAAAACGTCGGTAGATGGCTCGCGCGGGGTGAAAGACCCCGAAACGGCGCGCCAGCCGGGCCGCACGGTCAACAGTCTGGCGGTCGAGTTGCCCCTTTATGGCGGACACAAGCAGTCGCAGAGGCGCCATGGCTCGCCAAGAGGAACTTGTCAACAACGCATGGACATGGGCTTCTGCCGCAGTCGCGCGCGCATCTGTATGTTGGGCTTGCTGAACCGTCGCTGCGACCTGATTTTCGAGATGCGAGATGCGGGCGCTGCTTTTTTGAGCCTCTTCAAATTGGCGGGCACGCGCCTCTACTTTTTGCTGCACCTCGCTGACCAATGCTTCGTCTTTCAGCTGCAGTTGGTGGGCGAGGGAAGTCGCTCTTGCTTCGGCCTCAACTATTTCGTTCTCAAGCTCGCGTGCCAATTCCGAACAACGCCTGGTGACACCGCTACACCAAGAAGCGGAAAGGCCGCTTAGTTCCACTTCGTCGAAAACGTTTGGTGGTGCAGAAAATGAACTAACGAGTTCACCGTGCTCTCGTGCAACATAAAAGCGGTTCAAACCGTCAAAGTAGACGAACTCGTAGTCAGCATCATCCAGCAGCTTGTCGACACCTTCATGACTCGGCTGAGTTGAGAGCGGCACGGTAGCTTCCACAACCATGATCCAAGGGCGCAGAACCCGGCTATCCCATCCTCGGAGCGCCTGCTCTTCCAAGCCTTCTATATCTATCTTTAGCCAGTGAACTTGTTTTCCTGCTAGCGATGCCAGTGCTGACCGAATGGGAAGCATTGGCACATGAATGGTTTGATGTTCAAACCCCCGCGACTGACGATGGCTCTCCGCATACGCTTTTACGCCCGTACTCAGGCCGGTTCCCGCGATCATGTTGAGTTCCAGCACGCCATCTCTGTCCGAGATCGCCATCTCAAGCACTATCTCGTCCGGTCTGTCTTTCCGCAGCATCGCCGCATAGTGTGGAACTGGCTCGATGTGAACGCCTCGCCATCCGAGCTCATAGAAGGCCTTGCTGACCGAGTCAACGATCGGGTCTTGCGCGCCGATGTCAACGTACTGCCCTTTTTCAACGTGCTTGAGCGCCCGCCACAGCATGACGTCTTCAAAATTCTGAGCGTAGGAAGTGAAAGTCATAGAAATGGATTAGGGATGGTCGCTTGACGAGCGTCATGACGCTGCGATCTTTTTATGCTTGCACACTCTGGTGCGGTAGCATTTTAGGCCGTCCCGCGTGTTGCACATACCCCACACCCGTTCACTAAACTGGTCGCGCCGTACGGGCAGGGCGTGCTCGAGACGACAGTATTACGCGTTGGGCGGTGAACTATGAATAACAAGCTTCGCAGGGTCGCCAAGGTGATGTGGTGGCTGGCGACGCCTTGGCGGATACCCGCCAGGCTGCGCTACCGGCGTGACCGGAAGATCCACGATGCGCAGCAGGCGGAGGTCAACAAGCTGATCGACCGGGAGGTGCAACGAGTGGGTCTACTCGCAGAGGGGTGCCGGCGAGCGCTTGCCGATTGCTCACCGTTTGACCTGCTGGACGATGCTGATGTGATGCGTAGATCCGGGTTACGGGCCGAGCAGGTCTTCTGGAAGACTGAGCATCCTCTTGCGATCTCCGATCGGTGGTCCGCGGCAAGGTATGTGATTGATCTCTTGCGTCGACGGCCTGGACTATATGAGCGCTTTCCGGAAGCACTCTCCGGGGGGAGGGAGGGCGCCTTTGCGAAATGGCTTGCGGACGACCGTGGACAGACGGATGGCCTGAGCGCTGCCTCGCTTACGCATGTCTTGAGTATCTTTTCCGATGACGTTGGCGCGCGGGCGCGGCAGGCATTTCTCGCGCAGGATGAAATCCGCGCGAAGCTTCCGCACGGTCTGACCCCCGCCGGACAGCGAGGGCTTTTTACCTGGTTCGTATGGTACGGAATCAAGGCCTGCGACGTTCGCTTGGAAGAGATTTGGTGGCTTTTTCTGGAGGCTTCAGAACAGCCACGGAGGGAGTTGTGGCGTGCCTACCTGTTCACGCCGCACTGGCAGAAGCAGTTTCCCGACGCGCTCACGGTCTTCGGTCGCGAAAGTTTCAGTAAGTGGTTCGTCTCGACGTTTGGAGCGGCGGGCTCTTGGGTTGATGTGTCCACCTGGCCGATATCGCACGACGCGGCTGCGCAGCTGCGAGCCGGCTATTGGGCGCACGAAACTTGGCGAGAACAACACCCCTGCGGGCTGATTGACGTCGACGCAGCGCGTTCGTTGGTCACTTGGCTGGGGACAAAGGAACCCGGCCTCACACCCGTCGCCCGCAGATGGTGCCAGGAACTTGATCCAGAGGAGGTCGCGCACCAATTAGTTTCCCCAGGCGTCAACGTGATCGGTCATTTCTGCTATCCGTCGGGGCTGCGCGTTTCCGTTGAGTCCATCGTCGAGGCATTGGACGTTGCTTCCATAGCCACATCGTTGAGGGATGTCAGAACTGACGTGAAGGACGATCCACACCACGTTGATTTCGATGGGCTTGAGGTTTATGACGTCACGCTCATCCATGCCCAACCAGAGCCACTTTTTCGCGACGCCTTTCGACTGGCAGATCTGTATGAGCGTGTTCCACGCGCCTATCGCATTGGCTATTGGTATTGGGAATTTGATTCGATCCCCGAGTCCTGGCTTGAGCATGCCCGGGATGTCGACGAGGTCTGGGCCGCAACCGAGTTTGTTGCGCGGGGCCTCCGCAATCGGCTGCCTGTCCCGGTTCGAGTGATGTTTCCGGGAGTCAGGCTGGCGCCCTTCGTCCGCCGCAGACGCAGCTACTTTGGACTTGACGGGGAGCCGTTTACGTTTTTATTCACGTTTCACATGATGAGCGTGATGGAGCGGAAGAATCCGATGGGATTGATTCGCGCGTTTTGCGAAGCATTTCCGACGGAGAAAGATGTACGCTTGGTTCTTAAGACCTCCTTCGGTGATCGGCATCCATTAGAGTTTGCACGGCTACAGAAAGCGGCGGCTGACAGTCGCGTGACTCTGATCGATCAGGTTTACACCCCTGACGAGGTGTTGTCGTTGATGGACGCGTGTGATGTCTATGTTTCGCTGCATCGAAGCGAGGGCTTAGGCTTGACGATCGCGGAGGCAATGCTGATGGGCAAACCGGTCATTGCAACGAACTTCTCGGGCAACGTGGATTTCATGGATGACACGAACAGCCTGCCGGTACGCTGCGAGTTGGTGAAGCTTGGTACTTCGATACCGCCTTACAACGCAGAACTGGAATGGGCTGAGCCGTCGGTGCCCCACGCAGCGCAGTGCATGCAGCGTGTCTATGTCGAACGGGCGTGGGCACGGGATCTGGGGAGAAAGGCGAAAGCAGTTGCGGAGCGCACTTTGTCTGCGGAGGTCGCGGGCCGAAAAATGGCGCAACGCTTGGCAGAGATCAGATCCCTTTCCAGTGGTGATTGTTCGTCGAAAAATAGCGCTAACGGGCCACTTTGACCAGTTTGCTAGAGAGGTATGACATTGTGATCAAGAGCTACGCGAAGAAGCTGCTGCGACCCGTATGGACGCGTGTGCTACGCCGCATGGAAGCCATAGCTGACGATCGGGTGATTGGCTTCGGCGCCACTCTCGCCAGCCTCGAGCAGCGGATGGTCATGCGCGATCTGAGCAGTGACGGCTCCTCAATCAGCGCGGTGACGCAGCGCCTCGTCGCTCTTGAGCAGGTTGTAAGTGAGCAGGTTGAGCAGTTGCGAAACGTGCGTCGCTCAACATTCAAGCCAGATCCATCTTTGAATCCCGCTTCAGAAAGCTCCCCCTTCATGCCGGCGTCGAACTGTCAGGCGAGCGACTTTTACCATCCCCGATTCGCGCAGCTATGCAAGTTGATGGCCCAGCGGCCGCACTTTCATCGTAAGCAGTGGGAATGGGTCTACGTGTTGCATCACCTGGAGCAGGCCGGGGTGCTTTCAAAGGGCTCTCGAGGGCTGGGCTTTGGAGTTGGTACCGAACCGCTCCCCGCGGTTTTCGCCTCTATGGGGGTGGACGTTGTCGCAACTGACGCGCCGTTAGACGCGAGCCGCGCAGCAGACTGGCATTCGACCCATCAACACAGCGGCGATGTTTCTCAGTTGCTAAATCCTCACATCGCCCCGGATGATCTGGTGCGCGCAAAGGTGGCGCACAGGCAATGCGACATGAATGACATTGACCCGTCGCTCCGTAACTTCGATTTTAACTGGTCGTGTTGCTGTTTTGAGCATCTCGGTTCACTGGAGCACGGCCTCCGTTTCGTCGTCAATGCTGTCGAGAACACCCTGCGAATCGGCGGTGTGGCAGTCCATACGACGGAGTTCAACGCCTCTTCGAATGAGGCAACCGTGGCGGAGGGTAGCACTGTAATCTACCGGCTTCGCGACATGGGGGAACTCGTAGAGAGGCTCCGCGACCGTGGGCATGACGTGCAGCCGTTCATTATTGGGCCGACCGAACACGCGCTTGACTACCACGTGGACGTGCCCCCTTATGTGCAGGATGTCCACCTAAAAATGCTGCTTGCCAGTTACGTGACAACGTCGGTCGGCTTGGTAGTGCGACGCGGTCGTTGAGTTGGATATCCGGAAGACGACCGACTCAACCTACGATCCGCCCGTGCTCCAGGTGGATCACCCGGTTGCATTCCTTGGCGATAAGTGCCGGCGAATGGGAGGCCAGCACCAGGATGCCGGACTTGGATACGACATCCCGCATCCGCTTCTCGGCTTTCTCCGTGAATTCGGCGTCTCCGACCGATAGCCATTCGTCCATCAGCAGGATGTCCGCCTCCACGCTGGTCGAGATAGAGAATGCCAGTCGCATCATCATCCCGGTCGAATAGGTGCGCACCGGCATGTTCACGTATTCGCCGAGCCCGCTGAACTCGCAGATCTCCGGCGTCAGTTCGTCAAGCTGCTTCTTGCTCATGCCCATGACCAGGCCGCGCAGCATGATGTTTTCGATCCCGGTTGCGTCCGCCTCAATGCCCAGTGACGGATCGATGAGGCTCGACACGGTGCCTTGCCGAACGAACTCGCCCGAAGAGGGCTCGTAAACCCCTGCCAGTGCGCGAAGCAGTGTCGACTTGCCGGCGCCGTTGTGTCCGACCAGGCCCAGGCGGTCTCCGCTCTTCAACTCCAGATTGATATTGCTCAGCGCCTGAACCACGTTGACGCCGGTCTCCTTGCCGAAGCGGCCACCGGTGACCGAGGAAGCCAGCGTCTTTTTCAGTGAGGCCGCGCCCGCCCCGTAGATGGGAAAGTTGACAGAGACGTTCTTGAGGGAAATGAAAGCCATGGTTCCTTACAGCCAGTAAACAACCCGGCGGCGGTATTTCGAGAAAAGAAGGCTTGAGGCGATCACGCTCACCACCGTCCAGCCGCCGATGCCCCACCAGTTGTGAGCATCGGCGACGCCGCCCATCAAGGGCGCGCGCAACAGTTCGAGCATCTGCGCGAACGGGTTGTACAGAACGTACTGGGCGCGGCCTGGCAGGCTCGAGGGCAGCCAGAACACAGGCGTCAGGAACATCAGCATCTGCATCACGCTCGTGACGATCTGGGTGACGTCGCGAAAACGGGTGCAGACGAGCCCCAGCGCGAGGCCCAACGCCTGCGCATTGATCAGCAGAAGTAGAAACGCAGGTATGAACAGCAACGCAGACCAGGACAGCGATATGCCAGCCCATATCGCCACAGGAATGTAGAGGACGATCTGGTGGCCAAACTGGATCAGGTTGCGTGCCATGCTTCGCCACACGAACAAGCTGATTGGAAAATAGCCTTGCTTCAGGTAGTTGGCCGAGCCGATGAAGGCGTTGCACGCTTCCGTGACCATGCTGGAAAAGAAGCCCCAGAAGATGATGCCCAGTGCCAGATGGGGAAAGAACTTGGAGAGTTCCGTGCCGAACAGCGAGCTGTACAGCGGCCCCATGCCGCCAATCATGGCGCCCATGCTGAGGGTCAGCCAGATGGGCCCGAGCATCGAGCGGCGGTAGCGCAGCACAACGTCGAACCAGGCGAGCGTCCACCAGATGTCGGTGCGACGGGTGCCCTCCCACCAGTCGGCCCATGCACTGCGATGCAGATTGGAATGTGCCTGGCTCATGCGCGGCCGTAGGTGTCTGCCAGGCGAACGATGTCGTCCTCGCCGAGATAGCCGCCGCATTGCACCTCGATGAGCACCAGCTCATCCTTCCCGATATTCGTCAAACGATGTTTCTCCTTGAGGGGGATGTACCGGTATTGGCCCGGCAATGTTTCGTACTCTACGTCCCCGACCTGAACGATCGCCGTGCCCGCCACGACCACCCAGTGCTCCGCCCGCTGGTGGTGGTACTGCAGTGACAAGGATTCGCCCGGTTTGACCGTGATGCGCTTGACCTTGTAGCCGTCTTCTTCCTTCAGCGACGCGTAGGTGCCCCACGGGCGGTGCACCACGGCGGGCAAATTGATGGTTTCGTGCTTGCGCGCCTTGAGCACGTCGACAACCTGCTTGACCTTCTGCGCGCTGTCTTTGTGCGCAACAAGAAGGGCGTCCGGTGTGTCCACGATCACGAGATCGTGCACACCCAGCGTGGCGACTACCTTCGGGCCATGGCTGTCGATCTGCACGTGCGTGCCGGTGGTGTCGATTGCTATCGTGTCATAGGGCATCGTGTTGCCGCTGGCATCCGGCGTCTGCGCTTTGGCAACGGAAGGCCAGGTGCCGACATCGCTCCAGCTGAACTTGGCAGGTACGACCTGCACGTTGTCGGCGCGTTCCATCACGGCGTAGTCGATGCTGATGTCGGGCTGCAGGCCGAAGTCGTGCAACTCGAATTGAACCGTGTCGCCGGCGGTCTTGGCCGACGCAAGCGCACGCCGCGCTGCGGTCAGCACCTGGGGCGCGTTGCGCTCGAACGCGTCGATGATCGCGTCCGCCGTGAAGCAGAACATACCGCTGTTCCAGTAGTAGCGGCCGGTCGCGAGGTATTCCCGCGCGGTTTCGAGATCCGGCTTTTCCACAAAGCGCTTGACCGGCTGGCTGTTGCGCGAGACGTGCTCGACCTCGACGTAACCAAAGCCGGTATCGGGATTGGTAGGGCTGACGCCAAAAATGACCAGTGCGCCCTTCTCGGCGAGCCGAAATGCCTGGCTCGCGCTCGCGACGAAGGCGTCGACATCCGGCACCAGATGGTCGGCCGACAGCACCAGCATCACGGTGTCGCCGCCGAAATCCTTGGTGCATTGCAGCGCGGCGAGCGCGATGGCGGGCGCGGTATTCCGCCCCTTTGGCTCGAGCAGGAGCGTCGCCTTGGGCGGATCGGCCATCTGACGCAGCACATCCTTCGTCAGGAACAGATGATCCTTATTGGTCACCACCATCAGCTCACCCGTTCCGCACGCTTGCCCACGTTCAATGGCTTGCTGCAGCAAGGTGGAGCCGCCAAGCTTCATGAACGGTTTCGGATACGCCTGGCGCGATGCGGGCCATAACCTGGAGCCTGCGCCCCCGGAGAGCACAACTGAAAGGACGCGCATTTTTTTCCTGATAACTGGACGGGCGATAATTTTACCGGCCCCGGCCCGGCAGTCTCGAAAGACAGGGCTGGCCGCCTCTGTCCCCCAATTCCACTACTACCCCAGCTCCGAGCGATGTTCACCAAGCCAATGCTGCCGGCAGCGCACCAGCCCAAGCCGCGCAGAACGCGCAGCGCTGGCCCGGACAAGGCCTCGATGCATCGGCGGATCGATGCGCTCGAAGCGCAGGTGAATGCCCTTGAAGGGCACATCGGCGCCATGCAGCAATCGACCAGTTGGCGCATCTCGGCGCCGGTTCGCTGGCTGAGTCGGCAACTGCAACGGATCAGGGGAGGGGGAAACCTCGACTCGACCAAGCGCGTCGACACCTACGCGGAATGGATTCGTCTGTACGACACGGCGGTACCTTCGCCGGAGCCCGGCTCATTCGTCGCAGCGCAAGGCGATCCCGCATCCCCGCGCATGTCGATCATCCTCGTCGCGAACGCCGCAGGAGCGCCTCTGCTGGCCGCATCCGTCCATTCCGTCATGGCCCAGACCTGCACGGCGTGGGACATGGTGGTTGTCGTTGATCCCGGTGACGTGAGCGCCGCGCGCACGGCACTGGCCGAAGCGGCGGCACCGCCGGCCCGCATCAAACTGTGCGACGTATCTTCGTACGGGTCGACCGCTGCGGCCTGCAACAACGCCCTGGCGCACGCTGCGGGCGATTGGGTCTTGCTGATGACGGCCGGCGACGTTCTGCCGCCTCACGCGCTGGCCCAACTAACGGCCGAAATCGTCGACCACCGGGATGCACGAATCATCTATTCGGATGAGGACGCGCTGGATGCGAAGGGCGCACGTGTGGAGCCGCGATTCAAGCCGGACTGGAATGTCGATCTGTTCTATTCGCAAGACCTGATCTCCCGTCTGGGCGCGTTCGAACGCGGCCTGGTCGGTGCGGTCGGCGGCTTCCGTGAAGGATTCGACGGGGCCATGGGCTATGACCTCGCGCTCAGATGCATCGAAGGGCTGCGCCCCGGGCAGATTCGCCATATTGCGCGTGTGCTTTGCCACCGGTTCTCCGCTGCCGCGATGCCGGCACCGGCCGTCGCCGTCGCCGGGGCCGAGGCATCGGCGCTGGCGCAGCATTTCGACCGCACCGCCACATCGGCACGGGTTCTCGAAAGCGAAGAGGGGCGGCGCGTGCAGTACCAACTGCCGCCCGATGCGCCCCTGGTCACACTGATCATTCCCACTCGCAATGCCGCACCGCTGCTGCGGCAATGCGTCGAGAGCATCGTGGGCGCAACGACGTATCCGAACTACGAGATCCTGCTGATCGACAACGGCTCCGACCAGGCCGACGCGCTGGCCTACCTGGCCTCGCTGAACGGGCAGCCGGGCATCACCGTGATTCGTGACGACCGCCCCTTCAACTATTCGGCGCTGAACAACATGGGCGTCGGGCATGCGCGCGGCGAGCTCATCGGGCTCGTCAACAACGACATCGAGGTGATCTCGCCCGATTGGCTTGGCGAGATGGTGTCGCTGGCGCTGCAGCCAGGCGTCGGCGCGGTGGGCGCCAAGCTGCTGTATCCGGACGAGACGGTTCAGCACGGGGGTGTGCTGCTGGGCGTGGGCGGCGAATCCGGCGTCGCAGGGCATGCCAACAAGTTCCTGCCGGCATGGCAAGGCGGCTACATGAACCGCGGCTTGGCAATACAGTCGTTCTCCGCGGTGACGGCCGCTTGCCTGGTGGTGCGCAAGGCCCTCTACGAGCAGGTGGGCGGCCTCAACGAGGTCGACTTGAAGGTCGCCTACAACGACGTGGATTTCTGCCTCCGATTGCGCGAGGCCGGATACCGGAACGTCTGGACGCCCCATGCGGAGCTGTTCCACCACGAATCTGCGACGCGGGGGGCGGATGTGACGCCGGCACAGCGCGAGCGTTTTGACCAGGAACATGAATACATGAGGAAGCGCTGGGGCGACCTGATCGCCAACGACCCCGCCTACAACCCCAACCTCACGATTCACGCGGAAAACTTCGGCCTGGCCTGGCCGCCCCGCGTGCCCTGGATCAGCGGAGCCGCAAAGCCATGAACCCAGCGCTCGCCATCTCCGTCGCCCTCTGCACCTACAACGGTGCCCGCTTTATCGAAGAGCAGGTGCGCAGCATCTGCCAGCAGACCCAGCCGCCGGCCGAGATCGTCTTGTCGGACGACGCCTCCACCGACGATTGCGTCGAGTTGGCACGCAAGGCGGTCGAGGCATGCCTGCAGGAGCGGCCCGGCCTCTCGATCTCGCTGAAGGTGCTGCGCAACGCCACGTCGCTGCGCGTCACCAAGAACTTCGAGCAGGCCGCCAGCGCCTGCAGCGGCAACCTGATAGCGCTGTGCGATCAGGACGATGTCTGGTACCCCGATCGCCTGGCGCGAATGGTGGCCGAGTTCGACAAGCGACCCGAGCTGCTGTTGCTCCACAGCGATGCGCGACTGGTCGATGGCCAGCGCAAGGATCTCGGCCAGTCGCTGTTCCATGCGCTCGAGGTGCAGCGTTTCGAGCTCGACTGGATTCATACGGGGCGCGCCTTCGATGTGTTCCTGCGCCGCAACCTGGTGACCGGCGCGACCACGATGTTCCGGCGTTCACTGCTGGTGCCTGCGTTGCCATTTCCGAAGGAGTGGGTGCATGACGAGTGGCTGGCCATCGTGGCGTCGGCGATCGGCCGCGTCGACGTGATCGAGGACGCGCTGATCGAATACCGGCAGCACGAGAACAACCAGATTGGTGCGCGCCGCGACAGCTTTCTGGGCAAGGTGAAGAAGGCACTCGCTTCACGCGGCAATACCCATGCGGATCGGGCGTTCAAGGCGGAGCTTCTGCTGGCCCGGCTGCTCACGCTCGGCGACCGCGTTGAACCGGATACCATCCGCAAGTTGCGCGACAAGCTGGTGCACCAGCGCTTCCGGGCTGCGCTCCCGCCATCGCGCGTGGCGCGCTGCCTGCCGGTGCTGCGCGAGGCCCTCACCGGCCGCTACAACAAGTTCGGCCGCGGTGCACGCGGCGTGGTGCGCGATCTTTTCGAATCCGTCTGAATCAAAACTGTCCCCGAATGCCTCACGAAAACGCCATCACTGCCGCTGCGAGGCCGAGCGTCGTCGTGGTCATCCCTTTCTACAACGGCGCCGACTTCATCGAGCGTTCGGTCAAGAGCGTGTTCAACCAGACGGTTCCGGCGCACGAGGTGATCGTCGTCAACGACGGTTCGCGGCCGGAAGAGCGCGAAGCGCTGGGGGCTTTGGCCGCGCGCTATCCGTTCAGGATCGTCGACAAGGAAAACGGCGGCCAGGGCTCCGCGCGCAACGCCGGCGTGGCTGCTTCCAGCGCGGATTTCCTCTGCTTCCTGGATCAGGACGACTTCTATCTGCCGAACCACATCGAGATCCTGGTCGACGGGATTCCCGCCGGTGATGCGCGTTTCGGTTTCGTCTACGCCGACTTGTACGAGGCCGATGTCGACGGCAATGTGGTGCGCACCTCGCTCGTGAAGGAGCATGCAAAGAACCATCCCAAGCGCAGCATCTTCGACCTGTTGCGCTACGACATGTTCGTGCTGCCTTCCGCGGCGCTGGTGAGCCGGGTGGCCTTCGATGCGGTGGGTGGCTTCGATGGCCAATTCATGGGCTACGAAGACGACGACCTCTTTCTTCGCATTTTCCGCAAGGGCTACAGCAACCATTTCATCGACCGTGCCGTCACGGTCTGGTGCATCCACACCGAAAGCACTTCGTTCGGCATCCGGATGATTCGCAGCCGCTTTCGCTACTTCAAGAAGCTGATTGCCATGTTCCCCGACGAGCCGCGGCGCGGACGCTTCTACTTTCGCGACCAGCTGGTGCCGAGGTTCGGCAAATTCTTCGTCGATCACGCCATCGAGGCGATCAAGCTCGACAACGAGTACCGCGGCGAGATGTTCGCCTACCTGTCCGAATACACCGACATGGTGCTCGCCAACCCCTACATGGGCCGCCGCCGCAAGGTCAAGCTCTGGACCACACGCTTCCTGCTGTCGCACAGCACGCCCGGCATCGTCCGAGCGATCGGCTCGGCCACCAAGCTGCCGGTGATCCGCGGCTTTCGCAAGATCTACAAGACCGAGGCCTGATTCCCGCTTCGCACAGCCCGGCGAAACTGCCAGAACGCGCTGGAGCCCCAAACCTTGAGCAGGCTGGTGACGTGCCAGTAAAGATGCCTGCGGCTCGTCCGGCTCGCCCGGCGCGCATCGTGCAGCGCCAGCAGGTCTTCGGCCACCTGCAGCTTCCATCCCGCCAACTGCGTGCGCGCACAGATGTCGAAGTCTTCGCCATACATGAAAAAGCGCTCGTCGAAGCCACCGACCTCGCGGTAGGCGCGGCTGCGAAACAGCATGAACAGGCCGGGCACCCATTCGGGCACGGCCGGAATGGCATAGCCCGGCCGCTTGCGCGTCAGGATCTCGAGCGGGGTGATGATGGCGCGGTGCTGTTCGGGCTGCGTCTTGCTGGGCTCGAGGATGCGCGGTGTCAGCAAGCCGGCATCCGGCGCAGCCTGTGCGGCCAGTGGCGCGAGCACGTCGTTGTCGAAGCGCATGTCCGGGTTGAGCACCAGGAACCATTCGGAATCGCAGCGCCTGAAGGCCTGGTTGTGGTTCGCCCCGAAACCCATGGCCGCAGCGTTCTCGATCCGCTCGACCGGAAACTGCCACGACAAGCCCGCCAGCACATCGGGTTCCGGAATGTTCAGGGTCAACAGCACCTTGTCGATCGAACCGGCGCTGAACCGGTCCAGTTGTTCCAGCAACGGCCGGATCAGCGCCAACTGACCGTGGCTCACGATGGAGACGGTGATGGGCTTGGGGGCGTGGGAAGGGGGCGTGGGCATGGTCTAATTTCGACCGGGAATTCTAGGGTTCCCGCTCCATCCCCATGATTGCCCTGATCGTCATCAGTTTCCTCCTCTCCGCGGTTGCCGTGCTGGTGTTCATGCGCCGCGCGCGGCGGCATGCGCGGCGCTATGCGGCCGACATGCCGCAGCGTTTTCACAAGGGGCACGTGCCGCGCCTCGGCGGCGCCGGAATTTTCATCGGCATGGGCGCCGCCTGGCTCGCGGCCGGGTGGTCCGGAGACCCGTTCAACGTGGGCTGGCCGGTCATGGCCTCGGGCCTGGTGCTGTTGTGCATCGCGCCGGCCGTGCTGGGCGGCATCACCGAGGACGTGACACAGAAGGTCAAGGTGCGCTGGCGGCTCGGGCTCACCATCGGCTCGGCCCTGCTGCTGTGCTGGCTGCTCGGGCTCGGCGTCTACCGCACCGGCTTCCCGGTCGTCGACGGCTGGATGCGCACCGTGCCCTATGTCGCCGTGCTGTTCGCGGCGCTGGCGATCGGCGGGCTTCCGCATGCCTTCAACATCATCGACGGCTACAACGGCCTCGCCGGCACCGTGGCCGTGCTGGTGTGCCTTGCGATCTCGCATGTCTCGCTCCAGGTTGGTGACCGGCAGCTCGCGGCGATGGTGATCTGCCTGGTCGGCGCGACGCTGGGTTTTCTGATGTGGAACTACCCGCGCGGCAAGATTTTTGCGGGCGACGGCGGTGCCTACGTGTGGGGCATCGTCATCGCCGTGGCCTGCGTGATGCTGGTCAAGCGGCACCCGAATGTTTCGCCCTGGTTCCCGATGCTGCTTCTGATCTACCCGGTGTGGGAGACGCTGTTCTCGATCTACCGCAAGCTGGCGCGCGGCCAGTCGCCGGGTACGGCCGATGCGCTGCACTTCCACCAGTTGATCTTCCGCCGCATCGTGCGCGTGGCGTTCGAGGACAACGAGGCGCGCCAGCTGCTGGCGCGCAACAATCGCACCTCGCCCTACCTGTGGATGTTCGCGGCGCTGTCGGTGGTGCCGGCCGTGCTGTTCTGGAACAACACCCTCGTGCTGATGCTGTTCTGTCTTCTGTTCGTCACGACCTACGTCGTCGCCTACCTGATGATCGTGCGCTTCAAGGTGCCGCGCTGGCTACGGCCTTAGCCATACCGGCAAAATCCGCCGACTTTCACCTGGGCCATTTCCTCCATGACCGACCCCGTCCTGAACATCCCGCCGCGCGACAAGGCCGAAATCCTGGCCCAGGCGCTGCCGTACATCCGCAAGTTCCATGGCAAGACCATCGTCATCAAGTACGGCGGCAACGCGATGACCGACCCGGCCCTGCAGGCCGACTTTGCCGAAGACGTGGTGCTGCTCAAGCTGGTCGGCATGAACCCGGTGGTGGTGCACGGCGGCGGGCCGCAGATCGAGGCGGCGCTCAACCGGCTCGGCAAGAAGGGCCATTTCATCCAGGGCATGCGTGTCACCGACGACGAGACCATGGAAGTCGTCGAGTGGGTACTGGCCGGCGAGGTGCAGCAGGACATCGTGGGCCTGATCAACCAGGCCGGCGGCAAGGCGGTGGGCCTGACCGGGCGCGACGGCGGCCTGATCCGCGCGCAGAAGCTCAAGCTGGCCGACCGCAACGATCCCAACGTGCACCACGACGTGGGCCTGGTAGGCGAAATCGTGGCGATCGACCCCAGCGTGGTGAAAGCCTTGCAGGACGACGCCTTTATTCCGGTAGTCAGCCCGATCGGCTTCGGCGAGAACAACGAGAGCTACAACATCAATGCCGATGTGGTGGCCGGCAAGCTGGCCACGGTGCTGAAGGCCGAAAAGCTGATGCTGCTGACCAACACGCCGGGCGTGCTCGACAAGAACGGCAAACTGCTTACCAACCTGAGCGCGCGCGAAATCGACGACCTGTTCGCCGACGGCACCATCTCGGGCGGAATGCTGCCCAAGATCGAAGGCGCGCTCGACGCGGCCAAGAGCGGCGTGAACGCGGTGCACATCATCGATGGCCGCGTCCCGCACGCGATGCTGCTCGAAATCCTGACCGACCAGGCCTACGGAACGATGATCCGCGCCCGCTGATCAGCTCTCGTAGCCCTTCGGATTTCCCTGCTGCCAGCGCCAGCTGTCGGCGCACATCTGATCCAGCCCGCGGCGGGCCTGCCAGCCGAGCGTGGCCTGCGCGAGCGAAGGGTCGCCCCAATATGCGGGCACGTCGCCCGGGCGGCGCGGGCCGATCTCATGGGCAATCGCGCGTCCGCTGGCGCGCTCGAACGCCTTGACGACGTCCAGCACCGACGCGCCCTGGCCGGTGCCGAGGTTCAGCGTCACCAGCCCGGGCGCGCGCGCCGCGTGCCGCAGCGCCGCTACATGGCCCTCGGCCAGATCCATCACATGCACATAGTCGCGCACACCGGTGCCGTCGGGCGTGGGGTAGTCGCCGCCATGCACGGCCAGCCGGTCGCGCAGACCCACCGCAACCTGGCAGACGTAGGGCATCAGGTTGTTCGGCTTGCCCTGCGGGTGTTCGCCGATCAGCCCGCTCTCATGCGCACCCACCGGATTGAAGTAGCGCAGCAGCGCCACGCGCCAGTCGGGCTGAGCGTGCTGCAGATCGGTCAGCACCTGCTCCACCATGCGCTTCGAATGCCCGTAGGGATTGGCGGGCCGGCACGGCGCGCTTTCGGGAATGGGCGAGCGCTCCGGGTCGCCATACACGGTGGCCGACGACGAAAAGATCAGCGTCTTCACGCCAGCCGCCTGCATGGCCGCAGCCAGCACCAGTGTGCCGTTCACGTTGTTGTCGTAATAGCGTACCGGGTCGGCCACCGAGTCGCCGACCGCCTTGAGGCCGGCGAAATGGATCACGCCCGAGATGACGTTTTCGCGAAACAGGCGATCCAGCAGCGCACGGTCGCGCACGTCGCCTTCGACGAACGCCGGCGTTCCGCCTGTGATGGCCGCAAGCCGCTCCAGCACGCGCACGTCGCTGTTCCCCAGGTTGTCGAGGATCAAGGGCGTGTAGCCCGCCGCGGCGAGCGCCACGCAGGTGTGGCTGCCGATAAAGCCGGCTCCGCCGGTGACCAGGATGTTGGGGCTCATGTTGCTGTAGACATTTCGTGAAGTCGTTCATTCTCTGTGAGCCCGCGCAGAATGATGTTGGCACGCACTCACTAACGCTGTGCGAGAATCATTTAATTACACTTTTTCGCCACAATCATGCAGCACGAAGAGATGAGCGCCCCTGGTGATGCCATCCCGGCCGAGGCCGCTCCGGCCGCGACGCGCAAGCGCCCCAAGCCGGGCGAGCGGCGCGTGCAGATTCTGCAGGCGCTGGCGGCCATGCTCGAGCAGCCGGGCGCCGAACGTGTGACCACGGCCGCGCTGGCGGCGCGGCTGGAGGTGAGCGAGGCCGCGCTGTACCGCCACTTCGCCAGCAAGGCGCAGATGTTCGAGGGCTTGATCGAGTTCATCGAACAGAGCGTGTTCAGCCTGGTCAACCAGATCACCGAGCGCGATGCGCCGGGTCGGGAGCAGGCCGCAAGGGTGATTTCGATGGTGGTGCAGTTCGCCGAGAAAAACCCGGGCATGACGCGCGTGATGGTCGGCGATGCGCTGGTCTACGAGAACGAGCGGTTGCAAAGCCGCATGAATCAATTCTTCGACAAGATCGAATCGACATTGCGCCAGGCCCTGCGCGGCGTCGCGTCGGACGAGGGCTCGGCCACGCCCACCGTCGATGCGCAGGTGCGGGCCTCTGCGCTCACCGCCTTCGTGGTCGGGCGGCTCCAGCGTTTTGCGCGCTCGGGGTTCCGGCGCGCGCCTTCCGAGCACCTGGAAGCGTCGGTCGCGCTCATGCTCTGAGCCCGTTCCTGTTACTCGACTTGATCCGGCGCGAAGCGTAGGATCGGTGCCCCCTTGCCGCCCGGGTCGCGGCGACAAGTCCGTGTTCGTGTGACTTCTTGAATGGAGGTTCGTATGAGCTATCACCTGGAAGGTCGCCTGCTCGAGGTATGCAACTGCAACGTCCTGTGTCCCTGCTGGATCGGCGAGGATCCTGACAACGGCACCTGCGACACGATCGTCGCGTGGCGCATCGACAAGGGAACGATCGACGGCCTCGATGTCGGCGGCAACACCATCGCGGCCGTGGCGCATGTGCCCGGAAACATCCTGGAAGGCAACTGGACGGCGGCGATCTTCGTCGACGACAACGCCTCCAAGGCGCAGGAGGAGGCGCTGCTCAAGGTCTACACCGGGAAGGCCGGCGGCCCGATCGCCGACCTGGCCGCGCTCATCGGTGAGGTCGTGTCGGTCGAGCGCGCTTCGATCCGCTTCACCGTGAACGAAGGCAAGGGCGAGCTGGCGATCGGCAAGGACTACTACGCCGAACTGGAGCCCTACCGTGGTGCGACCGGCGGCCAGACCACCCTTTCCGACACCGTGTTCTCGACGGTTCCGGGCGCGCCGGTGTTCGTCGGCAAGGCGCCGACCTATCGGTCCAAGAACGCCGCACTCGGCATCGACCTCGACATCAAGAACCACAACGCCCTGCAAAGCACCTTCGTCTTCGACGCATGAACCCGGCGGCCGGCTCGCCGCCGCGCAACGTCTCCCGCCACCGTCGCGTGTTCCTGCCGGTTCTTGCGGCGCTGGTCGCGCTTGCATGGGCAATGCTGTGGGCCTGGGCGCGCAGCCCATACGGGCGCTATCTCGAACATGGCGACTGGACGGCCTCGGGGCCGGCAGCCTTCCTGTGCCGGGTCGTTCCCGCGGGCGACGTGGTCGTGCCCATGGTGCTTTACGCCGCAGCGTGGATCCTCATGACGGCGGCCATGATGCTGCCGACCACGCTGCCGCTGTTCAACGCCTTCGACCGGCTGACCACGGGCCGCCCGGACCATGTGCGCCTGCTCATGCTGCTGGGGCTGGGCTACATGGCGGTGTGGGGTGCCTTCGGGCTGCTGGCGCACGCGCTCCACAGCGCGGTGCTGGCCCTGCTCGCCAGCGCGCCGACGCTGGCCTGGCATGGCTGGGTGATTGGTGCCGCGACCATTGCACTGGCAGGCGCCTTCCAGTTCAGCCGTCTCAAGCACCGCTGCCTGGAGAAGTGCCGCACGCCGTTGAGCTTCGTCATCGAGCACTGGCGCGGGCAGGCGCAGGGCCGCCATGCGTTCGCGCTGGGCCTGCACCACGGTTTGTTCTGCGTCGGCTGCTGCTGGGCGCTGATGCTGTTGATGTTCGCCCTGGGCACCGGCAGCCTGGGCTGGATGCTTCTGCTGGCTGCGGTCATGGCGATGGAAAAGAACGTTCGCTGGGGCCATCGTCTCAGCGCGCCGCTCGGGTTCGCGTTGCTGGGCTGGGCCGCCTTCCTGGTGGCAACGCATGCCTGAAGCACGCGGCGGGCGCTCCGGCCTGCAGACCCTCGCGCTCACGGCGACGGCCATGCTGGCGTTCGCGGCCAATTCGCTTCTGTGCCGGCTCGCGTTGCAGCAAGGCGGCATCGATCCGGCCAGCTTCGGCAGCATCAGGCTGGTTTCCGGTGCGATCACGCTCGCCCTCGTGGTGCGGTTCAGGGCGCCGCCGTCCGCGCCCGGCCGTGCCGACTGGCTCGCCGCCGTCATGCTGTTCGCCTATGTGGCGTTCTTCTCTTTCGCCTACCTCAGCCTGCCCGCGGGCACGGGCGCGCTGATTCTGTTCGGAGCGGTGCAGCTCACGATGCTGGGTGCCGGCCTGGGCTCCGGCGAGCGCTTCGGGCCCGTTGCATGGTTCGGTTTCGTTCTGGCGGCGGGTGGGCTCGTCTATCTGGTGTTGCCGGGTGTCGCTGCGCCGCCGCTCCTCGGTGCCGTGCTGATGGCGATCGCGGGCGTGGCGTGGGGCGTGTACTCGTTGCGCGGCCGCGGCGTGCCTGACCCGTTGGCCGCCACGGGCCGCAACTTCACGCGGGCAGTGCCGCTGGCCCTGGCGTTGAGCCTTGTTTTCGTGGCCCGCGCCCATGCAGACGCGACCGGCGTTGCGCTCGCCGTGGCTTCCGGGGCATTGACTTCAGGCCTCGGCTATGTCGTCTGGTATGCGGCGCTGGCCCGTCTTTCGGCCATGCAGGCGGCCACGGTGCAGCTGTCGGTGCCGCTCCTGGCTGCGTTCGGCGGCGTGCTGCTCCTGTCGGAAGCGATCACGCCACGGCTGGCTGCTGCCTCGGTGGCGATCCTGGGCGGCATCGCGCTGGTACTGAGCCGCAGGTCGCAGAGCCGGCGTTCTGCTTGAAGTTGGCGCTCCGACTCTGACCTCTGACCTCTGACCTCTGACCTCTGACCTCGGGGCTCGGGGCTCGGGGCTCGGGGCTTGGGGCTTGGGGCTTGGGGCTTGGGGCTTGGGGCGGGCCGCTGGCGGCGGGTGGCCCCTTCCGCGAATGTCCCCCGGGCTTCGCCCTCCTCCTTTATTTCGCTGCAGGGGCCACCCACCACCAGCGGCCAGGGCACGCTCTTGGTGTTCAGCGCGAAACGGTCACGCGGCTTCCAGGATCAGGGCGGTGGGGCACGCTGCGCAGCGAAATAAAGGAGGAGGCCGCAGGCCGGGGGACATTCGCGGAGCAGCGTGCCCCGCCGCCCTGATCCCGCCCCGAAACATCCGCGGCCCTGAGCCCGTCAGCCCCATCCGCCCCGGCACCTCAGCGCCCCGCACCCTTGGCGCCCAGAAACCTCAGCACCCCGGAACCTCGACGCGCCGCAAGCACAGCGCTCAGATCAACACAACGCCGGATTCAGACTCGAATGCAAAACCGTGTGCATCCCTCAGGCGATGGCCACGCCCACCTTGGCGCCCGCCGCGACGATCTCGCCCCACGTTGCATCGTCCAGCCAGATGCCGTCGCGCTCGCGCGCCACGCGCGCGGCGCGCTCGGGCTCGCCGGCGATCTGCACGTGGTCGAAGCCCGCGCCCGGCGGGCTCTCGCGCAACCATTCGACGAAGGCCGTGGCTTCCTGCGCAAAGCTGGCCTGGATGCCGAGCTTCGCCGGATCGATCAGCACCGTCAGCATGCCGTTGAGCACGGTGCGTGCAGCGTCTGCCGGGCGGTGCCAGGTGCCGCCGCCAGTGAGTGCACCGCCGAGCAGCTCGCAGGCCATCGCCATTCCGTAGCCCTTGTGCTCGCCGAAGGTCATCAGCGCGCCGAACAGGCCATTGCCTTGCGGCACGACGACCACACCGGGGTCGTTGGTCGGCGCGCCGCGCTCGTCGATCAGGTAGCCGTCGGGCACGCGCTCGCCCTTGTTGTGGGCCACGCGCATCTTGCCCTGGGCCACGCGGCTGGTCGCGAAGTCGAGCAGGAACGGTTCGGCGCCCGCCAGCGGAATGCCGATACAACACGGGTTGGTGCCGAAGCGTCCGTCGCCGCCGCCCCAGGGTGCGACCACGGGCCGCGACAGCACGTTGACGAAGTGCATCGACACCAGGCCTTGCGCCGTCGCCATTTCGGCGAAATGCCCGATGCGGCCGAGGTGGTGGGCCGCCGACAGCGTCATGATGCAACTGCCGTGCTGCCTTGCGCGCGCGATGCCGAGTTCCATGGCCTGCACGCCGACGATCTGCCCGTAGCCATGCTGACCGTCGAGCGCGAGCATCGTGCCAATGTCGGCATTGACCTTGACCGACGCGTTGGGCGTGAGCCCGCCTTCCGCCACCGCGTCGACATAGCGCGGCAGCATGCCCACCCCATGCGAGTCATGGCCGCTCAGGTTGGCCAGCACGAGATTGCCGGCAACCTGCCCGGCCTCGGCCGGCGAGCTGCCGGCGGCTTCAAGGATGCGGGCGCAATTCGTTCGCAGGACGGTGGCGGAAAGTGTCTGTGGCATCAGTGGACTCCAGAGGGTTTGCAAGGGCCGCGCAGCAAGGCCCGTTCGTGAAACACCGCGGAACCGGCTCTGCCGGGCCGCCGGTGTTGCCCCCGGTCGGGGGAAGGCGAAGGCGACACGCAGTGCGCCGCAGCCTGGGGGCGAGCTACATCACCGCCCCGACTTGCCACGGCACGAACTCGTTCTGGCCGTAGCCGTGCTTCTCGCTCTTCGACGCCTCACCCGACGCGGTGGCGAGCACCAGCTCGAAGATGCGCTGGCCCATCTCCTGGATCGACGCCGTGCCGTCGACGATCTCGCCGCAGTTGATGTCCATGTCTTCCTCCTGACGCTTCCACAACGCCGAGTTGGTGGCGAGCTTGAGCGAAGGCGAGGGCGCGCAGCCGTAGGCCGAACCGCGGCCGGTGGTGAAGCAGATCACGTTGGCGCCGCCGGCCACCTGGCCGGTCGCGCTCACTGGGTCGTAGCCCGGCGTGTCCATGTAGACAAAGCCGTGCGCCGTCACGGGCTCTGCGTATTCGTACACGGCTTCGAGGTTGCTGGTGCCGCCCTTGGCCACCGCGCCCAGCGACTTCTCGAGGATGGTGGTGAGCCCGCCCGCCTTGTTGCCCGGCGAGGGGTTGTTGTTCATCTCGCCCTCGTTGATCTCGGTGTAGTGCTCCCACCAGCGGATGCGGTCGACCAGCTTCTGGCCGACCTCGCGCTTCACGGCGCGCCGCGTCAACAGATGTTCGGCACCGTAGACCTCCGGGGTTTCGCTGAGGATCGCGGTGCCGCCATGCGCCACCAGCAAGTCGACCGCGGCCCCCAGCGCCGGATTCGCGCTGATGCCCGAATAGCCGTCCGAGCCGCCGCACTGCAGCCCGATCGTGATGTGCGCCGCGCTGCAGGGCTCGCGCTTCACCGCGTTGGCACGCGGCAGCATCTCGTTGACGAGCGCGATGCCCTTGTCGACCGTCTTGCGCGTGCCGCCGGTGTCCTGGATGTTGAAGGTGCGGAAGTTCTCGCCCTCCGCCAGATGGCCGGTCGAGAGCCAGGCTTTGATCTGGTTGGCCTCGCAGCCGAGGCCCACCACCAGCACGCCGGCAAAGTTGGGGTGTGTCGCATAGCCCGTGAGCGTGCGCTCCAGAATCTGCATGCCCATGCCCTGCGTGTCCATGCCGCAGCCCGTGCCGTGCGTGAGCGCGACGATGCCGTCGACGTTCGGGAATGCGGCGAGCGCCGATGGGTTGGTCTTGCGCGAGAAATGGTCGGCGATGGCGCGCGCGGCGGTGGCCGAGCAATTCACGCTGGTCAGCACGCCGATGTAGTTGCGCGTGGCCACGCGGCCATCCGCGCGCTTGATGCCCATGAAAGTGGCCTCGCGCTTCACGGGCGCCGGTTTCACGTCGGCGCCGAATGCGTAGTCGCGAGCAAAGTCGCCTTTGTCGGGGCCCATGTCGAGGTTGTGCGTATGCACATGCTCGCCAGCGGCGATCGGCCTGCTCGCGAAGCCGATGATCTGGTTGTAGCGGCGCACCGGCTCGCCCGCAGCGATCGCATGCGTCGCGACCTTGTGGCCGGCGGGAATCAGGCCGCGCACGGCGATGTCTTCGACTTGCGCGCCGCCGACCAGCTGGCTGCGCGCGATCACGACATCGTCGGCTGGGTGCAGACGGATAAACGGGGTCATGGACGTCATGGATGAATCTCCTGGGGAACACAGTGGAACCGGCTTTGCCGGGCCGCTGGTGTTGCACCCTGCAAGGGGGTTGGGGAAGCGACACGAAGTGCGCGAAGACTGGGGGTGTGCGTCATTTCTAGAAGAACATTCTGGGCAACCACAGTACCAATGACGGCACATAGGTGATCACCACCAGCGCCAGCAGCAGCGGCACCAGCCAGGGAAGGATCGCCATGGTGGTGCGCTCGAAGCTCAGGCCCGCCACGCGCGCCAGGACGAACAGCACCATGCCCATGGGCGGGTGCAGCAGGCCGATCATCAGGTTCAGCACCATCACGAGGCCGAAATGAACCGGGTCGATACCCAGTTGCGTGGCGATCGGCAGCAGGATCGGCACCAGGATCGTGATGGCCGCCGTGGGCTCGAGAAAGCAGCCGACGAACAGCATCAGGAGGTTGGCCAGCAGCAGGAACACCCAGGCCTGCCGGGTGAAACCGAGCACCCAGGCCGCGATGTCGGTGGTGACGCCGGTGGCGGTCAGCATCCAGCCGAAGATCGAGGCCGCAGCCACGATGAACAACACGGTCGATGTGGTTTCGATGGTGTCGAGACACACCTTGACGAACATCTTCCACGACAGCGTGCGATACCAGGCAAAGCCCAGGATCATGGCCCACACGCAGGCCGCGATCGCGCCTTCGGTCGGCGTGAAGAGGCCCGTCGTCATGCCGCCGATCAGCAGCACCGGCGTCATGATCGGCAGCAGGGCCTCGAACCTGAAGATCCGGTCGAGCACGAACAGGCTGGCCAGGCCCGCGAACACGGTGAGTTGCGCCGGCGTGCCCAGCTTGGCCACCAGCAGCCAGATCAGCAGCGGCCAGCCGACCACCACCGCCAGTTCGCACATCGCCTTGAAGAAGCGGGTGCTCGAGAACTTGACGTCGCCGCCCCACTTGTTCTTGTGGGCGTAGTAGCCGACCGTCAGCATCATCAGGATCGCCATCATCACGCCCGGCAGGATGCCCGCGAGGAACAGCGCGCCGACCGACACGTTGGCCATCATTCCGTAGATCACGAAGGGAAGGCTGGGCGGGATGATAGGGCCCAGCGTGGCCGAGGCGGCGGTCACGCCGACCGCGAACTCGGTCGAGTAGCCGTGCTCCTTCATGGCCTTGATCTCGATCGTACCGAGGCCGGCCGCATCGGCAATGGCGGTGCCGCTCATGCCCGCGAAGATCACCGAGCCCAGCACGTTCACGTGGCCGAGCCCGCCCTTCATCCAGCCCACCAGCGCCAGTGCGAAGTTGTAGATTCGCGTCGTGATGCCCGCGTTGTTCATCAGGTTGCCGGCCAGGATGAAAAACGGAACTGCGAGCAGCGGAAAGCTGTCGATCCCGCTCACCATGCGGTGGATCACCACGAACGGCGGCAGGGTGCTGTCCGACAGCGCGATGTAGGCCAGCGAGGCGCCGGCCATCGCGATGGCGACCGGGATGCCGCCGGCCATGAAAACAAGAAAGAAAATCTTCAGCATGGGCGCGTGCCTCAGTGGTCGGCCAGGGTGGATTCGGGACGCTCCAGCACGCTGTAGCCGCGCCGCCAGTGGATGCGCGCGACCTGGAGCGAGCGAAACGCCATGGCGGCGAAGCCGAATGCACACAGCCCGTAGACGATGTTCATCGGCGCGTCGACGATGGTCATGCGCGTGGTGCTGCCGATCTTCAGCATCATCTGGATCGTCATGGCCACCGCCGCGACGAAGAACGCGATGCGCAGCACATCGACCGCACGCGACAGCCAGCGGCCCATTGCAGCCGGCATGTGGCGGTAGAAGAAGTCGACCTGGATCTGGTTGTTCTTGGCCACGCCGATCGCCGCGCCGATGAACACCACGCCGATCAGCATGTAGCGCGCCACCTCTTCGGTCCACGCGGCCGAGTCGTTCATCACGTAGCGCGTGACGAACTGGTAGAACACGGTGAGCGCGAGCAGCCAGAAGATCACCAGCGCGATCCAGCCCTCGGCGATGGTGTCCGAGAGATCGATGACCTCATCTTCCACATGGAAGTGGCCCTCGTCATCAATGATCTTTTCTTGAGTCATGCACACTCGTCAAAGCAGTTTTCGTGGAACACCGCGGAACCGGCTCCGCCGGGCCGCAGGTGTTGCCCCCGGCAGGGGGTTGGCGAAGCGACACGAAGTGCGCGCAGCCTGGGGGCGAGCTATTTGATCGCAAGGATGCGGTCGTAGTCCTGCTGGCGGTAGCCCTGGTCGGTCGGCTTGGTGGCCTTCAACACGGCTTCGCGGAATGCGTTCTTGTCGACCGCGATGATGTTGTTGCCCTTCTTCTTGAACTCTTCGGTCAGGCGCGCTTCCGAGGCGATGATTTCGCGGCCGGTCTTTTCGGCGGCTTCCTGCATCACATCGCCGAAGATCTTCTTCTCGTCCGCGCTCAGCTTGCCCCAGAGCTGGCCCGAGGTGACGGTGAGCAAAGAGTCGATGATGTGGCCGGTCAACGAGATGTTCTTCTGCACCTCGAAGAACTTCTTGGCTTCGATGGTCGGCAGCGGGTTTTCCTGGGCGTCGACCGTGCCGTTCTGCAAGGCAAGGTAGACCTCGGCAAAGGCGATCGGCGTGGCGTTGGCGCCGAGCGACTTGGGAAAGGCCAGATAGGCCGGCGCATCGGGCACGCGGATCTTCAGGCCCTTCATGTCTTCCGGCTTGGTCACGGGCCTGGCCGCGCTCGACGTGACGTGGCGCGCGCCGTAGTAGGTGAGGGCGGTCACGTGGTTGCCGCTCTTCTCGTCGTAGCCCTTGGCCAGCTCCTTGAAGACATCGCTCTGCGCGTACTTCAGCAAGTGGTCGGCATCGCGGAAGATGAACGGAAAGTAGGTGACGGCAAGCGGCTTGTAGGTGTTGCCCGCGAAGCTCGCACCGGTCAGCACGATGTCGACCGTGCCCAGCGTCAGGCCCTGGTTGATGTCCGACTCCTTGCCCAGGCTCGAGGCCGGGAACACCTGGATCTCGTACTTGCCGTTGGTGCGCTTCTTGATCTCGTCGGCCGCCCACAGGGAGTACTTGTGGAACGGTTCGGACGTTTCGTACACGTGCGCCCACTTCAGCTTGGTTTGCGCATTGGCAATGCCCAGGGTGCCTGCAGCGCTCACGGCGATGGCGCAGGCGGCCAGGGTCTTGATGGCAGATCGCTTGTCGATGTTCATTGTTTGTCTCCGTTGGTGGTGGTGGGGAAGAAAGCAGAAAGCGGCGGTTGCTTCAAACCGCCTTAGCCCGGCGCCAGCTCGCGCTGAAGCGTTGATGCGACTTGTCCATGTGCTCGTGCATCGCGGCGCGTGCGGCGTCGGGGTCGCGCGCCACGATCGCGTCGCGGATCGCCTCGTGCTCGGCGATCGCGCGGCGCCACGACACCACGGTTTCGAAATAGCCGCCGAGCCGCGTGAACAGCGGGCCTCTGCGCGAGTCCCAGAAGCCCTGCACGGTTTCGATCAGCACCGCGTTGCCGCTGGCTTCGACGATCGCGAGGTGAAACGCCCGGTCGCCGTCGAGCGGCATCACGTTGCGGTCGGCCATTTCGCGCATGGTGTCGATCGCGCGCTGCATGGCGTCGAAATCCTTGCGCTTGCCGTGCAGCGCGGCCAGTGCTGCGGTTTCGCCCTCGACCACGCGGCGCGCGCGGATCAGTTCGAGCGGGCCCCATTCGGTCGCTTCGACCGGCGCGGCCGCACGCCGGGGCCGATCAAGCACATACACGCCCGAGCCGGTGCGCACCTCGACATAGCCCTCGACCTCGAGCGCGATCAGTGCCTCGCGTACCGAGGGCCGGCTCACGCCGAGCTGGCGCGCCAGATCCCGCTCGGCCGGCAGCCGCGCGCCGGGGACGAACTCGCCCTTGCCGATCAGTGCGCGCAGCTGGTCGGCAATCTGGCGGTAGAGGCGTTGCGGGGCGATCGAGTGCAGCGGCACGGGGAATCGGGGAAGAGGGAAGGGCGGGGTTAAGGGTTGTCCTGAATTGGACAAGTGGTCAGGCCAATTCAGAATACGATCCGCACGGCGTTGCAACCATCGGGCGAAACCCTGAACATTCCGCCGGCACCCATTCCATCGAGGAGACAGCATGAGACTCAAAGGGAAGACCGCCCTCATCACGGCGGCCGGGCAGGGCATCGGCCGCGCAACCGCGCTCGCCATGGCCTCTGAAGGCGCCCAGGTCTGGGCTACCGACGTCAACGCCAAGCTGCTCGAAAGCTACGCCGGCACGCCGAACGTGCAGACCGCCGTGCTCGACGTGCTCGACAAGGCCGCGATCCATGCGCTTGTGGCCCGCATGCCGGCGGTCGACGTGCTGTTCAACTGCGCCGGCGTCGTGCACAACGGCCCGATCCTCAGCGCCACCGACGACGACCTCGACTTCGCGTTCCGCCTCAACGTGCGCGCGCAGTTCTGGGCCATCCAGGCCGTGCTGCCACGCATGCTGGCTGCGGGCGGCGGCAGCATCATCAACATGGCGAGCGTGTGCTCCAGCATCAAGGGCCTGCCGAACCGCAACGTCTACGGCACCACCAAGGCGGCGGTGCTGGGCCTGACCAAGAGCGTGGCGGCCGACTACGTCATGCAGGGCATCCGCTGCAATGCAGTGTGCCCCGGCACGGTCGATACACCGTCGCTGGGCGAACGCATCAATGCCAACGACGACCCGGTTGCGGCGCGCCAGGCCTTCATCGCGCGCCAGCCGATGGGCCGGCTCGCGCAGGCGCACGAAATCGCGCCGGTGGTGGTGTTCCTGGCCAGCGACGAGGCCATCTTCGCCACCGGCCAGGCCTTCTCGGTCGACGGCGGCATCACGATATGAATCGGCTCGACTTCCACGGCCGGCATGCGGTCATCACCGGGGGTGCCACCGGGCTCGGCTTTGCGATTGCCGAGCGGTTGCTGGCTTCGGGCGGCGACGTCACGCTGTGGGATCGCGACCAGGCGGCCGTCGAGGCCGCAGCGCAGCGGCTCGGCGAGAACGCGGTGGCGGTCGCCGTCGACGTGGCCGATGCCGCGGGCGTGGCCCAGGCGGTGCAGGCGACGCTGGCGCGCCGCAAGGCCGGCGCGACGGTCGATGCACTGGTCAACTGCGCCGGCATCACCGGCCCGAATTCGAAGCTCGCCGACTACCCGGTCGACGCCTGGCGCCAGGTGATCGAGGTCAACCTCAACGGCGTTTTTCTCTGCTGCCGCGAGTGGGTGCCGCACCTGCGCGAGCGGCCGTGGGCGCGCATCGTCAACATCGCCTCGGTGGCCGGCAAGGAGGGCAATCCGAACGCCAGCGCCTACAGCGCCAGCAAGGCCGGCGTGATCGCGCTGACCAAGTCGCTCGGCAAGGAACTGGCCGACACGGGTGTGCGGGTCAACTGCGTCACGCCGGCCGCGGTCAAGACCGCGATCTTCGACCAGATGACGCCCGAGCACGTCGCGTTCATGCTCTCGAAAATTCCGATGGGCCGCTTCGGCACGCCGGCCGAAATCGCGTCGATGGTGGCCTGGCTGTGCACCGAAGACTGCGCGTTCTCGACCGGTGCTACCTTCGACCTCTCCGGTGGCCGCGCCACCTATTGATTCACTTGTCACACTGAAAGGACTTCCCGAATGAAACTCGTGCGCTACGGCAACCCCGGCAAGGAAAAGCCCGGCCTCATCGACGACAACGGCCAACTGCGCGACCTGAGCGGCGTGATCAAGGACATCGGGCCCGACCAGCTCGGCGACGCTGCCATCGCCAAGCTGCGCAAGCTCAAGGCCGACAAGCTGCCGCTGGTCAAGGGCAAGCCGCGCTACGGCAGCCCGGTCGCCAATGTCGGCAAGTTCATCGCGATCGGCCTCAACTTTGCCGACCACGCGGCCGAATCCGGTCTTCCGGTGCCGAAGGAGCCAGTGGTGTTCATGAAGGCCACCACCTGCATCCAGGGCCCGAACGACCCGGTCATGCTGCCCAAGGGCTCGGTCAAGTCCGACTGGGAGGTCGAGCTCGGCGTGGTCATCGGCACGCGCGCGCGCTACGTCTCGCAAAAGGATGCGCTGAACTACGTGGCCGGCTACTGCACCATCAACGACGTGAGCGAGCGCGAGTACCAGATCGAGCGCGGCGGCACCTGGGACAAGGGCAAGGGTTGCGACACCTTCGGTCCGCTCGGCCCCTGGCTGGTGACGCGCGACGACGTGGCCAATCCGCAGAAGCTCGCCATGTGGCTCGACCTCAACGGCAAGCGCGTGCAGACCGGCAACACCAAGACGATGGTGTTCGGCGTCGCCAAGATCATCAGCTACGTGAGCCAGTTCATGACGCTGATGCCCGGCGACGTGATCACCACCGGCACCCCGCCCGGCGTCGGCATGGGCATGAAGCCGCCGCTGTTCCTGAAGAAGGGCGACGTCATGACGCTCGGTATCGAGGGGCTGGGCGAGCAGCGGCAGGACGTGGTGGGCTTCAAGCTGTAAGCCGCCGGTTTTGCGTTCCACCCAAAAGACCCACCCGCGCGGTGGGTCTTTTTGTTGGGCAGAACTGTCAATCTCCTGCAAAATAGAACGACCGTTCGTTTTATTCTGCGCCCAATGTCCCTCGATGCCGTTCCCGCCAAAAGTACCCGTGCGGCCCAGAAAGGGCAGCAGACCAAGGCCGTGATCGTCGATGCCGCGCTCAATCTGGCGCAGCAGATCGGGCTCGAGGGCCTGTCGATTGGGGCCGTGGCCGAGATCACGCAGATGAGCAAGTCGGGCGTGTTCGCCCATTTCGGCTCGCGCGAGGAACTGCAGATCTCTGTGGTGCGCGAGTACCACGCGCGCTTCGAGCAGGAAGTGTTCTACGCCGCCCTGTCGGCGCCGCGCGGGCTGCCGCGCCTGCGTGCCATGTTCGGCAACTGGATGAAGCGCACCTCGGTCGAGATCGATTCGGGCTGCATCTACATCAGCGGCGCCACCGAGTTCGACGACCGGCCCGGGCCGGTGCGCGACGCGCTGGTCGAGTCGGTCAGCATCTGGCAGGCGGCCGTGCTGCGCGCCGTGGTGCAGGCGCAGACCGAAGGCCACCTCGATCCGGACGCCGACGCGCGGCAGATCGCGTTCGAAATCCACGGCCTGATCCTCGCGCTGCACTACGAGGCGCGCTTCCTGCGCGTGCCGGGCTCGATCGAGCGCGCGGAGCGCGGCTTCGACAACCTGCTCGAGCGCTGCGCCACGGCCACCGCGCCGCTGCCCGCGGGCGCATCTTCCCAGCCGCCGCTCAAGCGCGTGCGCTGAACATTTTTTCTCTTTTCTCTTTCTAGAACTTGTCCAGGAGCTTTCGTCCATGCCCATCTACAACCCGCCGCTGCGTGACATGCAATTCGTTCTGCACGAAGTGCTGCACGTCGCCGAAGAACTGAAGGCCCTGCCGGCGCATGCCGAGACCGATGCCGAAACCATCAATGCGGTGATCGAGGAGGCCGGCAAGTTCGCGGCCGAAGTGACCTTTCCGCTCAACATCAGCGGCGACGAAGAAGGCTGCGTGCTCGACAAGACCACGCACGAGGTCAAGGCGCCCAAGGGGTTCAAGGAAGCCTACGCGCAGTTCGTCGAAGGCGGCTGGCCGGCACTGTCGTGCGACCCGCAGTTCGGGGGCCAGGGCCTGCCGTTCGTGGTGAACCAGTGTCTGTACGAAATGCTCAACAGCGCCAACCAGGCCTGGACGATGTACCCGGGCCTCTCGCACGGCGCGTACGAAGCACTGGCGGCGCACGGCACCGACGCGCAGAAGAAAACCTACCTGCCCAAGCTCACCAGCGGCGAGTGGACCGGCACCATGTGCCTGACCGAGCCGCATTGCGGCACGGATCTCGGCATGCTGCGCACCAAGGCCGAACCGATGGCCGACGGCAACTACAAGCTCACCGGCAACAAGATCTTCATCTCGGCCGGCGAGCACGACATGGCCGCCAACATCATCCACCTGGTGCTGGCCCGCCTGCCCGACGCGCCCAAGGGCAGCAAGGGCATCAGCCTGTTCGCGGTGCCGAAGTTCATCGTCAAGGACGACGGATCGCTCGGCGAGCGCAACCCGATCTACTGCGGCGGCCTCGAGCACAAGATGGGCATCCACGGCAACGCGACTGCGCAGATCGTGATCGACGGCGCCGTCGGCTCGCTGGTCGGCCAGCCGCACAAGGGCCTGGCCGCGATGTTCGTGATGATGAACGCGGCACGCCTGGGGGTCGGCAACCAGTCGCTGGGCCTGACCGAAGTGGCTTACCAAAACGCCTTGGCCTACGCCCGGGATCGCATCCAGATGCGCTCGCTGACCGGCCCGAAGGCCAAGGAAAAGGACGCCGACCCGATCATCGTGCACCCCGACGTGCGCAAGATGCTGCTCACGGCCAAGGCCTACGCCGAAGGCGGCCGCGCGCTGCAGATCTTCTGCACCCTGCTGCTCGACAAGGAACACCACCACCCCGACGAGAAGGTGCGCAAGGACAGTGGCGAACTGGTCGCGCTGCTCACGCCGATCGTCAAGGCCTTCATCACCGACAACGGCCACATCGCGACCAACGCCTGCATGCAGGTGTTCGGCGGCCACGGCTTCATCAAGGAATGGGGCATGGAGCAGTTCACGCGCGACAACCGCATCAACATGATCTACGAAGGCACCAACACCATCCAGTCGCTGGATCTGCTGGGCCGCAAGGTGCTGGGCAACAACGGCGCCTCGCTCAAGAAGTTCGGCAAGCTGGTGGGTGCGCTGGTGGCCGAAGAGGGTGTCAACGAGAAGATGAGCGAGTTCATCACGCCGGTGGCGATGCTGGGCGAGCAGCTGACCAAGTTCACCACCGAGATCGGCTTCAAGGGCTTCCAGAATCCCGACGAGGTCGGCGCTGCCGCGGTCGACTACCTGCGTGTGGCCGGCCACTTCGTGTTCGGCTACCTGTTCGCCCGCATGGCGCAGGTGGCGCTGCGCGAAATCGCCGCCGGCAACACCGACCCGTTCTATGTCGCCAAGCTGCAGACCGCGCGCTTCTACTTCGCCAAGCTGTTCCCCGAGACCGCGACGCTGATGCGCACTGCGCGCGCCGGCAGCAAGGTCTTGATGGACACGGATGCGGCACTGGCATGACCCCCAGTCTTCGCGCACTTCGTGTCGCTTCGCCAACCTCTTTGCAGGGGGCGACGCCAGCGGCCCGGCGGAGCCGGTTCCGCGGCATTTCGCTGTTGGCGGCTGCCATGCTGTGTGCAGCGTCGGCGCTCGCGCAGACGAGCCCGGTCGGGCTGTGGCGCAGCGTCGACGACAAGACCGGTGAAGTCAAGGCGGAGATCCGCGTCACCGAAACCGGCGGCGCGCTGGCCGGCCGCATCGAGAAGACGCTGAAGAAGGATGCCAAGGCCGACGCCGTCTGCGACGAATGCAGCGACGACCGCAAGGGCAAGCCGATCGCCGGCCTCGAGATCATCCGCGGCGGCAAGAAGGCCGAAGGCAAGGATGTCTGGGAGGGCGGCAAGATCCTCGACCCCGAAAACGGCAAGGAATACCGTGCCAGCTTCACGCCCATCGACGGCGGCAAGAAGCTGGAAGTGCGCGGCTACCTCGGCCCCTTCTGGCGCACCCAGACCTGGAACCGCGCCCAGTAGCCCACCCCCGTAGCTGCTCACTTCGTGTAGCAGCCTCCCCCTCAAGGGGGCAACACCAGCGGCCCGGCAAAGCCGGTTCCGCGGTGTTCCCCGAACTGATTCAGAACTTCGAAACTCCGCTATGTCCCGATTTCAAGTGAAGAAGGTCGCCGTTCTCGGCGCCGGCGTGATGGGCGCGCAGATTGCCGCACATCTCGTCAACGTCCGCGTACCCGTCGTGCTGTTCGACCTAGCGGCCAAGGAAGGCCCGAAGAACGGCATCGTCACCCGCGCCATCGACAACCTCAAGAAGCTCAAGCCCGCGCCGCTCGGTGACGTGGCCGATGCCGGCCTGATCGAAGTCGCGAACTACGACGACGACCTCGCGAAGCTGGGCGAGTGCGATATCGTCATCGAAGCCATTGCCGAACGCATGGACTGGAAGCTCGATCTTTACAAGAAGATCGCTCCGCACGTCGCCAAGCATTCGATCCTGGCCTCGAACACCTCGGGCCTGTCGATCACGAAGCTCAGCGAAGCGTTGCCCGAAGCGCTCAAGCCGCGTTTCTGCGGCATCCACTTCTTCAACCCCCCGCGCTACATGGCTCTGGTCGAGCTGATCAACACGCCGACCACCGAGCCGCAGGTGCTCGACCAGCTCGAAGCCTTCGTCACCAGCACGCTCGGCAAGGGTGTGGTGCGCGCGCACGACACGCCCAACTTCATCGCCAACCGCGTCGGCATCGCCGGCATGCTGGCGACGCTGAAGGAAGTCGAGAAGTTCGGCCTCACGCCCGACGTGGTGGACGACCTCACCGGCAAGAAGCTGGGCCGCGCAAGCTCGGGCACCTTTCGCACGGCCGACGTGGTGGGCCTCGACACGATGGCCCACGTGGTCAAGACGCTGCAGGACAACCTGAATGCCGAGACTGATCCGTTCTACGCCAACTTCGCGACGCCGCCGGTGCTGGCCAAGCTGCTGGAACTCGGCAACCTGGGCCAGAAGACCAAGGCCGGCTTCTTCAAGAAGGTTGGCCGCGACATCCTGCGCTTCGACCTGGCCAAGGGCGACTACGTGCCTTCGGGCGAGAAGGCCGACGAGGTCTATGGCCGCATGCTGAAGAAGCCGGCAGGCGAGCGCCTGAAGCTGCTGCGCGAGAGCGAAGGGCCGCAGGGCCAGTTCCTCTGGGCCATCCTGCGCGACAGCTTCCACTACGCGGCCGTGCACCTGGCGACGATTGCCGAAAGCGCGCGCGACGTGGACTTCGCGATGCGCTGGGGATTCGGCATGAAGCAGGGGCCGTTCGAGCTCTGGCAGGAGGCCGGCTGGGCGCAGGTCGCGAAGTGGGTCCAGGAAGACATCGATGCCGGCAAGGCGCTCAGCACGGTGCCGCTGCCCAAGTGGGTGTTCGAGGGCGCAGTCGCCAAGGCCGGTGGCGTGCACACGCCCGAGGGCTCGTGGAGCGCTTCGCAGGGCCAGTTCGTGCCGCAGCGCAAGCTGCCCGTCCATGAACGCCAGCTGTTCCCCGAAAGCGTGCTCGGCGCCAATGCGCCCGACGCGAACACCGCGGGCACGACGATCAGCGACGAAGGCGATGTGCGCGTCTGGACGCTTGACAGCGAGATTCTGATCGCGAGCATCCATTCGAAGATGCATGCCATCAGCCCCGACGTGGCCGAAGCACTCGGTGCCGCGGTCGAGCTGGCCGAAGCCGAGTACAAGGGCCTGGTGATCTGGTCGCCCGATGAGATGTTCTCGGTCGGCGCCGATCTGCAGGCGATGCTGCCGGCCTTCGTGGTCGCCGGCATCAGTGCGGTCGAAGGGGCCGAAGAAGAACTGCAGAACGTGATGCTCAAGCTGCGCTATGCAAGCGTGCCGGTGGTGTCTGCCGTACGCGGCCTGGCGCTCGGCGGGGGCTGCGAGCTGGCCGTGTATTCGGCCAAGCGCGTTGCCGCGATGGAAAGCTACATCGGCCTGGTCGAAGTCGGCGTGGGCCTCGTGCCGGGCGCCGGTGGCCTCACCTACATCGCGCGCCGCGCGGCAGAGAACGCGGCTGCATCCACCGGCAGCGACCTGCTGCCCTTCCTCACCGAAGGCTTCACGGCGGCGGCAATGGCCAAGGTCGGCACCGGCGCGCTCGATTCGAAGAAGCTCGGCTATCTGCTAGACAGCGACGTGATCGTCGCGAACAAGGACGAACTGCTCTACGTCGCGCTGCAGCAGGCGAAGGCGATGGCCGATGCGGGCTACCGCGCACCGCTGCGCCGCAGCTTCCGCGTGGCCGGCCGCAGCGGCGCCGCCACCATCAAGGGCCAGCTCGTGAACATGCGCGACGGCGGCTTCATCAGCGCGCACGACTTCCACATCGCGAGCCTGATCGCGGGTGTGGTCACCGGTGGCGACATCGACGCCGGTTCGCTCGTGACCGAGGAATACCTGATGGCGCTGGAACGCAAGGCGTTCTGCTCGCTCATCGTGCACCCAAAGACGCAGGAGCGAATCATGGGGATGCTCAGCACGGGGAAGCCAGTGCGCAACTGACCGCATTTCTCCTTCCCCCTCCGGGGGAAGGCAGGGATGGGGGCAACCTCCAAGCAAACACGATGCGAAACCAGGCCGCACCCAACGCCCGCGCGAATGCGCAAGCACTTCGCCGCGACATGACCGACTCGGAGCGCAAGCTCTGGAGCGGTCTGCGCGGCGAGCAATTGGGCGTCAAGTTTCGCCGCCAGCATCCGCTCGGCAACTACATCGCGGACTTTGCATGTCTGGAGCCCAAGCTCATCGTTGAACTCGACGGCTCACAGCATCTGGCGCAACAGGGTTATGACGCCACGCGCGATGCCTTCTTTCGCAGCCAGGGATTCGGCGTGCTGCGCTTTGCGTCGAATGAACCATTCATCAATCTGGAAGGGGTGCTGCAGGCCATTGCGCACCGCGTCGACGCCATGAGCGCCGTCGGCCCCCATCCCTGCCTTCCCCCGGAGGGGGAAGGAGCAAGAAACCAAGGAACATCGCCATGAAACAAATCCAGGACGCCTACATCGTCTCCGCCACGCGCACACCCATCGGCAAGTCGCACCGCGGCTACTTCCGCAACTACCGGCCCGACGACCTGCTCGCGACCACGCTGAAGGCGGCGCTTGCAGCGGTGCCCGGGCTCGACCCGAAGGCCATCGAAGACATCATCTGCGGCTGTGCGATCCCGGAATCGCAGCAGGGGCTGAATATTGCGCGCATCGGCGCCGTGCTGGCCGGGCTGCCCAACAGCATCGGCGGCATCACGGTCAACCGCTTTTGCGCCTCCGGCCTTTCGGCCGTGCAGATGGCGGCGGATCGCATCCGCGTCGGAGAGGCCGACGTGATGATCGCGGCCGGCGTCGAGAGCATGAGCATGGTGCCGATGATGGGCAATGCGCCCTCGCTGTCGCCCTCGATCTTCGAGCGCGAAGGCGATGTCGGCATTGCCTATGGCATGGGTCTCACGGCCGAGAAGGTCGCGCAGCAGTGGAAGGTGGGCCGCGACGCGCAGGATGCGTTCGCGCTGGCTTCGCACCAGAAGGCGCTGGCCGCGCAGCAGGCCGGCGAGTTCGCAGACGAGATCACGCCGATCGAAGTGACCGATCGCACGCCGAACCTCGACACCGGCGAGTCGATCGCGAAGACGCGCACCGTGAATCTCGACGAAGGCGCGCGCCCCGACACCAGCCTCGAAGGCCTGGCCAAGCTGCGCACCGTGTTCGCGGCGCGGGGCACCGTGACGGCCGGCAACAGCTCGCAGACCTCCGACGGCGCCGGTGCGCTGATCCTCGCGAGCGAAAAGGCGGTCAAGCAGTTCGGCCTGACGCCACTCGCGCGCTTCGTGAGCTTTGCCAGCAAGGGTGTGCCGCCGCACATCATGGGCATCGGCCCGATCGAGGCGATTCCGGCCGCGCTGCGCTATGCCGGGCTGAAGCACGAGGACATCGACTGGTTCGAGTTGAATGAGGCTTTCGCCGCGCAGTCGCTGGCGGTGATCAACACGCTCGGGCTCGACCCGAGCAAGGTTAACCCGATGGGCGGCGCGATCGCGCTGGGGCACCCGCTCGGCGCAACCGGCGCGATCCGCTCGGCCACCGTGGTGCACGCGCTGCGCCGCAAGAACCTGAAGTACGGCATGGTGACGATGTGCGTCGGCATGGGGCAGGGCGCTGCCGGCATCTTCGAGCGCGTGTAGTCGCAACCAGCGTTGCTGGAACCACCGGCCGGGCACTTGAGAAGAAGGAGACAACGGAATGCAAGAACAACAGCTGCAGGTCGACCCCGCCACGCGCATCGCGCTGCGGGTCTATGAACCCACCGATGGCATGCCACCGCGCGCCAGCGTGGTCATCGGCGGCGCAATGGGCGTGCGCCAAGGTTTCTACGCGCCTTTTGCCGGATGGCTCGCCACGCGGGGTCTGCGCGTCACCACTTTCGATTACAGGGGCTCGGGCGCCTCGATGGAAGGCCAGTCGCTGCGCGGCTACCGTGCCGACCTGTTCGACTGGGCACGCGACTACGAAGCCGTGATCGACGCGGCCAAGGCCGTCGAGCCCGAGCTGCCGCTCTACCTGTTCGGCCACAGCCTCGGCGCGCAGTTGCCGGGTTTTCTGCGGCGGCCGGAGCAGGTTGACGGGCTGTTGAGCATCGCGGCCGGCAGCGGCTACTGGCGCGACAACGCGCCGAAGCTCAAGCGCATGGTGCCGTACTTCTGGTGGGTGCTGGTGCCGATCGCGACGCGCATCTGCGGCTACTTCCCGGGTCGCAGGCTGCGCAAGGTCGGCGACCTGCCGCGCGGCGTGATCCTGCAGTGGCGCCGCTGGTGCCTGGATCCGCGCTACAGCGTCGGCGCCGAGGGCGAAGCGGCGGCACAGAGCTACGGCCGCGTGCAGTTCCCGGTGCTCGCGCTATCGATGACCGACGACGAACTCATGACCCTGCGTGGCACGCACAACCTGATCGGCCTCTACACCGGCGCGCCGCAGGAGGTGCAGCAGATCGCACCGGCCGACGTGCAGGCCGGGCGCATCGGCCACTTCGGCTTCTTCCACGAGCGCTTTGCCGACAAGCTGTGGCCGCGCGCGCTCGAGTCCTTGCGCGGCTTCCAGCGCGCCGCCGCTGCCCGCGTCGCCGCCACGACTGCCTGAACCCGCGCGCCCGTGCACACTGCTGCCATGACCGCTCCCCACATCTTCGACCGGGCGCTGGCGCTGAAGCCCAGCGGCATCCGCGCCGGCCATTCGACCGGCATGACCAGCGCCGACTACTGGAACATGATCGGCCCGTTCGGCGGCACCACCGCGGCCGTGGTGCTGCAGTCGGTGCTGCAGCATCCAGACCTGCTGGGCGCGCCGATCGCGCTGACGGTGAACTACGCGGCGGCCATCGAGGCCGGGGCGTTCGAGGTGCAGGCCACCGCCGTGCGCACCAACCGGTCGACGCAGCACTGGACGGTAGAAATTACGCAGGCCGGCGCCAGCGGCGCTCCCCATGTGACCACCACTGCAACGGTGGTCACAGCTGCGCGCCGCGAGACCTGGGGCGCCAACGACCTGCCAATGCCTGCCGTACCGGCGCCGGCCGCGGTCAAGCGCATCAGCATCGGCCCGACCGGCGTCGCCTGGACGAACCAGTACGAGATGCGACCGGTCAGCGGCAAGATTCCGGCGACCTGGGATGGCGGCGGCGACCACAGCGAATCCTTGATTTGGCTGCGCGACGCTGATCCGCGCCCGCTCGACTTCGCCTCGCTGGCGTCGCTGAGCGACATGTTCTATCCGCGCGTCTGGCTGCGCCGGGCCCGGCATGTGCCGGCCGGCACCGTGTCGATCACGACCTACTTCCACGTCGGCCCGGCCGAACTCGCCGCCGTGGGCATCGGCTACCTGCTGGGCCGCGCGGTCGGGCAGCAGTTTCACAACGGCTTTTTCGACCAGTCTGCGCAGTTGTGGAGCGAGGCGGGGCTACTGCTGGCCACCAGCAACCAGATCGTCTATTTCAAGGAATGACCATGACGCGCAAGACCGCCCTGATCGTCGGTGCCGGCGACGCCACCGGCGGCGCCATTGCGCGCCGCTTTGCGCGCGAGGGCTACGTCGCCTGTGTCACGCGCCGCAGCCTCGACAAGCTCCAGCCGCTGGTCGCGCAGATCGAGGCCGACGGCGGCGCGGCGCGCGCCTTTGCCTGCGATGCGCGCAAGGAAGAAGAGGTCATCGCGCTGGTCGAAGAGATCGAATCGACCATCGGCCCGATCGAGGTGATGGTGTTCAACATCGGCGCCAACGTGCCCGAGAGCATCCTGGCCGAGACCGCGCGCAAGTACTTCAAGGTGTGGGAGATGGCCTGCTTCTCGGGCTTCCTGAACGGCCGTGAAGTGGCCAGGCGCATGGTGGCGCGTGAGCTTCCCAGGGGCGGGCATCGCGGCACGATCATCTTCACGGGGGCCACGGCATCGCTGCGTGGCGCGGCCAACTTCGGCGCTTTCTCGGGCGCGAAGATGGCGTTGCGCGCATTGGCGCAATCGATGGCGCGCGAACTGGGTCCGCAGGGCATTCACGTCGCGCACGTGGTGGTCGACGGCGCGATCGATACCGAGTTCATCCGCAGCAACTTTCCCGAGCGTTATGCACTGAAGGAGAGCGATGGCATCCTGAATCCGGATCACATCGCGGACAGCTACTGGATGCTGCATACGCAGCCGCGCGACGCGTGGACGCACGAGCTGGATCTGCGGCCGTGGTCTGAGAAATTCTGAGATGAGCCCCTGCTTTTCGTTTGATCGTGCTGGGCGTCGGGCGCGTTGTTCAGGGCGCGATCCCGCCGACGGGGTACCTTGCTCCGCGAATGTCCCCCGGCCTGCGGCCTCCTCCTTTATTTCGCTGCGCAAGGCACCCCATCGACGTGATCGGTGTTCAGAGCGGTCGTTGATCAGCGGTACACCCCCAGCGTGCCCTGGTGCACAGGGCGTCGGGTGCTCCCCGCAGCGAAATAAAGGAGGAGGCGAAGCCGGGGGACATTCGCGGAGGGGAGTACCCGGCGGCCTGTGCACGCGCCCCGAACAAAAGCGCCCCGAACAAGAACACCCGACAAAGAGACACCCATGACCCACTCCATCGACTTCTATTTCGATTTCGGCAGCCCCGCCGCCTACCTGGCCGCGACGCAGCTGCCGCACATCGCGGCCGACGCCGGGGCCACGCTGGTCTGGAAGCCGATGCTGCTCGGCGGCGTGTTCCAGGCGACCGGCAATCACTCGCCCGCCGAGATCAAACTCAAGGGCCGGTACCTGAACAAGGATATGGCCCGCTTTGCCAAGCGCTACGGCGTGCCCTTTGTGCACAATCCGAACTTTCCGATCAACACGCTGCTGCTGATGCGCGGCGCTGCCGGGCTGCAGACGGAGCAGCCCGAGCGCTTCATGGACTACGTGAAGGCGATATACGACGCGATGTGGGTCGACGGCCGCAACATGAACGACCCCGCCACCGTGGGCGCCGTGCTGCAGGCCGCCGGCTTCGATGCGGCAGCCGTGCTGGCGCTCGCCAACGCGCAGGCCACCAAAGACCGGCTCAAGGCGACCACGCAGGAAGCGGTCGAACGCGGCGTGTTCGGTGCGCCCACCATGTTCGTCGGCGACGAAATGTTCTGGGGGCAAGACCGCCTCGACTTCGTGCGTGAGGCCCTCGCGGCCTGAACTTCATCATTCTTCTCCAAGGAAACCTCCATGAGCGACATCCTCGTCCACACCGAAGCCGGTGTAATGACCCTGACCCTCAACCGTGTCGAGCGCAAGAACTCGATCACCGGCGCCATGTACGACGCGCTCTCGGCAGCGCTCGAGCAGGCCACGGGCGATGCGGCCGTGCGCACCGTGCTGATCCAGGGCGACCCGACCATTTTCAGTGCCGGCAACGACATCGGCGACTTCATGGCCGCCGCGAGCGCGCCGGCCCAACAGACCCTGGCCGAGTCGCCCGCGATCCGCTTCCTGCGCGCGATCGCGGCATTTCCGAAACCGGTTGTCGCCAGCGTCTGCGGCCCGGCCGTCGGCATCGGCACCACGCTGCTGTTTCATTGCGACCTGGTCTATGCGGGCGACAACGCCGCGTTCTCGATGCCGTTCGTGAACCTGGGCCTAGTGCCCGAAGCCGCATCGAGCATGCTGGCGCCGCAGATGTTCGGCTACCACCGCGCGGCCGAGGCGCTGCTGCTGGGCGAGCCCTTCATGGCAGAGGCCGCGCTCGAAGTGGGCCTGGTCAACCGCGTCGTGCCGCCGACCGAATGCAACGGAATCGCGCAGACCCAGGCGCGCAAGCTGGCGGCCAAGCCGTTGTCGGCGCTCGTCGAAACCAAGCGCCTGCTCAAGCTGGCACAGCAGCCCGCGGTGCTGGAACGCATCGGCGTGGAGGGCGCGAGCTTCGGCATTGCGATGCGCTCGCCGGCGGCCAAGGAAGCTTTCACCGCTTTCATGGAAAAGCGCAAGCCCGATTTCTCGAAGGTCTGATCGCCGTTCGTCGAACGGCCCTGCGCTAAAGTGCTTCTCCGCTTTTCACTAGGAGACGACAGCGTGGCCATCACAAGACGACAGGCATTGGCAGCGGCTGCGTTGCTCGGCGTGGGCGCCACCGCCGGCGCGCAAACCGCTGCGCTGGAGGGCGGCACCCTCAAGATCGTGGTGCCGTATCCCGCGGGCGGCACTTCCGACCGCGCGGCACGGCTGCTCGGCGACGCAATCGCACCGAAGCTCGGCGTCACGGTGATCGTCGAGAACCGCGTCGGCGCTGGCGGCAGGCTCGCCGCGCAACAGGTTCACAAGGACACCAGCGGCCAGAACCTGGTGCTGCTGGCCAACCCGGCCACCATGCTGGTCGCACCGCTGGTGTTCAAGGACGCCGGCTACGACCCGGACAAGGACTACGTCCCGCTGTCCCAGGTCACGAGCTACGACTTCGGCATTGCGGTCGGCCCGGCCGTGCCGGTGCGCGAGTTCGGCCATCTGCGCGCCTGGATGCAAACCAACCAGGACAAGATCGCCGCCGGCGTGCCCGCCACCGGCAGCCTGCCCCACTTCTTCGCGCTGATGCTGGGCGACAAGATGAAGCTCAGCATGCCGGTGGTGGGCTACAAGGGCTCGGCGCCGCTGATGAACGACCTGATGGGCGGCCACGTGCCGATCGCCTTCGACTCGCTCGATGCGCTGGAGCCACTGGCCAAGGCCGGCAAGGTGCGGATCCTGGCCGTTTCAGGCGTGCGCCGCGCGGCGTCGCTGCCCGATGTGCCGACCTTCAAGGAAGCCGGGCTCGACCTGTCCGCTTCGGGCTGGAACGTGGTGTATGCGGCCCAATCGTTGCCAGCGGCACGTCAGCGCGCCATCGCAACGGCCGTGCAGCAGGCCATGGCCGACCCGGCGCTGCAGGCCCGCTTCAGGGCCGCCGAGATGGTGCCGGTGTCGAGCAGCAGCGCGCAGACGGTGGCGATGCTCGCCGCCTACAAGGCGCAGTGGGCGCCGGTGGTGAAGAAGTCGGGCTTTCAGCCCTGATTCACTCCCGCTCGATCGCCCGCGGCCTTCCGTTGTCGTCGATCGCCACGTAGGTGAAGGTGGCCTGCGTCACCTTGAGGTACTCGCCCTGTGCGTTGAAGCGCTCGGCGAACACCTCGACCATCACGGTGATAGATGTGCGGCCGATCTTCACCAGCTTTGAATAGAACGAGAGGATGTCGCCGAGCCGCACCGGCTGCTTGAAGATGAATTCGTTCACCGCCACGGTTGCCATGCGGCCCTTGGCATAGCGCGCCGGAATCACCGAGCCCGCCAGGTCGCACTGGGCCATGACCCAGCCGCCGAAGATATCGCCGTTGGCGTTGACGTCGGCCGGCATCGGAATGACTTTGAGCACCAGCTCCATGTCGGTCGGCAGGCTCTTGAGGGTTGCGGCCACACTGGCGCTGGAAGAATCGGACATGGGCACAATCTGGAGAACAACAACAGCCACGATTGTCATCCATGCGCCGCAGCGGCGAAACGCTTTCCTCTCCTCACGCCGCCTCTTCCGGTGCGCCCGCGCGCACCGACCGCTCCGACTGGGCCACGCTGCGCCGCCTGTTTCCCTACCTCTGGCAGTACAAGTGGCGCGTGCTGGCGGCGCTGGCTTTCATGGTTGGCGCCAAGGTCGCCAACGTCGGCGTGCCGGTGCTGCTGAAGAACCTGGTCGACACCATGACGCCCAGGCCCGACCTGGCGCAGGCCTTGCTGGTGGTGCCGATCGCGCTGCTGGTGGGCTATGGGCTGCTGCGTTTTTCGACCTCGCTGTTCGGTGAACTGCGCGAGCTGGTCTTCGCCAAGGCGACCGAAGGCGCGGCGCGCAGCATTTCGCTCGAGGTGTTCCGGCACCTGCACGCGCTGAGCCTGCGCTTTCACCTGGAGCGGCAGACCGGCGGCATGACGCGCGACATCGAGCGCGGCACGCGTGGCGTGCACTCGCTGATCTCGATGTCGCTCTACAGCATCGTGCCGACGATCATCGAGCTGACGCTGGTGCTCACCATCCTCGGCGTGAAGTTCGACGCGCTGTTCGTCTGGATCACGGGCGTGGCGCTGATCCTCTACATCGGCTTCACCGTCACGGTGACCGAATGGCGCACCCAGTTCCGAAAGACCATGAACGAGCTCGATTCGGTCGCGCAGAGCCGTGCGGTCGATTCGCTGCTGAACTACGAAACGGTCAAGTACTTCAACAACGAGGAGTTCGAGGCGCAGCGCTACGACGCGAGCCTGGACCGCTACCGCAAGGCCGCCATCAAGAGCCAGCGCACCCTGTCGATGCTCAACACCGGCCAGCAGCTGCTTATCGCGGTGAGCCTGGTGCTGATGCTGTGGCGCGCGACCGCGGGCGTGGTCGAAGGGCGCATGACGCTGGGCGACCTGGTGATGGTCAACGCCTTCATGATCCAGCTCTACATTCCGCTCAACTTTCTGGGCGTGATCTACCGCGAGATCAAGCAGAGCCTGACCGACCTCGACAAGATGTTCGTGCTGATGGAAAAGGAGCGCGAGGTGCGCGATGCGCCGCAGGCGCAGCCTCTGGCGGGCGCCGACTCCACCGTGCGTTTCGAGGATGTCAGCTTCGCCTACGAGGCCGCGCGCCCGATCCTCAAGCATGTGAGCTTCGAGATTCCTGCCGGCAAGACGGTGGCGGTGGTCGGCCCCTCGGGCTCGGGCAAGTCCACGCTGGCGCGGCTCATGTACCGCTTCTACGACGTGGGCGTCGGCCCCCGGCCCGCCGAAGGGGGCGCCGCCGACCTGGGGCGGCCCGGCATCGGCGGGGGCCGCATCACCATCGGCGGCCAGGACATCCGCGAGGTCACCCAGGCCAGCGTGCGGCGATCCATCGGCATCGTGCCGCAGGACACGGTGCTGTTCAACGACTCGGTCGAATACAACATCGCCTACGGCCGCCCGGGTTCCACGCGCGACGAAGTCGAGGCGGCGGCGAAGGCGGCACGCATCCACGATTTCATCATGGCCACGCCAAAGGGCTACGACACGCCGGTCGGGGAGCGCGGGCTCAAGCTCTCGGGCGGCGAGAAGCAGCGCGTGGCCATTGCGCGCACGCTGCTCAAGGATCCGCCGATCCTGATCTTCGACGAGGCCACCTCGGCCCTTGACTCGGCCAACGAGCGCGCGATCCAGGGCGAACTGCAGAGTGCCGCGCAGAACAAGACCACGCTGGTGATCGCGCACCGGCTGTCGACCGTGGTCGACGCGCACGAGATCCTGGTGCTGGAGAGCGGTGTCATCGTCGAGCGCGGCACCCATGCCGGCCTGCTGGCGCAGAACGGCCGCTACGCGCAGATGTGGGCGATGCAGCAGGTTGAAGCAGCGCCCGTCGTCCTTTGAGATCTCCATTCAGGAACAACGAACGCATGTCCGAGAAGATTCCCCTGCTGGTGATCACCAGCTTGTCGAGCGAACACCAGTCCCGCCTGGCAGAGCGCTACGCGCTGACCTATGCGCCCACGCCGGGCGAGCGCGACGCCGCCATCGCGGCGCACGGGCCAGGCTATCGCGCGGTGCTCACCATCGGCGTGATCGGACTCACCGCCGCTGAAATGGCCGCCTTGCCGGCGCTGGAGCTGGTGTGCTGCATGGGTGCCGGCTACGAACTGGTCGACCTCGACGCGGCCCGCCAGCGCGGCATTGCATTGGCCAACGGCCAGGGCACCAACGACGACTGCGTGGCGGATCACGCCTTCGGCCTGGTGATCGCGTCGGTGCGCGGCTTTCGTACGCTCGACCGGCTGTGCCGCGAAGGCGTGTGGCGGCTCGCCATCCCGCAGCCGCCCAATGTTTCGGGCAAGCGCCTGGGGATCCTCGGGCTCGGCACCATCGGCCAGAAGATCGCGCGCCGGGCGGCCGGCTTCGACATGGCGATCGGCTATCACAACCGCAAGCCGAAGGAAGGGGCGCCGCACCGCTACTTCGACAGCGTCAAGGCGCTGGCCGACTGGTGCGACGTGCTCGTCTGCGCCACGCCGGGCGGCCCGGCCACCCGGCACATCGTCGACGCCGAGGTGCTGGACACGCTCGGGCCGCAGGGCTTCCTGGTCAACATCGGCCGCGGCAGCGTGGTCGACACCGACGCGCTGGCCGCGGCCCTGCGCGAAGGCCGCATCGCCGGCGCCGGCATCGACGTGTACGAGAGCGAGCCGAAGCGGCCGGAGCAACTGATCGGCCTCGACAACCTCATCCTGACCCCGCACCTGGCCGGCTGGTCGCCCGAAGCGACCGAAGCTTCCTTCCGGCGCTTCCTGGAGAACGCCGAAGGGCACTTTGCCGGCCGCGGCGTCGTCACGCCGATCTGACTGGACGGCTCATGCGCAAAGAACATAATGCCCGTTCATGGAAACCAAGTGGTTGGAAGATTTCGTCAGCCTCGCTGAAACCCGCAGCTTCAGCCGCTCGGCCCAACTGCGCCATGTGACGCAGCCGGCCTTCTCGCGCCGCATCCAGGCGCTCGAAGGGTGGGCCGGCACCGATCTGGTTGACCGAACTTCGTATCCGACGCGCCTCACCCCGGCCGGCCAGACCCTGTACGGCCAGGCGCTCGAGGTGCTGCAGGGCCTGCAAAGCACGCGTGCCATGCTGCGCGGCCACGCGGCGGCGGGGCAGGACGTGATCGAATTCGCCGTGCCGCACACGCTGGCGTTCACCTTTTTTCCGGCCTGGGTCACGACCTTGCGCGAGCGTTTCGGTCCGATCAAGAGCCGGCTGATCGCGCTCAACGTCCACGACGCGGTGCTGCGGCTGGTCGAGGGCAGTTGCGACCTGTTGATCTCCTACCAGCACCCGTCGCAGCCGCTGCAGCTCGACGCCAACCGCTACGAGATGGTGAGCCTGGGCCACGAAACGGTGTCGGCCTGGGTCAAGCCCGATGCCGATGGCGCGCCGAAATACCGCCTGCCGGGGCGCGCCGGCCGGCCGCTGCCGTACCTGGGCTATGCGCCCGGGGCGTATCTGGGGCGCATGGTCGACCAGCTGCTCAAGGAATCGGGCACCGCGATCCACCTCGACCGCGTCTACGAAACCGACATGGCCGAAGGCCTCAAGGTGATGGCGCTCGAAGGGCATGGCATCGCCTTCCTGCCGCAGAGCGCGGTGCGCCGCGAGGTCAAGGCGCGCAAGCTGGTGAGCGCGCTGCCGCCGGAAATCGACAGCCTGGAAATCACGCTCGAGATCCAGGCCTACCGCGAGCGTCCGACCGCGGCGCCGGCTGGCAAGACCGCCGCGCGCGCCGCCAAGGGCGCGGCGGCCGAAACGGCGCAGGGCGACAAGCGCGCGGCCGATGCGCTGTGGACCTACCTGGTGGCGAATCCGGCGGCGGGCGCCAAATAGCGCCGGTCTGTGAACGATCTATGACAACTGTGCATAGCGGCGCCCGGAAACGGCATTGGCGCGGGTGCAACGGCGAACTTACAGTCGCCGCAGTTTCGCTGTCACGCAAAAAATCTCCAGCACGCCGAGAGCGTGCTTTTTTTTAACCGGGGCGCTGCCATGGATTCGAACTTCCGTACCGAACAAGACTTTCTCGGCGAAAAGCAGATACCCACGGTCGCCTATTGGGGTGTCCACACTGCCCGGGCGGTCGAGAACTTCCCGATTTCGGGCACGCGCATCTCGGCCATGCCCGACTTGGTCCGTGCGCTGGCCTATGTGAAGAAAGCAGCCGCCCGTGCCAATGCCGACCTCGGTGCGTTGGACCGGGAGCGCGCCGGCGCCATCATCCTGGCCTGCGAAGACCTGATCGACGGCAAGCTCCTCGGCGAGTTCGTGGTCGACGTGATCCAGGGCGGTGCCGGCACCTCGACCAACATGAATGCGAACGAGGTGATCTGCAACCTCGCGCTCGAAAAGCTCGGCCACGAAAAAGCCCGCTACGACGTGCTGCATCCCAACGACCATGTGAATGCATCGCAGAGCACCAACGACGTCTACCCGACGGCCGTCCGGCTGGCGCTCTGGTTCGCGATCGGTCGGCTGCTGACGGCGATGGCCGACCTGCGCAAGAGCTTCGAAGCCAAGGCGCTGGAATTCCGCGACGTGCTCAAGATCGGCCGCACCCAGTTGCAGGATGCGGTGCCGATGACGCTGGGGCAGGAGTTCCTGACCTACGCGATCATGATCGGCGAGGACGAGCAGCGCCTGGCCGAAGCCCGGGCACTGATCGAGGAAATCAACCTGGGCGCCACCGCCATCGGCACCGGCATCAACGCGCCGCACGGCTATGCCAACCTGGTGTGCCAGTACCTGGCCGAACAGACCGAAGTCCCGCTCAAGCAGGCCGCCAACCTGATCGAGGCCACGCAGGACACAGGTGCCTTCGTGCAACTGTCGGGCGTGCTCAAACGCGTGGCATGCAAGCTGAGCAAGACCTGCAACGACCTGCGCCTGCTGTCGAGCGGCCCGCAAGCCGGCTTCGGCGAGATCCGCCTGCCGGCGCGCCAGGCCGGCTCGTCGATCATGCCGGGCAAGGTGAACCCGGTGATTCCGGAAGTGATGAACCAGGTGGCCTTCGAAGTCATCGGCAACGACGTTACCGTGACGATGGCGTCAGAAGCCGGCCAGCTGCAGCTCAATGCCTTCGAGCCGATCATGGGCTGGAGCCTGTTCAAGAGCATCCAGCATCTGGGCAATGCCTGCGTCACGCTGCAGAAAAACTGCGTCGAAGGCATCGAGGCCAACCGCGAGTTTCTGGCGAAGCAGGTGCGCGAGTCGGTCACGCTGGTCACGGCCCTCAATCCGATCATCGGCTACGAGAAGGCCGCATTGATCGCCAAGACCGCGCTTAAGACCGGCGGGCCGATCGATCTGGTGGCCGAATCGCTGGGCATCATGACCCGCGAACAGATGGCGCTGTTGCTCGTTCCCGAACATTTGACGCAACCTGTGCGATTGTCCACACCGGTTCCGGTGGCCGCCCTGCCTTCGGGCACAGAGGCTGCTTAGTCATGACGGAACAACGAAAAGCGCGACCAGTGCACCACTTCAGCGCTAGTCAACAAGTCTGCCGACCGGACAAAGTGCGTTGCGCACCGCATTGATTCGGGTATTCCCGAAAACGTGAATGTCTAAAATTTCGTTGTATATCTCTCAGTCACCTTCAGGAGTTCTTCACATGAAAAAGCAAGTACTGGCATTGGCGATTTCCGCCGTCGCCGCTGGCGGCGCGTTCGCGCAAGCCACCGACACCCTGGCCAAGATCAAGGCCTCGGGCATCATCACCGAGGGCGTCCGCGAATCGTCCGGCCTGTCGTACACGCTGGGGAACGGCCAATACACCGGTTTCCACTACGACGTCTGCGCCAACATCATCAAGGACCTCGAGAAGGTTGTCGGCAAGAAGCTCGAAACCAAATACCAGCCGGTGACCTCGCAGAACCGGGTGCCGCTGGTGCAGAACGGCACGGTCGACCTCGAGTGCGGCTCCACCACCAACAACGCCACGCGCGCCAAGGACGTGTCCTTCGCCGTCACCACCTACGTGGAAGAAGTGCGCATCGCGGTCAAGGCCAACTCGGGCATCAACTCGATCAAGGACCTGAATGGCAAGACCGTGGCCACCACCACCGGCACCACCTCGGTCCAGACGCTGCGCAAGAACGAACGCGCCGGCGGCATCGACTTCAAGGAACTCTATGGCAAGGACCACTCGGACAGCTTCCTGCTGCTCGAATCGGGCCGGGCCGATGCGTTTGTGATGGACGGTTCCATCCTCGGTTCCAACATCGCCAAGTCCAAGTCGCCGGCCGATTTCAAGATCGTCGGCGAAGTGCTGAGCGTCGAGCCGATCGCCATCATGATCCGCAAGGACGACCCGGCCTTCAAGAAGGCGGTGGACGACAGCATCAAGGCCCAGATCAAGAACGGCGACCTCGCCAAGCTGTGGGACAAGTGGTTCCTGAAGCCGATCCCGCCGGCCAACGTCACGATCGGCCTGCCACTGTCGGACGCGACCAAGGCCGCCTGGGCCAACCCGAACGACAAGCCGATGGAAGACTACGCCAAGAAGTGATCGCCATGCGGCGCTGACTTCAAAACGCCCGCCCGCAAGGCGGGCGTTTTGTCAAAAAGAGCGCCAGACCCAACAATCGAGCATTTGAGGAGAGTCCCGATGGGATCAAACTGGGATTGGCAGGTCTTCTTGCAGGACCCGGGTGGCAAGTACCCGACTTACTGGCAATGGATGTTGTCGGCGTGGGGCTGGACCGTGTCGGTCGCGGTGCTGGCGCTGATCGTCGCGCTCGTACTGGGCTCGCTGGTCGGCATCATCCGCACGCTGCCCGACAGCCCGTGGCTGGTGCGCCTGGGCAATGCCTGGGTCGAACTGTTCCGCAACATTCCGCTGCTGGTGCAGATCTTCCTGTGGTACCACGTGATTCCCGCGCTGGTGCCGCCGATGAAGTCGGTGCCGAGCTTCGTGCTGGTGGTGCTGGCGCTGGGGTTCTTCACCTCGGCGCGGATCGCCGAGCAGGTGCGCTCCGGCGTCCAGGCATTGCCCAAGGGCCAGCGCTATGCGGGCATGGCGGTGGGCTTCACCACGCCGCAGTACTACCGCTACGTGATCCTGCCGATGGCCTACCGCATCATCCTGCCGCCGCTCACCAGCGAGACGATGAACATCTTCAAGAACTCGTCGGTGGCGTTCGCCGTATCGGTGACCGAACTCACGATGTTCGCGATGCAGGCCCAGGAAGAAACCTCGCGCGGCATCGAGGTCTATCTGGCGGTGACCGGGCTCTATGTGATCTCGGCGTTTGCGATCAACCGCATCATGGCCTACATCGAGAAGAAGACGCGCGTGCCGGGCTTCATTGTCTCGGCCAGCGGCGGCGGAGGACACTGACATGATGAATCTCGACCTGTCCTTCTACAACTGGGAAGTCATCAGCAACTTCGTCCTGAAGGGCTTCTACTTCAGCGTGATGCTGACGCTGGTGGCCACGGTGGGCGGCGTGATCTTCGGCACCGTGCTCGCGCTGATGCGCCTGTCCGGCAAGAAGTGGCTCGACGTACCGGCCACGATCTATGTCAACGGCATGCGCAGCATTCCGCTGGTGATGGTGATCCTGTGGTTCTTCCTGCTGGTGCCGGCCGCGTTCTACGCGTACTTCGGCTCGCTGGGCTCCAACTACCGCTCCGAAATCTCGGCTGTCATCACTTTCATCGCGTTCGAGGCGGCCTACTTCAGCGAGATCATGCGGGCCGGCATCCAGTCGATTCCGCGCGGCCAGGTGCATGCGGGCCAGGCGGTCGGCATGACCTACGGCCAGAACATGAAGCTGGTGGTGCTGCCGCAGGCGTTCCGCAACATGCTGCCGGTGCTGCTGACGCAGACCATCATCCTGTTCCAGGACACCTCGCTGGTCTACGCCATTGGCGCCTACGACATGCTCAAGGGCTTCGAAACCGCCGGCAAGAACTTCGGCCGTCCGATCGAGGCCTACTTGCTGGCGGCCGTCGTGTACTTCATCCTTTGCTACGCGCTGTCGTACCTCGTCAAGCGCCTGCACAAGAAAATCGCCATCATCCGCTGATCGGAGAGTTGAAAAATGATTGAAATCAAGAACGTTTCCAAGTGGTACGGCCCGGTGCAGGTGCTCAACGAGTGCTCGGTCAGCATCAAGCAGGGCGATGTGGTCGTGGTCTGCGGCCCGTCGGGCTCCGGCAAGTCGACGCTGATCAAGACGGTCAACGCGCTGGAGCCCTTCCAGAAGGGCGAGATCACGGTCAACGGCATCGCGCTGCACGACCCCAAGACCAACCTGCCCAAGCTGCGCTCCAAGGTCGGCATGGTGTTTCAGCATTTCGAGCTGTTTCCGCACCTGTCGGTGACCGAGAACCTCACGATCGCGCAGATCAAGGTGCTGGGCCGCAGCGCTGACGAAGCCAAGACCCGCGGCCTGAAGATGCTCGACCGAGTGGGCCTGATGGCGCACAAGGACAAGTTCCCGGGCCAGCTCTCCGGCGGCCAGCAGCAGCGCGTGGCGATCGCCCGTGCGCTGAGCATGGATCCGATCGTGATGCTGTTCGACGAGCCCACTTCGGCACTCGACCCCGAGATGGTCGGCGAGGTGCTCGACGTGATGGTGACGCTGGCCAAGGAAGGCATGACCATGATGGTGGTCACGCACGAGATGGGCTTCGCGCGCAAGGTCGCCAGCCGCGTGATCTTCATCGACGTCGGTGGCCGCATCCTGGAAGACTGCTCGAAGGACGAGTTCTTCAACCATCCCGAGAACCGCCAGGCGCGCACCAAGGACTTCCTCAACAAGATCCTGGCGCACTAGGCTCGCCCCCAGGCTACGCGCACTTCGTGTCGCTTCGCCTTCCCCCGGCCGGGGGCAACACCGGTGGACCGGCGGAGCCGGTTCCACGGTGTTTCTGGAACAAGAGAAAGCCCCGCTTGGCGGGGCTTTCTCTTTTTTTCTTCTATCTGCGCTGGAGGTGCGGGTTGTTGGCGAACAGGTCGGCGGCCCAGTCGACGAAGGCGCGCACCTTGGGGCTCAGGTGGCGGTTGGGCGGGTAGACCACATGCACCGGCAGGGGCGGCGGCGCCCAATCGGCCAGCACTTCGACCAGCTCGCCGCTTTCGAGCTTTGGTGTCGCCGTGAAGGTCAGCGCCTGCGTCACGCCGAAACCCGCCAGCACCGCCGCCATGTGGGCGTTGCCGTCGTTGACCGAGACGCGGTAGGGGCCGGTGACCTCGACACGTTCGTCGCCCTTGACGAACTCGTGCGGGTACATACGGCGCGTGCTGCCGGCGAAGAAGCCGATCACCAGATGCTTCTTCTCCAGCTCGTCCGGATGCGTCGGTGTGCCGTAGCGCTTCAGGTAGGCCGGCGAGGCCACGGTGACCCAGGGCAGGTTGCCGATGCGGCGTGCCACCAGCGACTGGTCGACCAACTCGCCGCCGCGGATCACGCAGTCGACGTTGTCGCCGATCAGGTCGACCACCCGGTCGCTCGCGCCGAGGTCGACCAGAATGTCGGGATATTGGTCGCAAAAGCGCCAGAGCGCCGGAATGATCACATGCGACGCCACCGTCGTTCCGACATCGATGCGCAAGCGGCCCTTCGGACTGGCCTGCGCGTTGGCCATGCTGCCCTCGAGATCGTCGAAGTCGTTGATCAGGCGCGCGGCGCGCTCGAAATAGGCGGCGCCGTCGGGCGTGACCGTGACCCGGCGCGTGGTGCGGTTTAGCAGCTTCACGCGCAGCCGCGCCTCGAGCGCCTGGATCTGCTTGGTGACCGTGCCCTTGGGGAGGTCGAGCGAATCGGCGGCGCGCGTGAAAGTGCCGGCTTCGACAACGCGAACGAAGATCCGCATCGCCTGTATCTGATCCATCTTTAAAGCTTCTCCTCGGGGCCGACGTGGTGCCGGCAGCGGAATTTTCACATGGGCAATCCGGCCGATTGTTAGCCGATTTGAAACAGAGTGGAGGTCTGCCGCCTGTTTTTCACACAGTGCAGCAGGCCTATATTCGATCCATCGTCGATCCAATCCAGGCCCTCACCATGTCACCCCGTTCCCTGTCCAGCGCTGCCGATGCCGTTGCCGTCACGGGAAATGCCGTGGAAGCCGACATCACGATCGAGCTGCCGGGCCGCGACCCGGTCAAGGCCCGCACTTATGGCCTGCGTGCCAGTGGCGCCCAAGGCGCGCCGCTGGTGCTGCACTTCCACGGCGGTACCTTCGTCTGCGGTGGCCTCGACAACGGCCGCACGGTCGGCCACATGCTGGCAAAGGCGGGTGCCGTGGCGGTGTCGCTGGCCTATCCGCTGACACCGTTCCCGGAGCCGATCGAGGTCGGCTACGCGGTGCTCGAATGGCTCTACAAGCAGCGCGTCAAGCTGGCCGGCAAGGGCGCACGCGTGTTCCTGGCAGGTGAAGAGGCCGGCGGCAACCTGGCGGCCGCGCTGTCGATGATTGCGCGCGATCGGGCCCATCCCCCCCTGGCCGGCCAGATCCTGCTGTCGCCGATGCTCGACCCGTGCGCCGGCACGCGCTCGCTGCGCGAAGCGAGCGCCAGCACGGTCGATTGCCGCTTTGCCAGCGGCTGGCAGGACTACCTGCGCTGCCCCGGCGATGCGGTGCACCCGTACGCCGTGCCGGGTGCGTCGATGCGTCTGGCCGAACTGGCGCCCACGCTGGTGCTGGTCGGCCCGGACGACCCGATGCGCGACGAGGCGCTGGCCTATGCCGAGCGGCTGCGCAAAGCCGGCAATCCGGTGACCAGCAGCGTCCTGCAGAGCGCCGCCAACTGGCCCGACGCGCTGTACGACGCGGACAACCGCTGTGGTGCCTGCGAAGCCGCCGTCGAGCAGCAGTTGCGTGACTTCTTCGGCGCCGCGCCCCCGGTACCGCGACCGCCGCACTAGCGCGCCGCGCCACTGCGGCGCACTCCTTCCGACTTCCGCTCACCGGTGCCGAAACGCACCGGCGAGCTCCGTGCATCCCGAATTCAGCGTCTTCAGGTCTCTTCAAGGAATCATCATGAACAACAAGCAACTGCTCTCCCTGTCCCGCCGTGGCCTGTGGCCGGCCCTGACCGGTGTCACGGCGATCGCCGCCGTGGTCGCCGCGCTGTTCGGCCAGCCGGTCTCCAACGCCGAAAGCCCGCCGGCCGCGCCGCCGGCCACGCCGGTGTCGGTCGCGACGGTTGCGGCCACCGACATCACCGCCTGGGACGAGTTCTCGGGCCGGCTCGAAGCGGTCGAGCGCGTCGACGTGCGTTCGCGCGTGGCCGGCGCCGTGCAGGCGGTGCACTTCAAGGAAGGCTCGCTGGTCAAGCAAGGCGAGCTGCTGATTACCATCGATCCGGCGCCTTATGCCGCCGATGTGGATCGCGCCGAAGCCCAGGTCGCTGCCGCGCAGGCCCGCGTCTCACAGGCGCAAAGCGAGCATGTGCGCGCCAGCCGCCTGTGGGACGAACAGGCCATCGCACAGCGCGAGCTCGACGAGCGCGGCAACGCCAAGCGCGAAGCCGAGGCCAACCTGCGTGCCGCGCAGGCCGCGCTGCAAACCGCGCGCCTGAGCCTGGGCTACACCCAGGTCAGGGCGCCGGTGGCGGGCCGCATCGGCAAGCTCGAAGTCACGGTTGGCAACCTGGTCGCGGCCGGCCCCGGCGCGCCGGTGCTGACCACGCTGGTGTCGGTGAGCCCCATCTACGCGAGCTTCGATGCCGACGAGCAGGTGATCGGCAAGGCGCTGAAGGATCTGCCCGGCGGCGCCAGCGCACGCACCTTGATCGGCCAGATTCCGGTGCAGATGGGCACGGCGGCGAGCAACGGCACGCCGTTCGAAGGCAGGCTGCAACTCATCGACAACCAGGTCGACGCGCGCAGCGGCACGGTGCGCGTGCGCGCCGCCTTCGACAACAAGGACGGCGCCCTGATTCCGGGCCAGTTCGCCCGCATCCGCATGGGCCAGGCCCGCAGCACGAACGTGATGCTCGTCAGCGAGCGCGCCATCGGCACCGACCAGAACAAGAAGTTCGTGATGGTCGTGAACGGTGACAACAAGACCGAGTACCGGGAAGTCACGCTGGGCGCGCCGGCCAACGGCCTGCGCGTGGTAACCACCGGTTTGAAGACCGGCGAGCGCGTGGTCGTGAACGGCCTGCAGCATGTGCGCCCCGGCGCGCTGGTGGCGCCGAAGTCGGTGCCGATGGACGCGACCGCGCAGGCCCCCGCCGAGCGCAAGGTCGCGTCGAATTCCTGAGCTGAAAGCGGATCATGAATCTCTCCAAATTCTTCATCGACCGGCCGATCTTCGCCGGCGTGCTGTCGGTGCTGATGGTCATTGCGGGGCTGATCGCCCTGCGCGGCCTGCCGATCTCCGAGTACCCCGAAGTCGCGCCACCCTCGGTGGTGGTGCGCGCCCAGTACCCCGGTGCCAACCCGAAGGTGATTGCCGAAACCGTTGCCACGCCGCTCGAGGAATCGATCAACGGGGTCGAAGGCATGCTCTACATGGGCAGCCAGGCGACCACCGACGGCGCGATGACGCTGACCGTGACCTTCCAGCTCGGCACCGATCCCGACAAGGCGCAGCAACTGGTGCAAAACCGCGTCTCGCAAGCCGAGCCGCGCCTGCCCGAGGAAGTGCGCCGGCTCGGCATCACGACCGTCAAGAGCGCACCCGATCTCACGATGGTGGTGCATCTGGTGTCGCCGAACGACCGCTACGACATGAACTACCTGCGCAACTACGCGGTGCTGAACGTCAAGGACCGGCTCGCGCGCATCCAGGGCGTCGGCCAGGTGCAGATCTTCGGCGGCGGCGAGTACTCGATGCGCGTCTGGCTCGATCCGCAGAAGGTCGCGCAGCGCGGCCTCTCGGCCAGCGACGTGGTCGCCGCGATCCGCAGCCAGAACATCCAGGCTGCGGCTGGCGTGGTCGGTGCGTCGCCGGGGCTCTCGGGGGTCGACATGCAGTTGTCGATCAATGCGCAGGGCCGTCTGCAGAATGAGGAAGAGTTCGGCGACATCATCGTCAAGACCGGCACCGACGGCGCCGTGACCCGGCTGCGCGACATCGGCCGGCTCGAACTCGGCGCGGCCGATTATTCGTTGCGTTCGCTGCTCAACAACGACCCCGCGGTCGGCATGGGCGTGTTCCAGGCGCCGGGCTCCAATGCGCTCGACATCTCGGCCAACGTGCGCAAGACCATGGACGAGATCACGAAGAACATGCCCGAAGGCGTGGAGTACCGCATCGCCTACGACCCGACGCAGTTCGTGCGCGCCTCGATCGAATCGGTGCTGCACACCCTGCTCGAAGCCATCGCGCTCGTGGTGCTGGTGGTGATCCTGTTCCTGCAGACCTGGCGCGCCTCGATCATTCCGCTGCTGGCGGTGCCGGTCTCGGTGGTCGGCACCTTCGCCGTGCTGCACCTGCTGGGCTTCTCGATCAACGCGCTGAGCCTGTTCGGGCTGGTGCTGGCGATCGGCATCGTGGTGGACGACGCGATCGTGGTGGTCGAGAACGTGGAGCGCAACATCGAGGCCGGCCTCACGCCGCGCGAAGCGACCTACAAGGCCATGCGCGAAGTGTCCGGGCCAATCATCGCGATCGCGCTGGTGCTGGTAGCCGTGTTCGTGCCGCTGGCCTTCATCAGCGGCCTCACGGGCCAGTTCTACCGGCAGTTCGCGGTGACGATCGCGATCTCGACCGTGATCTCGGCGATCAATTCGCTCACCTTGTCGCCCGCGCTCGCCGCCTTGCTGCTGCGCGGCCACGACCAGCCCAAGGACGCGCTGACGCGCGGCATGGACAAGGCATTCGGCTGGCTGTTCCGCGGCTTCAACCGCTTCTTCCATCGCGGCTCCGAGGCCTACAGCGGCGGCGTCAAGGGCGTGATCTCGCGCAAGACGCTGATGCTGGTGATCTACCTGGCGCTGATCGGCGTCACCTTCGGCCTGTTCAAGGCGGTGCCCAGCGGCTTCGTGCCGGCGCAGGACAAGCAGTACCTGATCGGCTTCGCGCAGCTGCCGGACGGCGCCACGCTGGATCGCACCGAAAACGTGATCCATCGCATGGGCGACATCATGAAGAAGAACCCGAACGTGCAGGACGCCATTGCGTTCCCGGGCCTGTCGATCAACGGCTTCACCAACAGCTCGAACTCGGGCATCGTGTTCGCCACCTTGAAGCCTTTCGACGAGCGCAAGCGCGCCGACCAGAGCGGTGGCGCGGTGGCGGGGCAGCTCAACCAGGCGTTCGCCGGCATCCAGGACGCGTTCATCGTGATGTTCCCGCCACCACCGGTGGCGGGCCTGGGCACCACGGGCGGCTTCAAGCTGCAGATCGAAGACCGCGCCTCGCTCGGCTACGACCAGATGGACGCCTCCGTGAAGGCCTTCATGGCCAAGGCTTCCAAGGCGCCCGAGCTGGCCGGCATGTTCACCAGCTGGCAGGTCAACGTGCCACAGCTCTATGCCGACATCGACCGCACCAAGGCGCGCCAGCTCGGCGTGCCGGTGACCGACATCTTCGACACCATGCAGATCTACCTCGGCAGCCTGTATGCGAACGACTTCAACAAGTTCGGCCGCACCTACAGCGTGCGGGTGCAGGCCGATGCGCCCTACCGTGCGCGGGCCGAAGACGTGGGCTTGCTGAAGGTGCGCTCCAACACCGGCGAAATGGTGCCGCTGTCGGCGCTGATGAAGGTCAACTCCAGCTTCGGCCCGGAGCGCGCCATGCGCTACAACGGCTATCTTGCGGCCGACATCAACGGCGGCCCGGCACCCGGCTATTCGTCGGGCCAGGCGCAGGACGCGATCGAGCGCATTGCCAAGGAGACGCTGCCCCAGGGCATCAGCTTCGAGTGGACCGAGCTCACCTACCAGGAAATCCTGGCTGGCAACTCTGCGTTCCTCGTGTTCCCGCTGGCGATCCTGCTGGTGTTCCTGGTGCTGGCTGCGCAATACGAAAGCCTGACCCTGCCGATCGCGATCATCCTGATCGTGCCGATGGGCCTGCTGGCCGCGATGACCGGCGTCTGGATATCGGGGGGTGACAACAACGTCTTCACGCAGATCGGGCTGATCGTGCTGGTGGGGCTGAGCGCGAAGAACGCGATCCTGATCGTGGAGTTCGCACGCGAGCTGGAGTTCGCGGGCCGCACCCCGGTGCAGGCCGCGATCGAAGCGAGCCGGCTGCGGCTGCGCCCGATCCTGATGACCTCGCTGGCCTTCGTGATGGGTGTGCTGCCGCTGGTGCTGTCGACCGGTGCCGGCGCCGAGATGCGCAGCGCCATGGGCGTGGCGGTGTTCGCCGGGATGATCGGCGTGACGGCCTTCGGCCTGTTCCTCACGCCGGTGTTCTACGTGGTGCTGCGCCGCCTCGCGGGCAACCGGCCGCTGAAGCTGCATGGCGCGGTGCCGCACGTGACCGAAGCCTTCGCGCCGCCGGCCGGCGGTGGCGGCCCGCTGCACGCGCAGCCGGCTGCGCCGCGCCCATCGCACGAATGAATGAACGAGCGACACAAGGAGTCCAGACCATGACAACGAATCGCATTTCTTCCACCTTGCGCAGCGCCTTGCTGCCGCTGGTCGCCGCCCTGGTGCTGGCCGGTTGTGCGTCGACGGCAGAGCTGTCGTCCGGCGTCACCACGCCGGTGCAGTTCAAGGAAAACGCCTCGGCCAAGGTGGCGGCCACGGCCGCAACGCCGGCGCAGGCCGACGGCGCCTGGTGGCGCGCCTTCAACGACAGCGCGCTCGACGCGCTGGTCGAACGCGCCGCCGTCAACAACACCAGCGTGCAACAGGCGGCCGCCCGGCTGGCCGAAGCGCGTGCCATCGCCCGCACCGTCGATGCCGACCGCTCGGTGCAGGTCGGCCTTGGGGCAGGGGCCAACCGCGGCGCGGGGCTGGACCGCGGCAATGGCAGCAAGACGCCGGGCACGCTGATCACGGCCGGCGCCAATGTCTCGTGGGAGCTCGACCTGTTCGGCCGGCTCTCTGGCGCCAGCAATGCGGCGGCGCTCGATGCCGGCTCGCGCGAGGCGCTGCTGCGCAGTGCCAGGCTCGCGGTGCAGGCCGAAGTGGCGCAGAGCTACCTGGCGCTGCGCGCGCTCGACGACGAACGCGCGATCGTGCGCGAAACGGTCGAGGCCTATCGCGGCACCTTGAGCCTGACCGAGCGCCGCTTCCGCGCCGGCGACCTGGCTGAGCTCGACGTCGCCCGCGTCCAGACCGAAATGGCCTCGACCGAATCCGACGCGCTCACGCTGGACCGCCAGCGTGCCCAACTCGAACACGCACTGGCCGTGCTGACTGGCGATGTCGCCTCGCAGTTCGAACTGCGGGGCGCTGACTGGACGACGACCTTGCCGTCGATCCCGGCTGGTCTGCCCTCGACCGTGCTGGAGCGCCGACCCGATGTGGCTGCTGCACAAAGAACGATGCAGGCCGCGCAGTCGCGTGTCGGCGTTGCCAAGGCCGCCTGGTTCCCGAGCATCGCGCTCACCGGTGCCGGCGGCTATGCATCGACCGACCTGGGCGACCTGTTCAAGTGGTCGGCCCGCTCATGGGGTGTCGGCGCGCTGCTGTCGCTGCCGCTGCTCGATGGCGGCCGACGCGAGGCTGGCGTGCAGGGCGCCTCGGCGCAGCTCGACGGCGCATTGGCGAGCTACCGGGAGCAGGTGCTGGTGGCGTTCAGGGAAGTGGAAGACCAGCTCTCGGCGCTGCGCCTGCTCGAAGAACAGTCGGCGGTGCAGGCCCGCGCCGTGGCCTCGGCCAGGCGTGCAACCGTGCTGAGCGACGCGCGCTACCGCAACGGCTACGTGAGCCAGCTCGACCTGCTCGACGCGCGCCGCAGCGAACTGCGCAACCGGCGCCAGGCGCTGCAGGTGAAGTCGGCCCAGTACCAGGCGACGGTGGGGCTGATCCGCGCGCTGGGCGGGGGCTGGGAAGCGCCGGCGGTGGTGGGCGAGGTGGCGGGGAAGTCCGTCGTCTCGGCCGCGCGGTAAATCTGCGGTCGCTGGGGGCGGGGCATTCCGCAAGCAATCCTTGTCCCGCCACCTTGCGTTAATTTGTTGTTCATGCATCGGCACGTGCTGCGACGCTACAGTGCCGCATGTTTCGCCTTCGACTGTCACTCGCGTTCGCTGCGCTTGTCGCGCTGGTTTGCATTCAGGCCGCATTCGTCTACTGGGGCGCGAACCGTGTCAACGACTACGCGCAGCACAGCCGGCTGGCCAGCGACATCCTGTCGGAACTGCTGGAGCTGTCGGCCAGCAAGCAGCGGCTGCGCGTCTGGGCCTCCCAGCAGCTGATGGATGCGAACGCATCGCCCGAGGTGCGCGACAGCCTGCTGGCGCGCATGCAGACCAGCACGGAGACGCTCCGAACCCTCGCGCGCCGCGATCTTTCCTTGTGGAGCGAAATCGCGGCACTTGAAGAGGTGCCGATACCGCCCGAAGTGGGCCAGCTCGTTGCCATGAGCGAACTGCTCGACGACAACATCGCCTCTGTCCGGGCGCGGCTGTTGCGGTTGGCGCCGCTGGAGCGCGGCGCCGAGTTCGCCAGCGTCTGGCAGGAACTCAACGGAGTGTTCGATGTGGCACGCGGCCGCGACCTGCGCGAGCTGATCAATGGCGCCATCGAACGACAGCGCAACGTGATGCCCGTTGCCCGCGCTGCGACCGAGCGCGGCCTGGATCGGTTGCGCCAGCAGACCATCGGCCTGGCGGCCCTCACGCTGGCTGCAGCCGTAGTGCTCGCGCTGTATTTGAACCGGCGGCTGCAGCGGCCGCTGGATCACCTGCTCGAAGGCACGCAGGCCTTGCGCGCCGGTGCACTCGACCACCGCATCGCGCTCGGTTCGCGCGACGAGTTCGACCGCGTCGCCGAGCACTTCAATGCCATGGCAGCCGAACTGCAGCGACACCGGCACGACGCCGATGCCGCGCGTCGTCGGCTCGAGGATGCCGTTCTGGAGCGCACCAGCGAGCTGAGCGCTGCGCACCAGACACTGCAGCAGATCGACCAGCGTCGCCGCCAGCTTCTCGCCGACCTCAGTCACGAGCTTCGCACGCCGGCCACGGCGATCCGCGGAGAGGCGGAGATCGCCTTGCGCGGCGCCGACAAGCCGCCGCCCGAGTACCGGGAGACGCTGACGCGCATCGTGGGCGGCGTGAAGCAACTCACCGGCGTGATCGACGATCTGCTTCTGGTCGCCAGGGCCGAAGCCGATCAACTGGCGATGCGGTTCGGCGCGGTTGACCTCGCGGAACTGCTGGGAGACGCCACCGAAATGGCTGGCGCGCTGGGCGCACGGCACAACGTGCGCGTTCTGCTTGAAGCACCGGGTGCCGACCTGCCCGCGGTCACGCTCCAGGCCGATGCCGATCGTCTTCGGCAGGCCCTTGTCATCGTGCTCGACAATGCGGTGCGTTACTCGCGCACCGATGGGACTGTGCGGGTGAGCTGGCTGTTGACCGACAGCCGCGTGCAAGTGCTTGTGGTCGACGAGGGGATCGGGATCGATGCGGACGAGTTGCCGACGGTGTTCGAGCGCTTTGTCCGTGGCCGTCGCGCCCGCGTGCACAGGGCCGAGGGAACCGGTATCGGGCTGTCGATCGCGCAGACCATCGTGCACGCCCACCATGGCCATATCGACATAGAGAGCGTCCCCATGCAGGGCACCACGGTGCGCATCGAGTTGCCCTGCCTGTACAGTCCCTCCCTCTCATCGTGACGCGGGAATCATGAACATACTGGTGGTCGAAGACGACATGCGTGTCGCCGACTTTCTGTTGCGGGGGTTGCGTGCCGAGGGTTACCGCGTGCAGCTCGCGCGCACCGGGCCCGAAGGCCTCGAACTCGCGCGCAACAGCGATCTGTCTCTGCTTCTGCTGGATCTGATGCTGCCCGGCCTTAGTGGCCTGGAGTTGTGCCAGACGCTGCGTGCCGAAGGCCACCACGTGCCGGTGCTGATGCTGACCGCGCTGAGCGAAACCGAGGACAAGGTCAGCGGCCTGCGCCTGGGAGCCGATGACTATCTCACCAAACCCTTTGCGTTCGAGGAACTGCTGGCGCGCATCGAGGCCTTGCTGCGTCGCGGCCGGGAGCAACGGCCAAGAGCCACCACGCTGCAGGTGGCAGACCTCGTGCTCGACCGGGAACGCATGCAGGTCACCCGTGCCGACAAGCTCGTCCCCCTGACTGCCAAGGAGCTTGCATTCCTAGAGCTGTTGATGACGGCTCCGGGCCGCGTCTACAGCCGCGAGCGCATCCTCTCCAATGTCTGGGGTACCAACGAAGACCCCCTCACCAACATCGTCGACGTCTATGTCAGTCGCCTGCGTGCCAAGGTCGACGATGGCCATTCCGTTCAGTTGCTGAAGACGGTGCGCGGTGTGGGCTATCGGCTGGATGCCGCGCCGGGCTGAGGCAGTTCATCCGATGTTCATGTGCGCGTCACCCCGGATTCATGGTGGACTACAGGTGGCGTTCATGTAGAGACCGAAGAATGAAGTCCTGTATCGCAAACGCGATGCAGCACCGGAAATCCCGGTGATCGACTACCCATTGCAAAAGGAAAACTCCATGAATGTGCTTCGTACGCTCTCCCTCTCGGCAACGACGGCGGCGGTTATGGCCATTTCAACCACTGCCTTCGCCCAGGCGCCGGCCGCGGCGATCTGCGCACCGGTAACCGAGCCACAGATCGCGGCGTTGTTCGACCGCTGGAACGACTCGCTGCGCACGCTGGATGCCGACAAGGTCGTTGCCAACTACGCTGTCGACGGCGTGCTGCTGCCGACCGTTTCGAACAAGCCGCGCACGAACCCGGCGGAGATCCACGACTACTTCGTCAAGTTCCTGAAGAGCGCGCCGCAGGGCACGATCAATCAACGCATCATCAAGATCGGCTGCAACGTGGCACAGGACGTCGGCACCTACACCTTCAAGTTCAAGGACGGAAAGAAGGTGGATGCCCGCTACACGTATGTCTACGAGTGGGTGAACGGCCAATGGCTGATCGCGCACCACCACTCTTCGGCAATGCCCGAGGTCGTCGCAGACCATTAAAAAAATGCAAGAAAAAGCCCCGCTGTGCGGGGCTGTTTTCCAGGCGAGGCGGGCCTACTGCTTGCGTCCCGCCACCGCCTTCTCGGCCTTTGCCTCTGTGCCTTGGCCCACACTTCACCAGCATTCGGCAGCACTCAGGGTTCCGCTACTGCTTTGAGCGCCCAGTTGGTCGATCGTGTAGGTGCCGCACAGCGTGTCGGCAGCTTGCGCGCCCACCGGTGTCGCGGTTGCAGTGAATCCCGTGGCCGATGCGACAGTGACGTTGAGCTGATAGTAGGCCGTGCTGCTGGTCAGCACATCGATGGGAAAAGTCCCGCCGTAGCCCAGGTTCGCCGCCGTGCTGGCATAGGTGTTGTTGATAGTGAAGAAGCGCTCCTCCCGCGCCGCCAGGTCCAGCAGCGCGGTCTTGGCATCGCTGCGGCGGGACTTCTGGATCTGGCTCAGGTACGACGGATAGGCGATGGCTGCCAGGATCGCCACAACTGCCACCACGATCATGAGTTCGATCAAGGTGAACCCCGCGCTGTTGCGAGGGGTGCCCTTGGAGAAGTCGAGAGTTTTCATGATCAGCGCAGCCGGATCCACGTGAGCCGCCCGCCCTTGCCGTTGGCTGCAGGGTTGATCTTGGTGACGACGCCCGTGCCGTCGGTTGTCTGTTGCACGAGGTTGGGCCACTTGTTGGCCGTGACGATCGACGGGGTGCCGGTGGCACTCAAGCCGATGCCACTCACGATGCCACCGTTGTACGTGACGAAGTTGCCGTTCTGGTCGCCGAAGAACGAGGCCTTGGGCGCCCCGCCGCTGTCCAGCGACACCGCCATCGTGTAGCCCGATGCCGGCTGCGTGCCGCAGGTCAAGGCCTGCGACACGGCGGGGATGGTGGTATTGACCAGGAACATGCTGTAGGCCGTGGTCGGGCTGTAGATCACCTGCTCGTTGCCGGTGCTCGGCAGGGGCAGCGTCCAGCCGAACTGCGTGTTGGCGCTGGCGCCGCCGCTGCAGCTGCTCGACCCCTTCCAGCACACCTTGTTGTTGCTGAGCGTGCGGTAGCCGGAAATCGAACCGCTGCCGGGCGCCGTGGCCGTGATGCTCTGGGTCTGCAGCGTGGTGCTGTTAACCGTCTGCGGGGCGGAGAGGGAGGCATATTGCGCCGATGCCCCGGCCTTGGCGTTCCAAGCGCTCATGTTCCAGTCCCACACGCCATACAGAGCCTGGGCACCGGTCGCATAGGTGGCTGCACTGGTTTGCGTCTGTGGAAACTGCCGGCCTGTGCCGAAGCTCACGACCACGCCCGATTGGCCTGACGGGCCGATCCCCTGGATCGATGAGACCGTCACCCGGGTCGTGATCGGCTGGCCCGCGGCCGTCTTGAAGATCGGTGCCGCAGAAGCCGCCCACGAGGCCGGATTGGAGCTCGTCAGGTCGAAGCGCCATACATTGCCCAGCGCATCGCCACCGTAGACGTAGTCGGTCACATGATCCCCGTCCAGATCGGCCGAGGCGACGTAGGCCATGCCGTTGCGGGCCGTGATCGTGCTGCCGCTCTTGGCCGGGCCGGCGCCGGTATCGATGAAGCGGAAAGTGATGGCGCCGGTGGCCGGATCGACCAGCATGATGAACAGCCCCGCAGTGCCGGTGCTGCTGTTCAAGCCGTTGCCGAACAGCGCAGCCCATTGCCCGTTGTGCAGACGGCGAATGATGGGCGTCCCGTAGGTGCTGCCCAGGTTGTTGCCGCAGGTCGCGTTGCCGACGCAGGTGATTGCGCCTGCGCCCGTGCCCGAAGTCCATTCGCCCCGCACCAGCGAACTCGCATTCGCCTCGGAAAACTGCGTCGGATCGGTGACGTCCAGCGCGTAGATCACGCCATTGGCGATGGAGGTCTGGTCCCCGATCGGTCCGGTGGCGTTGCCGCCGGGCCCGACACCGCCCACCAGCCACGTGTGCCAGGCGCCGCTGTAGTAGAGGTCGCCGGTGCCGGGCGTGGCGTCGGTATAGAGGTCGTGGGAGTACTGCGTCGAGCTGAAATCCAGTGCCGGAGTGGTGGAGTGAATGAGGTTCAGGATTGCCGCGGGGATGTACGCCACAACCTCGTTGCCATCGTTCGTCGTGTTGACGAAATTGCCGTTCGCGTCATAGGTGCCGCTGCGAAAGCCGTGCAGGAAGCCATCGTTGGCGCCGATGTAGACCACATTCTGGCGACCGCCTTGGGCCGTGGCTGCCGTCGTGCCGGCGAACGCGGCATAGCTGCCCGCTGCTTCGGGGGCGGTGCTGGCCGGGAACAGCGCGTCTTGCCAAGGCCCGTTGTTGGGCAGCGACGGCGGCCCGACCCAGGTCGGGCTGGAATCGATGATGTCGCCGAGCATGCCGGATCGCGCGCGCAACGTGCCACCGGTATTGGTCAACTCGTTGCTCCGGTCGCCCCGCAGGTATCGCAACCGGATGTCGGTCTGACTTGCATCGCCCGCCGTGAGCGCCGTCTTCTGGGCGGTGGTGAGCTGGCTCCACTGAAAAGGAATGCCTGCGGTGCCGTTCCAGGTCAGCATGTTGCGGCTGCTCGAACCCTGCGCGGTATTGGTGTTGTTCGTCGCCTGACAGCTGCCGCCCGTCAGCACGCAACTCGCATCCCAGTTGGCCACCGGATTGATCGACACGATTCCGGTGGTCGGATCGCTTACCAGGTCCTGCGCAGTCATCTCGCCCCATGAGTTGGTCGGATGGTAGTAGGCCAGGTACACCTGCGCGCCGGCCTCCACGCGCGCCGACTGCTGCAAGTTGGTGCCGGCGGAACTGCTCGACTGATTCGCGGGCCCCGCCTTGAAGCAGGTGATCTCGTGCACGTTGCTCGAGCCCCCGGTGCCGCCCGAGAACCCGAAGCGGAATGAAGCCGGCAGTGGGCCATTGGAGTCGGTGATCGATTGCTTGTTGACTACTGTTTGCGCCGTGCCGCCGTTGACGCTATAGGACATGCTGAGGAGGCCATCCTGGGTGATCTGCAGTCCGTAGGTGATCGGCGTGGCATTGCCGCGCAGGGGCAGGTTCAGGCCCTCCTGATTCGAGATGGAGACGCCCGACGGCAGGTCGCTGTACGCCGTTCCATTGAGCAGCAGTGGATAGTCGGGCAACGGGGTCGTGGTGGCAACCCCGGTTGGCCCCGTGGTGGTGGTGGAGCAATTGTTATTGTTCTTGCAGGTCGTCGTTGTCGTGATGCTGTAGTCCATCACCTTGCCGCTCTGGCACGTCGCTTTGACTGCGGCGGTTTGCTGGCTTGCGGTGAGTGTCGAGGGGTAATGAACCGGATCGAGGGCGTTCAACGATGCCCACGTGATGTTGCCCGCGCCTCTCAAGCTGATGCGGCCGGCCTTGAAGCCGGGGCCTGTGCTGGTGTTGTCCGCGGGGTTTGAGAAGTTGCCGTATTCGTCGATGCCGACGCCCAGGTATCCGCCCACCACGCCCTCGTACTGGCTGTTCACATTGGAGCAGCTGTAGCCCAGGCTGCCGCCGAGGCCGCCGACGGAAGGCGCCTGCGAACCATCCGCCAGGAAGAAGCTGATGCCGTCGGCACCGGTGCCGTTGTTTCCGTCGCCGCCGTAGGTGGCTGTGGTGAACGTGACCTGCAGGCCCTGGTTGGTCGGGAAGGTGAAATTCGACACCACGGCACCCGTCTGGTTGTCGCCATTCGAGCCGCCGTTCGTCGTATCGCCGTTGGTCAGGCGCAGGGCCCCGGAGCCCACGGCATCGGGCAGGCGGCCGTTCGTTCCGCCGACGAGCAGCGAGTTCCTGCTCGTGTAGTACGTCAACTTCCCGATGCACGCCGGGATGGAACCGGTGTCGTTCCCCGCAGTCAGGCACGCACCGTTGAGCGCCTGCCAGTTATAGGACGACGAAGCCCCTGTGAGTGTGTCGCTGATGATCAACTGCGCATGGACCGACCAAGGTGCGCCGGCAAGCAAGCAAAGCAGTCCGCCCAGGAATTTCCGCATATTCATTCTCGTCTTCCCTCAAGGCTGATCGAGCGGCTTGCTGCCGCCTGTGACCTGGTAGGTGCTCTGCACCACGGCCGCCGTCGTCGTGCTGCCGCCGTAACCAAACGCAGAGACTTGGTACAGCAACGATTTGCCGTCGGGAGACAGCCCCAGGTAGCCGATGCTCAGGCCCGGCTTGGCGTTGTAGTTGATGTCTCCGTTGGCGGCGATGCCGCCCCCAGCGGCTACCGTCATGTTGGGCGGCAGGTAGTCGGCACGCGCTGCCCAGGGCAGGGCCGCAGGTTGGGTCAGCATGTTGGAGCAGACCTGCATCTGCGACAGCGTGTTGGCATTGAGCACGCCCGAGCAGACGGCGCCGGTGCTGCCGTTGCCCTGGCTCAGCCACCATTCGCCGTACTGCAACGCGCTCTCCGCCGCCTCCAGCGCACGCTCTTTTTCACGCGTGTTACCGGCAATTTTTTCCTGAAGGCTGAAGCTGCGGAACATGCTGACGGACAGCACTGTCAGGATGACTAGGAAAATCATGCCCGCGATGAGGACGAAGCCCCGTTCTCGCGACCGGGCAGGACGAGGTGCGCGCGCAGTCGTGCTCATGACTTGTCCATCAGATTGACGATCTGGGTCCAGGCAATGCTCGATGGCTGGCCTGCCTGCCCGGCAAACGGGTTGACCAGCGTGACGGTGATGCGCGCGGCGCGAACCTGGGGCCACCACGCATGGGTCGTTACGGCGGCGGCGTCCAGGTACTGCAGGGCCTTGCCGTCGCCGGCGGTGTCGGTGGCATACAGCACCTGCAACGACCGGACGCCACTGACCAGCGGCGTGGTGGTTGTCCCGCCGTCGGTGGAGCACTGCAGTTCGTTGGCGGTGCTGACCGTGAAGGTGTTCATGACCAGCCGGTTGGCACCCGAGGTCGCCGGGTTCACGTTGCCGAGGCAGTCCATGATGCCGTCGCCGCTCGCCGTCACGTAGCGGGAGGTGATGGTGTCGCTCGCGCCTGAGCTGCCGCTCAGCCCCGCCAGACCCTGCCCCGCCACGAAGCTGCCATAGCCGGCACCCGTCGCGGCGGGCAGGTCCGTTGCGGCGGTGTTCACCAGCGGGTCGGGGAAGTAACCTGCCGCCTGGACCGTGTTGGTCAGCACCGTGAGCATCAGGCGTTCGTTGTCCTGCAACTGAGACAGTTGGTCCTGCGAGTTGAAGGCCTGCTTCATGTTCAGGAACAGCGAGGCCAGGCCGGCCACGACAAACAGGCCGATGATGAGTGCCACCATCAGCTCAACCAGCCCGAAGCCGGCATGGCGGCGAGGGTCTTGCAGCAGAGAGAGCGGTCTACGGTTCATGGTTCGACGTAGAGGCTGTATTGCATCGCGGACGCGGTCTGGGTCGCGCCGCCGGCAGTTGCCGTGCTGCGATTGATAGCGATGTATTTCTCGGCCCAGGTCAGATTGATCACGCAGCTGATCGGCGTTGCGATCGCGGTCGTGCACTGGATGGCTGTCGTGTATGAGGGAAAGCGGGCGTTCATGCCGGCCACCCATGTCTGCAGGTCGTAGGCCGCCAACTGCGCCGGGGTGCAGGTCGTGCCGGCTGTCGGGCTGCAATCCGCCGTGGCGCTCAGAATCCCCGAGGCATCGGTCACCGTCGTTCCCGTGGCGGTCACGCTGGCCGGGGCGGTGCCGGCGGCCCAGAAGCCGCGATTCGCGTGCATGGCCTCTGCCAGGCTCGAGGCCTGCAACGCAATCAGCGCCCGCGCCCGTGCAACCTGGGTGTTTGCCAGCGCGGCGGCCTGCATCTTCGACAAGCCAATGAGCCCGAAGGAAACGATCAGCACTGCGACCAGCACCTCCAGCAGCGAAAAGCCATGCGAGCGCCGGGAAGTGCCAGCAATCATGCGCAGCCCCCCGTTCCGCCCTGCATCACTGCCTGGTGTCCGACCCTGTTGATGGAGACGCAGCGCGTGGCGGGGGCATTCACCGGCGCGGTGCGCAACGCAAGCAGGATCGAGGCGCCGGTGCTGGCGACCGGCAGGTTGGCGAATCCATCCCGGCTATAGGTGACGGCCGTGATCGATGGCGCTGCACTGAAGGTATCGCCACCCGTCCAACTGGGGCGCTTGCGCAGCACCGTGTCGCCTGCGGTGACGGTGCCGGAAGCATTCAGGTCGGTGAACACCATCCATCCGCTTTGCCAAGTATTGGATGCCAGGCAGCTCGTGCCGTTCGATGATGCACACACACTGACCGGCACGCCCTGCTTGATCGCTTCCGAGCGTGCGAACTGGAGGTCGCCGACGAACGAATTGAGCTCCGCGCTCACGCGATTGGTCTGGATGAGGCCGACGAACGATGGCGATGCGATCATTGTCAGGATGGCAACGATCGCGACCACGACCATCAACTCAATGAGCGTGAAACCGGTCTGCTGGCGATCCGACAAATTCATGGGCTATTCGCTTGTATGGGCACCCAGACGCCGAAGCGGGCGGGGCGCAGGAGTTCATGGTTACAAGTGTTTCTAAATGGCACTGACTGCTAACTGACGACCGAGATAAGGCGCCGACGAGGTTCAAGGACGGAAAGAAGGTGGATGCCCGCTACACGCATGTCTACGAGTGGGTGAACGGCCAATGGCTGATCGCGCACCACCACTCTTCGGCGATGCCCGAGTCGTCGAAGACCAGTAAAAAAGGCAAGAAAAAGCCCCGCTGTGCGGGGCTGTTTTCAGGTGAGAACGGCCTACTGCTTGCGTGCCGCCACCGCCTTCTCGGCCTTGTTCACCAGGTCAGCGCCCACAGTGGTTTTCCACTTCGCATAAACCGGCCGGGTCGCTTTCACGAAGGCCTCGCGCTCGGCCGGCGTCAGCTGCGTCACGGTCACGCCCATTCCCGCGATGTCTTTCAGCACGGGCTTGTCGGCTTCGACCAGGCCCTTGCGGGCCAGCGCGATTTCCTGCTTGCCGGCGTCGATCGCGGCCTGCTTCACGATGGCCTGGTCGGCCGGCGTCCACGAAAGCCAGATTTCCTTGTTGACCACGAAGATCAGCGGATCGGCCACGTAGCCCCAGGTGGTCACGAACTTCTGGCCCACGTTGTGCATCTTCAGCACGGTGAACAGGAACAGCGGATTCTCCTGGCCGTCGACCGCGCCACTGGCGAGCGCGGGCTGCGCATCGGCCCAGCTCATCTGCGTCGGGTTGGCGCCGAGCGCGGTGAAGAGGTCGGCGAACAGCGGCGAGCCGACCACGCGAATCTTCATACCCTTCAGGTCTTCGGGCGACTTGATCGCCTTCTTGGAATTGGTGAGCTCGCGGTATCCGTTCTCGCCCCAGGCGAGCGGCACCACGCCGGCGCGGTCGATGGTGGCGAAGATTTCCTTGCCGACTTCGCCCTGCGTCAGCGCGTCGATCGCCGCGTAGTCCGGCATCAGGAAGGGCATGGAGAACAGGTTGAGCTGCTTCACTTGCGGCGACCAGTTGATGGTCGAGCCCACGGCCATGTCGATCACGCCCTGGCGCAGCGCGCTGAACTCGCGCGTCTGGTCGCCCTGGATCAGCGACACGCCCGGGTAGAGCTTGATGTTGATGCGGCCTTGCGTGCGCTCCTTCACCGTGTCCGCCCAGAGCTTGCCGGCCTGGCCCCAGGGCGTCGTCGGCCCGAGCACCAGCGACATCTTGTACTCGGCCTTGTAGGCGGTCTGGGCGGGCGCGGCGACCGAAAAGGTGGCAAGCGCGGTAGCGACGGCGGCAAGGCCGAGCAGCGTGCGGCGGAATTTCATGGTTGTCTCCTTGGAAAAATCAATAACCGAGTTTGGCGGGAAGCCAGAGAGCGAGCTGGGGCCAGACGATCACGGCCACCATCACGAGGAACATCGCAAACAGCATCCAGCCGACCCAGCGCACGGTTTCTTCCATGCGCACGTTGGCGATGCGGCAAGACACCATCAGGTTGACGGCCAGCGGCGGGGTGAACTGCCCCAGTGCCACCTTGAGCGTCAGGATCACGCCGAACCAGACCGGATCCCACTTGTAGAACTGCACGATCGGCCACAGCAGCGGCACGAAGATCAGGAAGATCGAGACACCGTCGAGGAACATACCGACGGTGATCAGCATCACGATCAGCAGCGACAGCACGCCGTATTCGCCGAGGCCCGAGTTCACGATCGCATTGGCCACCGGATCGATGACGCCCAGCGTCGAGAGCGAGTAGGCAAAGATCCCCGCCAGCGACACCACCAGCAGGATCACCGCCGACAACTCGCCCGATTCGCGCAGGATCACGAACAGGTCGCGCACCTTGATCGTGCGGTAGATCACCATGCCGACGAACAGCCCGTAGAACACGGCGACCACGGCCGCTTCGGTCGGCGTGAACCAGCCGGCCCGCATGCCGCCCAGAATGAGCACCGGGGCTGCCAGGCCCCAGGTTGCTTCGCGAAAACTCTTCCAGAAGGCCGGCCGCGGCAGGGTCGCTTCGAGCGCGCCCATCTTGTGCGAGCGCGACATCCACACGGCCGGCACGATCAGCGCCAGCCCGGCCAGGATGCCGGGAATCATGCCGGCCGCGAACAGCGCCGGCACCGAAGCACCGGGCACCAGCACCGAATACACGATGAACGCCACCGACGGCGGAATCAGGATGTCGGTGGCCGCCGCGGCGCCAACCACGCTGGCCGAGAACGCGGGCGGGTAGCCGGCGCGCGACATGGCCGCGATCATCACCGCGCCGACCGCGGCAGCGTTGGCCGGGCCCGAGCCGGAGATGCCGCCCAGGAACATCGCCACCAGGATCGCCACCATCGGCAGCATGCCGGGGCCGCGCCCGACCACCGAGATCGCAAAATTGACGAGGCGCAGCGCCACGCCGGAGCGGTCGAAGATCGAGCCGACCAGCACGAACATGGGGATCGCGAGCAGCGGGTACTTGCCGAGCCCGGCGTAGAAGTTCTGCGGCACGGCCAGCAGGCCGAACCATTGCGCATCGGCATTGGCCAGCGCGATGCAGGCGGCGCCCGCCAGGCCAAGCGCTGCGCCGATCGGCACGCCGACCAGCATCAGCAGCACGAAGGCGACGAAGAGCAGGGTGGCGATCATTCGGCGCCCCGGTCGTCGCGTCTTCCGCGTCGCACGAACAGGCCGCAGGCGCGCAATGCAATCGCGGTCGACACGATCGGCAGCCAGATCGAATACCACCACTGCGGCACGCCGATGCCCGGCGAAGTCTCGTCGAACTTGTAGTCGTCCCAGACCATCCGCACGCTCAGGCCGGCCATCAGGAAGAACAGCGCCGCCACCAGCACCGCGCCGAATTGCGACAGCCGCTTGCGCCGCGCCATCGAACCGCTTTCGGAAAAGTATTCGATGCGGATGTGCCGGTCGCGCGCCACCGCGGCCGAGCCGGCCACCATGGCCAGCAGGATCATGAGGAACACCGAGAACTCCTCCGTCCATGCGAACGACGAGTCGGTGAAGTAGCGCACTAGCACGTTGGCAAAGGTGATGCAGGCCAGCAGACCCATGATGACCACGGTGGCCCAGTCTTCGATGGCGAGCGGCACGCGGGCCTGTTCGTCGGTGGCTTTGATTTCGGGGGGCAGCGGGCTGGCGGCGTCCAGCACGGGGCCGGACTCGGGGGAGGAGGACATCGGGGAGGCAAAGTGTTGACGAGGCGCCGCGCCCGCCAGTAGTACGTGCGGCGCCGAATCGTAACGGCTGTGACTTTTCCGGCCCATAGGGCTTACCTTGACCGGCTGCCCTGTGCGACAGGCCATCGCCGTACGATGGACGGGCACGCTTTCTGCTGCCGAATCCCCATGACCACCACTCTCACGCCCCCGCGTCCGGCCGCCAGCCTTGCCGACCTCGCCATCGACCCGCAACGTCTCTGGGCCTCGCTGATGGAACTGGCCCGCATCGGTGCCACTGACAAGGGCGGCGTGTGCCGTCTGGCCTTGACCGACCTGGATCGCCAGGGCCGCGAACTGTTCGTGCGCTGGGTCGAAGAGGCCGGTTGCAGCGTGCGCATCGACGCCATCGGCAACCTCTTTGCGCGCAGGCCGGGGCAGAACCCGGCGCTGCCGGCCGTGGCCACCGGCAGCCACATCGACACCCAGCCCACCGGCGGCAAGTTCGATGGCAACTACGGCGTGCTGGCCGGCCTCGAAGTGCTGCGCACCCTGAACGACGCCGGCATCCGGACCGAAGCGCCGCTCGAGGTCTGCGTCTGGACCAACGAGGAGGGCTCGCGCTTTGTGCCGGTCATGATGGGCTCGGGCGTCTATGCCGGTGCGTTCACGCTCGACCATGCCCTGACAGCCGCCGACCGCGACGGCATCACCGTCGACGCAGCCCTGCGCAGCATCGGCTTCGCGGGCGAATCACCGGCCTCGGTAGCGTCCGGCGCACCGGTCTTCGGCGCGTACTTCGAGGCTCACATCGAACAGGGCCCCGTGCTCGAAGATGCCGACATCCCGCTCGGCGTGGTGACCGGCGCGCTCGGCCAGCGCTGGTACGACGTGGTCGTGACCGGGCAGGAAGCGCATGCCGGCCCGACCCCGATGAAGCTGCGGCGCGACGCGCTGCAGGGCGCCACCGGCCTGATGCAGATGGTGAACCGCATCGCGATGGACGAGCAGCCGGATGGGCGCGGCACCGTGGGCTACGTGCATGTGCACCCCAATTCGCGCAACGTGATTCCGGGTCGCGTGACCTTCACGGTCGACCTGCGCCATGCCGACGACGAGGGCTTGAACCGCATGGATACACGCATCCGTGAGGCGTGTGCCGCGCTGCAGGCGCAGGGCGGCCTCGGCGTGACGATCGAGCAGACCGTGTATTTCCCGCCCGTGCGTTTTGCCGAGGCGCTGGTGAGCGCGGTGCGCGAGGGCGCCGCGCGCGCGGGTCTGCCGCACCTGGACATCGTGAGCGGCGCGGGCCACGACGCGGTGTACGTCGCGCGCGTCGCGCCGGCCGCGATGATCTTCGTGCCCTGCAAGGACGGCATCTCGCACAACGAGATCGAAGACGCCCGGCCCGAACACCTGGCCGCCGGCTGCAACGTGCTGCTGCACGCGATGCTGGATCAGGCCGGCGTCGCTGCGTGAAGGCGGGTGCGGGTCAGGCGGCGATGCGTTCCGCCAGCCCGACCAGCGACCGATCCGAACCCGCAGGCCCGAGCAGCGAGATGCCCAGCGGCGCGCCATCGCGCTGTGCGAGCGGCATCGACAGTTGCGGAAAGCCGCTCAGCCCGGCCACGCAGAGCATGCGGATGGCCTTGTTGCGGTAGTCCTCCAGGCTGCTTTCGGGCGCGGCGCGCAGCGGTGCGATGTCGGGCATGGTGGGCATCAGCAGCACGCCATCGTGGCCGAGCAATGCGGCGAGCTGTTCGCGAAACTTCGCGCGGAAAGCACGGGCGCCATTCACCTGCGCGTCTGTCACGTCGCGCGACCAGGCAAAGCGTTCTGCCACACCAGGGCCGAGCGGCGGTGCGTAGCGCTCGATCAGCGGGCCGTCGGTGAGCCAGGCTTCGCGCGCCTGCACGTAGCGGAAGTTCCAGTACATCGCGTCCCAGTCGCCGAGCGCGATCGCTTTCACCGGACTGGCCGTGCCCAGCACCGCCTGCACCTGGTCGGCGGCGCCTTTCAAGGCTGCGGCAACGGGGGCGTCGAGCATCGCCCAGATGTCCTCGGGCCACAGCAGCCGCACCGGGGCCGGCAGCAGCGACGCATCAGCGCCAAGCAGCACGTCGGCCACGCGCGCAAAGGTGCCGACGTCGCGCGTGAACCAGCCGCAGGTGTCGAGGCTCGGCGCCAGGTCGAGCACGCCCGCGAGGCTGATGCGGCCGTGCGTCGGCCGCAGGCCGTACAGGTTGCAGTGGTTTGCCGGCGCGCGCACCGAGCCGCCGGTGTCGCTGCCGAGCGCGAAGTCGCACAGGCCCGACGACACGGCCGAGGCCGAGCCCGACGAGCTACCGCCCGTGATGCGGTCTTTCGCTGCGCCGTTGACCGGCGCGCCGAAGTGCGCGTTGTTGCCGTTCATCGAGAACGCGAGCTCGTCGGTCACGGTCTTGCCGACGAAGCGCGCGCCGGCGTCCAGCAGCCTCTGCACCGCCGGCGCGGTGGTGGTCTTGATGCCCGACATCGCGAGCAGGAACGGGCTGCCGCCGCCGGTCGGGTAGCCGGCCACGTCGTACAAATCCTTCACTCCGAAACTCAGGTCGGCCAGCGGGCCGGTCGCGGCACGCGGCACCGGCACATCGGGGTAGGGAACGAAGGCGTGGGCGGGGTCGTGCAAGGGCATGGTGCGGTGGGGGGAAGGTCAGGCGACGACGGTCGGCGCGATGGCCGCCGCGGCGTCGATCCGGATGCAGCGCGCACGGTGGTTCGGCGCGAGTTCGATGGCGGGCGGCTGCGCCGCGCGGCAGGCGTCGGTGGCGAGCGTGCAGCGCTCGGCAAAGGCGCAGCCCGGCGGCAGCGCCGAGAGATCCGGTGGTGCGCCGCCGATGGTCTCGAGCCGCGTGCCGCGCGCCATCGCGCCATGGGCGCGGCTCTTGAGCAGCGCGATGGTGTACGGATGGCGCGGCGAGCGGATGAGCTCGCGCGTGGTGCCTTCCTCGACGATGCGGCCCGCATACATCACGGCGATGCGATCGGCCACCTCGACCGCGGCGCCGATGTCGTGCGTGACGAACACCACCGAGAGGCCGAGATCGCGCTGCAGCTCGCGCAGCAGCAACAGGATCTGGATCTGCACGGTGGCATCGAGCGCGGTGGTCGGCTCGTCGGCCAGCAGCAGTTGCGGCCTGCAGGCCAACGCCAGCGCGATCATTGCGCGTTGGCGCATGCCGCCCGACATCTCGTGCGGGTAGGCGGCAAGGCGCCGCTCTGGGCTCGGAATGCGCACGCGCTCGAACAGTTCGAGCGCACGCTGCTGCGCCTCGGCGGCCGACACGGGCTCGTGCCGGCGGATCGATTCCACGATCTGCGCACCGACCGAGTACACCGGGTCGAGCGCCAGCAGCGGCTCCTGGAAGATCATCGACGCGACCTTGCCGCGGAAGTCGATGATGTCGCGCTGCGACATCGCCAGCACATCGCGCCCGGCCACGCGCACCTGGCCGCCCATGCGCGTGCGGCGCTCGGGGTGCAGGCGCAGCATGGTGCGCAGGGTCACGCTCTTGCCAGAGCCCGATTCGCCGATCAGCGCCACCACCTCGCCGCGCTGCACGTCGAGGCTCACGCCGCTGACCGCATGCACCGGCTTGCGGCCCCCGGTGAAGGTGACGCTGAGGTCGCGCAGGCTGACCATCGGTTCGGCGGGGTTCGTCGTGTTCATGCTCAGGCGGCCTTCTCGAGCGGCAGTGCATTCGGGTGGCCGCTGCCGGGTTCGTACATCAGGCAGCTGACCGCCTGCGTGGCGCCCGCGAGCACGCGCGCCGGCACACGTTCGCTGCAGACCGGTGCGGCCATCGCGCAGCGCGGGTGAAAGCGGCAGCCCGAGGGCGGGTTGATCGGGTTGGGTGGGTCGCCGGCCAGTGCGGCTTCTTCGGTACGGTGATCCGGATCCATCGAGGGCATCGACGACAGCAGTGCGCGCGTGTAGGGATGCGCGGGCGATTCGTAGAGCGCATCGGACGGGCCGATCTCCGAGACCTGTCCCAGGTACATCACCATCACGCGGTCGCTCATGTAGCGCACCACGTTCAGGTCGTGGCTGATGAAGACGTAGGTGAGGCCGAACTCGGCCTTGAGGTCCAGCAACAGGTTGATCACCTGCGCCTCCACCGACTTGTCGAGCGCCGACACGGCCTCGTCGAGGATCACCATACGCGGCTGCAGTGCGAGCGCGCGCGCGATGTTCACGCGCTGGCGCTGCCCGCCCGACAGCTCGTGCGGATAGCGTTCGGCAAAGCGCTGCGGCTCCAGCCCCACGCGCACCAGCAGGTCGCGCGCACGGGCGATCGATTCCTTCTTCGGCACGCCATGCACCTGCGGCCCGAACGCGACAGAGTCCTCGATCGTGAGGCGCGGGTTCAACGAGGCGTAGCTGTCCTGGAACACCATTTGCACCTGGCGCCGGAACTCCTTCAGCGGCAGGTCGCGGCTGCCGACCGCGCGGCCGTCGAACACCACCTCGCCGGCGGTCGGCGCGATCAGCTGCATGAGGAGGCGCGCCGTGGTCGACTTGCCGCAGCCCGATTCGCCGACCACGCCGAGCGTTTCGCCCTTGAGCACCTCGAAGTCGACGCCGTCCACGGCGCGCACCACGCCGCCGCCGCGGCCCAGCGGATCCTTCTTGAGAGGGAAGTGCTTCTGCAGGCCGCGCACCGTGAGCAGCGGCTGCGCCGGGCCGCCAATGTCATTCAGTGCATCCATGCGGTCATGCTCCTTCGGTTGACACCGCGTTGCATCGCTGGGTGCACTTGTTCGGGGTGCTCTTGTTCAGGGTGCTTTTGTTCGGGGCGCGCTTGTTCGGGGTGCGTGCACAGGCCGCCGGGTACTCCCCTCCGCGAATGTCCCCCGGCTTCGCCTCCTCCTTTATTTCGCTGCGGGGAGTACCCGACGCCCTGTGCACGAGGACACAGCGCTGGTGTACCGCCGATCAACGACCGCTCTGAACAACGATCACGTCGATGGGGTGCCTTGCGCAGCGAAATAAAGGAGGAGGCCGAAGGCCGGGGGACATTCGCGGAGCAAGGTACCCCGTCGGCGGGAGCGCGCCCCGAACAACAGCGCCCCGAACAAGGCCCTGAACGCGCAACGCGGAACACGGAAAAACGAGTTCCCATCCCTAACCCTTGTTGTCCATCGCCGAGCGCAGACCGTCGGAGAGGATGTTGAAGGAAATCGATGTAATGAAGATCATCGCCCCCGGCAGCGCCGCCACCCAGGGCTGCACGTAGATCGCGGTGCGCAGCGTGTTGAGCATCAGGCCCCACTCGGGTTCGGGCGGCTTCACGCCGAGGCCGAGGAAGGACAGGCCCGATGCCAGGATCATCGACACCGCGATCAGGCTGGTGGCATACACGAAGACCGGCCCGAGCACGTTGCCGAGCACGTGCACACGCACGATCGTGAAGGCATTGGCGCCAGAGGCACGCGCTGCTTCCACATAGTCGCGGCTGCGCACCTGCGTGGTCACGCTTTCGGCCACCCGCGCGATCTGCGGGATGAACACGATGGTCAGCGAGATCAGCGAGTTGAAGACGCCCGCACCGAGCACGCCCGACAGCGCAATGGCCAGCAGCACTGACGGGAATGCATAGAACACGTCGATCGTGCGCATGATCAGCGTGTTGACGATGCCGCCTGCATAGCCAGCCACGATGCCGATCACCGCACCGAACACGAAGGCGCAGACCACCGGCGTGATGCCGATGAAGAGCGACAGCCGCGCACCGACGATCAGGCGCGACAGCATGTCGCGGCCCAGTTCATCGCTGCCGAGTGGGAGGCCTTCAGTGCCAATTGGCTTAAGCCGCTTGAGCATCGACGAGGCGTAAGGATCGGCCGGCGCCAGCCAGGGGCCGAACACCGCCAGGCCGATCAGCAGCAGCACTACCAAGGCCGCGCCCATCGCGACCGGGTCGCGCGTGAAGCGCAGCATGGCCGACGTCCAGTAGCCGCGCGAGCGCTGCATCGGCAGCGGGTTCAGGTCGACGGCGGCGGAAGAAGCAGTCAGGGTGGCCATGGGTCAGGCCCTCGCAATGCGGGGGTCGAGCAAGGTTTGCAGCACGTCGACCAGCAGGTTCAGCACCACGAAGAACAGTGCCAGCACAAGAATCGTGCCCTGAAGCAACGGCAGGTCGCGCTGGAAGATCGCGGAGTTCAGCAGGAAGCCGGTGCCCGGCCAGGAGAACACGGTTTCGATCAGGATCGAGCCGCCGAGCAGGTAGCCCAACTGCAGCCCCATCACCGCCAGCGCGGTGGGCGCCGCGTTCTTCACCATGTGGCGGAACACGCCGAGGTGCGTGAGTCCCTTGGCGCGCAGGCCGACGATGAATTCCTGGTCGAGGATGTCGGCCACCAGCGCGCGCACGGTGCGCGCGATGATGCCCATCGGAATCACCGACATCGTGATCGCCGGCAGCACCAGAAACTGGATGTGATCCCAGTCCCAGGCCCAGTCGCTCGAGCCACCCGGCCCGGCGCCGGTGGCCGGCAGCAGCATCAACTGCGACGAGAACACGATCACCATCACCATGCCGAGCCAGTAGTGCGGCACGCTCACGCCGAGCACCGAGAGCATCGATGCGAAGCGGTCGAGCCAGGAGCCGCGGAAGTAGCCGGCGACGAAGCCGAACAGGCAGCCGACCACGAAGCCGATCACGGTCGCGACCACTGCGAGCCGCAATGTGTTGCCGACCGCCGTCAGCACTTCGGTGGCCACCGGCCGGTTGCTCGCAATCGACACGCCGAGATCGCCATGCATCGCGCGCCACACCCACATCGCGAACTGCTCGGGCAGCGAGCGGTTGAAGCCGTAGAGCTCGCGCAGCTGTGCCTGCAGGTCGGCCGAGGCATCGGGCGGCAGGATCGACACCAGCGGGTCGCCCGGCGCGATGTGCACGAGCAGGAAGCACACGAGGGCCACGCCGATCATGATCGGCACGGCGTAGATGATGCGGCGGATCAAGTAGGCAAACATGGCGCTTTGTTATCGGGACGTGGCAAGCGCAGCGAAGCCCCTTCGGGGAACACCGCGGAACCGGCTTCGCCGGGCCGCTGGTGTTGCCCCCGGTGAGGGGGTTGGCGCAGCGACACGAAGTGCGCGAAGCTTGGGGGAGAGCTCATTCACTCCATCGTCATGGTCGCGATGTCGATGAACCAGCTGCGCGGCTGCACCACGTTCTTGACCTTGGCCGACAGCGCGCGCGGGCCCACGTCGTGCGCGATCCAGACGAACGGCGCGTCGTCGACGATGTGCTCGTGCAGCTTGGCCAGCGCGGCATCGCGGGCCTTTTCGTCGAAGCTGGTGCGCGCATCGGCCACCAGCTTGTCGACCTCGGGGCTGCCGTAGTAGCCCCAGTTGTTCGACACCGGCGGGAACGCCTTGGTGCTCACGAAGCGAACCATCGCGAAGAAGGGATCCATCGCCGCGAAGCTCACGTTGGTCGCGTTGGCGCCGTTGGCCGACGGATCCTTTGCGCCCTTGCGCCAGTTGGTGAACAGCGTGTTCCATTCGATCACGTCGAACTGCACGTCGAAGAAGCATTGCTTGAGCGACTGCTGCGCGAACTCGTTCATCGGCAGCGGCTGCATCTGGCCCGAGCCCGAAGCCGAGATCTGCACCTTCACCTTGATCGGCTTGGCGGCCGAGTAGCCGGCCTGCGTCATCAGTGCCTGCGCCGCCTTCACGTCGTACTTGATGTCGAAGGTCGGCTTGCCGAACCACGGGTGGCCGGGTGGCACGGTGCCCTTGGGCTCGGCCATCATGCCGCCAAGCAACTGTTTCATGCCGCCGCGGTCGATGCACAGGTTGGCGGCCTGGCGCACGCGCTTGTCGAGCCAGGGCGAGCCCTCGACAAAGGAGAGTTGCCACGGCCACACGTGCGGTTGCGCGTTCGAATAGATCTTGAAGCCGCGCTGCGTGATCTGCGGCATGGCGTCGGGCGCCGGCGCTTCGATCCAGTCGACCTGGCCACCGAGCAGCGCAGCGGTGCGCGCATTGGCTTCCGGCATCGGCAGCATCACGACCTTGTCGATCTTCGGCACGCGCTTCGCGTCCCAGTAGGTCTTGTTGGCTGCCAGTTCGAGGCGTTCGCGCGCCACGAAGCGGGTGACCTTGAACGGGCCCGAGCCGGCCGGGTCGGCGGCGAAGGCCGTCCAGGCGGCTTTGGCCTTGTCGGCGGGAGTCGCGCCGGCGGCGGCCTCGAACTTCTTTTGCCACTGCGCCGGCGAGGCCATGAACAGGTTGGTGAGGTTGATCGGCAGGAACGCGTCGGGCTCGCTGGTCGTCAGCTCGACGGTCATGTCGTCGATCTTGCGGGCGCTCCTGAGCGTGGGCATGCGCGAGGCCGTCACGCCGACCTGGCTCGGATCGAACTGCGGCGCTTCCTTGTCGAGCACCTTGTTCACGTTCCAGACCACGGCGTCGGCCGTGAAGGCCGAGCCATCGTGGAACTTGACGCCGGGACGCAGCTTGAACGTCCACTTGGTCTTGTCCTTGGCGTCCACCGCCCAGGAGGTCGCGAGACCGGGGATCAGCACGCTCGGGGCGTCGGCCTTCGACAGATCCCATTGCGTGAGCGAGTCGTAGATCGGGATGCCGGTGAAGCGGTTGCCCTCGAAGCCCTGATCGGGTTGGCCCAGCGTGCGCGGAATGTCCGCGGCGGTCATGGCAATGCGCAGCGTTTTTTCCTGGGCCGCGGCGCCGCCGCAGGCGAGGGCGGCACAGGCGGCGACAAGCCCGATCCAGAATTGCCTGGCAGGCTGGGAAGACGTCATCAGGTTCATCATGGAGCGGCCTCTAAAAGATGGGTTGCAAATTCGGACGGATCTGTGCTCTGGCAAAGCAAGTGCTGTGCCAATCTCTGCATTCGGCCGCATCGTTTAAAGGTAAATCGATATCGATAATCGATATATTTGCGCGGCTTACAGGCGCGCGCAGGGGGCGTCAGTGCGAGATGGCGCTGGAGATGGCGCGCGCGCACTCGATCACCATCGGTGCAAGCTTCTTTTGCGCAGCCTCCAGGCTCCACCGGCTGGTGGGCGGCGCCACATGCACCGCGCCGAGCGCGCGCCCCTTGCCGTCGACGATCGGTGCGCCGATGCCCATGTCCCCGAGGAACAGTTCCTCCGCGTTGTACGCATAGCCGAGCTTGCGGCAGGCGGCGACGCGCGCCAGGATGGCGTTCAAGTTGGTCAGCGTGGCCGGCGTGCGCGCCACGCGCCGGGAGCGCTGCAGCATGGCCCTGGCCTCTTCGGTCGGCAGCGAACTGAGCCAGGCGCGACCCGAACTGGTGCAGTACATCGGAATCCGCATGCCCACGGGGGTCGAGACCGGAATGAACTGGCTCGTGACCCGCTGGGCCACGTACAGCATGTCCAGTTCCACCGGCTCGGTCAGGCTTGCCGTCTCGCCGCTGGCGTTGGCGAGTTGCGCAAGGTAGGGGTTCGCCACCTGCACCAGCGGATGGCTGGCGAGGTAGTTGAAGCCGATGTCCATGATTTTGGGCCGCAGCTGGAAGCGGCGCGTCTGCTCGTGCTTGCCCACGTAGCCCAGCACCTGCAGCGTGTGCACCGTGCGCTGCGCTGAGGCCTTGCTCATGCCGGCGCGCGCCGCCACCTCGGCCAGCGTCATCGTCCGGTGCGCGCCGTCGAAGGCGTGCAGCACCGCCAGGCCCTTCTCGAGCGACTGGTTGAAGAGCGGGTCGGCCGGCGCCGCATCGTCCTCGACCTGGCGCGCCGGCGCAGATTTCTTGCTGACCATCTGTTTTTATATGTATGAATCGATTATCGATTCTAGGATCGGACGCGGTTTCCCGGCATGCGAATGGGACAATCCCGAGCCATGACAGATACCCTGACCCTCCTGCGCCCCGACGACTGGCACCTCCATGTGCGCGATGGCGCCGCGCTCGAAGCCGTGGTGCCGCACTCGGCGCGCCAGTTCGGCCGCGCGCTGATCATGCCCAACCTGCGCCCGCCGGTGACCACGGCGCAGCAGGCGCTGGACTACCGCGATCGCATCCTCGCAGCGGTTCCACCGGGCGTGAAGTTCGAGCCCGTGATGTCGCTCTACCTCACCGACCGGCTGCCGCCCGAAGAGGTCGCGTTGGCCGCCGAGGCGGGCGTGCGGGCCCTCAAGCTCTACCCCGCGGGTGCCACCACCAACAGCGATGCCGGCGTGACCGACGTCCGCAAGACCTACAAGACGCTCGAGGCCATGCAGAAGCACGGCCTGCTGCTGCTGGTGCATGGCGAGGTGACCGATCCGGCCATCGACCTGTTCGACCGCGAGGCGGTGTTCGTCGACCGCGTGATGGTGCCGCTGCGGCGCGACTTCCCCGAGCTCAAGATCGTGTTCGAGCACCTGACCACGAAAGAGGGCGTGCACTACGTGCGCGACGCCGGCCGCTTCACCGCCGCCACCATCACGGCGCACCACCTGCTCTACAACCGCAACGCGATCTTCACCGGCGGCATCCGGCCGCACTACTACTGCCTGCCGGTGCTCAAGCGCGAAACCCATCGCGTCGCACTGGTCGAGGCGGCAACGAGCGGCAGCGACCGCTTCTTCCTCGGCACCGACAGCGCGCCGCACGCGGCGCACCTGAAGGAACACGCATCCGGCTGCGCCGGCTGCTACACCGCGCTGACGGCCATCGAGCTTTATGCCGAGGCCTTCGACAACGCCGGCGCGCTCGACAAGCTCGAAGGCTTCGCGAGCCTGCACGGCCCCGATTTCTACGGCCTGCCGCGCGCCACCGACACCGTCACGCTCAAGCGCGAGGCCTGGACGGTGCCCGAGACCGTGCCGTACGGCGATGCCCTGCTGAAGCCGCTGCGCGGTGGCGAAACACTGAACTGGAGGCTCGCATGAACGCCCCGACACCGAAGGTGATGCTGCTGATCGACGCCGACAACGTCTCGGCCGATGTGATGGAGCAGGCCGTGCACAAGGTGCTGGCCGAACACGGCGCACTGCATGTGCGGCGTGCCTACTGCACGGCCGAGGTCGCGCTCAAGCACCAGTCGCTGTTCAAGCGCCTGTCGGTGCGGCCGATGGTCAACCTCGCCGCGGGCAAGAACAGCACCGACATCGCGCTCGCCGTCGACGCGCTCGACCTGGCCATCGCCGAGCGCCCGCAGGTCGTCTACCTGGTGTCGTCCGACTCCGACTTCGCGCCGCTTGTGATCCGCCTGCGCGAGAAGGGCTGTCGCGTCTGCGGCATCGGCCAGCAAGGCAAGACGGGCGAGGAGACGGTGGGCGCGTACGACGCGTTCACCGACCTCGAACACCACGGCAGCCGGCCGGCCGCCGCTGCGACACCGGCGCCGGCCCGTAAAACCCGCGCCAGGCCGGCAACCAAGACGGCCGCTGCCAAGACCGCACCGACCGCCAAGAAGACCGCTGCAAAGACCACGGCCCGCAAGACCGCAACTCCCCGCCAGCCCAACCCGCCCTCCGAAGCGGCCGAGTTCATCCTGCAGGCCTTGCCCGCGCTGCGCACCGGCAAGGAGGTCGCCCTCAACGATGCCGCCCAGGCCCTGCGTGCGGCGGGATTGCTCGGCAAGCACGGCAGCTCGCTGAAGCTGTTCGACAAGCTCACCGACGAATTCGCGGTGCTGCAGCATCCGGATCGCATTCGATGGACGGGCGCGTCGGCCAATTGAGCATTGCATAGGCACACCGCATTTGTAGACCGACTGCTCGACCTCGGGTGACTATGAAGAACGAAATTGCGCTCCTTATTGATGCAGACAACATCTCCGGCCAGTTTGCCGATGAGATGGTCAAGTATTTGCGGAAGACAGGCGCAGCATTGTTGGTGCGCCGGGCCTACGGCGGACACGAAAAGCTCGGCGCGATGAAAGACGTTTTGCGAAAACATGCGGTTCGAGCGTTTGTCAATCTTGGAAAGGGGACAACAGACGTCGCATTGACCGTAGATGCGATGGATCTCCTTCGTGACGAAGCGTTGCCTTTGACCGTGGCCATTGCATCGAGTGACGCCGACTTCGCAGCGCTTGCCGTACGACTTCGGGAAGCTGGCATTCGCGTTCAGTGTTTCGCGCACCGCTTGGCGGCGGATGCGGATGCGCTACGTCGCGTATATGACCAAGTTCTCTTCGATGACGAAGTGGCTGTCGCTGGCAGCCCGATTGCTGCTGGTTCGCCCGTGACGCAGCCTCCGCTGTCACCGATGCCTGCAGTGGCGCCGGTTGCGCGGCCACCTGTGGCTGTACCTATTGCCGCGCTAGTACTGACATCCGAGCCGATTTCGGAAGACGTGGACGCGGTACGCCGGATTCTTGCGGCGTTGCCGGAGTGGCGACCTGATACGGTGAAGCAGTTGAATCAACTTGGAACACCACTCAGTGCCAAGAACATCAAGACGGGAAATAAACCATTGCACGAGATGTTTCGCAAGCATCCGACGTATTTCAAGGTCTTGCCCACTACAGGGTCTCCAAAACAAGTCAAGTTGCTGAAGAAGCCAGCCAAGCCGTAGACCCATGCAAGTTCAGACGCCGGACTGGGCTCCAATTGACTGGGTCATGCCTTGGTTCGACTCATACCGGGAAATCGGACAGCGCGTCGAATTTGTCGCCAGAAGCAATCCCGTAGCGTCTGCTTTGAAATTCGAGCGCGGGCAGGGTCACCCGGGCTTTGCTTCACACCATCACTTGCCGCCCGGCGAAGCCTACGAAGCCTTCATCCACCGCACCGGCACCGTCCCCACCCGCGACAACCTGCACGACTTCTTCAATGGACTGGTGTGGCTGCGCTTTCCGCAGGCCAAGCGTCGGCTCAACGCGTTGCAGGCGGCGGAGATCGCCCGCGTCGGCATCGGCGCCACGCGCGGCCCGCTGCGCGATGCGCTCACGCTGTTCGACGAGAACGGCGCCGTGCTCGATGCGCCGCCGGCGCTCTGGCAGGCGCTGATCGCGCGCGACTGGCAGCGGCTTTTCGTCACCGAGCGTTCGCTGTGGCAGCAGGCGCGCCTGCTGGTTTTCGGCCATGCGCTGCTGGAGAAGCTGATTGCGCCGAGGAAAGCGGCCACTGCGCATGTCCTGCTGGCGCCGGACGCTGCGAAATCGATCGCCGCCGACGACGCAGCGATCACCGCCGCGCTCGATGCTGCCCATCTTTCGACCAAGCCTTTTGTGACCCTTCCCGTTCTCGGCATACCCGGCTGGTGGGCCGCCAACCAGAACTTTTGCTTTTATGATGACTCGGACGTTTTTCGGCCGCGCCGATCCACTGAGTAGAACAACAACCCACACGGTTGCGCGTCGAAGCACAGCTTGAAGGGGGCCATCCGGCCCCCAACTGCGCGCCAACGTTTCCCCACGGAGAAATCAACTTGAAACGCATTCTTCTGTTTGTCCTGACCAACGTCATGGTAGTGGCGGTGCTCGGCGTCGTCGCCAGCCTGCTTGGCGTCAACCGCTTTCTCACGGCCAACGGCCTCAACCTCACGGCGCTGCTCGGCTTTGCGCTGGTGATGGGTTTCGGCGGTGCGATCATCTCGCTCCTGATCAGCAAGCCGATGGCCAAGTGGACGGCCGGGCTGCGCATGATCGACAACCCCCAGACGCCCGACGAAGCCTGGATCGTGCAGACCGTGCGCAACTTCGCCGACAAGGCCGGCATCGGCATGCCCGAAGTCGGCATCTTCGAGGGCGAGCCCAACGCCTTCGCCACCGGCGCGTTCAAGAACTCGTCGCTGGTGGCGGTGTCCACCGGCCTGTTGCAGGGCATGACGCGCGAAGAGGTTGAAGCCGTGATCGGCCACGAGGTCGCGCACATCTCGAATGGCGACATGGTCACGATGGCGCTGATCCAGGGCGTGATGAACACCTTCGTGGTGTTCCTCTCGCGCGTGATCGGCTACGCGGTCGATTCCTTCCTGCGCCGCGGCGACGACCGCTCGTCGGGCCCAGGCATCGGCTACATGGTGACGACCATCGTGCTCGACATCGTGCTCGGCTTCGCCGCCGCCATCGTGGTGGCCTGGTTCTCGCGCCAGCGGGAGTTCCGTGCCGATGCCGGCGCCGCGCAGCTCATGGGCCGCAAGCAGCCCATGATGAATGCGCTGGCCCGCCTCGGCGGTCTGCCTGCCGGCGAACTGCCCAAGGCCGTGGAAGCGATGGGCATCACCGGCGCGGTCGGCAAGCTGTTCGCCACCCATCCGCCGATCGAAGAACGCATCGCCGCACTGCAGCAAAGCTAACCCCCAGTCTTCGCGCACTTCGTGTCGCTGCGCCAACCCCCTTGCAGGGGGCAACACCAGCGGCCCGGCAAAGCCGGTTCCGCGGTGTTTCACGAACGAGAAAGCCGCCGCCTGGCGGCTTTCTTTTTTCAGGTCGCTTCGGCGAGCAGGCCGCGCGCCACCGCCTCCGCCACCTTGATGCCATCGACACCCGCCGAGAGGATGCCGCCCGCGTAGCTCGCGCCTTCGCCGGCAGGGTAGAGCCCGCGCACGTTGAGGCTTTGAAGATCTTCGCCGCGCGTGATCTTGATGGGCGACGAGGTGCGTGTTTCAACACCCGTGAGCACCGCGTCGTGCAGGTCGAAGCCCTTGATCTTGCGACCAAAGGCCGGAAAGGCCTCGCGCATCGCCTCGATGGCGTAGCCGGGCAGGGCCTGGTGCAGGTCGCCCGGCGTCACGCCGGGCTTGTACGAGGGCTCGACGCTGCCGAGCGCGGTGGAGGGCCTGTCCGCGATGAAGTCGCCGACCAGCTGACCCGGCGCGCGGTAGTCGCTGCCGCCGAGCACGAAGGCGTTGGATTCGAGTTCGCGTTGCAACGCGATGCCTGCCAGCGCATCGCCGGGAAAGTCGGTCGGGTCGATCCCCACCACGATGCCTGCGTTGGCGTTGCGCTCGTTGCGCGAGTACTGGCTCATGCCGTTGGTGACCACACGGCCCGGCTCGCTGGTGGCCGCGACCACGGTGCCGCCGGGGCACATGCAGAAGCTGTAGACCGAGCGGCCGTTGCTCGCGTGGTGCACCAGCTTGTAGTCGGCCGCACCGAGCAGTGGGTGTCCCGCATGGCGACCCCAGCGTGCGCGATCGATCAGGCCCTGCGGGTGCTCGACGCGAAAGCCGATCGAAAACGGCTTGGCCTCGATGTGCACGCCGCGCGCATGCAGCATCTCGAAGGTGTCGCGCGCGCTGTGGCCGAGCGCCATCACCGCGTGGTCGCAGCGCAGTTCGCTGGTGGCGCCGGTGGCCTGGTCGAGCACGGTCAATCCCCGCAGATGGCCGTCTTCGATCCGCACGTCGGTCACGCGCTGCTCGAAGCGCACTTCGCCGCCGAGTGCGATGATTTCTGCGCGCATCGTCTCGACCACCTTCACCAGTTTGAAGGTGCCGATGTGCGGGTGCGCGACGTAGAGAATCTCGGGCGGTGCGCCGGCCTTGACGAACTCTTCCATCACCTTGCGGCCGAGAAAGCGCGGATCCTTGATCTGGCTGTAGAGCTTGCCGTCCGAGAACGTGCCGGCGCCGCCCTCGCCGAACTGCACGTTGCTTTCAGGGTTGAGCACGTTCTTGCGCCACAGGCGCCAGGTGTCCTTGGTGCGCTGCCGCACGGTCTTGCCGCGCTCCAGCACGATCGGCCTGAAGCCCATCTGCGCCAGCAGCAGCGCCGCGAAGATGCCGCAGGGGCCGAAGCCGACCACCACGGGCCGCACCGGCAGGCTGGCGGGTGCCTGCGCCGGGAGCCGGTAGGCCATGTCGGGTGTCGGCGTCACGCGTGGGTTGCCGGCCAGCTTGGCGAACACTACGGCTTCGCGGCCGGGGTCTGCCAGCGTGACATCGACGATGTAGACCTGCAGCAGGTCGACCTTGCGCGCATCGAAGCTGCGCTTGTGCACATGGATGTGGGCGACGGCGTCTGCTTCGACGCCGAGCAGGCCCTGCACCGCGCGCGGCAGCGCATCGGAAGGCGGATCCAGCGGGAGTTTGATTTCGGAGAGGCGAATCATCGTGCGGCTCGTGGTTATCAAGCAAGGTGCGAATCTTAGGCCAGGCAGCGTGCCCCACCGCCCTGATCCGGGAAGCGGCGTGACCGTCTCGCGCTGAGCACCACGAGCGTGTCCAGGCCGATGGCGGCGGGTGGCCCCTGCAGCGAAATAAAGGAGGAGGCCGCAGGCCGGGGGACATTCGCGGAAGGGGTCACCCACCGCCGTCGGCCTACCCTGAACGAACCCCGAAACGTCAAGCACGAAGCGCGGGCGCGATGCCTGCCGCCAAAGGCCAGGGTTCTTTATCTTTGAACGCGACCCGGTATGAGGCCCGCCCGTCAGGCCGGCAGCGCCGGCAGGAAGCCGTCCACCGACAGGTAGCGCTCGCCTGTGTCGTAGTTGAAGCCCAGCACCACCGCGTCGGCCGGCAATTCGGGCAGCTTCTGCGCGATGGCGGCGAGCGTGGCGCCGGACGAGATGCCGACCAGCATGCCCTCTTCGACCGCGCAACGGCGTGCCATCTCGCGCGCCGGCTCGGCGTCGACCTGGATCACGCCGTCGAGCAGGCTCACGTCGAGGTTCTTCGGAATGAAGCCGGCGCCGATGCCCTGGATCGGGTGCGGCGACGGCGCGCCGCCCGAGATCACCGGCGAGGCCACCGGCTCGACCGCGAACACCTTGAGCTTGGGCCATTTCGCCTTGAGCACTTTCGCGCAGCCGGTGATGTGGCCGCCGGTGCCCACGCCCGTGATCAGCACGTCAATGCCATCGGGAAAGTCGGCCGCGATCTCTTCGGCCGTGGTGCGCACGTGCACGTCGATGTTGGCCGGGTTGTTGAACTGCTGCGGCATCCACGAATTGGGCGTGGTTGCGACGAGTTCTTCCGCCCGCGCGATCGAGGCCTTCATGCCGCCGGCACGTGGCGTCAGGTCGAAGGTTGCACCGTAGGCCAGCATCAGGCGGCGGCGCTCGAGCGACATGCTGTCGGGCATTACCAGCACCAGCTTGTAGCCCTTGACCGCCGCGACCATCGCGAGGCCGATGCCGGTGTTGCCGGAGGTCGGCTCGACGATGGTGCCGCCGGGCTTGAGCGCGCCCGATTTCTCGGCGTCTTCGATCATCGACAGGGCGATGCGATCCTTGATCGAGCCGCCCGGGTTCGCGCGCTCGGATTTGATCCAGACCTGCTGTTTCGCAGCGCCGAACAGGCGCTGGATGCGGATGTGCGGCGTGTTGCCGATGGTCTCTAGGATGTTCTGGGCTTTCATGGGAGGGTCTCCTGGCATCATCAAAACAGTGGATCGCCATTGTGGCGAGATAATCCGTTCCGTGAAGCACGCCAGACCGCCGCTGGTGCAAGTCTCGAAAGAGCGCACTGGAGGAACGTCCGGACTGCACAGGACAGCGCAGGAGTTAACGACTCTCCACCGTGAGGTGAGGATCAGAGCAACAGAGACGAGTCGGCAAAGGGGCAACCCGGCGCCGGGTGAAACGGGCAATCTCTGCGCGCAGCAACACCAAGTAGGCCAGTATCGAGGTGGTTCCGCTGAGCTGGCGGGTAGGTGGCATCGAGCCGTCCGGGTGACCGGCGGCCCAGATTAATGGCGGTCACGTGGGCGCAACCGCAAGGAAGCGTCCACGCACAGAATCCGGCTTATCGGCGGGCTTCACACTTTTTTTACCGGGGCGCGGTGCAACCCTGCAGCTGCCCCGATTTCATGCGCTGGGCGCGCTCGGCCGTGGCCGGGTGGCTGCTGAGCAGGTTGGCCAGCGCGGACGAAGTGGATGACGGCGGCGTGGCTTTCGGCTTGTCGTCTTTCCCCTTTTTGCTTTCTTTTTCTTCTTCCGGCCCGTCGATCGCCAGCAGCAGGTCGGCCATTGGCGCCAGCGGGCGCTGCGCCTTGCGCATCAGTGCCACGGCGAAGCAGTCGGCCTCGGCCTCGTGGTTGCGCTGGTAGGCCAGGCCGGTCAGCAGCGTGCTGCCGGTGGCGACGATGCTCGACACATCGCCCATCGCCAGGCCCAGCCCGACGTTGAGCACACCCTGTTCGACCACCAGCCGGGTCGTGTGCCGGTGCACCACGTGGCCCATCTCGTGGGCCAGCACGCCCACTAGGGCATCGTCGCCGAGGCCGCGTTTGCGCGCGGCCTCGACCAGGCCGTCGGTGACGACCATCGCGCCGCCCGGCAATGCGAAGGCGTTGGCACCCATGCCCGAGCGGAACGCCAGCGTCATGGTCGGCGCATAGCCCGGGTAGCGCGCGAACTCCGGGCCCATCTGCCGCACCAGGCTGTCGAACGCCGCGCGCAGCTCGGCCTGGCGTTCGGGCGCGAGCTTGCTCGGCTTCAGGTAGCTCGCGTCGAGTTCCTGCATCGCCTCGGCCGACAGCTGCTGCTCCCAGCCCAGAGGCACGTGCCGCGCCAACTGCGCCGCGGCCCAGGGCGTGCCCCAGCGGTAGAAGGCCCAGAGGCCGAGCACCGCGACGACCAGCACCGTCGCGAACACGCGCCAGTGCGTCTGCATGCGCTGCGCGAGGCCCGGCCGCCCGCCGGCCGCTTCGAGTGCGGCATGCCATTGCGCGCCATCGTCGATTTCGAGGCTGCCGCCGCTGCGCAGGTCGACCACCACCGTGCGCTGGGCGCGCCGCGGATTCCATGCCTCGGGCCAGCCGATTTCACCGTGCGCGAACACGCGGGGGGCTGCCCCGCCGGCGGCCAGCGGGTGCAGATGGAGCGCAGGGCCACGCGGGCCGGGCACGAGGCCCACGAGCACGGGCTGCGCCTGGCTGCTCAGCCCATCGAACCAGCGCGCACGCAGCAGGGGCTCCATGCCGTCAGCTGATCAGGTCGAAGCCGACCGCGTCGCCGATCGCATCGCCGAAGCCGTCCTGCTGTTGCTGGCTCAGCCGGCCCACCAGCGGCTCCAGTCCGCCGCGCAGGTGCAGCGTGACCGACTCGCTCTTCATGTGGTACTCGTTGATGCGTGCGAACGGCCGGTAGAAACCCAGCGTCAGCACGCTGAAGATCGAATTGCGCACGCGCCGCCAGACGAAGGCGCCGGTGCCCAGCCCGGTGCGAAAGCGCGCGATGTCGCTCACGCCGATGTTGTTCCACATCAGCTGGAACATGCGGGCCTCGCGGTAGGCCAGCGCAGGCGTGGCCGCGAGGAAGAATGCGAGGAAGCCGCCGAACAGCAGCGCCATCACGAGCACGATGGCCATCATGCCCATCGGGCGCGAGCCCGACAGCAGGGCCAGCCCGCCGAACAACACGACCAGCAGCGCCACCACGCCGATGATCAGCGCCACCGAGAGCACGAACACGGCCACGCTCGCGAGCCAGATCCGCACGAAGTCGCGGTACACCGGCTTCCAGCGGCCGGCCTGCGAGCCGATCAGCGTGCGGCGCACCAGAAGGCTCTTGTAGTTGTATTCCAGGCGGATGAGGCACAGCAGGCTCAGCACCACGCCCAGCAGCCCGAGGCCCCACATCGCGGGGGTAACGACCGGGAACTTGGGCAGCTTCGCGTCGTCCCCGTCATCTGCCATGGACGACGTGTCTTCTTCGTCTTCCTGCTGCGCGCCGACATCGGGCGCGGCCTGGGCTTGCGCGACCAGCGTCGATGCCCCGGCGGGTGCGGGCGCGGGCGGCGTCATGCGGTCGAGGGCAAAGCCCAGCGCCAGCCAGAGCGCCGCCAGCGCAAACACCGGCCAACTCGCCTGGTAAACCTCGGCCCAGCTGGCCTGGAACTGCAGCCGCAGCCCGCGCCAGCGCGTGTGGCCGAGCCGGAAGCGCATCGCGCTGCCCCAGAGCCAGGGCGCCAGCGCCGCGCCGACCACCAGCATCGCTGCCACGGCCGTGTCCTGGCCGGTGTTCGACGCCAGCTCGAAAGCGACGTAGAGCGCGGCAAACAGCAGGAAGCCGATCACCATGCGCCGCAGCGGCGCGGTGAACTCGAACGGGCTGTCGGCCAGCTCGGTGTGGCCGTAGAAGTACTGCACGGTGCGGCGCCGCGCCCAGGGCGTATAGAGCCCGAGCGTGACGATGGTCAGCAGCACGTTGACCATCCAGACGCCGAAATACTCGCCGCCGTCGCCCGAAAAGCGCACGGCATGTTGTTCGATGGGCGGGCGCGGCTGTGCGACCGGCGTGTCGTCGTTCATGAAAAATTCCCTCCTGCGCGGGAGTCTACCGGCCTGCTCCGACCGCCGGATCAGGGCCGGGGCTTGACCCGGCCCACCACTATCAGCAGCAGCGCGATTGCCGAATAGCCGGCCAGGATGCCCACTGCGTTGAGCGCCACACGCCCCGGGCCGAGCGTGGCGACGTCGACGAAGGGATAGGGGTAGACGCCCCAGATCGCACCGCGCACCATCGCATAGACGAGGTAACCCAGCGGGTAGGCCCACCACCACGGCAGGTCGCGCCAGCGCAGCGCGCGCGCGGGCACGGCCTGCCACCACCAGAGCAGAAACAGCAACGGCATCACGTAGTGCAGCAGCACGTCCGCCAGCCACAGCAGGCCCTGCGGCGCCCAGATGTGGCGCAGCACGAAGAAATAGACCAGGCCGACAACGGTGATCGAGGTCGCGACTGCCGTCGTCACTCCGGGCCGGCGCCAGAGCTGCCAGAAGGCGGCGCAGGAGCGCGTCCACGCGGCGCTGAGCACCACCGCCACCAGCACGTTGGTCAGCACCGTGAAGTAGCCGAAGTACATGAACACGCCCCAACCAGTCGAGCGCGCGTTGCCGAGCGCGAGCTGGATCGACAGCACGAGCTGCAGCGCCAGCGCGAGCCAGCCCACCAGCGCGCCGACGCCGGCGAGTGCGCTGCGCCCGGGCGTGAGCCTCAGGTCAGACACGTTCGTTCGGTGCCATGAACCGCCACTCGCCCGGCGCGAGGCCGGCCAGCGGCAGCCGGCCCACGCGAATGCGCTTCATCGCCACGATGCGCAGCCCGGCCATGTCGCACATCTGCGCGATCTGGCCCGGCCAGCTGCCCTTGACTGCGAAGCGCAGCCCGGTCACCCCGTCGGCCTCGCGGCCGATGCTGACCTTGGCCGGCAGCATTGCGCGACCGTCGATCACCGGTGACTGGTTGAGCCGGTGCAGCGCGCGCGGATCGACCGGGCCGGCCACGTCGACCATCACTTCGTTTTCGATCAGCCCGGCGTCTTCCACCAGCTTGCGTTCGACGCGCAGTTCCTGCGTGAACACCAGCAACCCGCTGGCGCCGGTTTCGAGCGGGGTGAAGCAGTGCTGCCCGGCAAAGTGGCGCTGCAGCGGCGGCCGCTGCGAGCGGTCGCTTTCGCTGTGCTGCGCCATCACCAGCAGCTTCGGCAGCGGTGCGTCGAAGGCGATGCCGGCCGGCTTGTGCAACAGCAGCGTCACCGGCTCCACGGCGCTCGGCCGCGCGCCGGTCTCGATCTCCACCTGCTGCGCGTCGCGCACGCGGTGCGCCGGCACTTCGACCACGCGGCCGTCGACGCGCACGGCGCCGCTCTCGATCAGCAGTTCGGCCTCGCGGCGCGAACAAACGGCCAGCGCCGCCACGCGTTTGGCCAGGCGGATACCTTCTTCGTCAGTCATGGGTCGATTCATATTCGGGTCAGCAGCCGGATGCGGTCGACATGGGCTTCGAGCGAGCGTGCCGCCACCGGCCACATGCGCGAGGGCACGTCGTCGTAGGCCAGCTCCAGCCATTCCTCGGGCGTGCCGTCGGGCAACTGGCGCATCACGGCGGCGATCTTGGCCTCGCGCTTCATGCGGTGCGCCTTGAGCCGCGCGATCGCCGCCCGCGCCTGGCCCAGCACATAGCCATGCGCCGGCAGGATGAACTCGACACCGTGCGTCACGCAGGCCTCGTCGAGCAGATCCAGCGAGTGGAGGTAGGTGGTCATGTTGCCGTCGGGCGGGTCGACCACGGTGGTGCTGCCGTTCAGCACATGGTCGCCGGTGAACAGCAGGCCGTCTTCCTCGAGCAGCAGGCAGAGGTGGTTGGCGGCATGGCCTGGCGTGTGGATCACGCGCAGCGTGTGCGTGGCACTCACTACCGAATCGGCCTGCTGCGCCCGCCCTGTCAGCGTGATGCGCTCCTGATTTTGCAGCGCCCGGTCGGGCGTGAAGCGCGCCGAGGCCCGTGCGGTGGGCGCCGAGGGCAGGCCCAGGATCGGCGGCCGCTGCCGGCACAGTGCCTGCAGCGGCAGCGCGCCCGGCGCATGGTCGGCATGCGAGTGGGTGCAGACGATCGCACGGATGTCGCCCTGCGTCAGGCGCCAGAGCCGGCCGATGTGGTCGAAGTCGTTCGGCCCCGGGTCGATCACGATGTAGCCGGTGGAAGCATCGCCCACGATCCAGGTGTTGGTGCCCGGCCCGGTCATCGCGCTCGGGTTGTTCGCCGTGAGGCGCTGAACATTCTTGAGCAGCCTGACCGGCTCCTGACACTGCCAGTCGAGCGGATGCAGGATCTGGCCGTCGGGGCAGACCAGCGCGAGCTCGCCGTAGGGCGCCTCGTGCTCCATGTAGCGCGCTTCCTTGCCGCCGAGCAACCCGGCGCGCGGGCAGCTCGTCCACAGCGGCTGCTCACGCGCGCAGACGGCAAGCACCGCGTCGACGCTGTCGAAAGCGGCGAGCCGCTCGAGCGTGCGCACGGTCGGGAAAAGCATGACGAAGCGCTTTTGTGCGAAACGCGCCAGCGCATCGGCCGGGCGCACCCAGCAGGGCTCGAACTGCTCGGTTTCGTCCGCCACCGGCACTTGATCCTCGGGCATGCGCGCCACCAGAAAGGGCACGTCGAAGCGTTTCGGCAGGTCGCGGTCGGTCATCCAGTGCGCGAGCGTGAACACCTGGTCGCTCGCCAGCCGCAGCCCGCGCACCGCGCACTGGGCGGCCAGCGACATGGCCGGCGGCGTGCTGCGGTCCATCGCCGCCACCTCGGCGCCGCTGACCATGCGCCCACCGGGATGGCGCGCCAGCAGCACGCCCACTTCCTCGAAGCTCTCGCGGATCGCGGCGATCGACTGGGTCAGCTGCAGGCGGCTCTGGGTGCGGCGCCGCGTGGCAATGGGGCGGGCCTCGATATCGCTGTCGTCGATGCGCCCGCCCGGGAACACATAGGCGCCCGGCGCAAAGCTGGCGTGTTCGGAGCGCCGGGTCATCAGCACTTCGATGCCGTCGGCTGTATCGCGCAACAGCAACACCGTCGCGGCCGGCAGCAGCGGTGCCGGGTCACGATGGGGGTGGAGTTGTTGGCCGGGGCGAACCATCGCGCCATTATCGGGAGTGCAGGGGGATGCGGCGCACGCCACAATGACTGACCGCCAACGTCGGCATCGATTCAACATGGAAGCGGCAAACATGCTGAGCAAGAGCAAAGCCTTCAGTGGCTTTTCGGTGGACGACATGTCCGTGGCTCTCGCCTTCTACGGCGAGACGCTCGGGCTCGACGTGGCCGAGTCCGACGGCCTGATGACGCTGCACCTGGGTGGCGGCACCGACGTGCTGGTGTATGCCAAGCCCGACCACACCCCGGCCAGCTTCACCATCCTCAACTTTCCGGTGAAGAGCGTGGATCAGGCGGTGACCGAACTCAAGCGCCGCGGCGTGCGCTTCGAGGTGTACGACGTGCCTGGGGGGGTGAAGACCGACGCCAACGGCATCTCGCGCGATCCGGGCGGGCCGGTGATCGCCTGGTTCCGCGACCCGGCCGGCAACATCCTTTCGGTGCTGGAGGGCATGGGATGACGATGTACCGCGACGAATTCATGCAGCGTGCCCTGGCCCTGTCTGCGCAGGCGCTCAACACGCCCGGCACCGAACCCTTCGGCGCCGTCGTTGTGAAGGATGGCGCCATCGTGGGCGAGGGTTTCAACCATTCGGTGGCGCATGTCGACCCGACCTCGCACGGCGAGATCGAGGCGATCCGCGATGCCTGCCGCAATCTGAAGACGGTCGACCTCGCCGGCTGCACGCTCTACACCTCGTGCGAGCCCTGCGCGCTGTGCGCGGCAGCGATGCACATCGCGGGCATCGGCCAGCTCTACTACGCGGCTTCGATGGTGCAGTCGGGCGCCGCATTCGAAGGTGTGCCGGTCGCGGCGCGCCACCCCATTGACGTGGAGGCGCTGCGCGCCGAAGCCGGCGCCCCGTTCGGCGCGCGTGCGCTGCCGGCGGAACAACGGTGTGATGCCGAAGCCGTCGAGATCCTGCGCGCCTGGGCCGCTGCACGCAGGGGTTAGGACGGCTCAACACGCAACCGGCGGCGCGGATTGCGTGTTTCCTGGGCTACCTGGCGGCCAAGCTGACGCCATGATGGCGGTGCGCGCGTTGCGTCAGGCGAGTGCAATGCGAAAGCGCAGCTCCGGTGTCCCGCCGAGCGAGCGCGGCTTGACGAATTCCGCAACCAGTACGCCACCATTGGCAGCGATCACGCGCTGCGAGGCGATGTTGTCCGGTGGGTTGCACGAACGGAATCGAACCGTCGTCAGCGGGACCACAACCCGCGGCTCTGCCATTGAGCTACGCACAACATGATGAAACTGAAAACGGCGCCTGCTGTTCACCACTCACCCAGCGCGCGCACGCGCTGGTCGAGATCCAGCCGGTCGAGCGCGTCGCGGCGGATGCGGGGCTCGTCCTTCGGCAAGGTGTGCGACAGCAGCCGCACCAGCGCAGACACCATGCGGCTGCGCGCAGGCGGTGCCGGCAGCACGGCGATCGTGCGGATCGGGGTCTGACGGCGCTTGCGCATGGTGGCTCCTGTGGTGAAGGTAAAGAAAAACGTGGCCCCACGTGCACGACTCGAACGTGCAACCCCTTGCTTCGTAGGCAAGTGCTCTGATCCATTGAGCTAACGCGGGAAAGAGGAAAAAAATGTCCGGTTACGGGTTCCGGCGCCGCCCAATCTTTGCGGCCGGTTTCCGCGGGAGAACCATCTGCATGGCCCTGTCCCGCTCGGTTTGTGGCTTCCTTTTCATTTCGGTTGTGTCCTCACGCGACCGGTCGCACGCCAATCCGGCGCGCGGCCTCGTGATGCATCGCTGCACAAGGGGGATCAGTCCCTGCACATCCGGCCAGACCGTCCACGCGGCTGAACCTGGCGGTGGGTGAAGGCACACCCGAAATGAAAAGAACAAAAAAACAAAAGGCCCGGCACCTTGCGGTGTCCGGGCCTCTGAAAACAGAGAGGGGAGGTGGCGCTGTTCTTTTTTTGTTAAGCGCTGACTCCGCCCGGTGCGGCATGCACGAACGTCCGGCCCGATGCGGGTCGGACGCTGGTGAGGTGCAGTGCGTTGGTTTTCACGATGGGCTCGGTGATGGTTGTTCAGGGTGCGGATGAGTCCGCGAGTGGATGAACTGTAAATAGTCTTTACGACTGCGTCAACGCCCCCGACAATACTTTTTCGCTTCGTTGTTGTTTTCGAACAGTGCCTCCCAACACCACCGTCACGCGCCGCCGCAATGCCCTGTTGCTGCATCGCCGTTTTCTCGAACAGGCGATCGCCGCCGGGCTGCCGGCCAAGGGCCTCGACCAGGCCTTTGCGCAGAAGCTCGAGGTGTCGCCCAGCATGTGGAGCCAGATCAAGAGCTCGCGCCCGATCGGCGACACGCTGGCCCGGCAGATCGAGCGTCACTGCGAGGTCGAGGCCGGCTGGCTCGATCGTGCCGAACTCGTGGCCGACGTGCCCGATGCGGCCGAAGAACGCTTCGTGGCCGCGGCGCGGCAGGCCTGGCGCGCGGCCAATGCCAAGGGCAAGCACGAACTGTCGCGCTGGCTCAACGCTTTGCCTTGAGCCGTTCGATCTGGGCCAGCTGCAGCTGGAAGGCATCGAGCGCGCGTTGTTCGTCGGGCTGCAGTGCGTCGAGCTTCACGTGCTTCAGCAGCACCGCGAGCGCGTCGCCGATCTGGCCGAGCTGCCGGCCGTAGGTACCGACGTCGTCGAGGATCTGCTGCTCCAGCACGGGGTCGGCCGACTTCCCCATGTTGATGTTGATCAGCCCGAACTGTCCGCCCACGGATTTGACGAACCAGGTCCACGGGTTGATCGACTGCGTGACGTCGCCCGAGAGGGGAAGCATGAGATTTGGCATGGCGTCGATTGTGCGAATCCATGCGCGTTTCGCCGATTGGTCGTTCGGCCTATACCGGCGTTGCAAAAGGCCAGCGGCCGTATCGCCGACGCGCGCTGCGGGTAACAATGCGCGCCATGATCGTGCTCGACTGCTACTACAGCCTTTCGTCGCCCTGGGCCTACCTCGGTGGCCCGCAGTTGCAGGACATCGTGCGCCGCCACCACGTCAAGCTGGTGCTGAAGCCTTACGACTTTCAGGTCGTGGCGGCGCAGACCGGCGGCATTCCGCTCAAGTCCCGGCCCGAGCCGCGCCGCAGCTACCACGCGCTGGAACTGGCGCGCTGGCGCGAGCACCTCGGCATGCCGCTGAACCTGGCGCCCGCGCACTACCCCAAGGGTGAGGCGAGCGACCCCAACTGGAACAAGTACCCGGGCTGGATGGTGATTGCCGCGCAGTTGCAGGGGCACGACGCGCAGGTGCTGTCGCATGCGCTGCTGCGCGCGCTGTGGGCGGAAGAGCGCGATACCGCCGACGCGGCCGTGCGCATCGCCGTGGCCGACGAGAACGGCTACGACGGCGCGGCGCTGCAGGCGCTCGAACAGGCCGCCGAAACGCTCGCGACCTACCGCGCCAACAGCGCGCAGGCGGTCGAGCACGGCGTGTTCGGCGCGCCGACCTATGTGCTGAACGGCGAACGCTTCTGGGGCCAGGATCGGCTGGCCTTTCTGGATCGGGCGCTCGACAGGCTGCGCGCCGGCTGAAGCAGGCCGGCAGCGAATCGCATGACTGCGTCTCCGGGCCCGTCGCCGTATCTGGGTTGGTGGGTCGGGCTGGTGCACGCGCTGCTGGCACTTTCGTGGACGCTGTATGTGCTTTTCCTGCCGGGCCTCGTCGCCAGCGTGGGGCTGCCGCGCACCAGCGTGATCTGGATCCTCGTGCTGGACCAGGCGCTGTTCGCGGTGAGCGACTGGGGCTCGGCCGTCTTCGCCGATCGCATTGCCGGCATGTGGCGAAGGCTCGGTGCCGGAATCGCAATCGCTTCGGTTTTATCGGCACTGCTGTTCGCGGCCATGCCGTGGGTGGCCGGGCCCGATGGCTCTGTTCGGCTGATCGCATTCATTGCGGGCTGGGCCATCGTGACGTCGTTCCTGCGGGCGCCGGTGCTGTCGCTGCTGGGGCGCATCGGCAACGCGACGCGCCAGGGTTGGGCGGTCGGGGTCACGCTGGGGCTGGTGGCCATGGCGGGTGCCGCCGGGCCCGCGCTCACCGAGTGGCTGCGCCAACGCGACCCGTTCTGGCCCTTCGCGGTGGCCTCCGCGGGCATCGCGCTGGCCGGCCTGGTCGCGGTACGCGCCGATGCCTGGCCCCTGCCGCACCGAGACACCGTGCCCGGCGATGCCCGGCGCGGCCCGATCGTGCTGATGGCGGCCGTGCTGCTGTTGGCGGGCCTCGGCTTCCAGTGGCACACGGCCTTGCTCGCGGCCGCTTCGCCGATGCCTTGGGCGCGCTCGTTGTGGGTGCCGCTGTTCTGGGGCGGCTTCGCGCTCGGGCTGCTGATCTCGATGCAGTTGGTGGCGTCGCCATTCCGCATGCGCGGCGGGGCGCTCGCACTCTGGGCCGGCGCGCTGGCCGCGCCGATCGCGGTGCACACCGGCATCCAGGTTTTCTTTCTGGCGGCGCAGCTGATCGCCGGGGCGGCGTGGGGCATGGCGTTGCACACCGGCCTGGGCGTGGCGCTGGCGCGCAGTCCCGCACAGCGGCTGGCCTCCCCGGTCGGGCTGGTGTTCTCGGCACTGGCCGTTGCGGCGCTGTGCCGCGTGTTGATCGTGGCCTTGAAACTGCAAACCTGGCCGGGCTGGAGCGCGTTGCCCTGCGTGGCCTGGCTGATCGCAGGCCTCGGGTTCTGGTTGCATCCCTGGCGCAGCACGCCGGGCACGCAGGGCGGCTCGTCCCCGGCGGGGCTGCAGCGTGCCGAAGCGCTGCCGGTGCTTCAGCCATCGGATCCGGCGGCCGGCAGGGCGGAGCCGCGCCAGACGTGAGCGTGCACAGGCTCTGCGGTGGGCGCGTCCGAAGCGCAGCAGATAATCCCCGCATGCGAATCCGCTTCACCAAGATGCAAGGGGCCGGCAATGACTTCGTCGTGCTGGACGAAACGCGCGGCTCGCTCGCGCTGACGCCCGCGCAATACCGCTTTCTGGGGGATCGCCACTTCGGCGTGGGCGCCGACCAGATCCTCACCGTGCGGCCCTCGCCGGCACCGGGCATCGACTTCCAGTACGTGATCCACAACTCGGACGGCGGCGAGGTCGAGCAGTGCGGCAACGGCGCGCGCTGCTTCATGCGCTTCGTGCGCGAGCAGGGCCTGACCACCAAGGACGCGGTGCGCGTGCAGACCCTGTCGGGTGTGATCGAGCCGCGCATGGGCGCCGACGGGCGCGTCACGGTCGACATGGGCGCGCCGGTCTTCGAGCCGGCGCAGGTGCCTTTCGACGCTGCGGGGCTCACCCCGCAACCTGAAGGGGCGTGGCACACATGGCACCTGGCGCTTTCCACACGGGCCGAGGGCGCCATCATTTCCGTTGCGGTGCTCTCGATGGGCAATCCGCACGCGGTGCAGGTGGTCGATAACGTCGACACTGCCCCGGTGGCCCTTCAAGGCCCGCTGATCGAGCACCATCCCCGCTTTCCGCAGCGCGTCAACGCCGGCTTCATGCAGGTGGTGAGCCGCTCGCAGATCAGGCTGCGCGTGTTCGAGCGCGGCGCCGGCGAAACGCTGGCCTGCGGCACCGGCGCCTGCGCCGCGGTGGTGGCGGGCATCCGGCTCGGCCTGCTCGATGCACGCGTCGACGTCGACACGCACGGCGGCCGCCTCACCATCGAGTGGGCCGGTATCGGCCAGCCGGTGCTGATGACCGGCCCGGCCGTCACCGTATTCGAGGGCGACATCGAGGTACCGGAGCAGCCATGAAATCCATCCACGCAGCAGACGCCATGAACCCGATCACCGAAGACGACATCGCCAACTACCTGTCGAACACGCCCGACTTCTTCGAGCGCCATGCGCAGTTGCTGGCGCAGGTGCAGCTCACCAGCCCGCACGGCAACCGGGCCGTGAGCCTGCAGGAGCGCCAAGCCGAAATGCTGCGCGAGAAGATCAAGGCGCTCGAGCATCGCCTGATGGACATGGTGCGCCATGGCACCGAAAACGTCGTCACGGCCGACCGGCTGCAGCGCTGGACGCGCGGCCTGCTCACCACGCGCGACCCGCGCGGCCTGCCCTGGCAGATCGCGGCCGACCTGCAGGCGCTGTTCCTGGTGCCGCAGATCGCCATCAAGGTCTGGGACTGCGACGAGACCTACGCGAGCGAAGGCTATGCCCAGTGGGTCAGCGATGACGTGAAGGCGCTGGCCACCTCGCTGACCGCGCCGTACTGCGGCCTCAATGCCGGTTTCGAGGCGGCCAACTGGCTCGGCGACGTGCGCGCCGCAATCTCCATCGCCCTGATTCCGTTGCGCGCCGAGCCCGAGGCGCCGGCCTTCGGCTTGCTGGTGCTGGCGTCGCCCGATGCGGCGCGCTTCAACACCGACATGGGCACCGACTTTCTAGAGCGCATCGCTGAGCTGGCGTCGGCCGCGCTCTCGCGGCTGCGGCCTTGAGGCGACGCCTGCGGCGCTGGCTGCGGCCGCTGTTGGCCGTATTTGTTGTCCTGCTGCTGGGCTATGCCGCCATCTGGGCCACGGTCTGGCAGCACGCGCGTGCGCTGCTGGCCCAACCGCCGACGCGCACCGCCGAGGTGGCGCTGGTGCTCGGCAATCGCGCCTGGCTGCGCGGCAAACCCAACCCCTGCCTGACCGGGCGCGTCGACACCGCCGTGGCGCTGGCGCAATCCGGCACGGTGCAGCGCCTGCTGATGTCGGGCGGTGTCGACCGGGAAGACGGCCGCATCGAGGCCGAGGTGATGGAGCGCCACGCGCGCCGGATCGGCTACGCCGGGCCTGTGCAGCTCGAGGCGGTGTCGTCGTCGACGCGGCAGAACCTGTCGATGTCGCGCGCGCTGTTGCAGGCGGCCGGGGTGCGTAGCGTCGTGGTGGTGTCGGAGCCCTATCACCTGTGGCGCGTCGAGCGGCTGGCGCGCGCCAGCGGCTTCGACCGCGAGTTCGACGTGCAGTACGCCGCCGCGCCGAGTTCGTGCTGGCGCCGCTGGGGCATGGTGTTCAAGGGCGCGCTTCGCGAGCCGCTCGCGATCGTCAACAATGGCCTGAATGGCTACTTCTGAACGCAGCGACGGGCTGATCGACAAATACCTCGAGCATGTGCGGGTCGAGCGCCGCCTGGCGGCGCGCACGGTCGAGCTGTATGCAATCCACCTCGGCACGCTGACCGAAAAGGCGGCCGCCGCGAACCTGCCACTCGAGCAGGTGCAAACAGCCCATGTGCGGCGCTGGATGGCGCAATTGCACAGCGCCGGCCGCGAATCACGCGGCATCGCACTGGTGCTCTCGTGCTGGCGCAGCTTCTACCGCTGGCTCGGCAACGAGGGCCTGATCGGCAGCAACCCGGTGCAGGACGTGCACGCCCCCAAGGCGGATCGGCCGCTGCCTAAGGCGCTGGCGGTCGACGACGCGGTGCGGTTGGCCGAACACCGCGACCCCGATGCCGACCCGTGGACCGAGGCGCGCGACCGCGCGGTCGTCGAACTCCTGTACGGCTGCGGCCTGCGTGTAAGCGAGCTGGTCGGGCTCGACGTGCAGGCCAGCCCGACCGCGCGTGGCTGGGTCGACCTGGCGTCCGGTGAAGCGCAGGTGCTCGGCAAGGGCAACAAGCGCCGCAGCGTGCCGGTGGGCGCCAAGGCGGCCGAGGCGTTGCAGGCCTGGCTGGCGGTGCGGGGCGGCTGCCCGGCGTTGCCGGCTGCGCTGCAGCGCGATCCGGCCGGTGCAGTGGCGTTGTTCATCGGCCGCACTGGCACGCGCTGGACGGCGCAGGCGGTCTGGAAGCAGTTGCGCCAGCGCAGCCTCAAGGCCGGCATGGCGGCGCCGGTGCATCCGCACATGCTGCGGCATTCGTTCGCCAGCCACCTGCTGCAGTCCAGCAGCGACCTGCGCGCGGTGCAGGAGCTGCTGGGCCACGCCAACATCACGACCACGCAGGTCTACACCCGGCTGGATTTCCAGCATCTGGCCAAGGCGTACGACGCGGCCCATCCGCGCGCCAAGGCCAAGGAAGACAAATGAAAGCACTGCGGCTGCGGCCGGGCAAGGAGCGCTCGCTGTTGCGCCGCCATCCCTGGATCTTCGAGTCCGCCATCGCGAAGGGTGGCGCCGACCCGGGCGAAACCGTGCGCGTCGAGTCACACGAAGGCCGCTTCCTGGCCTGGGCCGCGTTCAGCCCGGTCTCGAAGATCCGCGCGCGGGCCTGGAGCTTCGACGAGACGCAGCGCATCGATGCTTCGTTTTTGACGGCGCGCTGCGCCCGTGCAGTGGGCGCCAGAGGCCTTTTCGACATCCAGAGCGACGGCCTGCGGCTGATCCACGGCGAGGCCGACGGGTTGCCGGGCCTGATCGTCGACCGCTACGGCGACACGCTGGTGGCGCAGTTCCTGTCGGCCGGCGTCGAGCGCTGGAAGCCGCAACTGGCCGACGCGCTGCTCGCGGCAACCGGCCTGGCCCAACTCTACGAGCGCTCGGACGCGAGCGGGCGCGAGCGCGAAGGGCTCAAGCCGGTCACCGGCTGGCTGCGCGGGGAGGGCGCCACCGAACGCACCGTCCGCGAGCACGACTGGCAGCTCACGCTCGACATCGCGACCGGCCACAAGACCGGTTTTTACCTCGACCAGCGCGACAGCCGGCAGCGCTTTGCCGAGATCGCGAAGCACCGCAGGTTCCGGCGCGTGCTCAACTGCTTCTGCTACACCGGTGGCTTCACCGTGGCGGCGCTGGCCGGGCTGCGCGCGGCCGGCGCGCTGGAGGGCGCCGAGATGATCTCGGTCGATTCGTCGCTGCCGGCCTTGCAGCGGGCCGAGGCCCATGTGGCGCTGAACGGCTTCGGCGCAGCGAACAGCCAGTACCTGGACGCCGACGTCAATGCCACGTTGCGCCGCTTCATCGCAGAGGGCAAGACATTCGACGCGATCGTGCTCGACCCGCCCAAGTTCGCGCCCACCGTTGCCCATGCGGAACGCGCGGCCCGGGCCTACAAGGACATCAACCGCCTGGCGCTGCAATTGCTGGTACCGGGCGGCGTGCTGCTGACCTTCAGTTGCTCGGGCGGCATTGGTGCCGACCTGTTCCACAAGATCGTGGCCTCGGCCGGCATCGATGCAGGGGTCGACGGTTACATCAGCGAACGGCTGGGCGCCGCGCCGGATCACCCGATGACGATCGAATTCCCGGAAGGGGAGTACCTGAAAGGCCTCGTGGTCGTGCGCAAGTAATGTCGCCCCGACGAAGGACTCTCTCGAAGGCCTAAACTTCCCGCCCTTCCCCGTTTTCCCTCCGGAGCATTCCATGGCCCTGATTCCTGCCACCATCCTCACCGGTTTTCTCGGCTCCGGCAAAACCACGCTGCTCAAGCGCATCCTGACCGAGGCGCATGGCCAGAAAATCGCCGTGATCGAGAACGAGTTCGGCGAAGAAAACATCGACAGCGACATCCTCGTGACCGAGTCCAAGGAGCAGATCGTGCAGATGAGCAACGGCTGCATCTGCTGCACCATCCGCGAAGACCTGCGCGAAGCGCTGCAGACGCTGGCCGCGAAGAAGCGCAAGGGCCTGCTCGACTTCGACCGCGTGGTGATCGAAACCACCGGCCTGGCCGACCCGGGTCCGGTGGCGCAGACCTTCTTCATGGACGACGAGATCGCCGAAAGCTACCTGCTCGACTCGATCCTGACGCTGGTCGACGCCAAGCACGCGCCGCAGCAGCTCAACGACCGGCAGGAAGCGCGCCGCCAGGTCGGTTTTGCCGACCAGATCTTCATCAGCAAGAGCGATCTGGTCGCGGCCGAAGAAACCGAGGCGCTGATCCACCGCCTTAAGCACATGAACCCGCGCGCCCCGCAGCAGAAGGTGCATTTCGGCGAAGTGCCGCTGAAAGACGTGTTCGACCTGCGCGGCTTCAACCTGAACGCCAAGCTCGACATAGACCCGGACTTCCTCAAGGAAGACGATCACGACCACCACGACCATGACCACGCGCCTGGGGAGCAATGCGACCACCCCTCCCACGCGAACGAGGGGCACGGCCACCACCATCACCATGACGACGACGTCAAGAGCTTCGTCTACCGCTCGGATCGCGCCTTCGATCCGGCCCGGCTGGAAGACTTTTTGGGTGCCATCGTCAACATCTACGGCCCGCGCATGCTGCGCTACAAAGGCGTGCTGCACATGAAGGGCACCGAGCGCAAGGTCATTTTCCAGGGCGTGCACCAGCTGATGGGGAGCGACCTGGGCCCCGAATGGGGCAAGGACGAAGCGCGTCAGAGCCGCATGGTGTTCATCGGCATCGAGCTGCCGCGCGAGATTCTCGAGCAGGGTCTGGACCAGTGCCTGGTTTGAGTTGCTGAGCGCGCAAGTCGAACTTCTCTATACAATCGCGCGCCTGTTCCGGGGCCATACCCCCTCGCCGAGGCGAGAGGTGTGACTTTCGGCACATAAGAGCGCGCGTTCGTGGCCTGCATTCGGGGGTATAACCCCCGTGGGTCGCCATAGGCGAGCATGCTGAACAACGGGAACCCGCGTGGCTTTGGCCCGAGGTTCCCCCGGGGAGGAGACATCCTGTGAAAGCGCGTTCGAGCCCGTCCAAGGAGCCAGTCACCGTGAAGAAACCCGCCGCCAAGGCCCTGCCCGCCAAACCGGCCGTCAAGAAGACGGCCGTCAAGCAGGCTGCGCCGGCCGCGAAAAAGGTTTCAGCCGCGAAGACCGGCGCCTCGAAACCCATCACTGCCAAAACGGCAAAACCGGCCGGCCGTCCTGCCGCCCCTCCTGCACCTGCCCCCACCTCCATGAAAAAAACGGCTGCCGCCTCCTCTTCCGCCCCGGCGACACCCGCCACCCCGACGCCGGCGCCCGCGCCTGCACGGGGCGGGCGCGTCTCCCGGCTCTCGCAACTGACCGTGCCTTCGATGGCCCAGTCGGTGGCCTCCACCGCCGCCAAGTCCAGCTTCACCCAGATTGCTTCGACCGCGCTGGTGCCGCCGCCGCACGTGGCCGTCAAGAAAGACGCCAAGCTCGCCAACAACTGGAAGACCAAGACGGCCGACCAGCTGACCGACGCCGAAGTTGTGGCGATGCCCGATGCCGAGTACATGAACGACAAGCAGATGGCGTTCTTCCGGCTCAAGCTGGTTCAGCTCAAGCTCGGCATCCTCGAAAATGCCGGCGAAACCACCGAACACCTGCGTGAAGACACCGTGGTGGTGCCCGATCCGGCCGACCGCGCCACTATCGAGGAAGAGCACGCGCTGGAGTTGCGCACGCGCGACCGCGAGCGCAAGCTGCTCAAGAAGATCGAGCAGTCGATTCAGCGCATCGATGCCGGCGACTACGGCTATTGCGACGAAACCGGCGAGCCGATCGGCGTCGGCCGCCTGCTGGCCCGCCCGACCGCCACGCTTTCGCTCGAAGCGCAGCAGCGCCGCGAGCTCAAGCAGAAGATGTTCGGCGACTAGCAGCAAGCACATGGCCAAAGAGGAGCCCGGTCGCCTGCTGTCCAAGGTGGCGAAGTTCGTCCGCAATCCGCTCAAGGACTGGGCGGAGCTGGACGAACAGGACGCCGGCGCGGCCGACACCGGCTACAGCCGGGAGATGCTCAAGGAGATGATCGAGCGGCGCCAGCGCAACGATTTCGTGCGCCGCCGCGAGTTCGACATGCTGCGCAAACTGCGCCAGCGCGAGGCAGCAGGCGCACGCGACGCAAACGCCCAGCCTTCTTCATTCAACATCAACAGCACCGGCAAGACCGAGGGCCGCGCGCTCACGCTCAAGAAGATCGACGAGATCGAAGAGCAGATGTCGCAGCAGTGGTGGAAAGGCCGCCCCCAGGGCGAAAACGCCGACGGCGGGCCGCCGCTGACCCCGGAGGCGCTGGCAGCCCAGCAGGCGCGGGCCTATGCCGACACCGAGCCCGGCGTACCGCCACCGCCTGCCGAGCAGCCCAGTGGCGCCGGCGCGCTGCACCCCTCGCGGCTCATGATCGACGGCAGCCTGGAAGAGGCTGCAATCCGTTTCGCGCACGGCGACGACGCGGGCGCCGAGGCCATCCTGCTGCAGACGCTGGGGCCCGATGGTGCGCAGGCCGACCACAACGACACCTGGCGCGGATTGCTCGACCTCTACCGCGCCACGGGAGACGCCGAGAAATTCGTGCAGGCGAGTACCCGCTATGCCCAGCGCCTCAAGCGGCCCGGGCCCGAATGGATCTCGCTGCGCGTGCTGGCGCGCGATGTACAGGCGGCCGGTGTGGCGAGCCGCAGCGGGCAAACCGGCGTTTCGTCGGAGCCGGCCGACTGGTTCAGCCCGCACCAGCTGACGCGCGATTCCCTGTCGGGTCTGACCCGGGCGCTGGGCGGCGCGGGCGCGGTGTGGACGCTCGATTGGCGCGTGCTGTCCAGCATCGATGCCGATGCGGCGGCTCCGCTGCGCGCCCTTTTCGAGCACTGGGCAGCGTCGCCGGTTCAACTGCGCTTCGCTGGCGCCGATCGGTTGCTGGGGGTGCTTGCCGCGGCCACGCCGAGCCACGACCGCCGCACCGACCCGGTCTGGTGGCAGTTGCGGATGGCCGTGCTGCGCGTGCTGCACGACGCCGACGAGTTCGAGCTGGCCGCGCTCAACTACTGCATTGCCTACGAGGTGTCGCCACCGCCCTGGGAAGATCCTGTCGGCAGTTACACCGATGTGGGTGCGTCACGCGCGGAAAAGTCGGCATCATCGGGCTTTTCGATGGATTCCGCCGGGCAAGGGCCCTCGGCCCAGTCGACGCCCACCAACGCGGCGGCCGGGCATGCCTTGCTGGCGGGCGAACTCAGCGGTGAATGCCACGCCATCTGGCACCAGCTCGATGCCGAGCTGATGGACGCAGCCACGCCGACCATTTCGTGCGCGGCGCTGGTGCGGATCGACTTCGCCGCCGCCGGCACCCTGCTCAACTGGGTCATGGCGCGTGCGGCACGCGACCAGCGCGTCGAATTCGTCGATGCCCACCGCATGATCGCGGCTTTCTTCAAGGTGATCGGCATCGCCGATCACGCCGGCGTCGCTGTTCGAAGCAATTGATCGGGCAGGGCTTGCATCGCCTGCAGGTGGCCCAAGATGGCTTCGATGGAACAGTTTCACGGAACCACGATCGTCAGCGTGCGCCGCAAAACCCCGAACGGCGACCAGGTCGCGATCGGTGGTGATGGCCAGGTCACGCTGGGCAATATTGTCATCAAGGGCACCGCGCGCAAAGTGCGGCGTCTGTACCACGGCAAGGTGCTGGCGGGCTTTGCTGGCGCCACGGCCGATGCCTTCACGCTGTTCGAGCGCTTCGAAGCCAAACTCGAGAAGCACCAGGGCCAGCTGGCGCGCGCCGCGATCGAACTCACCAAGGACTGGCGCACCGACCGCGTGCTGCGCCGGCTCGAAGCCATGCTGGCCGTCGCCGATGCCGAAACCTCGCTGATCATCACGGGCAACGGCGACGTGCTCGAGCCCGAGGGCGGCATCGTGGCGATAGGCTCCGGCGGCGCCTACGCGCAGGCGGCCGCCCGGGCCTTGCTCGACCACACCGACATGCCGGCCGACCAGGTGGTGAAGAAGGCGCTCGTGATTGCGGGCGAGCTTTGCATCTACACCAACATGAACCACACCATCGAAACGCTCTGAGGCCGCTCCTTCCATGTCCATGACCCCTCAGGAAATCGTTTCCGAACTCGACAACCACATCGTCGGCCAGCCGCAGGCCAAGCGGGCCGTGGCGATTGCGCTGCGCAACCGCTGGCGCCGGCAACAGGTCGCCGACACGCTGCGCTCCGAGATCACGCCGAAGAACATCCTCATGATCGGCCCGACCGGCGTCGGCAAGACCGAGATCGCGCGCCGGCTGGCACGGCTGGCCGATGCGCCGTTCATCAAGGTGGAAGCGACGAAGTTCACCGAGGTCGGCTATGTCGGCAAGGACGTCGATTCGATCATCCGGGATCTGGCCGAGATTGCCGTCAAGCAGACCCGCGAGGCCGCGAGCGCCAAGGTGCGCATGCGCGCCGAGGACGCGGCGGAAGACCGCATCCTCGATGTGCTGCTGCCCCCGGCGCGCACCGCCGATGGCGCGGCCCCCGACAGCGGCGGTGCCACGCGCCAGGCTTTTCGCAAGAAGCTGCGCGAGAAGCAGCTCGACGACAAGGAGATCGAGATCGACCTTGCCGAAACCCGCGCGCCGCTCGAAATCATGGGCCCGGCTGGCATGGAAGAAATGACCGAGCAGTTGCGCGGCATGTTCGGCCAGCTCGGCAACACCCGGCGCAAGACGCGCAAGCTCAAGATCGCCGAAGCCCTGCGACTCCTGATCGACGAGGAGGCCGGCAAGCTGCTCAACGAGGACGAGGTTCGTGCCCAGGCGATCAGCAGCGCCGAGCAGAACGGCATCGTCTTCATCGACGAGATTGACAAGGTCGCTACCCGCAGCGAAGCGCAGGGCGCCGACGTGTCGCGGCAGGGGGTTCAGCGCGACCTGCTGCCGCTGGTCGAAGGCACGGCCGTCACCACCAAATACGGCGTGGTGCGCACCGACCACATCCTGTTCATCGCGAGCGGCGCGTTTCACCTCAGCAAGCCGAGCGACCTGATTCCGGAACTGCAGGGCCGCTTTCCGATCCGCGTCGAGCTGCAATCGCTCTCGGTGGCCGATTTCGAAAGCATCCTTGTCCAGACCCGCGCCTCGCTGGTCAAGCAGTACCAGGCGCTGCTCGCAACCGAGGGCGTCACGCTCGAGTTCACACCCGAAGGCATCACGCGTCTCGCCACCATTGCGTTCGAGGTCAATGAGCGCACCGAGAACATAGGCGCCCGCCGGTTGTCGACCGTGATGGAGCGCCTGCTCGACGAAGTGAGCTTCGACGCCACCAAGCTCGAAGGCCAGTCGATCCGCATCGACGCGGCCTACGTGGACGAGCGCCTGGCGGCACTAAGTCACGACGAAGATCTTTCGCGCTTCATCCTCTGAGCGACAGCGGCCCGGCGGGCCGCTTCACGCAACACATTCATTGCGTGTGCTAAGTGCTTCATTTGCAACGAAATTCAGTGTTTTCGAGCATCCGAAAACACCGCTAAGTCGTTGATTCCATTGCAAAAAATAGCCGCGACCCCTTGTTGCGCTGTAGTTGTTTCCTGCTACAGTGGAAAAAAGTGCAGTTAAGTGGGAAAAAGTGTCGGTAAATGCCTCTTTCAGGCCGCCGAAGCTTCTCACAACCGGGGTAGTTTTTCGTGTTTCAAGGCGCTTCATCGCTGAGTCTGGATGCCAAGGGGCGGCTGTCGGTGCCGACCCGGCATCGTGACGTCCTGAGTGCGACCGCCGGCGGCCAGCTCACGATCACGCGCCACCCGCACGGCTGCCTCATGATCTTTCCGCGTCCGGCGTGGGAGCAGTTCCGCGAACGCATTGCCGCAATGCCGCTGAAGGAGCAATGGCTCAAACGCCTGTTTCTCGGCAACGCGATGGACGTCGAGATGGACGGCACCGGCCGCATCCTGGTGTCGCCCGAGCTGCGTGCGGCGACCGGCATCACGCGTGAGACCCTGTTGCTCGGCATGGGCAGTCACTTCGAGCTCTGGGACAAGGCCACGCACGACGCCAAGGAGGCCGAGGCACTGGCCGCTGGCCTCGCCGAGGGTGCGTTCCAGGATCTGGCGTTCTGAAGGCGTACGTGGACACCGCATGGACTCATACCACCGTCTTGTTGCACGAAGCGGTCGACGCGCTGTTGGCGGCCGATGCAGCTGCAGCGGGCACCTACGTGGATGCGACTTTCGGGCGGGGCGGGCATTCGCGCCTGATGCTGGAGAGGCTGGGCCCGCAGGGCCGGCTGATAGCGTTCGACAAGGACGCGGAAGCGGTGGCCGAAGCAACGCGCATCGAGGATGCGCGTTTTTCCATCCGGCACCAGGGTTTCCGGGATCTGGGCGAACTGCCGGCGGCCAGCGTGGCCGGGCTGCTGCTGGACCTGGGCATCAGCTCGCCGCAGATCGACAACCCGGCGCGCGGTTTCAGTTTTCGTTTCGACGGCCCGCTCGACATGCGCATGGACACCACGCGCGGAGAAAGTGTGGCCGAGTGGCTGGCAACGGCCGAACAACAGCAGATTGCCGAGGTAATACGTGACTATGGCGAAGAACGGTTTGCTGTTCAGATTGCAAAGGCGATTGTTGCTCGCCGACAAGAACGGGGCCCAGTTTCAACCACCACCGAACTGGCCGAGCTCGTGGCTGGCACGGTCAAAACCCGCGAGCAGGGCCAGAACCCTGCAACGCGCACATTTCAGGCTCTTCGGATTTTCATCAACGCCGAGCTTGAAGAGCTGCAACAGGCGCTAGAAGCGAGCATCGACGTGCTGCAACCCCAAGGCCGGCTCGCGGTGATCAGCTTCCATTCGCTGGAAGACCGCATCGTGAAGCAGTTCATCGCGAAGCATTCGCGAGAGGTGTACGACCGCCGCGCGCCGTTTGCCGCACCGGTGCCGATGCGGTTGCGTGCGCTGGCCCGCGTGCGTCCGTCGGCTGCCGAAGTGGCAGCCAATCCGCGTGCCCGCAGTGCAATCCTGCGCGTGGCCGAACGCACCGAGACCCGCTAGTCCGATGGCCCGGCTCAACTTCCTCCTGCTGATCGCCGTACTGGGTACGGCGCTCCTGCTCGTGCACACGCAATACCGCTCGCGCCAGCTCTTTACCGAGCTCGAGCGGGTCAATAGCGAAGCACGGCGGCTTGAGGTCGAGTACGAGCGGCTGCAGGTCGACAAGCGCGCCCAGGCCACGCCGCTGCGCGTCGAAAAGCTGGCCAAGGAGCAGCTCAAGATGCGCACCACCACGCCGGCGATCACGCTCTACGTGCGACAGGACGGCAGCGTGATCCCGGCGGTCGTGGCGCCCGCTGCGCCGGCTTCTGTGCCCCCGGCCGCGCGCCCCGCCGCTGCGCGAAGGAGCCACGGATGAGCCGTCGCAGCGTCCAGTACACCACCAGCCCGTTGCTCGCGAGCAAGACCCCGGTCTGGCGCAGCAAGTTCATCGTGGCCGCCATTGCGTGCGGCTTCGTGGTGCTTGCCGGCCGCGCCGCCTACGTGCAGGTGATCGGCAACGACTTCTTCCAGCGCCAGGGCGAAGTGCGTTTCGCGCGCACGCTCGAGTTGCCCGCCAACCGCGGCCGCATCTTCGACCGCAACGGGCTGATCCTGGCCTCCAGCGTGGTTGCGCCGAGCATCTGGGCGATCCCGGAAGACATCGAGCGCGACGACCCGGCAGTCAAGGCCAAGCTCAAGCAGGTGGCCAAGCTGCTCGGCATGGCGCAGAAGGACTTCGACAAGAAGCTGGCCGACGAAGACAAGACCTTCGTCTGGATCCAGCGCCAGGTCGACGAGCCAATTGCCAAGCAGATTGCAGCGCTCGACATCAAGGGCCTGTACCAGCGCAAGGAATACAAGCGCCAGTACCCCGAGGGCGAGGCGGCCGCGCACGTGGTCGGCTTCACCAATGTCGAAGACCACGGCCAGGAAGGCATCGAGCTGGCGTTCGACAAGGATCTGGCCGGCAAGGCCGGCTCGCGCCGCGTCATCAAGGACCGGCTCGGCCGCGCGGTCGAGGGGGTGGGCGACCAGATCCCGCCGCTCGACGGCAAGGACATCCAGCTCAGCCTCGACAGCAAGGTGCAGTTCTTCGCCTACCAGAAGCTGCGCGACGCCGTCACCGCCCACAAGGCCAAGGCCGGCAGCGTGGTGGTGCTCGATGCCATCACCGGCGAGGTGCTGGCGCTGGCCAACTACCCGAGCTACGTGCCCGACAAGCGGCAGAACCTGACTGGCGAGCAGCTGCGCAACCGCGCGTTGACCGACACCTTCGAGCCCGGCTCGACCATGAAGCCGATCACGGTGGCCATGGCGCTCGAGGCGGGCCGCGTCAAGCCGCAGACGATCATCGAAACCAGCCCCGGCCGGTTTTCGATCGGCGGCTTCACGATCAGCGACACGCACAACTACGGCACGCTCACGGTCGAAGGCGTGATCCAGAAGTCGAGCAACGTCGGCGCGCTCAAGATCGCGCAGAAGATGAGCCCGCACGAGATGTGGGACACCTATACCGCGCTCGGCTACGGCCAGAAGCCGCAGCTCACGTTCCCCGGTGCCGTCACCGGCCGGCTGCGGCCCTGGAAAACCTGGAAGCCGGTCGAGCAGGCGACCATGGCCTACGGCTATGGCCTGTCGGCCTCGCTGTTCCAGATGGCGCATTCGTACACCTCGTTCGCGCACGATGGCCGCATCATCCCGGCCACCATGCTCAAGAGCGCCGAGCCCGCGGTCGGCGTGCGGGTGTTCTCGGCAGAAAACGCGCATGCGGTGCGCAAGATGCTGCAGATGGCCGCCGGCCCGGGCGGCACCGGCCAGCTGGCCCAGACCATCGGCTATTCGGTCGGCGGCAAGTCCGGCACGGCGCACAAGCAGGTCGGCAAGGGCTATGCGAGCAACAAGTACCGCTCGTGGTTCACCGGCATGGCGCCGATCGAGAAGCCGCGCATCATCGTCGCGGTGATGATCGACGAGCCCAGCGCCGGCCAGTATTTCGGCGGCACGGTGGCCGCGCCGGTGTTCAGCGAAGTGGTGCAGCAGACGCTGCGCATGATGAACGTGGCGCCCGACCTGGCTGTCAAGCCGCTGGTCGTGACCAAGGGCGTGGACGAGAGCTTCTGATGAACGACATCCGCCTATCCACACCCAACGAAGCCGCCCACTGGTTGCGCTCGTGCGTGCCCGGCCAGTTGCAGGCCGACAGCCGCCGCATCGGCGCGGGCGACGGCTTCATTGCCTGGCCCGGCGCTGCGACCGATGGCCGCGCCCACGTGGTCGCGGCGCTGGCGCAGGGCGCGGCCGCCTGCCTGGTCGAGCAGAACGGCGTGGAAGCGTTCGGCTTCGACAACGATGCGGTCGCCGCCTATGCCGGGCTCAAGTCGGCCACCGGCCCGATCGCCTCGGCGTTCTACGGCCGGCCTTCCACCCAGCTTGCGCTGCTGGCCGTGACCGGCACCAACGGCAAGACCTCGACCGCCTGGTGGCTGGCCGAAGCGCTGTCGCGCCACAGCGGCTACGGCCCCTGCGCCGTGGTGGGCACGCTTGGCATCGGCGTGCCGCCCGATCTCACATACACCGGCCTTACCACGCCCGACCCGGTGATGCTGCAGCGCGAACTGCGCGGCTTCGTCTCGCGCGGCTTCGGCGCCTGCGCCATCGAAGCCTCGTCGATCGGCATTGCCGAACGACGGCTCGACGGCTGCGAGATCCGCGTCGCGGTGTTCACCAACTTCACGCAGGATCACCTCGACTACCACGGCAGCATGGACGCCTACTGGCAGGCCAAGGCCGAACTGTTCCGCTGGCCCGGCCTGCGCGCCGCGGTCGTCAACATCGACGACGTGCACGGCGCCAGCCTGGTCGCCAACCTGCTCGACACCGATTGCGGCGCGCTCGACGTGTGGACGGTGTCGGCCGGTGGCGCGCCGGCCCGGCTGGCGGCGCACGACATCGGCTATGGCCCCGAGGGACTGCGGTTCTCGGTGGCCGAGCAGGGCGGTGGCAACGAAAGCCTCTCGACCGGATTGATCGGCCAGTACAACGTGGCGAATCTGCTCGGCGTCATCGGCACCTTGCGCTCGCTCGGCTTGTCGCTGGCCGACGCCGTGCAGGCCTGCCGCGATCTCAGCAGCGTGCCCGGCCGGATGGAGCGCGTCACGGCGCCCGGCCAGCCACTCGTGGTGGTCGACTATGCCCACACGCCGGACGCGCTCGACAAGGCGTTGGCGGGTCTGCGGCCGCTGGCAGCGCAGCGCGGCGGTGCGCTGTGGTGCCTGTTCGGCTGCGGCGGCGACCGCGACCCGATCAAACGGCCCCTGATGGCCGCCGTGGTCGAGAAGCAGGCCGACCGCGTCGTCGTGACCAGCGACAACCCGCGCAGCGAAAAGCCGGCGGCGATCATCAGCCAGATCCTGCTGGGCCTGGCGCAACCCGAAGCGGCCCAGGTCGAGCCCGACCGTGCCAAAGCCATCGCCGACACGATCGCGCAGGCCGCACCCGAGGACGTGGTGCTGCTGGCCGGCCGCGGGCACGAGGCGTGGCAGGAAATCGCGGGCGAGAAGATCGCGTTCTCGGAGCGTGCGCACGCAGCCGACGCACTTGCGCGGAGGGCCCGGCCATGATGACGCTTGCACAGGCCCTGGGCTGGATCCCCGGTGCGCGGCTCGTGGGCGATCCGCTCACGAAAATCGAGCGCGTGCACACCGACACGCGCACGCTGGCGGCCGGCGATCTTTTCGTGGCGCTCAAAGGCGAACGCTTCGACGCCAATGAATTCCTGGCTGATGCAAAGGGGCGCGGGGCTGCGGCCGCCATCGCCCACGGCGGGCTCGAAGCAGCCGGTCTGGCCGGGCTGGAAGTGCCCGATTCGCTGGCTGCGCTCGGCGCGCTCGCGACCGGCTGGCGCAGCCAGTTCACCTTGCCCCTGATCGCGGTCACCGGCAGCAACGGCAAGACCACCGTCACCCAGATGCTGGCCACCATCCTGCGAGTCGCCTGCGACGACAGATCGCTGGCAACGGCCGGCAACTTCAACAACGAAATCGGCGTGCCGCTGACCTTGCTGCGGCTGCGCGAACGCCACAGGCGCGCAGTGGTCGAGCTCGGCATGAACCATCCGGGCGAGATCGCGCGGCTGGCTGCCATGGCGCGGCCGACCGTGGCGCTGGTCAACAACGCGCAGCGCGAGCACCAGGAATTCATGGCGACCGTCGAAGCGGTGGCGCGCGAGAACGCGGCCGTGTTCGCGGCGCTCCCGGCCGCTGGCACCGCGGTGTTTCCCCATGGCGATGAATTCACGCCGCTCTGGATCGAACTGGCAACCGAAGGCGCGCGGCGCCGCTGCCTCAGCTTCGGCGAGCATCCCGATGCCGACATCACGCTGATCTCGGCCGAATGGCAGCAGCATGCCTGGTGCTTCGCGGCCCGCACACCGCTCGGTGAATTGCGCTGCACGCTGCACATTGCCGGCCGCCACAACGTGGTGAACGCGCTGGCGGCCATCGCTTGCGCACTCTCCACCGGCGTGTCGCTCGCCGACATCGCGCGCGGGCTCGAAGCCTTCGAACCGGTCAAGGGCCGCTCGCGCGCCAGCGCCTTGCGACTGGCCGACGGCCGCGAGATCACGCTGGTCGATGACACCTACAACGCGAACCCCGACTCGGTGCGCGCCGCGATCGACGTGCTCGCCAGCCTGCCGGCCCCGCGCCTGTTGGTGCTGGGCGACATGGGCGAAGTCGGCGACGAGGGTGAACGCTTCCACGCCGAGGTCGGCGCCTGGGCGCGCGAACGCGGCATCGACATTTTTTATGCGCTCGGCACGGCCACGACCCACAGCGTCGCGGCCTTCGGAGACCCGGGCCGAGCGCGCCATTTCGAGACCATCGACCCGCTCAACGAGGCCGTGCTCGCGCAGTTGCCCCGGGTCGCCAGCGTGCTGGTCAAAGGCTCCCGCTTCATGCGCATGGAGCGCGTGGTGCAGGCCATCGACAGCCGCGCGGTGCGATCGTCGCAACAACAAAAAGAGGAGGCCGGTCATGCATCGTGAACCGCGCTCTTTCGCACCATGCTGATGAGTCTGGCCCAATGGTTGCAGACGCTCGGGCCCGAGTTCGGGTTCCTGCGCGTGTTCCAGTACCTCACGTTCCGCGCGCTGATGGCGGCGCTGACCGCGCTGCTGGTGGGCCTGGCTGCCGGCCCCTATGTGATCAGGCGCCTGGCCGCGCTCAAGATCGGCCAGCCGGTGCGCGGCTACGGCATGGAGACGCACCTGAGCAAGAGCGGCACGCCAACCATGGGCGGCGTGCTGGTGCTGTTCTCGATCGCACTTGCCACGGTGCTGTGGTTCGACCTATCGAACCGTTTCGTCTGGATCGTCCTGTGGGTCACGCTCGGCTTCGGCGCGATCGGATGGGTCGACGACTGGCGCAAGGTTGTGCGCAAGGATCCGGAGGGCATGCGCTCGCGCGAGAAATACCTGTGGCAGTCGGTTGTTGGCCTGGTGGCCGGCTTCTATTTGCTGTTCAGCATTTCGGAAAGCTCGAACTGGCGTGTGCTGGAACTGTTCTACACCTGGGTCCGCTCGGGCTTCGACCTCGACTTTCCGCCGAAGATCAACCTGCTGGTGCCGTTCTTCAAGGAAATCAGCTATCCGCTCGGCGGTATCGGCTTCGTGATCCTGACCTACCTCGTGATCGTCGGCGCCAGCAACGCGGTGAACCTCACCGACGGGCTCGACGGCCTCGCGATCATGCCGGTGGTGATGGTCGGCTCGGCCCTCGGTGTGTTCGCCTATGTGACCGGCAGCGCGGTCTACTCGAAGTACCTGCTGTTCCCGCACATCCCGGGCTCCGGCGAACTGCTGGTGTTCTGCTCGGCGATGGCCGGCGCGGGGCTGGCCTTCCTGTGGTTCAACACGCATCCGGCCCAGGTCTTCATGGGCGACGTGGGTGCGCTCGCGCTCGGCGGCGCGCTCGGCACCATCGCCGTCATCGTGCGCCAGGAGATCGTGTTCTTCATCATGGGCGGCATCTTCGTGGTGGAAGCCGTGTCGGTGATGGCCCAGGTCATGTACTTCAAGTACACGAAGAAGCGTTTCGGCGAGGGTCGGCGCGTGCTCAAGATGGCACCCTTGCACCACCACTTCGAAAAGAGCGGCTGGCGTGAAACCCAGGTCGTGGTGCGGTTCTGGATCATCACGATGCTGCTGTGCCTCGTGGGCCTTTCGACGCTGAAGCTGAGGTGAGTGCAATGCCCACACGCTCAATGCTTCACCTATCGCTGCCTCTCGCGGGCGCGCTCAGTGCCTTTCGGGCGGCCGGGCAGGCACTGACGTGAAACACCTGCAAGACCAACCTGTCCTGATCCTGGGCCTGGGCCTGTCCGGCCTGGCCATGGCGCGCTGGTGCGCGCGCCATGGCGCACGGGTCACGGTCGCCGACACGCGCGAGGCGCCCGCACTGCTGGAGACGCTGCGGGCCGAATGGCCGCAGGCCACCTTCATCGGCGGGCCGTTCTCCGCCAGCCTGGTCGAAGGCACTGCGATCCGCGCTGTCTACCGGTCGCCGGGCCTCGCGCCCGCCACCATCGCACCAGTGGTCGATACGGCACGCGCCATCGGCTTGCCGATCGGCGGCGAGCTGGATCTGTTCGCGCAGGCTTTGCACGACCTGCGGGCCGTTGATCTGCCGCTCGAGGAGCCGGCCGCGGTGAACGGTGATCCGGCCGAAACTGAAACTGAAACTGAAACTGAAGACGAATCGCCTGAGCCGGTCGATCCGGCGCCGATGGCCGAAGCCATCGACCCCGAACCTGAATCCGAGCCTGTTTCTGAGCCAACGCCCGTCGCCGCTGCCCCGGTGACCGCGGTTCCAGCCAAGCCATCGGCGCATACCGCTGCGCGCGATGCGGCCGAGTTCGTGGCCCGCATCGCTGAGCTCTCCGCGGCCGCGCCGGCCGCCGTGGCCGCGTCCGAAGACCAGAAGACTTTGCCGATCGCGGCACCCGAGCCGGCGCCGGCGCAGGGCTACCGCCCGGCCGTGCTTGCCATCACGGGCACAAACGGCAAGACGACAGTCACTGCGCTCACGGGCCAACTGGTCGAGCGCGCCGGCAAGACGGTCGCGGTGGCCGGCAACATCGGTCCGACCTTGCTCGATACGCTGGCCGCGCACATGGACGCGGGCACGCTGCCGCAGGTCTGGGTGCTCGAACTTTCCAGCTTCCAGCTGGACGGCGTGCAGCACTTCGAGCCGACAGCCGCCGCCGTGCTGAACCTCACACAGGATCACCTCGACTGGCATGGCGACATGGCGGCCTATGCGGCGGCCAAGGCGCGCATTTTCGGCACGCGCGGACTGATGGTGCTCAATCGCGACGACGAGGCGGTCATGCAGATGCTGCCGGCGCCGGTGCGCGTCAAGCTGCAGCGCCCGCAACAGCGCGCCTACATCACTTTCGGCGCCGGCATGCCACTGCGCCCGGGCGATTTCGGCATCGAGCGCATCAACGGCATGGCCTGGCTGGTGCGCGCACTGGAGGCCGACGAGACCATCAAGCGCAAGCGCGGCGGCCCGGTCGAAGAAGCGGAGATCCATCTCCAGCGGCTGCTGCCCGCGGACGCGCTGCGCATCCGCGGCCAGCACAACGCGCTCAACGCGTTGGCGGCGCTGGCACTCGCCAGCGCGGCCGATTGCGCGCTCGGCCCCATGCTCTACGGCCTGCGCGAATACCGGGGCGAGCCGCACCGCGTGGAACCGGTCGCGATCGTCGACGAGGTCGAGTACTTCGACGACAGCAAGGGCACCAACGTCGGCGCCACCGTTGCCGCGCTCAGCGGGCTGGGTGCCGAGCGCCGCGTCGTCCTGATCCTCGGCGGAGAAGGCAAGGGCCAGGACTTCACGCCGTTGGCGGCGCCGGTGAGCCAGTTCGCGCGCGCCGTGGTGCTGATCGGCCGCGATGCGCCCATCCTCGAAGCGGCACTGGCGGGCACCGGCGTTTCGCTGCTGCGTGCCGGCTCGATGGAAGAGGCCGTGCAGGTCGCGGCCCAGCGCGCCAATCCGGGCGATGCGGTGCTGTTGTCGCCGGCCTGTGCCAGCTTCGACATGTTCAAGGACTACGCCCACCGCGCAGCGGCGTTCTGCGAGGCCGTGCAGTCGCTCGCCGACACGCCCCAAGGCCAACAGCCATGAACCAGACCGCCGCCGCCACCCCGAACGAAGGCAGCCGCTTCACTGGCTGGTTCCGTCGTGCCGCAAGGAGCGGCATCGATGCGCTGCCGATGCATCTGCCGGTGCGCCTCGGCGGTTCCGACATCGCCCAGACCAAGGCCACGCCGATGCGGGTGCTTGGTTTCGATCAGGCGCTGCTCTGGGTCACGATGGCGCTGGTGGCCTGGGGCCTGGTGATGGTGTACTCGGCCTCGATCGCGCTGGGCGACAACCCGCGCTTCGCGCGCATGAACTACAGCCAGTCGTACTTCGTGCTGCGCCACACGCTGTTCCTGCTGATCGCCTTCGTCGCCGCACTGCTGACCTTCCAGGTGCCGATGAAGACCTGGGAGCGCGCGGCGCCCTGGCTGTTCGTCGCGTCGCTGCTGTTGCTGGTGGCGGTGTTGATCCCGCACGTGGGGCGCAGCGTGAACGGTGCGCGCCGCTGGATTCCGCTGGGCTTCATGAGCTTCCAGCCGTCTGAACTCGCCAAGCTCGCGATGGTGCTCTACGCGGCCAGCTACATGGTGCGCAAGATGGAGATCAAGGAGCGCTTCTTCCGCGCCGTGCTGCCGATGGGCATCGCGGTAGTGGTGGTCGGCATGCTGCTGCTGGCGGAGCCCGACATGGGCGCCTTCATGGTGATCGCGATCATCGCGATGGGCATCCTGTTCCTGGGCGGCGTCAACGCGCGCATGTTCTTCGTCATCGCCGCGCTCGTCGTGGTGGCCTTCGGCATGATCGTCGCCTCGTCGCCCTGGCGGCGCGAGCGCATCTTTGCGTACCTCGATCCGTTCGGCGAGAACAATGCGCTCGGCAAGGGTTACCAGCTCTCGCACTCACTGATCGCGATCGGCCGCGGCGAGATCTTCGGCGTCGGCCTTGGCGGCAGCGTCGAGAAGCTGCACTGGCTGCCGGAAGCGCACACCGACTTCCTGTTGGCCGTGATCGGCGAGGAGTTCGGCCTGGTCGGCGTGCTGCTCGCGATCGCGCTATTCTTCTGGCTCACGCGCCGCATCATGCACATCGGCCGCCAGGCCATCGCGCTGGACCGCGTGTTCTCGGGCCTGGTGGCCCAGGGCATCGGGATCTGGATCGGCTTCCAGACCTTCATCAACATGGGCGTGAACCTCGGCGCGCTGCCGACCAAGGGCCTCACGCTGCCGCTGATGAGCTTCGGCGGCTCCGCGATCCTGATGAACCTGATCGCGATCGCGGTGGTGCTGCGCATCGACTACGAGAACCGTGTCCTCATGAAGGGCGGCCGCGTATGAGCAGGACAGCACTCGTCATGGCCGGCGGAACAGGCGGGCATATTTTCCCGGGCCTCGCGGTGGCCGAAGAACTGCGCACGCGCGGCTGGCGCGTGCACTGGCTCGGCGCGCCGGGCAGCATGGAACAGCAACTGGTGCCGCCGCGCGGCTTCGCGTTCGAGCCGGTGCAGTTCGGCGGCGTGCGCGGCAAGGGGCCGATGACGCTGGTGCTGCTGCCGCTCAAACTGCTTCGCGCCTTCCTGCAGAGCATCGCCGTGGTGCGCCGTGTGCGGCCGGACGTGGTGATCGGCCTCGGCGGCTACATCACCTTTCCGGGCGGCATGATGAGCGTGCTGCTTGGCAAGCCGCTGGTGCTGCATGAACAGAACTCGGTGGCGGGCCTGGCCAACAAGGTGCTGGCCAGCGTGGCCGACCGGGTGTTCAGCGCCTTCCCGAACGTGCTCAAGAACGCGAAGTGGGTCGGCAACCCCCTGCGCGCTGCTTTCCTGTCGCAGCCCGATCCGGCTGCGCGTTTCGCAGGCCGCAGCGGCCCGCTTAAGCTGCTCGTGGTGGGCGGCAGCCTCGGCGCCAGGGCGCTCAACGCGGTGGTGCCGAAAGCGATCGCGCTGATCCCGCCGGCCACGCGCCCGACCGTGCTGCACCAGAGCGGCGCCAAACAGATCGACGAGCTGCGCGCCAACTACGCGGCAGCCGGCGTGGAGGGTGAACTGACCCCTTTCATCGACGACACGGCCAGCGCCTATGCCGAGGCCGACCTGATCGTCGCGCGCGCCGGTGCCAGCACCGTGACCGAAATCGCAGCGGTGGGTGCTGCCACGCTGTTTGTTCCTTTTCCTTCGGCGGTCGACGACCACCAGACCACCAACGCGCGCTTCCTCGTCGATGCGGGCGGCGGCTGGCTGGTGCAGCAGACCGACCTGACCCCTGAATGGCTGGCTGATTTGCTTACGAAAACTGATCGCTCCACGTTGATGGAGCGGGCCTTGCACGCCAAGACGATGCAGAAAACCGAGGCCGTCGCGGAAGTCGTGCGCGCCTGCGAGGAGTTGGCGAAATGAAGCACGCGATTCGCAACATCCATTTCGTCGGCATCGGCGGCTCGGGCATGAGCGGCATCGCCGAAGTGCTGCTGAACCTCGGCTACACGATCTCGGGCTCCGACCTGGCCGACAGCGTGACGCTGCGGCGGCTGCAGGGGCTCGGCATCACCACCTGCGTGGGCCATGCAGCGGCGAACATCGCCGGTGCCGACGCGGTCGTGACGTCGACCGCGGTGCAAGCCGACAACCCCGAAGTGATCGCCGCGCGCGAGAAGAAGATTCCGGTGGTGCCGCGTGCGCTGATGCTGGCCGAACTGATGCGGCTAAAGCAGGGTATCGCGATCGCCGGCACGCACGGCAAGACGACCACCACCAGCCTGGTCGCGAGCGTGCTGGCGGCGGCGGGCCTGGATCCGACCTTCGTGATCGGCGGCCGGCTCAACAGCGCCGGCGCCAATGCGCGGCTTGGCAGCGGCGACTACATAGTGGTCGAAGCCGACGAGTCGGATGCGTCGTTCCTGAACCTGCTGCCGGTGATGGCGGTGGTCACGAACATCGACGCCGACCACATGGAAACCTACGGGCACGACTTCGGCAAGCTCAAGAAGGCCTTCGTCGATTTCCTGCACCGCATGCCGTTCTATGGCGTCGCGATCCTCTGCACCGACGACGCGGCGGTGCGCGAGATCGTGACTGAAGTGTCCTGCCCGGTGACCAGCTACGGCTTCAACGAAGACGCGCAGGTGCGGGCGGTCGACGTGCGCGCGGTCGGCGGCCAGATGCACTTCACGGTGCAGCGCCGCAACGGCATCACGCTGCCTGACCTGCAGGTGGTGCTGAACCTGCCGGGTGAGCACAACGTGCTGAACGCACTGTCGGTGATTGCCGTGGCGGTCGAGCTCAACGTGCCCGATGAAGCGGTGCAGCGCGGGCTGGCCGAGTTCAAGGGCGTGGGCCGCCGCTTCCAGCGCTACGGCGAGGTGGCGGTGCAAGGCCAGCAGGCGCCGGGCGGCTTCACCTTGATCGACGACTATGGCCATCACCCGGTCGAGATGGCCGCCACGATCGCGGCGGCGCGGGGCGCGTTTCCGGGTCGGCGGCTGGTGCTGGCCTTCCAGCCGCACCGCTTTACCCGCACGCGCGACTGCTTCGAGGATTTCGTCAAGGTCATCGGCAATGCCGATGCGGTGCTGCTGGGCGAGGTCTATGCCGCCGGCGAGGCGCCGATCGTCGCCGCCGACGGCCGTTCGCTGGCGCGCGCACTGCGCGTGGCCGGCAAGCTCGAGCCGGTGTTCGTCGACGAGATCACGGAGATGCCGCAGGCGATTCTCGACAACGCGCGCGACGGCGACGTGGTGATCTGCATGGGCGCCGGCTCGATCGGCGCGGTGCCGGCCCGGGTCGTCGAACTGGGCGGCGCCGCATCGCAAAAGTCGGAGCGCTTCACGCGCGAAGGACGGGCACTGTGAACCCCATCGATCCAAAAACCATGGGCAAGGTCGCCGTGCTGTTCGGCGGCACGTCGGCCGAGCGTGAGATCTCGATCATGTCGGGCCGCGGCGTGCTCGAAGCGCTGCGCGCGCGCGGCGTCGACGCCCATGCGTTCGACCCGGCCGAGCGCGACCTGGTCGAGCTCAAGCGCGATGGTTACGCGCGCTGCTTTGTCGCGCTGCATGGCCGTCATGGCGAAGACGGAACGGTGCAGGGCGCGCTGGAGCTGCTCGGCATTCCGTACACCGGCTCGGGCGTGATGGCCTCCAGCGTGGCGATGGACAAGGTCATGACCAAGCGCATCTGGCAGGCCGACGGCCTGCCGACGCCGAAGTACGTGCGGCTGGCCTTTGACCAGCAGAGCCGCGAGCAGATCCGCGCCGTGCCGGACGTGCTCGGCCTGCCGCTGATCGTGAAGCCGCCGCGCGAAGGCTCCTCGATCGGCGTCACCAAGGTCATGGGCTATTCGCAGATGCAGGATGCGGTGGCGCTCTCGGCGAAGTACGACGCCGATGTGCTGTGCGAGGAGTTCATCGAGGGCGAGGAAGTGACCTGCGCCGTGCTCGGCCAGGGACTCGGCGCGGTGGCGCTGCCGGTGGTGCGCATCGCCGCACCCGAGGGTGCATACGACTACCAGAACAAGTACTTCACCGACGACGTGAAGTACCACTGCCCGAGCGGACTGCCCGAAGCCGAGGAGCGCGAGATCCAGCATGCCACGCTGGCCGCCTACCGCACGCTCGGTTGCCGGGGCTGGGGCCGCGCCGACGTGATGATCCGCGCGAGCGATCGCAAGCCGTTCCTGCTCGAGCTGAACACCTCGCCAGGCATGACCAGCCATTCGCTGGTGCCGATGTCGGCGCGCGCCGCCGGCATCAGCTACGAAGAGCTGTGCCTGCGCGTGCTCGCGTCGGCGGCGCTCGATTCGGGGGGGCACGCCTGATGGCCGACAGCATCCCCGTTCCCTTCGACGTCAAGCTCATGAACCTCACCGCGACGCTGTTGTTCGCGCTGTGCGCGCTCATGCTGCTGGCAGCGGGGGCATGGTGGGTGCTGCGCCAGCCCTTCTTTCCGCTGGCCGCGATCCGGGTGGACGGCGAGGTCACGCACAACAACGAGGTCACCCTGCGTGCCAACGTGGCGCCGCAGCTCGCCGGCAACTTCTTCACCCTCGACCTGGCCCGGGCGCGTGCTGCATTCGAGTCGGTGCCCTGGGTGCGCAAGGCCGTGGTGCGGCGCGAGTTTCCGAACCGCTTGCGCGCCACGCTGACCGAGCAGGTGCCGGTCGCCCATTGGGGCGACGAGTCGGCGTCGAAGCTGGTCAACAGCTACGGCGAAGTGTTCGAGGCCAACGTGGCCGAGGTCGACGACACGCTGCCGCGACTCGATGGCCCTGCCGATCAGGCCGGCCAGGTGCTCGGCATGTACCGTGTGATGGCGCCGCTGTTCCAGCCGTACGACCTCGCGATCGAAGAGCTGACCTTGTCGGGCCGCGGCAGCTGGCAGGTGGTGCTCGACACCGGCGCCACCATCGAACTCGGCCGCGGCCGCAGCGAAGAGGTCGCCGCCCGCACATCGCAGTTTTTGAAGTCGGTCACGCAGGTCGCGCAACAGTACGGTCGCAGCGTCGCGTCCGTCGAGGGCGCCGACCTGCGGCACCGCGATGCCTATGCGCTGCGCCTGCGCGGCGTCACCACGGTCGTACCCGACCCCAAGAAGAAGTAAAGAACACCGAGGAAATTCCATGCCCAAAGAATACAAAGACCTCGTCGTTGGCCTCGACATCGGTACCGCCAAGGTGATGGTGGTGGTGGCCGAAGTACTGCCCAACGGCGAACTCAAGCTGGCCGGTCTCGGCATCGCACCAAGCAACGGGCTCAAGCGCGGCGTGGTGGTGAACATCGACGCCACCGTCCAGAGCATCCAGCAGGCGCTGAAAGAAGCGGAGCTGATGGCCGACTGCAAGATCGGCCGCGTCTACACCGGCATCACCGGCAGCCACATCCGCGGCATCAATTCGAGCGGCATGGTGGCGGTGAAGGACAAGGAAGTGACGGCGGCCGACGTAGCCCGCGTGGTCGAGACGGCACGCGCTATCAACATCTCGAGCGACCAGCGCCTGCTGCTGGTCGAGCCGCAGGAGTTCGTGATCGACGGGCAGGACGTGAAAGAGCCGATCGGGATGAGCGGCATGCGGCTCGAAGCCAAGGTGCACATCGTGACCGGCGCCCAGAGCGCGGCCGAGAACATCATCAAGTGCGTGCGCCGCTGCGGGCTCGAGGTGGATCAGCTGATGCTGAACCCGCTGGCCTCGGCCCAGGCGGTGCTGAGTGAGGACGAGCGCGAGCTCGGCGTGTGCCTGGTCGACATCGGCGCCGGCACCACCGACGTGGCGATCTTCACCAACGGCGCGATCCGCCACACCGCCGTGATCCCGATCGCTGGTGACCTGATCACCAGCGACATCGCGATGGCGCTGCGCACGCCGACCAAGGACGCCGAAGACATCAAGGTCGAGAACGGGTTTGCCAAGCAGCTGCTGGCCGACCCGGACACGCAGGTGGAAGTGCCGGGCCTCGGCGACCGCGGGCCCCGCATGCTGAGCAGGCAGGCACTGGCCGGCGTGATCGAGCCGCGCATCGAGGAGATCTTTTCGCTCGTGCAGCAAGTGGTGCGCGAGTCGGGCTACGAGGAAGTGCTGTCTTCGGGCATCGTGCTGACCGGTGGCAGCGCGGTCATGCCCGGCATGGTCGAGCTCGGCGAGGACATCTTCCTGAAGCCGGTTCGGCGCGGTATTCCGAAGTATTCGAGCGCGTTGTCCGACATGGTCGCGCAACCGCGCGCCGCCACAGTGATGGGCTTGCTCGAAGAGGCGCGCTTTGCCCGCATGCGCGGCTTCAAGGTGGCGCAGAAGAACGGTTCTGTAAAGACCGCGTTCGGGCGCTTCAAGGACTTCATCGTGGGGAACTTCTGATCATGGACTTCTACCCACTGTGGCTGGCCCGCAGCAGTCCTCAACGGCATTTCAATGAGCGATGGCGGCGCACCGGCCCACCTTCGTGATGCAACACCGGTGACGCTAAAAAATTCATTCATACACAAACGGCAACTGCAAATTCAAGGAGCTAAAAATGGCCATCGAAATGATCGAAGTAGAAGAGTTCAATCAGGGCACGCAGATCAAGGTGATCGGCGTCGGCGGCGGCGGCGGCAATGCGGTCGCGCACATGATCGAACGTGGCGTGCAGGGCGTTCAGTTCGCCTGCGCCAACACCGATGCGCAGGCGCTGTCGCGCAGCAACGCACCGAAGCTGATCCAACTCGGCAGCAACGGCCTCGGCGCCGGCGGCAAACCCGACAAGGGCCGTGACGCAGCCGAGGCGGCGGTCGACGAGATCCGCGCGGCCATCGACGGCGCGCACATGCTGTTCATCACGGCTGGCATGGGCGGCGGCACCGGCACCGGCGCCGCACCCGTCATTGCGCGCATTGCCAAGGAAATGGGCATCCTGACCGTGGGCGTGGTCACCAAGCCATTCGACTGGGAAGGCGGCAAGCGCATGAGCAATGCCGATTGCGGCCTGGCCGAACTCGAAGCCAACGTCGACTCGCTGATCGTGATCCTCAACGAGAAGCTGCTCGAAGTGCTGGGCGACGACGTCACGCAGGCCGAAGCCTTCGCCCATGCGAACGACGTGCTGAAGAACGCCGTCGGCGGCATCTCGGAAATCATCAACGAGTACGGCGGCGTGAACGTCGACTTCGAAGACGTCCGCACCGTGATGGGCGAACCCGGCAAGGCCATGATGGGCACGGCGGCTGCCAGCGGTCCGGATCGCGCACGCATCGCGGCTGAACAGGCCGTGGCCTGCCCGCTGCTCGAAGGCATCGACCTGTCGGGTGCCAAGGGCGTGCTGGTGCTGGTCACCGCATCGAAGGGTTCGCTGAAGCTGGCCGAATCCAAGCTCGCGATGACGACGATCCGTGAGTTCGCGGCGCCCGACGCGCACGTGATCTACGGTGCGGCCTACGACGAGAGCCTTGGCGACGAGATGCGCGTCACGGTGGTCGCTACCGGCCTGTCGCGCCAGGATGCCCGCCGCCAGGCCCCGACTTTGGAAGTGATCCGCACCGGCACCGACAACATCCCGTACCACGTGCCGACCCTTGGGGGCAACGGCCATGCCGGCAGCCAGCCCAACTACGAGGGCATGGCAGTGCCCAGCGTGTGGCGCACCAACCGCACGATGGCCGCGGCCAAGGTGGATGCGCTGTCCTCGGGCGGCATGGACGACTTCGAGATCCCGGCCTTCCTGCGCAGGCAGGCAGACTGACCGTTGCAGGGGCAACGGCTGTGACTATCGCGGACATAGCGAGGCGCGCGGTGCGCCATTCGCCTCGCGCTCCTAAAATCACCGCCGTGCTGCAACAACGAACTCTCAAGGCCATCACGCGCGCGGTCGGCGTGGGGCTGCACAGCGGGCAACGCGTGGAACTCACGCTGCGCCCGGCACCCGTCGATTCGGGCATCGTGTTCCGCCGCGTCGACCTGCCCGAGCCGGTCGAGATCGCGATGACGCCCGAGGCCGTGACCGACACGCGCCTGGCCTCGACCGTGTCGTCGGGCGGCGCCAAGGTGCAGACCATCGAACATCTGATGTCGGCCTGCGCCGGTCTCGGCATCGACAACCTGCGCATCGACATCACGGCCGACGAGGTGCCGATCCTCGACGGCTCGGCATCGTCGTTCGTGTTCCTGCTGCAGAGCGCGGGCATCGCGTTGCAACAGGCGCCGCGCCGTTTCATCAAGGTGACGCGCCCGGTCGAGGTGCGCGAGGGCGAAGGCGCCGACGTGAAGTGGGCGCGGCTCGATCCGTACCACGGTTACAAGCTCAGCTTCGAAATCGATTTCGACCACCGCGTGGTCAATTCGACTGGCCAGCGCGTCGAGTTCGATCTCGGCAGCGGCTCCTACAGCCGCGACATCGCGCGTGCGCGCACCTTCGGCTTCACCAAGGAAGTCGAGTACATGCGCAGCAAGGGCCTGGCCCTCGGTGGCGGGCTCGACAACGCGATCGTGATGGACGACACCAAGGTGCTCAATGCCGGCGGCCTGCGATACGACGACGAGTTCGTCAAGCACAAGATCCTCGATGCCATGGGCGATCTCTATGTGGTCGGTCGGCCGCTGCTGGCGGCGTACAGCGCGTTTCGTTCGGGCCATGCGCTCAACAACAAGCTGCTGCGTGCGCTGATGGCGCAACCCGAGACGTGGGAGGTCGTGACCTTCGACGACGAGAAGCGCGCGCCGATCGGTTTCGCCGAAGTCGCACGCGCCTGGTAGGCCGCCCCACCGATGCTGCTGTTCCGCTGGGCCATCCTGCTTTTGCTGTTGGTGGCCGGCGTGTCGTTCGCGTTCTATGCGGGCACCGGGCAGATCAAGTACCGGCGCTTCGGCTGGATCGTGCTCAAGTGGACGCTGCTCGCGGCGTTCGGTTTCTTCGCGGTGCTCATCGCGGAGCGCATCGCCTAGCAGCGTTCCGGCAGAAAGCGTCCGCGGGGCACAACTGCGGGCTGCGCTGTGGGACCGTGGGCGCAAGGCGCAGGCCGCTGGCGGCGGGTGGCCCCTTCCGCGAATGTCCCCCGGCCTGCGGCCTCCTCCTTTATTTCGCTGCAGGGGCCACCCACCGCCATCGGCCTTGGGCACGCTCTGCTTGTTCAGCGCGAAACGGTCACGCGGCTACCAGGATCAGGGCGGTGGGGCACGCTGCGCAGCGAAATAAAGGGGGAGGCGCCGGCCGAAGGCCGGTGCCGGAGGACATTCGCGGAGCAGCGTGCCCCGCCGCCCTGATCCCGCCCCGGAACCTCCGCGCCGCGATCCCGCGCCGGAACCCGGTGCCCCGATCCCGCGCCGGAACCCGGTGCCATGATCCCGCCCAGCACCTCTGCGCCCAGATCAAACGTCGGGACTCGGTGAATGCAAGACCGTATGAGCCGTCAGCGCGTGCGGCCCTGCCTGTACATGCCGCTGCTCGCCCGCGCGAGCGTGGCCGCTTCGGCTAGCCGTGCCATGGACCGGCCGACCTGCGCATGGGTGATCGCAATGCCCAGTGCGTCGGCTGCGTCGCTGCCCGGCACGCCCGGCAACGACAGCAAGCGCTTCACCATCTCCTGCACCTGCGCCTTGGCCGCCTGGCCGTGGCCGGCCACGGCCTGTTTCATCTGCAGCGCGGTGTATTCGGCAACGCTGAGCTTGCTCGTCACCAGCGCTGTGATGCAGGCACCGCGCGCCTGGCCCAGCAGCAGCGTCGACTGGGGGTTGACGTTGACGAACACGATCTCGATCGCGGCCGCATCGGGCTGGTAACGCGCGCAGACCTCGTTGATCCCGTCGAACAGCACCTTGAGCCGCGCCGGCAGGTCGCCTCGCGCCAGGTGCTTGGTGCTGATGGTGCCGCTCGCCACATAGCGCAGCGCATGGCCGTCCGCGTCGACCACGCCGAAGCCGGTGGTCTGCAGCCCCGGATCGATGCCAAGGATGCGCATATCAAGTACCTCCCATTTCAGGAATACCGCGGAACCGGCTTCGCCGGGCCGCTGGTATTGCCCCCTGCAAGGGGGTTGGCGCAGCGACACGAAGTGCGCGAAGCCTGGGGGTGTGCGGATTCATACGCCGAAGTACCAGCGCACCGAATGGAAGAAGATCGGCGCGGCGAAGCACAGCGCATCGACGCGGTCGAGCAGGCCGTTGGCGCCCGTCACGCCGACACCCTTCTGGCCCCAGTTCGGAATCCCACGATCGCGCTTGAGCGCCTTCATCACCAGATGTCCCATTGAGCCGGCGACGCACGCGATCAGCGCCATCGCGAGCGCCTGGTCGAACCGGAACGGTGTGATGAACGACATCAGCGCGCCGACCACGCTCGCGATCGCCATGCCGATGCCCCAGCTCGCCCAGTTGAAGCTCCGGCTCACATTGGGCGCGAAGGGTTCGCGCGCCAGCCAGCGTTGCAGCGGCGGGCGACCCTCGGCCGCCGAATAGGTGAAGCGGCGCCCGATCAGGTGCTGCACCACCATGCAGGTCTGCACCACGAACACCAGGAAGAACACGAGAAATGCGCTCTTGCCTTCATAGCCGGGGAACGACAGCAGCAACAGCGCCGGCACATGGCTCATGCCGTAGACGCAGACCATGATGCCCCACTGCAGCTTGGCATTGCGCTCGAGAAACTGGCTCGGGTCGTTGGCCAGTGCGCTGACCACCGGAATCGCGATGAACACGTAGACCGGGATGAACACGGTGAACAGATCGAAGCGCGCGGTGCCGACCAGGATGAACTGGATCGGCAGCACCACGAAGAACGCGAGGATCAGGCTGCGGTGGTCGCCGCGGCGCGTGGGCGAGAGCGTGATGAACTCGCGCAGCGCCAGGAAGGCGATCAGCCCGAACAGCAGGGTGGCCACGGTTTCGCCGAGCGCCCAGCCGATCCAGAAAATGACCACCATGAACCAGCTGGTGCGCAGCAGGTTGCGGAAGTCCTGCAGTTCGCGCTGCCAGGCTTCGTTGTGGGCGGCATTGCGGCGCTCGCGAAAGCCGACCAGCAAGGTCACCACGCTCACGATGGTGAGCAGGCCAAACACGATCACAAACAGGGCCGCGACCTGCTGGGTCGGCGTGAGGCTGCGCAGGAACTGGTTCATTGCAGAGGGTCTTCAGACATCGCGCAGCGCGATCACCGCGGCACGCGCGCGGTCGAGAAAAGGCCGGCGCTCTTCGCCCGCCTCGACCTTCAGCGGCGCACCGAAGGTCACCGAGCAGAGGATCGGCACCGGCACCACTTCACCCTTGGGCATCACGCGCTGGATGTTGTCGATCCAGGCCGGCACCAGCACGACATCCGGGAACAGCGTTGCCAGCGTGTAGAGGCCCGACTTGAACTTCTGCGGCTCGCCGGCATGGCCGCGCGTGCCTTCGGGAAAGATGATGATCGAATCGCCGCTGGTCAGCGCCTCGATCAGCGGCGCGAGTGGATCGGGGCCTTCGGGTGCCGGCGGCGGGGCTGTTTCGACCGCAGGTTCGGGCGCCACCAGCGGCAACTGTGCCGGCGCCGCAGGTTCCATCGAGGGCTCGATCCGCTCTGCAGGCGCGGCGGGCACGGCAGGTGCGGCCGGCGGCGCATTGCCGCGCTCCACATACACCGCGTTGAACACCTCGGTCGTGATCCAGCGTTTGAACGGCGTGTTGGCCCAGTAGTCGCGCGCCGCGATGGGCCGCGTGATGCTGCGCAGTTCTTCAGGCAGCGCGGCCCAGATCATCACGAGATCGGCATGGCTCTGGTGGTTGGCGAAGTAGATGCGCTGCTCGGCCTTGGGCGGGCAGCCGTACCAGCGTGCCTGGGCCCCGGTGAGGAGGCGCACCACGCCGAGCAACATCCACCCTACGAGCTTTGCCAACATAGCCCGATGATACGGGCCGGCTCTTTCAGGGCAGCTCGGCCGACGGCATGCGCGCCACGATGGTGGCGGCCCGGCCGATGATGTAGGGCGAGGTCGGCCGGCGCTCGAAGAACTTGGGGCTGGGCAGCATCACCGCCAGCCGCGCGGCCTCGCTCGGATTGAGGCGCGCGGCCGGCTTCTTGAAGTAGTGCTGCGCTGCGGCCTCGGCACCGAAGATGCCCTCGCCCCATTCCACGCTGTTGAGGTAGATCTCCAGAATGCGGCGCTTGTCGAGCAGCACCTCGAGCATCGTCGCGAGCACCAGCTCCTGGCCCTTGCGCAGCAAGGTGCGTTCGCTGGACAGCAGCAGGTTCTTGGCCAACTGCTGCGTGATGGTCGAGCCGCCGCGCAGGCGGGGCGGGCGTGCCGGCTTGCCACTGGCAGCGGCCCTGGCTGCACGGCGCGCGGCAATCTCTTCCGCCTTGGCGTTGCGCTGGCGCGCTTTCTCGACCGCTTCCCATTCGACGCCCTGGTGGTAGAGGAACTCGCCGTCTTCGCTCGCGATCACGGCGCGCTTCAGCGTGTCGGAAATCTGGTCGTAGGGCACCCACCGCTGCCGCCAGTCGCGCTCGGCATTGGCCCGGCCCCGGGTTGCGATCTGCCAGGCTTCGGAGCGCTGGAAGGTGGTCGATTGCGGGTCGATCACCGTCATGGCGGCGATGCGCGCAATGAAGAAGAGTTCGAGCGCGAGTCCTGCGGCCAGCAGGCACAGCACCCAGCGAAACAGCGCACGCATTCCCGTCAGCGCGCGACCAACGTGCGCAACTCGGCCAGCACCTGGGCTGAGGGCGGGCGCACGCCGCGCCAGATCTCGAACGCCTCGGCCGCCTGCTCGAGAAGCATCCCGAGTCCGTCGCGCGGCACCGCGCCGTTTTCATTCGCCCAGGTCATGAAGCCGGCCGCGGCCGGCCCGTACATCATGTCGATCGCGAGCGCTCCGGGCTTCAGCACGCTGGCCGCCACCGGCACTGCGCCGCCAGCCAGGCTCGATGCGGTGGCGTTGACGACCACATCGAACGTGCCGTTCACGGTATCGAGCTGCTGCGCTTCGATCTCGGCATGGTGTCGCAGCGCGAGCGCGGCATGGCGCTGCACCAGCGACACCGCCTTGGCCAGCGTGCGATTCGCCACCACCACCCGGCGCGCGCCCGCATCGAGCAGCGGGCCCAGCACGCCGGCGGCGGCGCCGCCCGCGCCGATCAACAGCACATCGCGCCCCTGCAGCGCGACACCGGCGTTCAGCAGGATGTCGTTCACCAGGCCGATACCGTCGGTGTTGTCGCCATGCACGCCGTCATCGCGAAAGGCCAGCAGGTTGACGGCCTGCGCGAGCGCGGCGCGCTCGCTCACATGCTGCGCGGCGGCGGCTGCGTCGAACTTGAACGGCACCGTGATGTTGCAGCCCCGCGCCGCGCCGGCCGGGTCGGCGCGGAACGCGGCCACCGCATCGGCAAAACCGCCGTGCGGCACCAGGCGCCGGCCGTAGTCCAGCGTTTCGCCGGTGAGTTCGGCAAAACGCGCATGAATCCAGGGCGACCGGCTGTGCTCGATCGGGTTGCCCATCACGCAGTACAAGTCCATGGCTTTCTCAGGGTGCGGAGGGGCTTGCCTCGAGCGTCTCGTCACGCGTGAACCGGAAGCGAGAGGGCAGCACGATCTGGTCGGTCTGGCGCCGCATCGCGTCAGTGAACTTGCCGAAGTTGCCGATGCTGCGCACGATCGCCTGGGCGCGCCGGTCGAGCAGGAGGTTGCCCGAGCTTTCGACGATGTCGGCGCCGATCACGCTACCGTCGTGGTTGATCGTCACCAGCATCGTCAGCGCGCCATAGAGCTTCTTGCCGGCCGCTTCGGGGAAGTGCTCGGTGCCGCGCGCCTCGATGCGGCGCCGCAGGGTGTCGACATAGATGGCATAGGCAGCCTCGCGCGTGGCCGGGCTCACGTAGCGCTTCTTGGGCCGCGCGTTCTCTTCGTTCACGCGCTTCTCGATTTCGGCCAGCACTTCGACCAGCTGGCGCCGCTTTTCCTCGCGCGCGTTGTTCTCGGTCGGGTCGCCCTGGTTGCGCGGGTCGGGCAACGGCATCGCCGCGAGCTGCTGCTTGATCTGCGCGAGCAGCAGCTGCTGCTGCGCCTGCATCGACTCGACCTGGCGCTGGGCGTCTTCCGACGCGTCGCCCATGGTGGTGAAGGCCGAAGGGGGCAGCGGGCTGGTGGCACGGCCGCGGTCGAGATCGCCGCCGCCGGCCAGTGACTTCTGCGCGATCGCCTGCGCCTTGTCGGGCTTCTCGTTGGTCGAGGCGTTGACGAGAATGACCTCGAGTGCCGTTTCCTGGAACACGCGGTCGAAGGCCTCGGGGTTGGCGAAGCGCACCCCCAGCAACACGCCGTGCGCCAGGATCGACGCCCCGAGCGCGATCTGCAGGACGCTGAAGTCGCGCAGGTTCATGCGGGCACGTTGTCCGTGGTGGCCTCGCTGTCGGCCAGATCGACAGCAATGGCGATGGGGCCCGCGACTTCTTCTTCCTCGTCGTCGCTGCGGTCGTCTTCACTCGCAGCCGCCGCATCGGGCGCGCTGTCGAGCCTTGCCAGCACCGTGCCGTGCACGTCGAGCGCGATCTCGTCGATGGCGCCGAGCTTCACGCGCAGGTGGGCACCGCGCTCCTGCGCGCCCGCTACCGGAAACACCAGCGGCAGCCCGTCGGCACGCACCAGCGCGCCGTTCGGCAGGTCTTTCATCACGGTCGCGTCGAGCTCGGTGATGCCCTGCTGCTGCAGGTATTTAAGCGTCCAGAAGCGCTCCATGCCGGCCTGGTAGCCGTTGTAGGTGCTGTAGGCGGCGTCGAAGCCCGAGAGGATCGAGAACAGGTCGGCGTCCTTGGGCTTGAACGGCGCGGCCAACGCGGCGGTCTTGCCATGGCGCACGGCCGCGATGATCTGCCACTGGTTGACCAGGTCGGTGTAGCGGCGCAGCGGCGAGGTGCTCCACGCGTAGCTCTTGACGCCGATGCCGGCATGCGGCGCCGGCCGGGTACCCATGCGCACCTTGACGCCGGGCGCGAGGCTGGCCTGGCTGCGGTAGAGGCCGGGCACGCCGAACTCGCCGAGCCAGCTGCCCCAGGTGCTGTTGGCCAGGATCATCGCCTCGGCCACGATCAGGTCGAGCGGTGCGCCGCGTCGTCGCGTCGTGATCTGCACCTGCTCGTCGCCGGTCGGCTCGCCCGTGTTGCCTTCGAGGCGGAAGTTGTAGTCGGGCCGGTTGAAGTTCTCGGGCTTGCCGCGCACCACTTCGCGCTGCGCCTTGAGGCTGCGCGCGAGGCGGAACAGGAACGACAGCGGGTCGCGCAGCGCGGTGACCGTGGCCGGCGCGTCGCCGTTCGGCGTCGCCGCATCGGTCAGCCATTCTTCGCTGACAAAGGCGTCGAGCTGGTCGTGCCGCAGGTTCGCAACGATCGGCACGCGCTCCAGCCTGGTTTCGGTGCCCTTCAGCGCGAGCGAGACTTCGTCGAAGCTCGCGTAGAGCGACACGGCCGGGCAGTCGCGGCCTTCCTGCAGCGTGTAGCTCGCCACGATGTCGTCGGGCAGCATCGTGATCTTGTAGCCCGGCATGTAGACAGTCGACATGCGCTGGCGCGCGACCTGGTCGATTGCACTGCCCGGCACCAGCGCGAGGCCCGGTGCGGCGATGTGGATGCCGACCGTCACGGTGCCGGTGCCGAGGCCCTGCACCGAGAGTGCATCGTCGATTTCGGTGGTTTGCGAGTCGTCGATAGAGAACGCCTGCACGCCTTCGGCCAGTGGCAGTGCGTCGGTGATGGCCGGGGCCTGCAGGGCCGGGAAGGCGGTGCCCTTCGGAAAGTTCTCGAACAGAAAACGCTTCCAGTGGAACTGGTAGGCGGAATCGATGGCGCCGGCGCGCTCCAGCAGTTCGAGCGGCGGGCGCTGCGAAGCACGCGAGGCCTCGACCACGGCGCGGTACTCGGGCGCATTCTTGTCGGGCTTGAACAGGATCTTGTAGAGCTGTTCGCGCACTGGCGCCGGGCACACGCCGGCGGCCAGTTCGGTTGCCCATTCGGCGATCTGCGCCAGCACGAGCTTCTTTTTCTCGATCGCGGCGAGTGCCTGCTGCACGATCTCGGCAGGCGCCTTCTTGAAGCGGCCCTTGCCGGCGCGGCGAAAGTAATGCGGCGCCTCGAACAGGCCGAACAGCGCGGCGGCCTGCTGCGCCAGCGTGGGCTTGGCCTGGAAATACTCGGCGGCCAGGTCGGCAAAGCCGAATTCGCCCTCGGGGGCAAACTCCCAGGCCAGGTCGAGATCCATCGTGGCAGCCAGCGCGCGCGCGTCGGCGATGAGTTCGGGCGGGCCCGGTTTCTCGAAGCGCAGCACGATGTTGGCCACCTTGACCTTGAGACGCTTGCCGGTCTCGAGCTCGACCTGGGCCGAGGCTTCGGCTTCCGACAGCACGCGGCCGCCAAGGTATTTGCCGGCTTCTTCAAACAATACAAACATGGGCAAGATTGTCCCATGCGGGGAAGGCGGGGCAGGGGGATTGATGGCCGGCCGGCCACCGGGATGCCCGCGGTCAGCCCGCTGTACAGTTGATTAGAACAATCGTTGTCGAATACTTGGAGTCGGCGGGAGAGCGACCCAACCGCACGCTCTGCCCAATCCCATGAAACGCCCCAACATCATCTTCATCGTGGCCGACGACCTCGGCTTTGCCGATCTCGGCTGCTATGGCGGGCGCGACGCCGAATTCGGCGCCGTGTCGCCGGTGCTCGACGGCCTGGCTGCGCGCGGCATGCGCTTCACCGAGGGCTATTCGAACTCTCCGGTCTGCTCACCGACCCGTTTCGCGCTGATGACCGCGCGCTACCAGTACCGCCTGCGCGGCGCGGCCGAGGAACCCATCAACAGCAAGAGCCGCGGCAGCGCAACCCTCGGCCTGCCGCCTGAACACCCCACCTTGCCATCGCTGCTGCGCGGCGGGGGCTACCGCACGGCGCTGATCGGCAAGTGGCATCTGGGCTACCCGCCGGCGTTCGGCCCACTGCGCTCGGGCTACGAGGAGTTCTTCGGGCCGCTGTCGGGCGGCGTCGACTACTTCACGCACTGCGATTCGCGCGGCACGCACGACCTTTGGTCAGGCGAAGAAGAGAAAGCCGAGCACGGCTACCTCACCGATCTGTTCTCGCAACGCGCGGTGGCCTACATCGAACGAATGGGCGAAGAGGCGCAGCCGTTCTTCTTGAGCCTGCACTACACCGCACCGCACTGGCCCTGGGAGACGCGCGACGACGCCGGCGTGGCGCCGCAGGTGGCCGACAACCTGTTCCACCTCGACGGCGGCAACATCGAAACCTACCGCCGCATGATCCACCACATGGACGAGGGCATCGGCTGGATCATGGCGGCGCTCGAAAAGCAGGGCATCGCCGACAACACGCTGGTGGTCTTCACCAGCGACAACGGCGGCGAGCGCTTCTCCGACAACTGGCCGCTGGTCGGCGGCAAGATGGATCTGACCGAAGGCGGCATCCGGGTGCCCTGGATCGCGCACTGGCCCGCCGCCATCTCGCCCGGCGGCGAGAGCACCCAACACTGCATGACGATGGACTGGTCAGCCACCATGCTCGATGTGGCCGGCGTGCCAGCCGACCCCGCATTTCCGTTCGATGGGGTGTCCCTGCTGCCGGTGCTGCGCGACCCGGCGGCGCAATTTGCCCGCCCGCTGCACTGGCGCATGAACCACCGCGACCAGCGCGCCCTGCGCGATGGCGACTGGAAGTATCTGCGGGTCGACGGCAACGACTACCTGTTCAACATCCCGGCCGACGAGCGCGAGCGGGCCAACCGCGCCAAACGGGAGCCCGAACGCCTGGCCACCATGCGCGCTGCGTGGGAGGCCTGGAACGCCACGATGCCGCCCATCCCCGACGATGCAACCGTGAGCCTGGGCTATTCGGCCAAGGACATGCCGCAGCGCTGACGGTTACCACGCGCGCCCCGCAATTCAGGGCTCGCGTTCCGCCCACCGATGGCTACGCCGGCTGCAGGAAGGCGATGACGTCGTCCATGTGCGCCCGCTCGAAATCCGACAGTGCATGGTCGCCCTTTTCGAGCAGCTTGACGCGGCTGTTTGGATAGCGCGCCGACATCTCGCGCCAGTCGAGCACCTCGTCGCCCTTGGCCACGATGGCGAAGCAGCGCTCCGGCCGGGGCAAGGCGCCGACTTCGAGCCCTCGCAACTCATCGATGTATTCGGAGCGGAAGTAGAAATGCTGTTCCCGGTCGTGCCATTGGGACTGCGTGCCGATGTGGCGGGCCAGGTCGCGCGCCGGATGCACCGCGGGGTTCAGCAGCACCGCGGGACATCGGGTCATGCCGGCCACATAGGTCGCATAGAAGCCGCCGAGGGACGAGCCGACCACCGCCATCGAATCGCGCGGCCAGCAGGCAATGCCGCGCATGATCAGGTCAATGGCCTCGCGCGGCGAGGGCGGAAGCTGCGGACACCACCAATGCACCTTGGGGTGTGTGGCTGCAATGCGACGTGCCATCAGCTGCGCCTTGGTCGAACCGGGCGACGAACGAAAACCGTGCAAATAGAGCAGATGGGTCGTTGGCAATGATCGCATGCTATTAAATCCATAGCGGCTTGCGCAGTCGGGACGGGCGCTGCGGGCCTTTTTTTGTTTATGTTTTCGATCCCGTCAGAGCGCCGGATTCTCCGTGCCGCCGCGCTGTCGCAGAGCCCAGTGGGTGCGAGTGTCGGGGTCTATGGTTGTACCGGCATCCCATGAATTCGGGAAGCACGCAATGTTTCCCAAGTGTTACGGGCTTTATGCTCGTTGCCATGCCACCCATCGACGCAATGGATATCTCCGTGCCCCGCCCCTGGGGCGTCTGGGTGGTCGAAGACGACAGCCACGCGCGAGCCTTCTTCGAAACCAGCATTCGGCGCAGCCCGCAACTGCAGTGGCTCGGCGGGGCCGGTTCGGTGCGCGAGGCACTCGGCTGGCTCCAGGGTGACGGCGTGGCGCCCGATGTGGTGCTGGTCGACCTCGGGTTGCCTGACGGCAGCGGCCTCGACGTGATCGCAGCCGCAGTGGCGCGCTATCCGCAATGCGAGCCGTTGGTGATCTCGGTGTTCGGCGACGAAGACAGCGTGCTCGCCAGCATCGAGGCCGGCGCGCTGGGCTACATCCACAAGGACGCCGCGCCGGAAGACATCGCCCAGACCATCCTCGAGATGAAGGCCGGCGCCTCGCCGATCTCGCCGATGATCGCGCGCCGCGTGCTGGCGCGTTACCGGTTGCTGCAGACGGCGAACCGACCGGAGCCGGTGGCCCCCGTTGCGGCAGTGTCGGCGCCCTCTGTCGGCCCGGTCGATAAGTCGGATGCGGGCCGCTCCCTGCTGTCGGGGCGCGAGCAGGAAGTGCTGACGCTGATTGCGCGCGGCTTCTCCTACGCCGAGATCGCGCGGCTGCAGGGCTTGAGCGTGCACACGGTGCAGACGCACATCAAGCACCTCTACGGCAAGCTCTCCGTGCATTCGAAAAACGAGGCCGTGTTCGAGGCCATGCGCCTTGGGCTGCTGCGCCATCCGGGGACGGATTAATGGACATGTGGGTCCGGGCTGGCGCGTTCTGGCTGGTGTGGTGCTGCGCCGCTGTTGCGCCCGCCGCAGCGCAAGTGCTCACGCTGGACAGCGGCAGCGTGACCACCACGGTGAATGGCCAGACCCGCACGGCGCCGCTGCGCTTGCCCTACCACTGGGATCGTGAACAGGCCGCGCAGCCCGGCGCGGCCCGCTTCGACTTGCCGTTCACGCTGGCGAGCCGGCCCGATGGGCCCTGGGCCGTGTTCATTCCGCGCGTGGGCAACGTGTTCGATCTGCGCGTCAACGGCGCGCTGCTGCGCGTGCACGGCGACATGGAGCACGGCAACGGCGCCGACTATGCCAAGGCGCCGCGCTCCCTGATCATCCCGGCGCAGTTGCTGCGGGCGGGAGAAAACCTGATCGAAATAGGGGTGCGCGCCGACACCGGGCGCCGCGCCGGCCTGTCGCTCGTCATCGTCGGGCCGTCAGATGACGTGCTGCGGCAGTACGGCAGGTCCTACGCCTCGCGTTTCACCGGTTCGGTGCTGCTGGTGGGCTTCAGCGTGGTGGTCGGTGCAATCGCGTTCGCGCTCTGGCTCACCCAGCTCGATGCGGGGGCAGCCGGCGGCCGACGGCGCGAGGGCCTCTACCTCTGGGCCGCACTGGCCGAATTCTGCTGGGCGCTGCGCGTCGCCGATACCGCGATCATCAGTCCGCCCCTGTCATGGGTTCCATGGGGCATGCTGATGACCGCGTGCTATTCGGGCTGGGCGGCGTCGGCCATGCTGTTCTGCCACCACGTCGCGGGCTGGCACCGGAGCCCCTACATGCCCTGGATGCGGGGCGCCATGGCCGCGATGTTCACCGGTTCGGTCATCTGCTGCTGGCTTTCGCTGACCCGGGCCGATCCGCGCTGGCTGACCGGGTGGCTCGCGCTCGAACTGGTCGGCGTGGGGGCGTATGTCGCCATTTTTGCGGTGGCGACGGTGCGTCGGCCCAACCTGGCGCGGGTGCTGGTCGGGTCGGCGGCGCTGCTCACCGTCGCGGTCGCATTTCGCGACTGGCTGACGATCCGCCTCAGCGACAGCTATGGCGAGACCACCTGGGTGCGCTACACCTCGGTGTTTTTCGGCATCGCGCTGCTGGCGATCGTGATCAGGCGTTTCCGTACGGCCAGCACGCAGGCCAACGAGCTGCTGGGCACGCTGGCAGCCCGGGTCGCCGATCGCGAGCGCGAACTGGCCATCACCTACGCGAGGCTGGCCGAGGTGGGGCGCGAGCAGGCGCGCACGCACGAGCGCGCGCGCATCCTGCGCGATATGCACGACGGCGTGGGGTCGCACATCAGTGCTGCCATCCACCAGTTGCAGTCGGGCCAGGCCAGCCAGGCAGGGCTGTTGCGCACGCTGCGCGATTCGCTCGACCAGCTCAAGCTGTCGATCGATTCGATTCATCTGCCGGCCGGTGATGTCGGCGCGTTGCTGGCCGCGCTGCGCTACCGGCTGGCGCCGCGGCTGGCGGACTCGGGCGTGGCACTCGAATGGGCGGTCGACGAGTGCCCGCCGGTGGCGCGGCTCGACGCACCGGCCATGCGGCAACTGCAGTTCCTGTTGTTCGAAACCATCTCCAACATGCTGCAGCATGCCGGCGCCAGCGTGCTGCGCATCGAGGCCGGAATGCACGATGGCGTGCAGCGCCTGCGTGCCATTGACAACGGCTGCGGCTTCGACGCCACGCGCCCGCCGCGCGCGCTGCAACAGCGCGCGCTGGCCATCGGCGCACGCCTGACCCTCGAAAGTCGACCGGGCCGCACGGTCGTTCAACTGCAATTCGATTGAACCGGCCCCGCGCGCACCGATAATCGCGCACCATGTCGGCCGTCTTCCAGCAACCCTCGCTCGCGCGCCGCATCGCGCCCGTGTTCCAGGGCTTCGACGGTTTTCTGGCGTTTGCCGTGTTCCTGCTGGCCTGCGCCGGGCTGGTGACGATGTACTCGTCGGGTTTCGACCACGGCTCCCGCTTCATGGATCACGGCCGCAACATGCTGCTGGCCGGCTTCATCATGTTCGTGGTGGCGCAGGTGCCGCCGCAGCGGCTCATGACGTTCGCGGTGCCGCTCTACACGCTCGGCGTCGCGCTGCTCATCGCCGTGGCGATCTTCGGCATCACCAAGAAGGGCGCCCGGCGGTGGATCAACGTCGGGATGGTGATCCAGCCGAGCGAAATTCTCAAGATCGCGATGCCGCTGATGCTGGCCTGGTGGTTCCAGCGCCGCGAAGGGCAGTTGCGGCCGCTCGACTTCGTGGTCGCCACGGTGCTGCTGGCCATACCGGTGGGGTTGATCATGAAGCAGCCCGACCTCGGCACCTCGCTTCTCGTGCTGGCGGCCGGGTTGTCGGTGATCTTCTTTGCGGGACTCTCATGGAAGCTGATCGTGCCGCCGGTGGTGATGGGGCTGATCGCCGTGGCGCTGATCGTCGGCTACGAATCGACGCTGTGTGCCGACGGCTTTGACTGGCGCGTGCTGCACGACTACCAAAAGCAGCGCATCTGCACGCTGCTTGATCCCTCCAAGGATCCGCTCGGCAAGGGCTTCCACATCATCCAGGGAATGATCGCGATCGGCTCCGGCGGGGTCGGCGGCAAGGGCTTCATGCAGGGCACGCAGACGCATCTGGAGTTCATTCCGGAGCGCACCACCGACTTCATCTTCGCGGCCTATTCCGAGGAGTTCGGGCTGGCCGGCAATCTGTTCCTGATCACCGCGTTCATTTTCCTGATTTTTCGCGGCCTGGCCATTGCGATGGACGCGCCGACACTGTTCTCGCGCCTGCTGGCGGGCGCGGTCACGATGATCTTCTTCACCTACGCCTTCGTGAACATGGGCATGGTGAGCGGCATCCTGCCGGTGGTGGGCGTGCCCTTGCCCTTCATCAGCTATGGCGGCACCGCGATGGTGACGTTGGGCCTGGCGCTCGGCATCCTGATGTCGATCTCGCGCGCCAAGCGCCTCATGCAGTCGTGAGCGCGGCGCGGGCCTGTCCCGAGGGGCGATTGCGTCCGGCCAGGCCAGCAGCTTCAATCGGCCAGCATTGCCCCCGGCAGGGGGTGGGCGAAGCGGACACGAAGTGCCGCGCAGCCTGGGGGCGAGCAATAATGCCTCGATGATCTCCCGCGAACCCACCATCGAGCGTCTTGCCACGGCGCAGTCGCTGCTTCTCACGCCCTTCGGCCTCGACGAGTCGCACCTGTCGCGCGCGCTGGCCGAGATCACGGCCCACAAGGTCGATGACGCCGATCTCTACTTCCAGTACACGCGCAGCGAGGGCTGGAGCCTGGAAGAGGGCATCGTCAAGACCGGCAGCTTCAGCATCGACCAGGGCGTCGGCGTGCGCGCGGTCAGCGGCGAGAAGACCGCGTTCGCCTATTCCGACGATATTTCCGAAGCCTCGCTGCTCGACGCGGCGCGCACGGTGCGCTCCATTTCGTCGGCCGGCCGGTCGGCCCGCACGAAAACACCGAGCCGCAAGATCGCCTCCAGCCGCTCGCTCTACAACGGCGTCGACCCGATCACCACGCTCGACAGCACCGCCAAGGTGGCGCTGCTCGGCCGTGTCGAAAAGCTGGCGCGGGCGCGTGATCCGCGCGTGGCGCAGGTTATGGCCGGGCTGGCGAGCGAATACGACGTGGTGCTGGTGGCGCGCGCAGACGGCACGCTGGCCGCCGACGTGCGGCCGCTGGTGCGCCTCTCGGTAACGGTGATCGCCGAGCAGAACGGCCGGCGCGAAATGGGTTCGGGTGGCGGCGGCGGCCGTTTCGGCCTGGCGTATTTCGATGAAGCCCACATTGCCGAATACGTCGAGCAGGCAGTCAGCGCCGCGCTCATGAACCTTGAATCGCGTCCGGCACCCGCCGGCGAGATGACCGTGGTGCTGGGCCCGGGCTGGCCCGGCATCCTGCTGCACGAAGCCATCGGCCACGGGCTCGAAGGCGACTTCAACCGCAAGGGCTCGAGCGCCTTCAGTGGTCGCATCGGCCAGCGCGTGGCGGCCAAGGGCGTGACGGTGCTCGACGACGGCACCATCGCCGACCGCCGCGGCTCGCTCAACGTCGACGACGAGGGCAATGCCAGCCAGCGCAACGTGCTGATCGAAGACGGCATTCTCAAGGGCTACATCCAGGATTCGCTCAACGCGCGCCTGATGAAGGTCAAGCCCACCGGCAACGGCCGGCGCGAGAGCTACGCGCACGTGCCGATGCCGCGCATGACCAACACCTACATGCTGGGCGGCGACAAGGATCCGAAGGAAATCGTCGCGAGCATCAAGAAGGGCCTGTACGCCACCAACTTCGGCGGCGGCCAGGTCGACATCACGAGCGGCAAGTTCGTGTTCTCGGCCAGCGAGGCCTACTGGGTCGAGAACGGCAAGATCCAGTACCCGGTGAAGGGCGCGACCATCGTCGGCAACGGCCCCGATGCACTGACGCGCGTGACCATGATCGGCAACGACATGGCGCTCGATTCGGGCGTCGGCACCTGCGGCAAGGAAGGCCAGAGCGTGCCTGTGGGCGTGGGCCAGCCGACGCTGCGCATCGACGGCCTGACGGTCGGCGGCACGGCCTGAATCCCGCTCGCCCCCAGTCTTCGCGCACTGCGTGTCGCTTCGCCAACCCCCTGCCGGGGGCAACACCAGCGGCCCGGCGAAGCCGGTTCCGCGGTGTTTCTGGCTTTGGGCGGTGGCTGTGCTAGAGTCGCGCCCTATGTCGCAACGCGCCGCTTTTTACTTTTCGTACTTTTGGTTCCGGATCTCCGGCGGCCCAGAGGCGAGCGCGTAAGACAAACGTACACCCCTCCAAAGACCGCCGGCGCTCATGCCCCGGCGGTTTTTTTATGCCTCTTTGTTTTTGATCCAGGAGCACACGATGACCCAGAACACCGCCCCCACCAGCGACAGCTGGTATGCGAGCGTCGAGAAAACCAGCCAGACCGACGACGAACGCATCAAGGACATCAACGTGCTGCCCCCTCCTGAACATCTGATCCGCTTCTTCCCGATACGCGGGACGCCGGTCGAAACGCTGATCACCGGCACCCGTCGCGCGATCCACGACATCATGGCGGGCACCGACGACCGGCTGCTGGTGGTCATGGGCCCCTGTTCGATCCACGACCCGGCCGCCGCGCTCGAGTACGCGCGCCGCCTGAAGGTGCAACGCGACAAGTACGCCGATTCGCTCGAGATCGTGATGCGCGTCTACTTCGAGAAGCCGCGCACCACGGTCGGCTGGAAGGGCCTGATCAACGACCCGTACCTCGACGAGAGCTTTCGCATCGACGAAGGCCTGCGCATCGCACGCCAGTTGCTGATCGACATCAACCGCGTCGGCCTGCCGGCCGGCAGCGAGTTCCTCGACGTGATCTCGCCGCAATACATCGGCGACCTGATCGCCTGGGGCGCGATCGGCGCGCGCACCACCGAAAGCCAGGTGCACCGCGAACTGGCTTCGGGCCTGTCGGCGCCGATCGGCTTCAAGAACGGCACCGACGGCAACATTCGCATCGCCACCGACGCGATCCAGGCGGCAGCGCGCGGGCACCACTTCCTGTCGGTGCACAAGAACGGCCAGGTCGCGATCGTCCAGACCAATGGCAACAACGACTGCCACGTGATCCTGCGCGGTGGCAAGGCGCCCAACTACGACGCGGCCAGCGTGGCTGCGGCCTGCAGGGATCTGGAAGCCGCCAAGTTGCCGCAAAGCTTGATGGTCGATTGCAGCCATGCCAACAGTTCCAAGCAGCACCTGAAGCAGATCGAGGTGGCCGGGAACATTGCCGCGCAGATCGCCGGTGGCAGCAAGAACGTGTTCGGCGTGATGGTCGAAAGCCACTTGCAGGCGGGCGCCCAGAAATTCGCCGCAGGCAAAGATCAGATCTCCGGCCTGGAATACGGCAAGAGCATCACCGACGCCTGCATCGGCTGGGACGATTCGGTGGCGGTGCTCGACACGCTGTCGCAGGCGGTGAAGCAGCGCCGCGGCTAGGGCTAGATCAGGCTGGCCAGGTCGGGCCAGTGGTGGCGCAGCAGCGTGGCTTCTGCGCCATCGGGCGCCATGAAAGAGAAGTCGGCAAAGTCGAAGCCCGGGCCCACGGTGCAGGCCGCCAGGCTGTAGTCGCCCTTGCTGTGGGCGACGATCGGCCGCGCGGCCTGCCACTGGCCGGCCGGCACCACGTGCTGCGGCCGGGTGCCGTGCAGGTCGACCGGGCCCAGCCGCACGTGGGCCGGCGCCGTGCGCAACGCTGCATCGCACGTCCAGAGCGCAATCGGCACGCCTTCGAGATGTACCCATACCTCGTCGGAAAGCACGCGGTGCCAGCGTGACTGCTGGTCTGCTTCGAGCAGGAAGTAGATGCTGGTCAAGGCGTCGCGCTGCGGCCGGCCATCGGTCGGGCCGACGCGTGTCGCCGAACGGAACACCTCGCGGTACCAGCCGCCTTCCGGATGCGGCTGCAGCCGCAGCGTCTCGATCAGTTCCTGCGCACGCACGGTGGTCAGCTCGCCTTGCGCAGCCCGGCGAGCAGCTTCTCATGCACGCCGCCGAAACCGCCGTTGCTCATGCAGACGACATGGTCGCCCGCCCGCGCCGCGGCCACCACCTGATCCACCAGCGGGGCGATCGCGCCGGCCACCTGCGCCCGAGCGCCCATCGGCGCGAGCGCGGCGGCCGCGTCCCAGCCCAGTCCGGCGGTATGGCAGAAGGCGAGGTCGGCCTGTTCCAGACTCCAGGGCAGTTGGGCGGCCATCGCGCCCAGCTTCATGGTGTTGCTGCGCGGCTCGAACACGGCCAGGATCCGGTCGGACTGGCCGCCCTTGCCATCGAGCTGGCGACGCAGGCCGTCTAGCGTGGTGCGGATCGCCGTCGGGTGGTGGGCGAAATCGTCATACACGGTGATCGCACCGCCATCGCGCTCGGCCGTGCCGCGCAATTCCATGCGGCGGCGCACGTTGCGAAACGATGCCAGCGCCGCCGCCGCCTCGGCCGGTGGCACGCCCAGGTGCTCGGCCGCCGCGATGGCCGCCAGCGCGTTCATCTGGTTGTGCCGGCCCGAGAGCGCCCATTCGACCCGGCCCACGGATCGACCCGCGCGCAGCACCTCGAAAGCATCGTCGCTGCCATCGGCCTGCCATTCGCCGCCGGCGCCGAAGCGTGCGAGTTCGCTCCAGCAGCCCTGCGCGAGCACGCGCTGCAGGCTGTCTTCGGTGGCGTTGACCACCACGCGCCCGCGCGCAGGCACCGTGCGCAGCAGGTGGTGAAACTGGCGCTCGATCGCGGCGAGATCGTCGAAGATGTCGGCGTGGTCGAACTCCAGGTTGTTCAGCACCGCGGTGCGCGGCCGGTAGTGAACGAACTTGCTGCGCTTGTCGAAGAAGGCGGTGTCGTACTCGTCGGCTTCGATCACGAAGCCTTTTCCCGAGCCCAGTCGCGCCGACACGTCGAAATTCAACGGCACGCCGCCGACCAGGAAGCCGGGCGCCTGGCCGGTGGCTTCCAGCACCCAGGCCAGCATCGAGGTGGTGGTGGTCTTGCCGTGCGTACCGGCCACGGCCAGCACATGGCGGCCCTGCAGCACCTGCTCGGCCAGCCATTGCGGGCCGCTGGTGTAGGGCAGGCCGGCGTCGAGGATCGCCTCCATCAGCGGAAATTTCGGCGTGCCGTCGTCCAGGCGAACCCGCGACACCACGTTGCCAATGACGAAAACGTCCGGCTTCAAAGCGAGCTGCTGCGCGTCGAAACCTTCGATCAACTCGATGCCAAGTGCGCGCAACTGGTCGCTCATTGGCGGATAAACCCCGGCATCGCAGCCTGTGACCTTGTGGCCGGCCTCGCGCGCGAGGGCGGCCACGCCACCCATGAAGGTGCCGCAGATGCCCAGAATGTGAATATGCATCAGCTGATTTTAGGGACGGCCCGTGGGGCCACTCCTGCATCGGCCGCCTTGCGGGCAGAATGCCGTGATGGACATGTCCAAGCGCGAAATCGCCGCCGCCGCTGCACGCCTCGTGGTCGAGGAAGGGCTCGAGTACGGGCCGGCCAAGCGCCGCGCCTTGCGCAGCCTTGGCCTGCCCTCGCGCACCGCGCTGCCCAACAACGACGAGGTCGAAGCCGAGGTGCGCGATTACATCGCGCTGTTCTGCGCCGACACGCAACCGGCGGAACTGAAGGCGCTGCGCGCGCTGGCACTTGAATGGATGGAGCGCATGGCCCCGTTCCGGCCTCATGTAGGCGGCGCGGTCTGGCACGGCACCGCGACCCGGCTCTCGGACATCTACATTCAGCTGTTCTGCGACGACTCCAAGTCGGCCGAAATCGCGCTGATCGACCATCACGTGGATTACGAGCCCCGCATGGTGACCGGCTTCCACGGCGAACAGGTCGAAGCGCTCAGCGTGCACGCGATCAGCCGGCCGCTCGGTGAAGAAATCGGCGTGCACCTGCTGGTGTATGACCTTGACGACCTGCGCGGTGCGCTCAAGCCCGATGCCCAGGGCCGCGCACCGCGCGGCGACCTGGCTGCCTTGCGGCGGCTGATGGAGCGGGAGGACAAGGCGTGAGCAACACCCCCTCCCCCGCGCGCAGGCGCTGGATCGTCGGTGGCGTGGCGGGCCTTGCAGCCGTCGCGGGCGCAGGCGGTGCGTGGTGGCGCGAGCACGCGCGCGAGGCAAATGCCGCTGACGCGCTTGATGAGGCGTTCTGGGCCCAGCGCTTCGATCGGCCGGAGGGCGGCGAGCTCGCTTTTGCGTCGCTGCGCGGCAAGCCGTTGCTGATCAATTTCTGGGCAACATGGTGTCCCCCGTGCATCGAGGAGCTGCCGATGGTCGATCGCTTCTTTCGCGATCAGGCGCCCAACGGTTGGCAAGTGGTCGGTTTGGCGATTGATCAGCCCAGTGCGGTGCGCAAGTTCCTGGCCCGTACCCCGGTTGGCTTCCCGGTCGGCCTGGCCGGGCTCGAAGGTACCGATCTGGTTCGTCGGCTGGGCAACACCGGGGGTGGGTTGCCGTTCACGATCGTGGTCAATTCGGCTGGTGCAGTGGCCGCGCGTAAAATGGGCAAGCTCGAGGCGACCGACCTCGATGCGTGGCGACGGGCCCCTGTTCACGGGTAGAATCCCGCGCACAATCCGGCATTTGGCGTTAAAACGCCGACATAAGCCGATTTTCAGGCGAGTTATTACCTATTGACCGGCAAAGCTGGCGCTGGAGGCCCATGGATCTGCGCAAACTCAAGACACTGATCGATCTGGTGTCTGAATCGAATATTTCCGAACTCGAAATCACCGAAGCCGAAGGCAAGGTGCGCATCGTCAAGGCCGGCGCCGCAGCGCCGGTTCAATATGTGCAAACGCTGGCGCCACAAGGCGGCCCGGCACCGGCGCCTGCTCCCGGGATGCCCGCCGCGCCCGCCCCGACAGAGGCTGCCGCACCCACCGGCCACGCGATCAAGTCGCCGATGGTCGGCACCTTCTACCGTTCTTCGAGCCCCGGCGCGCCGGCCTTCGTCGAAGTGGGCAGCCAGGTCAAGGAAGGCGACACGGTCTGCATTATCGAAGCCATGAAGATCCTCAACGAGATCGAGGCCGACAAGTCCGGCACCATCAAACAGATCCTCGGCGAAAACGGCCAGGCGGTCGAATACGGCCAACCGCTGTTCATCATCGAGTGACCATGTTCAAGAAGATTCTGGTCGCGAATCGCGGGGAGATCGCGCTGAGAATTCAGCGCGCTTGCAGCGAGATGGGCATCAAGGCCGTGATGGTCTATTCCGAAGCCGACCGCGACGCCAAGTACGTCAAGCTGGCGCAGGAGGCGGTCTGCATCGGCCCGGCGCCTTCGTCGCAAAGCTACCTCAACATGCCGGCGATCATTTCGGCGGCCGAAGTGACGGACGCCGAAGCGATCCACCCGGGTTACGGCTTTCTGAGCGAAAACGCCAACTTCGCGGAGCGTGTGGAGCAAAGCGGCTTCCAGTTCATCGGCCCGACGCCCGAGAACATCCGCACGATGGGTGACAAGGTGTCAGCCAAGCAGGCCATGATCAAGGCTGGTGTGCCCTGCGTGCCGGGCTCCGAAGGCGAACTGTCGGACGACGCCACCACCAACAAGCGCATCGCACGCGCCATAGGCTACCCGGTCATCATCAAGGCGGCCGGCGGCGGCGGTGGCCGCGGCATGCGCGTCGTGCACACCGAGGCGGCGCTGGTCAACGCGATCCAGATGACCAAGGCCGAGGCGGCGGCGGCTTTCAACAACGGCGCCGTCTATATGGAGAAGTTTCTCCAGAACCCGCGCCACGTCGAAATCCAGATCCTGGCTGACAAGTTCAGGAACGCGGTTTACCTGGGCGAGCGTGACTGCTCGATGCAGCGCCGCCACCAGAAGGTGATCGAGGAGTCGCCGGCCCCGGGCATTCCGCGCAAGCTGATCGAGAAGATCGGCGAGCGTTGCGCGGCGGCCTGCAAGAAGATCGGCTACCGCGGCGCGGGCACCTTCGAGTTCCTCTACGAGAACGGCGAGTTCTATTTCATCGAGATGAACACGCGCGTGCAGGTCGAGCACCCGGTGACCGAGTTCACCACCGGCATCGACATCGTCAAGACCCAGATCATGGTCGCCGCCGGCGAGAAGCTGCCGTTCACGCAGCGCCAGATCCAGATGCACGGCCACGCGATCGAATGCCGCATCAATGCCGAGGACGCCTGGAAGTTCACGCCGTCGCCGGGCCGCATCACCATGTGGCATCCGCCGGGCGGGCCGGGCGTGCGGGTCGACTCGCACGTGTACACCAACTATTTCGTACCGCCCAACTACGACTCGATGATCGGCAAGATCATCACCTATGGCGATACACGCGAGCAGGCCATGGCGCGCATGCGCACAGCCCTCAGCGAGACGGTGGTCGAAGGCATCAGCACCAACATCCCGTTGCACCGCGAGCTCATGGTCGACGCCAAGTTCATGAGCGGCGGCACCAACATCCACTACCTCGAAGAGTGGCTGGCTTCCCACAAGCGCTGAGCGAGACGCACGGGTGCACGAACTTCGCCTGCTGGTTCCGCAAGACCGTGTCGAGACGGTCAGCGATGCGCTCGACGCGCTCGATGCGCTGAGCGTTTCGGTCGAGGACGCCGACGCCCAGACCGATGCCGAGCAGGCGCTGTTCGGCGAACCCGGCATGCCGCCGCCCCAGGAGGGCTGGCAGCGCTCGCGCGTGATCGCGCTGTTCGCAACAGAGGCGCTCGCGCGCGAAGCGGCGCAGGTGCTTGCGGCGCAGGACTTCTTTGCCGGCTGCCAGATCCTTGGCGTGGCCGATGTGCCGGAGCAGGACTGGGTGCGGCTCACGCAATCGCAGTTCGCGCCGGTCGAGATCACACCCGAGTTCTGGATCGTACCGACCTGGCACGAGCCGCCTGCGCAGGCGCGCAAGGTGATCCGGCTTGACCCGGGACTGGCCTTCGGCACCGGTACGCACCCGACCACGCGCATGTGCCTGCGCTGGATCGCGACGCACCCGCCCGCGAACCAGCGTGTGCTCGACTACGGCTGCGGCTCCGGCATTCTCGCGATCGGCGCGGCCAAATACGGCGCGGCGCAGATCGATGCGGTCGACATCGACGAAGCCGCGGTGGAGTCGACCCGGCTCAATGCCGAAGCCAACGCAGTGCAGCTGCAGACCGGCCTGCCCGACGCAGCGCAGGGCTTCTATCAGACCGTGCTGGCCAACATCCTCGCCACCCCACTCAAGGTGCTGGCGCCGTTGCTTTGCCGCTATGTGGCGCCGGGCGGCGCACTGGTGCTGGCAGGCATCCTCGAGCGCCAGGCCGAAGAACTGACGCTGGCCTATGCGCCGTTTGCGCAGTTGCAGGTCAGCGACAGCGAGGACGGCTGGATCCTGATGACCGCCCGCCTTTAGCGGCGCGGCGTGGGGCACGCCACCTACAATTCCCGCCTCATGAGTCTTGTGACCCGCTGCCCATCCTGCGCGACCACTTTCAAGGTGGTGCGGGATCAACTGCGCATTTCGGACGGCTGGGTTCGATGCGGTCGCTGCAGCAACGTGTTCGATGCGACCCTGGATCTGCAGGAAGCGCCCGATGCGGGAACTGCAGCACCGGCCGCGGCACCCGAAGAGGATGGTGCCGCTTCGTCGTCGACCGAAGCCGATCCGCCCAGTGCGCCTGAGCTCGGGCCGGAGCGCGCCGCCTTGCCTGAACCGGAAGTGCGGTCTTCCACGCCGTTGAGAGCGGCGTTCCCGCCCCCGGCCTGGCCCGGGATTGGCGTGGTGGCCGACGAGCCCTGGCCCGCACCGTCTGCCCCGGCGCCCGCCGAGCCGATGCCAGTGCTCGCTCGAAGCTCGCTGACCAGTTCGGTCGAAGCGCTCGACGATTTCTCGGCCGTGGTCGAGCAGGCGGCCGACGCGCAGTTGCAGAAAGCCTTGCGACGTGCACGCATCGACGCGGTTCGAAGCGCACGGGCGCGCAAGGCGGCGCAAACGCCGACGGAGCCACTGCCGCGCGAGCAAACGTCATCGCCGCCAATGCCGGTGGTGAGCGCGGCAAGCGTGAACGAGCCCCGCTTGGAGGAACTGCCGCCGTCGGAGCCTTTGTTTGGCGAGCCCGCAGCGGTGGCGCACTCGCGTGGCACGAGAGCCGGCAGGGCGACTGTGATTGCAGTCGTCGTAAGCGCGTTGCTGCTGGTGCTGCAAGTGCTGCGCCACGAGCGCGACACGATCGTGGCGCGGCAGCCTTCGTGGCGCCCGGTGCTCGAGGCGCTCTGCGGCGCTATGGGCTGCGAGTTGTCTGCGCTGCGCCAGATCGGCGCGATCACGATCGACGGCGCGGCCTTTGCGCGCGAAAAAAGCGGAGACGGCTACCGCCTGAGCTTCACGCTGCGCAACGCGGTCGCGATGCCGCTCGCGATGCCTGCGGTCGAACTCTCGCTGCTCGACACGCAGGAACGCCCAGTGGTTCGGCGCGTGCTCATGCCCTCCGACTTCGGCGCGCCCCCCGTGCTTGCGGCCAAGGCCGAACGCACCGCCTCGCTGCCACTCGTTCTGACCGGCCTGGACTCTGCGGCGCTGCAGCCGGTGGCTGGCTACCGGGTGGTGGCCTTCTATCCCTGAGCGGTCTCATCGCTCCTTCTTTTTTCAACCAACGGTTCATCCATGGCAGCAGTGATTTGCGGTTCCCTCGCGTTCGACACCATCATGACTTTCGAGGGGCGGTTCGCCGATCAGATCCTTCCTGATCAGTTGCACATCCTCAATGTGTCGTTTCTGGTGCCCGCTTTGCGGCGCGACTTCGGCGGCTGCGCCGGCAACATCGCCTATGCCCTGCGCGCACTTGGTGGGGCGCCGTTCCCGATGGCGACCGTGGGCAGCGATGGCGCTGGCTATGTCGCGCGGCTCAACGAACAGGGCATTGGCACGGAGTTCGTCCGGACGGTGGCGGATGCCTACACCGCGCAGGCCATGATCATGACCGACCGCGACAACAACCAGATCACCGCCTTCCATCCGGGCGCGATGCAGCAGGCGCACATCACGCGCATCGAGGCGCGCGCCGATCTCAAGCTTGGCATCATTTCGCCCGATGGACGCGACGCCATGCTTCAGCACGCGGAGCAGTTCAAGGTCGCCGGTATTCCCTTTGTTTTCGATCCGGGGCAGGGGCTGCCGATGTTCAACGGCGACGAACTCGCGCGCTTCATCGAACAGGCCGACTGGGTCACGGTCAACGACTACGAAGGCAAGATGCTGAGCGATCGCACCGGCTGGGACAACGCCGAAATCTCGCGCCGTGTGCGCGGGCTGGTGGTGACGCTTGGCGCCGAGGGCTGCGAAGTCTGGATCGATGGCGAGAAGACGCACGTGCCGCCGGTGCAGCCGGAGGCCGTGGTCGATCCTACCGGCTGTGGCGATGCCTGGCGTGGCGCGCTGCTGTTCGGTCTTGAGCAGGGCTGGCCGCTGGCGAAATGCGCGGCGCTCGGCAATCAGATCGGCGCGCTCAAGGTCGCGCAGCGGGGGCCGCAGAACTACACGGTGGATCTGAAGAAAATCGGCCTGTAGCGCAACGCCTGGGCTGGTTGCCAAAAAAAAGCCCGACACCTTTCGGTGCCGGGCTTTTGCCTTTCACGGCCTCTGAACGACTCAGGGCTTGCTGGCCGTAGGAAACGGCCAGGCAGCTTGAGGGTTCAGCGTCGTTTGTGCCGCAGGGGCAGGGGCGACGGCGGCCTTGGCGGGTGCTTTCGCAGCCTTCTTGGCGGCAGGCTTGGCAGCGGGCTTTTTCGCGGCTTTCTTGGCCGCGGCCTTCTTCGCAGGCGCCTTCTTGGCGGCGGCCTTCTTCGCCGGAGCCTTCTTCGCAGCGGCCTTCTTGGCCGGAGCCTTCTTAGCTGCTGCCTTCTTCGCCGGAGCCTTCTTCGCTACGACCTTCTTTGCCGGAGCCTTCTTTGCTGCCGCTTTTTTGGCCGGGGCCTTCTTCGCCGGGGCCTTCTTTGCTACGACCTTCTTTGCCGGAGCCTTCTTAGCTGCCGCCTTTTTGGCCGGAGCCTTCTTTGCCGGAGCCTTCTTTGCAGCGACCTTCTTGGCCGGCGCTTTCTTTGCAGTTGCCATTTCTTTCTCCTTGATCAAGTTGAAAAATCAACCTTTTGAAGCACTCCACGCTCGCTTGTGAACGTGAAGCGATTCATGGCGTTGGAAATCAAGCTCCAGCACCATGAACACCGACGCCTCCCAACAGCCGCACTCTGTGGTGCGATATGCGCTGGGGGCAATTCTTGAAATCACTCATTCTTATCGGAAAACCTCAATCCCACGAGAGGGCACCACCCGACTGGTACTCGATCACGCGGGTTTCGAAGAAATTGCGTTCCTTCTTCAGATCGATCATTTCGCTCATCCATGGGAACGGATTTTCTTCGTTCGGGAACAGCGTTTCGAGGCCGATCTGCTGCGCACGCCGGTTGGCGATATAGCGCAGGTAGCCCTTGAACATGGAGGCGTTCATGCCGAGCACGCCGCGCGGCATGGTGTCTTCGGCGTACTTGTATTCGAGTTCGACGGCCTTCAGGAACAAGGCCTTGATCTCGGCCTTGAACTCGGCCGTCCACAGGCCGGGGTTCTCGAGCTTGAGCTGATTGATCAGGTCGATGCCGAAATTGCAGTGCATCGACTCGTCACGCAGGATGTACTGGTACTGCTCGGCGGCACCGGTCATCTTGTTCTGGCGGCCCAGCGCAAGAATCTGCGTGAAGCCGACGTAGAAGAACAGGCCTTCCATCAGGCAGGCGAACACGATGAGCGACTTGAGCAAGGTCTGGTCGGTCTCGTGCGTTCCGGTGTGGAAGTGCGGGTCGCTGATGGCATCGATGAACGGAATCAGGAACTGATCCTTCTCGCGAATCGACGTCACCTCGTTGTACGCGTTGAAGATCTCGCTTTCGTCCAGGCCGAGCGACTCGACGATGTACTGGTACGCGTGCGTGTGGATCGCTTCTTCAAAGGCCTGGCGCAGCAGGAACTGGCGGCACTCGGGCGCGGTGATGTGGCGATAGGTGCCCAGCACGATGTTGTTTGCGGCCAGCGAATCGGCGGTCACGAAGAAGCCGAGGTTGCGCTTGATGATGCGGCGCTCGTCGTCGGTCAGGCCGTTCGGGTCTTTCCAGAGCGCGATGTCGCGCGTCATGTTCACTTCCTGCGGCATCCAGTGGTTGGCGCAGGTGGCGAGGTATTTTTCCCAAGCCCACTTGTACTTGAACGGCACCAGCTGGTTGACGTCGGTCTGGCCGTTGATGATGCGTTTGTCGGCCGCGTTGACGCGGCGTGCAGCCGGCGTTGCAACGGCGGCGGATGCGACGGGCGCAACGCGCGCGGGAACGGCAGCGCCGTCATCGAGCGTCGAGCGGATTGCGGGGGTTGTTTGCAGCGTCGGGACTTCCATCGAGCGGCCGATCGGCGCGCCGTTTTTCGTGGAGTGCTGCAATCCTTGTTGCATGTCCTTTGGCAAGGAGGGCTTGACTTCTTCGTCCCAGGTCAACATAGAAAAATCCAATACTCAATTATGTGAGCAACGATGTGAGTTGCAAAGTGCTGCTTCACATCGCGCTCCAGTTATCTTGTTCTTATGTTGTTCGCATGCATCGCGTTTCTGTCAGGCGATGCCGCAAAGTTCACACAACGATCACTGACATGCTTCGCACGTCGGGTCATCCACACCGCAGAACGCGATGTCGGTGGCGGGCATCGCGCTCAGTTGTGCTTGCGCTGCGAGCGCTGCTGCTTCGAGCGCACTCATCCTCTGCCCATCGACGTTGTGGCTGTTGCTGCCACCCGATGACACCGCATTGAGGCGGCCCGATTGCACCGTCGACTTCTCGGCATGCGTCGCGCTCTGCGTGCGCAGGTAGTAGGTGGTCTTCAGGCCGCGCAGCCAGGCGAGCTTGTAGGTGTCGTCGAGCTTCTTGCCCGATGCGCCGGCCATGTAGATGTTGAGCGACTGCGCCTGGTCGATCCACTTCTGGCGACGTGACGCGGCTTCGACCAGCCAGGTGGTCTCGACTTCGAACGCGGTGGCGTAGAGCGCCTTCACATCTTGCGGCACGCGGTCGATCGGACGCAGCGAGCCATCGAAGTGCTTGAGATCCATCACCATCACGTCGTCCCACAGGCCCAGGCGTTTCAGGTCGCGCACCAGGTAGTGGTTGATCACTGTGAACTCGCCCGACAGGTTCGACTTGACCGAGAGGTTGCCGAAGCAAGGCTCGATCGAGGCATCCACGCCGATGATGTTCGAGATGGTCGCGGTCGGTGCGATGGCCACGCAATTCGAATTGCGCATGCCGTCGGCCTTGATCTTGTTGCGCAGCGCATCCCAGTCGAGCGTGGCCGACCGGTCGACCTCGACGTAGCCGCCGCGTGCTTTCTCGAGCAGGTCGAGCGTGTCGATCGGAAGGATCCCCTTGTCCCACAGCGAGCCCTTGTAGCTCGAGTACTTGCCGCGCTCCTTGGCGAGGTCGGTCGAGGCCCAGTAGGCGTGGTAGCAGATGGCTTCCATCGACTCGTCGGCGAACTGCACGGCTTCCTGCGAGGCGTAGGGGATGCGCAGTTCGTACAGCGCGTCCTGGAAGCCCATCAGGCCGAGCCCGACCGGGCGGTGGCGCAGGTTCGAATCGCGCGCCTTCTTCACGGCGTAGTAGTTGATGTCGATCACGTTGTCGAGCATGCGCATCGCGGTCGAGATGGTCTTCCTGAGCTTTTCCTGGTCGACCTTGCCGTCCTTCAGATGCTGCAGCAGGTTCACGGAACCGAGGTTGCAGACTGCGGTTTCGGTGTCGCTGGTGTTGAGCGTGATCTCGGTACAGAGGTTCGACGAGTGCACCACGCCCGCGTGCTGCTGCGGCGAGCGCACGTTGCAGGCATCCTTGAACGTGATCCACGGATGCCCGGTTTCGAAAAGCATCGTGAGCATCTTGCGCCACAGGTCGGAGGCCTGGAGCGTGCGGCTCGGCTTGATCTCGCCGCGGGCGGCCTTTTCTTCGTAGGCGACGTAGGCGGTTTCGAAGTCGGCGCCGAACTTGTCATGCAGATCGGGCACGTTGGAGGGTGAGAACAGCGTCCAGGTGCCCTTTTCCATCACGCGGCGCATGAACAGGTCGGGGATCCAGTTGGCCGTGTTCATGTCGTGCGTGCGGCGGCGGTCGTCGCCGGTGTTCTTGCGCAGTTCCAGGAACTCCTCGATGTCGAGGTGCCAGCTTTCGAGGTAGGTGCAGACGGCGCCCTTGCGCTTGCCGCCCTGGTTCACGGCCACGGCCGTGTCGTTCACTACCTTGAGGAAGGGCACGACGCCCTGCGACTCGCCGTTGGTGCCCTTGATGTGGCTGCCGAGCGCGCGTACGCGGGTCCAGTCGTTGCCCAGGCCGCCCGCAAACTTCGAGAGCAGCGCGTTTTCCTTGATCGATTCGTAGATGCCGTCGAGGTCGTCGGGCACCGTGGTCAGGTAGCAGCTCGACAGCTGCGAACGCAGGGTGCCGGCGTTGAACAGGGTCGGCGTGCTCGACATGAAGTCGAACGACGACAGCACTTCATAGAACTCGATGGCGCGGGCTTCGCGGTCGATTTCACCGAGCGACAGGCCCATCGCAACGCGCATGAAGAAGGCCTGCGGCAGTTCGATGCGATCCTTGCGCACGTGCAGGAAGTAGCGGTCGTACAGCGTTTGCAGGCCGAGGTAGTCGAACTGCATGTCGCGTTCGGCCTTGAGTGCGGCAGCCAGACGGGGCAGGTCGTACTGCAGCAGCTTCTCGTCGAGCAACTCGTTGTCGACGCCCTTCTTGATGAACTGCGGAAAGTAGTCGGCGTAGGTTTGTGCGCGTTCCGACGGCATCACTTCGCGGCCGATGATCTCCTTGAAGATCGTGTGCAGCAGCAGGCGCGCGGTCGCGAAGGTGTAGTCGGGGTCTTTTTCGATCAACGTGCGGGCGGCCAGGATCGAGGCCTTGTAGACCTCGTCGAGCGGCACGCCGTCGTACAGGTTGCGCATCGTCTCGGCCTGGATCGGCGCAGCCGTGATGCTGTCGCCCAGACCTTCGCAGGCGGATTCGATCAGGCCCTTGAGTTCGTTCAGGTCGAGCGCCACGCGTTCGCCACGGTCCAGCACATGCAGCGCCGGCGCGACGGGCGTGTCCTGTGCGCCCTGCCTGGCGCGCTCTTGCGTGCGGCGTTCGCGGTAGAGCACGTAGGCTCGCGCGATTTCGTGGTGGCCGCCGCGCATCAGGCCGAGTTCGACCTGATCCTGCACATCTTCGATGTGGAAAGTGCCGCCGCCCGGACGCGAACGCACCATCGCACGCACCACCGCCTGGGTCAGGCCATCGACCGTCTCGCGCACGCTGGCCGAGGCCGCGCCCTGGGTGCCGTGCACGGCCAGAAAGGCTTTCATCATCGCGATCGCGATCTTGTTCGGCTCGAAGGGCACCACCGCGCCGTTGCGGCGAATGATCTGGTAGTGCGCCAGGGCATCACCGGCGGGCGAGCCTGCGGTATCGCGCGGGCTGGTGCCGGCGGATTGGGAGGAGGGCACGGCACGGGGCGTGGCGGGGGTGTTCAGTGCTGTCTGCATTCGGGTCCTTGTTTAGCGACTGTTGTTGTGGGAGCGGCGCGGGAGGCCTGCGGGCCTGGGCGCGTGTAACGGAATATGTCTGAGCTAGGCAGACACTATATCTAGGGTGTGGAAGGGCCACAAGCCACTATATGTAGTGTTTTTCACGAGGCTGCCATGTTACAAGGCGGGCTCTTCGGAGGCTGCGCGGCCACAGCGCGCGCCGTTGCTGAACAACTGTGCCACGCCTGAGATCTGATGCGGGTTGCCGGGCATTTCGAGCCCGCAGCCCGCATGGTTGCTAGGCTGTTGCCCTGCAGCATCGAGCGCCGTGTGATTTGCCGGCAGGCATCGCATTCGCGCCCGCGATTGAGAAAATTCAGCGCCGGACGACTCCGTCGGGAAACATCGCGCCGGCCCAGCCGAGCTGATCGTGCAGTGCCGGCCAGTCAAATCCGCTGCCCGGATCCTGCTTGCGGCCCGGCGCGATGTGTTGGTGGCCCGCGATGTACGCAATCGGATAGCGTTGCCCGATCGCCGGACACAGGCTCACCAGCGTTTCATACTGCGCCGGTTCAAATGCCTGGCCCTCCAGCCCTTCCAGCTCGATGCCGATCGAGTCATCGTTGCAATTGGCACGTCCGCGCCAGGCCGACGCACCGGCATGCCAGGCGCGTTCGTCGCAGCTCACGAACTGCCAGAGTGCGCCGTCGCGCCGCACATAGAAATGCGCGGACACCTCGATGCCGCGGATCTGGTCGAAATAAGGATCGGCATCCCAGTCGAGACGGTTGGTGAACAACTGCTGCACTTCGTCGCCGCCATAGCGCCCGGGCGGCAGGCTGATCGAGTGCAGCACGATCAGGTCGACCTGCGCGGCGTCGGGCCGGGGCCCGAAGTTGGGCGACGCGAGGCGGCGGGCGAAGCGATACCAGCCGCCTTGCCAGAGACCGGCGTCCGTCGCCTCACTCATCCGGATTGCCGGCCAGTCCGTCGTCGCCCTGCGGCGTGTTGATGCCGAGCCGCGCAATGCGGTAGCGGATCTGGCGCAGGCTCAGGCCGAGCCGTGCCGCTGCGGCGGTGCGGTTGAAACCGCTTTCCTGCAACGCACGCACGAGGATCTCGCGCTCCTGCTGGTCGAGGTAGGTCTGCAGATCTGGCGGCATCGCGGGCCGGCTCGGGCCGGCTTCGCGCGGCGCCGTAGGGCCGGCAGGCACCGCGGCAGGCGGCGTGGGCTCGAGCAGCGCCACGTTGCTGCCCGTGAAGTCCAGATGCAGTTCGTCGCCGTCATTGAGCGCGACTGCGCGGTGCAGCAAATTCTCGAGTTCGCGCACATTGCCGTCGAGCGGCTGCGTGGCCAGTTGCGCGATCACGTCGGCCGACAACACCGGCACCGGCATTCCGGCGTCGCGCGCAATGCGCGCCAGCAGCGCCGCGCACAGCGCGGGCAGGTCCCCGCGCCGGTCGCGCAATGCCGGCACCGCGATCTCGATCACGTTGAGCCGGTAAAAAAGATCCTGACGGAAGCGGCTGGCCTGCACTTCGGCGTGCAAGTCCTTGTGCGTTGCGCTGACGATGCGCACATCGACCGCATCTTCCTGCGTCGATCCGATCGGCCGGACGCTGCGCTCCTGGATCGCACGCAGCAGCTTGGACTGCATCGCGAGCGGCAGGTCGCCGATCTCGTCGAGAAACAGCGTGCCGCCGCGCGCCGCCTGAAAGTAGCCATCGCGATCGGCTGCCGAGCCGGTGTACGAGCCCTTGCGCGCGCCGAAGAACTCGGCTTCAAGCAGGTTCTCGGGAATCGCGCCGCAATTCACGGCGACGAAAGGGCCCTCGCTGCGCTGGCTGCAGGCATGCACGGCGCGTGCTACCAACTCCTTGCCGGTGCCCGACTCGCCGCGCACCAGCACCGGCGCCATGCCGCGCGCCACCTTGGCGATGCGTGACTTGACCAGCCGCATTGACTCCGACCCGCCGACCAGTCGGTCTAGCGCACCCGCGCCCTGAACCGTCGGCCCCGATGCAATACCGCCGTCCTCGGCGGCCGGCCGGGCCGCCCTGGGGACCGGCAGCTCCTGCGGCTGCAACTGCACGGCGGATGCCACCACCGCGCGGAACTGCTTGAGGTCGACCGGTTTGGTCAGGTAGTCGAAGGCGCCGGCTTTCAGCGCCTCGACTGCGTTCTCGGCCGAGCCGTAAGCGGTCATCACCACGCAGCGCTCGCTGCGCTGGTCTTTCTGGATGCGCTGCAGGATCTCCATGCCAAGGCCGTCGGGCAGCCGCATGTCGGTGATGACGGCATCGAAGCGACCCGCATCGAGGTGTTGCCAGGCTTCCGACACGCTGCCCGCGGCCTCGACGCGGTAGCCCTCGCGCAGCAGCGTCAGCTCATACAGCGTGCGCAAATCGGGCTCGTCGTCGACGACGAGGATCTGCGCCGGCTTGTTCGTGGAAGGGAGAGGAGTGCTCACGCCGCTATTGTGTCAGCCGGGCTTCGGCGCTGGCGAAGGTGACGAAGAATTCGTTGCCCTCGGGCCCCGCGGCCGACAGCGCGCGCCGTTCGTAGCCGATCGTGGCGCCGTGCCGTTCGCAGAGTTCGCGGCAGATGAACAGGCCCAACCCGCTCGAGCGGCTTTCGGAAGAGAAAAACGGCTCGAACAGATGGCGCTGCACGCCCGGCTCGAGCGGCGCGCCATCGCTCCACACCTGCAGCGTCGAACGGCCGCCGGGTTCGACTTCGGTCGCAACCTGGATCGAGCCCTCGCGGTCGCCCGCATAGCGGGCCGCGTTGTCGAGCAGGTTGACGAGGATGCGGCGCAGGTGTTCTACCTCGAAGCGCACGTCGCACCCGACCGCGTCGAGCACCAGCAGCACGCCCTGCCGCTGGGACTGGCGCACCCACTCCTCGGCCAGCGTGCGAACGGTGCTGTCGAGCGCCACCATGTGGCCGAGCGGCAGGACGCGCTGTTGGCGGGCGCGCGATACGTCGAGCACGTCGTCGACGATGCGGGCGAGCCGCTGTGCGTTCTGCTGCACCATCGCGGTGAGCTGGCGGTGAGCCGGGTCGACCAGGTCTTCGCCGAGCAGCGCGCTGGCTTGGGTGATCGCGGCCAGCGGGTTGCGGATCTCGTGCGCGACCGCGGCCGACATGCGGCCCATGGCCGCGAGCTTTTCGGTGCGGATGCGCGCTTCGAGTTCGCGCAGATCCTGCAGGAACATCACGCACAGGCTTTCGATGCGCCGGTCGTTGTCGGGCGTCAGGCGCGTGCGCACGCGCACCTCGCGCGGTGCGCCCTCCGCCTGGGCAATCGGCATTTCCTTCGACTGCGGCGCGCGCCGCGAGAAGGTCTTGCCGGCCACCCTCGCAAGCGGATGCCAGGCCGGATGGGCGTCGAGCGGAAAGGGCAGTGCCAAACCGGCCAGCCCGCGGCCAAGGATCGCGTCGGCAGCCGGGTTGGCCGCATGCACGCGGCCCGCGGCATCGATCACCAGCACGCCTTCGCTCAACGTTTCGATCACGAGGTCATTGACCTGCGCATGCATCTGCGCGGTGCTACGGCTGCGCAGCGCCAGCGCTTCTTCGCGCGCCAGCCGCAGGGCGAGTTGGTGCGCCAGCAGTGCCACCACGAACAGGCCGGTGCCGGTGAGCGCCGCCTGCAGGAAGCGCGTCGACGGGTCGACCGCCTGCGACAGCCACTGCCAGCCGGCGTCGCCGAGCAGCAGCAGCGTGACCGCGGCGGTGGTGCCGAGGCCGACCGACACGGTGCCCAGCACAGCACCCATCAGCACCGGCAGTGCAAACAGCGGCGTGTAGTTGATGCTGCCAGCCTGCGCCAGCTGCAGCACCGTGAAGGTGGCCAGATCGATGCCGATCGAGGCGAACCACGCGCTGCCGAAGCCGCGCATCGGTGGCCGAAAACGCACATAGCGCGTGCCGCATAGCGCGGCGACCAGGTAGGCCCCCGAAAGCACCAGCGCGGTGGTGTGCGGCAGCTGGTTGATGCCGAAGCTCACTCCCTGGAGCAGCACCAGCACGAGGCCGACGAAAGTGCGCGCCGTCATGAAGCCGCGCCAGAGCCGTTGCAGGGCGGGACTGTCGGGCTGGGGCTTGTATTCGAGGCCGCCCCATTCGCTGCCCGGTTCGCCCCGCGACCAAAGCAGGGGAGATGTCATCGCGCGCCGGCCTGCCGGTGCGCAGTGCTGCAGTACACGTCGCCGCCGGGCCCGGTGATCGCGTCGCTCGCCGGCAGATGCAGGCCGCAATGCGCGCAGCGCAGCATCGCCTGGGGTTCGCCGACCTTCGGCGGCGCGGCCTGCGGCGGTGGTGCTTCCTCCATTTCCTCGCGCCGGTTGCGGCGCCAGAGCCAGATCGCCACCGCGATCACGAGGAGCACGATCAGGTATTTCATGCGGTGCGGCCCAGAACGACTTCGAGCACGAAGCGCGACCCCACATAGGCCAGCAGCAGCAGCGCCGCTCCGGCGTAGAGCACGCGCCGCGCGGTGCGGCCGCGCCAGCCGAAGCGGGCACGTCCGATCAGCAGCACCGCGAAAGTGAGCCAGGCGAGCATCGAAAACACGGTTTTGTGATCCCAGCGCCAGGCGCGACCGTACAGCGTTTCACTGAACAGCAAGCCCGCCAGCAGGGTGGCCGACAGCAACACGAAGCCGGCCGTGATGAAGCGGAAGGTGAGGCGCTCCAGCGTCAGGAGGGGAAGGCCGGTCTGCGTTTGGGCGGCCAGCCGCATCTGCTTTTCGGTGCGGGTCATGAGCCAGGCGTGCACCACGGCCGCGCCGAACAGGCCATACGATGCAAGTGCCAGCGCGATGTGCAACGGCAGCCAGGGGGAACTGCCCACATCCAGTGGCGTGCCCTGGAACTTTGCCGCCAGCAATGCCGCACCGCCGCCGAGCACTGCCAGCACGCGCCGAACCGTCAGTTGGGGGTACAGGCGGCTTTCGATCGCATAGACCGTCAACACCAGCCAGGCGGTGACGGAGATGGCCGGCGCAAAGCCGAACTGCTTGAGCCCGATCAGCTCCCACGCCAACGCAACCCCGTGCAGCAGCCAGGCCAGCCCCAGCAGCCACTGCGTGGCCGACCGGCCCAGGCGGGGCGCCGCGACGGCGGTCACGCCATAGGCCGCGGCGGTGGCGATACCCAGTGCCACGCCGAGCGGGGAGGGGCTCGCTAAAATCATGGCGCGAGTTTACTGGCCCCCAAGCTTCGCGCACTTCGTGTCGCTGCGCCAACCCCCTCGCCGGGGGCAACACCAGCGGCCCGGCGGAGCCGGTTCCGCGGTGTTCCGCGAAGGAGTCAGGCTCGTTGATACTGAGTCCTGTTTTCTCGTCCTCTACGCCCTTTCCATCCGGCCCGCTGCAGCGGGCACCAAGGCATCCATGGCCACCGCACTTACCGAAAAATTCTCGCGCCTCGTCAAGCAGGTCAGCGGCCAGGCCCGCATCACCGAAGCCAACGTGCAGGACATGCTGCGCGAGGTGCGCATGGCGCTGCTCGAAGCCGACGTGGCCCTGCCCGTGGTGCGCGACTTTGTCGCCCGGGTGAAGGAAAAGGCACTCGGTCAGGATGTGCTGGGTTCGCTCAAGCCGGGCCAGGCGCTGGTCGGCATCGTCAACCGCGAACTGGCCGCGACCATGGGCGAGGGCGTGTCGGACATCAACCTCGCCGCGCAGCCGCCGGCGGTGATCCTGATGGCCGGCCTGCAGGGTGCGGGCAAGACCACCACCACGGCCAAGCTGGCCAAGCACCTGATCGAGAAGCGCAAGAAGAAGGTGCTCACGGTGTCGGGCGACGTGTACCGGCCGGCCGCGATCGAGCAGTTGAAGACAGTCACGAAGCAGGCCGGTGCCGAATGGTTCCCGAGCACGCCCGACCAGAAGCCGATCGACATCGCACGCGCCGCGATCGACCATGCGCGCCGCCACTTCTTCGACGTGCTGCTGGTCGACACCGCAGGCCGGCTCGCGATCGACGAAGTGCTGATGACCGAAATCAAGCAGCTGCATGCCGAGCTGAACCCGGTCGAAACCCTGTTCGTAGTCGACGCGATGCAGGGGCAGGACGCTGTCAACACCGCCAAGGCCTTCAAGGACGCACTGCCCCTGACCGGCATCATCCTGACCAAGACAGACGGCGACTCGCGTGGGGGCGCGGCGCTGTCGGTGCGGCAGATCACCGGCGTGCCGATCAAGTTCGCCGGCACCAGCGAGAAGATCGACGGGCTCGAGGTGTTCGATGCCGAGCGCCATGCCGGCCGCATCCTCGGCATGGGCGACATCGTGGCGCTGGTCGAGCAGGTCACGGCCGGCGTAGACGTCGCGGCAGCGCAGAAGCTGGCGGCCAAGGTCAAGAGCGGGGCAGGCTTCGATCTCGACGATTTTCTCGGCCAACTGCAGCAAATGAAGCAGATGGGTGGGCTCTCCAGCATCATGGACAAGCTGCCCCAGCAGATGGCGGCCAAGGCCACCGACGCCGACATGACCCGCGCCGAGCGCGACATCCGCCGCAAGGAAGGAATCATCCAGAGCATGACGCCGCTCGAGCGCCGCAAGCCCGAGCTGCTGAAGGCCACGCGCAAGCGCCGCATTGCCGCCGGCGCCGGCGTGCAGGTTCAGGAAGTGAACCGCCTGCTCAACGAGTTCGAGCAGATGCAGACCATGATGAAAAAGATGAAGGGCGGCGGCCTCATGAAGATGATGAAGCGCATGGGCGGCATGAAGGGCATGCCCGGCATGGGTGGCCCCGGCGGGCCGAAGCTGCCGTTCTGAACCTGCCGATCAACCGCGAGAGGTACATTCGGCTCGCACCGGAGATCAGGCATGCTCAAGACGTATCACGGCAGTTGTCATTGCGGCGCCGTCCGATTCGAGGCGGAGCTTGACCTAACGCAGAGCACCTATCGCTGCAACTGCTCGATCTGCCGTCGAACCAGGTTCTGGCCAGCGGTCGCGAGGCCTGAGGGATTTCGCCTGCTCACCGGCGAAGCAGACCTGACGAAGTACCTGTTCAACACGAGGAAGAATGAACACTACTTCTGCAGGCACTGTGGCGTGCGCGCGTTTGGGGTTGGAACTGAAACACCGATCGGACTTATGTACGGTGTGAACCTGGGCTGCCTCGAAGACGCTTCCGACGAAGAACTCGCCAACGCACCGGTGACCTATGTGGATGGCCGGAGCGACAACTGGGCTAATGCGCCCGAGTTCTTCCGCCATCTCTGAAACCCATCCATCCGGCAGGCGTGCGGCCTGACCCTTCCATCGGGGCGAGCGCCGAGCCAATGCAAGACCGCGCGAGCACCAAATGGAAAAGCCCGCCGAAGCGGGCTTTTCTATTGATGAGGAGCGTCGCGTCAGACCGCTGCCAGCGCCGGACGGGCCAGCCGGCTGGCATGCAGCCAGGCGCGGCGCAGCACGGCGGGGGAGCGCGACTCTTCCGGAATCAGCAGGTAGCCGCGTTCGCGCAGCGTGGTGCCCATGCCGATCTGGCTGGTCAACACGGTCAGCGGGATCGCCAGCAGCAGCGGCAGGCCAACCGGCATGAGCCAGATCAGCGCGCTCGGGTCGATCAGCGCAATGCCGAGGGCCAGCGCCACAACCACCAGGCTCATCGGAGCCAGCGTAGCCGCAGCATCACGCCACGGCACTGCGTTGGCTTCCCGCGGAGGCGACTTCCAGTCGAGCTTGATGCCGGTGAGGGCGACCACGACGAACAGCGAGTGCGCAATCATGCGAACCGGGGCTTGCACGATGGCCAGCGCGCTTTCGAGCGACGCGCTCTTCACCAGGCCCCACAGGCCGCCGTACTGGCGCTGTTCGCCACGCATCATCACTGCGGCGATGCCGAGCACGCGGGGCAGGAACAACAGGCACAGGGTCCAGACCCACAGGCCGGCCAGTTCGGCAGGCAGCGCGCTCCAGCTCGAAACGAGGCTGGAGCCGCTGAGCCACAGCGCGGTGCCGAGCGTCAGGAATGCCAGCCACAGCGGGGCCGACACATAGGCCATGGTGCCGGTCACGAACATCGCGCGGTGCACCGGGTGGATGCCGGGCTCGGCCATCAGGCGGGCGTTCTGCAGGTTGCCCTGGCACCAGCGGCGGTCGCGGGTGAGTTCAGCCAGCAGATCGGGCGGTTGCTGCTCGTAGCTGCCGACCAGGTCGGACACCAGCCACACGTGGTAGCCGGCACGGCGCATCAGCGCGGCTTCGACGAAGTCATGCGACATGATGCCGCCCGACATGCCGCCGGTGCCCTTGATCGGGGCCAGGGCGCAATGGTCCATGAAGGGCTGCACACGGATGATCGCGTTGTGGCCCCAGTAATGCGATTCGCCCAGTTGCCAGAACTGCATGCCCAGCGTGAACAGGCGGCCCGTCACGCGGGAAGCGAATTGTTGTGCGCGGGCATGCAGCGTGACGTGGCCGATGGCCTGCGTCGCGGTCTGGATGATGCCGGCGGTGGGGTTGGCTTCCATCAGCTTGACCATCGAGGTCAGGCAGTCGCCGCTCATCACGGAATCGGCGTCGAGCACGACCATGTAGCGGTAATCCTTGCCCCAGCGGCGGCAGAAGTCGGCCACGTTGCCGGCCTTGCGGTGCGTGCGGCGGGTGCGCAGGCGGTAGTAGACCTCGACCTGCGGCTGGTTCGGGCTGTCGGCCAGGGCGGCGCGCAGGTCTTCCCAGGCGGCGCGCTCGGCGGCAGCCGTTTCGGGGTTGTAGCTGTCCGACAGCACGAACACGTCGAACTGTTTGGCATGGCCGGTGGAGGCGACCGATTCGCAGGTGGCGCGCAGGCCGGCGAACACCGTGGCCACGTCCTCGTTGCAGATCGGCATGATGATCGCGGTGCGGGCTTCCGGGTTCATCGGGTGGTCGGCCACGTGCTTGGCCGAGAGCGCGTGCTTGTCACCGCGCACCGAAACGTAGAAGCCCATCAGCGCGGTCACGAAGCCGGTCACGACCCAGCCCGACAGCAGTGCGTACAGGCCGATCTGGCCGTATTCGAGCCAGAGGTTGTCGTAGTCGGGTTGAATGCCGGCAAACAGGGTTGCCGCGATCACGGTGCTCAGCAGTGTCAGCGCCATGAAGGCGAAACGGCGTTGTGCGGCAGCGTGTTGCCACGGTTGGGCTGCCGGTGCGCCGGCCGAAGCCGCAGCGCGCGGGCCAGCGGCACCGAGCTTGACCAGCATGGCGGTGCCGATGCTGTTCCAGAAACCGCGCCAGGGGCGGGGCGCCATCGAACCGCGGTTCATCGGCGGGGCCGTGACCGAGTTCGGGTGGCGCTCTTCGCGCAGCAGGCCGCTGCGCGCCGACACCGGGGCTTGTTCGTCAACGATCAATGTATCGAGGACGTTCATTTGTGAGAAGTCGTTGGGCTTCATGTTGTCGGCTTACCAGTGTTGTTTGGTGGAGGCGGGGGTGTCGCCAATTGCCGGAAAGCGCTTGAACACGCAATCCGGTGCCGCGCCGCCCGAGGCGTCGTGCGCGCCGAGCTGATGTCCCGCGCCACGGGGCCGCAAGAGTGAAAACTGCTTTTGACGCAGGCCATCGCGCTGCGGACGCAGTGCGAAAGAAGGGCTGGAATGTGCTGTCATGCCTCTACAGGGGCAAACCCTGTGCCAGCATGGAAAAGTCGTTTCAGATCAACGACCTGGGCTGATTTTTTGGGCCGGAAAGCGGGTTTTCCCGGAACCGGGGGCGCCAAACCCCCATTTTTGTCGCCAAACCCCGACAAGCTATCGAAGCGTGGTTGCCAAACCCAATAAAATCAATAACTTAGGTGCGTCGCTCGTCAGCGACAGGCTCGCCGGGCGCGCCGCCGGCGTCGACCTTGAACAGGCCCGGCGTCAGCTCGTGCTTCTGCAGGAGGCGGTAGAACTCGGTGCGATTGCGGTCGGCCAGACGCGCCGCATCGGCCACGTTGCCGTCGGTCAGCTTGAGCAGGCCAACCAGGTAGTCGCGCTCGAAACGCTGCTTGGCCTCGGCATAGGTCTGCACTTCGACCGTCGGCACCCGCAACGCGCGCTGCACCAGCGCCAGCGGGATCAGGGGCGAACTCGACAGCGCGCAGACCTGTTCAACCACGTTGAAAAGCTGGCGCACGTTGCCCGGCCAGGCGGCCGTGGTCAGGGCCTTGAGCGCCTCCGGCGCAAAACCCGAGAGCCGCTTGCCGTATTTGGTGGAAAGCCGGTGCAGGAAGTGATTGGCCAACAGCGGGATGTCTTCGCGCCGTGCGCTGAGCGGCGGCAAGGTCAGCGTGACGACGTTGAGCCGGTAATAAAGGTCTTCGCGGAACTGGCCGGCTTCCATCGCGACGTCGAGGTCGCGGTGGGTGGCGGAGATGATCCGCACGTCGACCGCGATCGACTGGCTGCCGCCCAGCGGCCGCACCGCGCGCTCCTGCAGCACCCGCAGCAGCTTGACCTGCAGGGCGGGCGGCATGTCACCGATTTCGTCGAGCAGCAAGGTGCCGCCGTCGGCCTGCTGGAACAGGCCCTTGTGGTTGGCGTGGGCGTCCGTGAAGGCGCCTTTCATGTGGCCGAACAGTTCGGACTCGAGCAGCGCCTCGGGAATCGCGCCGCAGTTGACCGCGACGAACGGCTTTTCGGCGCGCGCGCTGGCACGGTGGATGGCGCGCGCCAGCAGTTCCTTGCCGGCGCCGCTGTCGCCGCGCAGCAGCACCGACGCATCGGATTTGGCGATCATGCGGGCTTCGGCCAGCACCTCGGCCATGCGGTTGCTGCGGCTCACGATCTCGGCGCGCCAGCTTTCGTCGCTGCCCTTGCTCGGCACGCTGGCGGGTGCGCCGAGCGCGAGCGCCTGGCCGATTTTCTCGAGCAGCTCGCGCGCGTCGTAAGGCTTGGTCAGGTAGGTGAAGACACCGCGCGCGGTTGCCTCCACCGCATCGGGAATGGTGCCGTGCGCGGTCAGCAGGATTACCGGCAGCGAGGGATGGCGCTTCCGGATCTCGTCGAACAGTGCGAGGCCGTCGCGGCCCGGCAGGCGCACGTCGCTCAGCACCAGCTGCGGATGCTCGATTTCGAGCTGCGTGAGCGCCGATTCGGCCGAGGTCACGGCCGTGACCTGGTAGCCGGCCGAATTGAGCCGCATCGACAGCAGCCGCAGCATGTCCGCATCGTCGTCGACGACCAGCAGCCTTGCGCCCGGCGTTGAAGAAGCGGTTGCGGTGCTCATGGTGGTGGCTTGGCGCTGCTGGTCGGCGGTGCAGCTGCGGGTGCGGCCGGGGCCGGCGCGGGCGGGTTGTTGGGCCGCGCGAAGCTGCGCTCGATGGCGCGCAGGGCTTCCATGCGATCGTTCAGCTGGTCGATGCGGCGCTGCGCGTCGCGCACCTGCTGCGCCTGCCGGTCGCGGTCGTCCTCGACGCGGCGTTGTTCAAAGTAGCGCGAGGTGAGCACCCGTGCCAGCGGATGCAGCGCCTGTGCCTCGGGTGAGGGGTTGGCCATGACCCGCTGCATCAGGCCCGCAGCGCGCGCCAGATCGGCCGACACGCGCGTCTGGGCCAGTGCGAGCGCGAGCTGCATCTGCGTGGTGGGAGAGTCGGCCGGGTCGCCGAGCCGGGCGATTTCGGCTGCGAGGTCGTTGCCGTTGAGCGGGCGCACTTTGTCGGCATACGCCAGCATCATCGCGATCGGCGCGGGGCTGCCGGGCGGTGGCGGCGTGAGACGCGACGCCGGCGCCGCAGGCTCGACTTCGACGGGCAGCACGCGCGGCGCGGGCGCGGGCGGCGGCACCAGGGCTTCGGCCGGTGGCTGGGGGGGCGCGGCGCAGCCGGCCATCAACATGGCGGTTGCCGCGACCAGGGCGCTTTTGCAAACAGTCTGGAACAACATGAATCGGGGGCTTGGAAAATCCGGGTGCGCTCAGTTGGAGCGCGGCAGTTCGATGCGAAAACGCGCACCGGGGCCACTCGGCAGCAGGCTGATATGGCCACCGTGTGCAGCAATGTACTCCTGCACGATCGACAGGCCGATACCGGTGCCTTTGACCGCATGCTCGGGTTGCCGTTCGCCACGGTAGAAGGGTTCGAAGATGCGGTCGCGATCTTCCGGCGCGATGCCGGGGCCGGCGTCGTTGATGTCGATGCGGGCCAGGCCCGGCGCGCTCGACACCACGATGGTGATGGTGCCGCCCCGTGCCGAAAAACGGATCGCGTTCGACAGCAGATTGGCGATCGCGGTGCCGAGCTTCACCGGGTCGACCGTGACCGTGAGCGGCTCGCCTTCGGCCCGCACCTTGAGGCCCTGCGACTGCCATTGCAGCCGCTGTGCGTCGATCTGTTCCTCGGCCAGGCTCAGCAACTGAGTCCGCTCGCGTCGCAGCTCGCGCGCTTCGAACGCGGCTGCATTGAAACGCAGCAGGGCTTCGATCTGGCCCTGCAGCGCCACCGTGTTCTGCTGGAGGATCTGCGCAACCTCGCGCTGGGCCGGGTTGAGGGCGCCGGTCACGCCGTCCTCGAGCAGTGACACGCCTTCGCGCAGCGCGGCCAGCGGGGTCTTGAGCTCATGCGAGACATGACGCAAAAAGCGCGCCTTGTCGGCGTCGAGTTCGGTCAGCCGCAGCCGCAGCCATTCGAGCTGCTGCGACACGCGCCGCACGTCGGCCGGGCCGCGGATGTCGATTGGCTCGTCCAGCCGGTTCTGGCCGAGTCCGACGATCGCGCGCTCGATGCGCTTGAAGGGCCGCGCCAGCCAAATCCCGAAGGCCAGCGCCAGCGTCACCGCGAGCCCGCTGGCGGCCACCACCTGCCGCATCAGCCGCCGGCCGGCGTTCTCGATGCGTTGCGCCAGCGCGTTGTTGCCGGTTTCGATGAGAAATTGCGCCTGCTGCGCGATATTGGTGTTGAGTCCGTCGAGGTCTCGGAACTGCAGCGCCATGGTGCTTTCGCGCGTGAGGGCGGTGTCGGGGGGGCCGTTCATCAGGCCCTCGATCACACCGAGCTGCGCGCGCCAGGCGTCGATCGATGCCGGCGGCAGGCCGTTGTCGACCAGCTTGCCGACCACTTCGTTGGCGTCGCGCGCCGCGTCGTTGAACCGGCGCCGCAACACCGCATCGTTGAGCACCAGCGACTGGCGCGCCGCACGCTCCATCGCTGCACTGCGCTCGGCCAGCGACTGGGCACCGCCCGACAGCGCGAGCGCACGCGACGCCGCATTGCGGCTCTGGGTCATGAGCGCGTCGTACTGGAACAGCGAACGCAGCGCGACACCGACCAGCAGCGCCGTGATCAGCAGGAACGCAAAGAGCAGCAGTTGCTGGAACGAGCCGCGCGCGGAGTGGGTGGCCGGCATCAGGCCGCGAGCGCCAGCTCGCGCGTGAGCACTTCGCCGCGCAGCGTGTAGGCGAGCGAACGCGTGATGCGCAGGTCGACCATCTGGCCGACCAGGCGGGCGTCACCGGCGAAATTCACCACGCGGTTGCACTCGGTGCGGCCCATGAGTTCGGCGGCGTCCTTGCGCGAGGCGCCTTCCACCAGCACGCGCCGGGTCTGGCCGACCAGCGCCTCGCCGAAACGCTTGACGTTGCTGTCGATCACGGCTTGCAGCTGCTGCAGCCGCGCCAGCTTGACCGCATGCGGCGTGTCGTCGTGCAGTTGAGCGGCCGGCGTGCCGGGGCGGGGGCTGAAGATGAAGCTGAAGCTGGCGTCGAACTCGCAGTCGGCGATGAGCTTCATCATCTTCGCGAAGTCTTCGTCCGTCTCGCCGGGGAAGCCGACGATGAAGTCGCTGCTGAGCGCCAGCCCGGGCCGGATCGCGCGCAGCTTGCGCACCGTGCTCTTGTATTCCATCGCGGTGTAGCCACGCTTCATGGCCATGAGGATGCGGTCGCTGCCGTGTTGCACCGGCAGGTGCAGGTGGCTCACCAGCTGCGGCACTTTCGCGTAGGCCTCGATCAGGCGCGGCGTGAACTCGTTTGGGTGGCTGGTGGTGTAGCGGATGCGCTCGATACCGGGGATTTCGGCGATGTACTCGATCAGCAGCGCGAAGTCGGCGATCTCTGCCGTGTCACCCATGCGGCCGCGGTAGGCGTTGACGTTCTGGCCGAGCAGCGTGACCTCGCGCACGCCCTGCTCAGCCAGGCCCGCGACCTCCACCAGGACGTCGTCGAGCGGCCGGTTCACCTCCTCGCCGCGGGTGTAGGGCACCACGCAGTAGCTGCAGTATTTGGAGCAGCCCTCCATGATCGAGACGAAGGCGGTGACGCCGTCGACGCGCGCCGGCGGCAGGTGGTCGAACTTCTCGATCTCGGGAAAGCTGATGTCGACCTGCGGGCGGTTCAGGCGCTCGCGCTCGTTCAGCATCTCGGGCAGGCGGTGCAGGGTCTGCGGGCCGAACACGATGTCGACATAGGGCGCGCGGGCGATGATGGCCTCGCCCTCCTGGCTGGCCACGCAGCCGCCGACGCCGATCTTCACGCCCTTGGCCTTCAGGTGCTTCACGCGGCCGAGGTCGGAGAACACCTTCTCCTGCGCCTTCTCGCGCACCGAGCAGGTGTTGAACAGGATCAGGTCGGCCTCGTCCACGTTCTGCGTCGGCTCGTAGCCCTGCGCGGCGCTCAGCACGTCGGCCATCTTGTCCGAGTCGTACTCGTTCATCTGGCAGCCGAAGGTTTTGATGAAGACTTTTTTGCTCATGGGGTCACCTGTCATGGGAACGCCTGCTTGCTATGCGGTTGATAGCCGGTTCCGCAGGCTGGAGGGGCGCTGTCGCGCGCATTGGCATGGAATACAGCGGTGCCGGGAGCACCGCGGAGCACTTGGGTGCGTGCTTATTCGCCGTACTTCGGCAACTGGTCGAACGGCGTCTTGCCGTCGTCGCGCGGGCCGCTGTTGGCCACGAAGGGCCAGAAATTCAGCAGCGGCTTTTCGGCCGATTGGCGCTTGACCACGGCCTCTTCGGGCGTCAGCACCCAGACCAGGGACACCAGTCCGGCGGCATCGCGCGTGTAGTTGACCAGCAAGTTTTGGCCGGTGATGGCAGCCGGCATCATCAGCATGTTTTGCGGGCTACGGATGCGCGCACCGGGCGCCAGACGTTCCGACTGCCCGTCGAGCAGGATCTCGGGCGCGTTGACGACCTGGAATTTGCCGCGCAGCGTGCCGGTCGGGAAGTTGCGCCCGCCGTTGGCGGCCTCGTTCAGCTCCTGGGCCTTGGCTTCAGGGGTAAACAGGCCGCCAGCGCCTGCCAATGCGAGGCAGAGCGCTATTAAAATGTGAGCATGCAGGGAGTTATTGCAGCGGTTCATGGGGTATATCCAGAGGCTGTGGGAGCGGCGATTCTAGCGGCGCCGCCCGGCTCGCCGGCAGGTGCAGGCGGGCGTGTTGCACAGCCGCTTTACTTATCTTTACGGCTGCTATGGACGACATCCCCGGCGCACTGCTCCAATAGTCACATTCGTAAACAAAAGTTGGCCTTTTGATGATGCAGCCGACACCTCGCAAGCCCGTTCCATGAAAAAGAATGCCGCCCTGGCCCTCTCGGGTGTGTTGATCGTGGCCGTTGCCGGTGGCAGCTGGTGGTGGTCGAGCCAGAAGGGGCGTGCCGCTGCGCCGGCGAACTCTGCGGCATCCGCCGGTGCGCCGGCGCTGGTGACCCTGGCCCAGGCAGTCAAGCAGACCGTGCCGGTGACGGTGCAGGTCAACGGCAGCGTGGTGTCGCTCAACAGCGTCGACCTTCGGCCGCAGGTGACCAACACCGTGCGCGAGGTGCACATCAAGGAAGGCCAGTTCGTGAAGGCGGGGCAACTGCTGTTCACGCTCGACGACAGGCCCGACCAGGCGAACCTGGCCAAGGCCCGTGCCCAGCAGCAGAAGGACGAGGCCACCCTGGCCGACCTGGATCGCCAGTACAAGCGCAGCCAGGAGCTGGTGGCGCAGAACTTCATCGCCAAGAGCGCGGCCGATTCCACGCTGTCGCAGCTGGAGGCGCAGAAGGCGGCGGTGGCGGCCGATCGCGCTGCCGTGCAATCGGCGCAGGTGGCACTGGGTTATGCCACGTTGCGCGCGCCGATCGCGGGCCGCATCGGCGCAGTCAACATCTACCCCGGCAGCCTGGTGCAGCCGACCGCTTCGCTGGTCACGATCACCCAGCTCGACCCGATCGCGGTGAGTTTCCCGGTGCCCGAAGGCCAACTGCAGGATCTTCTGGCGGCCGCGCGCGCGCAGGCACCGGTCGAGGCGCTGGTGGCCGGCCGCAACAAGCCGCTGGTCGGAGCGCTGAGCTTCGTCGACAACACGGTCGATCCGCTGATCGGCACGGTGCGCGCCAAGGCCGTGTTCGCCAACGAAGACCAGGCGCTCTGGCCCGGCCAGTTCGTCGACACCCGCGTCGCCGTGCGCACGCTGCGCGACGCCACCGTGGTGCCGGCCGCGGCGATCATGATGCTGACCGAGGGCCCGTCGATCTATGTGGTCGACGCCGAACAGAAAGCCACGAGGCGCAAGGTGCAGACGCTCTACACCTTCGGAACCCAGGTCGCGGTCGGCGGTGTTCAGCCCGGCGAACTGGTGGTGATCGAAGGCAAGCAGAACGTGCGGCCCGGCGGCAAGGTGCGCGTGGAAGCACCCGCAAAACCGCCGCAGCCGCCCGGCGCAGCGCCCGCAACCTCGCCGGCGTCGATCTCGCCCGCGCAGTCGGGAGCCCTGCCGGCGCAGGAGCGGGCATGAACATTTCGGAGCTGTGCATCCGCCGTCCCGCGATGACGGTGCTGCTGTCCGCCGCGGTGGTGGTGATCGGCATCTTTGCCTACTTCAGCATCCCGGTGGCGGCGCTGCCCAGCTACAACACGCCGGTCATCAACGTCAACGCGCAGCTGCCCGGCGCCAGTCCGGACACTATGGCCTCGTCGGTCGCGCTGCCGCTCGAAAAGCAGTTCTCGACCATTCCAGGCCTGCAGACCATCAGTTCGATCAACACGCAGGGCGTGACCTCGCTGACGCTGGAGTTCGTCAGCTCGCGTGACATCGACGCGGCCGCGGTCGACGTGCAGGCGGCGCTGCTGCGGGCGCAACGCCAGCTGCCGGTCGAGCTGACCCAGCTGCCGTCGTACCGCAAGGTGAACCCGGCCGATGCGCCGGTGCTGTTCATCGCGCTGCAGTCGGATTCGATGAACCCGGCCGAACTCAACGACTATGCCGAGAACCTGATTTCGCCCACGCTCTCGACCATCGAAGGCGTGGCGCAGGTGGCAGTGTTCGGGCGCAAGGCGTTCGCGGTGCGCATCAAGGCCGACGCCAACCTGCTCAACGCGCGCAACATCACGCTCGACGAGTTGGCCAACGCGGTTCGGCTGGCCAATGCCAACACGCCGGTCGGCGTGCTCGATGGTCCACGCCAGACGCTCACCATCCAGGCCAACGAGCAGATGCTGAAGGCGGCCGATTTCGCCCGCGTGATTGTCGGCCAGCGCAACGGTGCGCCGGTGCGGCTCGACGAGGTGGCGGCCATCGAAGACAGCTTCGAGTCGGTCAAGACCGCCAGCAGCTACAACGGCCGCACCTCGATCACGCTGGCCGTGCAGCGCCAGCCGAACGCCAACACGGTGCAGGTGGTCGACGCGGTGCGCGCGCTGCTGCCGCGTTTCAAGGCCGAGCTGCCGCAGTCGGTCGAGATCAACATGGTCAACGACCGCTCGCTCTCGATCCGCGAGGCGGTGCACGACGTGCAGCTCACGCTGATCGGCACCATCCTGCTGGTGGTGCTGGTGATCTTCCTGTTCCTGCACCGGCTGGTGGCCACGCTGATTCCGGCCGCCACCATTCCGATCTCGCTGATCGGCGCGGTCGCGCTGCTCTACGCGTTCGGCTATAGCCTGGACAACGTCTCGTTGCTCGGCATCACGCTGGCCGTGGGGCTGGTGGTGGACGACGCGATCGTGGTGCTCGAAAACATCATGCGCTATGTCGAGAAGGGCATGGAGCCGATGGCGGCAGCGCTGCGCGGCGCGCGCGAAGTGGGCTTCACCATTGTCTCGATCTCGATCTCGCTGGTGGCGGTGTTCATTCCGATCTTCTTCATGCCGGGCGTGATCGGCCTGCTGTTCCACGAGTTCGCGGTGGTGGTGGCGCTGGCGGTGCTGGTGTCGGCCGTGGTGTCGCTCACGCTGGTGCCCATGCTCGCCAGCCGGCTGCTCAAGCAGGTGCAGCGGGCGCCCGGCGCACTCGACCACGAGGAAGAGCACCCGGAGCCCGGCACCGCGATCGGGCGCGCTTTCGAGCGCGGCTACCGCGCCTTGCACGGCGGCTACATGCGCTCGCTCGACTGGACGCTGCACCACCGCCTGCTGATGTTGGGCCTGGCCGGCCTGACCTTCGCGCTGACGGCGTGGCTGTTCATCACGATTCCCAAGGGCTTCTTCCCTGAGGAGGACATTGGCCAGATCCAGATCACGACCGAGGCCTCCGAGGACATCTCGTTCACCGCCATGAAGGTGCTGCAGGACCGGGTGGGCGAGGCCATCATGGCCGACCCGAACGTCGCCTACGTGAGCTCGTTCGTCGGCGTCGGCGGTCCGACCGCCACCCAGAATTCGGGCCGGCTGTTCGCGGTGCTGAAGCCCCGCAGTCAGCGCGCAAAGATGCCGCAGGTGCTCGAATCGCTGCGCCAGCGCTTCCGCCAGATTCCGGGCATCGCGGTCTACATGCGGCCGGTGCAGAACCTGCAGCTCGGCGGGCGCCAGAGCAAGGCGCGCTACCAGTACACGCTGCAGAGCGTGAGCGCTGGCGCCATGAGCGAATGGGCCGACAAGATGATGGAGCGCATGCGCGCCGACAACGACTTCCGCGATGTGACGAGCGACTCGCAGAACCGCGGCCTGCAGGCAACGCTCGACATCGATCGCGACAAGGCCGGCGTGCTCGGCGTGCAGGTCGGCGACCTGCGCACTGCGCTCTACAACGCCTATGGCGACCGCCAGATCGGCAGCATCTACGGCGCCAGCAACACCTACCAGGTGATCCTGTCGGCATCCGACAACGACCGCCAGTTCGAGCAGGACATGGCGCGCCTCTCGGTGCGCAACAAGGCCGGGCAGCTGGTGCCGTTGACGGCGTTCTCGACCGTGCGGCGCACCGTCGGGCCGACGGCGGTCAACCACCAGGGCCAGTTGCAGGCCATCACGCTGTCGTTCAACCTCGCGCCGGATGTGCCGCTCGGCAACGCCACCGCGAAGATCGACCGGTTCAAGCAGGAGATCCGGATGCCCGAGTCGATCATCACCAGCTACGGTGGCGACGCGGCGGTGTTCCAGAGCTCGCAGGCCAGCCAGGCCGTGCTGCTGATCCTGGCGGTGCTGGTGATCTACGTGCTGCTGGGCGTGCTGTATGAAAGCTATATCCATCCACTCACGATCCTGGCGGGCCTGCCGTCGGCCGCGGTCGGCGCGCTGTTGTCGCTCAAGCTGTTCGGATTCGACCTCACCCTGATCGCGACCATCGGCATCCTGCTGCTGATCGGCATCGTCAAGAAGAACGCGATCATGCTGATCGACTTCGCCCTCGATGCGCAGCGCACCGAGGGCATGCGGCCGGTCGACGCGATCCGCGAGGCCTGCCGCCTGCGCTTTCGCCCGATTCTCATGACCACGCTGGCGGCGCTGATGGGCGCGCTGCCGCTCGCGCTGGGGCTCGGCGCCGGTGCCGAACTGCGCCAGCCGCTCGGCGTGGCGGTGGTCGGCGGCTTGATCTTCTCGCAGGTGATTACGCTCTACATCACCCCCGCGATCTACCTGGCGTTGGACCGTTACAGCGGCACCGGCCCGCTGCAGACTCTGCCGGGCGAAACCGCGTCAGCACAACATCCCGCCACCAGTGCGGCGGCGAGCTAACCTGCGGTTGTTCTGGTAGAGCCTTGCGCTTGCCCGTCAGGCGTTGCAGGTGGATTTGTCGGCTGCCGCGCGTTGTTGGGTAGCGCACCGGGCGCGTCGAGCAGGAGGCCGGGGTCTTGGCCACCCGGCGCTGCTTTGGCGGCCGCATGCTGCTGCCCCGGCGTGCGCCCCCTGGCGACGCGCAGCGCCCACTCGCAGACCACCCCCATGAAAATGCGCTGCGAGGCCAGGGAGGTCAGGCCATGGTCGATCTCGCCCATGAAGCGGTACTCGATCCGCTGTGCATAGGGCTCCGCGGCAAAGCGGCCCAGCTGGTCGCGCCCGTGGTCGCGCACGTGCATCGTGCCGGTGTACAGAAAGAACAGCGCCACGCCGCGGCCCACCAGCTGGGTCATCGAGCGATGGAAGATTTCCTCCGTCACCTCGCGCGGCACGGGCGCGAACAGGTCGGCCGGCGCACGGGCGGCCGCTGCCTTGGCCGAGAACTTGCGCTTCAGCCAACGCATCGTCTTGCCGATCACGGCCGGATTGGTCGGCACCGCGAGCGCACGGTGCAGGGCCAGCTCCAGTTGCGAGCGGCGGCCGGGAAACGCATAGCCATCGAACATCAGGATGCCGACGATGCGTGGATCCACCATCGCGGTGGCCATGCCGTTGGTGGAGCCGGAGCACAGGCCGATCACGATGAAGCGGCGAATGCCGAGCATGGTCTCGACCAGGTTCATCGCCGCCTGCACGTCGAGCACCACCTGCTGCATGAAATGGCCGGCGCCGCTTGGCTGGCCGCTGTCGCCGAGCCCGGCCAGATCGAAGCGGATGCTGCTGATGCCGTGGCCCGCCATCTGTCGCGCGAGCTTGACGTTGATGCGGTGCGGGCCGACGCGGTAGTTGGCGCCCATGTTCAGCATGAGGCAGGCGACCGGTGCCATCTTGCCCTCCGCGTCAGGCGTGCTGACGACGCCAACCAGCGAGCGATCGGGGCCGAAAAGAACCGGTGTTTCTTTCATCTCAGTTTCCGATCTCCGCCAACAGGCGCTGTAGGGCTTCGGCCGGCACCATCGCATTGTGGGGATGCGGGTCGGCCGTCCATGTCATGGGATGCTTGAACGGCAGCAGGCGCAGCGGCATGTGGCGCGCCAGTTGCGTATCGGCCCAGTGCCTGGCCGCGGCGTCGTCGGCATCGGCGAGCACGGTGGTTTCGTACAGTGCGGTCAGCGGCAGCGCGTTGGCGTCGAGCGCGCGCAGCTGGTCCAGCAGCGTGGGCGAAACCTCATAGCCCAGCATTTCGGCGTCGAACGCTTCGGGGTTGCGGGCCAGTTCACGGCGCCATGCCGGATCGGGCACGACGAACGACTGCTCCAGCGCATCGACATGACGCTCGCGCAGGTGCGCCAGATACTGGTTGCCGTCGAACACCGGATCCCACAGCAGCAGCCGGGCCGGGTCGGCACGCCCACTGCGCGCGGCCAGGACCGCAACGCTGGCGCCGAGCCGGGCGCCGAGCCAGACCACGTGCGACGCAGCGCTCAGCCGCTTGAGTTCGTCGTGCGCCACGCAAACATCGCGGCGCCAGCCCTCGAGTTCGCCTTCTGCATCGTCGCCGGGCGAGTCACCGCAGCCGTAATAGTCGAAACGCAACACCGCCACGCCGGCACGCGCCAGCCGGTCGGCCAGCACACGGAACAGGCGATGGGCACGGATTGATTCCTGGCCGAATGGCGGGCAGATGAGCACCGCCGTTCCGCCTTCGCGTTCGCCCGGGTGAAACAGGCCGAACAGCTGGCGCGAGGCGGGGCCGAACAGCAGTGGCGTCATGCGAAAACCTCGCGTTCCGGCTCGGCATCCCGTTGCATCGTCAGCACCTTGGCCAGCGCGGCCACCGCGCCCTGGCCGTCATCGGTCGAAACGAGCGCCACCTGCAGCGGGCCGTCGTCCAGCGGCATCGTGACGTTGCGTGCATGGGGCTCGATGCCGACATGAAAGCTGCGGGTATCGAGTCCGAGCCCGACGCCGGCCGCCTTCAGGCAGGCTTCCTTGCGCGTCCAGCAGCGAAAGAAGGCGAGGTCGCGCGCAGGGCCGGGTTCGATGGCAGCGAGCGCATCGCGTTCGGCTGCATCGAAGTAGTCGGCCGCCAGCGCGCCTGCATCGATCATCGGTCGCACGAGTTCGACGTCGACGCCGATCTCGGCCTGCTCGCTGAGTGCGATCAGGCCCACGCCCTGGCTGTGGCTCAGGTTGAAATGCAGCCCGGTCGCGGCCGCCAGCGCCGGTTTGCCGAAACGACCGGCCGTGAAACACAACTGCGCCGCATGGCGCCGCGCCGGGCCGGCCAGTGTCTGGCGCAGTGCCACGTGGGCCGCGAGGTAGCGGCTGCGATCGCGTGCGAACACGAAGCGGCGCGCCCGGTTGCTTTCCTCGGTCGACAGGCCGCGCACCGCGTCCGGCGCCGGTGCAGCGTCGAGATCCACGCGCCAGAGGACGCAGGACAGTGCCGAAGGAAGAGCGGAGATGGACATGGTGCCGACCTGTTCCCTGGTTACTTGCGGCCCCAGCCCAGCACCCGGCCGAGCAGGCCGCGCTTGGCTGGTTCGGCTTGGGCGGCGGGCGCGGCCAACGGATCGACCTTGATGCCGGCTTCGGCCACGGCGAGCTGGCCCAGGTTCTCGAACACGTAGCGACGTGGCTCGACCCGGAAGCCCAGCACCTGCTCGGCCTGCTGGATGATGCGCATGGCCAGCAGCGAATCGCCGCCGAGGTCGAAGAAGTTGTCCGTGGCACGGATTTCGTTGACGTCGATGCTCAGCGAACTGGCCCAGATCTGCGCCAGCTGGGCCTGTTCGGGCAGCAGCAGCGTTTGCATCGTGGCGGCAGGCGCCGTGGCGGCGGCGGGTGGCGCGACGACGGCCGATGCGGGCGTCGCCGCCGCCGGTGCCGGCCCTTCGGCCAGCCGCTGCAGGTGCGCTGCATGGGGCGAGGTGCCCGGCGCCGTGAGGGCTTCGAGCACCGCGTCGGGCTGATCGGCCACGCTGCGAAGCAGTTCCAGGTAGCGCTCGCGAAACGCGGTGGCGGTTTCCCGGCGGTAGATGTCGGCGTTGTAGACCACCGCACCCTCGAGGCCGTGCGGCTTGTCCATCAGCCAGATGCCGAGGTCATCGGTCGCGCCGCGTTGCAGCAGGTGCATCTGGCGGTGCTGCAGGCTGCCGAAGTCGCGCGGCCGCTCGCGCGTGTCCTGAAACGAGAACAGCGCCTGGTACAGGCCCGCGCCCTTGGCGCGCGCGGCAAACTCGGGCTCCGACACCAGTCGCTCGAACGGCACCTGCTGATGGTTCATGACCGACAGCAGTTCCTGTTTCACATAGCGCATGAAGTCGCCCAGGCGCAGCTTCATGTCGACCTGGAAGGCCAGCGGCAGCACGTTGTTGAAGAAGCCCATCACCGGCTCCAGCTCGGGCGCCTCGCGGCCACGCACCGGCATTGCAATCACGATCGAGTCGCCTTCGATCACACGCCCCATCATCGCGACGTAGATGCCGAGCGTCAGCATGTTGAGCGTTACGCCATGGTCGCGCGCCACGGCACGCAGGCGCTCGGTCAGCGTCTGGTCGACGGTGATCCACTGGGTGCCGCCCTGGCCGCTCATGCCGGCCTTGCGCGGCATGTCGGTGTTGAGCGCGCGCGGCGTCGGGGCATTGGCGAAACGGGTCTTCCAGTAGCGCAGCTGCTGCTCGAAGGCCGGCTGCTGCAGCCAGTCGCAGTACCACTCCGAGAAGTCGCCGAGGTTCACCGCCAGCGCGGGCAGGCCGTGCGGCTCGCCGCGCACCAGTGCGCCGTAGATCGTGACCAGCTCGCTCTGCAGGATGTCGAACGACCAGCCGTCCCACACCAGGTGATGCGGCACGAACACGAAGGCGTGGTCGTCGTCTGCCATCCGGAAAAGGGTCGCATGAAAGAGCGGTGCGCGGTGGATGTCGATCGGCTCGTCGGCGAGCGTCTGCATGCGCTCGGCCAGTTCGGCCTCGCGCTGGTCGGCCGGAATGCCGCGCAGGTCGACTACCGGCAGCGTGATGGCGACTTCTGGTGCGATCAGCTGCGCTGGCGCGCCGGTGGCCGGATCGTTGCCGATGTGCGTGCGCAACGCGGGTTGACGCCGCACGATCTCCTGCAGCGTCGCCTCGAACTTCGCCGGATCGAGCGGGCCGGTGAGGCGGTGCGCCGAGGGGGCGTTGTAGACCGAGCGTCCGGGGTGCAGTTCCTCGATGAAGCGGATCCGTTCCTGCATCGGCGTGAGCGGTGCGCTGGTGCGCTCCGGCCGGTGCTGGATCGGCGTGGCGGCCGCCACGCCGGCGCTGGCCAGCTCGTCGATCGCCACGGCGAGCTGCTCGGCCGTCGGTGCTTCGAACAGCGTGCGCAGCGGAATCGTGACGCCGCAGGCGCGGCTCAGCAGCGTGGTCAGGCGTGCGGCCAGCAGCGAATGGCCGCCGAGCGCGAAGAAGTCTTCGCGAATGCCGAGGCCAGGCAGGCTCAGCACCTGCTCCATGGTGGTGAGCACGGTTTGCTCGCGCGCATTGCGCGGCAGCAGGCGTGCACTTGTGTCGCGCGCCACGGCATGTGGTGCCGGCAGCGACTTGCGGTCGACCTTGCCGTTGGGCAACTGCGGGATGGCATCGAGCATCACCACGTGCTGCGGCAGCATGTACTGGGGCAGGCGGCTGCGCAGGTGGCGGTCGAGCGCTGCGGGGTCGAATGCGACTCCCGGGGTCGGCGCCAGATAGGCCACCAGGCGCACGTCGCCCGGCTGGTCTTCGCGCGTGACGACCACGCTGCGCGCCACGCCCGCCGCCTCGTTGCAGCGGGCCTCGATCTCGCCGAGTTCGATGCGATAGCCGCGTACCTTGACCTGGAAGTCGAAGCGGCCCATGTGTTCGAGCAGCCCGTCGTTGCGCCAGCGGCCGCGGTCGCCGGTGCGGTAGATCAGCGTGTCGGTGCCGGCGATCGGCACGGTGACGAAGCGCTCGGCCGTGAGTTCGGGGCGCTCCAGGTAGCCGAGCGTCACGCCCATGCCGCTGATGCAGATTTCGCCGGGCACGCCGATCGGGCAGAGCTGCTGGGCGCCGTCGAGGATCCAGATGCCGGTGTTCGCCATCGGTCGGCCGATCGAGACACCGCGCGCCGCGATCACGTCGCGCCGCATGCGCCACACCGACGACCACACCGTGGTTTCGGTCGGGCCGTAGTGGTTCCAGAGTTCGGCACAACGGTCGAGCAATTCGAGCGACAGGTCGGCCGGCACGCTTTCGGCGCCGATCCATGCGCGGAAGCCCGGCGGGCCCACCCACTGGGCGTCGAGCAGCAGGCGCCACATGCCGGGCGTGGCCTGCAGGATCGTGACCGCCTCGGCCTCGAGCAGCGCGCGCAGGCGGTTGCCGTCCATGGCCGTCTCGCGTTGCACGATCACGATCTCGGCGCCCGCTGCGAGCGGCAGCATCACTTCCGGCACGGCCATGTCGAAGGACAGCGTGGTGACGGCCGCGAGCCGGTCTTCGGGGCCGATGCCGGGCTCGCGCTGCATCGTTTCCATGAGGTTCGCCACCGCGCGGTGCGGCACGACCACGCCCTTGGGCTGGCCTGTCGAGCCCGAGGTGTAGATCACATAGGCGGCATCCTCGGCCTGCGCGTCCAGCGGGGAAGACGGAAGGGCCTCGGCGCTTTCGGCTTTCCACTGCGTTTCGGTGTCGAGCGCGAACACGCGCTGCGCCGCATCGTCGCACCAGCTTCTGGGCGCGGCGGCCACCGACGACGCCGTCAGCAGCAGGCTCAGCTGCGCATCCTGCGCGTAGTAGTCGAGCCGCGCCTGCGGAAAGGCCGGATCCAGCGGCACGTAGGCGGCGCCGGACTTCAGCACCGCAAGCAGCGCGATGAACATGTCGCTGCCGCGATCGAGGCACAGGCCGACCCGCTGGCCGCGGCCGACGCCACGGGCGCGCAGCGCCCGCGCGAGCCGGTTCGACGCCAGGTCGACTTCGCCGTAGCTCCAGCGCTTGGCGCCGTCCCGCAACGCCGGCCGTTCGGGCCGGGCGAGCGCATGGGCACTGAAGCCGGCGTGCATCAGCGGTGCGCCCGCCAGCGGGGTGGGCGCCGGTTGCAGCGCGGCCAGCGCGGCGGCCTGGTCGGGCGAGAGCAGCGGCAGCCGGCCGACCGGCTGGGCCGGATCGCGCGCCACCGATGCCAGCAGGCTCTGGTAAACGTCGAGCCAGCGTCGCACGGTGGCGTCGTCGAACAGGTCGGCGTTGTACTGCACCTCGACCTGCATGCCGCCGGTGGCCGGCGTGACGTTGAAGAACAGCTCGAAGTTCTCGAAATGGCGCGGAATGCTGCGCTGTTCGACCTCGAGATTCGGGAAGCCGCCGGCACCGCGCGCCACGTCGGGATCCACGTTGAACAACACGCTGACCAGTGGCAAGCGGCTCGGGTCGCGCCGAACCGGAAGCTTCTTGAGCAGCGCACCGTAGGTCAGGGTCTGGTGTTCGAAAGCGTCGAGCAGGGTGCTGCCCGATTCGCGCATCAAGGCATCGAACGGCATCTGCGCATCGACCGCCACCCGCAGCGGCAGCAGGTTGACGCAGTGGCCGACCAGTTGCGGCATGTCGCTTGCGAGCTGGCCCGCGGCGGCGATGCCGATCACGAGATCGTCCTGCTCGGTCAGCCGGTGCAGCAGGGCCGCGAAGCCGCTGAACATAGTGGCGAACAGGCTGGTGCCGGAGGCCGATCCGATGCGGCGCAGGCCGTTCATGAGCGCGGGGTCGAGCACATGGTCGATGCGGCGCGAGGTGAAGGTGCGCACCGCGGGCCGGGGCCGGTCGAGCGGCAGCTCGAGCACCGGCAGGTTGCTGCCGGCGAAGCGCGCGAGCCAGTAGTCCACATGGCCCTGCATGTCGGGGCCGGCGGCCTCGGTCGCTTCCCACGCGGCGAAGTCGCTGTAGCGTGCCGCCGGCGGCAGGGCCGGGCCCTGGCCGAGCTGCTCGGCATAAAGCTGCGGCAGCTCCTCGCCGATCACGCCCCAGGACCAGCCGTCGCAAATCGCGTGGTGCGCGGTCATCACGAGTTCGTGTTCGCCCGTGCCCAGTTTGTAGAGCGCAGCCCGGAACAGCGGGCCCTGGTCGAGCGCGAATGGATGCCGCACCGCAGCGGCGCAGGCTTCGGCCAGCGCACGCTGGCGGTCGGTGGCGTCGCCCACCGCGCTCAGGTCGTGCTGCACCAGCGCCAAAGGCTGCGCTTCGCCGATCACGAGCTGGGTGCCGTCGGCCGAAAAAGTCGCGCGCAGCGACTGATGCCGCGTCACGAGCCGGTTCAGCGCCACAGAAAGCGCCTGCGCATCGAGCGCACCGCGCAGGCGCAGCACCATCGATTCGTTGTAGGCGAGCGAGGCCTCGGCGCTCAACTGGTCGCCAAGCCAGACCTCGCGCTGCGGTTCGGTGCTGGGAACGATCTGCTCGATGAGACCCGACGCAAAGGGGTCAAACGCGACAGCGTTTTCGGCATCGAGGGCCATGCTTGCTTCCGTCATGATTGAATCTTGATGAACTTGCCCTGGGCGGCCGGATCGGGCACGAACCAGGCGGGTTGGCCGTCCTTGTCCCGGCCCAGCCGGGCATTCGGAACCGGCGGATGGGCGGCATCGAAACGTTGCACGGCCGCCGCGCGGCGCGGCAGGAATTCGGCTTCCTGCATTTCGGCGATCGACTCCTTGAAGGCCGACTTGATGGTGGCGATGTCCTGCTGCGTGTGCGCAGTGGTCATGAAGCAGGGGAAGTTGTCGAGGATGTGCACGCCGCGGCTGCGCATCATCGCGAACAGCAGATCCTGCAGCGGGTGGTCCTCGAGCCAGCTCACGCGCCAGAGCGACGCAAAGTAGCGAATCTCGAGCGGTGCCCCGACCTCGCGGCAGAACGCCGTGAGTTCGTCGGCCATTGCCGCGGTGTGCAGGTTCAGCTGCGTCTGCAGGCCTTCGCCGGCCTGCTTCAGGTGCTCGAGCGAGGCCTTGCAGGCGGCCAGCGCGAGCGGATGCCGCACGAAGGTGCCGGCGAAGTAGGTCACGCCGATCGTGGGCACCGAACTGTCGCCGTACTGCCAGGCGCCGCCGTCGAGCGCGTCCATGAAGTCGCGCTTGCCGGCCACCACGCCTACCGGGAAGCCGCCGCCGATGACCTTGCCGTAGCACGCCAGGTCGGCGCGAATGCCGTACACCGCCTGGGCGCCGCCCAGGTGCGAACGAAAGCCCGTGATGACCTCGTCGAAGATCAGGCAGGTTTGCGACTTCTCGGTGATGGCGCGCACTTCGCGAAGGAATTCGCGCGGCTGGAAGTCGGGCCGGCGGCTTTGCACCGGCTCGCACAGGACGGCGGCCAGATCGTCGGCATTGGCGCGGATGAACTCGAGCGCTTCGGGCGAGCCGTAGTCGAGCACGCGCACGTCGCCGAACATGCCCTGCATCACCCCCGGCGCGGCCGACATGCCCTTGGCATTGCGGCCTGCGCGCACCAGCACCTCGTCGAAGGTGCCGTGGTAGGAGCCGGTGAACAGCACCACGGTGTTGCGGCCCGTGACAGTCCGCGCGATGCGGATCGCGGCCATTACCGACTCGGAGCCGGTGTTGCAAAGCGCCGCACGGTCGAAGCCCGTGAGCTCGCAGACCAGCCGGGTCACGTCGGCCGCGAGCGGATGCTGCGGGCCGATTTCGTAGCCGAGGTCGAGTTGCTTGCGCACCGCGTCCTGCACGAAGTCCGGCTGCCAGCCGAACAGGTTCATGCCGAAACCGTTCAGCACGTCGACGTACTCGTTGCCGTCAAGATCCCACAGGCGCGAGCCCTTGGAGCGCTCGACCACTACCTGGTAGGTGATTTCCTTGGTGGCCGGACGGAAGCCGTTGACCACGCGCGGATCCGCCATGTGCGAGCGGTTGTCCTGGGTGAAGGCCTTGCTCTTTTGCGTGCGCTCGGTGTAGCGGCGCATGAAAGCCGCCAGCCGCACGCGCTGGCGCTCGGTCGGTTCCTTGCTTTGCGTGTGGATGCGGGCGATCGCGCCGAAGGCCTTCTTGACGTCGTACTTGATCGGGCCCTGGGGCTCGGCCGCCTCGGGCGTCGCCGGGGCGCGCACTTCGGCGGCGGTAGCCGACACCTCGGCCGGCGCCACCGATGCCGCTGGCTGTGGGGCTACCGTTGCCGGCGCGCCCGAAAGCAGCGCAAGTTGCTGTTGCATCAGCTGCATTTGCTGCGCGATCACCTGCTGCACCAGCGAGCCGCCCTCGATCGATATGGCCGAGGCCTGCGGCGCAGGCATCACGGCGATGCGTGCCGGTGCCACCGCCTGCGCCGGAACAGCCGGTTGGGCCACCGCCACTGCGGCCACCGGATCGGGCGGCAGGGTGACATCGAGGAATTCGCCCAGGGCGTCGAAGGTGCGGTAGCTCTCCATCAGCTGGCGGAAGCTCAGGTTCACCTTGAAGTGCTTCTTCACCTGGGTCGCGGCCTGGGTCAGCGTGAGCGAGTCCAGTCCCATTTCGACAAAGGGCACGCCGCCTTCGGCCGTGCCCATCTCGACGCCGGAAATGTCCTCGAAGAGTTCGCGCAGGCGGGCGGTCAGCGCGGCGCGGCGTGCGGGCGCAGCGGCAGGTGTGGGGAGTGCGGCGTTCATGGTCGGCTCCGGGGCGGTGGTGGGCATGGGAAGGGGCGCGGCCACGAGGGCTGTGGGCGTTGCCGGGGTCGCGATATCGACCCAGAAGCGCTTGCGTTCGAAGGGATAGGTCGGCAGGCGCAGGCGCAGCTTGCGTGCGCGCGTGTCGAGTTTGCGTAGGTCAATCTCGACGCCTTGCGTCCAGAGTCGGCCGGCCGCGAGGCGCCAGGCGGCGCATTCGTCGGCCGGCTGGTCATTGAGGAGCGCGACCGCCGGGGCCGGCTGCGCCTTGCTCGCGTGCTGGCGCACCAGCGTCGCGAGCGTGTTGCGCGGGCCGATCTCGATAAAAATCGCTTGCGGCACTTCGGCGAGCACGCTGCGCACGGCCGGCGAGAAGCGCACGGTTTCGCGCAGGTGGCGGGCCCAGTAGTGCGGATCGGTGGCTTCGGCGTCGCTCAGCAGGCGGCCGGTCAGGGTCGAGTAGATCGGAAGCGTGGGTGCCGACAGCGTCACTTCGCGCACCAGCGCCTCGAAAGGCGCCACGGCCGGCTCCATCATGGCCGAATGGAAAGCGTGCGAGGTCTGCAGCAGCCGCGCCGGGATACCGTCGGCTTCGAGCGCCACGCGCAGTGCTTCGATCGCGTCGAAGGGGCCAGCCGCGACGCAGGCGGTGGGCCCGTTCTCGGCGGCGAGCGACAAGCCTTCCGGCAGCCGCGCCTGCAATTGCGCGGCGGGCAACCGCACCGTGAGCATCACGCCGGCCGGCTGCGCCTGCATCAGCGCGCCGCGGCGTGCCACCAGGCGCGCCGCGTCCTCAAGCTGCATCACGCCGGCCAGCACCGCAGCCGCGAACTCGCCGACGCTGTGGCCGATCAGCGCAGCCGGCTTCAGGCCGAGCGCGAGCAATTGGCGCGCAAGCGCATATTCGAGCGCGAACGTGGCCGGCTGGGTCACCGAAGTCGGTGCCAGGGCGGCGGGATCGGCTGAATAAATGCGCTCGCGCATATCGAAATCGAGCACGCCGTCGAAGGCGCGCAGGCAGTCGTCGAAGGCGGCGCGGAACACGCCGTCGCCTTCGTAAAGCGCCTGGCCCATGCGCGCGTATTGCGCGCCCTGGCCCGGGAACATCAGCACCGGCTGCGGCAGCGCGGCGGGCACGGTGCCGCCGGCACGCGAGGGCGAATCGGTGCTGCGCAATGCCGCGATGGCCTGCGGCAAGTCGCCGGCCACCACGCAGGCGCGCTGGCTGAAGGCCTTGCGGCCGACGCGCAACGTGTGGGCCACGTCCGGCAGCGAAACCTGCGGGTGCGCCGCCAGATGCTCGGCCAGGCGCTGCGCGGCACTGGCCAGCGCGGCCGGCGTGCGGGCCGAGATCTGCAGCAGTTGCGGCAACAGCGACCGGTCGGAAGGCGCCTGCAGCGGCGCCTCTTCGACGATCACATGGGCGTTGGTGCCGCCGACGCCGAACGCGCTGACGCCGGCACGGCGGGGTTGCTCCGCACGCGGCCAGGCACCGAGCTGATGCTGCACGCGGAACGGCGTCGCACCAAAGTCGATGGCTGGGTTCGGCGCGTCATAGTGCAGCGAGGCCGGCAAGGTTTCGGCCTGCAGCGCCAGCACGGTCTTGATGAGTCCGCCGGCGCCGGCGGCCGTGACCATGTGGCCGACGTTGCTCTTGAGCGAGCCGATCGCGCAGAAGCCCCGGTCGCCGGTGTGGCGCGCATAGGCCTGGCGCAGGCCTTCGACCTCGACCGGATCGCCCATCGGCGTGGCCGTGCCATGGGTTTCCACGTAAGAGATGCTGCGTGCGTCGACGCCGGCCGAGGCGAGTGCGGCCGACACCACGGCCGCCTGGCCCTTGACACTGGGGGCGGTGAAGCTGGCCTTGGCGCCGCCGTCGTTGTTGATGGCAGCGCCGCGCAGCACGGCGTAGACGGTGTCGCCGTCGGCCAGCGCATCGGACAGCCGCTTGAGCAGCACCACGGCCGCCCCATCGCTGAACACGGTGCCCTTGGCCTGCGCGCTGAAGCTGCGCGTATGGCCGTCGGGCGACAGCATCGAGCCTTCCTGGTAGACGTAGCCGCTGCGCGGCGGGCAGGTCACCGATGCGCCGCCGGCCAGCGCCATGTGGCATTGGCCGGTGCGAAGCGCGAAGAAGGCTTGCGCAATCGCCACCAGCGAGGTCGAGCAGGCCGTGTGCACTGCCACCGCCGGGCCGGTCAGGTTGAGCCGGTTCGCCACCCGCGTGGTGATGTAGTCCTTCTCGTTCGCCAGCATCACCTGGAACTCGCCGACCGCTTCGATGAGGTCGGGCCGGGTGCTCACATGGCGCTGGAAATACGTGGCGTTGTACATGCCCGCGTAAACACCGACCGGCTCGGCGCACTGGTCGGGTGCATGGCCGGCGCGCTCCAGACATTCCCAGCAAAGCTCGAGAAAGATCCGCTGCTGCGGATCCATCAACTCTGCTTCCTTGGGGTTGATGCCGAAGAAGGCGGCATCGAACTGTTCGATGCCGTCGATCACGCCACGCGCCCGCACATAGGCCGGGTCGGCGCGGAGTGCGGCGCTGACGCCCGCGTCGAGCGTTGCGTCGTCGAAGAAGCTGATGCTCTCGCGGCCCGCGACGAGGTTGTCCCAGAACTGCTCCACGTCGGCCGCGCCGGGGAACCGGCCGGCCATGCCGATCACCGCAATGGGTTCCTCAGCCTCGGCGCGCGGGGTGCGTGTTTCAGGCTGGGCTGGCGCGACCGGGGCGGCCTCCAGTTCGGCCGCGATCGCGAGCGGCGTCGGGTCGCTGAAGAACAGGTTGGCCGACAGCGTCCTGGCGCTGCCGCGTTGCAGCTGTGCCAGCACCTTGAGCACCAGCAGCGAGTTGCCGCCGAGATCGAAGAAGTTGTCGCGCCGGCCGACCTGCGCGATGCCGAGCGCGTCGGCAAACGCCTGGCAGACGCGGCGTTCGGCGTCGCTGCGCGCCGCTTCGCAGGGCTGTGCCAGGTCAGGCCGCTCGCGTGTGGGTTCGGGCAGCGCGCGGCGATCGAGCTTGCCGTTGGTCGTGACTGGCAGCCGTTCGAGCCAGACCTGGGCGGCCGGCACCATGACCTCGGGCAGCCGCGCGGCAAGGTATTCGCGCAGTTCGCTCCACGGCACCGGTGCGTCGCGCGCGACCAGGTAAGCCACGAGCCGCGCCTGTCCACCCGCGTCGTCGCGCGCCACCACGGCGCTGGCGCGTACGCCCGGATGGAGGTTGAGCGCGGTTTCGATCTCGCCGGTTTCGATGCGATGACCGCGGATCTTTACCTGACCATCGATGCGGCCGAGGAATTCGACGGTGCCGTCGGGCAGCCAGCGCGCCTGGTCGCCCGTGCGGTACAGCCGCTCGCCGGGCGCTCCGAACGGGTCGGGCACAAAGCGGTCGGCCGTGAGGTCGGGGCGCTTCAGGTAGCCGCGCGCCAGGCCGCGCCCGCCGATGCAGAGCTCGCCGACAGCACCCGGTGGCAGCAGTTCGAGCTTGGGCGACAGCACGTGCAGCGTGGTGTCGGTGATCGGGCGGCCGATCGGTACCGAGCGCGCATCTGCGGCCAGGTCGCGCGGGATGCGATGCGTGGCCGCGAAGGTGGTGCACTCGGTCGGCCCGTAGCCGTTGATCAGCGTGAGCCCCGGCAGGGCCGCCAGCGCGCGCCGCACATGGGCCACCGACAGCGCCTCGCCACCGGTCAGCAACTGGCGCAGCCCGCTAAGGTGCGCTGGGTCGTCGTCGACCACGGCGTTGAACAGCCCGGCCGTGAGCCATGCGGTCTTCACGCCATGGGCGCCGATGGTGCTCGCGAGGCCCGCGCCGGTCGGCATCTCCTCGTCGTGCACCACGCAGCATCCGCCGTTGAGCAGCGGCCCCCAGATTTCGAGCGTGGCCGCGTCAAAGCCCAGCGGCGCCGCATGCAGCATCGGCTCGTCGGCCCGCAGATCGACATAGCGCGGATCGATCACCAGCCGCAGGATCGAGCGATGGCAGATCTCGATGCCCTTGGGCACGCCGGTCGAGCCCGAGGTGTACATCACATAGGCGAGCGCGTCGCCGTCGACGGCCACCGGGCGCAGCGGCGCCAGCGTGGCTGCATCGGGCGCCGCGTCGTCCAGCCACAGCGTCGCCAGCCCGGCCGGCGCGGCCGCGGCATGGGCGTGTTCGCTGACCAGCAGCTTGACGCCGGCGTCGCCGAGCATGAAGGCGATCCGGTCGACCGGAAAGTTGGGTTGCAGCGGAACATACGCAGCGCCGGCCTTGAGGATGCCGAGCAGGGCCACGATGGCCTGGGGCGAACGCTCGAGCAGCACCCCCACCGCGTCGCCGGCTCCGACACCTGCGGCTTGCAGCCGGCGTGCCATGTGCTCCGAGCGGTTTTCCAGCTCGGCGTAATCCAGGCGCATACTGGCGCCGGCCAAGGCCGGGCTCGCCGGCGATGCGGCCGCTTTGGCGGCGAAAACGCCATGCACGGTTCGGGTCACGTCATAGCGCGACGCCGGCGCGTTCCATTCGGCCAGCATCCGGTGGCGGTCGGCCGGGGAGATGACCGGAAGGGCAGCAGCAGCGTCGGACGGGCGTTCCTGATTCATGTGCATGGCCTCCAGGCCGTCTTCGAGGCAGCTGAACACACACGGTTGCACGAACGACGCAACACGATGTTTCTGGACCTCGAAATTAATGACAAAGCACTCACCTCACAACTGCTGCCGATACTGCCCCTCTTGCACTGGTATTGCCACCTGTCGAAAGCGCTGCCCGAACGGCCTATCTCCTGCGGGATCGGGGGGCTACAAGCGATGCATTTGGTTGCGATTGCCGGATTGACAAACGCAAAAGATCGCTGGGGTTCGCATTCATTGTGCCCCTGTTTCGGGGTTTTGAATACTAAAAGCTGACAGTCGGATCCTCTTGCGCTTCAAAAAGTAACACAAAAGGAGCAATTCTGCACGAGATCAACTGCTGGTTTCGTCGAGCGCGTCGCTTGCCAGGTGCGATGTGTCGCTCCAGCCCACCAGGGAGAGCCCCTCGGGCGTCCACAACAGCCGGTTGATCGCTGCGTTGCCGAGCTGCCAGGTGCGGGGCGCCTGCAGTTCCTGCCGCGTTGCGGCACGGTAGAGCACGTCCATCACGCCGCCGTGGGCCACGATGCCCACCAATTCGCCGGGGTGGCGCGCCGCGATCGCGTCGACCGTGCGCGCGACGCGATCGCGGAACACCAGGAGCGATTCACCGCCCTGCGGCGAGAAGCCGGGATCGCGCGTGCGCCACAGCCGGGCCTGTTCGGGCAGCTCGGCATCGATCCGGGCGAAGGTCAGGCCTTCGAAGTGGCCGAAGCCGCGCTCGCGCAGGCCTGCATCGGGCATCACGACCAGGCCTTGTGGCGCGGCAATCGCCTCGGCGGTCTGCCAGGCGCGGCGCAGGTCGCTCGAATAGATGGCCGCCATCGGCTCGTCGCGCAGCGCTTCACCGAGACGGCTGGCTTGCCATTCGCCGGTCGCGTTGAGCGGGATGTCGAGCTGGCCCTGAATCCGGGTGTCGACGTTCCAGGCGGTCTCGCCGTGGCGGACGGCGATCAGGCGGGTGACATCCATCGAGCAACGTCAGAGTTGAAGCACGCGCAGCGGGGCCAGGCCGCCGGCCGCGCCGATGCCCATGGCGGGAAATTCGGGCGCGTCGAACGCCTTGTCGCCCTCGTCATCGGCCACGCCGGTGGCCTTGAGCCCCTTGAAGTCGTGCCGCGTTCCGTCTAGCAGATGCGAGGGCACCACGTTTTGCAGCGCGGTGAACATGTTCTCGATGCGGCCCGGATGCTTCTTCTCCCACTCGCGCAGCATTTCGGCCACCTGTTTGCGCTGTAGGTTCTCCTGGCTGCCGCACAGCGTGCAGGGAATGATCGGGAATTCACGGTGCTGCGCCCAGCGCACCAGGTCTTTCTCGGCCACGTAGGCGAGCGGGCGGATCACGATGTGGCGGCCGTCGTCGCTCACCAGCTTGGGCGGCATGCTCTTGAGCTTGCCGGCAAAGAACATGTTGAGGAAGAAGGTCTGCAGCATGTCGTCGCGGTGGTGGCCCAATGCGACCTTGGTGGCGCCCAGTTCGTCGGCCACGCGGTAGAGGATGCCGCGCCGCAGCCGGCTGCACAGGCCGCAGGTGGTCTTGCCCTCGGGAATCACGCGCTTGACGATGCTGTAGGTGTCCTGGTTCTCGATGTGGAAGGCCACGCCCAGCTGGCTCAGGTACTTCGGCAGCACCTCTTCGGGGAAGCCCGGCTGCTTCTGGTCGAGGTTGACGGCGATCAGGTCGAAGTGGATCGGCGCGCGCGCCTTGAGCTTGAGCAGGATGTCCAGCATCGCGTAGCTGTCCTTGCCGCCCGACACGCACACCATGACCTTGTCGCCTTCCTCGATCATGTTGTAGTCGACGATCGCGCGGCCGACTTCGCGGCACAGCCGCTTTTCGAGCTTGTGCGTTTCGCGTTCGATCTTGAGAGAAGCCGCCGGCGCAGCTTCATCAATCCAGATGGCGCTCATGTCAGAAATTCCTTTTCGTGAAACACCGCGGAACCGGCTTTGCCGGGCCGCTGGTGTTGCCCCCTGCAAGGGGGTTGGCGCAGCGACACGAAGTGCGCGAAGACTGGGGGTGTGCCATTACTTGCTCCGGAAAACTTCGACGCCGACGGAGTGGCAGTCGGGGTACACATCGGGCTTGGCCGTGGACACGCGTGCGGCCTGCACCTTCGGGTGCGCCAGCACCTGCGTCAGGATGTCGTCGCACAGCGTTTCCTGCAGGTGGATGTGCCCCTTGCTAAGGCGCGCCGCGACGGTTCGGCGGATGAAGTCGTAGTCGACCACTTCGTCGAGCTCGTCGGCCCGGGGCGTCGACACGGCCAGCGGCACGTAGAGGTCGACGTTGATGACCACGCGCTGCTCGGCGCGCTTCTCGAACTCGTGCACGCCGATGTTGATCCACACCTCGTAGTCGCGCAGGAACACGCGCCGGCAGGAGAGCAACAAGGGGTCGAGGGCGGCAAAAGTCATGGGGTGCTTGCTTTCAGCAGGTCTTCGACGACGAACATGATGTCGCGTTCCAGCGGCACCAGGTGCTGGCCGTTGTCGACGCTCAACGTGGTGCCTGTCACGCTCGGCGTGCCGGCCAGGAAGACGCAGCTTTTCGCCACGTCGGCAGGATCGATCGGCCGGCGCAGCAGGTTGGCGCGCGCGGCCCGGGCAAAGTTGGCCTCGCTTTGAGGCCCGCTCCTGAACACGATGCCCGGCGCCACGCCGCACACGCGCACGGCCGGCGCCAGCGCCTGGGCCTGCAGCGCCACCGCGCGTTCGAGCGCGAGCTTCGACACGGTGTACGAGAAGTAGTCGGGGTTCAGGTTGAACACCTTCTGGTCGAGGATGTGGATGGCGCAACGGTCTGCGCCATCGGCCGGCTGCTTCGCCAGCAGGCGCGCGAACGAGAGCGGCGCGATCAGGTTCACGCCGAGCTGTTTCAGCGCGGCCTCGGCTTCGAAGTCGAGGCCGGTATCGGGCTCGAAAGCCGAGGCGTTGTTGACGATGCAATTCAGCGGCGCGTCCGCCGTGACCTGCGCGACCAGCGCCTGCCGGCTCGCTTCGCCCGTGATGTCGGCCTCGATGGCCGTGGCCACATGCCCTTCGTCGCGCAGCCGGGCGCAAAGCGCTTCGGCCGCCACGCGCGAGGCCCGGTACTGGCACCACACCCGCCAGCCCGCGCGCGCGAAGGCCTCGCAGACCGCGGCGCCGAGCCGTTGTCCGCCGCCGGTCACGAGCACGCCGGGGGTCGTCGTTGCCATGCTGATAGATTTCCGCTTCTATGAAATTGGAGCCAGGCGCCGAACGCGCCCATCCGCTGACCCGGATTATCGACGCCACGCTCGCTCGCTCGGGCGGCTGGCTGCCCTTTGACCGCTTCATGGCGCTGGCCTTGTACGCGCCCGGCCTCGGCTACTACGCCAACGACAGCCGCAAGTTCGGACAGATGCCGGCGTCTGGCAGCGACTTCGTCACCGCGCCCGAGATGACGCCGCTGTTCGGCCAGGCCCTCGCGGTGCAATTGGCCGAGGCACTTGAAAAAACCGGCACCGACGCGGTGTGGGAGTTCGGTGCCGGCTCCGGCGCGCTGGCCGCGCAAGTGCTCGATGCGCTGGGCAAGCGCGTGAAGCGCTACCGCATCGTCGACTTGTCGGGCAGCCTGCGCGCCCGCCAGCGCGTGACCCTGGCGCGTTTCGGCGACAAGGTTGAATGGCTCAGCGCCTTGCCCGACACCATGCAGGGCGTGGTGATCGGCAACGAGGTGCTCGACGCGATGCCGGTGCAGCTGCTGGTGCGCGTAGGCGGCCGCTGGTTCGAGCGCGGCGTGGTGGCGCATGAAGCGGGCTGGGCCTGGCAAGACCGTCCGACCGATCTGAGTCCGCCGGTCGAGCCCGACGGCCCGCAGGACTACCTGACCGAGATCCATCCCCAGGCCGAGGCTTTCATCGCCACGCTGGCCGACCGGCTCACCCGGGGCGCCGCCTTTTTCCTCGACTATGGCTTCCCCGAGGCCGAGTACTACCACCCGCAGCGCCACATGGGCACCGTGATGTGCCACAAGGCGCACCTGGCCGATGGCGACCCCCTGGTGGACGTGGGCGCCAAGGACATCACCGCGCACGTCAACTTCACCGGCGTGGCGCTCGCGGGCCAGAACGCGGGGCTTGAAGTGCTGGGCTACTGCAACCAGGCCCGGTTCCTGATCAACTGCGGATTGCCGTCAAAAATGCAGCACGCCACCCAGGCGCAGCGGGCGCTGGCGGCCCGCTTGATCCATGAGCACGAGATGGGCGAACTGTTCAAGGTGATCGGCTTCGGCGTCGGCGAGCCCTGGGCGCCACTGGGCTTCGCCGAAGGCGACCGCAGCCACACGCTCTGAGACCGACACCTGGGGTGCGCGTCAGCGCTGGCGCAGGGCGCGCAATTCCTCGTGCAGGAAGTCGCTCGATTCGCGCACTGCATCGCCGCCCGAAAGCTTGACCTTGTAGGCCACCTTGGTCATCTCCGACCGGGTTCCGCAGCGCAGGATGAAGTCTTCCGCGGTGATGATCTCCTGCTTGAAGTACTCGTACTTCTCACGCATGTGCTTGGCCGCGTCGGCCGCGCTGTATTCGTTGCCATTGCGCAGGAAGACCAGGTTGGGCCGGGCAGCCACCCGCTGGATCAGGTTCTCTATGAGCTTGTCTTCGCTCGCCGAGGGCGTGGCGCCGGCCAGTCCGGCAGCGCCCGCCAGCAGAAAAAGCACGAAACAGGCGTTGCGAAAGAACGCGCGAAACATCGACCCACCCAACACCATGCCAACTCCGTGCCGCGGGCCGGGGGTCGGCGCTGGGCGTATACGGGCCGGATGCTAGGCGGGCGCCACGGCGGCTGTCAATCCGGCGGCCAACCGGCGAGCGCCCTGCAGCAGGGCAAGCCGGCTCGGTTCTAATGCCGTCTTGTTCTGCTTTTGCCCGCCATGAGTTCCACACGCTCCGAAGAATCGCTGCGCATCGCGCGGGCCCTGGCCGATGCCGCGTCGGCGGAGTCGATGCGCTGGTTTCGCACGCCGCTCGACATCATCACCAAGGCCGACGAAAGCCCGGTCACGCTGGCCGACCGCGCGGCCGAAACGGCCATGCGCGACATCCTCGGCGCGCAGTGCCCGGCCGATGGCATCTACGGCGAGGAGCACGGGCGCGAGCGACTCGATGCCGCGCGCATCTGGGTGCTCGACCCGATCGACGGCACCCGCAGCTTCATCACCGGTTCGCCGCTCTGGGGCACGCTGATCGGTCTGCTCGAGGGCGGACGCGTGACGCTCGGCATCGTCGACATGCCGGTGCTCGCCGAGCGCTGGGTCGGCCAGGCCGGCATCGGCGCGCACCGCAACGGCGAGGCCGTGCGCGTGAGCGCCTGCGCAGAAGTGGCCCTGGCCCGCATCGTCACCACCTCGCCCGACATCTTTGCGCCGGCCGACTGGCATGCCTTCGACCGGCTGAGTCGCCGCTGCGCGATGCGCCGCTTCGGCGGCGATTGCTATGGCTATGCCCAGCTGGCCGGCGGCACCATCGACCTGGTGGTCGAGGCCGGCCTGCAACCCTACGACTACCTCGGCCCGACCGGGCTGATCGAAGCGGCGGGCGGCGTCATCACCGACTGGCAGGGCCAGCCGCTGGGTCTGAATTCCGATGGCCGCGTCGTCGCCGCCGCCACGCCCGCGCTGCACCGCGCCGCGCTCGAACTGCTGCGCGAATGATCCGCTGGCTCATCGTCGTCGTGCTCGCGCTGGTGCTCATGAGCGGGCTCACCGAATTCCTGCGCCGCTACGGCTTCGGACGCCTGCCCGGCGACTTCGAATTCCGCGCCTTCGGGCGCAACTGGCAACTCCCGATCGCGAGCACGCTGGTGCTCAGCATGATCGCAGCATTGATCGCGCGATGGATCTGACAATCACAAGGACAGACAAGAAATGAGAGCCTGCGTCGACATCGGCGGCACCAAGCTTGCCGTGAGCCTGGCGGCCGACGGCCACTCGCTGGACGGCAGCGCCCGGCCCTTGCTCGGCCGCCGCAGCGAGCCGACCGCCAAGACCGGCGACAACTTCGCGGTCGCACGGCAGATCCTGCGCATGGTCGACGAGGTCTGTGCCGAGCAGAAGATCGCGCCCGAGGCGGTGCGGCGCGTCGGCGTGTCGTCGGCCGGGCCGTTCGTGCTGAACGCCGGTGCGATCGAACTCGCCACGCCCAACATCTGCGGCGGCCTCGCTGGCCCGGCGCGCGGCTTGCCCAACGACTGGATGACCGCACCCGTCGAGGCACCGCTGGCCGCGCGCTTCGACGAAGTGCGCGTCGAGAACGATGCCGTCGGCGCGCTCGAGGCCGAGCGCCGCTGGGGCGCGCTCCAGGGCGTTGGCCATTGCGCCTACGTCACCTGGAGCACCGGCATCGGCGTCGGCCTGTGCGTCGACGGGCGCGTGCTGCACGGCAAGAACGGCAATGCCGGCCATGCCGGCCACACCTTCGTGGTCGACGACGACAGCAATGCGCTGTGCGGCTGCGGCAACGTGGGCGACGTCGAGGGACTGACCGCGGGCAACGCGATTGCACGCCGCTTCGGGCAGCCGGCCGAGGCGCTGTTCGCTGCGGCGGCGGCCGGCGATGCGGCAGCGCTGGCGCGGGTCGACGCGCTCTGCCGCACCATGGGCCGCATGCTCTACAACCTGGTCGCCACGCTCGATCTGGAGCGCATCAGCCTGGGCGGCAGCGTGTTTTGGAATAACCGCGAATTCCTGCTGCCACGGCTGCAGGCGCAGATCGATGGCAGGCTGCCCTCGTTGACGGCGGGCGTCACGCTGGCGCCTGCGGGGCTGGGTGACAAGGTGGGCGACTACGCGGCGCTGGCGCTGCTGGATTGAGCTTTCCGGTCACCGGAACATGCCGCCGCACACACCGATCTGCTGGCCGGTGAGCCAGCGGCTATCACGCTGCAGCAGCATCGAGATCACCGCCGACGTCGTCGTCAGTCGCCAGGCGGCGTGGCCTCGCTGAGCGCCTGCAGGAAGGTGCGGCGCCACCAGTGGACGTCCTGGTCGCGAATGCCCTGCAGCAGCTTCTGGTGCCGGTGGCGCCTTTCTTCCAGCGGCATCTGCAGCGCCTGCTGCATCACCTCGGCCGTGCCGTGGGTGTCGTAGGGGTTGACCAGCAGCGCCTCTTTCAGCTGCTCGGCGGCGCCGGCAAAGCGCGACAGCACCAGCACGCCGGGGTCGGCCGGGTCTTGCGCCGCGATGTATTCCTTGGCCACCAGGTTCATGCCGTCGCGCAGCGGCGTCACCAGGCCCACGGCGGCCACGCGGCACAGGCCGGGTACGCGCTTGCGTGCCACGTTGCGGTGGATGTAGCGCACCGGCATCCAGTCGAGCTCGCCGTAGTCGCCGTTGATCGCGCCGCACAGCGATTCGAGCTCGCGCCGGATGTCGCCATACGCATCGACCGTCTCGCGCGTCGGCGAGGCGATCTGGATCAGCGTCGCGCTGCGCCGGTTCTCGGGGTAGTGCGCCAGCAGTTCGCGAAACGCGCGCACCCGGTTCGGGATGCCCTTTGAATAGTCGAGGCGGTCGATGCCGAGCAGCAGCCGCCGGGTCGAGTATTCGCGCTTCATGGTGTCGTACATGTCGCGCGCTTCCTTCGCGTGCGTGAGCGCGGCGAACTCGTCGACGTCGATGCCAATCGGAAACGCGCCGCAGCGCACCGTCTGCCCGTACGCGCGGTACATGTCGTTGCCGAGCGCCTCGCCATGGGCCTCGCTCAGCACGTAGCGCTCGAAGTGCTCCTGGTCCTGGCGCGCCTGCAGCCCGATCAGGTCGTAGGCGAACAGCGAGCGGGTGAGCCACTCGTGCTGCGGAATCGCCGCCATGATGATCTGCGGTGGCAGCGGAATGTGCAGGAAGAAGCCGATGCGCTGGCGGCACCCCATCGCGCGCAGCTCGGCTGCCAGCGGGATCAGGTGGTAGTCGTGCACCCAGATGATGTCGTCTTCCTTCAGCAGCGGCAGCAGCTTGCGCGCAAACAACTGGTTGGCGCGTCGGTAGCCGCCGATGAAGCCGGCCTCGAACCTGGCCAGGTCTAGCCGGTTGTGGAAGACCGGCCACAGCACGTCGTTGCTGTAGCCGAGGTAGTAGCTGTCGTGGTCTTCGCGGCTCAGGTCGAGCGTGGCCAGCGTCACTTTTCCGGCCTGTTGCTTGTGCAGTTCGCCTTCGCCGGCGGGCCCGCCTTCGATCACCGTGCCGCTCCAGCCGAACCAGAGGCCACCGGTCTGCTGCAGCGTTTCGCCGAGCGCCACTGCCAGCCCGCCGGCGGCTTGCTTGCGGGGATCGGCCACGCGGTTGGAAACGACGACCAGCCGGCTCATGCCAGCGTGCCCTCGGCCGCGGGCCGCGGCCCGGCCGCGAGCAGGTCGCGCGCCTCCACCAGCCACTCGAACACCGCGCGGGGCGATTCGAGCCGGTGCACCGCAAGGCTCGGCCCGCTGCCGACCTTGATGGCCACGCCGCCGCGCGGCTGCACTACGGCAAAGCCGGTTTCGTCGGTGGTGTCGTCGCCTGCGAACACCGGCATGCGTCCGGCGAACGGCGGCTCGCGCAGGAAGGCGTCGATCGCGATGCCCTTGTTCACACCGGCCGGCTTGACTTCGAACACGAACTTGCCGTGCAGCAGCTCGAACTGGGGCTGCCCGACGATCACGCGCGACATGGTCTCGCGGCAGACGGCTTCGAGATGGGGCGCGAGCCGGTAGTGCAGCGCAATGGCGGCGTGCTTGCGTTCCACCAGCAGGCCCGGGTGCGCGCCGGCGAGTTCGTTGGCTGCCTCGAGCACCGCCACGAGGTCGGGTGGGCGCTGCTCCTGCATATGACCTTCGGCGTCGCGCCGCTGCACACCGTGCTCGCCCGCGGCCGGCAGGCGCAGCGGTGCCAGATAGCGGTCGATCGAATCGATCTGCCGGCCCGACACGACGGCGACGGCGCCGCCGAGCAAGGCGTGAAGATCACCGAGCAACGCGACCAGTGCCGGTGGAATCTCGATCGCTTCGGGGGTTTCGGCCAGGGCGACCAGGGTGCCGTCGAAGTCGAGAAAAAGGGCGGCGTCGGGGGTAAGGCGGGGGGGGGTCTGCATGAGACTCCAACCATACCTCCCCGCCAGGCATGCCGCTGTCGGCCAATGCCGGTAATCAGGCGCGCGTGATCGACGCCACCGCCTCGACCCGCGCGGCACGGATGGCTTCCCCGATTTTCGGGCCGGTCGCACCGGCCAGCTGGGCGTCTCGTGCTATCGAATCCGTAGCAACTGCCTTGGCGGCGGCCAGTGCTGCGGCGAGGCGGGGGCGCGGTGCATAGCCGCCGGCGCGCTCGCCGGACACTTCGCACTCGCAGGCCAGCAGGGCCTGCTCGAAGCGCTGCGGCTTGCGGATGGCATCGCAACGCTCCAGCAGATCCATCATTTGCGCGGCGTCCAGTTCGGTGGCTGCATCGATGCGGCGGCCTTCCCGGTCGACCAGCAGCGCCAGATCGCGCTCTTCGATCGGCACGCGCCAGCGCTCGCACAGCGCGGGCAGCGCCGGCCCGAGGCCGCGCATGAGGCAGGCAAAGCGCACCGGCAGCGGAACGCCGATCTGCGCGGCGCGGTCGAGCGCCTCCATGCGGGCCGCGGCGGGGGCGAGTTCCGGCAGCAGCCGCGCGAGCGCACCGCAGTCCTGCAGCACCGCGAACATGCGCGACGGCCGCGCCTCCATCAGCCCGCGTGCGAGCTCCTGCCAGACGCGTTCGGGCACCAGTGCATCGACCTCGCCGGCGTCGACCATCTCGCCCATCAGCGCCATGGTTTCGGGCGCGACGCCGAACTGGTGAAAGCGCGCAGCGAAGCGCGCCACGCGCAGGATGCGCACCGGGTCTTCGCGGAATGCGTCGGTCACATGGCGCAGCACCTTGTCGCGCAGGTCGCGCTGGCCATGGAACGGGTCGACCAGTGCCTCGGGACGCAATGAAAACTGGTTTCCGTCGCCCGCCAACTCGGCCGGGAGTGCGATCGAATTGATGGTGAGGTCGCGCCGTGCCAGATCCTGCTCCAGCGTGACGTCGGGCGCAGCATGAATGGTGAAGCCGCGGTAGCCCGGCGCGCTCTTGCGCTCGGTGCGCGCCAGCGCGTATTCTTCGCGCGTTTTCGGATGCAGAAACACCGGAAAGTCGCGTCCCACCGGCAGATAGCCGCGCTGCACCATTTCTTCAGGCGTGGCGCCGACCACGAGCCAGTCGCGATCCGATACCGGCAGGCCGAGCAGACGGTCGCGCAGCGCACCGCCGACAAGGTAGGTTTTCATGGGCGCAGTGTAGGGGCGCGCATCGGCGGGCCGGCCATCCGGTGGATTGACCGGCCGGCGCAAAAGTACTTCACTGGCGTCTGTGACAAAGGAGCGCGCAGCATGAAACTTCCCCACGCGGCGCTGGCCGCATTGGTTGCGCTGGCGCTGCATCAGCCCGGCTTTGCTGCCGAGACGCCCGCGGCGCCCGGCACCGACAAGCTTGCCCCGGTCAAGGCGCAGATCGCACAGCGCAACTGGAGCGAGGCCATCCAGGAGCTGAAGAACATCAACGACGTGAGCAGCGCCGACTGGAACAACCTGATGGGCTACAGCCTGCGCAAGTCCGCCACGCCCGACTACGCCGCGGCCGAGCGCTACTACAACCTGGCCCTGCGCATCGACCCGAAACACCGCGGTGCGCTCGAATACTCGGGCGAGCTGTATCTCATGACCGGCGACCTGCAGAAGGCCGAGGAGCGGCTGGCCGCGCTCAACAAGGCCTGCTTTTTCCCCTGCGAGGAGCACACCGACCTGAAGCGCGCCGTCGAGCGCTACAAGGCGGCAGGCAACAAGTACGTCCCTGAGTAGCTCAGAACAGGCCCCGGTCAGCGGCCCAGGCGGTACGGTTCCTCGAAAGCCAGGAAGTCGCGCTCGGCCAGCGCGCCGTCGACCCAGGCCTTGACGCCGGGCAGCGCCTCGACGCGCTTCACGTAGGCCGCCACGTCGGCCGGCACCGGCAACGCATAGCGCGTGAGCCGCATCACCACCGGCGCGTAGTAGGCGTCAGCCACGCTGAAGCGGCCGAACAGCATGCCGTCGGCATGGCTGGCGGCATGCTCGGCGAGCAGTTCGCTCCACATCGAGACGATGCGGGCGACGTCGGCCCGCACGCCGGCGTTGTCGCGCCAGATCAGCGCGCCCTGGGTTGCCAGGTCGGCCTCGATGTTCATCATGCAAGCCGAACGGAGCGCGCCAAAACCCGCGTGCATCTCGGCGCAGATGCTGCGCGCCCGGGCGCGTTGCGCGCGGTCGGCCGGCCAGAGCTGCGCGTCGGGGCAGGTTTCAGCCAGGTATTCGGCAATGGCCAGCGTGTCCCAGACGATGAGGCCGTCGTCCACCAGCACGGGCACGAGGCCGTTCGGGTTCAGCGCGCCGATGGTGCGCTTGAACCGGGAGCCGGCTGAAAACGCATCGACTCCGAAGGGCACCATGACTTCCTCGAAGTCGATGCCGGCCTGTTTCATCAGCACCCAGGCCCGCATTGACCACGACGAATAGTTCTTGTTGCCGACATAGAGCTTGCGCATTTCCCATCATCCATTCGATTGCAGAGCCAGCGATGCTAGCGGCCCGGGCGGCAGGCGTTGATGCCAAAAATGCGTGGAATTGATGCGGCGGAGCGCGTCAGCGCTTGTCGGCTGGCTGGCCCAGTGCGCGCTCGATCAGACTGACCAGCCGCGGCACGAGGGCCAGCACCACCAGCGCCAGCAGCGTGCTGAGCACGGCCGTCGATTCACGGCCGAGCCCGCAGGCCATGCCGATGGCGGCCGTCATCCACAGGCCGGCCGCGGTGGTGAGCCCCTGCACCTGCTGCTCGTCCTTGCCCTGCTTGAGGATGGTGCCGGCGCACAGGAAGCCGACGCCGGCGATCAGCCCCTGGATCACACGGCTCATGTCGGCCGGCACGATGCCGGTCTGCTGCGGGACCAGCACGAACATCGCGGAGCCGATCGCCACCAGCATGTGGGTGCGCACGCCCGCCGCCTTGCCCTGCTGCTCGCGCTCGAAACCCAGCACGAAGCCGAGCAGCGCAGCCAGCGTGAGCCGCACGCCGATGCGGGTCAGCTGCGCAAGATCCGTGACGTCCGAAAACTCGGCCGCAACGGTTTCGGTGATCGTGTTCCAGGCAGAGGCCATTGCGCGCTCGGCAACTCAGCTCAAGGCAGGTCTTTGTTGACTTCCGGAATGCGCGCATCGCGCGGCCCGACCATGCCGAGCCGTGCCTTCAGCGACTGCGGCTGGCCGGTGATGATGGCCGCGTAATTGGTGGTGTTGGCCAGCACCTTTTTCACGTAGTCGCGTGTTTCGGTGAAGGGCACGTTCTCGGCCCAGATCGCAGCCTCGACCACCGGCCCGTTGCGCCAGTTGCGCGGGCGGCCCGGGCCGGCGTTGTAGGCCGCCGCGGCCAGCGGCATGGAGCCGTCGAAGTCGTCGAGCGCCAGCTTGAGGTAGCTGGTGCCGATGGTGATGTTGGTGTCGCGGTCGTTGATCTGGTTTGGCGTGAAGCCGGCCATGCCGATCTTGTTGGCGGTCCATTTGGCGGTCGCGGGCATCACCTGCATCAGGCCGGACGCACCGACGCCGGAGCGCGCGTCCATGATGAAGCGGCTTTCCTGCCGGATCAGCCCGTAGACGTAGGCCGGGTCGAGCCCGATGTCCTGGCTCTTGCGCAGCACCGCGTCGTGGTAGGGCATCGGGAAGCGCTGTTCGGGGTCGATCACGCCCTTGGTGCGCTCGCTGGTGTTGATGCAGCGATCCCACACCTCGCGCTGGCAGGCGAAGTCGGCCGCGGCCAGCAGGCCCCGGTCGTCCATGCCGCCCTTGTCGTGAAGGTTGGTGGCGTAGTTCCACTCGCGCGTGCCTTCGGGGCGCAGGCCGATCGCGATGGCGTAGAGGGCGCGGTTGAGCCCCGGGTTGCTGCGTGCAGCGTCTTTTTCCTCGGCGGTCAGTGGCGCGGGCCGGGTCGGCATCGATGCGCGCTGGCCCAGTTCTTCGAGGGCCAGCAACTCGTAGAAGCCGCGCGTGCTGGCGATGCTTTCGAACAGGCGACGCGCCTCGGCCTTGCGCTCGTCGCCACCGGCGACCTGCAGCGAGCGGGCACGCCAGTAGATCCAGGTCGGATCCTGCTTGCCCTCGGCACTCATCGCGCCGGTGGCGGCCTGCACCTCTTTCCAGTCGCCGGCGCGCAGGGCGGCGCGGGTTTTCCAGCCGAGCATGTCGTCCGACAGGTCGCTGTTTTTCGTGACGTTGGCGTAGTAACCCATCGCCTGCGGAGACAGCTTGCCGGCGGCTTGCCGGCCAATGACGCCCCAGACCCAGTTGCGCTCCTCCGGCGAGAGCATCGGCCCCCACTTGCTGTCGAGCTGGGTGGCGGCCTGCTCGGGGTCGGCGATGGCGATCTTGATCAGCGCCAGCACCACCAGCTCCTTGCGCGACTTGGCGGCCACGAAGGCGCGGCCGAGCAGGAATTTGGGCGCGCTGGCATTGACTTCGTCAAACAGCGCCACCGCGTCCGGCGCGGCGATGGTCACCGCGCCGCGCGCGGCCTGCGGCCGGTTCGCCTCGATCGCGAGACGGGCCTTTTTCCAGACGTCGTTGGGCGAGAGCATGCGGGCCGACACCAGGCGGTCGGCCGCGGTCATGCAGCCGTCGTCGTTGTCGCGCTGCGCGAACCAGTTGCGCCGCACTTCGTCGGCATGGGCCGCGCCGGGGTTGCCGGTGCGCAGCATGTCGACCAGCACGGCGTAGCAGCGCACCTGGGCGTCGTCGCCCATGCGGTAGGCCGGATGCAGGCTCGCAAAGCCCTCCCAGTCGCGGCGCTGGCCGAGCTGCAGCAGCCAGTCGTTGCGCAGGCGGTCTTCCTGGTAGGTGCCGGCGTAGCGGCTGAAGAAATCCTGCACCTCCTGCGCGCTGGCTTCCTGCAAACGGGCCTTCAGTTCCCAGTACGCGGCCCAGGGCTCGAGTGCATGGCCGCGGGCCTGCGGGAGCAGCGCGGTCAGGCGCGCCTTGTCGCCACGCTGGAAGGCCTGCTTCATCTGCAACAGGACGTCGTCGTTGCGGTTCTGTGCGCAGGCCGGCTGCAGCAAGGCGGCGGCCGCCAGAACAAGAATGGAGAGGAGCGAGCGCCGGGGTGCCAAAATGCTTCGAAACTGCATCGGGGGATTATGGACAAGTCAAAGGGTGCCGACACCTCGGCCACCGCCAGTTTTCTCAAGGGCCAACTGCGCGCCGCGCTGATCGAGCAGCGCCAGGCGCTGCCCGACCGGCAGCAACGCGCCGATCTGCTGCAGCGCGTGATGCGGATCTGGCTGGTCGGCCGGCCCGATACGGTGATCGGCGCCTACTGGCCGATCAAGGGCGAGTTCGACCCATTGCCGGCGCTGCATCGCTGGAAGGAAGACGGTGAATTGCTCGAAGAGCCGCACCGCCGCCGGATCGGCTTGCCAGTGGTCAACCGCGAGCACAAGACGCTCACGTTTCACAGCTGGTATCCGGGCTGCCCGATGGAGCACGACGCCTACGACATTCCGAAACCCAAGGACACCGAACTGATCGTGCCGACGCTGCTGTTCGTGCCTTGCCTGGGCTACAGCGCAGGGGGCTACCGGCTCGGCTACGGCGGCGGCTTCTACGACCGCACGCTGGCGACTCTGCAGCCGAAGCCCTTCACCGTGGGGCTGGGTTTCACGCAGGGCTTTCTCGACGACTTCGAGCCTGAAGGGCACGACGTGCCGCTCGACGCGATCCTCAACGACAACGGCGTCGTCTGGCCGATCGGCTAGAAGGTCAGTCCAGGTGGTCGACGGTGTCGGGATCCGGCACCTCGCCGATCGTCTCGCGAGTGGTAGCGGCCTGCGCCTCCAGCCACTCGCAGAACGCCTTGATTTCGGGCCGAAGCGCGTTGCGCGGGCCGATCAGCAGCCAGTAGGCCATCGGGGAGTCCAGGCGGTGCTGCGGCAGCACTTCGACCAGGTCGCCGTTGGCCAGGCTCTCGGCGATCAGTGAACTGCGCGCCAGCACCATGCCCTGGCCGGTCAGTGCAGCCTGCACCATCTGGTAGGCGTAGTTGAAGTACAGCCAGCGCGGCGGTTGCGCCCGGCTTTGCCCGGTGACCTCGAACCAGCGCCGCCAGGTCAGCCATTCGAGGTGCGTCCGGTGCGCGTCGCCGGCCTCGATCAGCGTGAAGTTCGCGATGTCGGCTGGCTTGCGGATCGGCGGGCTGCCCTTGATGAGCCAGGGGCTGGCCACCGGCGTCAAGGTCTCGCCGAACAGGCGCAGCGCGCCGGCCGGCATCGCCTCGGGCGGGCCGTAGCGCAGCGCGATGTCAACATCGGCCATTTCCAGATCCATCGCCACGTCGCTGGCGTCAATGCGGATGTCGATGTCGGGGTTGTCGCGCTGAAACGCTTCGAGCCGCGGGATCAGCCACATCGAGGCGAACGAGGCAAAGGTGGTGAGCGACACGCTCTTGCGGCCCGCGCTCTGGCGGATCTGCCGCACCGCGCCGTCGATCCGCGGCAGCGACTGTTGCACCGCCAGCAGCAGTTGCGCGCCGGCGCTGGTGAGCTCGACCGCCCGGGTGTGGCGCAGGAACAGCGGCACGCCGACCTCTTCCTCGAGCGACTGGATCTGGCGGCTTACGGCCGATTGCGTGAGCGCCATCTCTTCGGCGGCGGCCCGGAAGTTGAGATGCCGCGCCACTGCCTCGAAGGCGCGCAGGTGGCCGGCCGCAATCGGCCGGGAACGCAGGTGGGTCTGGGAATGCTGCACGGTGATTGATGCGGAAACGGAATCAGTAGCCTACCGCGTTTTCATTGGACTGCCAACGGGCCAGCGCCGATCATTCATTCCCGAATCGTGCTTATGCGATTCAAGGAAACCTCAGGAGTCCATCATGTCCACCGCCGTTTGCACCGCGTCCTCGTCCCTGTCGCTGCCCGCCCGTCCGGCCGTCATTCCGGCGGCGGCACGTCGGGGTGCGTGGCAACTCTCCGCCGGCCAGGCGACCAGCCTGAAGGCCACCCAAGCCAGTGTGCTGCGGATCCGGCAGGGCCGGGTCTGGGTCACGCGCGACGCCAACGCCCGTCACGCCAGCGAAGACCTGGTGCTGGCGCCCGGCGAGTCGCTGGCCGTGGTGGCCGGTGACCGCATCGTGATGGAGCCGTGGGACGGTTACGGCGCCACCTACACCTGGGACGTCGCCTGAGCTGCAACCGCCGGGGCTGAGTCGCAACTCGGCCGGCGGCAACTCCGCCGGCGATATCGTAGTTGCACGGGGCGGTCTGGTGCTGCCTGCGTTGGGGGGAGGCGCTCGGGCGCGTGCATTCGGGGCCTGCATTCGGAGCGCTGCATTCGGGGCGTGTGCACAGGTCACCGGGTACTCCCCTCCGCGAATGTCCCCCGGCTTCGCCTCCTCCTTTATTTCGCTGCGGGGAGCACCCGATGCCCTGTGCACAGTTGACGGCGCGTCGTGTTCGTCGATGAATCACCGCTCTGACGGATCACGTCGATGGTGTGCTCTGCGCAGCGAAATAAAGGAGGAGGCCGCAGGCCGGGGGACATTCGCGGAGCAGAGCACGCCGTCGGCGTGATCCTGCCCAAAGTCGGGTAGTGCAGGTGCCGGTTCAGTTGCGGAAATGTCAAAAGGTAAGGTCGCGGCCCTATAGTCCCCGGGGTGAAACTCGATGACCATGCCGCGCCGATCCGTCCGCCACGGCCGACTCCACTTATCTAAATGACTGTTCTTGCCCTTGTGCGCCGGGTCGCGGCGGTTGGCGGCGTTGAGACCCTGGGCGTCATCGCCGGCGGGTTGGCCGGCCTGCTGATCGTCAATGTCTTGCCCAAAGACCAGTACGCCCAATACACCTTCCTGCTGGCGTGCATGACCCTGCTGCTGGGCGTCACCGACCTTGGCATTGCCCATTGCACGCTGCCCGTGGTGGGCCAGCGCGCGCGCGAAGTGCCCTGGGTGGTTGGTGCATGCCAGCGCGTGTTTCATTGGCGCTGGGCATTGCTCGGCGCAGGGGTGCTGGTCGTGGCGCCCTACCTCTACTACACAACCCGCGAGCACAGCTGGGGCGGGGCGGCGTACTGGATCGCGGCCGCGCTGTTCGTGGTGATCGTGTTGACCACCTTGCGCGAACACTATGCCAACGCAGTGCTGCTGATCCTCGGCCACGTGCCGACGCTCAACAAGATCGGGCTCAAGACGACCGCGGTGCGGCTGGGGTTGGTCTGCCTCGTGCTGCTGTTGCCGATCACGGCCTATTCGGTCACCGGCATCGTGGCCGCGACGGCGGCCGCGGGCATCGTCAGCGTGCTGCTGTACCGCCAGGCGCTGGCAACGCACGGCATCGTGGAAACGCGGCTCGATGCGGGCGACGCGAAGCGCGTCGACGCCCAGGTGCTGCGCATCGCCAAGCCACTGGTGCTGCCGGCTGTCTTCTACCAGGTGCAGGGCGTTGTCACCGTGTTGCTGGTGTCGCTGTTCGGCACCGCGAACATGCTGGCCGAAGTAGGTGCGTTCGGGCGGCTCGCGATGGTGCTGATGGTGCTGGACCGCATGACCAACATATTGCTGTTTCCCGCCATTGCGCGGGCGCCGACCGGCCCGCGCCTGGCCACGACGATGGTGCGCGTGCACCTGCTGTACCTGCTTTGCATGGCGCTGGTGCTGGCAAGCGCCGTGTGGCTGCCGCAATACTGGATCCTGCTGCTCGGCAAGCAGTACAGCACGATGGCGGCCTACGTGTGGATCGTGTTCATGGCCTCGATGCTGAACAACGCCGCCGGCATGGCATTTCGCACGCTGACGGTTCGCGGCACCACGGCCAACCAGAGCTTCAGCATTCCCCTGGTGCTGGCGGTCCAGGCGCTGTACCTGTGGCTGTTCGGCGCGGCCGACCTGCGTGCGGTGCTGCTGTTCAACCTGGCGACCGCGTTCGCCAATTTCGGCTACCAATATCTGCTGCTGGCGGTGGCGCTGCCGCAGTTCCGTGCGGCAGCGCCACCGCCCCCGCCCCCGCCCCCGCCGGCGGTCAAGGGCGCCGGCTGACTACGTGCGCCGGTACACCCGGCCGATCGCACCGGCGATCTGCATGGTGAGCTTGCGGCGAGCCAGCTCGTTGTCCGAAAAGACCCGGATCGGGTGGTTGGCGAACGCAAAGTAGGCCTTTGCCGGCAGCGAGGGCGGAAAGCCCCGCAGTGCGCGCCGGATGTGGCCGCCGTGCCAGGGTTTCGCCGGGCCGATGGCATGCGACAGGTAGTAACCGCCGGGCATGAAATCCATGCCGTCTGCGCCTACAGTGTTGAGCTTGTCGTCGCAGGCTGTCAGCGCGAAGTTCATCGCATCCTGATCGGTCGAATTGAACAATGCCGCGCCGCCCCCCACCTTGATGAGCTTGGGCCCGTTGTAAGCCACCACCACCTCGCAGACGCGACGCCACAGGTCGAGAAACGCGATGCTGCTGCGCGGGATGCCGATGAAGCCGGCATTGAAATACCGATCCAGCGGGCGCCGTTCGACGAAGCCATGCGGCGCGAAGTGCTCGCGCCACAGCAGGCGCTTGGGATGGCGCGCCGGAAAGCGGAAGTTGACGTCTTCGCACAGCGCGACGCCGCCGTCGAGGAACCAGCCGGCCAGTGCCGGCCAGTCGCATTTGACGACGATATCGGGGTCGATGTAGGCCACCGTGTCGAGCTGCGGGTTCTGCGCCAGCAGGTCGGCGATGAAAGTGGGCTTGTAGTAGGTGAAGTGCAGTGGCGTGTCGAGCACCACGAAGCGCAATACCAGCGAGGGGCTCGCCTGAAAGTGGCCGACTTGCGGGTCGAAGCCCGGCGCGTCGAGTAGCCAGCGCGGCAACGGCCCGCGGTAGCCGACCCACAGTTCGCCCTGGTAGCCCGACGCCACCAGCGAATTTGCCAACGCGGCCACGCCGTAGTGGTAGTTGCCCTCGAAGAGCGTGCAGAGCGAGATGTTCATTGGTGGGAGGGTGGTTGGCGGGGCCGCAACGTTGCGGCGAGGGCAGTGTAATCAAGGGCCGCAAGGGCCGTGCCACGGCGTCACTGCGCCAAGGCAAGTTGCCGCGTATCGGTTTGGTACGCCTGCAGGCGCCGCACCGCGCGCTCGCGCTGCGCGGCCGATGTGCCGTTGTGAAGCGTCGCGACGTTGCGGCAACCCTCCTGCAGCATGGACTGCTGGTAGGTGCGCCAGGGCCCGGGCGGCGGGTCGGCAATGCGCTGGACATACGCGCGCAGCGCGGCGCGCACTTCTGCTGGCGGGGTCTGGTTGCCCCGGAATCCGCGCAACAGCGCCAGCGCCTCCTGCTGGCGGTTGCGGCGCTCGGCGTCGACACGCTGCGCGCTGAACGCCGATTGCGCCACCTGCTGCCGCAGCAGCTCGCGCTGCGGCTTGTCGAGCGTGCCGTAGAAGTCCTCGTTGCGTTCCAGCAACCGGTCGTAGCGCTTGTCCTGCTGCCCGGCCGTGCTGAGCGCGAGCCAGTCTTTGCGGTACTCGTCGTTGACTTTGGCGTACTTGCGTTCGAGCTGCTGCAGCTGCGCGTCGCTGAGGCTCAGCGCGAGTTCGGCGCCGGCCGCCTCGGCGCGTTCTGCCACCGCCAGCAGGCGGGCGCGGATCTCGTCGCCGACTTCGCACACCTGTGCCGGCGTGATGTCGTCGGTCGCCAGCGCCTCGGCCTTCTGCAGCAGGCGCGTGACTTTGGGCAGCTCGCTGCGGCGGTGCCAGGCCAGCAACTGCGCGAGCTCGTCGCGCATGCGGGGTGTCTGGGCGCCGTCGAAGTCGACATACCCGTCGAGCCACCAGTAGCTCAGCTCCGGCAGGTTGTTGTAGGCCAGCTTGACCGTGCTGCAGGCGGCCAGCAGGGAGGCCAGCAGCAGCACGCCGATAATTCGCGACTGCTTGGCGCAGCCACAACGCATTCGGGAAACAAGACGCATGACACAGATTCCGCAAGACAACCAGGGGCCGGTCGACATCGTCGTCATGGCGGCCGGCAAGGGCACGCGCATGAAGAGTAGCTGGCCCAAAGTGTTGCACCGTTTGGCCGGCCGTGCGCTGGTGTTGCATGTGCTCGATACGGCGGCCCGGCTGAACGCCCGGCACGTGGTGGTGGTGACCGGCCATGGCGCCAACGAGGTCGAGGCCGCGCTGGCCGGCGCGCCGTGCGCGCCGCGTTTCGCGCGCCAGATGCCGCAGCTCGGCACCGGCCACGCCGTGCAGCAGGCCGTGCCGCTGCTGCCCGACGATGGCATCGTGGTGGTGCTCTCGGGCGATGTCCCGCTGATCCGTGAAGACACCCTGCGGGCCTTGATCGCGGCGAGCGCCGGCCGACGCCTGGCGCTGCTGACCATCGATTTCGACGACCCCACCGGCTATGGCCGCATCCTGCGCGAGGGCGACGCGGTACAGGCGATCGTCGAGCAGAAAGACGCGAACGAGGCGCAGCGGGCGGTCAAGGAGGTCTACAGCGGCGTGATGGCGGTGCCGGTGCGCCTGCTCAAGCCCTGGCTGGCGCGGCTCGACAACCGCAATGCCCAGGGCGAGTTCTACCTGACCGACATCGTGCGGCTGGCCACCGTCGACGGCGTGCCCGTGGTGGCGCACCGCACCGACGACCGCCTGCAGGTCACCGGCGTGAACGACCCGGCCCAGCTCGCCGCGCTCGAGCGTGCCTGGCAGCGCCGCCAGGCCGAAGCACTGATGTCGCAGGGTGTGCGGCTGGCCGATCCGGCGCGCATCGATGTGCGTGGCACGCTGGTCTGCGAATCGGATGTGGAGATCGACGTCAACTGCGTGTTCGAAGGCGCGGTGTCGCTGGGTGCCGGCGTCACGGTCGGCGCCAACTGCGTGATCGCCAATGCGCGCATCGAGACCGGCGCGGTGATCCATCCGTTCACGCACATCGACGGCGAGCAGGCCGGCGTGACGGTCGGCGCCGGCTCGCGCATCGGCCCGTTTGCCCGGCTGCGCCCCGGCGCCCGGCTCGGCGCCGAAGTGCACATCGGCAATTTCGTCGAGATCAAGAATTCCACCCTGGCCGAGGGCGCCAAGGCGAACCACCTGGCCTACATCGGCGACGCCACCGTGGGGGCGCGCGTGAACTACGGTGCCGGCAGCATCACCGCCAACTACGACGGCGCCAACAAGCACCGCACCATCATCGGCGACGACGTGCACGTGGGCAGCAACTGCGTGCTGGTGGCGCCCGTCACCCTCGGCGCAGGCGGCACGGTGGGCGGCGGCTCGACCGTGACGAAATCGACCGCACCCGGCGCGCTGACCGTCGCACGCGGCCGGCAAGTGAGCTTTGCCGACTGGGTGCGCCCCCGGAAATAGCTTGGTGCCTCAGGCCGCCGAGCTGGGCGTGAGCGGCACCCTGGGTTCGAATTTCGAGCGCTTCAGGCTGAAGAAGGCCTTGACGTTGCGCACGTTGGCGTCGGCCGTGAACAGCCGCTGCGCCAGCGCCAGGTAGCCCGGCATGTCGCGCGCGGCCACGATCAGCACGAAGTCGGGGCCGGGCGAGACGCGGTAGCACTGCTGCACTGCGTCGTCGGCGACCACGCGCGCTTCGAAGGCGTCCAGCGCGGCAGTGTCCTGCCGATCCAGCGCGATCTCGACCACGGCTTGCAGGCCGTGGCCCAGCAACGGGGCCAGCCGGTCGGGCGAAAGCAGGGCCACCTGGCGCTCGATCAGACCCGCCGTGCGCAGCCGCTGCACGCGCCGCAGGCAGGTCGGCGGGGAAATGTGAACATCCGCCGCGAGCTGCTGGTTGGTCTGGGAAGCGTCGTGCTGCAATGCATCGAGCAGGCGAATGTCGGTGGCATCGAGCGATATTGATTCCATATTCCAATGAATTATGGAGGAAAAATCCGAAACCAATGAATGAAGAAATTTAATTTCACCAAGTGCGGGAAGTTGGAAGCATTGTTTTCGGCAAGCTGCCTACCATCTCTCCCTCAGACAACTCCTCAAGGCAGCATCCAATGTGCGGCATCGTCGGCGCGGCATCCCATCGCAACATCGTTCCGGTTCTGGTCCAGGGCCTGCAGCGGCTCGAGTACCGGGGCTATGACTCCTGCGGCGTGGCGGTTCACGCCGGCGGCCTGACTCGCGCCCGCACCACCTCGCGCGTGGCCGACTTGCTGACGCAGGTGGCCGAAGACCATGTCGAAGGCCTGACCGGCATCGCCCACACGCGCTGGGCCACGCACGGTGCGCCGGTGGTGCACAACGCGCATCCGCATTTCAGCCACGGCACGGGCGAGGGCGTCGACAGCGCCCGGCCGGCGCGCGTGGCGCTGGTGCACAACGGCATCATCGAAAACCACGAGCCGCTGCGCGCTGCGTTGCAGGCCCGGGGCTATGTGTTCCAGAGCCAGACCGACACCGAGGTCATCGCGCACCTGATCGACAGCCTCTACGACGGCGACCTGTTCGAAGCCGTCAAGGCCGCGGTGCTGCAGCTGCACGGCGCCTATGCCATCGCCGTGATCTGCCGCGACGAACCGCACCGCGTGGTCGGCGCGCGCGCCGGTTCGCCGCTGATCCTCGGCGTGGGCCAGGACGGCAGCGAGAACTTCCTCGCCAGCGACGCGATGGCGCTGGCCGGCGTGACCGACCAGATCGTCTACCTCGAAGAGGGCGACGTGGTCGACCTGCAGCCCGGCAAGTACTGGATCGTCGACCGCGCGCACAAGCCTTTGTCCACCGGGCAGCGACCCGTGCGCACGGTGCAGGCGCACAGCGGCGCGGCCGAACTCGGCCCCTACCGCCACTACATGCAAAAAGAAATCTTCGAGCAGCCGCGCGCCATCGCCGACACGCTCGAAGGCGTGGTCGGCATTGCGCCGGAACTGTTCGACGGCGTCGGCGACAACGGCACGGTGGGCGCCAGCGCGCACCGCGTGTTCAGGGACATCGACAAGGTTCTGATCCTGGCCTGCGGCACCAGCTACTACAGCGGCTGCACCGCTAAGTACTGGCTCGAAGGCATCGCGAAGATCCCGACCCAGGTCGAGATCGCGAGCGAATACCGCTACCGCGACTCCGTGCCGGATCCGAAGACGCTGGTCGTGACGATCACGCAATCGGGCGAAACCGCCGACACGCTGGCTGCACTCAAGCATGCACGCAGCCTCGGCATGGAACAGACGCTGACCATCTGCAACGTCGCCACCAGCGCGATGGTGCGCGAGTGCAAGCTGGCCTACATCACGCGTGCCGGCGTCGAGATCGGCGTAGCGTCGACCAAGGCATTCACGACGCAGCTGGCCGGCCTGTTCCTGCTGACCCTGGCGCTGGCCCAGGCCAAGGGGCGGCTCAGCGACGAAGACGAAGCGCGCTACCTGAAGGAGATGCGCCACCTGCCGGTCGCGCTGCAGTCGGTGCTGGCGCTGGAGCCGCAGATCATCAGCTGGTCGGAAGACTTTGCGCGCAAGGAGAACGCGCTGTTCCTCGGCCGCGGCCTGCACTACCCGATCGCGCTCGAAGGCGCGCTCAAGCTCAAGGAAGTGACCTACATCCACGCCGAGGCCTATGCCGCCGGCGAACTCAAGCACGGCCCGCTGGCGCTGGTGACGAGCGAGATGCCGGTGGTCACGGTGGCGCCCAACGACGCCCTGCTCGAAAAGCTCAAGAGCAATCTGCAGGAAGTGCGTGCCCGTGGCGGCGTGCTGTACGTGCTGGCCGACGGCGACACGAAGATCGTCGGCGGCGAAGGCCTGCACGTGATCCGCATGCCCGAGCACTACGGCGCGCTGAGCCCGCTGCTGCATGTGGTGCCGCTGCAGCTGCTGGCCTATCACACGGCCTGCGCGCGCGGCACCGATGTGGACAAGCCGCGCAACCTGGCGAAGTCGGTGACGGTCGAATGACGCGCATCACCCAACTCCCCTATTGATCTTTCCCAATAACGTCGTAAACGGGCAGTAGCGCCGTAAACGCTCTATGAATGACACTCACAGGGGAGACAGCACCCAAGGGCTCTTTTCATCAGTCATAAGATCTTCGGCAATACCGATAATTCCGCCTAGCGTCATATTCTGGCCTCCCCAACTGGCCCGACCAATGATGTAGCTCTTTGCAAACTGTGGCCAGGATGAAAAATTCAGACGTAATTTTTCATCAACATGCACAAGAATACGGCTGAATTCAGCCTGCTCAATGTATTTGCAGTCCAATGACATCCTTGCAACAGTGACGAGGCGACCGAGATCCCAGGCAAGTATTCCGGCGCTGTAATCCTTGGGGGGATACGAGCCATTAACTTTGTCTTCGAGAAGGCGAAAAATGGATCGCAGATTCTCCAACATCTCCATGGCCTGCTCCAAAGCAGAGAAAACGAGATCTTTTTCCTCGCAGGGCTCCTGCGCGCCAAGCTGCTCACGCACCGTTTCCGGAGAGCCGTATCGACCACTGGCTACCAATGCCTCAAGCACCTCTTGGCGCCCCTCTCCTGAAGCACCATCGCTGTAAACCCGAAAAACAATGTCGTAAAAAAAGCGATGCCCATAGCGACCGAGCCATTCCAGAGTTACAGCCGCCTCCTGAGGCGAGCTTATATCCCAGTATGAGCCAAGCCCCTCGGTGAGAGTATTGTCAGACAGTCCAGTTGTGTAACTGTCGCAATACGCCATGATCTGCTCGGAGTTGATGAGCCCAGCGCGAAGTGCCCGCTGCGCTGCCGGATCCACTGCGGCGCCACTGGGGCAATTTCTGTATTTTTTTCCAGAAACTATCTGCAATAATTTATGCAAGAAACCCATAAATTAGATTTGCTTGAAGGCCGCATTCATGGCGCGATGCTTGAGCGCGCCCACAAGAGCATCAAAGTCCGAATCTTTCGCCATGTGAATGGCATCGAACTCAAATTTTTTAAACGCCGTTGATGGCGCACTAATTTCTATCGTTTTCTCTGCGCTCGATGTTGAGGTTTCCGGAATATCCGTGATGGTGATTTTATCGATTGCGTCATAGTTCACGGTGGTCAGTACGCCAGCGAATTTCTTAACGGTCGTGAAAGACATGCTGTGCTCATCAAGAACAATGCTGGCTCCTTGGCTATTGGCCGCCCGCTTCTTAAAAAGTGTTGCAACCGTAAGATACGTGACAAAAGCCCCGAGTAATATGAGGGCGCCATTGGCCACGCCTGTCGGCAGGTGAAGCCGCAAGGTTCCTATTTTCAGATCGGCAATTGGATAAAATATTGCGGCAATGATGATTACCGGGCCAATAAGACCGAAAACGTACTCAAGAATCGAGTATTCCATTTTATAATTAATGGCCTGCATGCAGTATATTTCCTTATAGCTTTGTTTTGACTGGGGCGGTTGCCCGGTAGGTAGTCGGTTGTGCAAAATTCATCCAACTACGTCTACTGTAACAAAACGCGTACAGTGCCCTCAGCTTGCCGCTCATGTCGATCGCGAAACACCAGGAACAACCCCGATGAGAAAGCCATCCATTGGCAGCATTGCCTTTGCCAAGACTCATGTCAGCGTAGCGCTAGACCATGGTCGAATGCTTCACGTCTTCCCTGTCAGTCAATGACCGTAAGAGAATCCGTGCGCAATTCGTGCATCGCGATGGCGGTGAGCTCAATTCTGGCTGCTTGCGATTCACACAATCCCCAGCCGCCTGAGCGAATGCCACCCGCGGCTGTTGCCTACAACACGGTGATACTGCCGCCAGTCGTGTACGGGAATTACCAGGGCCGCCAGATGTCTGAATCCGATGACGCGTGCGGCGTGCCGAACCCGTTGCGTCAGGCGGTGCAAGATCAGCTGAAGGCGCGGTATGAAGTTGTGCTCCCCGTGTTGGGTACCGGAAGGGACGCCGCCCCTTTGCTGAAGATCGAAATCATGGACATAGTGACCGTCAGCGCCGGTGGCCCCACGATCGTGGTCATCCATGCTGTGCTCGAACGACCGGGACTGCCAACTGCGCAATTCAAAGGCCTGCGCCAGATGCACACCCAATACTCTGATATCACGGCGGAGACCACTGAATGCAGCTCAATGGATGCGCTGATTCACGGGTTGGGCGCAGACGTTTCGAAATGGATGATCAAGCCGGTGGACGGGGTGTCTCTAGTGAACGGAGAGTAAGCCCCCTGTCGGCTACATCCATCCCCCTGCAGAGGCTGATGACCAAACTGGAGTAGGACTGCTTGACTTCAAAAATCACCGAACGCCCCTACGGCCGCATGCCCGACGGCCGCGAGGTCACCGAGTACACGCTCGACAACGGCCGCGGCCTGCGCCTGGCCGCCATCAACTACGGCGGCATCGTCACGGCGCTGCATGTGCCCGATCGCGACGGCCGCAGCGACAACGTGGTGCTGGATCTGCCATCACTCGACGACTACGTCGCGCGCAATCCGCATTTCGGGACGATCGTGGGGCGCTATGCCAACCGCATCGCGGGCGGGCGCCTGGCGCTTGATGGCGTGTCGCACCAGCTCACCGTGAACGACGGCCCCAATTCGCTGCACGGCGGCTTGAAGGGTTTTGGCGCGCGCTGGTGGGCGCTGGCCCCCTCGCGGGATGATGCCACCGGCGACGTCGCACTGGAACTGCGCTACACGAGCGTCGATGGCGAAGAGGGCTACCCCGGTGAGCTCCAGGCCACCGTGCGCTACACCCTCAGCGCCGCCGCCAACGAATGGCGCATCGACTACCACGCCGTGTGCGACCAGGCGACGGCCGTCAACCTGAGCCACCACGACTACTTCAACCTGGCCGGCAGCGGATCGGTGCTCGACCACCGGCTCACCATCCCGGCCAGCCGCTACACGCCCGTCGATGCGACGCTGATCCCGACCGGCATCGAAGCGGTGGCGGGCACGCCCTTCGACTTCCGCGCCGCGACGCTGATCGGTGCGCGCATCCGCGAAGGGCACCCGCAGCTGCTGCGCGCGCGCGGCTACGACCACAACTGGGTGCTCGACCGCAGCAGTGATGTTGGCGACAGCCTGGCGCTGGCGGCGCGGCTGGCGCACGAGGCATCGGGTCGCGTGCTGGAGATCCACACCACCGAGCCGGGCGTGCAGTTCTACTCGGGCAATTTTCTGGATGGCAGCCTGGTCGGCACGGCGGGCCTCGCCTGGCGGCAGGGCGATGGCCTGTGCCTGGAAACCCAGCACTTTCCGGATTCACCGAACCAGAACGGATTTCCGTCGACCATCCTGCGGCCGGGCGAAGTGTTCCGCAGCACGACGCTGCATCGGTTCGGCGTGGCTTGAAGCGTCGGCCGGCCGGGCTACCCGGCGAAGCGCCCGGCCGGCACGCCGCCGCCATCGACCCGCACCGCGAACAGCCCGCCCGCCAGCGGCTCGGCCGCGCGCTGTTCCGGCGTCAGCCCGCTCGCGGCGCTGGTGATGAACAGCGTGCGCAGGTCTTCACCGCCGAAAGCGCAGTTGGTGATGTGCCGTGTCGGCAGGCGCACGCGGCAGAGTTCGGCCGCCGTCACCGGGTCGTGGCAGCTCACACACGCAGCGCCCCAATGGGCGATCCAGAGCCGGCCTGCGGCATCGGTGGTCATGCCGTCCGGAAAACCATCGTCCTTGGCAAAGCGCAACCATTGGCGCTTGTTCGACAGCGTGCCCGCGGCCGCATCGAAGTCGTAGGCATACACGCGTGCCGTCACCGTGTCGTTGAAGTACATCGTGGCGCCGTCCGCCGACCAGGTGGGCCCGTTGGTCACGGCGAAGCCATGCTCGTGCTGCGTGCAGCGGCCATCGGCGTCGTAGCGGTAGAGCGCACCGGTGGGCGCTTCGCAGGCAAAGTCCATCGTGCCGCCCCAGAAGCGGCCCGCCGCATCGCATTTGCCATCGTTGAAGCGGTTGTCCGGCAGGGTCGGCTCCGGCTGGTGCAGGTAGCGCGGCGCGGGTGCCGGCTCGGCCGGGTCGAACAGTGCAAAGCCGCGCCGGAGCGTGACGATCAACCCCGGCGCTGTGGCCCGCTCGGCCACCGCCGAGATCTCCTCGTCAAACTGCCAGGTCGTGCGCGCTGCGTCCGAAGGCCGGAACCGGTGCAGCTGGCACGAAAGGATGTCGACCCAGTAGAGCGCCTGCTCGCGAGGCGACCACAGGGTGCCTTCGCCCAGGGTCGCCCCCGCAGCCCAGATGCATTGAGGGGAACCCGAGACGACGGGCGCGGGCAGCAGTGGTGTGTTCAATCGCAACTCCGTTGGGGTGCAGGCGCGGTTCAGTCGGGATCCAGGCGCCGCCCGTAAACCTTCAGGCTCTCGTCCTTGAGCGCCTTCATCATGATCTTCGCCGCCGGCGAGAGCAGCCGGTCGGTTCGCGTGATGATGCCGAAGGCGTCCATGTGGCAGGGCATGGCGAGCGGCAGCACGGCCGCGATGCCGTGCGCGGCGTAGTAGCGCCCGACCTCGGTGGCCAGCACCGCGATCATGTCGCTCTGCTCCAGCATGCGCGTGATGAAGAGCAGGGCGGCGCTCTCGATCACGTTGAGCGGTGGCGCCAGGCCTTCTTCCTGGTACATGAGCTCGAAGCGATGCCGCAGCACGCTGCCTGCGGGCGGCACGATCCAGCCGGCCGACACCACGTCGCGCAGCGTCAGCCCGGTCATGCCGAGCAACGGGTGGCCGGGACGCACCACCGCGCACACGGGCTCTTCGATCAGCGCCTCGTAGCGCAGCTTCGATTTGTCGTGCTCCGCGAACAGCCGCGCCACCAGGATGTCCAGCTTGCCTTGCTCCAGGCGCTCCAGCAGCACCGGGCTGGTTTCGATTTCGAGCGAGACGCGCAAGGTCGGCTGGTCGCGCTTGACCACGGCCACCGCACCGGGCAGCAGCGCCAGGCCCGGGGAGGTGATGGCGCCGATGTTCACCTGCCCGAAGCGCCCTGCCTTCAGTGCCGTCAGCTCGTCATGCGCCTGGTTCAGGCTTGCCAGTGCGACGCGGGCATGCCGGATCATGGTCTCGCCATACCAGGTGGGCCGCATGCCGCGCGGCAGGCGGTCGAACAAGGAGACCTCCAGCACGTCCTCGAGGTCTTTCAGCAATTTCGATGCGGCCGGCTGCGTCATGTTGAGCACCTGCGCCGCACGATGGATGTTGCCTTCCTCGGCCAGCGCCACCAGCAACAGCAGCTGTCGAGTCTTGAGTCGCGCACGGATGAACCAGTGCGTGTAGTTCGTCATGGGGTTTACCTGAATGCTGTTTCTGGCATTGATTCAATCCAAATCTTGATTGGAAAGTTATGGGCGCGATTCTTACACTCGCCCCACTTTGAAACGCAGTGACATCACACAACACGCCCGCCATTACATCAATGGCCGTTGGGAGACTGGCGTTACCGCAGGCCTGAGCGGCAACCCGTCGGACACCAGCGAAGTGGTCGCCGAATACGCGCGTGCAGATCGGAGCCAGACCGAACTCGCGATCCGCGCCGCCGCCGACGCCTTCCCGCAGTGGAGCCAGACCACGCCGCAGCGGCGTGCCGATGTGCTGGACCAGATCGGCAGCGAGATCCTCGCGCGCAAGGATGAACTGGGCTTGCTGCTGGCGCGTGAGGAAGGGAAAACCCTGCCGGAAGCCATCGGCGAGGCTGCGCGCGCGGGGCACATCTTCAAGTTCTTCGCCGGTGAAGCCTTGCGTGCAGGCGGCGAGACGCTGCCATCGGTGCGCCCCGGCGTGCAGGTCGACATCACGCGCGAGCCGGTCGGCGTGGTCGGGCTCATTGCACCGTGGAACTTTCCGTTGGCCATTCCCGCGTGGAAGATCGCGCCCGCACTGGCCTACGGCAATAGTGTCGTGTTCAAGCCCGCCGAGCTGGTGCCCGCCTGTGGCTGGGCGCTGGCCGACATCATCAGCCGCGCCGCATTGCCGGCCGGCACCTTCAACCTCGTGATGGGCAGTGGCCGCGAGGTCGGGCAAACCATCGTCGACAGCCCGCTGGTTGATGCGCTGAGCTTCACCGGCTCGGTCGCCACCGGCGAACGCATCCTGCATTCCGCTGCCGCACGGCGTGCCAAGGTGCAGCTCGAGATGGGTGGCAAGAACCCGCTGGTGGTGCTCGAGGATGCAGACCTCGATCGGGCGGTTGACTGTGCCGTTCAGGGCGCCTACTTCTCGACCGGCCAGCGCTGCACGGCGTCGAGCCGCCTGATCGTCCAGGCGTCCGTGCACGACGCGTTCGTGGTGCGCGTGCGCCACCGGCTTGCGGCCTTGCGCGTTGGCCATGCACTGGAACACGGCGTGGACATCGGGCCCGTGGTCGATCGCGGCCAGCTCGAACAGAACCTGGCATGGATGAAGATCGCCCGCGACGAAGGCGCGGAGCACGTGTTCGGTGGCGACACAGTGCAGCGCGCGACCGCAGGCTATTTCATGAGCCCGGCCCTCTTCATCGCGAAGCCGTCGCACCGCGTTGCGCGCGAAGAGATCTTCGGCCCCATCGCCTGCGTGCTGCAGGCCGACGACTACGAGCACGCGCTGGCGTTGGCCAACGACACGCCGTTCGGTCTTTGCGCGGGCATCTGCACCACCTCGCTCAAGCATGCGACGCATTTCAGGCGCCACGCCAGGGTTGGCATGACGATGGTCAATCTGCCGACCGCGGGTGTCGACTTCCATGTGCCGTTCGGCGGGCGTAGGGGGTCGAGCTACGGGCCGCGCGAGCAGGGCCGCTATGCCGCGGAGTTCTACACCTCGGTCAAGACGGGGTACATGATGGCCTGAGCCAATCAGGCCGAAGAGTTTTTCATCACGCCAACAGGAGACAACACCATGAAACTGACCCGTCGTACCCTCACCACCGCACTCGCGGCCGCCTCGCTCGCGAGTCTGCTGCCGGCCACTGCGCTGGCGCAGAAAAAAATCGTCCTCGGCTTCAGCCAGGTCGGCGCGGAGAGCGAATGGCGCACCGCCAACACCGAGTCGATCAAGTCCTCTGCCAAAGAGGCCGGCATCGAACTCAAGTTCTCCGACGCTCAGCAAAAGCAGGAGAACCAGATCAAGGCGATCCGCTCCTTCATCGCGCAGAAGGTCGATGTGATCGCGTTCTCGCCGGTGGTCGAAACCGGTTGGGACACCGTGCTGCGCGAGGCCAAGGCCGCCAAGATCCCGGTGGTGCTGACCGATCGCTCGGTCAATTCGAAAGACGACTCGCTCTATGTGACTTTCATGGGCTCCGACTTCGTCGAAGAAGGCCGCAAGGCCGGCCGCTGGCTGGTGGAAAAGATGAAAGACCAGAAGGGCGACGTGAACATCGTCGAGCTGCAGGGCACCGTTGGCTCGGCACCCGCGATCGACCGCAAGAAGGGCTTCGAGGAAATCATCAAGGCCGACCCGAAGTTCAAGATCATTCGCTCGCAGACCGGTGACTTCACGCGCGCCAAGGGCAAGGAGGTCATGGAAGCCTTCCTCAAGGCCGACGGCAAGAAGATCAACGTGCTGTTCGCGCACAACGACGACATGGCGATCGGTGCGATCCAGGCCATCGAGGAAGCCGGCATGAAGCCCGCCAAGGACATCACGATCATCTCGATCGACGCCGTCAAGGGCGCCTTCGAAGCCATGATCGCCGGCAAGCTCAACGTGTCGGTGGAATGCAGCCCGCTGCTGGGCCCGCAGCTGATGAGCGCCGTGAAGGACATCAAGGCTGGCAAGCCGCTGCCCAAGCGCATCGTCACCGAGGAAACGATCTTCCCGATGGAAGTCGCGGCCAAGGAATTCCCGAAGCGCAAGTACTAAGCACACCCCCAGGCTGCGCGCACTTCGTGTCGCTTCGCCCTCCCCCTTGCAGGGGCAACACCAGCGGCCCGGCTAAGCCGGTTCCGCGGTGTTCCTGGAACAAGACCATATCCACCAAAAAATGACGGAGCTCGTCACACCATGAAACGCAATTTCCTCAAGGCCTCGCTCGCAGGTATCGCCTTCGCCATCGTCGGCTTCACGCCGTCGGCCAATGCGCAGGACAAGGGTCCGATCGCGATCTCGATGCCGACCAAGTCGTCGGCGCGCTGGATCGCCGACGGCGCCAACATGGTCAAGTACTTCAAGGAGAAGGGCTACAAGACCGACCTGCAATACGCCGACGACGACATCCCGAACCAGCTCGCGCAGATCGAGAACATGGTGACCAAGGGTTCGAAGGTGCTGGTGATCGCGGCCATCGACGGCACCACCCTGTCGGACGTGCTGCAGAAGGCGGCCGACAAGGGCGTCAAGGTCATCGCCTACGACCGGCTCATCAAGGGCTCGAAGAACGTCGACTACTACGCCACGTTCGACAACTTCCAGGTCGGCGTGCTGCAGGCACAGTCGATCGAGAAGGCGCTCGACCTGAAGGGCGGCAAGGGCCCGTTCAACATCGAACTGTTCGGCGGCTCGCCGGACGACAACAACGCCTTCTTCTTCTACAACGGCGCGCTCTCGGTGCTCAAGCCCTACATCGACAGCGGCAAGCTGGTGGTGCGCAGCAAGCAGATGGGCATGGAGAAGGTCGGCACGCTGCGCTGGGACGGCGCCGTGGCGCAGGCCCGCATGGACAACCTGCTGTCGGCCTACTACACCAAGGATCGCGTCGACGCGGTGCTGTCGCCTTATGACGGCTTGTCGATCGGCATCCTGTCGTCGCTCAAGGGCGTGGGCTACGGCTCGCCGAAGCAGCCGATGCCGGTCGTCTCGGGCCAGGACGCAGAAGTGCCTTCGGTCAAGTCGATCCTGCGCAAGGAGCAGAGTTCGACCGTCTTCAAGGACACGCGCGAACTGGCAAAGGTCACGGTGGCGATGGCCGACGCGATGCTGTCCGGCAAGACGCCCGAGGTCAACGACACCAAGACCTACAACAACGGCGTCAAGGTCGTGCCGTCCTACCTGCTCAAGCCGGTCAGCGTGGACATCTCGAACTGGAAGCCGGTGCTGATCGACAGCGGCTACTACACCGAGAGCCAGGTCAAGTAGTTTGAACGCGATGAACGGCGCGATTCTGGAGATGCGGGGCATCACCAAGACGTTTCCGGGCGTGAACGCGCTCGACAACGTCAACCTCGCAGTGCGCGCGGGTGAGATCCATGCGGTGGTCGGGGAAAACGGCGCCGGCAAGTCGACGCTGATGAAAGTGCTCAGCGGCGTCTACCCGGCCGACTCCTACACCGGCGAGATCCATTTCGAGGGCGAGTCGCGCCGGTTCAAGAGCATTGCCGACAGCGAGAAGCTCGGCATCATCATCATTCACCAGGAGCTCGCGCTGGTGCCGCTGCTGTCGATCGCCGAGAACATCTTTCTCGGCAACGAGACCGCGCGCGGCGGCGTGATCGACTGGTTCGCCGCCTATGCCAAGACGCGCGAACTGCTCGCCAAGGTGGGCCTGAAGGAGCCGCCCACCGCGCTCATCACCAACCTCGGCGTGGGCAAGCAGCAGCTGGTGGAGATTGCCAAGGCCCTCTCGAAAGAGGTCAAGCTGCTGATCCTCGACGAGCCGACCGCGAGTCTCAACGAAAGCGACAGCGATGCGCTGCTCGCCTTGCTGCTCGAGCTCAAGGCGCAGGGCATTGCGTCGATCCTGATCTCGCACAAGCTCAACGAGATCGCCAAGGTGGCCGATTCCATCACCGTGCTGCGGGACGGCGGGACGGTCGAAACGATGGACTGCCGCACCACGCCGATCAGCGAAGACCGGATCATCCGCGGAATGGTCGGGCGCGACATGGCGCATCGCTACCCGCAGCGCAACCCGCAGATCGGCGAGACGATCTTCGAGGTGCGCGACTGGCGCGTGCACCACGAACTGCACGCCGACCGCGAACAGATCAAGGGTGTGAACCTGCACGTGCGCCGGGGCGAGATAGTCGGCATCGCCGGCCTCATGGGCGCAGGCCGCACCGAGTTCGCGATGAGCGTGTTCGGGCGCTCGTATGGCCAGCGCATCAGCGGCACCGCCCTGATGCATGGCAAGGAGGTCGATCTGGGGACGATCCGCAAGGCGATCGACCACGGCATTGCCTACGTGACCGAAGACCGCAAGGGCTGTGGCCTGGTGCTCGACGAAGACATCAAGAAAAACGTGAGCCTGGCCAATCTCGAAGCGGTGTCGAAGGCGATGGTGATCGACGACGGGCTCGAGTTCCAGGTGGCGTCCGACTACCGCCGCGCACTCAACATCCGCTGCTCCGACATCTACCAGCACGTGGTGAACCTGTCGGGCGGCAACCAGCAGAAGGTGGTGCTCAGCAAGTGGCTTTTCGCGAAGCCCGAGCTGCTGATCCTCGATGAGCCGACGCGCGGGATCGATGTCGGCGCCAAGTACGAGATCTACACCATCGTCGACGCGCTGGCGAGCGAGGGCAAGGGCATCCTGATGATCTCGTCGGAAATGCCCGAGCTGCTCGGCATGTGCGACCGCATCTACGTCATGAATGAAGGGCGCTTCGTCGCCGAGTACACGGCCGCCGAGGCCTCGCAGGAAAAAATAATGCGCGCGATCGTCAATTCAGGGAGTTCGGTTCATGACGAGTGAAGTGAAGGAGGCGAATGCAGGCTTCCTGAAGAGCAATCTGCGCGAGTACGGCATGCTGATCTCGCTGGTCGCGATCATGGTGCTGTTCCAGGTGCTGACGGACGGCACGCTGATGCGGCCGCTGAACCTCACCAACCTGCTGCTGCAGAACAGCTACATCGTGATCATGGCGCTGGGCATGCTGCTGGTGATCGTGGCAGGCCACATCGACCTTTCGGTCGGATCGGTCTGCGGCTTTGTCGGTGCCCTGGCCGCGGTGCTGATGGTCGAATACAACTGGCACTTCGTTCCGACGACGCTCGTGTGCCTGGTCGCCGGCGGTGTCATCGGTGCGTCGCAGGGCTGGTTTGTCGCGTACTTCCGCATTCCGTCGTTCATCGTCACGCTGGCCGGCATGCTGGTGTTCAAGGGCCTCACGCTCGCGCTGCTGGCGGGGCAGTCGGTCGGCCCGTTTCCGGAGGCGTTCCAGCGCCTCAGCTCGGGCTTCATTCCGGACGTCTTCGGCGGTGAAGAACTGCGAACGACATCGGTTGTGCTGGGCGCGTTGCTTGCGGCCGCAATGTTGTTCTTTGCATTGCGCGGCCGTGCCAAGCTTGCGAAGCACGGCATGGCGCAGGAGCCCTATGCATTCTTCCTGGTGAAGAACATCTTCTTTGCGGGCGTCATCCTGTACCTGAGCTACCTGCTGGCCTCGTACAAGGGGCTGCCGAACGTATTGATCGTGATGGGCGTGCTGATCGTGGCCTACGACTTCGTCACCAACCGCACCACCGTCGGCCGGCGCATCTACGCGCTCGGCGGCAACGAGAAGGCGGCCCGCCTGTCGGGCATCAAGACGCAGCGGCTCGCGTTTCTCACATTCGTCAACATGGGCGTGCTGGCCGCGCTGGCCGGCCTGGTGTTTGCCGCGCGCCTGAACACCGCGACGCCGAAGGCGGGGCTGGGCTTCGAGCTCGACGTGATTGCCGCCTGCTTCATCGGCGGGGCCTCGGCATCGGGCGGCGTCGGCAAGGTGATGGGCGCGGTCATCGGCGCGTTCGTCATGGGCGTCATGAACAACGGCATGTCGATCCTCGGCATCGGCATCGACTACCAGCAGGTCATCAAGGGCCTGGTGTTGCTCGCCGCGGTGTTCATCGACGTCTACAACAAGAACAAGTGAGCATGACGAACGCCAGCGTCGCGCCCGTTCTGGAGCTGACCGGAATCCACAAGTCGTTTTCCGGCAACCGTGTGCTGAACGACGTTCAGCTGCGGCTGTATCCGGGCGAGATCCATGCGCTGATGGGCCAGAACGGCGCGGGCAAGTCGACCCTGATCAAGGTGCTGACGGGCGTGTTCCCCTCCAGCGGCGGCGAGATGCGGCTGTCCGGCAAGGCGATCCAACCGGCCTCGCCGCTGGAGGCCCAACAAGTGGGCATCAGCACGGTTTACCAGGAGGTCAACCTGTGCCCGAACCTCTCTGTGGCCGAGAACGTGTTCGCCGGCCGCTACCCGCGCTGCGGGGTGGCGCAGGGCTTCCGGATCGATTGGTCGGCGGTCAACCGCCGGGCGACCGAGCTGCTCGCGCGCATCGGGCTCGACATCGACGTGACGCGGCTGCTGTCGAGCTACTCGGTCGCGGTGCAGCAGATGGTGGCCATTGCGCGTGCGCTGGGTGTGTCGTCCAAGGTGCTGATCCTCGACGAGCCGACTTCCAGCCTCGACGACGACGAAGTCAACAAGCTGTTCGAGGTGCTGCGCCGGCTGCGCGGCGAGGGCCTTGCGATCGTCTTCGTCACGCACTTCCTGAACCAGGTGTACGCGGTGTCGGATCGCATCACGGTGTTGCGCAACGGCAGTTGGGTGGGCGAATGGCGCGCGAGCGAACTCGGGCCGCAGGCCTTGATTGCCGCGATGCTGGGGCGCGAGCTGGCAGCCCAGGCGGCCCGGCCTGCCGCGCTGCCGGCCTTCGACGAGACCGCCACCGCGCTGCTGCAGGCCGAGGGCGTGGGGCAGGCCGGCCAGCTGAACGCCATGGATCTGCGTGTGCGCGCGGGCGAAATCGTGGGCCTTGCCGGACTGCTTGGCGCCGGCCGCACCGAGCTTGCGCGGCTGTTGTTCGGGCTCGAGGCGCCCGACCGTGGCGTGCTCAGGATCGATGGCCGTGCGGTCAGTTTCTCGAACCCCGCCGATGCGATCCGCGAAGGTCTCGCGCTGTGTCCCGAAGAGCGCAAGACCGACGGCATCGTGGCCGAGCTGTCGGTGCGCGAAAACATCGCGCTTGCGTTGCAGGCGAGGCTGGGTACGCGCCGCTTCCTGTCGCGCGCGGAGCAGACAGCGCTGGCCGAGCGCTACGTTGCGTCGCTCGGGATCAAGACCGCCAGCGTGGAAACGCCGATCGGCCTGCTGTCGGGCGGCAACCAGCAAAAAGCCATGATCGCGCGCTGGCTCGCGACCGAGCCGCGCCTGCTGATCCTCGACGAGCCCACCCGTGGCATCGATGTCGCCGCCAAGCAGGAAATCATGGAGCAGATCCTGCGCCTGGCGCAGGCCGGCATGGCGGTGCTCTTCATCTCTTCCGAAATGAGCGAGGTGGTGCGGGTGGCGCACCGCATCGTGGTGCTGCGGGATCGCCGCAAGGTGGGCGAGCTGCCCGGCGGCGCGACCGAGGACGAGGTCTACGAAATGATTGCCGCAGCATGAGCACTCTTTTGATTTTCTCCCTCCCCTCCCGGGGGAGGGCAGGGGTGGGGGCGCGCGGCCTCCAACACTGCGCGGCGGTGAAGGCCGCTTGCCCCCATCCCAACCTTCCCCCGGAAGGGGAAGGAGCAAGGCAGAACACATGACGCGCCTCTCGTCCTTCATGAGCCACCGCCTGGCCTGGCCAATCATCACGCTGCTGCTGCTGCTGGCGCTCAACACCGCGTTCAACGCGAGCTTCCTCCACATCGAATGGCGCGACGGTCATCTGTACGGCAGCCTGATCGACATCCTCAACCGCGCGGCACCGCTGGTGCTGGTGTCGCTCGGCATGACGCTGGTGATCGCAACACGCGGCATCGACATCTCGGTCGGTGCGGTGGTGGCCATCGCGGCCGCGCTGGCGGCCTGGATGATCGGCGGCGCCGTCACGCCCGACACGAGCCGGTTTCCGATGCCGCTGGCCATCCTGGCGGCAATCGGCATCGCGCTGCTGTGCGGGCTGTGGAACGGGCTGCTGGTTGCCAGGGTCGGCATGCAGCCGATCATCGCGACGCTGATCCTCATGGTGGCCGGCCGCGGCATCGCGCAACTCATCACCGGCGGGCAGATCATCACGATCTACTACGCACCGTTCTTCTTTCTGGGCAGTGGCTACCTGTTCGGACTGCCGTTCTCGCTGTTCATCGTGGCGGCACTGTTCGCGCTGCTGTATCTCGCGATCACGCGCACTGCGCTGGGTCTGTTCATCCAGGCGGTGGGCATCAATCCGACGGCGGCCCGCGTCGCAGGCGTGCAGGCGCGCCGCCTGGTCGTCGGCGCCTACGCGTTCTGCGGCATGTGCGCCGGCATTGCGGGCCTGCTGATCAGTTCCAACGTGAAGAGTGCGGACGGCAACAATGCCGGTCAGCTGCTGGAGCTCGACGCCATCCTTGCCGTCACGCTGGGCGGCACTGCACTCACTGGTGGGCGCTTCAGCCTGGTGGGCAGCGTGATCGGGGCCTTGATCATCCAGACCCTCACCTACGCGATCTATTCGCTCGGCGTTCCGCCCGAGATCAATCTGGTGGTGAAGGCGGTGGTGGTGTTTCTCGTGATGCTGCTGCAGTCGCCCGAGTTCCGCGCGACGGTCGGCGGCTGGGTGCGGCGGCCGGCGCTGGGCGAGGTGCGCTCGTGAGCGCCGTGCTGCCCCAGCGCGGCGGCCAGGATGCAGTGGCCGCGCCGGCTGCCGCCCCGCGCCGTTCGCGCTTCAACCCCAAGTACCTGCCGCTGACGGCCACCATCTCGCTGTTCGTGCTGATGGGCACGTTGGGCTCAGTGCTCTACGAGGGCTTTTTCTCGACACAAGTGTTCCTGAACCTGCTGATCGACAACGCCTTCCTGATCGTCGTGGCGGTGGGCATGACCTTCGTCATCCTGTCGGGCGGCATCGACCTGTCGGTCGGCTCCGTCATCGCTCTCACCACCATGGTCTCGGCTTCTCTGGTCGAAAAGCATGGCTGGAGCCCGGCCATCGTGATCCCTCTGGTGTTGCTCATGGGAACGATGTTCGGCGCGTTCATGGGCCTTTTGATCGAGCGCTTCCGGCTCCAGCCCTTCATCGTGACGCTTGCGGGAATGTTCCTCGCGCGCGGGCTCTGCTACCTCATCAGCATCGACTCGGTCAGCATCACGAACGAGTTCTACGCAGAGGTGTCGCAGATCCGCATTCCGGTCTGGGGCGAGGCCTCGCTTTCGATCAGCGCGGTGATTGCCATCGTGGTGGTGCTGGCGGCCGTGTTCATCGCGCATTGCACGCCGTTCGGCCGTGCGGTGTACGCCATCGGCGGCAGCGAGCATTCGGCGATGCTGATGGGCTTGCCGGTGCGCTCGACCTTGATCGGCGTCTACACGCTCTCGGGCTTCTGCTCCGCGCTGGCCGGCGTCATCTTCACCTTCTACATGCTCTCGGGCTACGGACTGCACGCGGTGGGCCTCGAGCTCGACGCCATCGCTGCGGTGGTGATCGGCGGCACGCTGCTCACCGGCGGCGTGGGCTATGTGGCGGGCACGCTGTTCGGCGTGCTGATGCTCGGCATCATCCAGACGCTGATTTCCTTCGATGGCACGCTGAGCTCGTGGTGGACGCGCATCGTCGTCGGCGCACTGCTGTTCTTCTTCTGCTTGCTGCAACGCTTTTTCACGTCACGCGCCCCGCGCCGCTGACGCTTTTCCCCTCAGGACTCCCGCATGACGGACACCTCCCCCAAAAAACTGCGTTCGACCGCGTGGTTCGGCTCGGCCGACAAAAACGGCTTCATGTACCGCAGCTGGATGAAGAACCAGGGCATCCCCGATCACGAATTCGACGGGCGCCCGGTCATCGGCATCTGCAACACATGGTCGGAGCTGACGCCCTGCAATGCTCACTTCCGCAAGATCGCCGAACACGTCAAGCGCGGCATCTACGAAGCGGGCGGTTTCCCGGTCGAGTTTCCGGTGTTTTCCAATGGCGAATCGAACCTTCGGCCGACCGCCATGCTCACGCGCAACCTCGCGAGCATGGACGTGGAGGAGGCGATCCGCGGCAACCCGATCGACGGCGTGGTGCTGCTCACCGGCTGCGACAAGACCACGCCCGCACTGCTGATGGGCGCGGCGAGCTGCGACGTGCCGGCCATCGTCGTCACCGGCGGCCCCATGCTCAACGGCAAGCTCGATGGCAAGGACATCGGCTCGGGCACGGCCGTGTGGCGCCTGCACGAGTCGCTCAAGGCCGGCGAGATCGACGTGCACCAGTTCCTTTCGGCCGAGGCCGGCATGTCGCGCTCCGCCGGCACCTGCAACACGATGGGCACCGCCTCCACCATGGCCTGCATGGCCGAGGCGCTCGGCACCTCGCTGCCGCACAACGCCGCGATTCCCGCAGTCGATGCGCGCCGCTATGTGCTGGCCCAGATGTCGGGCATACGCGCAGTCGAGATGGTGCGCGAAGGGCTGACGCTGTCGAAGGTGCTCACGCGCGAGGCCTTCGAGAACGCCATCCGCGTCAACGCCGCGATTGGCGGTTCGACCAATGCGGTGATTCATCTCAAGGCGATTGCAGGCCGCATCGGCGTGCCGCTCGAACTCGAGGACTGGACGCGCATCGGCCGCGGCACGCCGACACTGGTCGACCTGCAGCCTTCGGGCCGCTTTCTGATGGAAGAGTTCTATTACGCCGGCGGGCTGCCGGCGGTGCTGCGCCGGCTCGGTGAACACGGCTTGCTGCCGCATCCGGATGCGCTCACCGTCAATGGCCGCTCGCTCTGGGACAACGTGCGCGAGGCGCCCAGCTACAACGACGAGGTGATCCGCCCGCTCGACAAGCCGCTGATCGCGGACGGCGGCATCTGCATCCTGCGCGGCAACCTGTCGCCGCGCGGCGCGGTGCTCAAGCCCTCGGCCGCGTCGCCCGAACTGCTCAAGCACCGCGGCCGTGCGGTCGTGTTCGAGAACCTGGAGCACTACAAGGAGCGCATCGTCGACGAGAACCTCGACGTCGACGCGAGCTCGGTGCTCGTCATGAAGAACTGCGGGCCCAAGGGCTACCCCGGCATGGCCGAGGTCGGCAACATGGGCTTGCCGCCCAAGCTGCTGCGCCAGGGCATCAAGGACATGGTGCGCATTTCCGACGCACGCATGAGCGGCACCGCCTATGGCACCGTGGTGCTGCACGTGGCGCCCGAGGCAGCGGACGGCGGGCCGCTCGCAGCGGTGCGCGATGGCGACTGGATCGAGCTCGACTGCGAAGCGGGGCGACTGCATCTGGACATCAGCGACGCCGAACTCGCGGAGCGTTTGCGCGCCCTGGCGACCACGACCGCGCCGCAGCGCGGCGGCTACCAGCGTCTGTATGTCGAGCATGTGCTGCAGGCCGACGAAGGCTGCGATTTCGACTTTCTCGTCGGCTGCCGCGGCGCCGATGTTCCACGCCATTCTCATTAGCTCGCCCCCAGGCTTCGCGCACTTCGTGTCGCTTCGCCAACCCCCTGCCGGGGGCAACACCAGCGGCCCGGCGAAGCCGGTTCCGCGGTGTTCCTTGAAAAGACCGCATCTAAAAGCACTGCCCAACCCATGAACCACAGCCTTTCCAATCCCAGATACCGCGGCATCTTTCCGGTCGTGCCGACCACTTTTACCGAATCGGGCGAGCTGGATCTCGAAAGCCAGAAGCGCTGCATCGATTTCATGATCGATGCCGGCTCCGACGGGCTTTGCATCCTTGCCAATTTCTCGGAGCAGTTCCTGCTGTCCGACGACGAACGCGAAGTGCTGACCCGCATGGCGCTCGAACATGTGGCCGGGCGCGTACCGGTGATCGTGACGACCACGCATTTCGCAACTGCTGTCTGCGCCGCGCGCAGCCGCCGCGCGCAGGACATGGGTGCCGCGATGGTGATGGTGATGCCGCCCTACCATGGCGCGACCTTCCGTGTGCCCGAGCCGAAGATCCACGAGTTCTACGCGCGTCTTTCGGATGCGATCGACATTCCGATCATGATCCAGGACGCCCCGGCCGCAGGCACGGTGCTGTCGGCGCCGTTCCTGGCGCGCATGGCGAACGAGATCGAACAGGTCGCTTACTTCAAGATCGAAACCGCGGGTGCGGCGTCCAAGCTGCGCGAACTGATCCGGCTCGGCGGCGAGGCCATCGAGGGCCCGTGGGACGGCGAGGAGGCGATCACGCTGATGCCCGATCTCGATGCCGGTGCGACCGGTTCGATGACCGGTGGAGGTTTCCCCGACGGCATTCGCCCGATCATCGAAGCGCACCGCCGGGGCGACCGCGACAAGGCCTTTGCTCTGTACCAGCAGTGGCTGCCGCTCATCAACTACGAAAATCGGCAGGCCGGGTTGCTTGCGGCCAAATCCTTGATGAAAGAGGGTGGGGTGATTGCGTGCGAGGCACCGCGCCATCCGCTGCCGCCGATGCACCCGGATACGCGCGCCGGCCTGCTGGAGACTGCGCGGAGGCTCGATCCGCTGGTGCTGCGCTGGGGCAGGTAACGGCTTCGTCGATCTGGTGCGGGTTCGGGGCGGGCTCAGGGTGGGCTCAGGGCGGTGGGGCACGCTGCTCCGCGAATGTCCCCCGGGCTTCGCCCTCCTCCTTTATTTCGCTGCGCAGCGTGCCCCACCGCCCTGACCCTGGACGCGGCGTGACCGTTTCGCGCTGAACAGGCAGAGCGTGCCCAAGGCCGCTGGTGGTGGGTGGCCCCTGCAGCGAAATAAAGGAGGAGGGCGAAGCCCGGGGGACATTCGCGGAAGGGGCCACCCGCCGCCAGCGGCCCGCCCCGAAACGCAAAGCAACGGCACGCCTGTCGTAAGAGTGCGGCACGCCTGTTGCTTGCCCGTCATACGGAGACAGAAGCGCTTTGGTCATCCACCAGCCACCACACCCATTCCACAGGAGCATCCGCCCATGAACCGCAACGACGTCACCGAAAAAATCATCACCGTCAAGGTGGCCAAGGGCCTGCAATGGGCCGATGTCGCGAAGAAGGTCGGCCTCTCCAAAGAGTGGGTCACCGCGGCCTGCCTGGGCCAGATGACGCTCGATGCGGCGCAGGCCAAGGTTGTCGGCAAGATCTTCGGCCTCACCAGCGAAGAGCAGAAGTGGCTGCAGGTGGTGCCGTACAAGGGCTCGCTGCCCACGGTCGTGCCGACCGACCCGCTCATCTACCGCTGGTACGAAGTTGTGAGCGTGTACGGCACGACCATCAAGGAACTGATCCACGAGGAGTTCGGCGACGGCATCATGAGCGCGATCGACTTCAGCATGGACATCCAGCGCGAGGCCGACCCGAAGGGCGACCGCGTCAACGTCGTGCTGTCGGGCAAGTTCCTGCCGTACAAGAGCTACTGAGCTACTGAGGCTACTGCGCCCGAGCCGCACCGGCGCGCACGCCGGCACCGCGCACTTCCAGCCGGATCTCGTCCTGCAGCTGGCCGCGTGCATCCACCAGTTGCACCGCATGCCGCCCCGGCCAAGGCAGCCACTGCGCGCTGGCGCCGCGCGCAATGGTCTTGCCGTCGATGCGCCATTGCAGACCGCTGCCGGGCGCATCGGTTTCGAAGCGCAGGCGCTGCCGGTTCGGCGGAATATCGGGGTCGAGCGCAATGATGGTGCCGTCTGCCGGCGCGGTGATGCGGGCGATGGCGCTCCCCGCGGGAGGGTCGATCGCAAACAGCGCCTGCTCGGTGCCTTGCAGGAACCACTCGCTGCGCGCCGCTTCGAGCGGCCCGGCATCCGCGCCGCCGCTGCCGAACGACACCTTCGCCTGCACCAGCCCTGCCGGCGGCACGGGCGCGCGGCTCGGTTCGCGCCGGTGCAAGAAGCGCATCACCTCGGCCCAGACCGGCGCGGCTCCGCTGGTGCCGCTCACGTCCCACATCGGCGCCCCGCTCGCGTTGCCGACCCACACACCGACCGTGTAGCGCTGCGACCAGCCGATAGCCCAGTTGTCGCGCATGTCCTTGCTGGTGCCGGTTTTCACCGCGGTCCAGAAACGGGTGCCGAGCACGCTGTCGAGCCCGAAGGTGCGCGCGCGTGCGTTCGAGTCGCTGAGGATGTCGCCAATGATGAACGCCGCCCGCGCATCGAGCGCCTGCGTCGGGCTCCTTCCCCCTGCGGGCGCAGGCAGGGAAGGGGGCGCCGCCGCCACGACATCGCGCGTCTCCGAATACCGCCCTCCGTTTGCCAGCGTCCGGTACGCGTTGGTGAGCGCCAGCAACGACACCTCCGCGCTGCCCAGCGCCAGGCTGTAGCCGTAGTAGTCGCCGCCTTCGCGCAGCGGCAGGCCTGCCGCGCGCAACTGGCGCGCGAAGGCCTCGGGCGTCACCATCACCAGCGTGCGCACGGCCGGCACGTTGAGCGACGAGGCCAGCGCAGTGCGCACCGACACATGGCCCTTGAACTGGCGGTCGTAGTTTTGCGGAATGTAGAGGCCGCTCGCGGTGTTGAGCTGGGCGGAAGAGTCGTCGAGCAGCGATGCGGCCGTGAGCCGCCGCTCGGCGATCGCCTGCGCATAGAGCAGCGGCTTCAGCGTGGAGCCGGGCTGGCGCTGTGCCAGCACGCCGTCGACCTCCGCCGCCTGGCTCAGCGGGCCGGACGAGCCGACCCAGGCCAGCACCTCGCCGCTGGCGTTGTCGAGCACCACGAGCGCACCGTCTTCGACATGGCGGCCGCGCAACTCGCGCAACTGTTGTTGCAGCGTGCCGAGCGCAAAGCGCTGCAGCGGCGCGCGCAGGCTGGTGCGCACGCTGTTGCTGTGCTGCCCGGCCGGCGCTTCTTTCGCCACGCGCCGGCCCAGGTGCGGCGCGTGGCCTTCGCTCGGGTCGAACGCGCGGCGCTGCACCGCGGCGCTGGCGAACATGTCCATCGCCTCGCAATCAGCCTTGCTGGCGCTGGCGCTGGCGCTGGCGCGGGTCGGCTCCATCGCGCGCAGCACCTCGCAGGCGCGCTGCGCCACCTGCGCCGGCTTCGCATTGGGCGCACGCACCAGCGCTGCGGCCAATGCGGCTTCGCGCGCGTCGAGCCCGCTTGGCGCCTTGCCGAATAAGGTGCGCGAGAGTGCGTCGATGCCGACGATCTCGCCGCGGAACGGCACGGTGTTGAGGTACGCCTCGAGGATCTGGTCCTTGCGCCAGTTACGCTCGAGCCGCTGCGCGTCGATCGTCTGGCCCACTTTCTGGGTGAAGCTGCGGCCGCCCGCGCCGCGCCGCAGGTCTTCGTCGAGCAGGCCGGCCAGTTGCATCGTGATGGTCGAGGCGCCGCGCGTACGCGTGTTCCAGAGGTTGCCCCAGGCCGCGGCCGATACGGCACGCCAGTCGACACCGCTGTGTTCGTAGAAGCGCTTGTCCTCGCTCAGCAGCATCGCTGTGCGCAGGGCCGGCGACACATCGGCCAGCGCCACCCACTGGCCACGCCGCACCGCGGCGTCGGTGCGCACGCGCTGCAGCAACTCGCCGTCGCGATCCAGCACTTGCGTGTCGGACGAGCGAAACGCGCGCTTGACCTCGTCGAATGTGGTGTCTGCAGCGCCCGCGGGACGCGCGGCGGCAGCCGTCAACAAAATAGCAAATGACAGCGCAAGGTGGCGAGAGGGGCGGGTGAACATGGGACAGGGCCTACTTGAAGTCGGGCGCTTGGGCTGTTACACCGCGGCGCCGACGCAGGCATTTTGATGGTTTATCCGTTCATTGGAGATGCCATGAAAAAACTCGTGCTTTTGCTTGCTGCCGCGGCTGCCCTCGCTGGCTGCGTTGCCGTTCCCTACGATGCGGGGCGCCCGCCACCGCCGCAACGCGGCTATGGCGACCGGGATCGCGATGGCGTGCCGAACCGCGCCGACCGTGATCGTGATGGTGACGGGATTCCGAACCGCTACGACCGCGCGCCGAACAACCCGAACCGCTGAACGACCTGCCCGGCACTTGCTGCCGGGCGCTATCCTTCTCGGTGCGAACCGACTCAGCCTTACAGTAGCGGGCCGTTAAAGACCTTCATTACGCTGCGGGGCTGGTTCGTGAATCTTCGTTCGATCGATCTCAATTTGCTGGTGGTGCTGGAGGCACTCATCGAAGAGCGTGGCGTGCGCCGCGCGGGAGAGCGCATCGGCCTGAGTCAGTCGGCTACCAGCCATGCCCTGGATCGGCTGCGCAAGTTGCTGGGTGACGAAATCCTGGTTCGAACCCCGACCGGCATGGAGCCCACCGCCAGGGCGCTGAGCCTGTTCGGCCCACTGCGCATCGCGCTGCAAAGCGTCGAGACGGCCTTGATGCCGGAGCAATTCGTTCCGGCCGAGGCGCAGGGCGAAATCCAGATCGGCGTCGAAACGCACGAGACCATCATCATCCTGCCGCAGCTCGTCGATCAGATCCGAACCGAGGCGCCGCAGCTCTCGCTGAGCGTTCGCCCGGGCTCTGTCGACGACATCCTCAACGGTATCGACCAGGGACGCACCGACATCGGTATCGGCTTCTTTCGTGAATTGCCCGATCGGTTCATGACCTGTGCCCTTTTGCAGGACAGCCACGTCTGCGTCATGCGTGCGGATCATCCCCTCGCCGCCGGGCCGCTGACGCTGGAGAGCTACCTGCAGGCGCCGCACCTGCTTGTCAGCATGAGCGGCGCGCCGGACGATTTCGTCGACTCCGCGCTGACCGACCAGGGGCTGCGCAGGCGCATCGCGATGCGCCTGCCGCATGGCCTGGCCGCGGTGATCGCGCTGACACGTTCCGACATGGTCACCACCGTGACCCGAGGTGCGGCCCGCGTCTTCGCGCAGTCGGCACCGCTGGTATGGATGGAGCTGCCGTTTGCAGTGCCGCGCGTCGGCTTCCGTCTGATCTGGAATCGCCGCCTGCAGCAAAGCCCGCAGCACCGCTGGCTCCGGCAAAAACTCGTTGCCATCGGCGCGGCTGCGGAGGCCCTCGGCGCCCCGGCGCAGGAACCACTGCCAGGCGTCTAGCAGCGCGCCGATCCGCAACCCCTGCGCGCGATGGCCAGCAGGTCATCGATGGCGTGCACTTCGGTCTTGCAACCTTTGCATTGGCGGGTTTCGATGCCGCCGCATAAAGTTTCCGTCAGAGGTTGACCCGCTTTGATGAGGTCGGCCCAGGAGACAAAAATGAATACTGTGACGGTAGAGCCAGAACAGGTCGACGCCGCATTCCGTGCCGCGATGCGCCGATTCGCCTCGACAGTGACGATCATCACTGCAGCCGACCACGAGCGTCGCCATGGCATGACAGCCACGGCGGTGACATCGCTCTCGATGAGTCCGCCATCGCTCCTCATCTGCCTTAACCAGAAGACTTTGCTGCACGACATCATGTTCCGCGCACGGCGCTTCTGCGTGAACGTGCTGCACCGCGAGCAGGTCGAGTTGTCGGCCGCCTTCAGCGGTGCCGTGTCGCCCGAGGAGCGTTTCGCGCTGGGCACCTGGTCGCGCACCGACGACGGCATTCCCTACCTGGCCGACGCCCAGGCCAACCTGTTCTGCCGGAAGGCGGCCGCCATCCCCTACGGCACGCACACCATCCTGGTGGGGCAGGTCGAGCATGTCGGCCTGCGCGACGCCATCGCGCCCCTGGTCTACCAGGACGCTGCGTACTGCGTGACCAGCCCCGCGCCCTGATGCGCGCCGCGGCGCCGAGCGCGCCGCACAACTTGCCCCTCTCTCTTCTTTTTCCTACCAACAGGTGGTTCCATGTCCTGCGTCCTTTCCCGTGAGATCCCTCAGTCCCTCCAGTCATCAGCGCAGCGGCCGGCGCCTGCCGAACTCCTTGCGAGGATGAAGGCCCTGCTGCCCGCCATCAAGGCCCGGGCCGGCGAGACCGAGCGGCTCGGACGCATCCCCGCGGAGAATCTTGACGCGCTGCGCGAGGCAGGCCTGTACCGGGTCGTCCAGCCGACCAAGTTCGGAGGCCACGAATACGACTTCGACCTGCTGGTCGAACTGGTGCTGGAACTCGGCCGCGCCTGCGCATCGACGGCATGGGTCTATGGCCTCTACGCCGCGCACCAGTGGCTGGTCGCCAGCTTCGATGCCAAGGCGCAGCGCGATGTCTGGGATGACGATGCGGACGCGGCTGTCTGCGGCTCCTACGCGCCGGCGGGAAAAGCCGTCGCGGTGGCCGACGGCTATCGGCTCAGCGGACGCTGGGCTTTCGCGAGCGGCTGCGACGGTGCCCAGTGGGCGGTGTGCGCGTCGGTCTTGCCGGCCCGCGAGGGCGAACCCGCGCCGGGGCCCGCCTTCTTCCTGGTGCCCGCGACCGACTACGTCATCGACGGCACATGGGACGTGGTCGGCCTGGCGGGCACCGGCAGCAAGACGCTCGTGCTCAACGACGTGTTCGTGCCGGCGCACCGGATCCTCACCTTCCGCGAAACGACCAGCGGCCGCACGCCGGGCAGCAGGCTGCACGACAACCCCGGCTTCAGGATCCCGATGCTGTCGAACATCCCTTCATGCCTGGCGGCGACCGCGGTGGGCACTGCCGCCGGGGCGCTGGACGACTACCTCGAGGCGACCGGCCAGCGCGTCACGCGCGGCGCGGTCGCTGGCGGCAACAGCCGGATGGCGGAGTTCCCGACCATCCAGCTGCGCGTGGCGGAGGCGGGCGCGAGCATCGATGCGGCCCGCGAGGTCTTGCTGCGCGATCTGCGATTGCGGGCAGGCACGGCCCGATCAGGTGAGGAGATCACGGTGGAAGACCGGATCTCCAGCCGGCGCGGGCAGGCGTTCGCGGTCTCGCTCGCCATCCGTGGCGCAGAGGCATTGAACGCTTCCACCGGTGGGCAGGGGCTCGCGATGTCCAACCCGGTTCAACGTGCCTGGCGCGACGCCAACGCCGTGGGTCGCCACATCAGCCTGAACTGGGATGCGGTGGGAACCATGGCCGGGCAGATCGCGCTCGGTCTCGAGCCCAAGGGCCAGTACTGACAGCAGACGTTTCTCACCAAGGATTGGACATGCAAGGAAAGATTGGACTCGAAGAGCACTTCGCGCTCGAAGAAACCGTGATGGACTCCGCGGGCTTCGCGCCGGAGACGCACTGGCCGGAACTGCGCGCGCGCCTGCTCGACATCCACGACCGGCGGCTGCGCGAAATGGACGCCAACGGCATGCAGATGATGCTGCTGTCGCTCAACGCGCCGGCCGTCCAGGCGATCCCCGACACTGCGCGGGCCAACGATGTCGCGCGCCGCGCGAACGACTTCCTGGCCGAGCAGGTCGCCAGGCGGCCAGACCGGTTCCAGGCCTTCGCGGCGCTGCCGATGCAAGACCCGGATCTCGCGGCCCGCGAGCTCGAGCGCTGCGTCAGGGATCTTCACTTCAAGGGCGCGCTGGTCAACGGGTTCTCCCAGGTCGGCGATGCGAAGTCGGCCGTCTACTACGACCTCGATCGCTACTGGCCCTTCTGGGAAGTCGTGCAAAAGCTCGACGTGCCGTTCTACCTGCATCCGCGCAACCCGCTGCCGGCCGACGCAAGGATCTATGACGGGCACCCCTGGCTGCTCGGGCCGACCTGGGGGTTCGGACAGGAGACGGCGGTGCATGCGTTGCGCCTGATGTGCAGCGGCCTGTTCGACAAGTACCCGAAGCTCACCATCATCCTCGGCCACATGGGCGAGGGACTCCCCTACAGCATGTGGCGCATCGACAACCGCAATGCGTGGATCGGCACGCCGCCCACCTATCCGGCGCGCCGCAAGATCGCCGAGTACTTCCGCGAGAACTTCTACCTCACGACCTCGGGCAACTTCCGGACGCAGACGCTCATCGACGCGATCCTTGAGATCGGCGCCGACCGGATCCTGTTCTCGACCGACTGGCCGTTCGAGAACGTCGACCATGCCGCCCACTGGTTCGACGCGGCCAGCATCAGCGAACGCGACCGCGAAAAGATCGGCCGTACCAACGCGATCGAGTTGTTCGGCCTGGACGCATCCCTTTCGACCTAGCAGCAACGCATCAAATACAAAGGAGACAGACATGACCAATCAAGTCAACATCGACGTCAACGAGGAGCTGGCCGAAGCGAAGGTCGGCCGCCTGCACAAGTGGCTGGGCGTCATGATGGCGACGCTCACGCTGTTCGACGGCTACGACACCTTCAACCCGGCCTACGTCATCCACTACGTGGCGGGCCCCTGGGGCCTTGCGCCGGGGCAGGCCGGCTTTCTGGTATCGAGCGGGCTGGTGGGCTTCCTGATCGGCGCGGCAGCGCATGGCATCGTGGCCGATCGCTGGGGGCGACGGGTGACCCTGCTTGGCGGCCTCTGGATCACCAGCATCTTCACGCTGGCGACACCGCTGCTGGGCGACTCGTTCGCCTCGTTCTGCACCCTGCGCGTGTTGACCGGCCTCGGCCTGGGCGTGCTGCTGCCGCTCGCAACCACCTACATCAACGAGCTTGCGCCGCGCCGCGTGGCCAACACCTTCTCGCTGTGGGGCGTGGCGTTCGGCTGGGCCCTGGGCGGCACGATGGCCGGGCTGGTGGGCGTGTTCCTCACGCCGATCTTCGGCTGGAAGGTGCTGTACTGGATCGGCTCGCTGTCGATCCCGCTGACCATCGCGCTGCACTTCTGCCTGCCGGAGTCCGTCAAGTTCCTGGCGCTGAAGGGCCGCATCGAGGACATCCGGGCGCTGCTGACGCGCCTGCGCCCCGAACGTGCCGAGGCCTTGCGCAACGCGCGTCTGGTGGTGACGGGATCCACCACACAGCGCAATCCGGTGGCCGCGCTTCTGACGCCGCAAAACCGTCGTACCACGCTCACGATCTGGCTGGCTGCGTTCCTGAGCCTGTTCTGTATCTTCGGCCTCACCGGCTGGATTCCGACCGTGATGATGAAGCGGGGCGAGACCTTCGCCGCGAGCTTTGGATTCGGCGCCCTGATGCAGATCATGTCTTTCGTCGGCGGCCTGGTCTGCGGGTATCTGGCCGACCGCAGGGGCTCGAGCCGCAGCGTGCTGGCGACCTGGTGGGCGCTGGGCGGGCTCTCGGTGCTGGCGCTGGTCTTTCTGGACGGCCATGCCGTCAACATCGTGTGCACGGCGGCGGCCGGCTTCTTCGTGATCGGTGCGCAGTACGTGCTGAACAACTTCACGGCGCGCGCTTTCGACACCAGCGTGCGTGCGACGGCGGTCGGCATGATGCTCAGCGTCGGACGGATCGGCGCGATCCTCGGCCCGTTCGTCGTGGGGACGCTGCAGCAGGTCTCAGCAGGGCCGATGCCGATGTTCGTGCTGATCGGCTGCGCGTCGATCGTCGCAGCCATTGCCATTGCTTCGCTGGCAGGACGGACGGCGCCAACGCGCGAGGTCTCGCCATTGCATGTGCATGGATAGGAAGCCCTGCGCGACTTCCTGACTCGTGGGGCCGCTATCCGGGCGCCCCGAACCGGGCGGCCGAGCGGGCTTTGGCCTTCACGGCCTCGACCGCCCGGTCGCGCGGGTCGGCCGTGGTAACGAGGGACGCGATCAGCGTGCGCGCCGCCGCCGCCACGTCTTCGACGGCACGGTCGAACGCCTCGGCATTGGTCTTCGACGGCAAGCTGAAGCCACTGAGTTTGCGCACGAACTGCAGCGACGCATCGCGTATTTCCTGCTCCGTGGCGGGCGGCTCGAAGTTGAAGAGGGTCCGGATGTTTCGGCACATGGCAGCTCCGCGAGGTGGGCGATTTCCTCGGGATGGTAGCGCTGCGATGCCGGGCTTTCCTAGCGGGCCGCCAGCTGGTAGGTCAGCAGCAGCGTCACCCGCGCTTTGCGCGCCGGGTTGCTGGCCGTAGCGTCACCGGTGGGCTTGGCCAGCGCGAGGTCGAGGCTGTAGTGCCGGTTGTCGGAGAAACGCACGCCCAGTGCCATCGAATGCAGTTTCGATGGCATCGGCTGGCCCCGTTGTGTGGAGACACGCGCTGCCTCGAGCAGCAGGTAGGGCTCGATCTGCTTGAGCCACGCGCTGTCCATCGTGAACAGCCGGTTCAGTTCGGCCGCGATGCCCCAGCCGGAGTCGCCGGCCGCGTCGCCCATTGCATAACCACGGCCGAAACGCGTGCCGCCGAACGAGATGCGCTCGGATGCGGCCAGCGTGTGCGCGCTGTACTGTGCGCCGAACGAAACGGCCGTGCCCAGCTGGTTCGCATAGCGGTCGCGCTGGCTGGCGTCGAAGGTGATGCGCGTGAAGTCGAGCCGCGCCGGGTTTGCGCCGGCCAGGCCGGGCACGTTGCTGTAGACGGTGGCGGATGCGCCGGCACCACGCACGCCCTGGGCCAGCATCACGCTGGCGCTGCGGCTGCGGTCGGGTTGCGCGTCGGCATAGGCCAGCTGGGCGAACAGCGCACGCACGCTCGTGTCTTCGCTGAGCTGGCGGCCGGTGGCCGGCGCGCGGTACTGGTCGATGTTGTCGACGCTGTAGATGCCGCCGCTCAAAGTGATGCTGCTGCGCGCGGTCAGCAGCAGCGGGTAGCTGGCCGACAGGTCGATGCGCCGGTTGGTGTTGAAGCGCTCGATGCTGGCGCCGCGGCCCATCGCCTCGTCGGGGTAGCCGCGGTAGCTTGACAGGGCGGCCTTGAAGGTCAGGCCATCGGTGCCGACCATCTGCGAGTAGCCGAGCGTCAACAGCTTCTCGCGCTCGTAGTTGCCAAGCAGCGTCGACGCGCTGAGCTGGCTGCCAGAGGCAATCGGATCGTTCCACACGCCGCTGAGCACGGCGCGCGGCGTCGGCTTGCGCAGATCAGCGCCGATGGAGACGTTGTACGGTTCGCGCTTCACCTTGACCACCAGCGTGGTGGCGCCGTCGGTGCTGGCGGGCAATGCGGCGGTGGCATCGACCGACAGGCCTGGCAGCCGAGCGAGCAACTGCGTGACCCGCTCGAAGGCGGCCAGCGTCAGCGGCCGCTGCGTGACCAGGCGCCCTGCAATTTCGCGCAGCTTGGACTCGGCATTGCCGGCATCGCCTTCGACGCGGATCGCCGAGACAAATCCTTCGACCGCGACCACGCGCACCACGCCCTCGGCGAAGTCCTGATCGGGCACGAAAACGAATGAAAGGGGGTGACCCCGGTCGCGATAGAGCGCCGTGGCGCCGTTCGCAACGGCCACCAGTTGTGCCACGGTCACCGCTTGTCCGGCCAGCGGTGCGAAGCGGCTGGCAACCTCGTCGAACGGCATTGCGCTGACGCCTTCGATGTCGAAACGGGTCGGGCGCACCACCTGTGCCATGCGTCCCGCGCCGACGTCGGGCGGGGCCTGTACGGTCACGCGTGTGCCCGGCGTGGTGCCCGGGGGCAGCGGCAGAGGCCGCGCCTCGGGCAACTGGTCGAGCGGATTGCCCGGTGCCGCACTTTGCGCGTGCAGCATGCCGGTACAGCCGACCAGACCGAGCAACGCGCAGAGGCGCACAGCCCGGAGATGAGCGCGTGGGCTCATTGGCCGAATCGAAGGCCGGCCCCGAGACCTCCCGCCACGCTGGTGACCGTGCCCACTGTCGCACCAAGGCCGGCGCCCGCGCCGGCCCCGATGCTCGAGCCGCCGGTGACGCCCGCGACGCCCGCGACGCCCGCGACGCCGGTGGTGACGCTGCCGACCGCTCCGCCGACGGTCGCGCCGATGCCGCCGATGCCGCCGACGGTCGTGGTGACGCCGGCGACAGTGCCGCCAAGGCCGTTCACCATCGTGCCCGCCGGCCCGCCGATCGCGCTGCCCAGGCTGGTGGTCGTGCTGCCGACCACACCGCCCACGCTCGCAACGGACACACCGACACCCGCGCCTGCACCGGCACTGACGCCAACGCCCGACAGCGTCGAACCCAGGCCACCGATGCCGCCGGGCGCACCGCCGGCGCTGCCCCCGGGCGCATTGACCAGGCCACCCAGGCTTGCCACCGTGGCCCCGCCTGCCGTGGTGACGCCGCCGAGCGAACCCACCACCGGCAGGGTCGGGACTCCCAATTGCTGGATACCGCTGCCGAGTTGCCCGGTCAGGTGGTCGACCGGCATGCCCAGGCCGGTTGCCGCGCCGACCCGCTGGGTCAGAGTGATGGCGCTCTCGTCAATGCGGCGCACCACCGTGCTCGCGCTGCCGGTTACCTGGCGCACTACGCCCTTGCCGGCGACACCCGCAACGACGTCTGCCGTCTTGCCCACGAGTGCACCCGCCGTGCCGGTCACCGGTGCCAGCGGGGTGTTCGCGCCGACAGTGGCGACGCCATCACCCAGTTGACGAACGGCGACGGGCACACTGTCCACTGTGACGCCGATGGCGTTGGCCTGGTTCAGGTTGCCCAGGCCGCCTGTCACGCCGTTGCCGAGGGTGTCAAGCGCGCCGCCGGACGCATCGAGCAGGCCGTTCGCCGGGCCGCCATGGATGCCAGCGACCACGGCCCCCGCCTCGCTCACCGTCTTGCCGGTGTTCGAGAGCAGCGAATTGCTCGCGCTCAACGCAGGGCTGATCGGGGTGCCTCCGCCGCCGCCCGAGCCGCCACCTCCGGTGCCACCGCCGCCGACGCCAGTACCGCCGCCGGAACCACCGCCAGATCCACCGCTGGAACCACCGCCGCCACCGACCACGGTGCCGGTACTGCCACCGGCACCAGAGTCCGTGCCGCCGCCTGGCGCGCCGCTTGCATCGGCGCCGATGCCGCCGGGCGTCGCGCCGTCGCTGACGCCGCCGAAGCCGCCGCCAAGCGAGCCATTCGAGGAACACCCGCCGAGCATGGAAAGTGCTGCCGCAAGGGCTGCGGCGGATGCCAGAAGTTGAAACCGGGGTCGATAGATCGCAGTCATGTGAAGCTCCGCAAAACAGGTTGGAGTTGCAGGTTCGAACTATCCATGTCGTTCCCGCGCCAGCGCTGCGGCGATAGGTCGAAACTGCCGCAGACACAAACCTGTTTTACGTCCCGGAATCATTTCCTTACAAAGGTGAAACCCCCGTTCGACAAGAAACCGGAGCGCCGGACGTGACGAACTGCACGTCTGCATCGTCAGATCTCGCTTTGTAGGTCAAAGGTTCTCTCTTGATGGTTCGGGCGTCTTGAGAGGTGCAAAGCCTGCAGAGAAATGGAGCGCAACTACTTCGCCGCTTCCACCTTCACCCGCGCATTCGGCACCTCGCCGAACATTTCCGGCGCATACATCGCCTCGACCCGGCTCGGCGGCAGCGCGAAGTCGCCGACGTTGTTGAGGCGCACGGTGTATTCCATCTTCACCACGCCCTTGGGCAGGTACTCGTAGTAGCTGCGGAAGGCCTCGAAGCTGCGCTCCTCGAACGCGGGCCAGCCGGCGCCGGTTTTCTTCTCGCCCTGGGTCGCGATCTGCGAGTCGCGGCCGAGGCCGCTGCCGAGGATGGTGGCCCCGCCGGGGATCGGGTCGGTGATCGCCACCCAGGTCATGTCGGAGCTGGCGTTCACCTCGAGCGTCACGCGCAGCACGTCGCCGCGCGTGTACTTGCCGGCCGTGGCCTGCTCGACCGGTGCGATCGTTTTCTTGATCGCATAGCCGGCCGCGAACGGCGCCTTCAACTGGATGGCGGCGATCGACTGCAGCGTCAGCCAGGGCTTGCCGGCGCCCTGTTGCGTGACCAGCAAGGTGTCGCGCACCGGCGCCGAGCCTGTCGCGCCGGCCCACGGCAGGAACATGCTGTTGTTGCGCAGGTTGCCGGGCGAGGCCGGTGCGCCGAAGAAGCTGGCCTGGTTCGGCGCACCGGCCGCGTCGCTGGTCTTCACGCGTTCGACCTTGCTCCAGTCGACCTGCGCCTTCGCCGCGCCGAGCGTGGCGGCGGTGATGCCGGCCACCGGCGTGCTCTCGAACACCTTGGAGAACTTGTCGAGCGCGAGCCCGCCCCAGAGGTTGGCCGTGGTGGTGTGCCAGGCGCCGTTCTGTTGGCGGCCGATGAAGCCGTTGGCGAGTTTGCCGATGTCGTCCTTCCAGCCCGGGTCGTCCATCACGGCCAGCAACAGGCGCGCGGTGTTGACGTCGGCGTTGGTCATCAGCCACCACAGGTAGTCGTCCTGCTCGGTGCTGAAAATTACCTTCGTGCCCTGGTAGCTCAGGCGCGCCTTCAACACGTTGCTGGCTTCGTCGAGCCGCTGCTGGCGCTGCGGCACGTCCTGCACGCGCTTCAGGATCTGCAGCCAGTCGATCACCGCGCTGGTGGGCCACTGGTTCGGCGCGATCGTGATGCTGCCGAGCATGCGGCCTTGCGCCTTGCCGTAACGCGACAGCGCCTCGAGCGCAGCCAGCTTGCGCAGGTCCAGATCCTTGCGCGGGCTCCAGAACTCGCGCTGGATGCGGCCTTCGACAAAGGCGATCAGACCGCGCTCCATCGGCGCGCGCACGTCGTCGGCGAGGGCAAAGGCCGGGTCGAGCGCGGCCGCTTCGTGCGTGGCGGCCAGCAGGTACGAGGTGAGGATGTCGCTGCCGCGATTCGCCTCGCCGTCGCGCGGCGGGAAGTAGTTGGCCAGGCCGTCGCTGTCGAGGTAGCTCGGCAATTGCGCGAGCACGCCTTGCCACATCTTCGCGTCGCGCAGGCCGACCGCCTTGCTGGTTTTCTGTTCGAGGCAACTGAAGGGGTAGGCCGCGAACCAGTCGCGCACGCCGGGCAGGCCTTCGGCGAGCTTGGGTTGCAGGCTCATCTTCAGGCCGCCGCGGCCGGGCAGGGCGTCTGCGGGCGGTGCGACGTCGAGCGTGAAGGGCCCGTCGATCTGCACCAGCGTGGCCTGTTGCACCGTGAGCGGCACGGCCGGGATGATGCGTTGCCGCGCCTTGAGCGCATCGTGCGCACCGCCGATGGTGTCTTTGGCCTCGATCTCCCAAAGAATGGCTTCGGCGCGCGTCTGCGCGAGCTGCGCCGGCGCCGTCACGTTCCACGCGAGTTCACGTGCCTCGCCGGCGGGGATCTCGACCGTCTGCGGCTCCAGCGTAAGCAGGGTGGCGCGCGGCGAGGCCAGCACCTTCATGGCTTTCTGCGTGGTGTTGCGCAGCGTGATCTGGGCGCGGAACTGGTCGTCCTCGCGCACCAGCGGCGGCAGGCCGCTGATGATCTGCAAGTCCTGCGTGGCCTGGATGCTGGTCTGGCCGGTGCCGAACAGCCCGGTACCCATGTCGGCCACGGCCACGATCCTGAAAGTCGTCAGCGCATCGTTGAGCGGCACCGTCACCACGGCCTGGCCGTTGGCGTCGAGCACCACCTTCGGGTTCCACAGCAGCAGCGTCTCGAGCAGCTCGCGCGTCTGGCCCTTGCCGCCGCCACCGCCCGCGGGCACGGCCTTGCGGCCGTAGTGCCGGCGCCCGACGATTTCCATCTGCGCGGTGGACGTGCTCACGCCCCAGCTGCGCCGTTGCAGCATCGCGTCGAGCAGGTTCCAGCTGGTGTTGGGCATCAGCTCCAGCAGGGCCTGGTCGACCGCGGCCAGCGCCACCTCGGCGCCCGCCGCGGGCTTGCCGTCGGGCAGCTTGCCGGTGATGGTGATCTGCGCCTTGCCGCGCACCGGGTAGCCGGGCTTGTCGCTCGCCACTGTCACGTCGATCTGATGCGCCTTGGTGCCGACGCGGATCTCGGCCAGGCCGAGCCGGTAGGCCGGCTTGCTGAGGTCGACCAGCGCGGTCGGCGCCACATATTCCTTGCCCTCGTACCAGAAGGCCGTCCACCATTCGCGCGGCGCCTTGAAGCCCCAGGTGAAGAAGCTGTACCAGGGCACGTCGCGCAGGCGGCCGCGCAGCGCGAGCACGCTCACGTACGCGTTCGGGCCCCAGCTGGACTTGACCTGCAGGCTCACGGTCGGGTCTTGCCCGTTGAGCTGCACCACGTGCGTTTCGAGGATGCCCTCGCGCTCCACCGACACCAGCGCGGTCGCAAAACGGAACGGGCTGCGCACCTGGAACCTGGCGACCTCGCCGGGCTGGTAGCTCTTCTTTTCAGGCAGCACGTCTATGCGGTCGTTGTCCTCGCCACCGAACCAGAGTTCGCCCTGCTTCGTCACATACACCGAGCTGGCGGCCAGACTCGCGCGGCCTTCGCTGTCTTTCGCGCTCACCACCAGTTCGACCTGGCCGGCTTCCTTGAGCGCGGCATCGCACAGCAGCAGTCCGCGCGCGTCGCTCTTGCCGCTGCAGACACTGCCGAGATCCTTGGTCTCGGTCTTGTTGTCGTAGGTGTAGAAGCCGCCCACCATCCGCTTGCGGCTGGTGGTGGTGATGCGCGCCACGGCGCGCACGTCGATCGCGACGCCGGCCTGCGGCTTGCCGGCGAGGTCGAGCGCCAGCGCCTGGAACTTGAGTTTCTTGTCGGTCGACACCCAGCCTTCGGTCTTGAGGCCCGCGATCACCGCCGCAGGCCACAGCGTCTGCGTGCTGCGGATGGTTTGCACCTCGCCATTCGGGTCGGAGTAGGTGGCCTCGATCAGCAGGTCGCGCGGGGCCTTGGCCCATGACAGCTTGTCGATGGTGACCTTGCCGGCGCCGTTCTTGTCGAGCGTCGTGGGCAGCTTGTCGGCGACCACGCGGGCATCGTCGGAGGCGGCGGCTTCCTCGTCGGCATTGGCTGCAGGCGTATCGGACTTCTGCGGCTGCGAAAAGCTGAACGTGTCGTAGTCGCTGAAGCTCAGCGTCTTGCCGCGCACGAGCGCCGACACGCGCACCGGCAGGTTGGCGGCGGCACCACCGGCCACGTAGTTGATCTGCACGTCGGTGGGCACCGAGGTCACGGCCACCAGCGGCTTCTTGTCGGTCGGGCCAACGCGGCCTTCCAGCACCGGCAGGCGGAACTCCTCCACGCGGAACTGGCCGGTGGCGAAGCTGGTGCGGCGGCCGTCTTCATGCTCGTCGGCCTTTTCCTTGCCGGTGCGCAGCATCACCTCGTAGGCGCCGAGCTTGGCCGCAGGCGGAATCGCGAAGATGCTTTCGGCGCTCTGCCCGCCGCTCGGGGTCTTGCGCCACTTCACGTCCTGCGTGAACTGCTGGCCGCTGCCGGTGTGCGTGAGCACCAGCGTGTCGGGCAGGTCTGGGGGCAGGCCGAAGCCGGTGCTGGCCTGCGTGCGGATGATGTGCTTCATCGACACCGTTTCGCCGGCGCGCAGCAGCGTGCGGTCGACGATGGTGTGGGCAATGCTGTCGGGCTCCGGCTGCAGGCTGGTCGGCACGTTGAAGCGCCAGGGCTCGATGCCGCGCTGCCAGTCGCTCCAGGTGAAGGCGAGGTCTTCCACGCCTTTTTCGTCCCCGGCATCCTTGCCGGTCAGGGTCGCGCGGGCGCTGACGAAGTACGCGTTACCGCCGTAGTCGCCGTCGCCGTTGCCGGAGCAGGTGGGCGGCTCGGACGAGATGCCTTTCAGCGTTGCGATGCCATTGGCATCGGTGGTGCCGGCAGCCACCTCCTTGCCGTCGCAGCCCGACACGCGCACCGCGGCACCGGCCACGACCTTGCCCTTGTCGAGCGTGGTCACCCAGGCCAGCGCGTTCTCGCGGCCCAGCTTGAAGTGCACCGCCAGGTTGGTGGCCAGCGCGCTGGTGCGCACGTACATCGTGCGACCGTTGCCATAGCGTTCGTCGAGCAGCGAATCGCCGAGCTTTTGCGACGCGATCTCCAGCACGTGGAAGCCCGGCGTGAGCGGAATGCCGATCACTTCGAACGGACGCGGGGCGCCGCCTTCTGCCTTGGGCATGTCGAGCGTCTTCACGCCGGCCTGACCGTCGAGCAGCGAGAGCATGCGCGTTTGCACGCTGGTCTTGTCGTCTTTGTCGATCACCTTCGGCAGCACGCCCTTCACATCGCGTGCAGCCACCTTGCGGTCGACCACATAGCTGCTGTCGTAGCGCCGCACCTTGCGAAACCAGGCAATGATTTCGGCGTCGGTCTTGGGGTTCAGATCGCTCACCTTGCCGGGCGTCAGGGCCTGCAGCTTGAGTGCGGGCTCCACGTTGCGCACCGTCACCGGCATCATCGCCACCCCGTTCGACTCGGCCAGCCGCTCGACCACGCCGAACGGCGAAGCCGCGAACTTGGCGAGCGGCGGCATGGCACCCGTCGACACTTTCAGCGGAAAGCTCGTCGGCGAGGCCAACGGGCGGTCCGACTCGTCCTTGAAGCCGGCCGGAAGCTCGACGGTGAACTGCGTCTGCTCGGGGAAGGGCGCCGGGAAGCTGACCGAATCGACCAGCGTTTCGGCATCGACCTGGCCGTCGTCGTTGAACTTGGGCGCGATGCTCTTGCCGCCGCCCTTGACCACGATCTGCGCAGCCAGCCTGCGCGGCACCGGCGCGTTGAACGACAGCGACATCGGCCGCAGCGGCAGGCAGGCGGCCTGCGCGTTCTCGCGTTCGCAGCTGAACGACACGGCAAAAGGCTCGCGCACCTGGAAGTTGAAGCGGCGCTCCACCTTGTTGGCAACGCCGGAGGGCGTGGCCACGCCGGTGCCGTACACCAGTTGCACCTTGGCCGAGGGCGGCAGGGTGCGGTTGCATCGCAACGCGGCAAAACGCAGCGGGTCTTTGGCCGCGCGCTCGGTCGCGCCCATCGATTTCAGCAGCGCGGCCCGTTCGGCCTCGGCCAGCGCCACCACCGGAATACGCTCGCCGATGCCATCGGCCTGGCACCACACGTTGGTGAGCAAGGTCTGGGTGCTGGCCGCGCCGTTCAGTTCGAGCACGAAGAACTGCTGCTCGTCGATGCGCCCGCCGCCCGGGCGGATGCTGCGAACGAACGGGCCGCCGCTATTGAATTGATAGCTGCTCGCGCCGGTGAGCTCTGCACCGGAGGCCGATTTGAAGCCTGAAACCCGGGTGACGCTGCAGCGCACGCCAGGCGTCAGGTCGTTCTCGAAGTCGAACACCCATTGCTTCTCGCCAGTCCAGCGGCCGGTGCCCTTGCCGGCCTGGGCATCGCTGCAGCTCACGGTGAGCGGCGCGGGCGCCTTCGGGTCGCCGAAGGTGACGGCAGCCTGGTCGAACTTGGCGACGATCTGCCGGACGCGTGCCACCTCGCCCTGCGGCGTGAGGCTTGTGATCTGGAGCGCCTGGGCTCCAAGGGACAGGCCGGCCAGCAGGGCTGCGGCGGCGAGGGTCTTGTAGGTGTTGTAAGCGTTCAACGGTCTCTCCTGTGCGCTGGGAGGTTATCGCAACTTGTTCACGTCTCGATACACTTCCCATGAAGAACAAGAGGACGAGGATTCATGACACCAATGCGCTCACGTGCCGCGCCGATCACGCCGTTCTGGCTGCGCCTGCCGCGGTTTTTCCTGTTTCCGCTGCAGTGGGAGCCGCTGCTGTATGCGCTGGTGCTCTCGCTGTGCAGCCTGCTCGTCCTTGTGATCCCGCTGCCTTTTGCGATCATCCTGATCGAGCTGGGCATCCTGCTTGCGGCCAGCCGCTACAGCTTCAAGGTCATCCAGCTCAGTTCGCAGGGCTTTCTGCGCACCCGGGACTTTCCGCCGCAGCGCGACCCGGACCTGGTCAACCTGCCGTGGAAGCTGTTCGCGATCCTGCTGGTCATGAGCTTCCTGATCGGCGGCCTGGCCTACGTTTCGAAGAACCTCGCCATCGCCGGCTGGGCGGTCGTTTCCTTTGCATTGCCGGCCATCGCCGTGGTTCTGGTGCAGACGGCCAGCCTCGGCCAATCCCTCAACCCGGCGCTCTGGTGGTCGGTGATGCGCGCGATGGGCTGGCCCTATGTGGCGCTGTGGGCCTTTTTGTTCTTCCTGAGCGGCGGCGCCGAGATCGCGCTTCCGCTGGTGGCGCCGCTGGTCGCCCGCTGGATGCTGCTGCCGCTGATCAATTTCGTGCTGATCTATTTCAGCTGGGCCATGTCGGCGCTGCTCGGCTATGCGATGTACCAGTACCACGAAGAGCTCGGCATCGACCAGCGCTTCGTGCCGCAGGCCGCGTCCGGCGAGCGCGATGTGTCGGAAGAGGCCCGCGCGATCGACGCGCACGTGGCCGACATGGTCGAGCATGGCGAGATCGACAACGCCGTGGGCATTGCCTACGACGCGGCGCGCGGGGCCGAGAACGACCTGCATGCACAGCGCCGCTACCACCGGGTGCTGGCCGTATCCAGCAAGACCGACGACCTGCTGCGCCATGGCAAGCGCTTCATCGAGCTGCTGATGCACAGCAAGCTGGAGACCGAAGCGCTCGCGGTGTACCAGACCTGCATTGGCAAGGACCCGCAGTTCCTCTGCGACAACCCGGCCCATGTGGTGAGCTTTGCACGCCTGCAATGGCGCGCCGGTGACGCACGCGCTGCGCTGGCTTTGCTCAAGGGCTTCGACAAGCGCAACGCCGGGCATGCCGCGATTCCCGATGCCTACGAACTGGCCGCACGTGTGCTGATACAGGGCCTGGATCGGCGCGACATGGCCATGCCGATCCTGCAGACCATGAAAAGACGCTACCCGAAGACGCCGCAAACCGAAGAGGTGAGCTGGCTGCTGCGCGACGACGACCCGACCACCCGGGGCGCCAAGCTCGCCGGGTGACTGTGACCCTGTGACCCGCATCCAGGCCCGGCGCAAGCTCATCGTCATCGTCCTGCTGTGCGTCGCCGTGGGCGGCGCGCTGCTGCGGCAATTTGCGCCACCGGCCTCGATGCTGCGCGACCTCGGCACGCTGCTGATGCTGCTGTGGCTCCCGGTCATCGGCAACATCGTCGCGTGGCTGGTTGCGAAAGTGCGACGCCCCGCTTCGCCCGGGTCGACCGGGCCGGTGCCGGCGGTTTTCGGCGCAGCGGGCACGTTCAGTCCCCACGCCTGGGTCGAGCTCACGCTGCGGGAGGCCGCGCTGCCCGTCGAAGACACGCCGATCGCCGCCGGCGAACACCATTGCGCACTGGTGGTCGGCAACGATGGCTTCACGGCGCGCTGGTTGGTGCGGCCCGACGACACCGTTCGTCGCGGCAAGGCGCATGCCCTGCAGGTCGAGTTTCTGACGCCAGCGGTCGCGCTGCCGCGGTTTCAGCGCAACGCCACCTTCCGGATGCTGGTCGGCGGCGCGTTCATCGGGGACGGCCGGGTGCTCGAGGTGCTGGGCCGGGCCTGAGCGGGCCGCCGCTACTGCATCTGCTTCAGGTTGCCGATGCGCAGCAGCATTTCGGTGAACATCTGCATGTCGGCGTCGAGGTCGGCCACTTCCTTGAACTCCTTGGCGTTGTGCGCCGTGTACTTCTTGCCCGGCATGGCTGGGCCGAAGTTGATGGCGTTGGGCATCAGCTTGGCGGTGGTGCTGCCGGCGGTGGGCACGGGTTCGGCCTGGAGCCCGGTGGTGTCGCCGAAGATGTTGAGCAGCGTGGAGAGCCATGCACCCTTCGGGTCGCGCGCCATCCAGTCGCCCTGCTCGTGGCTGATCGCCAGCTTCACCTGGTTGGCAGTGGCCCAGGCGTCGATGCGGCCCGCCACGGCTTTCTTGAGATCGTCCGGCGTGCTGCCGCGCGGCATGCGCACATTGGTGGTGACTTCGAGCTTGCCGTCTTTTTCGCGGATCAGGTTGGGCGACAACGTGAGCGGGCCCATGAAGGAGTCGCGGTAGCCCAGGCCCATCTTCTCGCCGAGATAGCCGGTGCCATAGAGGTCGCCGAGGTACTTCGCGGCCCTCGCGTAGTGGTTGTTGGCCAGCGGCACGCCCGATTCGCGCAGGAACAGCGCGAGCCGTGGCAGCGGGTTCACGCCTTCCTCGGGCCGGGAGCCGTGCGCCGAGACGCCGGTCACCTTTACGTTCACGCTGTCCGCGGCTTTCACCACGTCGATGCTGAACTTGCCGCCCTGGCTTTCGTAGGCCTGCACAAAGCCGCCTTTGGTGGCGTCCAGCGTCGCGGCCACGGCGGCGAGGTCGCCGCCCTTGAGCTTCGCGGTGGCGTTCTGCGGCACCATGTTGGCGGCCGCGGCACCGGCCATTGCGACGATGGCCGTAGTGCCGGCATCGGCGGCTTCCACCGGAAAGAACACCTTGAGCGCGCCCGCGCCCTTTTCGGCGACCACCGCCGGGTACTTGCTGTCGAGCACGATGTTGTAGTCGGGCAGCGGCGTCTTGCTGCGGTAGTACTTCATCGCGTCGCCGCCGGTTTCCTCGGTGGTCTCGATCATCAGGCGGATGGTGCGGTCCAGCGGCAGGCCGCTTTCCTTCACGATCTTCATCGCATAGAGCACGGCGGCGATCGAGCCCTTGTCGTCGATGGTGCCGCGGCCATAGAGGTTGTTGCCCACGCGCGTCAGCTTGAACGGGTCGAGCCGGGTGCCGTCGTCCAGCACCCATTCGTCCGCCACGGCGGGCACGACGTCGGCATGCGTGAGGATGCCGAACTCGTCCTTGCCTGTTTTCGTGTTGGCAGGCAGCTTGACTTCGAAGATGCGGTTGTCGACGTTGCGGTACTGCAGCCCGAAGTCCTTGGCCATGCCCTCGACCAGGATGCCGAATTCGATGATGGCCTTGTTCTCGTGCGGCGGAATCCGGTCGTCGCGCACGGTGGGAATCGCGACCATGCGGGCCATGGTGGCGATCACCGCGTCTTGGTTCTGCAGCCGGTTGTACAGGCCGAGCAGCCGGCTGATGTTGGTGAATGCGTCGCCCCGCAGCGGCGCCTTTTTGCGGTAGGCCGCGACGCTGGCCTTGAGCTTCGGGTCGGCCTTGGCGGCGGCATCGAGGAACGCGTTGAAATCGCGCGCCGGTTGGACCTGTTGCGCTGCGGCCAGCTTGTCGAGAGCGGGTTTCTTGAGCGTGTCGGCAAGGGCCGGCTGCATCGACAAGGCGAGAGCGATACCGAGCGAGAGGATGGCCAATGGCGTTCGGTTCATGGCGTGCATCAGGTTGACAGCGGTTGGAGCGAGCGGCCCTGGTCGAGCATGCGCGTCACGGCATGGTCGGGCGCCAGCTTCTGAAGTTGCGGCAACCAGCTCAGGGCCTGCTCGCGCTGGCCAGCCTGCCATTGGCAGGACGCGACCATCGTTAGCGCATCGATCGCGGCCTCATGGCCAGGCGCGCTGGAAAGCAGCGCCTGGCACAACCGGCGCGCGTCGTCGAAATGGCCGGCACGTGCAAACCGGCTCGCGAGCCGCGCCATCTCGCCCGGCGACAGGCGCACCGAGGGGCGTGCCTGGTCGAGGTAAACCTTGTAGCTCTCGTGCTGGAACGCGATCGTGTGCTCGCTGCTGTCGCGCAGGCGAAAAATCAGTTTCGCCGCGCGGTGGAACGGATCGCCCGAAGGCTGGAGCCGTGCGGTGTTGAAGAACGCGCGCAACGTTGGCAGGTGGTCGGGCCGCAGCTTGGCGGCGGCCTGCCATTCGGCGGCCGCGCGGTCGAACTGCAACTGCTTGCCGAACTGAGTGGCGCGCTCGACGTGCCCGTCGAACGGGTCGGGCGGGGTCGCCGCGGTCAGCACCGGCTGGCTGCGCCGTGCGGCTGGCCACAACAGCATCAGCAGCGTGCCGGTGAGCAGCCCGCCCAGGTGGGTCATGTAGCCGACGCCGGTTTCGCCGCTCATGTGCTGCACCACCTCATTGGCCATCCACACCGGCAGCAGGATCAGCGCCGGCGCCGTGACGTAATTGAAGTAGAAGAAGAACTGGTAGAAAAACCGGATGCGCCGCAGCTTGTAGATCAGCGCATACATCGCCATCAGCCCCGCGATGGCGCCCGAGGCGCCGAGGCCGTAGCTGCCGCGTCCACCATAGGCCCACACGGCCATCGCCGATGCGCCGAGGGCGGCCAGCAGATAGAAGCCGAGGTAGGTCGTGCGACCGAGCGCCAGCTCTACGGTGAAGCCGAACAAAAACAGGAAGAGCATGTTGCCGATCAGATGGCCGGTGCTGCCATGCAGGAAGGCCGAGGTCAGCCAGGTCACGGGCTCGAGCGGCGCACCCTCGGCGAAGTCCATCGACCAGCGGCGCGTGAAGGAGGCGGGCAGCATGCTTTCGTACTCGGCGCGCCGCTCCTTCCATTCGGCATAGCGGGGGTCGGTGGGGGTGATGACGGCATCGGCATGGAGCCGGGCCTCGAACTTGCGCTCGGTGCGCATCAGATCGACCAGCTGGTCGCGCCCGACCTTGCGCCGCAGCATTTCGCGCGCCTGCTTCGCGAAGCGGCTGCCGGTTTGCTCCAGATGGGTGACGAAGGCTGGCAGTTCCCAGTCGGGCAGGCGGCTCGACAGATAGTAGGCGGTGGCGCGTTCCTCGGCTTTTTCCTCGGTGCGCTGCGGGCCGAAGAAGATTGCGATGTTGACGAGGATCAGCAGCACCGTGAGCCACGGCGGGTTGCGCCAGGTCGGCTTGCTTTCGAGGGGGATGGCATAGAACACAAGCAGGAGCGTAGCCGAAACCGCGCGGCTGCCCTCCGGGATCGGGTCGCTCGGGCTCTCGGGCTCTTGGGCGCTGAGGGCTGGGGCGCTGTGACGGGCTCAGGTCGGCGGGGCACGCTGCTCCGCGAATGTCCCCCGGCCTGCGGCCTCCTCCTTTATTTCGCTGCGCGGCGTGCCCCACCGCCCTGAGCCTGGAAGCGATGTGACCGTTTCGCGCTGAACATGCAGAGCGTGCCCTGGCCGCTGGTGGTGGGTGGCCCCTGCAGCGAAATAAAGGAGGAGGGCGAAGCCCGGGGGACATTCGCGGAAGGGGCCACCCGCCGCCAGCGGCCCGCCCTCAGCCGCCAGCGGCCCGCCCTCAGCCGCCAGCGGCCCGCCCTCAGCCGCCAGCGGCCCGCCCTCAGCCGTCAGCGGCCCGTCCTCAGCCGTCAGCGGCCCGTCCCGTGCCCTGGCCCCTGCGTCCTGGCCCCCGCCCCAAGTCTTCGCCCGCGACCCGAAATATCAACCGATCCGAACCGGCACAAAGATCTTGTCGTCGCCGCGTTGCACCAGCAGCGCCACCGACTTGGAAGATTTCGCCACCACCTCCCGCACCTGGTCGATGTTGCGCACCGCCGTGCCGTTCACCGCCAGCAGCACGTCGCCCGCCTGCACCCCCGCCAGGGCCGCCGGGCCGCGCGCCGCTTCGACCACGAGGCCGTTGTCGATGCCGGCCTCACGCCGTTCGTCGGGTTGCAGCGGACGCAACGCCAGCCCCAGCTTGCCCTGGTCGGCCGCGTCGCCCGCGCTCGCCACCTTGGCGGCCTTGTCGGTCGCATTGCCGAGTTTGGCCGTGACCGTCTGGGCGCTGCCCTTGCGCCAGATGTCGAGCTGCACCTTGGCGCCCGGCGTGGCCAGGCTGATTGCGGCCGGCAGGTCGCCCGAAGACACGATCGGCTGGCCGTCGACCTTGCGTATTACGTCCCCAGTCTGCAGGCCGGCCTGATCGCCCGGGCCGCCCTTTTCGACGTTGGCGATCAGCGCACCTTCGGGCTTGTCGAGCTTGAAGGAGTCGGCCAGCGTCTGGTTCACTTCCTGCACCGACACGCCGAGCCGTGCATGCTCGACCTTGCCCGTGGCCACGATCTGGTTCTTGATCTTGTTGGCCAGATCGATCGGGATCGCGAACGACACACCCTGGTAGCCGCCGGTGCGGCTGTAGATCTGCGAGTTGATGCCGACCACCTCTCCGCGTGCATTGAACAGCGGGCCACCCGAGTTGCCCGGGTTCACCGCCACGTCGGTCTGGATGAACGGTACCGCGCTGTCGTCCGGCAGCGAGCGGCCCTTGGCGCTCACCACGCCGGCCGTCACCGTGTTCTCGAAGCCGAACGGCGAGCCGATGGCCAGCACCCATTCGCCGACCTTGAGGTCGTTGACGCTGCCGAGCTTGACCACCGGCAGATCCTTGGCTTCGACCTTGAGCACGGCAATGTCGGTCTTGGGGTCGGCGCCGAGCACCTTGGCGCGCAGTTCGCGCCGGTCGGTGAGCTTGACGGTGACCTCCTTCGCGCCCTTCACTACATGGGCGTTGGTGAGGATTACGCCATCGGCGCTGACGATGAAGCCCGAGCCCTGGCCGCGCACGGTCTGGGCTTCGGGTTGCGCCGGGCGGCCGCGCTGGCCGCGTTGCTGTGCGCCGGGGCCTTGCTGGAAGCGCTTGAAGAACTCGGCAAACGGGTCGCCGTCGGCAAAGGGGTTGCCGTCGTCGTCGGCGCTGGCCACCTCGTCGGCCGACCGGGTGCCGACCACGCTGATGTTGACCACGGCCGGGCCGTTCTGCGCGGTGATCTGCGAGAAGTCGGGCAGGGCCACCGGGATGCCGGTGGTGGTGGTCGCGGTGGCGACCTGCGGCATTGCTGCATTGGCGCGCGTGAGCTCGAACGCCGAGACGCTGGCACCGCCGATGACGCCCGCAGCCACGAGGGCCAGCATCAAGCGGGTGGGGGTGAGGGATTCGAGTCGCATGGGATCCGTCCTTGTGAAGTGGATGACCCGATGATGGGGAGCCAGGCTTAGAGGGGTCTTAACCTGCGGCCTTCGGAAACTGCACGTCCACCCGCAGGCCGCCGAGCCTTTGCGAGTGCCCCAGGTGCACGGTGGCGCCATGGCGCCCCGCGATGGCCTGCACGATCGCGAGCCCGAGCCCGCTGCCCTCTGCGCCCGCGCCGGCCGCGCGGTAGAAGCGGTCGAAGGCGCGCTCGCGGTCGGCTTCGGGAATGCCGGGGCCGCTGTCTTCGACCGTGAGCACGGGCGCCTGGTCGGCGAGCGCCAGCGTGACGTCGACCTGGCCGCCTGCGGGCGTGTACTTGAGCGCGTTGTCGAGCAGGTTGCCGAGCAGGATGTGCAGCGCGGCGGGCTGGCCTTGCACCTGCGCGGGTGTCGACGCAGCAAGTCCGAGGTCGATGCTGCGCTGCTGCGCCTGCGGCAGCACGGCGGCGATTGCTTCGGCGATCAGCGCTTCGAGTTCGACGGGGCCGCTGGGGTCGTCGAGCGGCGTCTCTGTGGCTTCCTGCCGTGCCAGCGCCAGCAACTGGCCAACCAGCCGGATCGAACGGTCGATGCCCTGCTGCAGCCGCAGCGTGGCCGCTTCACGGCCGGCTTCGTCGCCCGCGCGGCGCAGCGACTCGGCCTGCAGCTTGAGCGCCGTCAGCGGCGAGCGCAACTCGTGCGCCGCATCGGCCACGAAATTCTTCTGGGCCTCGAACGCACCGCGCACGCGCTGGAACAGCAGGTTGAGCTCCTGCACCAGCGGCCGCACCTCGTCGGGAAGATCGGTCTCGGGCAAGGGTGAGAGGTCGTCGTCGGCGCGGCCGGCCACCTCGCGCCGCATGCGCTGCACCGGCGCGAGCGAGCGCGTGATGATCCAGCCGACCGCCAGCATCAGCAGCGGGGCCATCAGCGCCATTGGCAACGTGGCGCGCAGTGCGAGGGCGCGTGCGCGGGCCTGGCGCGCGTCCATGTCCTGCGCGATCTGAACGGTCTGCATCGGGGTCTGCAACGAATAGACGCGGTAGCGGTTGCCGTCCACCACCGCATCGGAAAAGCCCAGCACCGCACGTGGCGGCAGCGCCGAGCGGGCCGAGCGGAACACCTGCGTGCCGTCCGGCCCCCAGATCTGCACGAACACGTCGAAGCCTTCCTCGCCATAGTCGGTGTCGGCCGTGCTGCCGATCGGCGCGCTGCCGCGCAGCGAATGCGCCATTTGCTGCAGGTGCAGGTCGAACATGGCGTCGGCCTCGCGCAGCGCGCCTTGATAGGCCGTGATGCCCAGCCCCAGCGCCGCGAGCAGGATCGAGGCCAGCACGAAGCCGAGCAATCGCCCCCGCAGCGAATGATGGCGGGCCGCGGCGCTCATTCCCGGGCCACCATGTAGCCGAGGCCGCGCACGGTCTGGATCAACCCGGCGCCGAGCTTCTTGCGCAGCCCGTGGATGTAGACCTCGACCGCGTTGCTGCTGATGTCGTCCTTCCAGCTGTAGAGCTTTTCTTCCAGCTGGGCGCGCGACATCAGCACGCCGGGCCGCGCAATCAGCGGTTCGATCACGGCCCACTCGCGCGCCGAAAGCGCGACCGGCTGGCCGTTCAGCGTGGCCTCGTGGGTGGCCGGGTTGAGCGTCACGCCCAGGTGCGAGAAGGTCGGCTCGCCATGGCCGGCACGGCGCCGGATCAGCGCGCGGATGCGGGCCAGCAGCTCGGTCATGTCGTAGGGCTTGACCACGTAGTCGTCGGCACCGGCATCGAGCCCTGCCACGCGGTCGCCGACCGCGTCGCGTGCCGTCGCCACCAGCACCGGCACGCTGTCGCGGCGCGCGCGCAGGCTGCGCAGCACCTCGAGCCCGTCGCGCCGCGGCAGGCCGAGGTCGAGCAGCATGAGGTCATAGCGGTGGGCGCGCAGGGCGGTGTCGGCCATTTCACCGTCGCGCACCCAGTCGACCGCGTAGTTCTCGCCGCGCAGCAGGTCGAGCAGCGTCTCGCCGATCATGGTGTCGTCCTCTACCAGCAGCAGGCGCATGGTTTCTCGCAATCCGTCCTATTGGGTGGCGATTGTCCGGTAGCCGCTTAAGCCGGGCTGAAGCCCGGCCGCAGGGTTTGCCGCCGCCCTGTAGCATCCCCCGTTTTGCCTTTTTCCTTCCCATCCCCCGTCTGCCAGCCCGCCCGATGAAGCGCCAATGGGAAATCGATGCCCTGCGCGGGCTGATGCTGGTGCTGATGACGCTCACGCACCTGCCGACACGCCTGACCGACCCGCTCGGCCAGCCGTTCGGCTTCGTCTCGGCCGCCGAGGGCTTCGTGCTGCTGTCGGCCTACGTGTCCGGGCTGGTCTACAGCCGGCTTGCGCAGCGCCAGGGCATCGGTGCGATGCGGCGCGCGTTCGGCAAGCGCGTGTACAAGGTCTGGCTGGCACAGGCAGCGACCCTGGCGTTCCTGTTCACCATCACCGCGGGCCTCGGCGTGCGGATCGAACAGCCGGCCGTGACCAACCTGCTGACCTACTACCTGGCCCAGCCGCGCGACGCATTCCTGAGCGGGCTGCTGCTGGTGTACGAGCCGCCGCTGCTCGACATCCTGCCGATGTACATCTTCTTCATGCTGTTGAGCCCCTGGGTGCTGGGCTTCGCGCTGCGGCGCGGATGGAGCGGTGCGATGGCGCTGAGCGCCACGCTGTGGGCAGGCGCACAGTTCGGCCTGAGCGAGTGGGTCTACGGCATCGCAGCCTCGCATTTCGAGCTGTCGGTGCCGTACGGCGAGATGGGGTCGTTCAACACCTTCGGCTGGCAGTTTGTCTGGTTCGCGGGGCTGTGCATCGGCGCCGGGCGGCAGGCGCCCGAAGCGAAGCCGTTGCGCTTTCCGAACTGGGTGGCCGCGTTGGCGGCGGCTGTCGCGCTGTACTGCCTGGTCTGGCGCCACTTCGGCGAGCACGGACAGGCGCCGTTCGGTGGCGATGCGGAACTGAACCTGCTGTTCGACAAGTGGCGGCTAGGGCCGCTGCGGTTGGTGAACCTGGTGGCACTGGGCATCCTGGCGGTGCGGTTCGGCCCCGGGCTGATCGAGCGGCTGCCGCGCCTGCACGCGCTCGAAGCAATGGGCTCGGCCTCGCTGCCGGTGTTCTGCGCCCATCTGGTGGCGGTGTTGCTGACGCTGGCGCTCTATGGCGACAACCAGCTGGCGCGGCCGGTCTGGGGCGATGCACTGCTGCTGGCGGGGGTGTTCGCCTGGCTCTATGCAGTGGCCCGGCTCGCGCTCTGGTGGGAGGGGCGCGCGACCCCGTCGGTCAGCGCGGCGAGTTGACCGCGCCCACGTCGGCCGGCGCCAGCAGGTGTGGGGCGATCGCCGCCTGCCAGATCCGGTAGCCGGTCTCGTTCATGTGCAGCATGTCGGCACGGAACAGTTCGGCGCGCGGTCGGCCATCGGCGCCCAGCATCGGCGTGAAGATGTCGATGTAGTCGGTGTTGGCCTGCGTGCGCACGTAGGCGCCGACGATGTGGTTGGTTTCCTGGACTTTCGGCAGCAAGGCCGCGCGCGAGGGGCTGGGCTTGACCGAAATGAAGCTGATGCGGGTGTTCGGCAACCCGGCCCGCACCGTGTTGGCAAAGTGCGCGAAGCTTTCCAGCACCTGGAAGGGCGTCCGGCCTTCGGCGAGGTCGTTGTCGCCGGCGTACACCACCACCTGGCGCGGCCGGTAGCGCACCACGAGTTCGCGCGCGAACAGGCTGCAGTCGGCCATGGTCGAACCGCCGAAGCCGCGGTTGATGACAACCGGCTGCGAGCGGAAATCGTCGGCCAGGCGCGTCCACAAACGGATGGTGGAACTGCCGACGAACAGGACGCCGTCGCTGGCGGGGGGATTCTCGCGGTCGGCCTTGTCGAAGGCCGCGAACGCGTCGTGCCAGCGCGTCTGGGCGGCGGCGTAGGCCGCCGGGGAGGGTGCTGCGGCATCCTGCGCCCGAACGCCCGGCGCGGCCAGCGTGGCGAGAACGGCGAGAAGGGTGCAGGAGGCCAGCACGAGTCGGCCGGCGCGACGGGAGCGGGACATCATCGTCAATGATGTTAACGAACGGCTCCGGATCGCTCCGGCGTCAGAGTGTTTTTTTGATCAACGGGCCGTGGAACAGCACCGGTCCGGTCGGGCCGCGCTCGCTCGGCACGCCGCCCTTCGGTTCGAGGCTGATCGCGAGCGCCGGCACGGCCTGCACATCGGCTTCGGACGCGGTGAGCTTGAGCGCCGGGGCATCGCCGAGCACGCCGAGCGAGCGTGGCGCGCCGCCGGGCGGCAGCGCCCACAGCTGCAGCGACTTGTCGGCGCCCGCCTGGTAGTTGCCCACGCGCTGCAGCACCAGCTGGCGGTTCTTCGGGTCGAAGGTCACCAGCATCGAGGCTGCGGCCTTGTCGTCGGCCAACACGGCCACGTACTGCACCGTCGGGGTGGTCTCGAGTTGCTTTTGCAGATCGAGGCCGACCACCACGGCGATCACGGTGGCGAGCGCACCGGCCAAGCTGGCGCTGCGCCACAGCGCGAGGCTGCGCAGCCAGCCGCCCTGGGCCGGCGCGGCGGCCGGCGGCGCGGCGCGCTGGCGTGCCAGCGCGTGGCCCGCCTGCTCGGCTTCGATCAGGTTGCGGATGCGCGTCCAGACCGCGGCGTCGGGCACGATCGAAGGCTGCAGCTCGGTCATGCTGGCGAGCCGGCCCTGCCAGATCAGCGCCGCGGCGCGCACCGGCGCGCTTTCGCGGGCAATGGCCTCGAAACGGCGCCGTGCGCCGCCCCGCAGCGTGCCGAGCGCATGGCTCGCGGCCAGCAGCTCTAGCAGTTCGGGGTGGGCGGCGATGTTCATGAACGGGTCTCTTTCACGCAATGCGCCCCATGCAGGCGCGCAGCTTCTCTAGGCCGCGCCGGATCCAGGTTTTCACGGTGCCGAGCGGTAGCTTGAGCTGCTCGGCAAGCTCGCCATGGCTGAGGTCGCGCAGGTAGGCCAGGCTCACCACCTCGCGCTGCCGGCCTTCGAGCTGGCTCAGGCACTGGTGCAGCGCCCAGGCCTGTTCGGTCGCCTCGGCCAGATCCTGCGGGTTCTGGGTGTCGGAAGCCAGGGTGTCGGCCATTTCCTCGTCGAACGCGTCGGTGATCTGCGCCCGGTCGGCGGTGCGCCGACGCAGCAGGTCGAGTGCCCGGCTGCGAACGATCAGGCCCAGCCAGGCCATCGGTGGACTGAGGGAGCCGCGGTAGTCGCCGGCCACGCGCCAGATCGTCAGGAAGGCCTCCTGCAGCACGTCCTCCGCCCATTCGCGTTGCCGCACCACCCGCATCGCCAGACCGAACAGCCGCGGCGAGGTTTGCTCGTAGAGCTGTTTCAACGCGGCCTCGTCGCGGCGACCGACGCGGTCGATCAGCGCCATCAGTTCGGCGTCGGGGCTGGCAGAGGTCATCTGCGGATTGTGGAGCACGGCGCTGCATGCCCGGAGATACGGCCCGCAGCCGCGTACGGATTCAGATGTCGGTGACTGATGCGGTCTTGCGTTGAAAGATCCTGTCCTGATTCGGCGCTGTTCCGGGCTGAGGTTCCGGGCGCCGAAGTTCTCCGGCGGGGTCGGGGCGCGGAGGCTCCGGGGCGGGATCAGGGCGGCGGGGCACGCTGCTCCGCGAATGTCCCCCGGCCTGCGGCCTCCTCCTTTATTTCGCTGCGCAGCGTGCCCCACCGCCCTGATCCTGGACGCAGCGTGAATGTTCGCGCTGAACAAGCAGAGCGTGCCCAAGGCCGCTGGTGGTGGGTGGCCCCTGCAGCGAAATAAAGGAGGAGGGCGAAGCCCGGGGGACATTCGCGGAAGGGGCCACCCGCCGCCAGCGGCCTACCCCGAACGAACCCCAAAACGTCAAGCACGAAGCGCGGGTGCAAGATGCTCCTGCTGCCAAAAGCCAGGTTCTTTATCTTTGAACGCAGCCCGGCATGAATCCAGTGGCCGGCGCCGCGCGTACTGCAGAGACGGGCGTGCAGCCACAACGCAGCAAAACAGCCGCACACCCCCGTACTGCTCGACTTTGTTTATTCAACCTGAAGGATCCGACCATGCAACTCCGTACCCTCTCGGCCGTGCTGGCCACCGCGAGTCTCGCCGCCTGCGCCGGCATGGGCGCCAAGCCCATGATGTATTCCCAGGCCACGTTGCCCGATCCGGTCAAGGTGCCGGCCGGCCATATGGTGGCGATGGAAACCGTCGGTGCCGGCGACATCACCTACGAGTGCCGCGCCAAGGCCAACATGCCTGGCGAATACGAATGGTTTTTTGTCGGCCCCGACGCGAAGCTGATGGATCGCAAGGGCGCGCAGGTCGGCAAGTACTACGGCCCGCCCGCCACCTGGGAAAGCATGGACGGATCCAAGGTTACCGCCGTGCAGGTCGCGGTCGCACCCAACGGCACCGGCAACATCCCCTACCAGCTGGTCAAGGCCAACCCGGCCATGGGCGCCGGCAGGATGCAGGGCGTGAGCTACATCCAGCGCGTCGCCACGCAGGGCGGCGTGGCCCCCGCGGCGCCCTGCGCCGCCGCCAGCATGGGCCAGAAGCAGGTCGTGAAGTACCAGGCCGACTACATCTTCTACCGCGCGATGTAGTGCGGCCGGCTCAGCCCAGCCGCGCGAGGTGCCGTGCGATCTGCGCGCGCACCTGCGCCGGCGCGGTGCCGCCGAGGATGTTGCGGGCATTGAGCGAGCCGCGCAGGCTCAGCACCGCGTAGACGTCTTTCTCGATCTTCGGGTTGAACTCCTGCAGCACCTTGAGCGGCAGTTCCGACAGATCCACCTGGTGCGCGATCGCGGCCTTGACGGCGTGCGCCACAGCCTCGTGTGCATCGCGGAACGGCAGCCCCTTCTTCACCATGTAGTCGGCCAGGTCGGTGGCGGTGGCATAGCCGCGCAGCGCGGCCTTTTCCATCGCCTCGGGCCTGACCGTGATGCCGCCGACCATCTCGGCAAAGATGCGCAGGGTGTCCTTGAGCGTGTCGACGGTGTCGAACAGCGGCTCCTTGTCTTCCTGGTTGTCCTTGTTGTAGGCCAGCGGTTGGCCCTTCATCAGGGTGAGCAGGCCCATCAGGTGGCCGACCACGCGGCCGGTCTTGCCGCGCGCGAGTTCCGGCACGTCCGGGTTTTTCTTCTGCGGCATGATCGAACTGCCGGTCGTGAACCGGTCGGCAATCTGGATGAAGCCGAAGTTCTGGCTCATCCACAGGATCAGTTCTTCGCTGAAGCGGCTGATGTGGATCATGGCCAGCGAGGCCGCCGCCGTGAATTCGATCGCAAAGTCGCGGTCGCTCACGGCGTCCAGGCTGTTCTGGCAGACACCGTCCATGCCCAGGGTCTTCGCCACCATTTCGCGGTCGAGCGGATAGCTGGTGCCGGCCAGCGCGGCGGCGCCCAGGGGCAGGCGGTTCACGCGCTTGCGCACATCAGCCATGCGTTCGGCGTCGCGCGCAAACATCTCCACGTAGGCCAGCATGTGGTGGCCGAAGCTCACCGGCTGCGCCACCTGCAGATGGGTGAAGCCAGGCAGGATCACCTCGACGTTCTGCTCGGCGATGTCGACCAGCGCCTTCTGCAGGCCGGCCAGCAGGCCGTCGATCAGGTCGATCTCGCTGCGCAGCCACAGGCGCACGTCGGTCGCGACCTGGTCGTTGCGGCTGCGGCCGGTGTGCAGGCGCTTGCCGGCGTCGCCGACCAATTGGGTCAGGCGTGCCTCGATGTTGAGGTGCACGTCTTCCAGGTCGAGCTTCCACTCGAAGGCGCCGGATTCGATTTCATCGCGAATCTGCTTCATCCCGCGTTCGATCGCGGCGTGATCCTGCGTGCTGATGATCTTTTGCGCGGCCAGCATGCCGGCATGCGCGAGCGAACCCTCCATATCTGCCTGCCACAGGCGCTGGTCAAACGACACGCTGGATGTGTAGCGTTTGACCAGGTCGCTCATCGGCTCGGAGAACAGGGCAGACCAGGCTTCGGATTTCTTGTCGAGTTGGTTTTGGGTCATGGGAGGCGATCGGGAGGCAATAATGGGTTGTCACCTCATGTTTCAGTGATGCGCAACCCGTCGATTTTATCGGCCACCCCTGTGGCCCCCTCATCGGCCGGTGCTCCGGCCAAAAGCCGCACGCCCGCGCGACCGGGCGTGGCGCTGTTCGACGCCTGTCAGGTCGGCACCGTGCTGCGTGCCGTGCTGTTCGTCGAGGCGGTGGTGGCGGTAGCCACCATGTTCCAGGCGCCCAACCCGTCCGAGTGGCTCGGCCTTGCCGCCACGGTCACCGGCGGTGCGCTGCCGGCCACGCTGCTCTGGCTGGTGCTCGCCTGCGCGATGAAGAAGCCGCTGGCGCGCCTGCCGCGCCTGGCCCAGTACGCAGCCGGTGTGTTGCTCGGCGTGCTCACGGGGCTCTACGGCTGCGGCCTGTTGCGCCTGACGGGCGTGCTTTCGACCGGCCCCTGGCTGGCCAGCGCGCTCGCCGGCGCCCTGTTCGCCGGGGTGGCGATGGTGGCGCTGGTGTTGCGCGCCCAGGGCCGTACGCCGGCAGCGACCACGGCGCGGCTCGAGGAATTGCAGGCGCGCATTCGACCGCACTTTCTGTTCAACACCCTCAACAGCGCCATCGCGCTGGTGCGCGAAGAACCGGCCAAGGCCGAAACCATGCTGGAAGACCTGAGCGAACTGTTCCGCCAGGCCTTGGCCGATCCGCGCGACTCCGTCACGCTGGCCGACGAGATCGGCCTGGCCGAGCGCTACCTGGCGATCGAGCAGGTGCGTTTCGGCGACCGGCTGCGCATCCGCTGGCAGCTCGATCCGGCCGCCAGCGGCGCGCGGCTGCCGCCCTTGCTGCTGCAGCCGCTGGTCGAGAACGCCGTCAAGCACGGTGTCGAACCGAGTCCGGACGGGGCCAAGCTGCGCATCCGAACCGAGCGGCGCGGCAGCATGGTGGTGATCGAAGTGGTCAACAGCCTGCCGCCGCTACGCTGGGCCGATGAACCGCTGCCGCGCGGGCATGGCATCGCGCTGGCCAACGTGCGCGACCGGCTGCGGCTTCTGCATGACATGCAGGCGCAGTTCCGCGCGGGCATCGACCAGGGAAGCTACCGGGTACGGATCGACATTCCGGCCGAATCATGAAGAAGAGGGCGCCATGCATCTGCGAACCTTGATCGTCGACGACGAAGCGTTGGCCCGCTCGCGCCTGCGCACGCTGCTCGGCGACTGCACCGCACCGCCGGCCGAAGTCGTGGGCGAGGCCGCGCAGGCCTCCGAGGCGCAGCAGCGGCTGGCGCAAACGCCGGTCGATCTGGTGCTGCTCGACATCCACATGCCGGGCATTGACGGCATCGAACTCGCACGGCTGCTGCGCGACCGCGGCGACGCGCCGGCGATCGTGTTCGTGACCGCTCACCCGAGCCATGCGGTGACCGCCTTCGAGCTCGACGCGGTCGACTACCTCACCAAGCCGGTGCGGGCCGAGCGGCTGCAGCAGGCGCTGCAGAAAGCCGAGCGCTACCTCAAGGAACGGCGGGCGCTGCAGCCCCATCCGGCCGAAGAGGTGTTGCTGATCCAGGAGCGGGGTCGGGCCGAGCGGGTGCCGCTGTCGGATGTGGTCTACCTCAAGTCCGAGTTCAAGTACCTCACGGTGCGCACGCCCACGCACAGCCACATTTACGACGGCAGCCTCAGCGAGATGGAGGAGCGCTACCCGAACCGCTTCGTGCGCGTGCACCGCAACGCGCTGGTGGCGCGTGCGGCGATGCGCGCGCTCGAGAAATACGACGACGGCGAGGATGCCGACGGCTGGGCATTGCGGCTGCGCGGCATCAGTGAACCGGTGGTGGTGTCGCGCCGGCAGCTCGCGGCAGTGCGCGACGCGTTGAAGGATTCCCGATGAGCACGCCTGACGCGCCCGCCCCTGCCGCGCCCGACGCCGTCGCGCCCACCCCCGACGCGCCACCCGCCGACGCGGCACCCCGGGTCGAGCCCGACCCTGTCGCCGCCGCCGCAAGCGAGCCGCGTCCGCGTGAACCCCTGCTGTTGCACGTGCCGGTCGACGTGCGCAGCGTATCGCTGGCGGTACTGGCCGCGCTGGCCGGCGTCTTTGCATTGCGCTGGGCGGCGCCCGTCTTCATTCCGCTGATGGTCAGCCTGCTGCTGACCTACGCGCTGGCGCCGGTGGTCGAACGGCTCGCACGCTGGCATGTGCCACGCGCCATCGGCGCGGCCGTGGTCTTGCTGGCAATCGGCGGAGGCTTCGGCAGCACCGCCTACTCGTTGTCCGACAGCGCGGGTCAGCTGGTGGATTCGCTGCCCGTTGCGGCGCAGAAGCTGCGGCAGGCGGTGCGCAGCCGCGGCCCGGCGCGTACCGGCACGCTCGACACCGTGCAACAGGCTGCCGCGCAACTCGAGCAGGCGGCCGAGGAGAATTCGGCCCAGGTGGCGGCGCGCAAGGGCGTGGCCCGCGTCATCGTCGAGCGGCCTTCGTTCAACGTGCGCGACTACCTCTGGAGCGGCACGCTCGGGCTGCTGGCCGCGGCCGGCCAGCTCGCATTGGTGGCGTTCCTCACGTTCTTCGCGCTCGCCTCGGGCGACACCTTCCGGCGCAAGCTGGTCAAGATCACCGGGCCCAGCTTCGAGAAGAAAAAGATCACCGTGCATGTGCTGGACGACATCACGGGCCACATCGAGCGCTATCTGCTGGTGCAGATCTTCACGAGCGCGATCGTGGGCGTTGCAACCTGGCTCGCATTCTGGGCGCTCGGCCTCGAGAGCGCTGCGGTGTGGGGCATCATCGCCGCAGTCACCAACCTGATTCCGTACCTCGGCTCGATCGTGGTGATGGGTGCCTCTGCGCTGGTCGCGTTCCTTCAGTTCAACGCGATCGACATGGCGTTGCTGATCGGAGGCGTTTCGCTGCTGATCCACACCCTCGTCGGGAACCTGCTCACGCCCTGGCTCACCAGTCGCAGCAGCAGCATGAACCCGGTCGCGGTGTTCGTCGGCGTAATTTTCTGGGGCTGGCTCTGGGGCATCTGGGGGCTGCTGCTCGGTATTCCCATCATGATGATGGTCAAGGCCGTTTGCGACCAGGTGGAAGACTTGCAGCCGATCGGAGAACTGCTTGGCGACTGACCGAAGGGCTATGACGGGTGGTCGATAGCCTGCTGTAAGAAATTGTGTTGACAATAGGGGTCTTCGCGAACTTTCGATGTAATTATTGGGTTCCCCGTTTTGCCGCCGTCGGGCCACGAAAGTGGCGCGCTCTTACCTTCCATGAACGCTGCCGTGTCCGACTCTTCTTCTGTCACCCACCATTGCACGATCGTCATCCTGACTTTCAACTCGGCCGGCATCATCCGGGAGACCGTGACTGCGGCACTGCAGGTGAGCCCGCATGTGTACGCGGTCGATTCCGGCTCGACCGACGGAACCCCTGCGCTGCTCGAAGAACTGGGATGCACCGTGGTGCAGCGCCCCTTCAGCAACTACAGCGACCAGCGCAACTGGGCGATCGCCCAGGTGGCGCCGCACTGCGCCTGGCAACTGCACCTCGATGCAGACGAGGTGCTCGATGCGGAATCGATCCGCGAGATGCGCGCGATCCTGGCCGGGCCCGCGAAGTTCGATGCCTGGTTGTTGCGCCGGCGCGACTACTTCATGGGCCACATGCTGCGCCACAGCGGCGTCAACCCGTGGCATCTGCGGCTCTTCAAATCGGGTGTGGGCCGCTGCGAGTCGCGGCTGTATGACCAGCACTTCATCGCCGACGCGCCGAGCGGTCGCATCAACGGCTTCATGCACGACAAGAACGCCGCCTCCCTGACCAGCTGGATCACCAGCCACAACCGCTGGAGCGATGCCGAGGCAAAGGAAAAGCTCGGCCCCGGGGCGCAAGGCGGCGACGTGCTGCAGGCCCGGCTGCTGGGCGATGCGCGCGAGCGCACTCGCTTCATCAAGCAGGTTTACTACAAGCTGCCGATCGGGCTGCGCGCCTTCAGCTATTTCATCTACCGCTACGTCTTCCGGCTGGGCTTTCTCGACGGCAAGCCCGGCTTCTACTTCGCGTTCTTCCAGGCCTTGTGGTTCCGCATGCTGGTCGACGCCAAGATGTACGAGCACCGGTCGCGTCCCGCCGACGGCGCCTCAACTGCCCCCTGAACCGAAGGAACTGCTTTCATGCGCAACTACAACCCCACCAAACGCATTCTGGTCACCGGCGGCGCCGGCTTCCTCGGCAGCCACCTCTGTGACCGCCTGATCGCGCAGGGGCACGACGTGCTGTGTGTCGACAACTTCTTCACCGGCAGCAAGCGCAACATCGAGCATCTGCTCGACAAGCCGCAGTTCGAGCTGATGCGCCATGACGTGACCTTTCCGCTCTATGTGGAGGTCGACGAGATCTACAACCTGGCCTGCCCGGCGTCGCCGATCCACTACCAGCACGACCCGGTGCAAACCACCAAGACCAGCGTGCATGGCGCTATCAACATGCTGGGGCTGGCCAAGCGGGTGCGCGCGAGGATCATGCAGGCCTCGACCAGCGAGGTCTACGGCGATCCCGAGGTTCATCCGCAGGTCGAGGCCTACTGGGGCCGCGTCAACCCGATCGGCATCCGCAGCTGCTACGACGAAGGCAAGCGTTGCGCCGAAACGCTGTTCTTCGATTACCACCGCCAGCACAAGCTGCGAATCAAGGTGGCGCGCATCTTCAACACCTTCGGGCCACGCATGCACATGAATGACGGGCGTGTGGTGTCGAACTTCATCGTGCAGGCGCTCAAGGGCGAGAGCATCACGATCTACGGCGACGGCCAGCAAACGCGCAGCTTCTGCTACGTGGACGACCTGATCGAAGGCTTCATCCGCCTGATGGACACGGGCGACGACTTTCCGGGCCCGGTCAACATCGGCAACCCCGGCGAGTTCTCGATGCTCGAGCTGGCCAACAAGGTGATCGCGCTCACCGGCTCGAAGAGCCAGCTGGTGCGCATGCCGCTGCCGGCCGACGATCCGAAGCAGCGCCGGCCCGACATCTCGCTGGCCCGGGAAAAGCTCGGCGGCTGGGAGCCAAAGACCCAGCTCGACGAAGGCCTGCAGAAGACCATCGCCTATTTCGACCAGCTCCTTTCGGCCGGCACCCCGGCCTGATCACACAACCATGAACATCACCATCATCGGCACCGGCTATGTCGGGCTTGTCACCGGCGTCTGCCTGGCAGACCTTGGCAACCACGTGTTCTGCCTCGACCTGGATCCGGCCAAGGTCAAGACGCTCAACGAGGGCGGCATCCCGATCTACGAGCCCGGCCTGGCCGAACTCCTGCAGTCGAACGTGGCCGCCAAGCGCCTGACTTTCTCGACCGACGTCGAGGCCGCGGTCGCGCATGGCGACGTGCAGTTCATCGCGGTCGGCACGCCCTCCGACGAGGACGGAAGCGCCGACCTGCAGTACGTGCTGGCCGCCGCGCGCAGCATCGGCCGCACCATGAACCGCTTCACGGTGGTGGTCGACAAGTCGACCGTGCCGGTGGGCACCTCCGACAAGGTGACGGCCGCGATCCGCGACGAACTGACGAAGCGCGGCATGGCCGACCATCGCTTCGCCGTCGTGAGCAACCCCGAATTCCTGAAGGAAGGCGCGGCGGTCGAGGACTTCATGCGGCCTGACCGCATCGTGCTCGGTGTGGCCGACGACGACGAGGGCCGCGAGGCGCTGGCCGTGATGCGCAAGGTCTATGCGCCGTTCAACCGCAACCACGAGCGCATGCGCGTGATGGACGTGAGGTCGGCGGAGTTCACCAAGTACGCGGCCAACGCGATGCTGGCCACGCGCATCAGCTTCATGAACGAACTCGCGAACCTGGCCGACAAGGTTGGTGCCGACATCGAACTGGTGCGCCAGGGCATCGGCTCCGACCCGCGCATCGGCTACAGCTTTCTCTATGCCGGCACCGGCTACGGCGGCAGCTGCTTTCCGAAAGACGTGCAGGCACTGGTGCGCACCGCGAGCGAGTACGGCCAGCGGCTGCAGGTGCTGGAAGCCGTGGAGGCGGTCAACGACACGCAGAAGAACGCGCTGGTGCGCAAGATCTTCGAGCGCTTCGGCGACGACCTCACGGGCAAGACCTTCGCGGTCTGGGGCCTGGCCTTCAAGCCCAACACCGACGACATGCGCGAGGCGCCAAGCCGCGTGGTGCTGGGTGCGCTGACGCGCGCCGGTGCGCGCATCGTGGCGCACGACCCGGTGGCCGTGCCCGAAACGAAGCGCGTGCTGCAGCTCGACTTCGAGGACGCACCGGCCTGCATCGAGCAGATCGAATTCGCCGGTGAACCGATGGCGGCGCTGGAAGGCGCCGACGCGCTGGTCATCATGACCGAGTGGAAGGCCTACCGCAGCCCGAACCTCGAGCGGCTCAAGGAAGTGATGAAGGCGCCGGTGATCTTCGATGGCCGCAACCTCTACGAGCCCGCGACCATGCGCGACGCCGGCGTGGCCTATTTCGGCATCGGGCGCAACAGCGGTAGCTGAGCGGGCCCCAGCAGGTCAGCGGCCAAGCCCGCGTCGAGCGTGATGTCGGTGGCCGCGTCGCGAACGTTCGCAACGGCGCGGATTCCGCACGTGGCGGCGCGCCGTGTGCTCAAACTGGGCAAAGACTGCCATCATTCGGCGCATGGGACGGCGACGGATGCATCGTCGCCGGACAGGTTTGGCCTTCCTTCGAGGACTGATGCAGCATGGATCACCATCAATCAAGCCCGCAAGACCCTGCGACCCATGGTCGAAAAGCGAAGGTCGTTTTCGATTTTGGCTCGAATAACGGCGATGACATTCCGTATTACCTGAAAAAGAGCGACGTGGTTGTGGCTGTCGAAGCCAATCCAGTGCTTTGCGAGAAGATAGAAAATAGATTCAAGAGAGAGATGGGCGAAGGAAGGCTGTACGTTGAAAATTGTGTCTTGACTACAGATGATTCAGCCAGCGAAGTCTATTTTTACATACACAAAAACAATCACGTTCTAAGCCAGTTCCCGAAGCCGGATAACCCTCACGATTTCGAGAAAATTCTCCTGCCCTCCAAATCGGTAATTCGGCTCATAGAGAAATACGAGAGCCCATACTACATAAAAATTGATATCGAGCACTACGACCAGGTAATTTTGAGGGCGATTTTGGAGAGCGGTATAAAGCCACCTTTCATTTCTGCCGAATCACACGACATTGAAGTATTCGCTCTTCTCGTAAGCTTGGGCGGATACAATTCGTTCAAACTGGTCGATGGCTGCACCGTATCGACAAAATACAATGATCATGAAATAGTCGTGAATGAGAAAACGGAAACATATTCCTTTCCGTCTCATTCGGCAGGCCCGTTCGGGAACGACATTTCTGGCGAGTGGATGACCGCCAACAATTTTTACCGACTGCTAGCCTTCGAAGGTCTTGGATGGAAAGATATTCATGCTACCAATCTGTATCCGCCAAACCCTGCTTCGACTCCAAGAATGGCGCCCTACGTCAAGGCCGCTCTTCAACAAAAAATGCGATCCTCTGTTCCCGCGCCCTTAAAAAAAATCATCAGGCTCGTTGTTGGGTCGAAATAGCTAAATAGCGGCTTAACAAGGTGTGAGCGGGGGGAGGGCAAACTCGCCGGCTTCAAACTGCTGAAGAACCTGCCCGCCATCGCCCCCCGCGAGCGTGCCCTTCCAGGCCAAGGTCGATCAGTTCGGCCGCAACTTCGCAAGCGTGGACACGCTCTACCAGAGCGAGTAAGACATTGACGTTGCAATCCACTGCGTCATAGCATCGCGCAGGCCTGCCAACCGATGCGCCCAGCCGTGGCGCGAAGGGACTGCCGATGAACACCACTTCTTCGAGCTTCGTCGCCGCCGACGGCGATGGCTACGAACGGCTGATGGGCCGTTGGAGCCGTCTCCTCGCACTCCCCTTCCTGGACTTCGTCGGCAGCGCGGACGGCGACCGCGTGCTCGATGTCGGCTGCGGCACAGGCCATCTGGCCTTTGCGGTGGCCCGCCGCACCGGCGCTGGCGAAGTGCGGGGCGTGGACCTCGCCGAGCCCTATATCGAACATGCCAGGCGCCACAACCAGGATGCGCGCATCGTCTTCGATGTGGCCGACGCCTGCGCGCTGCCCTTTCCGAGCCAGAGCTTCGACCGCGTGCTCTCGCTCCTGGTCTTGCACTTCGTGCCGGAGGCGGGGAAGGCCATTGCCGAGATGCGGCGCGTCGCCAAGCCCGGAAGCACCGTCGGTGCGGCCGTGTGGGACGTGCGCGGCGGCTGGATTTCCAACCGCCTTTTCTTCGACACGGCCGCCGTACTCGACCCGGAAGCGAGGGTGCGCCGCGCCCGCAATTACACCCGGCCGATGACGCGGCCCGGCGAACTGGCCCGGGCGTGGCGCGACGCGGGTTTCAAAAAGGTGGACGAGACAACGCTCGCACTCCGGATGGAGTTCGCTTCATTCGCAGACTATTGGGCACCCTACGAGGGCAAGGACGGCCCCGGCGCAGAGTACGTCGCCACACTGGGCGAGGACGCACGCGCACGGCTGCGCGAGGCGGTCGAGGCAGCCTACCTCGACGGTGAGGCAGATGGGCCGCGCTCGTACGCAGCGCTCGCCTGGGCCGTCAAGGGCACGGCACCCGCGTAGCGCCCTCGTCGACAAAAACCGCGCGCGCGGCGATCAGCGCGAGCCAGCGCCTGCGCTCGGCCGTATCAGCCTTCAGGCGCCGGGACGATCACCATCCACGCCATGCCGAAGCGATCGGCGACCATGCCGAAAGACGACGCAAAAAAGGTCTTGCCGAGCGGCATCTGCACCGTGCCACCCTCGGCCAGGGTGTCGAACAGGCGCTTTGCATCGGCGTCGTCCCTGGCATCGAGCGAGAGCGAGAAACCCTTGAACTCCGGCTTGCCGCCGGCGTACCCGTCGGATGCCATCAGCTTGGTGTCGCCGATGGTGAATTCCGAATGCATCACTTTCTCCTCGGAGTTGGGCGCGCACATGCCGGGTGGCACCGGGTCGGGGCTCTCCTTGAAGCGCATCAGCATCGTGACCTGGGCGCCGAGCGCGCTGCGGTAGAACTCGAGTGCCTCTTCGCAGCGGCCATCGAAGAAGAGATAGGGCTGGACTTGCATGGTGCTTCCTTCAGGGTTGAATTTTTCGTACTTGTGTACGCCGTCCACAAAAGATAGCAGACACAATTAACGCTGTCCACATTCAAAGTGCAAATGAGTTTTTCACCGACCCCTCCGCCGGCCCGCAGCAGCTACCGCCATGGCGACCTGCGGCGCGCATTGCTCGACGCCGGCATCGAACTGGCGCGTGGCGGGGGGCCTGACGCCGTGGTGCTGCGCGAAGCCACGCGGCGTGCCGGCGTGGTGCCGAACGCCGCGTACCGGCATTTCGCCAGCCGCCTCGATCTGCTGCGCGAGGTGCGCGCTGCCGCGCTGGCCGCGGTGGCGCTATCGATGGAAACCGAGCTGGCCGCCGCGCCTGCCGGGGGCTCGCCCGCCGAGGTGGCGCGTGCAGGGTTGCGCGCCATCGGCACCGGCTACATGCGGTTTGCGCGGCAGGAAACCGGACTGTTCCGCACCGCTTTTTTCGCCGAGCCCGAGGTGTTGGGAGCGCTGGCTGCGGGGCCTGCTGCGGGCGGGGCCAGCGGGCTCAACCCGTTCGAGCTGCTGGGCGCCGCGCTGGATCGCATGGCCGATGCCGGCGTGCTGCCGGGCGAGCGCCGCCCCGGAGCCGAGTTCATCGCATGGGCAGCGGTGCACGGGCTGGCGATGCTGATGATCGACGGCCCGTTGCGCGGCATACCCGGCGAGCAGGTCGAAGCGCTCGGCCAGCGGCTGCTGGACATGGTCGAAAAAGGCCTCTGACGAACGCGCAGCGCGCGCGTCAATTCAGCAGCAAGACACGCACAACGGCATGGGCAGGCAGTGCGTGCCAGTCGATCCATTCGCCGGCTTCGACCGAGTGCGTGGCCGCTGCATCGCTGCCGATATCGCCGTAGTGCAGCGTGAGTTCGCGGCCGTCGAGCCGCAGTGCGATCTCGAAGCCTGGCCAGTGCGCCGGCACGCGCGGCGTCACGCGCAACTGCGCACCGCGCAACTCCAGCCCGAGCAACGTTTCCACGGCGGCGCGGTGCATCCACGCAGCCGAGCCGGTGTACCAGCTCCAGCCGCCGCGGCCCACATATGGCGCGGCGCCGTAGGTGTCGCCGGCCATCACGTAGGGCTCGAGCTCGTACGCCGGCCCGCGCTCGGGATGCCGGGCGCGGTGCGCCGGGCTGAGCCCCTCGAAACTGCGCCATGCCGCTTCGTGGTCACCCTGCAGCGCCTGCGCCATCAGCGCCCATACCGCACCGTGCGAATACTGGCCACCGTTTTCACGCACGCCAGGCGGGTAGGCCTGGATGTAGCCCGGGCTGGGGGTCGAATGCTCGAACGGCGGGGTCAGCAGGCGCAGCAGGCCGGCCTTGTCGTCGCTGAGCTGCTGCTGCATCGAGGCCATGGCGGCGTCCGTGTAGCGCGGCTGCGAGGCGCCCGACAGCACCGACCAGGCCTGCGCGATCAGGTCGATGCGGCATTCGTCGTTGACGGACGAACCGAGCGGCGCGCCGTTGTCGAAGAAGGCGCGGCGGAACCAGGCGCCGTCCCAGCCTGCATCGTGCAGCGCCGCGATCCAGCCCTGCCGGGCCGCCTGCCAGCGCGCTGCCCGCGCGTGCTCGCCGCGCGCTTCGGCCAGCGGCGCGTAGCGTTCGACCACGCTGCACAGGAACCACGCCAGCCAGACCGATTCGCCGCGGCCTTCGTGGCCGACGCGGTTCATGCCGTCGTTCCAGTCGCCGGTGCCCATCAGCGGCAGGCCATGCGTGCCTTGCGTCAGGCTGTGGTCGATCGCGCGTGCGCCGTGCTCGTAGACGCTGGCGCTCTGCAGGCTGACCTGCGGCGCGTAGTAGGCATCCTCGGCGCCGGGCGGAATTGGCGCACCGTCGATGAAATGCACGCGCTGATCGAGCAGGCCGGCATCCGCGGTCGCTTCGACGTAGTGGGCGCAGGCATACGGCAGCCACAGCAGGTCGTCCGAGAAATGGGTGCGCACGCCGGCGCCGCCGGGCATGTGCCACCAGTGCTGCACGTCACCTTCGGGAAACTGGCGCGCGGCGCTGACGAGGATCTGCGCTCGCAGCCGCGCCGGGTCGATCGTCGCGAAGGCCATCGCGTCCTGCAACTGGTCGCGAAAGCCGAAGGCGCCACCGGCCTGGTAGAAGCCGGCCTTCGACCAGAGCCGGCAGCCAAGCGTCTGGTAGAGCAGCCAGCGGTTGACCAGTGCGTCGAACAGCGGGTCGGGCGTGCGCACCTGCACGCGGCCCAGCAACTCGTCCCAGAAGCCCCGCACCTGCGCCAGCGCGGCGGCGATGTCGCGTTGTTGCCATCGGGCGGCGAGCTGCACGGCCGCGGCGGCTCCCCCCGCATGGCCGAGCGCGTAGGCAAAGCTCACGCTCTGGCCTGGCGCGAGCGCGAACTCGCCGCCGATCGCAGCGCAGGCGTCGAGCCCGCTGCCGGCGCGCCGCCCGAGCGTGTCGGGAACCTGCACGCTGCCGCCGCCGAAGAACTCGCCGCGGTCGCAAGTCCACTGCGCGACGCCCTGCAGACCGGCCAGCATCAGGAAGCCGGTGCTGCCGCCGAAGCCGGTGCTCGACTCGCGCTGTTGCCCGAACACTGCCGGCAGTTCGTCGGGCTTCCAGCAGTGCACCGTGCGCCGGGTGCCGCGCACGGGGCCCAACTGCCATTCGACCATGGCCAGCGCGCGCAGCCGCCGGTGGCCGACGCCTTCGTGCCGCACCTTCACCTGAACCAGCTTCACGCTGTCGTCGCGGTCGGCGAAGAAGGTGGTCTCCAGCACCAGGTTGCGATGCAGGCACTCGAACACGGTGTAGCCCTGGCCGTGCCGCACGCGGTGCCGCGCCTGGCCGCTGCCGCGGCTGGCCGGCGTGAGCGGAATCAGCTCGCGCGTGTCCAGATCCTGCAGCAGGTAGTGCTCGAAGGCCGGATCCTGCACCGGGTCGTTCGACCAGGGCGTGAGCTGGTGCATCTGGCTGTTGCGCGCCCAGGTGTAGCCGGCGCCCGCTTCCGAAATCTGGAAGCCGAAGCCGGCATTGGCGATCACGTTGATCCAGGGGCGCGGCGTGCGATGGTTCAGATCCACCTCGAAGCGGAACTCGCCGCTGTCGGCGTCGAAGCCGCCCACCGGCGCACGCACTGTGTCCGCGAGGTCGGAGGCATCCGGACGGGCCAGCAACGGTACGCGTTCCGGCAGCGCCGCATCGCCGGCGGGCGCGGAAGCGGTCGCCGATTCGCGCACTGCGGCCACCTGCGCCTCGAGCGGCCGGCCATCGGCCGTGAACACCACGCGCGCCAGGCTCGACAGCGCGGCTTTCTCCGAGGCCGCCACCTCGATGTCGCGCAGCAGGAAGAAGCCGGCCGAGTCGTTGCGCGGAAAACTGTTCTGGGTCTGCAGGCCGATGCGGGTGCGCAGCGTCTCGATATCGCGCTGCAGCGGCATCAGGTAGGAGTCCGGCTCCGCATTCAGCACCACCAGGTCGCAGGCGACGCCGCCGAAGCCCCACCAGGGCTGCGCGCGCAGCAAGGTGTTGATCAGGCCCATGCCGATGTTCGAATGGATGTGCACCAGCACGATAGGTTTGTCGCCCGAGATGCCGAAGCGCCAGATCTGGCGCAGGTCGATCAGCCCGCGGTCGCTCATCACGCGCGGCGTGGTGTAGGTCAGGATGGTCGTCAGATCCTGCAGCGCGAGGTTTTGCGCCGGCGCGATGCTGAGGTCGCGCAGCCGCACCTGGGCCAGCGTGGCGGCCATGCGGCTGGCGCGCTCGACGTGCATCGACTGCAGGTAGCGGTCGATCATCGGCTCCAGCGCTTCGGTGTCGTCGGCCGCGGCGGTGGCGAAGGTCACGTGCGCGGTGGCGCCGGCCGCTATCGAGAGGCGCACGCGCAGGCAGGCGATCGGGTCGAGTCCGTTGACCGGGCTGCCGTCGGCCGCCAGCGGCTGCGTGTCCAGCGCCGGCATCACGAGCCTGCCGTTGCGACCGATGAAGGCGCGCCGGTCGGCCATGCAGTCGACCGAGAGCACGTTGGCATCGACCGACGCGACGAAATGCGCGGCCGCCACAACCGGGTCGCCATGCAGGCGCGGCTTGCGCGAGAGCAGCAGCGCCCGCCACGCCGGTTCCCAGCGGGTTTCGACGAACAGGTTGGCAAAGGCCGGGTGGGCTTCGTCTGCCTTCGGATTCGACAGCACGGGTTCGAAGTACGAGATCAGCTCCAGCTCGCGCGTTTCGCGGCTCGTGTTGTGCAGCGTCACGGTGCGCAGCTCGGTGTCGTCTTCGGGGCTGATCAGCACCGTGCTGCGCACCTCAAGGCCCGGCCCCTTTGCGTCGAACTGCACCTGGTCGGCCAGGAAGCGGGTGCGGTAGCGCCATTGCTCGCCCGGCGCGGGCAGGGCGGTGAGCGAGGTCAGCGTGCGGCTGCGGACATCGCGCACGTAAACGAAGGTGCCATAGGCGTCGCGCAGCGGGTCGTCGCGCCAGCGGCTCACGTTGAACGCGTGCCAGCGGCTCACGCCGGCGCCGTTGGCCCGCAGCGCCACGGTGTAGCGGCCGTTCGACAGCAGGTGCGTGGGCTGGAAGCCCGGCAGCGTGGGGTCGACCGCGCGCGGCTGGAACACCGGGGGCGCTTCCCCTTCGGCCGGTTCGGGCGGCGTACGCGGGTCGGCGCTGCCGATGATCTGGCGCGGCGTGCGCTCATGCAGCAGGGCTTCGTGCGCCTGGGCCAGCGCAGTGCCGCCGAACCAGCGACGCGGTGCCTCGGTGCACAGCAGGTTGCACAGCGCCACCAGCGACATGCCCTGGTGGTGCGCCATGAAGTTGCGCACCACGCTGAAGGGCTGGCCCTCGGCCTGGCGCGACACAGTGAAGTCGACCGCGTCGAAGAAACCCATCTCGCCGCGGGCGCCGAGCGATTCGAGCAGTTGCAGGTTCCGCACCGCCTGCTGCGGCGCGAGCTGCGCGGCCATCAGGCTTGCATAGGGCGCCACCACCCGGTCGGCGAGCGGCGTGCGACGCAACGCGAGCCGGGGTACGCCGAATGGTGAGTACTGGTAGGCCAGCGAATGATCCTGCGCGAAGTAGGCCGACTCGGAAGCGCCCCAGGGCAACTGCTGCGCAGCGCCGAACACCTGCTGCTCCCGGATGGCCGCGAGGTTGGCCACTTGCAGCAGGCCTTCGTCCGGCTCGGGCATGACCAGCGTCGGCATCAGGTACTCGAACATCGATCCCGACCACGACTTCAGCCCGGGCTGGATGCCTACCGACAGGAAAGGCCGGCCGAGCGCGCTCCAGTGCCTGCGCGGCACGTCGCCCTTGGCAATCGCGATGAAACTCAACAGGCGCGATTCGGACGCCAGCAGGTCGTAGTAGCTCACGTCGAGCGCGTCGTCTTCGACGCGCAGGCCAATGTGGAACAGGTGCCGCTTCGCGTTGTAGAGGCCGCGGAAGTTCATTGCGTCGCACAGCGCATCGCAGCGCGCCGCGAGCGCCATCAGGGCCACGTCGCTGCCGTCGGCGAAGCCGCGGCAGGCCTGTGCCGCCGCCATCAGATGGCCGGCCAGGTTGCCACTGTCCACGCTCGAGACATAGGCCGGTGGCAGCAGAGCGAGCGTGCGTGTGTCGTACCAGTTGAACAGGTGGCCATCGTGTTTCTGGAGCCGCTCCACGGTGGCCAGCGTGGCCGCAAGCCGTCCGGTCAGTTCAGCGTTGTCGATCCAGCCGAACTCGCGCGCGCAGCAGGCCGACAGCAGGTACATGCCGATGTTGGTGGGCGAAGTGCGGTGCGCGACCGTGCTCTCTGGCTCGAGCTGCAGGTTGTCGGGCGGCAGGTGGTTATCTTCCGCCCCGACCACGTGTTCGAAGAAGCGCCAGGTGTCGCGCGCGACCGTGGCCAGGTAGTCGCGCTGCGCAGCCGGCAGCGTGGCCTCCGCACCGGCTTGTGCCGGCGCGCGGCTCGTCCACCACGCGACCAGAGGGGCGCAAGCCCACAGCGCGAACAGCAGGCCGCCGAACCAGGGGTGCGGGCTGCGCTGTGCCAGCAGGGCCAGCGCGATGCAGATCGCGCCGGGCCAGAGGCCGCCGCGCAGGAACGCGCCGAGTGAATAGCGCGCCTGCGTCTGCGCCTGATCGGCGGTCGTCCATTCGAGCAGATGGCGCCGGCTCACGAGCAGGCGCCAGCCGGCTCGCACGGTCGCATTCATCAGCAGCCAGGCCTGCGCGAAGAGCTGGCTGAACTGCCATGCCGCGCCGGCCAGTCCACGCAACAGGTCGACCGCGCCGACGTCGAAGAAATGGCGCAGCTCGATGCGCCGGCGCGTCGGCACCAGGCCGGCCAGGGCGCCGAGCAAAGGGCCCAGCAGCAGCGCGGCGCCGACGGCGATCAATGCCAGCGCGACCGGCACCGCATCGGTGAAGAGGCTGACGCCGAGCAAGGCCGCCGAGGCGGGCAGGACCAGCGCGCGGCGCAGGTTGTCGCTCATCTTCCAGAGGCCGAGTGCGTCGATGCCGAAGCGGCGCGCACGCAGCATCAGCGGCAGCAGCTGCCAGTCGCCGCGTGTCCAGCGGTGCACGCGCGACGCGGCCACGCCCGCATGGTGCGGATGGTCTTCGAGCAGCACCAGGTCGGTCACCAGCGCGCAGCGCGCGACCGAGCCTTCGAGCAGATCGTGGCTCAGCACCGCACCGTCGGGCAAACGCTGGTCGAGCACCGCGTGCACCGCGCGCACGTTGAGCAGCCCTTTGCCGGTGAACGAGCCGGTGCCGAACAAGTCCTGGTAGATGTCGGAGGCGCCGCTGCTGTACGGGTCGATGCCGCAGCGGCCGGCAAAGAGCCAATGGAATAGCGAGCGTTCCGAACGTGCCGGAAACGGCGTGACGATGCGTGGCTGCAGGATGCCGAAGCCGGCGACCACGCGGTTCTGGGCGGCGTCGATCTGCGGCGCGTTCAGCGGGTGCGCGGCCACGGCCACGAGTTCGCGCAGCGTGCCCGGCGGCAGGCCGGTGTCGCTGTCGAGCGTGACCACATAGGGGGTGCGGGCGGCCAACCGGGCGCCGGCAGTGCCCTGCACGAAGCCGCTGCGGTCGCCGGTCGCGAGCAGGCGCAGCAGCATTTCGAGCTTGCCGCGCTTGCGCTCCCAGCCCATCCAGCGTTGCTCGGTCTCGCTCCAGATGCGCGGACGGTGCAGCAACACGAAGCGCGGCAGCGCCTCGGTGCGGGAGGGGTAGCGCGCATTGAGCGCATCGATGCGCTGTTGCGCATCGACCAGCAGTGCAGCGTCTTCCGGCAGGCTGGCCTGGGGGCTGTCGGCCCAGTCCGTCAACAGCGCGAACTGGGCCGCCTCTTCGCGGTTGGCGAGCCAATGCAGTTCGAGCTGGCGTACCAGCCTGGCATTGCCGGCGGTCGAGCCCAAGAGCGTCGGAATCACGACCAGAACGCGGTGCGCAGCCGGAATGCCCGCCGCGAAATCGAGGCGCGGCAATGGCTGCACGCGCGCCGACTCGGCGACGATCCGGTGTACCAGCGCGATCACGGCTTCCGACAGCGGCAGAGCCATCACGAGCAGGGCAAGGCCGGTCAGCCAGCCGGCCGCGCCGACCTCGGGCCAACCGGTGCTGTGCAGGTGGTGGACTGCCGCAGCGATCGCCAGGCCGGTGCCGCCAAGCACCGCGACCAGGTAAAGCGCCAGTCGCCAGTTGTGGAAGGTGGGCCGCCATGGCGACGCGCTGATTCCGTCCGTTGTGCCCGTGTTGCGCAGCGCCTCCATCAGGGCCGGGCGGCCCGGCCCCATCAGGTGGTAGCCGGCCGTGCGTTCGGCGCGTGCGTCGGCATCGGCCATCGGTGCGTCGACCAGACTGCCGGCGTATTCCATGCGAGCCCGCCGCACTACCGCCTGCGCCACCTTGCGTTCGGGCCGGCCGCTCTGACGCGCAACCTGTTCCATCGCATGGGTGATCTGCTGGCGGGTGAGTTCGCTTTCGCGGCCGAAGCTGGGCAGCTCGCGCAGCACGCGCAGCGAGTGACTGACCGGCTCGATCAGATCCGACCATTCGACCTGCCCGATCATGCGCAGCGTCGTAATGATGTTGCCGACGGTGATGTTCGCCGCGACGGCGGCGATTTGTGCCTGGTCAATCAGCGCCGGTCCGTTCGGGCAGTGCTGTTCGGTCCAGCGCACCAGTGCGGTGGCGTTGTCGCCGCGCTCGACCGGGAGCCGTTGCCAGAGCTGCAGCAGGTAGCTGTCGCTCAGGCCCTGGCTTTGCAGCAGGCGATCCAGCACATCGAGCTCCGGCGTGGTGAGCGCATCGGCGGCATCCCACGTCGCATGCGCCACTTCGCGCGCGACCTTGTTGCGCGCGATCTGCTCGGCGACCCGGCGCAGGTTTTCAAGCAGCACCACGCGCAGCGTGGTCGGCAGGGCCCAGAGCTCGCCGAGCGTGAGCTCGTCGACCTCCTGGTAGGCATTGAGGAAGGCAGTGAACAACTCGGCGTTGAGCACGCTGTCGGTGTGCGCGACGTAGGCCCAGGCGATGCCGTAGACGCGCGGCAGGCCCGCGAGCGGCGGTGCAGCGAGCTTGGGCAGATGCGCGTAGTAGCTGCGCGGCACGCCTTCGCGGATCTGCTGCAGCTGCGCTTCGATCAGGTGGAAGTTGTCCAGCAGCCATTCGGCCGCAGGCGACACATAGCGGCCGCTGCGCGAAGTCAGCGCGATGTAGTCGAAAGCCTGCCGCAGCGATGCAAGGTTTTCCTCGACGCGAGGAAAGAAGGGTGGGCTGCGCGGCCTGCTGCCCGGCTCTTGAATCGCCTGCGCCCGCGCCAGGCTGCGGCCGTGCGCCTCGAAGCGCTGGGTTCCGAACAGTTCGGCGCGAATCGGCGGCTCGACCGGTTCGTGCGGGGTGCGCAGCAGTTGGCGTGCTTCGTCGCTGAGGGTAACCAGCCGGTGAAGGATATCGGCGCTCACGCCTCAGGCCATGGCCAACACCACGATCGCGAGAACTGCGCCGATGCATGCCATCGTGACGAGATGGCCGGCGGCTACCGCCCGACCCGTCTGCAAGGCGGATTTGAGGCCCGACATCGACCCGCGCGAGCGCGCGCAATGTTGCATGTGCGAGGCCAGTGCGGCGAGGTCGCCCGGAACAAAATCAACCGAAGTGGAAGTGCCGGGAGTACCCAGCAGGTGCTTGAAAGACATGGCAGCGCCCCTGTGCAGTGTCCGCCATGGCAAGGCCAAAACGCCTCCCATTCGGACTCGAAGTCAGGCTACGTGCGCGCAGCAAAAAACCGCGCAGTCTTGCGCGGATAAGGGTGTAGGAGGGCGCGCCGCACGCGCCCCAACAGATCAACCGGTGTTGCGCAAACCGGCTGCAACGCCGTTGATAGAGATATGAATGCCGCGTTGCAACCGCTCGCCGCCTTCGCCGGCGCGGTATCGCCGCATGAGTTCGACCTGCAGATGGTGCAGCGGGTCGATGTAGGGGAATCTGTGTCGCACCGAACGCTGCATGTCGGCGTTGCCTTCGAGCCGCTGTTTCGCGCCGGTGATCAGCGTCAGCGCATCGGAGGTGCGATGCCATTCTGCCTCAATCATCGAAAAGACCTTCTGGCGCAGCTTGCGGTCGGCCACCAGCTCGGCATAGCGCGAGGCCAGCGCAAGGTCGCTTTTGGCCAGCACCATGTCCATGTTGGACAGCAGCGTGCGAAAGAACGGCCACTGCGCGTACATGCGCTGCAGCAGCGCCTGGCGCTCCTTGCGCTCGGCCGGTTTGCCTTCGCCGAGGAACTGCTCGATGGCCGAGCCGAAGCCGTACCAGCCCGGTAAGGTGAGCCTGCACTGGCCCCAGCTGAAGCTCCAGGGCACGGCGCGCAGGTCTTCGATCTTGTGGCTCGGGTTGCGCGACGCGGGGCGTGAGCCGATGTTGAGTTCGGCAATCTCGCGGATCGGCGTGGCGCCGAAGAAGTAGTCGCCGAAGCCTGGCGTTTCGTAGACCAGCTTGCGGTAGGCGGCCATGCTCGCAGCCGACAGCACGGTGGCTGCGGCCATGAACGATGCGGGGGCCGCCTTGGCCGGCGGCAGCAAGGTGGCTTCGAGCGTGGCCGCGACCAGGGTTTCCAGATTGCGCCGGCCGATCTCGCGATTGGCGTACTTGGAGCCGATCACCTCGCCCTGCTCGGTCAGCCGGATCTGGCCGCGCACTGTGCCGGGCGGCTGCGCGAGGATCGCCTGGTAGCTCGGGCCGCCGCCGCGGCCGACGGTGCCGCCACGGCCATGGAACATGCGCAGCTTGATGTGTGCCCCCACGCTCTTCGCCCCGGCGTTGAACTCGTCGAACAGCGCCACCAGCGCCGTGCCGGTTCGGTACAGCTCCCAGTTGCTGGTGAAGATGCCGCCGTCCTTGTTGCTGTCGCTGTAGCCCAGCATCACGTCCTGCTCGGCGCCCGAGCGCTGTACCAGCGCCGCGATGCCCGGCAGCGCGTAGTAGGCGCGCACGATCGGCGCGGCATTGCGTAGATCCTCGATGGTTTCGAACAGCGGCACCACGATCAGGTCGACCGTCGCATCGGCACCAAGTGTGCCGCGCAGCAGTCCTACTTCTTTCTGCAGCACCAGCGCTTCGAGCAGGTCGCTCACGGTCTCCGTGTGGCTGATGATGTAGTGGCGGATGGCCGCCGTGCCGTAAGTCGCGCGCATCGTACGCGCGGCCGCGAAGATCGCGAGTTCGCTCTGCGTCAGCGGCGTGTACTCGACATCGGGCACGCGCAGCGGCCGCGCGTCGTCGAGCAGGCGCAGCAGCAGCGCCTGCTTGGCCTCTTCATCGAGCGCTGCGTAGTGCGGCTCAATGCGGGCGTGGGCCAGCAGGTCGGCCACAACCGCCTCGTGCTTGTCGGAACTCTGGCGCAGGTCGACCGTGGCCAGGTGGAAACCGAACACCTCGACCGCGCGGATCAGCGGGCCGATGCGATGGGCGACGAGCACGCCGCCGTGTTTTTCGCGCAGCGACTCGGCCACCGTGCGCAGGTTGGCCAGGAACTCCTCTGCGTTAGGGTACGGGTTCTGCGGCGGCACTGCATGGCGCGCGGCGTCGCCGCCGGTCAGCTTCTTCAGCGTGGCCGCGAGACGGGAGTAGACGCCGGTCAGAGCGCGCCGATAGGGCTCGTCGTGGCGGTGTTCGTTGGCGTCGGGCGAGCGCTCGGCCAGCGCCTGCATCTCCACCGTCACGTCCACCAGCGTGGCCGACAGCGAGAGTTCGCCGCCAAGGTAGTGCACCTCGGTGAGGTAGTGGCGCAGCACCAGTTCGGACTGGCGCTTGAGCGCGTATTCGAGGGTTTGCGCGCTGACGTTCGGATTGCCGTCGCGGTCGCCGCCGATCCATTGGCCCATGCGCAGGAACGGCGCGATGCCGTCCTGGCCAAGCGCCTGTTCGAGCTCGGCGTAGACGCGCGGAATCTCGCGCAGGAAGGTCGCTTCGTAGTAGCTCAGCGCGTTCTCGATTTCGTCGGCCACGGTGAGCTTGGAAAAGCGCAGCAGGCGGGTTTGCCAGATCTGCGTGACGCGGGTGCGCAACTGGTGCTCGTTGTCGGCCAGTTCGAGCGGCGTCAGCGCGTCTTTCCGGCCGGCAAACAGTTGCTGGCGCTGGCGGATTTCGTCGCGCAAGGTGATCAGCTGCGCGATGCCGCGTTCGGCATCGAGGATGCTCTTGCGCTGCACTTCGGTCGGGTGGGCGGTGAGTACGGGTGACACGTAGCTGTGGGCCAGGCTCTCGACCACCGCGGCCGGCGTGATGCCGGCCTTGCGGATGCGCGCGAGCGCCGTTTGCAGGCTGCCCTCGACGCTGTCGCCGGCGCGGTCGCTGTCGGTCCGGCGGCGGATCTGGTGCCGATCCTCAGCCAGGTTGGCAAGGTGACTGAAGTAGGTGAAGGCCCGGATCACGCGAACCGTTTCGGCGGCGCTCAGACCCTTGAGCAGGTTCTTGAGCGACCGGTCGGCGCCATGGTCGGCATCGCGCCGGAAGGCGACCGAGAGCGTGCGGATCTTTTCGACCAGCGCGTAGGTGGCTTCGCCTTCCTGCTCGCGAATCACGTCGCCGAGGATGCGGCCCAGCAGCCGGATGTCGTCGATCAGAGGCTGGTCGTCGCTCTTGGGGCGCTTGGCGGCCGGCGCCGTCTTGTTGGTCTTCACTTCGACTTATCTCCTCGGGTGGCGGGGCGAACGGGCGTTGCTGCAGCGCAACATGCTAGCATCTCGCGGGTTTTATTCATACGCGGAAAACGGCTTTGAGCAACATCGTGATCGCCACGCGCGAAAGCCGTCTGGCACTGTGGCAGGCGGAACACGTGAAAGCATTGCTGCAAGAACGAGGCCATACGGTCACGCTGCTCGGCATGACCACGCGCGGCGACCAGATCCTCGATCGCTCGCTCAGCAAGGTGGGTGGCAAGGGCCTGTTCGTGAAAGAGCTCGAGTCCGCTCTCGAAGACGGTCGTGCCGACATCGCGGTGCACTCGCTCAAGGACGTGCCGATGGATCTGCCCGACGGCTTTGCGCTGGCCTGCGTGCTCGAGCGCGAAGACCCGCGCGACGCGCTGGTGTCGCCCCGCTACGCTTCTCTCGACGAGCTGCCGCAGGGCGCCGTGGTCGGCACTTCGAGCCTGCGTCGCGTCGTGCTGCTGCGGGCGCTGCGGCCGGATCTGCGGATCGAGCCGCTGCGCGGCAACCTCGACACCCGCCTGCGCAAGCTCGACGAGGGCCAGTACGACGCGATCGTGCTGGCCGCGGCCGGGCTCAAGCGGCTCGGGCTCGAAAGCCGCATCCGTGTTGCGTTCGATGCCGACACGATGCTGCCGGCCGCGGGGCAGGGTGCCCTGGGCATCGAGGTGCGGGCCGACCGGCGCGATCTGATCGACCTGCTCGCGCCGCTCGCGCATCGCGCCGACACCCTCGCCACGGCGGCCGAGCGTGCGGTGAGCCGTGCGATGGGCGGCAGTTGCTCGATGCCGCTGGCCGCGCATGCGCGCTGGCAGCCCGACGGCGCACTGCGCATCGATGCGGCCTGGGGCGACACCGAAAGCGCCTCGCTGCTGCATGTGCAATGTCAGAGCGAAGCCACCGATGCCGATGCCGCGAACCGGCTGGGCCAGCAAGCGGCCGATGCATTGCGCCGGGCTGGCGCGCGCTGACTTCCGAACGATGCCCTCGCGCCGCGTGATCGTGACCCGGCCGGCGCGTGATGCGGCGCGCTGGGTCGAGGCGCTGCAGGCTGCGGGGCTCGACGCGGTGGCGCTGCCGCTGATCGCCATCGAACCGGTCTCGGATCCGACCCGCCTGCGCGCGGCCCGCGCAGAGGCGGGCGAGCATGCGGCGCTGATGTTCGTCAGCGCTGCGGCCGTCGAGCATTTCTTTGCGCCCGATCGGATTGCGGCGCCAGTCCCATCGGTGCGTTGCTGGGCGACCGGGCCCGGCACAGTGCGCGCCCTGCGCGAAGCCGGCGTGCCGGCCGATGCGATCGATGCGCCGGCGCCGGACGCGGCGCAGTTCGACTCGGAAGCGCTCTGGGCTCGCGTGCAGCCGCAGGTGCGGGCCGGCACGCGCGTGCTGATCGTGCGCGGCGGCGACGCATCGGGCCAGGCCACGGGACGCGACTGGTTGGCGCGCCGGATCGAGGCGGCCGGTGGCGTGGTCGAGGCGCTGGTCGCCTACCGCCGCCTCGCGCCCCTCCTCGACCCCGCCGGTCGCCAATTGGCCATGGAAGGCGCGCAAGGCGCGGCAACCTGGCTGTTCAGCAGCTCCGAAGCGATCGGCAACCTGTGCCGTGCGCTGCCCGACGTCGACTGGCAAGCGGCGCGTGCAGTGGCGACCCACCCGCGCATTGCCCAGGCGGCGCAAGAGGCCGGTTTCGGTGGGGTGCGAACTTCGTCGCCGACCGTGGCAGCGTTGGTCGCGTCGATAGAATTGAACGCATGAGCGCCGCAGCCATGCCCGACGAAACCCAGCCCGAAGCCCCGGTGCCGGCGCCTGTATCGGTGAGCCGGCCGGTCGCCATGCAAGACGCGGCGCTGCTGCTGTCGCGCATCGGGTTCGGTCTGCTCGCGCTGGTCGCACTGGTGGCGTTGGTGGTGGCGCTCGCGCTCTGGCAGAAGGTTTCCTCGATGCAGGAACAACTGGCGCGCCAGAGCGCCGACTCGCTGGCGCAGGCGACCGAAGCGCGCACGCTGGCGCGACAGGCCCAGGAGACGGTGCGTGACACGGCGGCGCGGCTGGCACTGGCCGAAACCCGTGTCGGCGAGGTCGCGCTGCAACGCTCGCAACTCGAAGAGCTGATGCAGAGCCTGTCGCGCTCGCGCGACGAGAACCTGGTGGTGGACATCGAGTCGGCCGTGCGTCTTGCCCTCCAGCAGGCGCAGGTCACCGGTAATGCCGAGCCGTTGCTGGCCGCGCTCAAGGCGGGCGACCAGCGCATTGCGCGTGCCGCCCAACCGCGGCTGGCGCCTTTGCAGCGCGCCATGCAGCGCGATGCCGACCGCATCCGCAGCACCGCCAGCGGCGACAGCGGCGAAGCGCTGCAGAAGCTCGACGAGTTGATGCGGGGCGTCGACGAACTGCCCACGCTGAACGCAGTGGCGGTGCGCGGCGGCGGTGCCAGCAGCCCATGGCCGACCGAAGCCATCCCGGCGGATGCGCCCTGGTGGCAGCGCGGCTTGCTGCTGGTGCGCCAGGAAGCCCGTTCATTGGTGCGTGTGGGGCGCATCGACCGGCCCGAAGCCGTGCTGCTGGCCCCGGACCAGACTTTCTTTCTGCGCGAAAACCTCAAGCTCACGCTGCTGAATGCGCGGCTGGCGCTGTTGTCGCGCCAGGTCGATACGGCGCGTACCGAACTTGCGACCGTGTCCGCCACATTGAACAAGTACTTTGATCCCGCATCGCGCCGGACCCAGGCCGCAGCCACGCTCTTGCAGCAGCTGCAGGGCCAGGTGAAGTCGACCACCCCGCCGCGCGTCGACGACACGCTGGCCGCGCTGGCGACTGCGGCAGCAGGGCGCTAACGGGAATGCGCGCCGCCCTCTGGCTCCTTGCGTTGTTCGGCATTGCGGCGGCGACGGCGCTGTTTGCCGGGAACAACCAGGGCACGGTCACGGTGTTCTGGCCGCCCTGGCGAGTCGACCTCTCGCTCAATCTGGTGCTGTTGCTGCTGCTGGGCGCGTTCATCCTGTTGCACGTGGCGCTGCGGGCGCTGTCGGCGCTGTTCTCGCTGCCGCGACAGGCGCGTCAATGGCGACTGCAGCAGAAAGAGCGCGCGCTGCATGCGGCCGTGCTCGACACCATTGCCCAGTTGCTGGCCGGCCGCTTCTCGCGTGCTCGCAAGGCAGCACAAGCCGCGCTGGCGCAAGAGCGCACGCTGGCGGCGCTGGACGCCCGGCTGCCGCAGGCGCAACAGGTGCGCGTGCTGTCGCACCTGCTGGCTGCCGAAAGCGCGCAGGCGCTGCTGGACCGGAGTGCGCGCGATGCCCATTTGCAGCACGCGCTGAACGAAAGCGCCGAACGCGGTGCGCTGGTCAGCCCCGAAACCCGGGAGGGCGTGCAACTCCGCGCCGCGCGCTGGGCGCTGGAAGACCGCGATGCCGCCGCTGCGCTGGCCCGGCTCGAAGAACTGCCGCTGGGCGCCCAGCGCCGCACGCTGGCCTTGCGCCTGCGCCTGAAGGCGGCGCGCCAGGATCGCCGCACGCTGGAGGCGCTGGAGACGGCGCGCCTGCTGGCCAAGCACCGCGCATTCTCCGATGCGGTCGCGCAAAGCATCGTGCGCGGGCTGGCCACCGAATTGCTGTCGGGAGCGCACGATCCGGCCCAGTTGCTGCGCGCCTGGACCGAACTGGAGCGGGGCGAGCGCGAGTTGCCCGAGGTGGCGATTCACGCCGCCCAGCGCATGGTGTTGCTGCATGGCGACTTGGCGCTGGCAAGAGCATGGCTGTTGCCCATCTGGGACCGCATGGTGGAGCACCCGCAGGGGCTCGGCGACACGTCGCGCGTGAAGCTGGTGCGCGCGCTCGAGGCCGGCCTTGACTCGGTCGATGCCGACTGGCTGGCCCGCATCGAAGCCGCCCAACGAAACAATCCCCGCGACCCTAACCTCCAGTATCTTGCGGGAATGACCTGCATGAAGCGCCAGTTGTGGGGCAAGGCGCAGCAGTTGTTGACGCAGGCCGGCCTAAGCCTCCAAGATACGGAACTGCACCGCCGTGCCTGGCAGGCATTGGCCCAGTTGGCCGAGGGGCGGGACGATGCCGATCAGGCTTCGGCCGCCTGGAAGCGGGCCGCCCAGCTTCGAAACAGCTGAAACCGTCAGGTTTCTCACGTTCGATCACTCTGCCGGAAGCGCTAGACCAAGAAACCCTTTGTGGATAGCGCTCCGATTGCTGTACATTCGACAAATGTTAGCAAAAGTATTCATTTTGGTCATGCAGTGGAGCTAAGTTTGAAACGTTTCTTCTTACATACCGCGCTGCTTGCTTCCGTGAGCCTGCTGGGCGGTTGCGTCCTCGCGCCGAGCTTCGATTCCATGCGAAGCGAAGGCCGACCCCTGAACACGGACCTGAAACTCGGCGCCGGAGCGGAGGGCGATCAGCCGCCCGAGGGGTTCCTGACGCCCATCACGCGGGACTTGATCCGTATCCAGAAGTCGGCGCGTCCGGCCGGGATCGCGGCCGACGTGCAGGCGCTGGTCGCCCCGCCCGAGCCTTACAAGATCGGCCCGGGCGACGTGATCGGCATCCTGGTCTTCGACCATCCCGAACTCGTGTTCAGCGGATTGCCGCCCGTGGGCGGGGCCGATGCCGGCAGCGTATCGCCGGCACCCGGCTTCATCGTTTCGAACACCGGCAATCTGAGTTTTCCCTATGCAGGCACGCTCAAGGCTGCGGGCCTGACGATTCAGGAACTCGAAGACGTCCTGCTGCAGCGTTTGTCGAGAGTCTTCAAGAATCCGCAGCTCAGTGTTCGCGTGGCGGCGTTTCGCAGCAAGCGCGCCTACGTCGAAGGTGAGGTGAGGCAGCCGGGCCTGCTGGTTTTCACCGATATTCCAATGACACTGTCCGAGGCGATCAACCGGGCGGGCGGCCTTGCCCTGACCGGTGACCGATCTTTCGTGATGCTGACGCGAAACGGTCGCACCACGCGCATCGACATGAACACCCTGACCGAGGCTGGCGTCGACCCGTCGCGCATCATGTTGCAGAACGGCGACATGCTGACGGTGCGCAGCCGCGACGAAAGCAAAGTCACCGTAATGGGCGAAGTGGGAGTGCAAACGGGTGTGCTGATGCGCAACGGGAGGCTGAGCCTGAACGACGCGCTCACCGAGGTCGGAGGCGTCAACCTCAACACCGCCGATCCGCGCCAGATCTACGTTATTCGCAATCTCCCCGACGGCGGCCAGACGGTTTTCCACCTGGATGCCCGAACCGCCAGCGCGATCGCGCTTGCCGACGGCTTCGCGCTCAAGCCCAAGGACGTGGTCTTTGTCGATCCGGTGCCGTTGGTGGTCTTCAGCCGCGTGGCGAACCTGATCCTGCCGTCCACCAGCACTGCGGCATCGGTTCGCGATCTGCCGAAGAGCGGCGCCAAGAACTGACGCGGCGCATGGCCATCCACCACGTGCTTACTGTGTGCCATGGCAACATCTGTCGGAGCCCCATGGCTGAAGGCCTGATGGCGGCGGCATTGCCGGATTGCGAGGTCTCCTCCGCAGGGCTTGGCGCGATGATCGGTTACCCCGCAGATCCGCTCGCCTGCGAGCTCATGCAGGAGCGCGGCGTGAGCATCGACGAGCACCGGGCACGCCAGATCAGCCTCGATCTGTGCCAGCGCGCCGATCTCATCCTTGTCATGGACACCGAGCAGCGTCGCGCGGTGGAGCAGCGCTATCCATTTACCAGTGGCAAGGTGTTCCGCCTGTGCGAACACAACAAGCGCGACGTTCCGGATCCTTACCAGGCCGGTCGTAGCGCGTTTCTGACATCGCTTGCGCTGATTGAAGACGGCGCAACGCAATGGGTTCATCGAATTTCCAGAGTATCCAGCCAATGAACTCCACCGCTACGCACTCGACCCTTTCCCCGTCCAACGCGCCTCCACCTGCGACTGTTGCGGAGGACGAGGTTGACCTTGGGCATTATTTCGAAACCCTGGTCGCCCAGAAGTGGCTGATCGCCGCCATCGCACTTGTCGTGCTGGCGATCGGCGTGGTTTATGCCGCATTGCAGCGGCCGGTTTTCGAGTCGAACCTGTTGATCCAGGTCGAAGATACAGAGGGTGCCTCCAAGACTTTCCTGGCCGAAGCAACGAGCGCGTTCGACGTCAAGACACCGTCCAGTGCCGAGATGGAAATCATCCGCTCGCGCACTGTGCTGGGCCAGGCCATCGATGCCACAAAGCTCGATATCGTGGCAACACCGCGCTACGTGCCGTATGTGGGTGGTTGGATGGCACGGCGTGCCACCGGATTGTCCGATCCCGGTTTCCTTGGCATGCCGGGCTATGTGTCGGGTGCCGAGCAAATCGTCATTGCGAACTTCAACGTACCCGGGCGGCTCGAAGCGAACACGTTCACCGTGGTGGCCAAGGGTGGCGGGCAATATGCGCTGCAGCACCCGACACTGGCGCAACCGCTGACCGGCACCGTCGGAACGCTGCTGAAGGCCGACACGCGTGACGGCCCGATCGAGTTGACTGTCGCCGAACTGGCCGGCAAGCCGGGCGCAGAGTTCTCGCTTACCAAGCTGTCCAGGCTGTCGACCATCGGTAGCTTGCAGGCACGACTGGGTCTGAGCGAAAAAGGAAAGCAGTCCGGCATCATCAATGTGTCGATGGAGGACAACAATCCGGTTCAACTGGCGCGCGTCCTCAATGCCGTCGGCGCGCAGTACGTGCGTCAGAACGTCGAACGCAAGGCGGCCGAAGCTCAAAAGACGCTGGGCTTTCTCGATGTGCAACTGCCTTTGTTCAAGAGGCAGCTCGAGCAGTCGGAGGAGGTCTACAACCGGTACCGGAACCAGAAGGGCACCGTCGCGTTCACCGAAGAAGCCTCACTGGTTTTGGGCACTGCCGTCGATCGCCAGACCCGGCTCCTCGACCTGCAGCAGCGCCGCCGGGACCTCGAGAGCCGTTTCACGTCGAACCATCCGAGCGTCCAGACCCTCGATGCCCAGATCGCGGCCTTGCAGCGCGACATCGGGGATGTGCAGACGCGCATCAAGAGCCTGCCGGCATTGCAGCAGGAAGCCGTTCGCATGGAGCGCGACGTCAAGGTCAACACCGAGCTCTATCAATCCCTTCTGAACAACGCGATGCAGCTGCGCCTCGTGAAGGAAGGCAAGGTTGGCAATGTGCGTGTGCTCGATGAAGCCGTTGTGCCCGAGGGGCCTGTCAAGCCGAACCGTCGAACAATCGTTGCGGTGGCGTTTGCGCTCGGGCTGTTCCTCGGGATCGTCGTGGCCTTCATTCGCAATGCGCTGATCGAGCAACGGATCAAGGATCCGCATGAAGTCGAGTCGCAGACCGCACTCCCGGTGTTTTCGACCATCCCGGTCAGTGCGGCGCAGAGCGAGATTGCGCAGCGGCGTCTTACAGGTGCGACCGGGGTTCGCCTGCTCGCGATCGAACGGCCGGACGATCTGGCAGTGGAAAGCCTGCGAAGTTTGCGCACGGCCATGCAGTTCGCGATGCTGGAGGCTCCCAACAACCGCGTCATGATCACCGGTGCCACGCCGGGCGTGGGCAAGAGCTTCGTGACTTCGAACTTTGCGGCGCTGATGGCCGCTGCTGGCAAACGCACACTGCTGATCGACGCCGACCTGCGGCGCGGTCACCTGCACCAGTACCTCGGCCTGCAACGCCACGGCGGTCTTTCGGAGTTGATTGCGGGGAGCTTGACGATCCAGCAGACCGTGCATCGCCAGGTGGTGCCGAACCTCGACTTCCTCGCCACCGGGCAACTGCCTCCCAATCCGGCCGAATTGCTGACCTCGGATTCGTTCACCAGCACACTGGGGCGTCTCTCCGAGCAGTACGACATGGTGGTGATCGATACGCCGCCAGTGCTGGTGGCGTCCGACACGGCGGCCATTGCAACGCATGCGGGGACGGTGTTGCTGGTGGCGCGCGCCAACCTGTCGAGCATGGGCGAACTCAAGGAAAGCACGCGGCGCCTGGCGCTCGGAGGCAAGGCTGCGACCGGGGTGCTGTTGAACGCCATGGACGCCAAGCGGCGGGCCTATGGTGGCTACAAGTACGGGCGCTACCGCTACACCAACTACAACTACGAGAGCATCCTGCCCGAAGAGCAGTAAGTAGTCCGAAAAGAGGCCGCCACGAGCGGCCTTTTTTATTGCGGGGTCAGTTGCGAAATGCAGGCGTGGAGGTCGGCCTCGAACTGGCGCAGCACGGCATCCTGTGCGATGCGTTGTGTCGCGTAGTCGCGTGCCTTGCGGCCGAATTCGGCCCGCAGCGCGGGTTGGCCTGCCAGTTGGGCAATGGCCGCAGCCAGCGCCGCCGGCTGTTCGGGCGGAACCACGAGGCCGCATTGCGCAACGACCACGCCGACCTCGGTGTGTGCATGCGCCGTCGCGATGACCGCCCGGCCACTGCTCAGCATGCCGGTGAGCTTGGACGGCATGACCAGGTCGGCCGCATCGGCGCGCTGCGGCAACAGGTGGATATCGGCCAGTCCGAGCAGATCGCCGAGCCGTTCGACCGGTTGCAGGTCCAGAAAGCGCACGTTCGGCAAGCCTTGGCAGCGTTGTTCGAGAGGAAGGCGTCCCGGGCCGAAGCCGCAGAACACAAACTGGATCGCTGGATCGGCCTGCAGCAGCAGCGCCACGTCTGACAGGATTTCGAGGCCCTGCTTGTTGCCCATGTTGCCGGAATAGAGTGCGACCACGGCATCGGGCGGGATACCGAGTTCGGCGCGGTATGGGCTCGCCGCGGTCAGGGGGTGGATCGTCGACACGTCGGCCCAGTTCGGCAGCGAGACGAGGCGCCGGTCGTCCACGCCCTTGCTGCGCGCCCGTTCCAGCATGCGCTCCGAAATGGTCGACACCCGATCGAACCGGCGCAGGATCCACCGCTCGGCGGCGGTCACTGCAGTGCGCAGGCGCGCGCCCTTCAGCAGGCCGAGATCGAATGCGGCATCGACCTCGTAGTCCTGGATATGGAGCCATGCACGGGCGCCGCGCAAACGGGCAAATGCCAGCGCGGCCGGCGCGCACACCAGCGGCGGCTCGGTCATCCAGACGACATCGGGGCGCCAGCGCCACTGGGCCAGCAGGCTGGGCAAGCTGGCCAGACCGAAGCTTGCAAGGTGCAACAGCCGCGTCAGGCCGGACACACGGCGCGGCACCCAGACCGGGGTGCGGAATACGGCAACGCCGCGCCATTCTTCGCGCTTGTAGCGGCGCGCACTGTAGCCCGGCCACACCGCCCAATCGGGGTAGTAAGGCGGGGCGGTGACCACCCGCACGTCGTGACCTGCTGCGGCCAGCCAGGCCGCCATTTCGCCGGTGTACTTGCCGATGCCTGTCAGCTCGGGCGCGAAATTGATGCCATAGAGGAGGATCTTCAAGCGTGCGAGCCCTTGCTGGCGGTGTGTCCGTCCGGGGCGTCCGGGGCGACCGGCGGTGATCCGCCGATGATGCGCACCAGGTTGGCCGCGACGGTTTCGATACGGAAACGCCGGTCGAAGCAGCGACGTGCTGCTGCCTGCCGTTCCGCGCCTTGCGCCGGCGGCGCGTCGAGCCAGCGCGAGAGCAGGCGCACCGTGCCGTCCAGCGAGTCGGGCTCGACCCAGCCGGCAGCGTCGGCGTCGATCTCGCGCCAGATATTGACCTTGTCGGAGATCAGCACCGGCCGACCACATGCGAGTGCTTCCGCCACCGCCACGCCGAAGTTTTCCTGGTGCGATGGCAGGCAGAAGACTTCGCAGGCATGGAACGCGCCCCACTTGAGGTCACCCGACAGCATGCCGGTCCAGCAGATGCGGTCTGTCAGCCCGAGCTGGGCGGCACGTTGCTGCAACTGAACCGTCCAGCCATCCTGATCCGGGCCGGCCATCACGAGATGCACGTCGGGCGCGCGGGTGCAGACCTTGGCGAAGGCCTCGATCAGGAGATCACAGCCCTTCTTCTCGTGAATGCGGCCGAGGAACAGCAATAGGCGCTTGCCCCGCAACCGCGGCCAGGCTGTCAGAAAGGTGTTCGAGAGCCGGCCATCGACATCCTGAGGTGGCTCCGAAGTGCCGTAGGAGCTGGTCGCTTCGCGGCAGCGGTAGAGCCAGAACGATTGGCGTGCCAGCCGTCGCTCCTCGTCGCAGGTGAACAGGACAGCCTTGGCATCGCGCAGAACACGGTACTCGCCCCAAGGCCAGTACAGCCACTTTTTCAGATGCTTGAGGGGGTAGCGACGCTTGAACCACGGATCCAGCATGCCGTGGCTGTAGACGTAGTAGCCCGGCGCCGCACGGCGCAACACCCGCCAGGCCGCCATGCCGACGTATTGCCAAAGGCCGTTGACGATGACCGCGTCGTACTGCGACGAATGCAGCCTTAGCCATGGCACCAAGGCCGAGGTATAGCCATAGGTGCCCCGTACCGGCCCGAGCGCGTGAACCTGCCCCGGGAAAGCCTGCAGGTGTGGCGCATCTGCAGCATCGAGGGACAGCACTTCGCTGTGATGACCCATCGCCTCGAGGGCCATGTGGACGCGCAGCAGGCCCTCGGCAGTACCGCCGCTGCGAGGATCGACGGACGGGATCAGATGAAGGATTTTCAAGACGCCCCCGTCAACTTCGGACGAGACGTCTCGGAAAAATGTCCATTGCGGGGTATCTGAGCGAGAGCAGCGCAAAGCAAAAGAGTATCCCCAGCATCGCGTTGGAGGTCAGTTGCCCGATGCCGGACCATGCCAGGAATGCCAGCGAGAAGGTGAGCCACAAGAGCAGCGGAACCATCGCGCCGCTGCGCAGTGCGATGACCAGGCTCTTGCCCGTACCGACGACGATGATAAGAACCTTCATTGCGGTGAACAGGTAGCCGAGCAGTCCGCCCTCGAGCAGTGTCCGGCCGGCCTCGGTTTCAGCAAGAGCGAAGAAGGAGGTACTGCCCGTACGCACATAGTTGGCCAGATTGGAGCCCTGCCCGATGCCATGCCCGATCCAGGTGAAGTCGTTGTAGATATTGCTTTCGCCGATGAAAGTTGTCAGCAGCCGCTCCCCGAAGTCTTCTCCCTGGGATGCCTGTTGAAAGCGCTGCTGCGTGGTGTCGACCGCGCTCTGGAACACCAGTGCGAACAGGGCGGCAATGCTCAGCAGCGCCACGGCGCCCACCAGTGCCTTGCCTTTGTCTGCGGTGCGGGAGAACAACAATTGACCCAGCACGAACAGCCCCACGAGCACACCCGTGAAGATCACGGCGCCGCGCGAGCCGCTGACCACGGTGCCTACCACCAGGGTGGCGAACACGGCCCCGGCGAAGACCAGCTGTCGCGCGGTACGTTTCCTGGCGCTCGCCACCGCAAGCGCGAGCGGCGCGGCCACCGCAAGGAAGGTCGTGAAGCCCGACGTGAAGCTGAAGGTGCCGGTGGTGCGTACGACGCCGCTGACCGCGACGAAGACGTCGTCTTCCACGCTGTCGACCTGGTTGTTGATGAACGCGCCGGGCGGCGAATAGTATTGAAGCACTGCCAGTGGCGCCAGCAGGATCAGCAGCCCGCCCGACACCAGCATGGCCGCGCGATAGTCCGACTCGTTCATCGTCACCGCTGCGGCGTAACCGAACCAGAGATATAGCAACCAGAAACGCAGTCCGATCAGCAGGATCACCGGGCTTCCGTCTGTCAGCATCACCTGGAGCATGCCCCAGCCGGCCACACAGCACGACCAGGCGACCAGCACTGCCGTTACGCTCTTCTGGCGACGAAAGTAGCCGCGCTTCCAAACGTAGAAGACCAGGTACATGGCCAGCAAGTCGCGCAACAGGATGAGGGGCAGGGTTGCGGAGGACGCGACCCATTTGCGTATTGCTCCTTCGAACACCACCAACAGAAACACAACGATGAACAGCGATCCTGCCCGCGACAAGGTCGCGGCGTCGGCCGGGAGCGAGAGTCGGCGCGAAAGCGCCCGCATCAGCATCATTGCAGGAAGTCCTCGACCAGCTTTCCGGCCCGCTTGCGGTAACGCTCCCAGGAGAACTCCTGCGAAGCCTGCGCTGCCGGCAGGCGCGCCTCGCGCAAGAGTTCGGGATTGGCGATCAGCCGGCGCAGCATGGCACCCAGCGCATCGAGCTCCGGCTCGATGATCCAGCCGCTGTCGGGAAAAGCTTCGACGATGGCTTTGGCACCCGTCTGGGTCGATACCAGCGCCGGTGTCCCGCATGACATGGCCTCTGCAACCACCATTCCGAACGAGTCGGATCGCGATGGCAGCACCAGGCAATCGGCTTCGGCCATCAACTCGAAAAGTTGTGCCTGCGGCACGCTCGGACGATACCGTGCGCCGGGCGTCTTCTGGACGGCCTCGAGCAGTTCAGGGTCGCCCACGCCACCCACGAAACTCAACTCGTAGGGCAGTCCCTGCGCATGCAACTGCTCGAAGGCGGCCACGATCAGGTCGACCGATTTGCGACGGCTCAGCGGCCCCGCGAACATGAAACGCGTGGGCCCGGCCTTGCGGGGCGGCGGCGTGTTCAGCGACCCCCGTATCGGATCCGCGCCGAGCAACAAAGGTCGAAGCCGACTGCTGCTGACGCCGTTCGCTGCATAGCTGTCTGCGGCGAGCGGCGAGCAGGTCAGGATGAGATCGGCCATCGCGATCTCGGCATCCTTACGCCGGTTGACTTCCGAGGTGTAGGGCGTATCGGCCGGATTCAGCAATGCCGACACCGTCTTGTGATGAAACGCGGCAGCATCGAGGATGCAGCGCGCGCCCACCGCCTTGGCCGCAGCAAACGTATGGTAGGCCGCATTTTCGTAGGCCACCACGGTCTTGGGGCGCAAGCTCAGCACGCGCTTTGCAGCCCAGGCGTCGAACCAGTGGAACATGCGATGGATGTGGTCACCGCCAAAACCGACGGCGAGCTTCGAAGTCGCGCGCATCATCAACTGAAAGCGCAGCGGATGTACGCGCAGTGAAGCAGGGATTTCGACCCGCCTCACGCGTTGTCGATAGCGGGGCGGCAGCCACCACGGCAAGGACTCGTCGCCTGTCGCAACAGGCACGCCAGACCAGAACGCTTGAAGAAGGTGGCGTTCGTGCAGTGCAAGCGCGAGCTGATGCGAATGCTGCAAGGCGGGATGGGTCACCAGCACGGAGCGGGCGGTTGCGGTCTTCGCCTCAGGCTCGCCATGCTGCGGTGCGACCGGTGCCTGGCTGTGCTCGGCCGGGCCGAACGCGCCCCTCAGCGACTGTTGCAGACCACTACCGGCAGCGTGCATCGTCATGATCGTCATCGAATGCGTGACATGACGGATTGAGTGCCGCGAGCATCAGATGCCGCGCCTCAAACTGCCACTTCCTCATTCCGCAGCGAATGCTGGAAATCCTGGTACGCCAGTGCGATTCCGGCTCGCAACGACGTGCTGGCCTGCCAGCCGAGTCGATGGATCTTCGAAACGTCCAGCAGCTTGCGCGGTGCGCCGTCCGGCTTGCTGGGGTCGGTTTCGATGCGGCCCTCATAGCCGACCACGTCGCTCACCAGCGCCGCGAGTTCCGCGATCGTCAGGTCTTCTCCGGTTCCGACATTGATGTGGCTTTCCATGGCCTGAGTATGGCCGGCATATTGCTCAGCGGAAAGCGTCATTACATGAACCGACGCACTCGCCATGTCATCGACGTAGAGAAACTCGCGCCGGGCCGTGCCGGTGCCCCAGATCACCACGACCGGCGTTTCCGCGATCCTGGCTTCGTGAAAGCGCCGGATCATCGCTGGCAGTACATGGCTGTTCTGCGGGTGATAGCTGTCCCCGGGGCCGTACAGGTTGGTCGGCATCACGCTGCGGTAGTCCGTGCCGTATTGCCGGTTGTAGCTTTCGCAGAGCTTGATGCCGGCGATCTTTGCGATGGCATAGGGCTCATTGGTCGGCTCGAGCTTGCCGGTCAACAGTGTTTCCTCGGCCATCGGTTGCATCGCCAGCTTCGGGTAGATGCAACTGGAGCCCAGAAACAGCAGTTGTCGTACCCCGGTGAGCCAGGCTTCGTGCACGACGTTGGTCTGCACCATCAGGTTGGAGTAGATGAATTCGGCAGGGTACGCATTGTTGGCATGAATGCCCCCGACGCGTGCTGCCGCGAGATACACCTGATCAGGCTTCTCCTCGGCAAAAAAACGTCGCACCTGGGCTTGATCCGTCAGATCGAGCTCATCATGGGTGCGCGTCAGAATCGTCTTGTAGCCCCGGGCTTTCAGATTGCGCACGATGGCGCTGCCCACCATGCCACGGTGCCCGGCTACATATATGCGCTTTTGCAGTTCATTCATGTGTGTCGTCGGCAGGCGCCGCGTTGAAGAGGTGGATGCTGACTTGCGCCGGCGTCAGGCCAGTTTCAAGGCAGGCTCGCCCCCTTGTTCGAAACGAACGATGTCGTCTTCGCCCAGGTAGCTTCCGGTTTGTACCTCAATCACTTCCAGCACCGTCTTGCCGGGGTTTTCGAGACGGTATACAGCGCCGAGCGGAATATAGATCGACTCGTTCTCCTTGACCAGGATCGAGGACTTGTCGCGCGTGACCATGGCGGTGCCTTGAACCACAACCCAATGCTCGGCGCGGTGGTGATGCATTCGCAGCGCCAGCCTGGCCCCGGGCTTCACTGTCAGGCGCTTCACCGCGAAACGTTCGCCGTCGTCGATGCTGTCGTAGGCGCCCCATGGGCGCGGCACGCGACGGTGCCGGGTCGCCTGGCTGCGCCCCCGTGTCGTCAGCAGGCTGACCACTTCCTTGACTTGCTCCGCACAATCACTGGAGGCGACCAGCAGCGCATCGGGCGTGTCGACGATCAGCAGGTTTTCGGTACCAAGCGCAACCACCGGACGCGTCGGGGCGTGGATGAATGTGTTCGTCGCGCCCAGCGCAAAACCATGACCGCTGATGCGATTGCCGTCGGCGTCGGGTTCGTGCAAAGCGGCGACCGCATTCCAGCTGCCGACATCGCTCCATGCGCCCTCGAAGGGCACCACCGCTACTTGGGCATATTTTTCGAGCACCGCATAGTCGATGCTCTGGCTGCGGCATGCTTCGAACGCCGCACTGTCGATCCGCACGAAGTCGCCGTCCACCTGCGCTGCCGCGGTGGCACGCCGACAGGCTTCCAGGATGTCGGGCGCGTGCTCTGCAAGTGCCGCGAGCAGCACCCTGGCTTGTACCAGGAAGATGCCGGCATTCCAGAAATGGTCGCCTTGCAAAAGCAACTGCTGGGCGCGCGCGGCATCGGGCTTTTCGACGAACGCCACCACGCGTCGTGCGTCGGTGTCGCTGCTGTCATCGAGGAACTGGCCGCGCTGGATGTAGCCGTAGGCGGTGCTCGGAAACGTGGGGAGTACGCCGAAGGTCACGATGTGGCCCGCCAGCGCTGCTGCAGTTCCCTTGGTGACCGCCGATGCGAACTGTGCGGCATCCGGTATGTGGTGATCGGCCGGCGCGAACAGCAGCAGATGCTCGGGCTCGGCAAGCAGTGCGGCTGCAGCCATCGCCGCTGCCGTGTTGCGCGCCACCGGCTCCAGGAGCTGCCGGCCGCGCGTGCCGGCTGCGTCGACCGCTTCCTGCACCAGGAAACGGTGCTCTTCAGCCGCCACGCAAGTGACCGACGGATTGAGCAGGCGCAGCCGCTCCAGCGTGAGCTGCAATAAGCTCTTGCTGCCGATCAGCGGCGCGAACTGCTTGGGTAGTGTCTTGCGTGACAGCGGCCACAGTCGCGTACCGCTGCCGCCGCAGAGTACGACAGGGTGGATGGTGTTCAACGCGAACCATCCCCGGTAACCACGGTACCGACTGTCTTCAGCAGGATCTTGATGTCCAGCCACAGAGACCAGTTGTTGACGTACTCTGCGTCGAGCTCGACGCGCTTGGCATAGGGCAGCCGGTTGCGCCCGCTGACTTGCCATAGGCCGGTGATGCCCGGGCGCATTTCGCAATAGTGTGCCCAGTTCTTGCCGTACAGGCTGCGCTGCCGCTCCATGCAGGGACGCGGACCCACCAGGCTCATGTCGCCTTTCAGCACATTCCAGAATTGCGGCAGTTCATCAAGACTGAGCTTGCGGATGAACTGCCCGACCGGCGTGATACGCGGGTCTTTTTCAAGCTTCTGGAACGTGTCCCACTCTGTACGCGCCATGTCGTTGCGGCTGAGGAACTCGTCGAGCACTTCTTCCGAGTTTTGCAGCATCGAGCGGAACTTGTAGAAGCGAAAGCGCCGGCCGCCCGCACCCAGCCGGTTCTGCCAGAAATGAACGGGCCGGCCCATGCTGACCAACACGCACAGCGCGACCACAAGATAGATTGGTCCGAACACCGCGAAGAAAGTAAGGGCGCCCGCGATGTCGAGCATGCGCTTTGCCGCTCGTTCGAGTGCAGTCAGCCGACGTGGCTGCACATAGATCGCTGGGTGCGACGGACTGCCGCCTCCAGGAACGAGGCGGGGGGCAACGGGGCCGTGAGCGGCGGAGTCGGATCGGAACATCGAAATCCCCTAAAAGAGGCCACTGCGTCAGAGATCGGCAGTGTAACGCTTTACTACTATTCGAAAGAATTTGAACACATTTGCGCTACTTCGTCTTGTCGACAAAAGTCGTACGCCATCCGATAAAAAATGGCAGCCAACCTCTGTCCGTCCCCCTGCAGAAAATTTTTGTGCAGCGCAGCAATATAAATTCAAGTGTAGTCCTTTTGTATGACACAAAAGTAACGGCGCACGCTTAAAAGCGTTGTCTTAACGCGCCGACGTGCACGAAGTCACACTTTCAGCTTACCTCTGGTCAGCGAGCAAACAAAAAAAACCCCTGGCGCCTTTACCGGCGCCAGGGGCTCGGAGTCGATCCGTCGCGGTTCAGGCGGCGATGTTGTCCCGGGGTGTTGCCTGCTCGAAGGGCAGAACCACATCGGTCAAATTCCTGCGGGTTTCCACCAGCACCAGAGGCTCGTCATCGAGAACCACTGCGGGCGGCCGTTGCCGCGGCGCATGGAAGGGTTGCGGTTCGGCCGCAATCGCCGCCTGCGCCTGGGCGATGCGCTCGGCATTGGAGTTGACCCAGTGCAGACCGGAGCCTTCTGCGATCTGTGCGAGTTGGGCCAATGGCAACTCGAACGGCGTTACCTTGGGCAGCCCTCGACTCGACGGCGCCGCTGTGACGGTACTCGGCAAGATGGCAGCAGGCGCCACGAGTTCGCGCGGCGCTGCTGCGAAGGCCGGAGCAGCGGCCAGGCGGGTCGGCGGGGCGTCGGCTTCAACTTCGGTTGCGCCAATCGCCGCCGGAGCCGGTTCTGCGTCGTCGCGCGGCGCGCGTTCGCGGCGGTCACGGCCATAGCGGTCGCGTGAACGGCCGCGGCGTTCTTCGCCTTCGGCGCGTGGCGCTTCGGGCGCGCCGTCCTCCGGTGCGACTGCTGCGGTGTCGATTGGTGGTTCGGCCTCGGCGCGGAGGGTGTCGTTCGCCGCAGGCGCGCTGTCGCTACGGCGCTCACGCCGGCCTTCACCGCCTCGTTCGCGGCGTTCGCCTCGTTCGCCTCGGGCGCGCGTCGGGCGCTGCTCGCCGGTAGCCGCAACGTTCTCTTCACCGGCAACCTGGCTCGGCATTGCAAGTGGGTCTTGCTGAACGCCTTCGGGCGCAACCGGCAAGGCACGGGTTTCACCATCGCGGCGTTCGCCACGGCCACCTCGGCGCTCGCCGTCACGCGGCGGGCGCGGTTCGCGCGGCTGTTGCGGGTCGCGTACCTCGCGAGGCTCACGGCGCTCGCCTTCAGCGCGTGGTTCACGACGCTCGCCTTCAGCGCGTGGTTCACGACGCTCGCCTTCAGCGCGTGGTTCACGACGCTCGCCTTCAGCGCGCGGTTCACGGCGCTCGCCTTCAGGTCGCGCCTCGCGGCGCTCGCCCGAACGGCCGCCACGGCGTTCGCCATCGCGGCCACTTCTGCCACCACGACGCTGCTCGCCGTCACGGCCACCGCGGGCTTCGCCGCCTTGGCGGCCTTCGCGCCGCGGCTGCCGGGGTGCGTCTTCCGGCTCAGCAACCGGCGCTGGTGTCGGGGCGGCCGTGGGGGCCGGCGTACCGCCGAAGAAGCTCTTGAGCCAACCGAAGAAGCCGGTTTCGGCGGGAGCGGGCGAAGGGGCAGGGGCCACGACGGGTGCCGGCGCGGCCACCGGCGCCGCAGCGCGCACGGGTTCGGGCTTGGGAACGGCAACCGGTGCCGGTGCGTCGGGCAGCACGCCCTTGATCACCGGCGTCTGCTTGTTGGTCGGCTCCTGCGAGCGCCGGGTGATGGAGGTCGGATCTTCGATCTCGTCCACCTTGTAGCTGGGCTCGATATGGTCGAGGCGCGGGTCGTCGTGCTTGAGCCGCTCCAGGCGGTAGTTCGGCGTTTCGAGCGTCTTGTTCGGCTTCATCACCACGGTGACGCGTTGCTTCAGCTCGATCTTGGCGATCTCGGGCCGCTTCTCGTTGAGCAGGAAGGATGCGACGTCCACCGGCACCTGAACGTGCACGGCGGCCGTGTTGTCCTTCAGGCACTCTTCCTGAATGATGCGCAGGATCTGCAGCGCGCTCGATTCGGTGTCGCGGATGTGGCCCGAGCCGCCGCAGCGGGGGCAGGGGATCGACGAGCCTTCGCTGAGCGCCGGCTTCAGGCGCTGGCGGCTCATTTCCATCAGGCCGAACTTGCTGATCGAGCCGAATTGCACCCGGGCGCGGTCTTGCCGCAGCGCGTCGCGCAGGCGGCTTTCAACTTCGCGGCGGTTCTTCGACTCGTCCATGTCGATGAAGTCGATGACGATCAGGCCGCCCAGGTCGCGCAGGCGCATCTGGCGGGCCACTTCGTCGGCGGCTTCGAGGTTGGTGCGGGTGGCGGTTTCTTCGATGTCGCCGCCCTTGATGGCGCGGGCCGAATTCACGTCCACCGAGACCAACGCTTCGGTGTGGTCGATCACGATGGCACCGCCGCTCGGCAACTGCACCGTGCGGGCATAGGCCGATTCGATCTGATGCTCGATCTGGAAGCGCGAGAACAGCGCCGCGTCGTCGCGGTAGCGCTTCACGCGGGCCGCATGCTCGGGCATGACGTGCGCCATGAACTGCTGCGCCTGGTCGTAAATGTCGTCGGTGTCGATCAGGATGTCGCCGATGTCGTGATTGAAGTAGTCACGGATCGCGCGGATCACCAGGCTCGATTCCTGGTAGATCAGGAATGCGCCCTTGCCGCCCTTGGACGCGCCGTCGATGGCGGCCCAGAGCTTGAGCAGGTAGTTCAGATCCCATTGCAGCTCGGGTGCCGAACGGCCGATGCCTGCAGTGCGGGCGATGATGCTGGCACCCTTGGGGTACTCCAGCTGATCCATCGCCTCTTTCAGCTCGGCGCGGTCGTCGCCCTCGATGCGCCGGCTCACGCCGCCGCCGCGCGGATTGTTCGGCATCAGCACGACATAGCGGCCGGCCAGCGAGATGAAAGTAGTGAGTGCGGCGCCCTTGTTGCCGCGTTCTTCCTTCTCGACCTGGACCACCAGTTCCTGGCCTTCGCGGATCGCGTCCTGGATGCGGGCCTGGCTGGCCGACACACCTTCGGCGAAGTACTGCCTGGAGATTTCCTTGAACGGCAGGAAGCCGTGGCGGTCTTCGCCGTAGTCGACGAAGCAGGCCTCGAGACTGGGTTCGACCCGGGTCACGACCGCCTTGTAAATGTTGCCCTTGCGCTGTTCGCGCCCTTCGATTTCGATTTCGTAGTCGAGCAGTTTCTGCCCGTCGACGATGGCCAGGCGGCGTTCTTCCGGCTGCGTGGCGTTGATCAGCATCCGCTTCATGAGCGTTGTCCTTTTATGTGTCGTTCTACCGGCCCATGACGGGCCAACGATGCACAGACGACGCTTCTCGAAACGAGGGGAATTGCCGCTTGGCCCCGGATGCTGTGGCCGTTTCGCGCGAAAGCGCGGGCGGCCGTCTGAGCGTCAGCTCAAGGACAGCCGGGGTGGGGGCGCGTGGATGGGCGCGAGCCGGGTGCGGTGTTGATTCGCTACCTTTTTGATAGCGGGTTGCGCAATGGTGGCGCGCGCTGCGAGCGACTCAATGCCTGAAGCCGCTGGCAAAAGCCAGGTTGGCCAGCGCAGGCACAGTTGAATCAGCAGCATCAACACAAGGGACTCGCTTCGATCCGCAGACAGCTTGAGGGCTGCCTGCTGGGTATTCCGTATCGGTGTTTCGTGGGCGTCGGCATAACCCGGATGCCGAACCTGCCACTTTGCGCGATTGCGCGGGGTTTGCGGGTTCGGCGCCAAGGCGGCATCGACCTCACAGCGTTGACATGAGTGCTCTAAACTTCTGTCTAATCAAGCACTTACACGACCGCGCTGGTGAAAAACATTATAGGTGCGAAGCCCGGCCCTGCGGCGGCAGAAGTTCGATTTCTGACAGTCGATGAAGAGTCGGCCGGCCAGCGACTCGACAACTACCTGTTCCGCCAGCTCAAGGGCGTTCCCAAGACCCATGTCTACCGAATCATCCGGTCGGGAGAGGTGCGCATCAACAAGGGCCGCGCGCAGGCCGAAACCCGCATCGAAGCCGGCGACGTGCTGCGGCTGCCGCCGGTGCGCGTGGCCGCGCGGTCGGAAGAGGGCGCAACGCCACCGGCGCCGCCGCGCGACTTTCCGCTACTGCACGAAGACGACGCCCTGCTCGCGATCGACAAGCCGGCCGGCGTGGCCGTCCACGGCGGCAGCGGCGTGAGCTTCGGCGTGATCGAGCAATTGCGCACAGCGCGGCCGACCGCGAAGTTTCTGGAACTCGTGCACCGGCTCGACCGCGAGACCTCCGGCATCTTGCTGGTCGCCAAGAAGCGCAGCGCGCTGACCGCCCTGCAAGACCAGTTCCGCGAGCGCGAAACCGGCAAGACCTACCTCGCACTGGTCGAAGGCGACTGGCCGACCGCCAAGAAAGTGCTCGATGCACCGCTGGCCAAGTATTTGCTGCCCGATGGCGAGCGCCGCGTGCGCGTCGTGGCCAAAGACCATGCCGACGCAATGCGCGCGATCACGCTGGTCAAAGTGCTGGCCCGGTTCAGCCTGCCGGGCGAAAAACAAACGATGTCCTTGCTGGCCGTGACGATCAAGACCGGCCGCACGCACCAGATCCGCGTGCACCTCGCCTCGGCGGGCCACGCGATCGCGGGCGACGACAAATACGGCGATTTCGAACGCAACCGCGCGCTGCAGAAAACCGGTCTCAAGCGCATGTTCCTGCATGCCTGGCGCCTGCAATTCAACCATCCGGCCGACGGCCAGCGCGTCGCGCTGCAGGCCGCGCTGCCACCGGAACTCGCCACCCTGCTGCCGCCGGCGACCCTCACCGAAACCTCACGACATGACTGAACAAAGACGCTTCGACCTGATCGCCTTCGACTGGGACGGCACCCTCTACGACTCCACCCAATTGATTGTGCGCTGCATCCAGGCTGCGGTGGTCGACGTCGGCGGTGCGAAGCCGAGCGACAAGGATGCCGCATGGGTCATCGGACTCGGCCTGGCGGAAGCGCTGGCGCGCGCTGCGCCGGACGTGCCGCGCGAGAAGTACGCCGAACTCGGCGCGCGCTACCGGCATCACTACCTCGGCCACCACGACGACCTGGTGCTGTTCGATGGCGTCCTGCCGATGCTTGATGCTCTGAGGGAGCGTGGCCACAAGCTGGCAGTGGCCACCGGCAAGTCGCGCAAGGGCCTCGACGGCGCACTCGCGACCGCCGAACTGCACAACCGTTTCGACGGCTCCCGCACCGCGGACGAAACCGAGGGCAAGCCGCACCCGCGGATGCTGCTCGAACTCATGGATGAACTGCGCGTGCCACCCGAGCGCACGCTGATGATCGGCGACACCACGCACGACTTGCAACTCGCCCTCAACGCCGGCTGCGCCAGTGTCGGCGTGAGCTACGGCGCACACGAGCCGGCCAGCTTTGACGCGCTGCGCCCGCTGTTCATCGCCCATTCGGTGGCCGGCCTGCAGGAATGGCTGCTCGCCAACGCCTGAAGAATCGACGCAGCAAGAGCGTGCCGTGAGCGAAGAAATCATTCCGTTGTGCAAGGCCGCCGATCTGGCCGAGGGCGGTGTTGCCGTGCCCTTCGATGTGACCTACGCGGGTGAAACCTGCCGCGCCTTTGCGATCCGCTTCGAAGGTCGGCCGCACGCGTTCCTGAACCGCTGCAGCCATGTGGCGATGGAGATGGACTTCCAGCCCGACCGCTTCTTCGACGATAGCGGCCAGTGGCTGCTCTGCGCTACCCATGGCGCGGTCTACAAACCCGACACCGGCGAGTGCGCGGGCGGCCCGTGCCGCGGCGGGTTGGTCAAGATAGCCCTCAGCGAACGGGACGGCGTGGTGCACTGGCATACTGCCTGGAACCTCCAACCCTTGGCCTTCTGAGCGGCCTGCCTCCATGACCGACCCGACCCGTACGGAACCCGAAGGTTTCGAGCCTTTTGAGCCTGCGAAAAAGACAGCAAGAGACGATCCCACGAAGGCCGCTGGCTGGGAGCGGGCCACCCTCGAAAAGCTGGCTTTTGCCGCTTTACGCGAGCAGAAGGCCACGCGCCGGTGGAAGACTTTCGTCCGGTTGAGCTGGCTGGCCTTTTTCGTGTTCCTGCTTTGGTTCGCGGTGTCGCGCGGCACGCCGACCACTGCCAAGACCACAGCCCACACGGCCGTGGTCGAGATCAAGGGCGAGATCGCAGCCGGTGCCGATGCGAGCGCCGAATTCGTCGTCGCGGCGATGAAGACCGCCTTCGAGGACGACGGCGCCAAGGCCGTGGTGCTGCTGATCAACTCGCCGGGTGGCAGCCCGGTGCAGGCCGGCATCATCAACGACGAAATCAAACGGATGAAGGCCAAGTACCACAAGCCGGTCTATGCGGTGGTCGAAGAAACCTGCGCCTCGGCCGCTTACTACATTGCCGCCGCCACCGACAAGATCTTCGTCGACAAGGCCAGCATCGTCGGCAGCATCGGCGTGCTGATGGACGGCTTCGGCTTCACCGGCACGATGGAGAAGCTCGGCGTCGAGCGCCGCCTCATCGTCTCGGGTGAGAACAAGGGCTTTCTCGACCCGTTCAGCCCGATGAACGACGCGCAGCGCGCGCATGCCCAGAAGATGATCGACCAGATCCACGATCAGTTCATCGACGTCGTCAAGACCGGCCGCGGCGACCGACTCAAGCTGCAGACGCAAGGCCTGTTCAGCGGCCTGTTCTGGAGCGGCCAGCAGGCCATCGAGCTCGGGCTCGCCGACCAGTTGGGCAACGTCGACTACGTGGCACGCGAGGTGGTCAAGGCCGAAGAGGTGATCGACTACACGCGCCGCGACAACGTGGCCGAGAAGCTGGCCAAAAAGTTCGGCGCCGCGATGGGCGACGCTTCGGTGCGCGCGTTGCGCAGCGTTCCGGCACTCCGCTAACCGGCGTTCCCGGCCTGCGCATGGCGGGCCGAGGCCGCCAGCGCGACTGCGAAACCCACCACCAGCCAGAGCGCCAGGGTCAGCGAACTGACCTTGGCGAGCAGGCCGATCGCTGGCGGGCCAAGCATGAAGCCGAGGTATGCCGCGGCCGACACCGCCGCGATGCCGCGTGCCGGGTCGACGCCCGGCACCCGCGCCGCCGCCGAGAACAGGATCGGCACCACGTTCGCAAAGCGGACACCGACACCGGCAAAGCCCACCAGCGCGAGCCAAGGCCGGTCGGTCAACAGCACCAGCGCCATCGCCGTGGCGGCGAGCACGGCGCTGCCACGCAGCAGGGGCGCCGGCGCGATGTGCGCACGCAACGCGTCACCCCCGAAGCGCGCCGCCGCCATCGCGGCCGAGAAGCTTGCATAGGCGAATGCAGCCTGCTTCTGCGGGCTGCCCAGCTCCTGCTGAAGATAAAGCACGCTCCAGTCGTAGATCGCGCCTTCGGCAATCAGGCCCAGCGCCGCGAGCACACCCAGGACGACCAGCGCGCCGCGCGGCATGCTGAACCCTTGCGCGGGCGGCGCGGCGGACGCGGTGGCGATGCGCGGCAGCATGCGCTGCGAAGCCGCGAGTATCAGCATTGCCATGGTGCCGGCCACCCAGAGCAGGTGTTGCTGTGGCGCCAGTCCGGCCGCGAGTGCCGCGCCACCGGTCACGGCGCCTGCCATGCCGCCGAGGCTGAACATCCCGTGCATGCCGCTCATCAAGGTGTCGCCGCCGAGCAGTTCAAGCTGCGCGGCTTCGGTGTTGATCGCGACGTCGAATACGCTGGTGACGATGCCGAACAATGCCAGCAGCACCAGCAGCGCGGCATAGCTCGGGGTGGCGATCAGGCCGCCCAGCAGCAGCGCATAGACAGTTCCGCAGATGCGGGCCGTGTCGCGTGCGCCAAAGCGGCCGATCCAGCGGCTGGCGCGGGTCAAGCCGGCCAGCGCGCCGAAACCAGCGGCGAGCATGGCCAGGCCCAACTGCGCTTCATCCACGCCGTAGTGCGCCTTGATGGTCGGGATGTGCACGCCCCAGGTCGCGAAGACAAAGCCGGAAGCAAAGAACTGGGCGCGCGAAGCCCAGCGCGTGGCGGCGCCGATCGCGAACGCCATGCCCATCAGCGGCCGATCGCGAACACCGCGGGCAGGCGCTCGTCGGCCGGCATCGGCGCAGCACGCCAGCCCTTGACCGTGTCACTGCGCACCGCCGCGTTGGCCAGCGTGAGACCGCGTGCGACCGCAAGCCGCGTGTGATGCTGCAAGGTCTGAAGCAGGGCCTGTTGCAGCACCGCATTCCGGTACGGCGTTTCAATGAACAACTGGGTCTGGCCGCTGCGCAACGCCACCGCTTCCAGCTCGCGGATGCGTTGCGCCCGCCCGTCGGCGTCCTGCGGCAGGTAGCCGACGAACGCGAAGTTCTGGCCGTTGAGCCCGCTTGCGGCCAGGGCCAGCAGCAGCGACACCGGCCCGGTCAGCGGCACCACCGGAATGCCGAGCGCGTGGGCGGCACGCGCCACCGACGAGCCCGGGTCGGCAACGGCCGGCATGCCGGCCTCGCTCAGCAAGCCCATGTCCTGGCCAGCGAGGGCAGCGGCCAGGAGTGGCCGCGCGTCGAACTGGCCCGCATGGTCGCCTTTCTTGTGCACCTCGCGCGGCAACTCGGTGATCTGCTGTGCCTGGAGCGGGGCTGCCAGCGAGACGACGGCATCGATGCGTTTCAGGTAGGCGCGGGCCGACTTGGCGTTCTCGCAGATCCAGTGCGTGATTCCCGCCGCCTTCTGCAGGGTGCCGAGCGGCAGGGCGTCCTGCAGCGGCGCCTGCTCGTCGCACCCGAAATCCAGCGGTGCCGGCACCAGGTAGAGCGTGCCGTTGCTCACAGCAGTTCCACCCCGGCCGCGCGCAGCATGCGGCAGGTGCGGATCAACGGCAGACCGACCAGTGCGGTCGGGTCGTCGCTGTCGATCGCTTCGAGCAGCGCGATGCCCAGCCCTTCGCTCTTGGCGCTGCCGGCGCAGTCGTAAGGCTGCTCGGCGCGCAGGTAGTGCTCGATCGCGTCGTCGCTGAGGTCGCGAAACACCACGCGCACGGGCGCGATATCTTGCCGGGCGAAGCCGGTGGCCTCGCAAACCACCGCGACGGCGGTCTGGAACACCAGCGTCTGGCCGCGCATGCGGCGCAATTGCGCGGTCGCCCGCTCATGGTCGCCGGGCTTGCCGAGCGCCTCGCCGGCGAGGTCGGCCACCTGGTCGGAGCCGATGACGACGGCATCGGGGAAACGGTTGGCCACGGCGCGTGCCTTTTCGAGCGCCAGCCGTTCGGCCAGGGCGCGCGGGCTCTCGCCGGGCCGAGGTGTTTCGTCGACTTCGGGCGCTTGTACCTCGAAGGGCAGGCGCAGGCGGTTCATCAGCTCACGGCGGTAGCGCGAGGTGGAGGCGAGGATCACGGTGCGTTGCATGGGCCGTGATTGTGCGGGACGGGTTTAGACTGGGCTGGATGAAGACAGAATTCGCCCCTCAACGGCTCGACGTGGCCGCTTTTGCCGAAACCGCGGCAACGCTGTCCGGCCGCACCGGGCTCAAGGACTTCGCTCGCCTGTCGGCTGAAACCACCGGCGCCACCCCGGACGCCGCGGTGACATGGGAAGCGCGCGGTGAACAGCGCCCGGGTCCTTCGGGCGCGCCCGTGCCGTGGCTGCACCTTGCTGCCGAGGCGACGGCGCCGCTGGTCTGCCAGCGCTGCCTGGCGCCGGTCGCGACCGAACTGGTGGTCGACCGCTGGTTCCGCTTTGCGCCGGACGAAGAGACCGCCGCAGTCGAAGACGAAGCATCAGAAGAGGATGTGCTGGCGATCAGCCGCGATTTCGATCTCCAGGAGCTGCTCGAAGACGAGTTGCTGATGGAGGTGCCCGTCACGCCGCGCCACGAGATTTGCCCGAATCCGCCGAATCTGTCGGCCGTCGATGCCGACTTCGAGGCGACGGAGGAGGCCAAGCCGAACCCGTTTGCCGTGCTCGGTACGTTGCGTCCGCGCAAGCCGGAGTAGAGCAGGCTGGCGGCATGTCGCCGGGCAGGCTATAATCATGGGCTTCGCGCGCGCCGTCTGCAGAATGTTCTCGGCAGCGCCCGCACTTCCACTCACCTCATTCAAGTCCAGGAGCCATCATGGCCGTCCAGCAAAACAAGAAGTCGCCTTCCAAGCGCGGCATGCACCGTGCGCACAACGCTCTCGTGGTGCCCGGCATTGCCGTCGAGCCGACCACCGGCGAAACGCACCTGCGTCACCACATCAGCCCGAACGGCTTTTACCGTGGCCGCAAGGTTCTGAAGACCAAGTCCGAAGCCTGATCGCCTGTTTCAACGCCAAGGCCCGAAGCTACATTTGCCGTAGCGTCGGGCCTTTGTTTTGATGCTCACGTCCGCCGTTTCCGCTTCCGCCCCCGTGCCTGCTGCCATCACGCTCGCCGTCGATTGCATGGGTGGCGACCACGGCCCCCGCGTCACGCTTGCAGCCTGTCGCGCCTTTCTGGAACGGCATCCCGAAGCTTCGTTGTTGCTCGTCGGCGCGCCAGCCGCGCTCGAGGGGCTGAAGCATCCCCGTGCCCGCGTCGTGGGCGCCAGCGAGGTGGTGGGCATGGACGATCCGATCGAGATCGCCTTGCGCCGCAAGAAAGACTCGTCGATGCGGGTCGCGATCCAGCAAGTCAAGGATGGTGCGGCCCAGGCCGCTATTTCTGCCGGCAACACGGGCGCATTGATGGCGATCGCACGCTATCTGCTCAAAACCCTCGATGGCATCGACCGTCCGGCCATTGCGCCGCAGTTACCCAACGGCAAGGGCGGCGCCACCACGGTGCTGGACTTGGGTGCCAATGTCGATTGCGACGCGGAAGATCTATTGCAGTTCGCTGTACTCGGTTCGGCGCTGGTGTCGGCGCTCACCGGCAACGAATCGCCCAGCGTAGGCTTGCTCAATGTGGGTGAAGAGGCCATAAAAGGTAGCGAGATCATCAAAAAAGCTGGTCAATTGCTGCGATCTGCGGCCAACACCGGCGATCTGAATTTTTACGGCAACGTCGAGGGCAATGACATCTTCAAGGGCACGACCGATATCGTGGTTTGTGACGGCTTTGTCGGCAATGTGGCGCTGAAAGCTTCGGAGGGCGTCGCTTCGATGATTGTGGATTTTCTTCGGCAAGAGTATTCGGCCGGCATCTTTGGAAAATTTGCCGCCATCGTTTCTTATCCGGTCTTAAAGTCTCTTAAAAATCGCCTGGATCATCGGCGCTACAACGGTGCGGCATTGCTCGGCCTGCGCGGCCTGGTGTTCAAGAGCCATGGCTCGGCCGACGAAGTGGCGTTCGGCCATGCGCTGGATCGCGCTTATGATGCCGCTCGCAACAACCTGCTCGAACGCGTGCGGGCCCGCATCGCCCACGCCGCGCCTCTGCTCGCACGGCAGGAACCGGCGGCGCCGGTCGACGCGACGGCGCTTCACGTTTGATGACCTCTTATTCACGCATCACCGGCACCGGTAGTTATTTGCCGCCGCGCCGGGTGACCAACGACGATCTCGCGCGGCAACTGGCCGAGCGCGGCATCGAAACTTCCGACCAGTGGATCGTCGAGCGCACCGGCATTCGCGCGCGTCATTTCGTGGACGACGGGGTCAACAGCAGCGATCTGGCGCTGGAAGCGGCCCGCAAGGCGCTCGAGGCGGCCGGCCGCAGCGCCGACGAAATCGACCTCATCATCGTTGCGACGTCGACGCCCGACATGGTGTTTCCCTCGTCGGCCGCCATCCTTCAGCACAAGCTCGGGGTCGCCGGTTGCCCGGCATTCGACGTCCAGGCTGTCTGCAGCGGATTCGTCTATGCGTTGACCGTGGCCGACGCCATGATCCGTACCGGCACTGCAAAGTGCGCGCTGGTGGTCGGTGCCGAAGTGTTCTCGCGCATCCTCGATTTCAGCGATCGCACGACCTGTGTGCTGTTTGGCGACGGCGCTGGCGCCGTGGTGCTCGAGGCGAGTGACGAGCCCGGCATCCTGGCCAGCGATCTGCATGCCGACGGCAAGCACGTCGGCATTCTCTGCGTGCCCGGTCATGTGTCGGGCGGCAAGGTGCTCGGCACGCCGCTGCTGCACATGGACGGCCAAGCCGTGTTCAAGCTCGCGGTTCGCGTGCTCGAAGAAGCGGCGCGCGCCACGCTGGTCAAGGCTGGCAAGACCGAGGCCGACATCGACTGGCTGATTCCGCACCAGGCCAACATCCGCATCATGGAAGGCACGGCGAAGAAGCTGAAAATGTCGCTCGACAAACTGATCGTGACCGTGCACGAGCATGGCAACACCTCGGCCGCGTCGATCCCGCTGGCGTTGGATGACGCGGTGCGCAGCGGCAAGGTGAAGAAGGGCGATACCGTCATGCTCGAAGGCGTGGGCGGCGGCTTCACCTGGGGTGCGGTGCTATTGAATTTGTAGTGCGTAGCGCCCGCACAGTGGGTACTGCAGCGCGATTAGAGACATACACAACATGAAGTCTTTTGCTTTTGTCTTTCCCGGGCAGGGCTCGCAGGCGGTCGGCATGCTCGACGCCTGGGGCGATCACCCGGCGGTCGTGCAAACCCTCAAGGAAGCCTCCGATGCGCTGGGTGAAGACGTCGCCAGGCTCATTCATGAAGGCCCGAAAGAAGCGCTTGGGCTGACCACCAACACCCAGCCAGTGATGCTGGTGGCCGGCGTTGCTGCCTGGCGCGCCTGGTTGGCAGAGGGTGGTGCGCGGCCGGCCGTGGTCGCGGGCCATTCGCTCGGCGAGTACTCCGCGTTGGTTGCATCCGGCGTGTTGACGCTGGCACAGGCCGCTCCTCTGGTGCGCTTTCGTGCCGATGCGATGCAGAAGGCGGTGCCCGTGGGCGCCGGCGCGATGGCGGCCATTCTGGGCATGGATGCCGCAAAAGTGATAGCAGGCTGCGCAGAGGTGACGAGCGGTTTCAGCCCGAACAGCGGCGAAGTTGTGGAAGCCGTCAATTTCAACGACCCGATGCAGACCGTGATCGCCGGCAGCAAGGCCGCGGTCGAAAAAGCCTGCGAATTGCTCAAGGCCAGTGGCGCCAAGCGCGCGCTGCCGCTGCCGGTGTCGGCGCCATTCCATTCAAGCTTGATGAAGCCGGCCGCCGAAGCGTTGCGGGAAAAGCTCGCGTCGACGGACTTCGCGGCGCCGCAGATCCCCGTTTTGAACAACATCGACGTCGCCGTCGAAAGCGACCCGGCCCGCATTCGCGACGCATTGGTGCGTCAGGCCGCCGGCCCGGTGCGCTGGGTCGAGAGCGTGCAGGCGCTGCAGGCGCGCGGCGTCGCCGCCATCGTTGAATGCGGCCCCGGGCGCGTGCTGGCCGGCATGGTCAAGCGCATCGCGCCCGATCTTGTAGCGACCTCGGTCTATGACCCGGCAACGCTCGCCGACACCCAAACCCTGACGGCAGGCACCCCATGAGCACCATTCAATTCGAAGGGCAGATCGCGCTGGTCACCGGCGCCACGCGCGGCATTGGCGCGGCCATCGCGCTCGAACTCGCGCAGCGCGGCCTCAAGGTCATCGGCACCGGCACCACGGAAGAGGGCGCCCAGAAAATCACGGCCGCACTCGGCGCCCATGGCGGCCGCGGCCGGGCCCTGGATGTCAACGACGGCGCGGCAGTCGATGCGCTGGTCGATGAAATCGTCAAGGCCTACGGTGGCCTGCACGTGCTGGTCAACAACGCGGGCATCACGCGCGACATGCTCGCCGCGCGCCTGAAAGATGATGACTGGGACGCCGTGCTCAATACCAACCTCAAGGCCGTGTTCCGTCTTTCGCGCGCCGTGATCCGGCCGATGATGAAGCAGCGCTATGGCCGCATCATCAGTATCACCAGCGTGGTCGGCGCTTCCGGCAACGCGGGCCAGGCCAACTACGCGGCCGCCAAGGCCGGCGTCGCCGGCATGACGCGCGCCCTGGCGCGCGAACTCGGCAGCCGCGCCATCACGGTCAACTGCGTGGCGCCCGGCTTCATCGAAACCGACATGACGGCCAGCCTGCCCGAGGCCGCACAACAGGCGCTGCTGAACCAGATCCCGTTGGGCCACCTGGGCAAGCCGGCCGACATTGCCCATGCGGTGGCCTACCTGGCCTCGCCGCAGGCCAGCTACGTGACGGGGCAGGAACTGCACGTCAACGGCGGCATGCACATGTAAGGCCCGAAAGCGCAATCTTTTCCCCACGCGTCCGGGGCGGCAAATGCCATCATCCGGGCGGCTAAAATCCACCGATTCTTTACAACCCTTAGAGGGAACCAAATGAGCGATATCGAAGCACGTGTCAAAAAAATCATCGCCGAGCAACTCGGCGTGGAAGAGTCCCAGGTCACCAATGAAAAGGCTTTTGTGGCCGATCTCGGTGCCGACTCGCTCGACACGGTGGAACTCGTGATGGCGCTCGAAGACGAGTTCGGCATCGAAATTCCCGACGAAGATGCCGAGAAGATCACCACGGTGCAAAACGCCGTCGACTACGCCTCCAAGAATCAAAAGGCCTGATAGGCCTCGCTGACAACCGTTCTGACCCGCGGCGCTCATCTGCCTCGCGCGCGTTACGCAACGGTTTCCAACGCTCCCAGAAAGGTTTGCCGGCATGACCAAACGCCGCGTCGTCGTGACCGGACTCGGTTGCATCGCTCCTGTCGGAAACACGGTGGCCGAATGCTGGGCCAACCTGTTGGCCGGCAATTCGGGCATCGACACCATTACCAAGTTCGACGTCAGCAACTTCGCCTGCAAATTCGCGGGCGAGGTGAAGGGCTTCGACATCACGCAGTACATCGCCGAGAAAGAAGCGCGCCACATGGATCGCTTCATCCACCTGGGCATGGCTGCGGCCATGCAGGCGGTGGTCGACAGCGGTCTGCCGACCGGCGATGCGCTGCCGCACGAGGAGGCGGTGCGCATCGGCTGCAACATCGGCTCAGGCATCGGTGGCCTGCCGATGATCGAAGAGACTCACGCCGAACTGGTGAACCGCGGCCCGCGCCGCGTCTCGCCATTTTTCGTGCCGGCCTCGATCATCAACATGATCTCCGGCCATGTCTCGATCAAGTACGGCTTCAAGGGGCCGAACATCGCGGTGGTCACGGCCTGCACCACCGGCCTGCATGCGATCGGCCTTTCGGCCCGCATGATCGAATACGGCGATGCCGACGTGATGATCGCCGGCGGCGCCGAGTCGACCGTTTCGCCGCTGGGCATCGGCGGCTTCGCGGCGGCGCGCGCGCTCAGCACGCGCAACGACGACCCGAAGACCGCGTCTCGCCCCTGGGACAAGGATCGCGACGGCTTCGTGCTGGGCGAGGGCGGTGGCGTTATGGTGCTCGAGGAGTACGAGCACGCCAAGGCGCGCGGCGCGAAGATCTACGCCGAGGTGCTGGGTTTCGGCATGAGTGCCGACGCGTTCCACATGACCGCGCCCAACGTCGACGGCCCCAGGCGCTCGATGGACATGGCGCTGGCCAATGCCGCCGTCAATGCCGATCAGGTGCAGTACCTCAACGCGCATGGCACCTCCACGCCGCTGGGCGACCTGAACGAAACCAACGCGATCAAGAACGCGTTCGGCGATCACGCGAAGAAACTGGTGGTGAACTCGACCAAGTCGATGACGGGCCACCTGCTGGGCGGTGCCGGCGGGATCGAGTCGGTGTTCACGGTGCTGGCGCTCCACCACCAGAAGAGCCCGCCGACCATCAACATCTTCAACCAGGATCCGGAGTGCGATCTCGACTACTGCGCCAACGAGGCGCGCGACATGAAGATCGACGTCGCGGTCAAGAACAACTTCGGCTTCGGCGGCACCAACGGCACGCTGGTGTTCAAGCGCGCTTGAGTCCCGTTCTCCCATGCACAGCGCCCCATCGGTGAGCTTCCCGGTGGGGCGCTCGCGTTTTGCGGGTCAACTTTCAATGGCCATCTGGACTGCGGGCGCCTGCTGCGCGGGCATTGTCTGCTATCAGTTTGAGAGCATAGGATGGCGCAGCGCAGTGCTGTTGGCCAGCGTTCTGGTGGCCGGCGTCGCGGCTGGACTGGCGTGGCTGCGCCCGTGCATGGGCGAGTTGCATTTCGACGGCCAGAGCTGGCGCCTTGCCGGTGCCGACACCATCGATGCGGCGCGGCTGCTGCCGGCGCTGGATCTGCAATCGCGGCTGCTCGTGCGCCTCGCGGCGCCCGGTCAGCGGCCGCGCTGGTGCTGGCTGGAGCGCCAGAGTGCCCCGCATCACTGGCTGGATCTGCGTCGTGCGGTATATTCGCGCGCCCCGTCGGCCGACCCGGCCGATCCGATCGCTGCTGTGTCGCAGCGATCCGCGTCCCGGGGCCCATTCCCATCTTCTTCATGACCGACACTGCACCGCCACCCGCGCCGCCGGAATCGGGCCCGATCGTCGAGCCCTTGGCCGAACCGAGGCCGGGTGAGGTCGATTTCCAGCTGGTGCAGCGCACCGTCGCGGGCGACCAGAAGGCCTTCGAGTTGCTGGTCATCAAGTACCAGCGCCGGATCGAGCGCCTGATCGGCCGCATGGTGCGCGATGTCGACCTGGTCGAGGACATCGCGCAGGAAACCTTCATCCGGGCATACCGTGCGCTGCATCAGTTCCGCGGCGACGCCCAGTTCTACACCTGGCTCTACCGGATCGCCGTCAACACCGCCAAGAAGGCGCTGGTCGACATGAAGCGCGACCCGACCATCTCCGAAAGCGCTTTGCGACCCTCATCGGACGATGATGATGAAACTTACCGGCCCACAAACGAACCAACCACCGACGAAACCCCCGAAACAGTGCTCGCCGCCCAGGAAATTGCGGGCGTGGTCGAAGCCGCGATGGATGCGCTGCCGGCCGAATTGCGCCAGGCGGTCACGCTGCGCGAGATCGAGGGCATGAGTTACGAAGAGATTGCCGAGGTGATGAATTGTCCGATCGGCACTGTGCGTTCGCGGATTTTCCGTGCGCGCGAGGCGATATCGGCGCGGGTCAAACCGCTGCTCGACAACCAGTCCGGCAAACGTTGGTAAGCAGGTGAACAACATGAATCATCAGACAGACAGAGTTCGCGAACAGGTTTCCGCCCTGATGGACGGTCATTTGCAGGGAAACGCCCTGGCCGAGGCGATGGCCGAACTGAGTGCGCGCGACGAGTTGCGTGCGGCCTGGCAGACGTATCACGTGGTCGGCGATGTATTGCGCTCGGGCGCGCACGCGCCATGCAGCGACAGCAATGCCTTCCTGGCCAAGCTCCAGCAGCAGCTTGCCGCCGAATCGGTGGCACCGACGCCGGTGCCTGCCGTGCCCGTGGTGATCGCGGCGCAGCAACGTGCCGAACCGGCCAACGAGCCGGTGTTCCGCTGGAAACTGGTTGCGGGTGCCGCCTCGCTGGCCGCCGTGGCCGCGATCAGCTGGAACTGGGTTGGCAGCACAGCGTCTTCGCCCGAGAGCGCACAACTGGCGCAGACCCAGCCGCCCGCGATTTCGGTGCTGGCCGCATCGGATCCCAAGGCAACGAGCGCCATCGCTTCGGCCGTGCCGACGCGCGTGCAGATCGGCAACGGCGCGCCGCAGGTGATGTTGCGCGATGCGCGCCTCGATGAATTGCTGGCCGCGCATCAGCAGGCCGGCGGCGGCTCGCAGATGCCGTCGACCTTCTTGCGCAATGCCACCTTCGAAGGGCCGTCGCGCTGATCGTGTGCGCCGCCTTGCTGCAATGACTGTCCGGATGCCGATGTCTGCCCGCCGGGTCGTGCTCGTCCTCGCTGCGTTGTGCCTGGCGCAAATGGCCGTCGCACAGACGCGGGCGGGGCAGGCAGCGGCCCGCGCTCCGCATCCGGCGCCCGACACCGAGCCGCCGTCCATGGGTGTGGTGGAGTGGCTGCAACGCATGCACGCGGCGTCACGCCGGCACAGCTATGTCGGCACCTTCGTGGTGTCGGCTTCGACCGGCAACCTGTCGAGTGCGCGCATCTGGCACGTTTGCGAGGGCGATCAACAGATGGAGCGCATCGAGGCGCTTTCTGGCCCGCCGCGCTCGACCTTCCGCCGCAACGACCAGGTGCTGACGTTCCTGCCCGAAAGCCGCGTGGTCAAGAGCGAACGGCGCGAGAACCTCGAGCTGTTTCCCAACCTGCTCGGTGCGCCTGATTCTTCGCTCGCCGAGTTGTACGGCGTGCGGGTGATCGGCAAGGATCGCGTCGCCGGCTTCGACGCCGATGTGGTGCAACTGATCCCGCGCGATGCGCTGCGCTTCGGCTATCGGGTCTGGAGCGAGCGTCGTTCGGGGCTGGTGGTCAAGTTGCAGACGGTCGACGCGGAAGGCCATGTGGTCGAGCAGTCCGCTTTCTCCGAACTTCAGCTGGATGCGCCGGTCAGGATGCAGGCCTTGTCGCAGATGATGAGCAGCACTGCGGGCTACAAGGTCGAAAAGTCGGAGCTCCAGCGCACCACGGCGCAGTCAGAGGGCTGGACGCTCAAGAGCCCGGTCGCCGGTTTCAAGCCGGTGAGCTGCTACCGCCGCGCGCTGGGCGGGGCTGCCCAGTCCGAGCGCACGCTTCAATGGACCTTTTCGGACGGGCTGGCCTCGGTCTCCCTGTTCCTCGAGCCTTACGACGCGCAGCGCCAGTTGCAGGAAGTCGTGCTCACGCTGGGCGCCACCTACACGCTCACGCGCCGTCTCACTGACAAGAATGGCGACTGGTGGCTGACGGCGGTGGGCGAGGTACCTCCGCAGACGCTCGACGCTTTCGCGCAGAGTCTGGCCCGTATCCGCTGAACGCCGGCGACTGAACCAAAGCGCCTATTGCCATTCACAGCAGCTTGCTACCGTTTTGTTGTTGCTCTCCTTCCGTTGAAAGAAAACCGATGATGTTCAAACTCGAGGGAACCCGGATTCGCTCCACCTTGCTGGCGTTGGCGTTGGCCACCAGCGCGAGCGCGGCCTTTCTGCCGGTCACCGCGGCGCAGGCGCAAACCCGCACGCTGCCCGACTTCACGGATCTGGTCGACCAGGTCGGGCCGTCGGTCGTCAATATCCGCACTGTCGAGAAAGTGGCCGCGCGGGGCAACACTCCGGAAATGGACGAGGAGATGCAGGAGTTCTTCCGCCGCTTCTTCGGCCAGCCGATGCCCGGCGTGCCGCGCCAGGGGCCGCGTCCGAACCGCCCGCAACAACCGCAGGAAGAAGAGCGGGAGCGCCCGCGTGGCGTGGGCTCGGGCTTCATTCTCACGGCCGACGGCTACGTGATGACCAACGCGCACGTGGTCGAGGACGCATCCGAGGTGCTGGTCACGCTGCCCGACAAGCGCGAGTTCAAGGCGAAGATCGTCGGCGCCGACAAACGCACCGACGTGGCGGTCGTCAAGATCGAAGGCTCCGGCCTGCCTGCCGTGAAGGTCGGCGACATTTCCAAACTGCGCGTCGGCGAATGGGTGATGGCGATCGGCTCGCCTTTCGGTCTGGAAAACACCGTGACCGCCGGCATCGTGAGTGCCAAACAGCGCGACACCGGCGACTACCTGCCGTTCATCCAGACCGACGTGGCGATCAATCCCGGCAATTCGGGCGGGCCGCTGATCAACATGCGTGGCGAGGTGGTCGGCATCAACAGCCAGATCTACTCGCGCTCTGGCGGCTTCATGGGCATTTCGTTCTCGATCCCGATCGACGAGGCGATCCGCGTCAGCGAGCAGTTGCGCGCGTCCGGGCGCGTCTCGCGCGGCCGCATCGGCGTGCAGATCGACCAGGTCACGAAAGACGTGGCGGAATCGATCGGTCTCGGCAAGGCGCAGGGCGCACTCGTGCGCAGCGTCGAGGCCGGCTCGCCGGGCGAGAAGGCCGGCGTCGAGCCGGGCGACATCATCACGAAGTTCGACGGCAAGGCGATCGACAAGCCGAGCGACCTGCCGCGCCTGGTCGGCAACACCAAGCCGGGCACCAGGAGCACGTTGACGGTGTTCCGGCGCGGCAGTTCGAAGGATCTGGCGGTCACCATTGCCGAGATCGAACCCGACAAGCCTGCCAAAAAGGCGGTCGACCGCGAAGAGCCGACGCCCAAGCCGTCGGCCTCCGCCGCAGCCAAGTCCCTCGGCCTCGCGGTAAGCGACCTCAGTGATGCGCAGAAGAAGGAACTCAAGCTCAAGGGTGGCGTCAAGGTCGACACCGCCAGCGGCGCGGCCGCACGTGCCGGCCTGCGGGAAGGCGACGTGATTCTGGCGGTGGCCAATGGCGAGGTTGCGAACCTCAAGGAATTCGAGAGCGCGCTTGCCAAGGCTGACAAGTCCAAGTCGGTCAGCGTGCTGTTCCGTCGTGGCGACTGGGCGCAATATGCGCTGATCCGTCTGAGCCCCTGACCGCGCTGCACGTCAAGTGGCCCCATCCGCCAGTCGGGTTTGGGGCCCTTTTTTTGAGCCTTTGCGGCCCTGTTCGATGCCGATTGAAAAAATTTCTAACGACCGTATGCGACCTATTTTGGTTGGTAAGCACTAACTTAAACAAAGCCTAATGACGTTTTTCGGTAGAATAGAGCCTGCTTCGCGACCAACCTGCGCATAAGCAGTGGAGTGATCCCCACGATGCGAGATTCCAGCCGGTCGTCCACCGGTGCTCCACAGATCACCCACAAGTTGTTAAGTTATTGATCCACCGATGCTGTGGATAAGTTGTTTATAAGTTTGATGTTGCTGACCTGCAACGACCCATCGAGAGCCCGTTCCCGGATGTACGCCAACTCCTTTTTGCCTACAATGAAGCTCCAACTACTGCAGTTGCCATTGCTTGTTGGTTCAGGGCGCGTCTCTTTCAGACGCGCCCTTTTTTCTTGCCCGGCGCGTTCTGCGCACAAGGCAATTCAAGTACTTAAGCGTTCCCGTTGATGAATCACATCAGAAACTTTTCGATCATTGCGCACATCGACCATGGCAAGTCGACGCTCGCAGACCGCTTGATCCAGCGTTGTGGTGGACTCGCGGATCGTGAGATGGAAGCGCAGGTTCTCGACTCGATGGACATCGAGAAAGAGCGTGGGATAACCATCAAGGCGCAGACCGCTGCACTGCACTACAAAGCCCTCGACGGACAGGTCTACAACCTCAATTTGATCGACACACCGGGCCATGTCGATTTCTCTTATGAAGTGTCGCGCTCGTTGTCCGCATGCGAAGGCGCGTTGCTCGTCGTCGATGCATCGCAAGGTGTCGAAGCGCAGACCGTGGCCAACTGCTACACCGCGCTCGACCTCGGTGTGGAAGTAGTGCCCGTGCTCAACAAGATGGATCTGCCGAACGCCGACCCAGACAACGCGCGCACCGAAATCGAAGACGTGATCGGCATCGATGCGACTGATGCGATTCCGTGCTCTGCCAAAACCGGCATGGGCATCGACGAAATTCTTGAAGCGGTGGTCAAGCGGATGCCGCCGCCGCGCGGCAACCCCGACGCTGCGTTGCGCGCCATGATCATCGACAGCTGGTTCGACGCGTACGTCGGCGTGGTGATGCTGGTGCGTGTGGTCGACGGGCGTCTCGCGAAAGGCGAGCGCATCAAGATGATGGCTTCGGGCGCGGTCTACAACGCCGACAGCCTCGGCGTGTTCACGCCCGCCAACGAGCCGCGGCAGTCGCTCGAAGCGGGCGAGGTGGGCTACGTCATCGCCGGCATCAAGGAACTGCAGGCGGCCAAGGTGGGCGACACCGTCACCCTGATCAAGCCTGGCACCGGCGGCGCGGCGTTCACCGCGACCGAGGCGCTGCCCGGCTTCAAGGAAATCCAGCCGCAGGTGTTTGCCGGTCTTTATCCCACCGAAGCCAGCGAATATGAATCGCTGCGCGACGCGCTCGAAAAACTCAAGCTCAACGACTCGTCCCTGCACTACGAAGCCGAAGTGAGCCAGGCGCTGGGCTTCGGCTTTCGCTGCGGCTTTCTCGGCCTGCTCCACATGGAGATCGTGCAGGAGCGGCTCGAGCGCGAGTTCGACCAGGATCTGATCACAACCGCGCCGAGCGTGGTCTACCAGGTGGTGCGCAACGACGGCGAAGTGATGATGGTCGAGAACCCATCGAAGATGCCCGACGTCGGCAAGATGAGCGAGATCCGCGAGCCGATCGTCACCGTGCACCTCTACATGCCGCAGGAATACGTTGGCGTGGTGATGACGCTGGCCAACCAGAAGCGCGGCGTGCAGATGAACATGGCCTACCACGGCCGCCAGGTGATGCTCACCTACGAAATGCCGCTCGGCGAGATCGTGCTCGACTTCTTCGACAAGCTGAAGTCGGCCAGCCGCGGCTACGCATCGATGGACTACGAGTTCAAGGAGTACCGCGCGTCCGACGTGGTCAAGGTCGACATCCTGCTCAACGGCGAGAAGGTCGATGCGCTCTCGATCATCGTGCACCGCAGCCAGTCGCAGTACCGCGGCCGGGCCGTGGTCGGCAAGATGCGCGAGATCATTTCGCGCCAGATGTACGACGTTGCGATCCAGGCCGCGATCGGAGTCAACATCATTGCGCGTGAGACAATCAAGGCCCTCCGCAAGAACGTGCTCGCCAAGTGCTACGGCGGCGACGTTTCCCGCAAGCGGAAGCTGCTCGAAAAGCAGAAGGCGGGCAAAAAACGCATGAAGCAGATCGGCTCGGTCGAGGTTCCGCAAGAAGCCTTCCTCGCGATCCTGCAAGTCGAAGACTGATCCATGGCATTCCTCACCTCCCTGATCCTCGCGGCGTTTGCCGGCTACATCGGCGCCTGGTATTTCGGCGCGGTCGAAGGCAACTTCGCGCTACTGCTGTTCCTCGCGACCGTGGTCACCGGCCTCTACTGGCTGGCCGAACGCTTTTACTTTCTGCCGAAGCGCCGCCGCGCCGCCGCGGCACTCGATGCCTCACTGGGCGAACGCGATGCGCGCCTGGCGCAGCAAGGCGTGACCCAGGTCGACACGGTCGACGGCAAGGCGCGCGAGCGCCTGCTGATGCAGCCCTGGTGGCTCGACTGGACGGCCGGTCTGTTTCCGGTGATCGTGGCGGTGTTCCTGCTGCGCTCGTTCCTGTTCGAGCCGTTCAAGATTCCGTCGGGCTCGATGATGCCGACGCTGCTCACCGGCGACCTGATACTGGTCAACAAGTTCACCTACGGCCTGCGGCTGCCGGTGCTCAACACCAAGATCACCGACGGCACGCCGCCCGCGCGCGGCGACGTAATGGTGTTCCGCTACCCGCCCAAGCCCAGCATGGACTACATCAAGCGCGTCGTGGGCGTGCCGGGCGACGAGGTGGCCTACCTGAACAAGAAGCTCACCATCAACGGCCAGCCGGTGAGCAAGGAGGCGATGCCCGACTTCCTGGACGAGGACACGATGCGCTACCTCAAGGAGTACCGCGAAGACATCGGCGGCAAGCAGCATCTGTTGCTGAACGACGAAAACCGGCGTGCCGGCCTGTCAGAGGCCGAGATCATGCCGTTTCCGAACCAGGATAATTGTCGTTACAGTGTCGAGGGCGTTGTGTGCAAGGTGCCAGCCGGTCACTATTTCATGATGGGCGACAACCGCGACAATTCGCTCGACTCACGCTATTGGGGTTTCGTGCCGGATCAGAACATCGTCGGACGTGCGTTCTTCGTCTGGATGAATTTCGGCAATCTCAAGCGCATCGGTTCGTTTCAATAAGAAGCTGGCACATCATCATTCGAGGGGTAGAGGGCATGAGGGCATATCGGTCGGTTCAAAAGGCAAAGCAGCGCGGCATCTCGTTCATCGGGTTGCTGTTCGTGGCGATCGTGCTGGCATGCGTCGGTGTGGTCGCCGCGCAGGTGATCCCCACGCTGATCGAGTTGCAGGCGATCGACAAGGCCGCCAACAAGGCCAAGGACGGCGCCACGGTGCCTGAAGTTCGCGCCATCTTCGACCGTTCCCAGGCCATCGACGACTTCAAGCTGAGCGGCAAGGACATCGAAGTGCAGAAGGTCGGCGAGAAGGTGGTCGTGTCGTACGCCTACGACCGCGAGATCCACCTGTTCGGCCCCGCGTTCCTGCTGATGAAGTACAAGGGCCAGTCGCGCTGATCGTGAGTGAAGGCGGTCTAGCTGCGCTGCAGGCGCGCCTCCATTACAACTTTGCCGACGCACGCCTGCTCCAGCTCGCGCTGACGCACCGGAGTTTTTCGTCCGACCACAACGAGCGGCTCGAATTCCTCGGCGATTCGGTGCTGAACCTCGCAGTGGCGCACCTGCTCTACCGCCGGCTCTCCGAACTGCCAGAAGGCGACCTGTCGCGCGTGCGCGCCAACCTGGTCAAGCAGGACACGCTGCACCAGATCGCCGTGCGCCTTGCGCTCTCGCCGCTGCTGCGGCTGGGCGAGGGCGAGGCCAAGTCCGGCGGGCCCAACCGCCCCTCCATCCTGGCGGATGCGCTCGAAGCGCTGATCGGCGCGGTCTATCTCGATGCCGGTTACGGCGCGGCCGAGGCGCTGGTGCACCGCCTCTACGAGTCGGTCGAAATCAACGCCCGCATGGACGCCGCCGCCAAGGATCCCAAGACCGAATTGCAGGAATGGCTGCAGGGCCACAAAATGAAGCTGCCTCTCTACCGCGTGGTCGGCACGCTCGGGGCGGCCCACAAGCAGACTTTCGACGTCGAGTGCGAGGTGGCCGAACTGGCCCTCACCGAACGCGGCATCGGCGGTTCGCGCCGTGCCGGCGAGCAGGCGGCGGCGGCGGCCATGTTGATCCGGTTGAAGGCACACCGCGCGTGACGCGCACCCCACACACAATGAATGACGCTCCTGAATTGATAGCACCTCCCGCGGACGGGACAGGCGCTGATGGCCAAAATGGCCCACAACATTGCGGGCTGATCGCGATCGTCGGCAAGCCCAACGTGGGCAAATCGACCCTGCTCAACGCGCTGGTCGGCCAAAAAATCAGCATCACCTCGCGCAAGGCGCAGACCACGCGGCACCGCATCACCGGCATGCGCACGCTCGGCGCGACGCAGTTCGTGTTCGTCGACACGCCCGGGTTCCAGACGCTGCATGCCAACGCGCTCAACAAGTCGCTCAACAAGACGGTGCAGGGCGCCGTCGGCGATGTGGATCTGATCCTGTTCGTGGTCGAGGCCGGCAGCTTCACGCCGGCTGACGCGCGCGTGCTGAAATTGCTCGGTAAGGGCATCCCGACCGTGTTGCTTGCCAACAAGCTCGACAACGTGCATCGTCGGGGCGACATCGCGCCCTGGCTTCAGGAAATGCAGGGCAAGCACAGCTTCGCCGAATTCGTGCCGATGTCGGCGAAGAACGCGAAGGACATCGAGCGGCTGTTCGGCATCTGCGAGAAGTACCTGCCCGAGCAGCCCTGGTTCTACGGCGAAGACGAGCTGACCGACCGCAGCGAGAAGTTCCTGGCCGGCGAGCTGGTGCGCGAGAAGCTGTTCCGCCTCACCGGCGACGAACTGCCCTACACCTCGACCGTGATCATCGACAAGTTCGAGGAAGAGCCACCCCAGAAAAAAGGCCAGAAGCGCCTGCTGCGCATTGCCGCCACTATCGTGGTCGAGCGCGACGGCCACAAGGCGATGGTGATCGGCGACAAGGGCGAACGCATCAAGCGCATCGGCATGGAAACACGCGTCGAGCTCGAGAAACTGGCCGATGCCAAGGTGTTCCTCGAACTGTGGGTGAAAGTGCGTTCCGGCTGGGCCGACGACGAAGCACGGGTCAGGTCGTTCGGCTACGAATAAGCAAACCCCCAGGCTTGCTCGCTTCGCGTAGCCGCCAACCCCCTTGCTGGGGGCAACGCCAGCGGCCCGGCAGAGCCGGTTCCGCGGCGTTTGCTGGCCTCAAGCCTCGATGCCTTATTGCGCACTGACATGGCCACCCACCGCGTTTCACACGAGCCAGCTTACGTTCTCCACCGCTACGACTGGAGCGAGTCGAGCCTGATTCTCGAGGTGTTCACCCGACACCACGGCCGCATCGCGCTGGTGGCCAAGGGGGCCAAGCGGCCGAGCTCCAATTTCCGCCCCGTGCTGCTGCCGCTGCAGCCGCTGCAGCTCAACTATGGCGGCGACGCCGAAATCCGCACGCTCAAGGGCGCCGAATGGATGGGTGGCCACGTGATGCCGACCGGCGAGGCGCTGCTGTCGGGCTACTACGTCAACGAACTCATGATGCGGCTGCTCGCCCGCGACGACGCGCACGAGGCGCTGTTCGACGCCTACGCGGCCGTGGTGCAGGTGCTGGCCGGCGACCATGGCGGGGCGCAGGCGGCCACCCACTCGGCCGCGCTGCGCGCTTTCGAACTGCTGCTGCTGCGCGAGATCGGCCTGTTGCCATCGCTCGAAGTGCAGACCCTGACATTGGCGCCGCTCGACCCTGGCGCGCGCTACAGCCTGGTGCCCGAAGCTGGCCTGCACGAGGCCGCGACCGAGGCGTCCGGCGCCTTGCGCGGCGCCGAATGGCTGGCGCTGCAGCAGGCGCTCGACGACCATGCGCCGTTCTCGGGCACCGTGCATCACGTGGCGGGCATGGACACCGGCCTTGGCGCGGCGTTGCGCACCCAATTGCGCGCTCTGCTCAACTACCATTGCGGCGTGACGACGCTGCGCACCCGGCAGATGATCAGAGACCTGCAAGGCTTATGAACACTCCTTCCTCACCCCGCGCCGCGACGGCGCTCTCGGTCAACCTCAACAAGGTGGCGCTGGTGCGCAACACGCGCGAGCTCGGCATTCCGAGCGTGCTGTTTGCGGCCGCCAATTGCCTCGATGCCGGCGCCCACGGCATCACCGTGCACCCGCGGCCCGACGCGCGCCACATCCGGGCGCACGACGTGCGCGAACTCTCGGCGCTGCTCGCGAAGGAATGGCCCGGCGCCGAATTCAACATCGAGGGCAACCCCTTTCACAACCTGATGGAGTTCGTGCGCGAACTGCGCCCGCACCAGGCCACCTTCGTGCCCGACAGCGAGACCCAGTCGACCAGCGACCACGGCTGGACGTTTCCTGACGACGCGGCGCGCCTGCGCCCCCTGATCGCGGAGGCCAAGGCGCTCGGCGTGCGCGTCAGCCTCTTCATGAACCCCGATCCGGACATGATGGCCGCGGCGAAGGCCGTCGGTGCCGACCGGGTCGAGCTCTACACCGAGGGCTATGCCGCCTCGCGCGGTACCTCGCGCGCCGGCACCGTGCTGGCGCTCTATGCCGAAACCGCGCGAGCGGCGCAGGCCGCGGGCCTCGAGGTCAACGCCGGCCACGACCTGAGCCGCGACAACCTCACCGAATTCCTGCGCGCCGTTCCCGGCGTGCGTGAGGTGTCGATCGGGCACGCCTTCGTGGCCGACGCGCTCGAACTGGGCTACGAGGCCGCGACGCGCGACTACCTGCGCTGCATTGCCGAGGCATATCTGACCAAATGATTTATGGCATCGGCACCGACATCTGCGATGTGCGACGCATCGCCGCCACCTTCGAGCGCCAGGGCGAACGCTTTGCGCGCAGGGTGCTGAGCGACGCCGAGTTCAAGGTCTGGGAGGGGCGCCGCGGACGCTGGCCGGGCCGCGGACTGCGCTACCTCGCCACGCGTTTCTCCGCCAAGGAAGCTTTCAGCAAGGCGATCGGCATGGGCATGCACATGCCGATGAGCTGGCGCCTGTGCGAAATCGCAAACGAACGCAGTGGCAAGCCCGTCATCGTGCTGCACGGCGTCCTCAAGGAATGGTTCGAGGCGCAGGGGCTCACCGCTCACGTCACCGTGACCGACGAAACCGACTATGCGGCGAGCTTTGTCGTCGTCGAGAAAACATGACAGAGCCCTCCCACGCCCCGCTGATCATCGATGTCGCGGGCACCGAACTCACGGCAGCCGACCGGCGCCGGCTGGCCGATCCGCTGGTCGGCGGCGTGATCCACTTCGCACGCAACTGGGAAAACCGTGCGCAGCTCAGCGCCCTCAACGCCGAGATCAAGGCGTTGCGGCCCGACCTGCTGATCTGCGTCGACCACGAGGGCGGCCGGGTGCAGCGCTTTCGCACCGATGGTTTCACGCGGTTGCCCTCTATGCGTGCGCTGGGCGAGTTGTGGATGCATGACGCCCTGCGTGCCACCCAGGCCGCCACCGCCTGCGGCCACGTCCTCGCGACGGAGTTGCGCGCCTGCGGCGTCGACTTCAGCTTCACGCCCGTGCTCGACCTCGACTACGGTGAGAGCAGCGTGATCGGCGACCGCAGCTTTCACCGCGACCCGCGGGTCGCTTCGCTGCTCGCCAAGAGCCTGATGCATGGCCTGCTGCAGGCCGGCATGGCCAATTGCGGCAAGCATTTTCCGGGTCATGGTTTCGTCCGCGCCGACTCGCATGTGGCGATCCCGGTCGACCGGCGCAGCCTGAAAGCGATCCTGGCCGACGATGCCCGGCCCTACGACTGGCTCAACGGAACACTCACTGCCGTCATGCCGGCCCATGTGATCTACCCGAAGGTCGACGCACGGCCGGCCGGCTTCTCGAGCAAGTGGCTGGGCAAGATCCTGCGCAGCCAGCTTGGCTTCGACGGCGCGGTGTTCAGCGACGACCTGAGCATGGAGGCCGCGCGCCGTATCGATGGCGAACTGTTGAGCTACACCCAGGCCGCGCTGGCGGCGCTCGAGGCCGGTTGCGACCTCGCGCTGCTGTGCAACCAGAGCGTGGGCGAGGGCGCACCGCTCGACGAACTGCTGGATGGCATGGCCGCCGCCCGGGCGGCGCAGCGCTGGCGTCCCGATTCCACCAGCGAACGTCGGCGCCTTGCGCTGCTGCCACGCGGCGAGGCGCTCACATGGCCGCAATTGGCGCACGCCGAAAGCTACCTCCACGCCCGCGCCATGCTACAAATTTGACGGCCACGACGGCCACGACGGCCACGACGGCCACGACGGCCACGACGGCCTGGAGGGTTCGCTCAGGCCGGAACGCCGTTTGCAAAGGGCCGCAGCCTCCTCATGGTGCAGCGCTCGCCCACAGCCGCTCTCCGCCTGCGTCCAGGTGCGTCAGATACAGCCGCAGATCGAACTCCAACTGGTGGTATGCCGGCTCCATGTGCGTGCACAGCGCATAGAAGGCCTTGTCGTGCGCCCGCTCCCTCATGTGCGCGAGCTCGTGCACGACGATCATGCGCAGCCACTCGGCCGGCACTTCCTTGAACAGGCTGGCCACGCGGATTTCGCGCTTGGACTTGAGCTTGCTCCCCTGCACGCGCGACACCGTAGTGTGGGTGCCGAGCGCGTTCCGGATCACATGCAGCTTGCTGTCGAAGGCCACCTTCGAAAGGGGCTCGGCGTTGCGCAGGTATTCGCTCTTGAGACCGGTCACGTAGCCGTAGAGCGCGCGGTCGGTGCGAACGTCGTGCGCCTCCGGGTAGCGCTGGCGCAGCGGGCCGGCCAGGCCGCCGGCCGATTGCAGCTGTTGCTGCACCTGCGCCAGCAGCGCCGGCGGGTAGCCGGTCAGGTACTTCATGCAGCGTTGCGCGCCGCGTAGGCCAGCCCGGCCGCCACGCCGCCGAACAGATCGCCCTCGACCAGCGGAACGCCGGCAAAGCTGCGCCGCAGCGCCTGCTGGAACGGGCGCAGCGCCGACGAGCCGCCGGTAAGGTAGATCGCGTCGAGGTCGCCGCTGCGCAGGCTCGCCCGCTGCACGCAGGCGTGGGCGCAGGCCATCACCGTCTCCAGCAGCGCGGCCAGTTGCTGCTGCATGTCGAGCGGCGTCAATGTCGTCGTCAAGCCGGCTTCCGCGCTGTCGAGATCGATCTGCATGTCTGCGTCCTGCACCGAGACATCGATCTTGGCCTGCTCGACCGCGCTCGCGATGCGGTGGCCGTCGCCTTGCCGCAGCACCTTCATGAGCCGGTCGTGCAGCAGCGTGTCGCTGTAGTTGCCGCGCAGCGTCTGGGTCTGGCGGATCGCCTTGGGCGTTTGCTGCCAGTGGATCAAATGCCAGGTCGACAGCTCGAAGAAGACGGTGCTCGGCACCTCGCGGCCCTGCGGGCCGAGATGCCGGAAGCCGAAGGCGGGCATCACGCGCTCGAGGTTGAGGCGCTGGTCGAAATCGGTGCCGCCGATGTGCACGCCGGTGGTGGCCAGCACATCGTCGCTGCGGTCGGGGCGCGCAATGCGGTCGGGGCCGACGCGCACCACGGTGAAGTCGGAGGTGCCGCCGCCGATGTCGGCAATCAGGATCAGCGATTCGCGCGTGACACGCTGTTCGTAGTCGAACGCTGCCGCGATCGGTTCGAGCTGGAAGCCGACCTCGCGAAACCCTGCCGCACGCGCGGCATGGCGCAGGCTGTCCTCCGCGCGCTGGTCGCGCCTGGCATCGTCGTCGACGAAGTGCACCGGGCGACCGATCACGGCGCGCTCGGGGCGCCGGCCCAGTTCGGCCTCGGCGCGCGTGGCCAGCTCGTGCAGGTAGCGTGCAATGATGTCTTCGAAGCTCAGCAGGCCGTCGTAGACCTCGGTTTTCTCCTGCATCAGCGCGCTGCCGAGCAGGCTCTTGAGCGAGCGCATCAAGCGGCCTTCGACACCGGCCAGGTAGAGCGCCACGGCGTCGCGGCCGAAATGCGTGCTGCGGTCTTCGGCGTTGAAGAACAGCGCGGTGGGCATCGCGGTCGCGGCGCCTTCGAGCGGCAACAGGCGCGCGAGCCCGCCTTCCCCGGCGCTCGCGATCGCCGAGTTGGAAGTGCCGAAGTCGATCCCGATCGCCGGCTTCTGATTTTTCAAGATGGTTCCAGAGAGAGCAGCGTAGACGGGAAACACCGCGGAACCGGCTCCGCCGGGCCGCAGGTGTTGCCCCCTGCAAGGGGGTTGGCGTAGCGACACGCAGTGCGCGAAGCCTGGGGGTGAGTCAAGCCTCGCGGCGCAATGCGGGAAACAGGATGACGTCGCGGATGCTCGGCGAGTCGGTCAGCAACATCATGAAGCGGTCGATGCCGATGCCGCAGCCGCCGGTGGGCGGCATGCCGTATTCGAGCGCCCGCACGAAGTCGTGGTCGTAGAACATCGCTTCATCGTCGCCGCTGTCCTTGGCCGCGACCTGCGCGTTGAAGCGCGCGGCCTGGTCTTCGGCATCGTTCAGTTCGCTGAAGCCATTGCCGAACTCGCGGCCCGTGATGTAGAGCTCGAAGCGCTCGGTGACCTCGGGCCGGTCGTCGTTGGCGCGCGCCAGCGGCGAGATCTCGGTCGGGTGTTCCATGATGAAGGTGGGCTGCCAGAGCTTCTCTTCGACGGTTTCCTCGAAGTACATCACCTGCAGACTGGCCAGGCTGCGTTGCGAGAGCTTGTCCTTTTCCTCGGTCAAACCGATCTTGCGCAGCGCGTTGACCAGCCAGGCCGAGTCGTCGACATTCGCGCCGGCGTCGGTGTGCTTGCGGATCGCCTCGCGGATCGTGAGGCGCTCGAATGGTTGGCTCAGATCCACCGTCTTGCCCTGGTAGGTGAGTTGCTCGCTGCCGACCGTCTTCTTCGCGATGGTGCGGATGATCGCCTCGGTGAAGTCCATCAGATCCTGGTAGTTCCAGTAGGCCGCGTAGAACTCCATCATCGTGAACTCGGGGTTGTGCCGCACCGAGATTCCCTCGTTGCGGTAGCTCCGGTTGATCTCGAACACGCGCTCGAAGCCGCCGACGATCAGCCGCTTCAGATACAGCTCGGGCGCGATGCGCAAGAACATTTCCTGGTCGAGCGCGTTGTGGTGCGTCTTGAACGGCTTGGCGTTCGCGCCACCCGGGATCGGATGCAGCATCGGCGTCTCGACCTCGAGGAAGTCGTTAGCCACCATGAACTCGCGCAGCGCGCTCACGGCCCTGCTGCGCGCTTTGAAGCGGTCGCGCGCCGACTCGTCGGTGATCAGATCGACATAGCGCTGGCGGTATTTCTGTTCCTGGTCGGCCATGCCGTGGAACTTGTCCGGCAGCGGACGCAGGCTCTTGGTGAGCAGGCGCAAGCGGGTGACCTTGACCGACAGCTCGCCGGTCCGGGTCTTCATGAGCGTGCCTTCGGCGCCGACGATGTCGCCCAGATCCCAGTGCTTGAACGCGGCATAGGCGTCGTCGCCGATGGTCTCGCGCTGCACGTAGAGCTGGATGCGGCCGGTGGCGTCCTGCAGGGTCGCAAAGCTCGCCTTGCCCATCACGCGCTTGAGCATCATGCGGCCGGCCACGGTGACGGGCACCGGCGTGGCTTCCAGCCCCTCGGCCGCCGTTTCGCCGTGGGCGGCGAGCAGCGCTGCGGCACGGTGCTGCGGCTTGAAATCGTTCGGGAAAACGACGCCCCCGCCGTCGACCTGCGCGCTGCGCAGCGCCTTGAGCTTGTCGCGGCGCTCGGCCATGAGCTGGTTGTCGTCGGCGGCGGGCGCGGGGGAGGGGGTGGAGTCGGTCATGAAAGGCAGGCAGGGTGCAGCAAGAAAGCGCATTCGGCGGCGCGGGCAACCCGCCATTTTAGCCGTCGGAAACGCCAGCGGAATTGGCCGCCAGCGCCCACGGGACGGGTGCAGCCAGCTATGAAATCAATAGCAAGCTATTCAGCGATACCGGTACGTGCGAGCAGATCGCTGACCAACTCGAGGCGCATCAGCGGGCTGTCGAGTTCCATCAGCTGCTGCTTGAGGTGCGGCGGCAGCGGCAGCAGCTCGCACCACCGGTTGGCCACCCAGCCGCAGTCGGCGAACTGGTAAGGCGCGCGGATCGGCAGGCGCACGTTGCCATCGGCCTCCATCTGGCGGCGCTCCTCGAGCGTCTCGACCAGGCGGCGCAGCGCGTCAGCCGTGTGTTGCAGGTCTTCAGGGATCGCCAGCGCCATGTCGTCGGGCAGGGCTTCGACCTCGGCCGTCCACAGGCCGTACTTTTGCAACGCGCTGGTGTGCACCCTGAAGCGCTGGGTGCCGACGCATTCGATCTGCAGCAGGCCGGCTTGCGGCGCCTCGAAGTCGCGGATCACCGCCAGCGTGCCGATGCTGGAGAAGCTCTCGGCGGACGCGCCGGCCACGCGCACCTCGGCACCCTGCGTGAGCCGCACGACGCCGAACGGCGCGCCGGCCTTGTGCACCTTGCCGATCATGTCGAGGTAGCGCACCTCGAAGATGCGAAGCGGCAGCAGGCCGCCGGGAAAAAGCACGCTGCCGAGCGGGAACAATGGCAGTGCGGAAAGCAGGGGAGATGTCATCGTCGTCAGCCTTTGCGTGGCTATCATCGCACTCCCTTCACGCTGCCTGCGCCATGCTCTACCAGATCCCCTCGTTCCTGCTCGACGTGATCGTCGGCCTCCTCGGCGGCGCCTGCCTGCTTCGGCTCTACATGCAGTACCACCGCGTGCCGTTCGGCAATCCGCTCGGCCGTTTCGTGTTCGCGATCAGCGACTGGATCGTGCTGCCGCTGCGCAAGGTGTTGCCGTCCGTCGGCCGCTGGGATCTGTCGAGCCTGGTCGCGGCCTGGCTGCTGGTGATGGCGAAGTTCTTGCTGTTGTGGCTGCTGATCGGTGATTTCAGCCGGTTGGCCGTGTTGCCGCTGGTGTCGCTGATCGGGCTGTTGCAGCTTGCCGTGTCGGGCTTGACGGCCCTGCTGGTGGTCTATGCCGTGCTTTCGTGGGTGCCGAACGCGTCGTCGATGCTGCTGGACCTGATCACCCGGCTGGCCGACCCGCTAGTGCGGCCGCTGCGCCGCTTCATTCCGCTGGTGGGTGGCGTCGACCTGTCGCCGCTCGCGGCCATCGTGCTGCTGCAGGTCGTCGCGATCGTGCTCGGCAGCCTGATGGGCTGGGCCTGGACGTTGGGCCGATAGGACGCTCGGCCGGCGATAAAGAAAGCGGTCTTCATTCCAGGAACACCGCGGAACCGGCTCTGCCGGGCCGCTGGTGTTGCCCCCTGCAAGGGGGGTGGCGAAGCGACACGCAGTGCGCGAAGCCTGGGGGTGTGCCTATTCCACCGCGTCGGCGGGCTGGCGCAGCAGCATGGCGAGCGTGTTCGCAATCGTCTTGCGCAGTTCGCGCCGGTCGCAGATGAAGTCGATCGCACCCTTGGTTTGCAGGAACTCCGCGCGCTGGAAGCCTTCGGGCAGGGTCACGCGCACGGTCGACTCGATCACGCGCGGGCCGGCAAAGCCGATCAGCGCCTTGGGTTCGGCGATCACCACGTCACCCACGAACGCGAAGCCGGCCGACACGCCGCCCATGGTCGGGTCGGTCAGCACGCTGATGTAGGGCAGGCCCTTTTTTGCAAGGCGCGTGAGCGAGGCGTTGGTCTTGGCCATCTGCATCAGCGACAGCAGGCCTTCCTGCATGCGCGCACCACCGGTGGCGGTGAAGCAGATGAAGGGCACCTTCTGCTCGATCGCGGTTTCGACGCCGCGCACGAAGCGCTCGCCCACCACGCTGCCCATGCTGCCGCCCATGAACTCGAATTCGAAGCAGGCGACCATCACGCTGATGCTGTGCACCGAGCCGCCCATCACGACGAGTGCATCGGTTTCGCCGGTGTTTTCGAGCGCTTCTTTCAAACGCTCCGGATACTTGCGGCTGTCCTTGAACTTGAGGGCGTCGACCGGCAGCACTTCCTGGCCGATCTCATAGCGGCCCTCGGCATCGAGAAAGGCGTCGAGCCGCGCGCGCGCGCCGATGCGGTGGTGGTGGCTGCAGCTCGGGCAGACGTTCTGGTTGTGCTCGAGGTCGGTCTTGTAGAGCACTGTCTCGCAGCTTGGGCATTTGATCCACAACCCTTCGGGCACCTGGCGGCGCTCGCTCGGGTCGGTCTGGGCGATCTTGGGGGGAAGCAGTTTTTCAAGCCAGCTCATGGGGGGAGTTCTCCTGAAGTTCGCGGATTATCGGCCAGCCGCGTTTTTGGGGGTGGCGGCCGGCAGGGCGTCGAGCGCCTCGCGGATGCCGGCGAGAAATTCGCTGCACACCGCGACGACCTGGTCGCGCGGCTGCGCTTCGATGAGCTGGATGATCCGGGTTCCGATCACCACCGCATCGGCGGCCGAGGCGACCGCCTGGGCCGTGCGCGCATCGCGGATGCCGAAGCCGACGCCGACCGGGATGCTCACGTAGTCGCGGATGCGCGGGATCATCTGGCCGACCGCCTCGGTGTCGAGGTGGCCGGCGCCGGTCACGCCCTTGAGCGACACGTAGTAGACGTAACCGCTTGCGAGCCGCGCCACCTGCGCCATGCGCTCGTCGGTGCTGGTGGGCGCCAGCAGAAAAATCAGGTCGATGCCGACGGCGCGCAGCGCGGCTGCGAAGGCTTCGCATTCTTCCGGCGGGTAGTCGACGATCAGCACGCCGTCGACGCCGGCCTTCGCCGCATCGCGCACGAACGCGCGCTGGCCGTGGATGCCGTCGTAGCGCTCGACCGGGTTGGCATAGCCCATCAGCACCACAGGCGTCTTGGTGTCCTTCTCGCGGAAGGCCGCGACCATCGCCAGCACCTGCTTCATGCCGATGCCGAGCGCCAGTGCCGCTTCGCCGGCCTTCTGGATCACGGGGCCGTCGGCCATCGGGTCGGAGAAGGGCACGCCGAGTTCGATCACATCGGCGCCGGCCGCGACCATGCCGTGCATGAGGTCGGGCGTGATGTCGGCGTAGGGAAAGCCGGCGGTCACGTAGGGAATCAGCGCGCGCCGGCCCTCCTGCTTCAGCGCGTCGAAGGTGGCGGTGATACGGCTCATGCCTTGCCTCCCTTCACCTGCAGCCCGCGCATCGAAGGGCGGTCGTAGAAGTCGACGCCCGACAGGTCGGCGACGGTGCCGATGTCCTTGTCGCCGCGGCCGGACAGGTTGACGAGGATCGACTGATCCGCGCGCATCGTCTTCGCGAGCTTCATCGCATAGGCCACCGCATGGCTCGATTCGAGCGCGGGGATGATGCCTTCGGTGCGGCACAGGTAGTGAAAGGCGTGCAACGCTTCCGCGTCGGTGATGCCGACGTATTCGGCACGGCCGATGTCGGCCAGGTATGCATGCTCGGGGCCCACGCCGGGGTAGTCGAGCCCGGCGCTGATGCTGTGCGTTTCGGTGATCTGGCCATCGTCGTTCTGCAGCAGGTAGGTGCGGTTGCCGTGCAGCACGCCCGAACTGCCGCGCAGGATCGAGGCCGCATGCTTGCCGCTGTCGAGGCCCTCGCCGGCCGCTTCGACGCCGATCAGGCGGGTGCCCGTGAACGGGATGTACGGGTAGAAGATGCCCATCGCATTGCTGCCGCCACCGACGCACGCCACCACCACATCGGGCTGCCTGCCTTCGGCCTCGCCGGTGATCCCGTCGGCCGCCAGCATGGCCGGCATCTGGTCGATGCACTCGGTGCCGATCACGCTCTGGAAGTCGCGCACCATGGTCGGATAGGGGTGCGGGCCGGCGACGGTGCCGATGATGTAGAAGGTGTTTTCGACGTTGGTGACCCAGTCGCGCATCGCTTCGTTGAGCGCGTCCTTCAGCGTCTTGCTGCCGGATTCCACCGGCACCACGGTGGCGCCCAGCAGGTTCATGCGGTAGACGTTGGGGCTCTGGCGCTGCACGTCCATGCTGCCCATGTAGACCACGCATTCGAGGCCGTAGCGCGCGCAGATCGTGGCGGTCGCCACACCGTGCTGGCCGGCGCCGGTCTCGGCGATCACGCGCGGCTTGCCCATGCGTTTGGCCAGCATCGCCTGGCCGATCACGTTGTTGATCTTGTGCGCGCCGGTGTGGTTCAGGTCTTCGCGCTTCAGGTAGATCTGGGCACCGCCCATCTCGCGGCTCGTGCGTGCCGCGTGGTAGACCGGGGACGGCCGGCCCACGAAGTGCTTGAGCTCGTAGTGGAACTCGGCGAGGAAGGCCGGGTCGTCCTTGAACTTCGCGTAGGCATCGCGCAGCTCGGCGATGGCGTGGGTGAGCGTTTCACTCGCGAAGGTGCCGCCATAGGGGCCAAAATGGCCGCTGGCATCGGGTTGCTGGTAGGTCGTTTGCATGGTCTCGATCGGTGGGCCGCGCGCCCAGTCGTTTCGAGGCAGCGCGGCGAATCAGGGGGTGGCGTCGGCGGCTCGCACAGCGGCCACGAAGTCACGGATCTTGGCGGCGTCCTTGATGCCTTTGGAGGCCTCGACGCCGGAACTCACGTCAACGGACAGCGCCTTGCAGCGTGCCCGCAGTGCGCGAATGCCATCGCCCACGCTTGCAGGTGTGAGCCCACCACTCAAGACGAGGTGAGCGTCGACGGCGGGTGGAAGAAGTGACCAATCGAATGCCTTGCCGCCACCGCCATAACCGTCGACATGAGCGTCGAGCAGGATGGCCTGGGCGCGGGAGAAATCGGAAGCGTATTTTACGAGGTCGAAGCCGACGCCGGCCGCGCCGAGGGGAATTCGTGCGGCGCGCAGGTAGCGATGCCGGCCCGCGCCGCTGGATTCCCAGCACTGTTCGGGCGTTTCATCGCCGTGAAATTGGGCCGCAGCGCCCGCCACCCGGGCGAGCGATGCCATGGCTTTTGCGGCCTCCTCGTTGACGAACAGCAGCACTGGCGTGACGAACGGCGGTATCCGCGATGCCAGTTCGGCTGCGCGCTCGACCGTCACCGCGCGCGGACTCTGCGGATAGAGCACGAAGCCGACTGCGTCGGCACCGGCTTCGACGGCCGCATCGACATCCTGTTCGCGGGTCAGGCCGCAGATCTTGATCCTGGTTCTCATGCCCAGCCATCATAGGCAGGGCGGTCGCCTTGCAACGTCGCCTCGGCCGGCAGACCCCAGTGCGCGTCGTACAACGGCCCGAGAAAGTAGAGCCCGGCGGGCGAGAAGGTCGGCGCCGCCACTTCGCGGCTGCGCGCAGCCAGCACTTCGCCAATCCATTCGGGGTGCTCGTCGCCATGGCCGATGCGCACCAGGCAGCCCATGATGTTGCGGATCATGTGGTGCAGGAAGGCGTCGGCCTCGAACTCGAACGCCCAGCGGCAACGCTCGCCGTCGCCCTGGCGTGTGATCTCGATGCGGCGCAGGTTCTTGACCGGCGAGCGCGCCTGGCAGGCCGAGGCGCGGAACGAGCTGAAGTCGTGCTCGCCGATCAGGAGTGCGGCAGCGGCGCGCATCGCATCGCCGTCGAGGGCGCGCATCGACCAGCCGACCCGGCCCGCCTCGAGGCTGGGCCGCACCGGCGATTGCGACAGCAGGTAGAGGTAGCGGCGCGCGAGGGCGCTCGCGCGGCAATGGAATTCGTCCGGCACCGGCTGCGCCCATTGCACCGCGATGTCGTCGGGCAGAAAGCGGTTGGTGCCGCGCATCCAGGAATTTGGCGTGCGCTCGACTTCGGTGTCGAAGTGGACGACCTGAAGGATGCCGTGTACGCCGGCATCGGTGCGGCCGGCACACAGGGTGCCGATCGGCCGGTCGGCGAAGCTGGAGAGTGCCTTTTCGAGCTTGTCCTGAACCGTCAGGCCGGAGAGCTGGCTCTGCCAGCCCTGATAGCCCCGACCGTTGTAGCGAACGCCGAGGGCCAGCCTCACGGTGCAACCGTCAAGGGCAGGCCCTGCGCGTCAGGCCAGTTGCGTCAGCAACTGCCGGGCCTGGGCCTTCAGGTCGCCGCTGGCTTCGGCCGCGACCTCTTCCACCAGGGAGCGGGCGCCTTCGGCATCGCCGATGGCTTGAAGCTCGCGCGCCAGCGACAGCTTGATCGCATGCGGGCTCTCGCCGTCGTCGAGCGATTCGAGCCCGCCACGCTCGGTTTCGAGCGGCGCACGACCGGTCATCGCGCTCATGTCGAACTCGATGAAGCCCGACTCGCCCGGCAGGCCGGCACGCAGGGTTGCAGGCTGGGTGCGGTCTTCGTCAGGCTGGGTGGCAATGCGGGTGACCGGCTCCAGCGCTGCAGGGGCAGTGTCGAAATCGTTCTCGAGGTCGAGGACGTGGCTGTCGCCGAGCGAGCCGCGCACTGTCTGCTCGTAGTTGATGTCGGGTGCCGCGGCCTGGGGGCGCACCTGCGGCACAGGTGGCAGGCTGGCGCTCGGCGGGGTCGGCACCGGGGTGGCGACGGGTGCCAACGGCGCGGGTTTGCTCAGGTCGAGGTCGAAGTCCAGCGGGGCCACCGAGGGCACGAAGGCCGGCGGCGGCGCGACGGATTCCGGCACGATGGGCGTCTTGGGCAGATCCATCGGCATGGTGACGGGCTGCTCGACAGGAGCAGCAGCGGCGGCCGCGGATGCTGCCGGGCGGACGCCCGCCTGGTACAGCGGGTTGCCGGGATCGAGGTCGCGGCCCATTTCGACTACGCGGTTCCACTCGTTGCCGGCGCCGCGGGTCAGCTTGTGCACATCGGCGGCCAGTGCTTCATACGCGCGCAGGTCGCGCCGCTTGGCATGGATTTCGAGCAGCTTGAGGTGGATGGCTGTGCGTTCGGGCGAGGTGCGCAGTGCTTCGCGCAGGATTTCTTCGGCCTGCAGGTCGCGGCCGTAAGCCAGGTAGACATCGGCTTCAGCCACCGGATCCACGTCGCCGGCATCGAGCTGGCTTGGGGAGTACGACAATGACGAGGCGACCGAGTTGTTGCGGTTCTTGGTGTCGACCGATTCGCCACCGCTGGCGCCGAAGAACGAGTCCTTGGGCATGCGGCTTTCAAGGAACACGCTGTCGCCGGCGTCTTGGCGCTTGCGGCCAAGCACGCGGTACAGCAGGAAACCGATCAACAGCGCGATGATGGCAGCGCCACCCAGCATTATCGGGTTGTCCATCAGCTCGGCGAAAAAGCCTCGCGGGGGCGGCGGGGCCACCTTGGCAGGTGCTGCCGCAGGCGACTTGGCCGCCTCAGGTGCTGCGGAGGCCGGTGCCGCGGCCGGGGTTGCGGCAGGTGACGACGCCGCGGGCGCCACGGCGTCCGGAGCTGCTATCGGCACCGTTACGCCGGGGATGCTTGCTGCGGGTGTCGCGGGTGTGGCGGGCGTAGCGGGTGCGGCCGGGGTGGCGGCAGCCGCCGGGGCGGCCGGCGCCGCAGCAGTGGGCGGCGTCGCTGCCGGGGCGGCAGCCGTGCCACCGGTTGCCGCCGGCGTGGTGGCGGCGGGCGCGGGCGTGTTGGCCGCGGTCTGCAGCTTGTTGAGCTCGGTGATGTTCTTCGACAGTTCGGCCACGCGAGCGCTGTTTTCCTGCGTCTGGCGGGCCTGTGCAAGCTTGTCTGCCGCCGCCTTCGCCGCGACGCCCTGCGAAACAGTTAGCTTGTCCGGCGACGCGGCCGCAGCATTGCGATCCTCGACATTGGTCTGAACCTTGCCACCCGCCTGGCGGTCGGCGCCGGCGACCTTCGAGGTCGGCGCATTGCCAGCCAATTGCTGGCGGTAGTCGTTGAAGTCGCGGCTTTGCGCCGTGACGGTGCGCTTCGCTTCGTCAGGCGCCGTGCCGGCCGCTTGCGAGGCACCCGGCACGTTGATGACGGCGCCGGCCTTCATGCGGTTCATGTTGCCGCCGATGAACGCATCGGGGTTGTTGCGCAGCATCGCCACCAGCATCTGGTCGAGCGACACGTCGGCCGGCTTGTAGGCGCCAGCGATCTTGCTGGCGGTATCGCCGGGGCGCACGGTGACCTGCTGGCCTTCGCCGGTGCCTGTACGAACCGAGCTGTCGGCAGCGGGCGCAGGTACTGCCGGCGGCGCGACCGGACGCTGACGACGTGGCGCGGCTTGAACCACCACGGGCGGGGCAGCGCGAGGCGCCACACCGATCTGTGGTGCGGTTGGATTGATCTGCGCGGCCGCCGTGGCGGCCTGGCGGCTGCTCGGCGGATCGAGCAGCACGGTGTAGTCGCGCACGACGCGGCCCGAGCCCCAGTTGGCCTCTAGCAGAAGGTCGATAAAAGGGTCGTTGAGTGCGCGGGCACCGGTCAGCCGAATGACATAGCGACCATCGGCGCGGCGTTGCAGAACGGTGCGCACATCGGACAGCGCCGCGTTGTAGCCGACACCGGCGGCACGGAACGCGTCGGCCGATGCGATGTTGAGCTTCATGCCGTCGGCCTCGGCCGCGCTGATCTCGGTGACCTCGATTTCGGCGCGCAAGGGCTCGCCGAGCGCCGATTGCACGTTGAGCCGGCCCAGTGACAGCGCGCTCGCATCCGTGCCGACCAAACCCAGCGCCAGCGCGACTGCCGCGCTGAGCAGGGAGAGCTGACCACGCCCCGACACGGTCGGGATCAGGTGGGCGGCTGGAAGGCGGCCCACAGGCAACGGATGTCTTGTCATGCTGATAGGGGGCGCCGTGGCCCAAAAGTGTAAGAGGACGTTAACATCAACCTCCCTGGGTGACAAGGCAACAAGGCAGATCTAACCAGTGCGTACCAACTTCGACACGCTTTGGGTGTTGCTGCTTGGCAACGACCGGCGCCCAAAACAGGCGCCGGCGGTGGATTCAGGCCTCCAGCAGGATCCGAAGCATGCGGCGCAGCGGCTCGGCCGCGCCCCACAGCAACTGGTCTCCGATGGTGAAGGCGCCGACGTATTCCGGACCCATTGCCAGCTTGCGGATACGGCCGACCGGGATGTCCATGGTGCCGGTGACGGCCACCGGCGTCAGTTGCTGGACGCTCGCCTCGCGCGTGTTCGGAACCACCTTGGCCCAGGCGTTGTCGGCCGCGATCAGGGCCTCGATGTCGGCGAGCGGCACATCCTTCTTGAGCTTGAAGGTCAGCGCCTGGCTGTGGCAGCGCATCGCGCCGATGCGCACGCAGAAACCGTCGACGGGGGTCGGCGCGGTGCCGAAGCCGGGGCCCTGGCCGAGGATCTTGTTGGTTTCGGCGCCGGCCTTCCATTCTTCCTTGGACATCCCGTCGCCCAGATCCTTGTCGATCCAGGGGATCAGCGAGCCGCCGAGAGGTGCGCCGAAATTCGCGATCTCTGCAGCCGACAGGCTCTGTTGCCTGGCCAGCACCTTGCGGTCGATCTCGAGGATGGCCGACTTGGGGTCGTCCAGCAGCGCGCGCACCTCGGCGTTGAGCGTGCCGAACTGCGTGAGCAACTCGCGCATGTGCTGCGCACCGCCACCCGATGCGGCCTGGTAGGTCATGCTGGTCATCCATTCGACCAAACCGGCCTTGTAGAGCGCACCGACGCCCATCAGCATGCAGCTCACCGTGCAGTTGCCGCCGATCCAGTTCTTGCCGCCCTTGGACAGTGCAGTCTGGATCACGGGGAGATTGACCGGGTCGAGCACGATGATCGCGTCGTCGTTCATGCGCAGCGTCGAGGCCGCGTCGATCCAGTGGCCGTTCCAGCCGGCGGCGCGCAGCTTGGGGAAGACTTCGCTGGTGTAGTCGCCGCCCTGGGCCGTGATGACGATGTCGCACTTCTTGAGCGTGTCGATGTCGTGCGCATCCTTCAGCGTGGTCTCGTTCTTGGCCATCGCAGGGGCCTTGCCGCCCGCGTTGGAGGTCGAGAAGAACATCGGTTCGATAAGTCCGAAGTCGTTTTCGGCCTGCATGCGGTCCATCAGGACCGAGCCGACCATGCCACGCCAGCCGACCAGGCCGACCAGGGGTTGAGATGCGTACGCCATTTGAATTGCCCTCGTGAAAAAAGAAAAGTTGTCTTCTTTGAGCCCGGCTCGTCGAGCCGGGGAGGGGCGTGACGAAGCGGGCTGCGGTTAGCCGGTAATCGTCTTTTTGGTGATCGCTGCGACGACCGCGTCACCCATTTCGCGGGTGCCGACGCGCTTCGTGCCTTCCGACCAGATGTCGCCCGTGCGCAAGCCGGAGGCGAGCACCGACTTGACCGCCGACTCGATACGGTCGGCAGCTTCGGGTTGGTTGAGGGAAAAGCGGAGCATCATGGCAGCAGACAGGATTGTAGCCAATGGATTCGCAACCCCTTGGCCGGCAATGTCGGGTGCGCTGCCGTGGCTGGGCTCGTAGAGGCCCTGGTTGCTGGAATTGAGCGAAGCCGAGGGCAACATGCCGATCGAGCCGGTCAGCATCGCCGCCTCGTCCGAGAGGATGTCGCCGAACATGTTGCCCGTGACCACCACGTCGAATTTCTTCGGCGCCTTCACGAGCTGCATCGCGGCGTTGTCGACGTACATGTGGTCGAGCGCGACGTCCGGGTACTCCTGGCCGACCTCGGTGACGATGTCCTTCCAGAACTGGAAGGTTTCCAGCACATTGGCCTTGTCGACGCTGGTTACGCGCTTGCTGCGCTTGCGGGCGGCCTGGAATGCGACGTGCGCGATGCGCTCGACCTCGGGGCGCGAATAACGCATCGTGTCGAAGGCTTCCTCGGCGCCCGGAAAGTGGCCGTCGACCGCCGTGCGGCGACCACGCGGCTGGCCGAAATAGATGTCGCCGGTCAGTTCGCGGATGATCAGGATGTCGAGGCCCGAAATCAGTTCGGGCTTGAGGCTCGACGCACCGACCAGTTGCTCGTAGCAGATCGCCGGACGGAAATTCGCGAACAGGCCGAGATTCTTGCGCAGGCCCAGGATGGCCTGCTCGGGGCGCAACGGGCGGTCGAGCTTGTCGTACTTCCAGTCACCCACCGCACCGAACAGCACCGCGTCGGATTCCTTCGCGAGCTTGAGGGTGGCCTCGGGCAGCGGGTGGCCATGCGCCTCGTAGGCGGCACCGCCGACCAGTGCGGTTTCCATTTCGAACTGGAGGTCGAGCGCGTCGAGCACGCGGATCGCCTCGGCGACGATTTCGGTACCGATGCCATCACCGGGAAGGACTGCAATTTTCATGAGATCAGTTGGTCTTGTTGTTGAAGGGGTTCAGCCCACCATGGTGTGTGCGAGCCAGGGTTTCGTGGCCAGGCGCTCGGTCTCGAAGGACTTGATCTTGTCCTTGTGCCGCAGCGTGAGGCCGATGTCGTCGAGCCCGTTGATCAGGCAGTACTTGCGAAAGGCCTGAACCTCGAACGGGAGTTCTACGCCATCGGGCTTGATCACCACCTGTCGCTCGAGATCGACCGTGAGCGAGTAGCCGGGGAAGGCCAAGGTTTCGTCGAACAGCTGCGCCACCTGTGCCTCAGGCAGCACGATCGGCAGCAAGCCGTTCTTGAAGCTGTTGTTGAAGAAGATGTCGGCATAGCTCGGCGCGATGATCGCGCGAAAGCCGTACTGGTCGAGCGCCCACGGCGCGTGTTCGCGCGACGAGCCGCAGCCGAAGTTCCGGCGCGCGAGCAGCACCGAGGCGCCAGCGTAGCGCGGCTGGTTCAGCACGAAGTCGGGGTTCGGCTTGCGGCTGGCCGGATCCTGCCCCGGCTCGCCCGGATCGAGGTAGCGCCACGCGTCGAACAGGTTCTGGCCGAAACCGGTCTTGCGGATCGACTTGAGGAACTGCTTCGGAATGATCGCGTCGGTGTCGACGTTCTCGCGATCCATCGGGGCCACGAGGCCCTTGTGCACGGTGAATTTCTGCATGGTGTGTGGCTCCGGGTTCAGGCGAAAGTTCGGACGTCTACGAAATGGCCGTGCACCGCGGCGGCAGCCGCCATGGCCGGGCTCACCAGATGCGTGCGGCCACCCGCGCCCTGGCGGCCTTCGAAGTTGCGGTTGCTGGTCGAGGCGCAGCGTTCACCGGGTTCGAGCCGGTCGGCATTCATCGCCAGGCACATCGAGCATCCCGGTTCGCGCCATTCGAAGCCGGCGGCCTTGAAGATCTGGTCGAGGCCTTCGCGCTCTGCCTGCTCCTTCACGAGGCCCGAACCCGGCACCACCATCGCGAGCTTGACGTTCTTTGCGACTTTCTGGCCCAGCTTCTTCACGACCGCGGCCGCTTCGCGCATGTCTTCGATGCGCGAGTTGGTGCAGGAACCGATGAACACCTTGTCGATGAAGATGTCGTTCATCGGCTTGTTGGGTTCGAGGCCCATGTAGGTCAGGGCGCGTTCGATGGCACCGCGCTTGTTTGCGTCTTTTTCCTTGTCGGGGTCGGGCACGCGGCCGTTGATGTCGGTCACCATTTCGGGCGAGGTGCCCCAGGTCACCTGCGGCTGGATCTGCGTGGCGTCCAGTTCGACCACCAGGTCGAAGTGCGCGCCGGGGTCGGACTGCAGTGTCTGCCAGTAGGCAACGGCCTGGTCCCACTCGACGCCGGTCGGCGCGAACGGACGGCCCTTCACGTACGCGATGGTCTTGCTGTCCACCGCCACCAGTCCCGCGCGCGCGCCGGCTTCGATAGCCATGTTGCACACCGTCATGCGACCTTCCATGCTGAGGTCGCGAATGGCCGAGCCGGCGAACTCGATGGTGTAGCCGGTGCCGCCCGCGGTGCCGATCCTGCCGATGATCGCCAGCACGATGTCTTTCGCGGTGCAGCCCAGCGGCAGTTTGCCTTCGACCTTGACGAGCAGGTTCTTTGCCTTCTTGGCGAGCAGCGTCTGCGTTGCCATCACATGCTCGACCTCGCTGGTGCCGATGCCATGCGCGAGCGCGCCGAACGCGCCGTGGGTGGAGGTGTGCGAGTCGCCGCAGACAACGGTCATGCCCGGCAGCGTGGCGCCCGACTCGGGGCCGATCACATGCACGATGCCCTGGCGCTTGCTCAGGAACGGAAAGAACGCCGCCGCGCCGAACTCGGCGATGTTGTGATCCAGCGTCGTGACCTGTTCCTTGCTGGTCGGGTCGGTGATGCCGTCGTAGCCGCGCTCCCAGCCGGTGGTCGGCGTGTTGTGGTCGGCGGTGGCCACCACCGAGCTGATGCGCCACAGCTTGCGGCCGGCCACGCGCAGGCCTTCGAAGGCCTGCGGGCTGGTCACCTCGTGAACCAGGTGGCGGTCGATGTAGAGGATCGAGGTGCCGTCGTCCTCGGTGTGGACGACGTGTTCGTCCCAGAGCTTGTCGTAGAGCGTGCGTGCCATGGTCTGTCTTTCGTGGGGAAGTGATTGTCTTGTGTTTCAGGCCGCCATTTCGGCCGGCTTGCTGGCCGCTGCGGCGCCCGAGGCCTGCAGGTGCGATACCAGCGTGCGCGCCGCTACCGGCAGCGTGGAAAAGTCGCGCGCGACCAGGCGGATCTCGCGCTGCGCCCAGGCGTCCGTCAGCGCCACGCTGGTGAGCCGGCGGCCGATGCCGCCGCGCATCAGTTCGAAGGCCTGGTTCGGCATCACGCCGATGCCGAGGCCGTTTTCGATCATGCGGCACATGGCGTCCAGGCCGGTCACATGGATGCGCAGCTTGATCGTGCGCCCGGCATCCAATGCGGCCTGACGCGTCGCCACGTAGATCGAACTGTTGGTGTGCAGCCCGACGTGGTCGTACTCGAGCGATTCGACGAAGTCGATCCCGCCCTTTCCGGACAGGGCATGGCCTGCCGGCACGATGAGCACCAGGTGGTCATGGCGGTAGGGCAGGCTCTGGAGCTCGTTGCCGCCGTCCGCCACATGGCAGATCCCGAGGTCGGCTGCGCCCTCCTGTACGGCGCGCAGCACTTCGCTGCTGAGGTGTTCTTCCAGGTCGATCTTGATCGCTTCGTGCGCGCGGCGGAAGGCGCCGAGGTCTTCGGGCAGGAACTGCACGATCGCCGAAATGTTCGCGTGCACCCGTACGTGGCCACGCACGCCGTCGGCGTACTCGCTGAGCTCGCCCTGCATCTTTTCCAGGCTGTAGAGCACCGAGCGGGCGTGGTGCAGCAGGCTTTCGCCGGCCGGGGTGAGGTCGACGCCGCGCGTGTGGCGGTAGAGCAGGGGCGTGGCGAGCGTGGCCTCAAGATCCGACAGCCGCTTGCTCACGGCCGACGCGGCGATGAACTCCCGCTCGGCCGCGCGCCCGATGCTTCCGAGTTCGCACACCGCCACGAAGAGCTGCAGCGAAGTGAGGTCGATCCGGCGGGCGAAACTGCGTTCGGAGGTGGTCAAGTGCGTTCAAGTCATCGCAACAGGCGATGCAAGGGAACGTAATTGTCCTCTAGGAGGGGTTGTTCTGCCATCGTGATCCGAGATGGCACTGTTGCTGTCTCAAGATGAAAAAAAGCGGGCCGAGCCCGCTTTTCCTGGGTGCACAGGCTTTTGCCTTACTTCTTCTTTTCAGCGGCGTTTTCCATCTTCTGGCCGGCGTTCTGAACGTCCTGGCCCGCGCCCTTCACGGTGTTGCAGCCAGCCAGCGGAACGGCGAAAGCGAAAGTAACGGCAATCATTGCAGCGATTTTTTTCATGGCGAACTCCTTGGGAGCAGGTGGTTGAACAGGATGCATGGAAGTAAACCCTCCAAGCTGCAGGCTACGCAGCAGGTGGCACGCATCGTGTCAGTCAAAACGCAAAAAGGCTGCCCGAAGGCAGCCTTTTGACGCGTGGGCGCAGCGGGTGTGCTGCCGGCGCTCAGCGCTTGGCGAGGGGCTGCACGTCGCGCTTGACCGAGCCTTCGAACAGCTGGCGCGGGCGGCCGATCTTGTATTCCGGGTCGCCGATCATCTCGTTCAGCTGGGCGATCCAGCCGACCGTGCGCGCCAGGGCGAACACCGCGGTAAACAGCGGCACCGGGATGCCGATGGCGCGCTGCACGATGCCCGAGTAGAAGTCGACGTTCGGGTAGAGCTTGCGCGAGACGAAGTATTCGTCTTCCAGCGCGATCTTCTCAAGCGCCATGGCCAGCTTGAACATCGGGTCGTTTTCCAGGCCCAGTTCGGCCAGCACTTCCTTGCAGGTTTCCTGCATGAGCTTGGCGCGCGGGTCGTAGTTTTTGTAGACGCGGTGCCCGAAGCCCATCAGCTTGACGGTCGAATTCTTGTCCTTGACCTGCTTGATGAACTCGCCGATCTTCTCGACGCCGCCGGCCTTCTGGATGTCGCCCAGCATGTTGAGGGCCGCTTCGTTGGCGCCGCCGTGGGCCGGGCCCCAGAGGCAGGCCACGCCGGCTGCGATGGCCGCGAACGGGTTGGTGCCAGACGAGCCGCACAGGCGCACGGTCGAGGTCGACGCGTTCTGTTCGTGGTCGGCGTGCAGGATGAAGATGCGGTCGAGAGCGCGCTCGAGCACCGGGCTCACCTTGTACTCTTCGCACGGCGTGGCGAACATCATGTGCAGGAAGTTGCCCGCATAGCCCAGGTCGTTCCTCGGGTACATGTACGGCTGGCCGACTGTGTACTTGTACGTCATGGCGACAAGCGTCGGCATCTTCGCGATCAGCCGGATCGCGGCGATCTCGCGGTGCTTCGGATTGTTGATGTCCGTGCTGTCATGATAGAAGGCCGACAGCGCGCCAACCAGGCCGGTCATGACCGCCATCGGATGCGCGTCGCGACGGAAGCCGCGCAGAAAGAACTGCATCTGCTCGTTGACCATCGTGTGGTTGGTCACGAGCTTGGTGAAGTCACCCTTTTGCGTCGCGTTCGGCAGTTCGCCGTACAGCAGCAAATGGCAGGTTTCGAGAAAGTCGCAGTTGGTGGCGAGCTGCTCGATCGGGTAGCCGCGGTACAGCAACTCGCCCTTGTCGCCATCGATGTAGGTGATGGCCGATTGGCACGAAGCGGTCGACATGAAGCCGGGATCGTAGGTGAACATGCCGGTCTGCGCGTAGAGCTTGCGGATGTCGATGACGTCGGGGCCCAGCGAGCCCTTGTAGATCGGTAGATCGACGTTGTCCGTGCCGTTGCTGAACGACAGCGTGGCCTTGGTGTCGGAGGCTTTCATTTCGACTTTCTTTCTAAATGGATGTTCGGGAAGACAGGGAACCAGCGCGCGCTCAAACGCGCAGAAGACGCAACAAATCGACCACGCCCGCCCCGGCCAATGCAGGCTCGGGCTCCTTTCGCCTCAGGAGCAAATCGAGCAGGTCGGGATCCGAGAGATCCATCAGCGTCTCCATGGCCCGCGCCTGCCCGACGGTCAAGCGAGATTCATGCCGTTCGAAGAAGCGGGCGATGAACAGGTCGTTTTCCAGCAAACCGCGCCGACAACGCCATTTCAGCTTGCTCAGCGCGCGAACGCCGAGCGGCTCGTCGGGGGTTTCGGTGGCTTGCATGGGGCTCAAAAAGGTCAGATCGCCCGGCGAACCATGAGTTCTTTGATCTTGCCGATCGCCTTGGTCGGATTCAGGTTCTTCGGGCACACGTCGACGCAATTCATGATCGTGTGGCAGCGGAACAGGCGGTACGGGTCTTCGAGGTTGTCCAGGCGCTCGGCGGTGGCTTCGTCGCGGCTGTCGGCGATGAAGCGGTAGGCCTGCAGCAGGCCGGCCGGGCCGACGAACTTGTCGGGGTTCCACCAGAAGCTCGGGCAACTCGTGGAGCAGCTCGCGCACAGGATGCATTCGTAAAGACCGTCGAGCTCCTCGCGCTCCTCGGGGCTTTGCAGGCGTTCCTTTTCGGGCGGCACCGTGTCGTTCTGAAGGTACGGCTTGATCGAGTTGTACTGCTTGAAAAACTGCGTCATGTCGACGATCAGGTCGCGGATCACGGGCAGGCCCGGCAGCGGCTTCAGCACGATCGTGCCCTTGAGCGTGAGCATGTTGGTCAGGCAGGCGAGGCCGTTCTTGCCGTTGATGTTCATCGCGTCGGAACCGCAGACGCCTTCGCGGCACGAGCGGCGGAACGACAGCGTCGGATCCTGCGCCTTGAGCTTCATCAGTGCGTCGAGCAGCATGCGTTCATGGCCGTCGAGTTCGATCTCGATGGTCTGCATGTAGGGCTTGGCGTCCTTGTCCGGGTCGTAGCGGTAGATCTGGAATGTGCGCTTCATCGTGTTGACCTTGTAAATATTCTCAGAACGTCCGGACTTTGGGCGGCACGGATGCGACCGTCAGCGGCTTGAGCTTGACCGGCTTGTAGGTCAGCCGGTTGTCGGCGCTGTGCCAGAGCGTGTGCTTCATCCAGTTGGCGTCGTCGCGGCCGAGCGGTGCGACCGGATCGTCGGCCGGGCGTTCGTAGTCTTCGACCGTGTGGGCGCCGCGGCATTCCTTGCGGGCCGCTGCCGAGACTATCGTGGCCTGCGCCACTTCGATCAGGTTGTCGACTTCGAGCGCTTCGATGCGCGCGGTGTTGAACACGCGCGATTTGTCCTTCAGCGTAATGGCGGCCACGCGCTCGCGCATCGCGGCAATCTTGACCACGCCTTCGTCCATCGACGCCTGTTTGCGGAACACGGCGGCATGCTGCTGCATGACGGCACGGATCTCGTTGGCCACGTCCTGCGCATACTCGCCCGAGCTCGAGTTCTCGAGCTGGTTCAGGCGCTCCAGCGAGCGGTCGGCCGCGTTGGCCGGCAGCGCCTTGTGTTCCTTCAGCTTGTCGTTGAATTCGACGATGTGGTTGCCGGCCGCCTTGCCGAACACCAGCAGGTCGAGCAGCGAGTTGGTGCCGAGCCGGTTGGCGCCGTGCACGCTCACGCAGGAGCATTCGCCGACGGCGTAGAGGCCATCGATCACCACGCTGTGGTCTTCGCCCTTTTGAATGACGACCTGGCCATTGATGTTGGTCGGGATGCCACCCATCTGGTAGTGGATGGTCGGCACCACCGGGATCGGCTCCTTGGTGACGTCGACGTTGGCAAAGTTGATGCCGATCTCGTACACCGAAGGCAGGCGTTTGTGGATGGTCTCGGCGCCGAGATGATCCAGCTTCATGTGGATGTAGTCCTTGTTCGGACCGCAGCCGCGACCTTCCTTGATTTCCTGGTCCATCGAGCGGGACACGAAGTCGCGCGGCGCCAGATCCTTCATGGTCGGCGCGTAGCGTTCCATGAAGCGCTCGCCGTTGCTGTTCAGCAGGATGGCGCCTTCGCCGCGGCAGCCTTCGGTCAGCAGCACGCCGGCGCCGGCCACGCCGGTCGGGTGGAACTGCCAGAACTCCATGTCCTGCAGCGGAATGCCCGAACGGGCTGCCATGCCGAGGCCGTCGCCGGTGTTGATGAAGGCGTTGGTCGAGGCTTGGAAGATGCGGCCGGCACCGCCGGTGGCCAACAGCACGGTCTTGCCCTGCAGGATGTGCAGGTCGCCGGTTTCCATTTCGAGCGCGGTCACGCCGACCACGCCGCCTTCGTCGTCACGGATGAGGTCGAGCGCCATCCATTCGACGAAGAACTGGGTGCGCGCTTCCACGTTCTTCTGGTAGAGCGTGTGCAGCATCGCGTGGCCGGTGCGGTCGGCCGCGGCGCAGGCGCGTTGCACGGGCTTTTCACCGTAGTTGGCGGTGTGGCCGCCGAACGGACGCTGGTAGATGGTGCCGTCGGGATTGCGGTCGAACGGCATGCCGAAGTGTTCGAGCTCGTACACCACCTTGGGTGCTTCGCGGCACATGAACTCGATCGCGTCCTGGTCGCCGAGCCAGTCGGAGCCCTTGATCGTGTCGTAGAAATGGTAGTGCCAGTTGTCCTCGCTCATGTTGCCGAGCGAGGCGCCGATCCCGCCCTGGGCGGCCACCGTGTGCGAGCGTGTCGGAAACACCTTGGAGAGCACAGCCACGTTGAGGCCTGCGCGCGCCAGCTGCAGCGAGGCACGCATGCCCGAGCCGCCCGCACCGACGATGACAACGTCGAACTTGCGCTTGGTGATTTGTTCTTTTGTATAGGTCATGGGGTCAGGACTCCTGCCGGGCCGCCCCAAGGGAGGCCTCGCCCCCACGGGGGGCAGCGATTACGTGAAACGAAAAGCGTGGGGGCATCACAACCTCCAGAGCACTTGAATGGCCCAACCCGCGCAACCGACAAGCCAGACGATGGTGAAAATTTGGGCGGCCAGGCGAATGCCGACCGGCTGGACGTAGTCCATCCAGACGTCGCGCATGCCGACCCACACGTGGTACAGAAGGGAGACGATCACTGCGAAGGTCAGCACCTTCATCCACTGCGCCGAGAAGATGCCGGCCCAGGTGTCGTAGCCGATCGGGCCACGAGAGAACAGCACCTGGCCCAGCAGGATCAGGGTGAAGAGCGCCATCAGGCCGCCCGTGATGCGCTGGCTGAGCCAGTCGCGAAGACCGTAGTGCGCGCCAACGACGATGCGCTTTGTGCCGTAGTTCACTGCCATGGTGTGGTGCTCCTCAGTACGCGCCGAACAGCTTGAGGCCGAGGGCAATGGTCAATACGACGCTGAGCCCCAGCGTGACGATGGCGGAGGTGTGGCCGAACTCCTTGGTAACGGCGGCATGGCTCATGTCCATCCACAAGTGGCGCAGGCCGGCGATGAAGTGGTGCAGGTAGGCCCAGATCAGCGCAAGCGCGACGAGCTTGATCAGCACGCCAGGAACGAAACCAAGGCCGCTGTTGAACGCGCCCTTGAATCTTTCGAAAGAAATTTCGGAGCTGATCGAGGTGTCGAACATCCAGATGATGAACGGCAGCAGCAGGAACATCAGTACACCGCTGACGCGGTGCAGGATCGACACGATGCCGGCCGGCGGCAGCCGGTAGGTGGTCAGATCGGTGATCGCGTTGATGTTGCGGAATTCGCGGCGCGGCGGCCGGGGCGGAGTGGCAAGCTCGGTCATGGGGAGATGGCTTTCGTAGCTTTTTCGAGCGGGATGGCTTGTTCTTTGACGGAAATGCAAACAACGCAAAATTCTATTGCAATGCACCATGGGGCAGCACCGGCGTGCACTTCATCGCAGCGCATTGCTCGGGTGCTATGACTTCGATAGCGAATTGCGCCCGTCGCACGGGCCACGCAGCTTGATTTGCATTGATGATTTCATCCAAGTTCGTTCCGGTAGTGGTGCGTGTCGGTGCGGTAGAGGCCGCGGCGGAGTTCCATGGGCGTGTCGTGGTAGGTGTGGGCCACGCGCTCGACGCTCAGCAAGGGCGTGGCATTCGTGACTTGCAGCAGTGCCGCCTGCGCCGCATCGGGCAGCACGGCACGGATCTTTTCCTCGGCCCGCACCATGCGTACGCCGAACTCGGTTTCGAACAGCGAATACATCGGGCCGCGCCATCCGGTGAGCCGCTCGGCCGTGAGCCCCTTGAAGGGTGTGCCCGGCAGCCACAGGTCTTCCAGGATGGTTGGCACACCGTGGTAGGCGAGCACGCGCCGAACCTGCAGCACCGCGTCGCCGGTGCGCAGCGACAGGGCCCTGGCCACATCGGCTGCAGCGCGCAGGCGCTTGCAGTCCACGATGGTGCGCTCGGCCGGGCCGTCGCCGTCGAGGTCGCCGCTGTCGGGCACCAGTTTCAGGAAACGGTATTGCACGTGCTGCTCGGCATGCGTCGCAACGAAGGTGCCCTTGCCCTGGCGCCGCACCACGAGGTTTTCGGCGGCCAGTTCGTCGATGGCCTTGCGCACCGTGCCCTGGCTCACGCGGAATCGCGCGGCCAGTTCGACCTCGCTGGGGATCGGCTCGCCCGGCTTCCACTCGCCCGCCTGCAAGCTTTGCAGGATCAATGCCTTGATCTGCTGGTAGAGCGGACTGAACGAGGGGGTCGGCGACATCGGGGTGTGGGCGGGGTGCTGGGCATTGGGGAATGCCCCCTATCTTATATAAGACATAAGACTTTCGCCATCGAAAGCGCGATTCGGCATAAAATGTCGGCCGGTTTTGCGTGCGGGCCAACGGCCCGGCAAAGCTCGCGGAGGCCGCGGGCGCGCATCCACTCTTTTTCATCACCTTCTGGAGTTTCCCCATGAGCAAAAAGCCCGTCCGCGTTGCCGTCACCGGTGCCGCCGGTCAAATCGGTTATGCCCTGCTGTTCCGCATCGCTTCGGGCGAAATGCTCGGGAAAGACCAGCCGGTCATCCTGCAACTGCTCGAAGTGCCGGTCGAAGGCCCGCAAAAGGCGCTCAAGGGCGTGATGATGGAGTTGGACGACTGCGCATTCCCGCTGCTGGTCGGCATGGAAGCGCACAGCGATCCGATGACCGCCTTCAAGGACGTCGACTACGCACTGCTGGTCGGTTCGCGTCCGCGTGGCCCGGGCATGGAACGCGCCGAACTGCTGGCCGTCAATGGCGCCATCTTCACGGCGCAGGGCAAGGCCCTCAACGCCGTTGCCAGCCGCAGCGTCAAGGTGCTGGTGGTGGGCAACCCGGCCAACACCAACGCCTACATCGCCATGAAGAGCGCGCCGGATCTGCCGCGCAAGAACTTCACCGCCATGCTGCGCCTGGACCACAACCGCGCGGCCAGCCAGCTCGCCGCCAAGACCGGCAAGGCCGTGGCCGACATCGAGAAGCTCACCGTCTGGGGCAACCACTCGCCCACGATGTACGCCGACTACCGCTTCGCCACCATCAACGGCGAAAGCGTCGCCAAGATGATCAATGACCAGGAATGGAATGCCAACACCTTCCTGCCGACCGTCGGCAAGCGCGGCGCCGCGATCATCGAAGCGCGCGGCCTGTCGTCGGCTGCCTCGGCGGCCAACGCCGCCATCGACCACATGCGCGACTGGGCCCTCGGCACCAACGGCAAGTGGGTCACCATGGGCATTCCGTCGGATGGCCAGTACGGCATTCCGAAGGACGTGATGTTCGGCTTCCCGGTGACCTGTGAAGGCGGCGAATACAAGCTCGTCGAAGGTCTCGAGATCGACGCATTCAGCCAGGAACGCATCGACAAGACGCTGAAGGAACTGACCGACGAGCAGGCCGGCGTTGCTCATTTGCTCTAACCCCCCGTCTTCGCGCACTTCCGTGGCGCAGCGCAAGCCATGACGAACACCGCCGTGCGCCCTGGTGAAGTGCTGCTCGGCGCGCAGGCTGGCGCCGTGGTGCTGCCGGTGTGCGACCACTACAGCGGCGTCGAAGCCCGCATGAAAAAGAGCCTCGCGCTCCAGGCCGAGATGGCGCAGGAATTCGGCGCCTGCGTGTTCGACGTCACGCTCGACTGCGAAGACGGCGCACCGGTCGGCGGCGAAGCCGAGCATGCCGCGCTCGTGACCGAGCTCGCGCTCGGCGCCACGCCGGGCATGCGGGTCGGCGTGCGCGTGCACCCGGTCGACCATGCGTCTTTCGATGCCGACGTGGCGACCATCGCTGGGGGCGCTGGTCAGCGTTTGAGCCACCTCATGGTGCCCAAGGTCGAGTCCGCCGCCGATGTGCGGCAGGCGGTGCAGGCGCTCGATGCGGCCGGTGCCGCCAGTTTGCCGCTGCACGTGCTGATCGAGTCGCCGCTCGCGGTGCACAACGCCTTCGAGATCGCCGCGCATCCGCGCGTGCAGTCGCTTTCCTTCGGCCTCATGGACTTCGTCTCGGCCCACGCCGGCGCGATCCCGGCCGACGGCATGGGTGCCACGGGCCAGTTCACGCACCCGCTGGTAGTGCGCGCCAAGCTCGAGATCGCCTCGGCCGCGCATGCGCACGGCAAGGTGCCTTCGCACTGCGTGGTCACCGAGTTCAACGACGCCGACGCAATGCGCGCCGCCGCGCGCAAGGCGGCCAGCCAGTTTGGCTATACGCGCATGTGGAGCATCCACCCGAGCCAGATCCGGCCCATCCTCGAAGCGTTCGCGCCGGACGAGGAACAGATTCATATTGCTACAAAAATCGTAGCTGCCGCCGCGGAGGCAGATTGGGCGCCGGTGAGTTTTGATGGCACATTGCACGACCGAGCCAGCTATCGCCACTTCTGGCAACTGCTGGTGCGTGCGCACGCCACCGGGCGCGCGCTCCCGACCGAGGCCCTGGCCTGGTTCGATACCCCTTGACCCCCACACATTCCTAGGAAACAAACCCATGAAGCAAATCGCCCTGATCGCCGCCGTCGTGCTGGCGCTGCCTTTCGCAGCAACGGCGCAGACCGCTGCGCCGGCCAAGCCGGCCGCCAAGGCCGTTGCCGGCAGCACCGCCGCCAAGCCGCCGGCCAAAAAGCGCCAGGTGACGCGCAAGGCAGCCAAGGCCGTCGAAGAAGTGACGCCGATCAGCGAAGGCGCCGATGCCCCACTCACTGAAACCGATCTGGCCGTGGCCAAGCGCGTGTCGCTCGGCAAGGCCCAGTGCGAGCTCGGCGCCGACGTGACGGTGACCGCAGACGAGAAGAAGCCCGGCTTCTTCACGATCTCGACCAAAGGCCAGCGCTATCGCATGCACCCGGTCGAAAGCCGTACCGGCGCGATCCGGCTCGAGGATCCGCACGCCGGCGCGATGTGGCTGCAACTCGGCAACAAGTCGATGCTGATGAACCAGAAGCAGGGCTTGCGCATTGCCGACGAATGCCAGACCGCCGAACAGGTGGCCTTCGCCGAAGAGATGAAAAAGAACCCGCCCAAGAGCCTGTTCGAAGGCGCCGACGCGGCCAAGAAGTAAGTAAACAAGTCAGGGCGCGGCTCTTGCTTGCAGCGACAGCCGCCCCGTCGTTCAGTTTCTGGAGAAAAGAAGATGTTGCAAGCCTACGTTGACCATGTTGCCGAACGCGCCGCGCTCGGTATTCCGCCGCTCCCGCTCACGGCCAAGCAAACCGCCGAAGTGATCGAGCTCATGAAGAACGCGACCTCGAAAGACGGCGAGTTCCTGCTGAACCTGCTCACCTGGCGTGTGCCGGCCGGCGTGGACGATGCGGCCAAGGTCAAGGCCAGCTATCTGGCCGCCGTGGCGCATGGCACCGAGAAGACCCTGCTGCTCAGCCGCGCCCGCGCGACCGAGCTGCTCGGCACCATGCTGGGTGGCTACAACATCAGCCCGATGGTCGACCTGCTCGACGATGCCGAGGTCGGCGCCGTCGCGGCCGAGGGCCTGAAGAAAACCCTGCTAATGTTCGACCAGTTCCATGACGTCAAGGAAAAGGCCGACAAGGGCAACGCCAACGCGAAAGCCGTGCTGCAGAGCTGGGCCGATGCCGAGTGGTTCACCAGCCGCCCCGAGGTGCCGGAAAGCATCACGGTCAGCATCTTCAAGGTGGCCGGCGAAATCAACACCGACGACCTGTCGCCCGCACCGGACGCCACCACGCGCCCCGACATTCCGATGCACGCCCTTGCGATGCACAAGAACGCGCGCCCCGGCATCGTCCCCGAAGAAGACGGCAAGCGCGGCCCGGTGAAGTTCATCGAAGACCTGCGCGCGCGCGGCCACCTGGTGGCCTACGCCGGCGACGTGGTCGGCACGGGTTCGTCGCGCAAGAGCGCCACCAATTCGGTGCTCTGGTTTACCGGCGAAGATATTCCCTACGTGCCCAACAAGCGCTTTGGCGGCGTCTGCCTCGGCGGCAAGATCGCCCCGATTTTCTACAACACGATGGAAGACTCGGGCGCGCTGCCGATCGAGCTCGACGTGAGCCAGATGGAGATGGGCGACGTGGTCGAACTGCGTCCCTACGACGGCAAGGCCCTGAAGGACGGCAAGGTGATTGCCGAATTCCAGGTCAAGAGCGACGTGCTGTTCGACGAAGTGCGCGCCGGTGGCCGCATTCCGCTGATCATCGGCCGCGGTCTCACGGCCAAGGCGCGCGAAGCGCTGGGCCTGCCGGCATCGACCCTGTTCCGTCTTCCGATCAGCCCGGTCGACACCAAGAAGGGCTACTCGCTGGCGCAGAAGATGGTCGGCCGCGCCTGCGGCCTGCCCGAAGGCACGGGCGTGCGCCCGGGCACCTACTGCGAACCCAGGATGACCTCGGTCGGCTCGCAGGACACCACCGGCCCGATGACGCGCGACGAGCTGAAAGACCTGGCCTGCCTCGGCTTCTCGGCCGACCTGGTCATGCAGTCGTTCTGCCACACCGCGGCCTACCCGAAGAAGGTCGACGTGAAGATGCATCACGAGTTGCCCGACTTCATGGCGACGCGTGGCGGCGTGTCGCTGCGCCCCGGCGACGGCGTAATTCACTCGTGGCTCAACCGCCTGCTGACGCCCGACACCGTCGGCACCGGCGGCGACAGCCATACGCGCTTCCCGATCGGCATCAGCTTCCCGGCCGGTTCCGGCCTGGTGGCTTTCGCGGCCGCAACGGGCGTGATGCCGCTCGACATGCCCGAATCGGTGCTTGTGCGCTTCAAGGGCAAGATGCAGCCCGGTGTCACGCTGCGCGACCTGGTCAACGCGATTCCGCTCTACGCCATCAAGGCCGGCCTGCTGACGGTCGCCAAGCAGGGCAAGAAGAACATCTTCTCGGGCCGCATCCTTGAAATCGAAGGCTTGCCGGATCTGAAGGTCGAACAGGCTTTCGAACTCAGCGACGCCTCGGCCGAACGCTCGGCCGCCGGCTGCACGGTGCACCTGAACAAGGAACCGATCATCGAGTACATCAACAGCAACATCACGCTGATGCGCTGGATGATCGCCGAAGGCTATGCCGACGGCCGCACGCTGGCACGCCGCATCGCGGCGCAGGAAGCCTGGCTGAAAGACCCGCAATTGCTCAAGGGCGACGCCGACGCCGACTACGCGGCCGTCATCGAAATCGACCTGGCCGACATCCACGAGCCGATCTGCGCGTGCCCGAACGACCCGGACGACGTCAAGACGCTGAGCGACGTGGCCGGCGCCAAGATCGACGAAGTGTTCATCGGCTCCTGCATGACCAACATCGGCCACTTCCGTGCGGCGTCCAAGCTGCTCGAAGGCAAGCGCGACATTCCGGTAAAGCTCTGGATCGCGCCGCCGACCAAGATGGACGCGCAGCAGCTCACCGAGGAAGGCCACTACGGCGTGTTCGGCAATGCCGGTGCGCGCACCGAAATGCCAGGCTGCTCGCTGTGCATGGGCAACCAGGCGCAGGTGCGCGAGGGCGCGACCGTGATGTCGACCAGCACGCGCAACTTTCCCAACCGCCTGGGCAAGAACTCCAATGTGTACCTCGGCAGCGCCGAACTGGCCGCGATCTGCTCGCGCCTGGGCCGCATTCCGACCAAAGAGGAGTACATGGCAAGCGTCGGGGTGCTCGATGCATCGAGCGCGCAGATCTACCAGTACCTCAACTTCGACAAGATCGATGAGTACAAGGACATCGCCAACGGCGTCGCAGCCTGATCGGCCCTGCCGCTGCAAGAAGCCCACCGCGGTGGGCTTTTTTCATGGTGGAGCGGGGCGCTGCTGCGCATCGGTGCGCTTGAGCGCGAGGTAGGTTTCGCGGTCGATCTCGTGCAGCTGGCGCGGATAGCGCTGGATCGCGCTGAACCACGCTTCGCGACGTGCCTCGTCGCTGGTGGCGCTCAGGAAGGCTTCGAGCGTGAGGAAGTAGCGCATCGCATTGCGTTCGACCAGGCCGCGCGTGCCGGCGATGTAGGCGGGCTGGCCATCCGCCAGCTTGCCGAGCTCGGTGAAGCCGACTTTGCTGCTGCCGAATGTCGCGAGATAGGCCTGGATGGCCATTGCCACCATCACGTTCTGGTCGTACGAATACGAGAAATGCAGGAAGCTGCGCTTTGCATCGAGTTTCGTGGCTTCGAGCAGGATGCGGTAGTTGCTGGTGCCGAGCGGGCCCGATTCGGCCCGAAGCTGGACTTCCAGATAGTCGGGCGTGGCCTGCGCAACGCGGAACACGAAGGGCAGGTCGAAAGCCTCTTCCACCGGCTTGTCGTAGCGGCGCACGATACCCAGTGTGATCTGCTGCTTGCCGCTGGCGCTCGACGCCTGGCAGCGCCGGTTGTTCACGTGCAGCAGCAGCACGTCGCACCAGTTCGTCGCGCTGTTGAACGCGGCATGGACAGCTTCGAGCGGCTGTTCGACAACGGCATAGATCTCACCTTGCAGGCCCTGCGGCAACTCGGTGGACGTCAGCAGCAACGGGCGCTTGAGCGGGCTTTGCGCCAGTTCGGCGCTTTTGCGTACGTGCGTTGCACGCAGGGCTGCCCCGGAGTGCGCATCGTCGGCCGCCGTCGCCACCGGGGCACAACACAACACGAACAACAGGCACAAGGAACAGAGCTTCATTGCAGCAGCACGCAGCAAGAACCGCGCGCGAAACCTGAGTGCTCCAGTAAGACGCGCGGCGCGCGCCGGCGGCCTCAGGCCAGGCGCGCAATTGCGTGTCGTCCGGCGCCGACGCGCGCCGAAAGCTCGCTGTCAGGCCGCAGCCAGTGCAGTGAGTGCGGCGGCCGTCTGCGCATCGGCCGGAAAGAACGACTCGACCGCCAGCTCTTGCAGGGTGACGTCCACCGGCGTGCCGAAGATGGTGGTGGTGCTGATGAAGCTCAGCAGCCCGCCCGGCGTGATCAACTGGAACGGCACCACCACGCTCGATAGTTCGCCACCGCTGGCCGGCGTCCCGGAGCCCGCGGTGCCGATCGGGTAGGCCGCCAGTTCGTCGTGCAGCGCCTGCAGCGTGGCGTCGCCGGTCGCCGCGACTTGCTGCAGCAGGCGTTCGAGCAGGTGCGCGCGCCATTGCGCCAGATTGGCGATTTTTGGCGCGATGCCGTCCGGATGCAGGCTGAGCCGCAGCACATTGATCGGTGGCTTCAGCAGCTCCGGCGCGGCGCCGGTCATCAGCAGCGGCACCAGCGCGTTGTGCGCCACCAGGTTCCAGTGGCGGTCGACTGCGAGCGCGGGGTAGGGTTCGTGGCCTTTCAGCACCAGGTCGACCGCGCGCCTCGCCGCTGCGAGGGCCGGATCGTCGAGCCCGCGCTGTCGGTACATCGGCGCGAAGCCGGCGGCCACCAGCAGGGCATTGCGCTCGCGCAGCGGCACGTCGAGCCGTTCGGCCAGGCGCAACACCATCTCGCGGCTGGGAGCGGCGCGGCCGGTTTCCACATAGCTCAGGTGGCGGGTCGACACCTCGGCTTCCTGCGCCAGATCGAGCTGGCTGAGGCGCCGGCGCTGGCGCCAGTGGCGCAGGTGCATGCCGAAGGGTTCTCGGGCGCCGGGCTGGCGCGGCGCGGCGGCAGGGGAGTGGAGGGCGGCGATGTTCATGGCCTGCATTCTGCGGCGGTGCGTGCGGCGCGGCCATGACCTCCCACGTCATCGGCGCACGGCGCCGCGGCGAGCTGAGCGCCCCTTCCGACAGCCGGATGCATCGAAGCCTGCTATCTTTCCGGGAATCCACGCCACAAGGAGTTCTCATGGCCGCCCAGTCGACCCACGCGTTTGCCTCCACCCTCAAAACATTCAAGACCGCCTCGGGCAAATCGGGCAAATACTGGTCGCTGAAAGAACTGGCCAAGAAGTACCCCTCGGTGGATCGGCTGCCGGTGTCGATCCGCATCGTGCTGGAGTCGGTGCTGCGCAACTGCGATGGCCAGAAGGTCACAGCCGGGCACGTCGAGCAACTCGCCCACTGGCTGCCCAACGCCGACCGCACCGAAGAGATTCCGTTCGTGGTCACGCGCGTGGTGCTGCAGGACTTCACCGGCGTGCCGCTGCTGGCCGACCTGGCTGCGATGCGCAGCGTGGCGCAGTCGCTCGGCAAGTCGCCCAAGGCGATCGAGCCGCTGGTGCCGGTGGATCTGGTGGTGGATCACTCGGTGATGGTCGACTACTACGGCACGCCCAAGGCGCTCGACCTCAACATGAAGCTCGAGTTCGAGCGCAATAACGAGCGCTACCAGTTCATGAAGTGGGGCATGCAGGCGTTCGACACATTCGGCGTGGTGCCGCCAGGCTTCGGCATCGTGCACCAGGTCAACCTCGAGTACTTCGCGCGCGGCGTCTACAAGAGCCCCTACGACAAGGCCGAGACGCCGACGTACTACCCCGACTCGCTGGTCGGCACCGACAGCCACACCACAATGATCAATGGCATCGGCGTGGTCGGCTGGGGCGTTGGCGGCATCGAGGCCGAGGCTGCGATGCTGGGCCAGCCGGTCTACATGCTGACGCCCGACGTGGTGGGCTTCGAGCTCAGCGGCAAGTTGCGCGAAGGCGTCACCGCCACCGACCTGGTGCTGTATGTCACCGCCATCCTGCGCGGCGAGAAAGTGGTGGGCAAGTTCGTCGAGTTCTTCGGCCCCGGCGCCGCCTCGATCGCGGTGCCGGATCGCGCCACCATCGGCAACATGGCGCCCGAGTACGGCGCCACGATGGGCTTCTTCCCGGTCGACGATATGACGCTGGCCTACTTCAGGGGCACCGGCCGCACCGACAAGGAAATCGAGCGCTTCGAGGCCTACTACAAGGCGCAGGGCCTGTTCGGCATGCCGGCGCCGGGCGACATCGACTACACCAAGATCGTCAAGCTCGATCTTGGCACCGTCACGCCCAGCCTGGCCGGACCGAAGCGCCCGCAGGATCGCATCGACCTGGGCCACCTCGCCACGAAGTTCTCGGAGCTCTACAGCAAGCCGCAGGAGGCCAACGGCTTCAACCAGCCGGCGGAAAAGCTGTTGCAGCGCTACTCGGTCACTTCCAGCGGCGTGGGAGGCGAGAAGGAGGCCAACCCGCCCAAGGCCGGCGAGCCGCGCCAGGTCGTCGAGATGGAAGCCAACCGCTCTACACGCGCCGCCGCGCACACCGCGGCCGAGGCGCCAGCCGCGCCATCCGGCATCACCATCGGCAATGGCGACGTGCTGATCGCAGCCATCACCTCGTGCACCAACACCTCGAACCCGAGCGTGATGCTCGCGGCCGGCCTGCTGGCCAAGAAGGCGGTGGAGGCGGGCCTGAAGGTCAAGCCGCACGTCAAGACCTCGCTGGCGCCGGGCTCGCGCATCGTCACCGAGTACCTCGAGAAGGCCGGCCTGATCCCGTACCTCGACAAGCTCGGCTTCTACCTGGCCGGCTACGGCTGCACCACCTGCATCGGCAACGCCGGTGACCTGGCGCCCGAGATCAACGAAGCCATCACAAAGAACGACCTGGTGGCGGCGGCAGTGCTGTCGGGCAACCGCAATTTCGAGGCGCGCATCCACCCGAACCTGAAGGCCAATTTTCTGGCCTCGCCGCCGCTCGTGGTGGCCTATGCGATCGCCGGCAACGTGATGGTCGACCTCATGACCCAGCCCGTCGGCAAGGGCAAGGGCGGCAAGGACGTCTACCTCGGCGACATCTGGCCCACGCCGAAAGAGATCGACGAGAACCTGCGCTTTGCGATGAACGCCAAGGCCTTCCGCAAGAACTACGAGCAGATCAAGGACAACCCGGGCAAGCTCTGGAGCAGCATCAAGGGCGTGAAGGGCGACGTCTATACATGGCCCGAGTCGACCTACATCGCAGAGCCGCCGTTCTTCGACGACTTCAAGATGAAGCCGCACGCCACCGACGCCGGCTTCAAGGGCGCACGCGTGATGGCGCTGTTCGGCGACTCGATCACCACCGACCACATCTCGCCCGCCGGCTCCATCAAGGAAAGCTCGCCGGCCGGCATCTGGCTCAAGGCACACGGCGTGAGCAAGGCCGACTTCAACAGCTACGGCTCGCGCCGCGGCAACCACGAGGTGATGATGCGCGGCACCTTCGCCAACGTGCGCATCAAGAACCTGATGATTCCGCCCGATGCCAACGGCACCCAGGAAGAGGGCGGCGTCACGCGCTTCCAGCCCGGCAACGAGAAGATGTTCATTTACGACGCGGCGCAGAAGTACATGGCGGCCGGCGTGCCGACCGTGATCTTCGGCGGCGAGGAGTACGGCACCGGCTCGTCGCGCGACTGGGCTGCCAAGGGCACGCAGCTGCTCGGCATCAAGGCCGTGATCGCGCGCAGCTTCGAGCGCATCCACCGCGCCAACCTGGTCGGCATGGGCGTGCTGCCCCTGCAGTTCCGCGGAGCCGACTCATGGCAGACGCTGAACCTCACGGGCGACGAAGAAGTCGATGTGGTGATCGGCGGCGAACTCAAGCCGCAGATGGACGTGAAGCTGGTGATCCGCCGCTTCGACGGCGCGCACCAGGAGGTGACGGTGCGCCTGCGCATCGACACGCCGATCGAGGTGGACTACTACAAGCACGGCGGCATCCTGCCGTTCGTGCTGCGGCAACTGCTGGCCAACTGATGGTGCGTTGGATAGTGCCCGATCCTTTGCGGCATAGGGCAAGAGTTCGGCTAGGTTCATGAGGCTGAACTTGCCTGCTGATGTAGGCAGCCGAAGTCGCGATTAAGTCGATCGAGCTGGACGCCGAACTGTGAAGCCCTCACTGAAACTTGAGGCCAAGTGGCCCAACTGGTCGGTCAAGCGGACGCCAGCAAAGGCCTTGCCTTTACCGCCCGAAGCGCTGAGTAGGCGACGGGCTACAGTCGGCCATCAAGAGTCGTCGACAAAGGTCAGCTTCGGGGCTCCCCCTCCATCCCAGCGACCTCAAATACTCCGGCTGAGGGCTACTGCCATCAAGCCCGAAACGGCCGAGGGACAATCCGTGCACCAAATCAGCCAAGTGAGCGGATGACCGATCAGCAGACCCGGAACAACCACTACGTCCCGCAGTGGTACCAGCGCAGCTTCCTCGCTCCCGGTCAGTCTCGCCTCTTTCATCTCAACCTGGACCCGGATCGCAAGACGCTGCCCGATGGCCGGCAAGTCCCGCGTACGGCGCTTCACAAATGGGGCACGAAGAACTGCTTCGTCGAATACGACCTGTACACCACGCATTTCGGCCCGATCGTCAACGACGACGTGGAGAGGTACCTATTTGGCGTCATCGACAACCGGGGGGCGAAAGCAGTCCGCGCCTTCGCGCTGGGGAACCACGCCGACGTGCATGAGTCGTTCCAGGACTTCTTCGAGCACATGGCCGTACAGAAGCTGCGCACGCCGAAGGGCCTGGACTGGATCCGCTCGTGCTACGGCGCGCTGGGCCAAGTCGACCTGATGGTTGAGATGCAGGCTCTGCGCCTGATAAATTGCACCATGTGGGTCGAGGGCGTGCGGGAGATCGTCTCGGCGCAGGACTCGGACGTGAAGTTCATCCTTACGGACCACCCGGTGACGGTCTACAACGCGGCGGTGGATCCGGCGTCCGAGCAATGCGCCTACCCGCAGGATCCGCTTGTAGCGGCTGTGGGCTCTCAGACTGTCTTCGCGCTTGACGCCAACACCTGCCTGATCCTCACTCACCTGGACTATGCCAAGGAGCCGGATCAACTAGACCTGACGCGGCTGCGCACGAACGCCCGGCACCTGGGCGTCGGCATGACGCGCACCGACAACTTCATCCGAGACCGGCGACTGAACCGGGACGAGGTGATCGCGATCAACCATCTGCTCAAGTCGCGGGCGAAGCGCTACATTGCAGCCGCCGACAAAACCTGGCTCTACCCAGAGCAGGAATTCAACGGGTCATGGGCGCAGATTGCCAAGGTGCTGCGGCCCAAGTCCGATCTGTGGCTCTTCGGCGGGGAGATCTACGTCGGCTACAAGGATGGCACCTCTGGCTATTGGGACGAGCATGGCCGTACGTCCAAGGCCCACGAGTTCCTGACCCGCCAGTCCTCCCGCAAGAACATCGGAGCCAATGACTTCTGCGGCTGCGGAAGCGCCTACGCATTCAAGGACTGCTGCCAGCGGTTGCCCGCCGCAGAGCGCCCGTCGTGGGAGGTCTACGGCCTGCGCGAGCGCAACCTGATGTTCTGCGACGCCCTTCAAGGCATCTTGGGCCTGTCTGACGGGGCGTCCTGGGAGGACGTGCGCCGCAACCTGAGCGACGAGCACGTCGAGCGCATTCATCGCGCGTTTGCGGGCCTGTGGCCCGAAGACACCGATCTGGCCTCTCTGCTACCACGGCCCAACCCGAAAGTCCTGCGCTCGGTCTACATGGGCTTCAGTGACCCGCGCACCATCGAGGCGACGGTGCTGGGCTGGTTGCCTTATGTCGACGAGATCGTGCTCGTGAACCCATTCTTCTTGGGCACGCGCATGAAGCCCGAGTTCAGCCCCATCGAGTCGCCCGCCAGCCACAAGATGCAGACGCTCAAGAACGTCATGCTGCTCCTAGTGCTGGAGCGATTTATCCGCGCTGGCCTCGTACATCTGGTGCCCGATCCCGGGGAGGTCAGTGCCCCGCTCGGCCGTCATGTCCGGGAAGTGCTCACTCGGCGCACCCTCGGATGGAAGCCACCCAAAGGCGGCGGCCTGCAACGCTTTCTGAAACTCGGAGAACAGGAAGGCCAGCGCCTCATTTGGATGCTGCCAGAGGCGTACCAGCGGCGCTTGATTGCCCAGCACATGCCAGACGCCGACCCCGTTATGGCGGATCGGCTCATCAAGCATTTCAAGCGCCAGGCCGAGGCTGATCCCTATACGCTGCTGCAGCCGCTTCCTGTGGGCAAGGACGGTGCGCAGAACCAGATCTTCAAGGGCCTGAGCCTGGAAGCAGCGCTGTATGTGGCGTCGCTGACTGGCTCGATCATCCACGTCGACTCGGAGGCGCACTGGGCGCAGCTCCTGAAGGACGCTCAGCCTCCTGGCACGCCGTCGCAGTCCACATGGGCGCCCGTCCAACGAGCCTTGGGCGAGATCTCGTTCCCGGTGGAACTGAACTCGCGGCGGGTTGCGGAACGCATCGCTAGCGGCGACCGTCCGCCGATCCGGTCGCTGCTGCGGCGGCTGGCCGAATCGGTCGCGGCCTCGGGAGGCGGGCCCGCTCCTAGCGAACTGGCCAAGCTTATTCGCCAGGCGCGCGGCAAGGTTGAGCAGGCGAGGAAACGCGAGGGAGACAGCACGCTGCTCCCCGCACGCCTGGAGCTGCACGTGCCGCCAGCGGGATTTGCCCGTCACGAAGTGCAGCGGCTGCTCGTGATGTTTGCGGGCGTGACCCGGCCTCGGTCCATTCCGTACGCGCTGCGGTTGGTGTTCGACGAACCGAAGGATGGCAGCGGAGATATTTCGGAGCAGAGCAATGCGGCTGGCGGAATCACCGGGTCAGGTACCCCGTCGCGTCGCTAAAGTCCATGCCGCACCGGTAGACAACAAGACAGGAAGTGCACAACCTTTGGACTAGTTGCTCGTATGACCGCTTTGAGACGAAAAGTCCGGGCAATCTGACTTCCGCTCAGGGCCCAAAGCGGTCTCCGGCGAAGAGCAGGACCGGCCCGTCGACAGCCTCCGCGCTAGTAAGGAGCTAGGCATCGCCGAGAGGAAATATCTTCGGATCATCAAGGAAGAATCGAAATTCTTGAATCTTTCGACCTTCCAGCTTTGCTCGTGCCGACACCAATGGCTGTTGAGCCTCCTCCAGATCCAACACGAGAACACCTAGGAACACCAGTTCAACTCGGGCGCACGCCGCAATTTCGGCGCAAGAAACCAATCGACGTATCTCCTCCAGCGTCTTTTTCTGCGAAGTCTTCTTGATCTCGGCAATCCCCTCGCTTGTGCAGACCAGAAAGAACTGACACGTCTCTTGTCCCTGTTCTATGGCCTGCCGGGTGCGCAGTACAGCCTCATCGAAAAGTGATCGCTGTCCCGCGCCGAGTCTGTCGATAGACGTCTCACCTTCAAAGCGCGGTGGCTTCGCGTCGGCAAATGCAACCACATCACCAAACGCTCGTCGCTCAGCCTTTGCCGCGAGGTTGAGCCGTATCCGACGGCTAGGCCAAATCAGGCCCTCGGCTTCCTGCATTGCTTGTATTCCGTGTTTTCTCTCATCAGCGGAATAGAACTCGTACGCCATCCGAAGAAGTTCTTCAACGACCCGAAAGTGGCGGTCTTCAAGGAGCTTCTTCTTTGTGAGGTGCAGTCCCTGATGCAACGAATCGAATGCGTCGGCGAGCGCCTGCACCTGATCTATGGGCTCCTTCACAAAGCTGTAGGTCAGGTCCGTCGGCGCGTTCATTTGGACGAATGTCCAAAAATCGTGGTAGTCACCGAGAGAATCAAACGCTCGGACAAACAGCCGCTCCGTGGACAATCGATTCATGGCATTCCCTCCCATTCTGTAGTCGCGTGGTGGGTGTCAGCTTTCAAACGAATACTGCACTGAGACCAAACGACCGCTCCTGGCCGAGTGGCGACGTCAAGTTGGCCACCTACGAGCCGACGTTCCACGAAGCATCTACGTTGTCTCCCCAGCCAACCAAAGCGGCCGCAAGCTGCTGCGGATTCTGGTAGCGTGGCTCCTGAAGCTTCCCGAAATAGCGGAAGTAGCTCGTCCACCCGGCAGTTGGCTCCTCTACCTCGACGGTCTTGAGAAATTTCCTCTTCCGGACGACGTGCCGAGGCGCGGCGTTGAATGCGTTCAGAATTCTCTTGAGGGTGAGCTCCCATCCATCGTCAGCGTCTTGAATGGAAAGAGCCTGTTGCGGATCGCACTGAATATGCAAACCTGCAGATCCCTTGAGAAAACTCACAAACATCGAAAACACTATCTCACTCCCATCTGGGAGAGCTTCGACAAGATACCTCCGTCTCTTTTCCAATCGATCGATGGCAATGCCAGCGGCCGTGGACAGGTACCACGCGGCAAAGTCATCGGGCTCAGCGTCCGGCGCCCTCCGGAGATCGGCCGGGTCATAGAGTGCAAGCCAGAACACGGGAATGATGAAATTCGCGCTCAGCGAAAAGCTTTCGCCTCGAATACTCGGTACCAATGCGTCGCTATCGGCAGCGTAGAGGAACGCGGGAGAACTCATACAGATTTGGCGGGAGATGTTTTGACGACGGCATCCATTGTGGTTCGATTCACCAACACGGGAAGTCTGGTCTTGACCGACAGTAGCCGAAGTTCATTTCGAACTGATTGGCAGCGCATCAGCCCATAGAACATAGGATTTGAGCTCGGCATCGAGCGGCCAGGGACGAGGCCTTCCACGAGCCCGTGCGCAAGCTTCGAAGCCGCAGTGGCGCGAATCGTCCAGCTGGAGCGCAAGCACTCTACGTCGTTAGTCCGAAGGCAAGCTTCTTCGAATTTCAGCGCGACTGTGTTGGCAAAGGTGCTTCTGGCAAGTTGGCGCTGCGCTCCGAACCAATAGAAGAAGAGCGCGGTGATGACCAGCAAAACGATGAGAAACGGCCAGCGAGAGCGACGGGACATTCACGGTTCTCCGTTCGAGAGTTTCTTGATTTTGCGCCCGGCACCGATGACATCCGCTGAAATCCTGCGGCTGCGGTGAAGGTCCGGTGTTGGCCGACTGTAGCCTGCCGCCACTTCGGCGCAAAGGGCCCCAAAGCGGAAGTAGCGCTTGCTTAATAGCTGGCGTTCGTTTCAGCGCTGCGTAGAACCTCTTATCAGGCCCGCACACGCAATAAGCCAAAACATTGGGACCGCCCAAAGAAGATGTCCAACCAGAACCAGGCCTGCTGACATGAGAAGAAATGCCACGGGCCACAGCATCAGAAGCATGACTAAGTAGACGGCGGTCAAGACAAACCGGCGCTTGTTCAGCAGGATTGCAAGCGTGACGAGCTGGAGCGCCACGCTGATCGAAAAAAGAGCGGAAATCAACTTGAACTGTGTGAAAAGACCGTTGTTTTCCGCATTCTGTCGGTGAGCGCGACTGTCCGGTTGTGGCCGTACCCAGTCAGCTGAGTGCGGGAGGCAAGGCTCGCCCATTCACCAGCTGTGGTATCGAGCGAGCCACAAGTTCTGTTTTTAGGTCAGCTTCCGCTGCCGGACCGGCTTCAGCTATGGCGCTTGCCGAAACGATGGCTGTGTAGCCTCCGGCAAGGTTGAACGCCCATATCCTTTCTAGCTGAACGTATGACCGAATCGCGGACCACGGCGCAAACGACACGACCTGCTGTTCGACCGTCTCTTGAATTCCCCTGTCGTCGATGACGAGCTGAACACTATTTGCGGGTTCTTTGTCGACTGCCGCCGAAAGATTCGATTTCCAACGCAGGCCCTTTTTCCACGCATCCACGGTCAAGACACCCGCGGCCAAGAGGAATATCGCCAGAAGCGTCACGCTTTGGCCCTTGTATGACGCCACCAAGCCCAGGCCACACAAGACAAGTGAGGGTATTGCTTGGCGAAAGTAGGCGGGCCTTTGCAGCGAGGACCCACTTCGAAATTCTTCATGGGCAAGTCGTTCTGCTACCCCTAGCTTGTAGTCGAGTTGAAGACGCATGAAATCGAGGCCCCCCGGGTTACAACCGCTCAATTCTGCCGTGGTGACGAAGGTCCGGTTGTGGCTGACTGTAGCCATAGCTCAGGATTCTGACCAACAGGCGAAGCCCAGCCAGCGCTTCTCAAAACTATCATTCGTAAAGATGGGAAGACCAACTGCACACGTTAAAGCTTGCACGCCACCTTGATGACCCCTGACGCGCTACTTCGCGCTCGGCGGGAGCGCGTCGAGCCGCTGCGAAAGCTGCTCCAGCAGCGGCCGGATTTTCTCGCCCACGCGGATCTGCGGGTTCGAGAAGCCGTCTTCCTTGCCGGCCTCGATTTCGCGCTCACGGATCAGCGGTACTGCGGCGGCAAAGGCCGCTTCGAACGAATGGGTCTTGCGCAGTTGTTCGTCGAACATTGCGCGGCCGAAGAACGTGAGTTCCGACAGGCGCCCGCAGCCATAGGAAGTGTGGGTCGCATCGGCGGCCGTCATCACCAGTGTGTCGTCGTTCGCCATCGGCTCGATCCAGCCGCCCGAATAGCAGGCCGAAATTGCCACGACGCGGTGCCGGATGCCGGCCTCGTCGAGTGCCTTGCGCAGTTCTTCCGGCGTGAGCCCCGGCACCGACAGCGGCCAGTGCGAAGCGGCCAGCTTGTGGTCGCTCGCGCCGTGCGAGGTCATGTAGACCACCAGCAGGTCGTTGTCCCGGTCCATGCGCTGCGCCAGCGCGGCCACGGCGCGCTGCAGGTTGAGCGGCGTGGCCCAGGGCAGCGTATCGGTGGTCGTTGCATGGTTCATGAGGTGCAGCACCCGGCCCTTGGCGTCGAAGCGCTCCTCGAGCAGTTGGGTGACCATGCGGCTTTCGCGCAGGAACACGTCTTCTGTCGCATAGGGCGCGAACACCAGGCCGTAGACGTTGGTCTGGCCGGGTTGCCGTTCGCCGATCCCGGCGACGGCGCGTTGCCAGACTGCCTGCTGCTGCTCGAACGCCTCCTGCGTGAGGCGCAGGCGCGGACGCGGGGGCTCATCGGTGGCCGCGCTGCGATCCGGCTCCCACACACGGGCCGCGTCGCCCAGCGACTGCCATACACCGAGCGCGAGGATGGCTGCCATGCCCGGCAGAAACAGCGCGAGCCGCACGCGCGAGGTGGCGTAGCGGGCCGTCAGCCGCAACAGCGCCGCAAGCACCCAGGCCAGCAGCAAGCCATACACCGCCCAGAAGCCATTGGGCGTGGTCAGCGGTTTGGGCAGCCAGCCGCGCAGGTAGCTCACGGAGAGCGCGACCATCAAGAGGGTGGCTGGCACGCTGCTCCAGCCCACCAATGCAAACCAGCGCGGCAATCGGCCGTCGTCGTGCGCGGAGGCACGCCCCGCCAGCACCCACCAGCCGAGCCAGAGCGTGGCGCCGATCGCCCACAGCGCATTGAGCGATGCCAGCCAGTTCAGCGTGACCGGCCCGTCGATTTGCAGGCGCTCGGCGCCGAGCACCAGCAGATTGGGCAGCAGAACGAGCAGCAACAACTGCCAGGGCGTCGGAATCGCGTCGAGGCGCGGCGCCAGCAGCAGGGCGCTGCGCAAGCCCTCGGCGATCCATTGCGCGATGCCGGCGCGGGGTGCGGGCGCTTCGGTCAGCGGCAGTTCAGCCACCGGGCCGTCTTCTTCAGACATGTCCTCATTCATGGCCTCGATCATGCCTTTGCAGAGGGCTGTTTTTGCCCGAAGTCGCCGGATGGCCGAGTTTTCGAGAATAATTCTCATTTTGATAACTTGGATTTCGCGGGTGACCCCACAGAACGCAGCGGCTGCGACCGCCATGAGCCTCGACCAGCTTCCGAGCAACCAGTGGGCGACGGTGATCGACCTGACGCTGCCCGATGCGGCCGACGACCGCGAACTGGTGCTGCGGCTCACCGAAATCGGCTTCGTCCCCGGCGAGGCGGTGCGCATCGTGGCCAACGGCGTGCCGGGCCGCGAGCCCTTGGCCGTGCGCCTCGGTCACACCACTTTTGCGCTGCGCCGGCACGAAGCCTCGTTCATCCGCGTCACGCCGGGGGCCGCGCAGCATGGTTGAAGCCACCCTCAGCTTTCAGCCCGGCGCCACCGGCACGGCGACCACGCCACCCGCTCGCATCGCCTTGCTCGGCAATCCCAACTGCGGCAAGACGGCGCTGTTCAATCTGCTCACGGGCAGTCGCCAGAAGGTTGCCAACTACGCGGGCGTGACCGTCGAGCGCAAGGAAGGCACGCTGCGCACCGCCGCTGGCCGCCGCGTGTTCGTGCTCGACCTGCCCGGCGCCTACAGCCTCAATGCGCTGTCGGCCGACGAGGCCGTCACGCGCGACGTGGTCACCGGCCAGAGCAAGGAGGCGCTGCCCGACCTGCTGGTGTGCGTGACCGATGCCACCAACCTGCGGCTGAACCTGCGGCTGGTGCTAGAGGCGCGCCAACTCGGCCTGCCGATGGTGGTGGCGCTGAACATGACCGACATGGCCAGGAAGCAGGGCATCGCGGTCGATGCCGCCGCTCTGTCGCGTGAGCTCGGCGTGCCGGTGATCGAGACCGTCGGTGTGCACACTGGCGGCGCACAGGGCCTGCTCGAACAGCTCGATGCGCCCGTCGCGGCTGCGGCTCGCGTGCCCTGGCAGGCGCCGGCCATGGCCGACGTGCTGGCCACGCAGCGCGAGGTGCGCCGCATCCTTGAGGTGGCCGTGCGCGAGCCGGTCGGCAGCCTCGCCGCCAGCGACCGCATCGACCGCATCGTGCTGCATCCGGTCGCGGGCATGCTGGTGCTGGCGGTCACGCTGTTCCTGATGTTCCAGGCCGTGTTCAGCTGGGCCAACGTGCCGATGGATGCGATCAAGGCCGGCACCGAGGCCTTCGGCCACCTCGTCAAGGCCGTGGTGCCCGAAGGCATGCTGCAGAGCCTGCTGGTGGACGGCATCGTGGCCGGCGTCGGCGGCGTGGTGGTGTTCCTGCCGCAGATCCTGATCCTGTTCCTGTTCATCCTCGCGCTCGAAGATTCGGGCTATTTGCCGCGCGCTGCGTTCCTGCTGGACCGCGTGATGGGCACTGTGGGCCTCTCGGGCCGCTCGTTCATTCCGCTGCTGTCGAGCTTTGCCTGCGCCATTCCGGGCGTGATGGCCACGCGCACCATCAGCAACTGGCGCGACCGGCTCACCACCATCATGATCGCGCCGCTCATGACCTGCTCGGCGCGGCTGCCGGTGTATGCGCTGCTGATCGCCGCCTTCATTCCCGAGAAAACGGTGGGCGGCCTGTTCAACCTGCAGGGCATCGTGCTGTTTGCGCTCTACGCCTTCGGCATCGTCTCGGCGATGGCGGTGGCCTGGGTGATGAAGCGCTTCCGCGACAACCAGTCGCACTCGCCGTTGTTGATGGAGCTGCCGGCCTACCGCTGGCCCAACCTGCGCAACCTGGCGCTCGGCCTGTACGAGCGCGCGTGGATCTTCCTGCAACGCGTGGGCACCATCATCCTCACGCTCACGATCCTGCTGTGGTTCCTGTCGACCTTCCCGTCGCCGCCCGAAGGTGCGACCGGCCCGGCCATCCAGTACAGCCTGGCCGGCATGCTGGGCCGCGGGCTTGAACACATCTTTGCGCCGATCGGTTTCAACTGGCAGATCTCGATCGCGCTGGTGCCCGGCATGGCGGCGCGCGAGGTCGCGGTCGGCGCGCTCGGCACCGTCTATGCGCTGTCGGCCACCGGCGAAGAGGTTGCGGGGCAATTGCAGCCGCTGATTGCGAGCAGCTGGTCGCTCGCCACGGCGCTGTCGCTGCTAGTCTGGTATGTGTTCGCGCCGCAATGCATCTCGACCTTGGCGGCGGTCAAGCGCGAAACCAATTCGTGGAAGTACGTCTGGATCATGGCGGGCTACCTGTTCGCGCTCGCCTACATTGCCTGCTTCATCACCTACCGGATCGCGCTCGCATTGGGCTGGGGTTGATTGCCATGACGCAACAGATCATTGTCGGATTCATCGTCGCTGCCGCTGCGTTCTACGCAGCCTGGCGCTGGATGCCGGCCGGCTGGCGCCGCAGTGCGGCGTACAAGCTGGCCAGCGGCACGCACCGGGCGGGCCTGGTCGACCGGGCCCGCGCCGAGCAGCTTGCCGCGTCGCTCGCCAAGACCTCGGGTTGCGGGTCTTGCGACAGCTGTGGTGCCTGCGGCAAGGCCGACGTCAAGACGACCGAGATGCCTCCGACCGCTGGTTCCCGCTGAGCCGCATGGCTGCGCACATCCTGGTTGCCGGCGGCGGCATCGGCGGCCTTGCGGCTGCGGTGGCCCTCGCGCGGCGCGGCCACCGCATCGACGTGCTGGAGCAGTCCACCGCCTTCGGTGAGATTGGCGCCGGCGTGCAGCTTGGCCCCAATGCCACGCGCCGGCTGATCGCGCTGAACCTCGAGCAGCCTTTGAAGGCTATCGCGGCCCTGCCGGAGTCGCTGGTGATCCGCAGCGCCGACGGCGATGCCGAGCTGGCCCGCATGCCGCTCGGTAAAAGCCTCCAGCAGCAGTACGGCGCGCCGTACTGCTGCGTGCACCGCGCCGATCTGCACACGCTGCTGCTGCGCGCGGCGCAGGCGCGCGGCGCCAGGCAAATGAGCCTCAATGTCGGCGTGCGTGTCGGCGAGGCGGTGGCCGGCGATGCGTCGGTCTGCGTTTCGAGTGCCAATGCGCGTGCGTGGGAAGGCGATGCCCTGGTTGGCGCCGATGGCCTGTGGGGCACGGTGCGGCGGCAGGTCGATGCGTCCGCCACGGCGCCGCGCAGCACCGGCCACACGGCCTGGCGCGGTCTGTTGCATCAATCGCGTCTGCCGGCCGCCCGGCGCAGCCGCCAGGTCGATGTCTGGCTCGGCCCGCGGCTGCATGCGGTGGCCTATCCGGTGCGCGGCGGCACGTGGCTCAACGTGGTGGTCATCGCCGAGTCGACCCCGGCCGGCGATGCGCGGGATTGGGATCAGGCCAGCAGCTTCGCGGCCCTGCAGCAGGCCACGGGCCGTTGCGGCGGCAGCTTGCAGACCTTGCTGGAAGCGATGCCGGTCTGGCGCGCCTGGAGCCTGCACGACCGCGCCCCGCTCACGTCGGCGGGCGGGATGGCCCACGGCCGCATCGCGTTGGTCGGCGATGCGGCGCACCCGATGGTGCCGTACCTGGCGCAGGGCGCCGGCATGGCCATCGAAGACGCGGTCGCGTTGGCCGATGCGCTGGGCGAGGGCGGCCCGGCCGAGATACCGGCTGCCTTTGCCAGGTATGCCGCCGCGCGCTGGCAGCGCAATGCCCTGGTGCAGACCCGGGCGCGGCGCAATGGCGACATCTTTCACGCGACCGGCGCGATGCGGTGGGGGCGTGACCTCGCGATGCGTGTGCTAGGCAAGCGTCTGCTGGACCAGCCGTGGCTGTATGCCGGCTGACCGCGGGTCGAATCAAAGATCCGTGCGCAGCGCCCAGATCTCGGGGAACAGAACCACGTCGAGCATCTTGCGCAGGTAGCTCACGCCGCCGGTGCCGCCGGTGCCGCGCTTGAAGCCGATCACGCGCTCCACCGTTGTCACGTGCCGAAAGCGCCAGAGGCGGAATGCGTCTTCGATGTCGGTGAGCTTCTCGCCGAGCTGGTACAGATCCCAATGCGCATGCGGGTCGCGGTACACGGTGAGCCAGGCCTGCTCGACGCCGGCGCTGGCTTCATAGCCCTGCGTCCAGTCGCGCTCGAGGTGGTCGGCCGGCACCGCGATGCCGCGGCGTGCCAGCAGGCGCAGCGCCTCGTCATAGAGCGAGGGCGAGCGGTAGGCGGCTTCCACTTGCGCCAGCAGATCCGCCCGGTGCGCATGCGGCTTGAGCATGGCGGCGTTCTTGTTGCCGAGCGCGAACTCGATGCAGCGGTACTGCGCGCTCTGGAAACCGCTGGAGCTCGCCAGGTAGGGCCGCATCGCGGTGTACTCGGGCGGCGTCATGGTCGAGAGCACCGTCCATGCGCTGACCAGCTGTTCCATGATGCGGCTCACGCGCGCGAGCATCTTGAAGGCGTCGGCCAGCCGGTCGTCGGCGATGCACGCGATGGCGGCGCGCAACTCGTGCAGCATGAGCTTCATCCAGAGCTCGCTGGTCTGGTGCTGCACGATGAACAGCATCTCGTCGTGCGCCGGCGAGAGCGGGTGCTGCGCGTTCAGAACCTCGTCGAGGTGCAGGTAGTCGCCGTAGCTCATCGAGGCGCTGAAGTCGAGCTGCGCCTTTTCATCGTGGACGATCTTCTCGGTGGTCATGTCAGGTCACCGCGTTCTTCTGGTTGAACGCAGGTTGCTTCCACTCTGCAGTTTCGAGTACCTGCACGAGATGCTCGACCGCGTTCCACACGTCTTCGAATCCCAGGTACAGCGGCGTGAAGCCGAAGCGCAGGATGTCGGGCATCTGGCTGTCGCCGGCGCGGTAGTCGCCGATGACACCACGCGCAATCAGCGCCTGCACGATCGCGTACGCGCCTTCCGCGCGGCTCAGGCACACCTGCGAGCCGCGCTGCGCGTGATCGCGCGGCGTTACGAGTTCGAGGCCATGGCCGGCGCAGCGTTGTTCGACCAGTTCGATGAACGCGTCGGTGAGCGCCAGCGACTTGGTGCGCAGCGCCATCATCGGGCCGAAGTCTCCGTTGAAGGCTTCGGCGGCGAGCACCGTGTCGAGCCCGCATTCGAGCCCGGCCAGCGCCACGATCGGCTGCGTGCCGCAGAGATAACGGCCGACGCCCGGCGCAGGCCGGTAGTGCGGCGTGAACTCGAACGGCGCGGCATGGCCCCACCAGCCCGACAGCGGCTGCTCGAACTTGCCGGCGTGCCGCGTGTTCACCCAGGCGAAGGCCGGCGCGCCGGGGCCGCCGTTCAGGTACTTGTAGCCGCAGCCGATGGCAAAGTCCGCTTCGCTGTCGTTCAGCGCGACGGGCACCGCGCCGGCGCTGTGCGCCAGATCCCAGACCGTGAGCGCGCCGGCCGCATGGGCGGCAGCGGTGACAGCCTTCATGTCGTGCATGGCGCCGGTGCGGTAGTTCACGTGAGTGAGCATCAGCACGGCCACCTCGTCGGTGAGCACCGCGGGCAGCTCGCTCGCATCGATCAGCTTCAGCGTGAAGCCACGCTCGCGGCACATCGACTCGGCGATGTAGAGATCGGTCGGGAAGTTGCTGCGTTCGCTCACAACCAGTTTGCGGCCGCTGGTGGCCTGCTGCGAGAGCGCCGCGTACAGAACCTTGTAGAGATTGATCGAGGTGCTGTCGGTGCACACCACTTCGCCGGGCGCGGCGCCGACCAGGCGCGCCACCTTGTCGCCAAGGCGCTGCGGCAGATCGAACCAGCTTGCGCTGTTCCACGAGCGGATCAGGCCTTCGCCCCATTCCTTCGTCACCACTTCGGCGATGCGAGCGGGTGCGGCCTTGGGCAGCACGCCGAGCGAGTTGCCGTCGAGGTAGATCACGCCATCGGGCAGCATGAACAGGTCGCGCAGGCCGGCGAGCGGGTCTTGCGCATCGCGTGCGCGGCAGTCGTCAAGGAGCATGTCGGCTTTCATTGGTTCGAGTCAAGGGGGTGTCCATCGCGGAACACCGTGGAACCGGCTTTGCCGGTCCACTTGTGTTGCCCCCGGTGAGGGGGTTGGCGAAGCGACACGAAGTGCGCGAAGACTGGGGGAGGTTCATAAACTCCGCAGGATGGCGCGCACGGGGGAGGCATCGGCGCTGACCAGCTTGAGCGGCAGCGCGATGAGTTCGTAGTCGCCTTCGGGCACGTCATCGAGCACGAGGTTCTCGAGCACGCGCAGGCCGAGGCGGCGGATGACCTGGTGGCTGTCGAGCGTCTTGCTGTCGGCCGGGTCGATGCTGGCGGTGTCGATGCCCACGAGCTTGACGCCGAGTGCGGCGAGACGTTCGATGGTGGCAGGCGCATAGGCAGCAAGGGCGCCGTCCCAGCGGTCGACCGGCGCGCGCTGGTAGGTGCGCACCAGCACGCGCGGCGGCAGGCGCTGGTCGACGGCGTGCTCGATGTGCGCCCACTCGATCAACGGGCCCCGCGCGATCGCATGGATCACGCGGCAGGTGCCCAGAAAGGGCGAGAGGTCGAGGTCGCCGATGGTGGTGCCATCGGCGTCGTAATGCAGCGGCGCATCGGCATGTGCGCCGACATGCGGCGACAGCGTGATCTCGCTGACGTTCACCGGGCAGCCGGGGCCGATGCTCGCGGCCCAGCGTTGCCGGTAAGGCGTATCACCGGGGAAAACCGGCGCGCCTTCATGCACTGGCGGGGAGATGTCCCAGAGCCGCGCTGCGGTGGAAGAAGAAGTCATGCAGCGAAGTTAGCGCCGCATGCGGGGTCGTGGTGTCGGTTATTTCCAACAAGCCACGTGACGAAATGAGTCGCTCAGTTCGGCGCGGCGGCGGCCTGTTCCAGCAATGAGATGTCGAGCTTGGTCATCTTCATCATGGCCTGCATGACACGGTTTGCCTTGGCCGCGTCCTTGCTCTGGAGCAGGTCGCCGAGGATCGTGGGCACGATTTGCCAGGACAAGCCGAACTTGTCCTGCAGCCAGCCGCATTGGTTGGTGGCGCCGCCTTCGGAAAGCCTGGCCCAGAGATCGTCGACTTCCGCTTGGGTGGTGCAGTTGACGAAGAACGAGATTGCGGGCGTGAAGCTGAACATCGGCCCGCCGTTGAGCGCGTAGAAGCTCTGGCCTTCGAGCTCGAAAGTGGCGCTCATCACGGAACCCTTCGGCCCCGGCCCGGCGTCGCCGTAGCGCGTCACGTTGCCGACCTTGGCGTTCTTGAAGATGGCTGTATAGAAGTTCATGGCTTCTTCGGCGCGGCCGTCGAACCATAGGAACGGAACGATCTTCTGCATGGTGTTTTTCCTGGGTTGAAGCGATGTCAGGCGGGGTTGGCCGGGTACTCGTCGTGCAGCCGCTGCCAGCTGTAGGGCGGGTCTTGCGGCCAGCCGGCGGGCGATTTCTCCCAGGCCTCCTGGCGGCCCCAGGGCGTGAGGTCGAGCAGCTGGAAGGTGTTGCTGGCCTGCTCTGCGCCGCGGCCGGAGGTGAACCAGGTCTGGAACACGCGTTGCGCCTGGCGGATGAAGACCGAGAAGCCGAACGAAGCGTTGTCCTGCGCGGTGACGAAGTCCTCGTGGAACGTGGTGCCCTCGCACGACACCCATGGAAACGTCCAGCCCATGCGCGCCTTCACCTCTTCGATGCGCGGCACGCTGGCGCGCGCCACCATCGCGAACGAGGTGCGGCGCGCATGCAGGTGCGCGAAGTTGTTCATCATGTGATCGCACACCTGCGAGCAACCGGGGCAGATGTGATCCGCCGTGAGCATGTTGTGATAGACGACGAGCTGATCCCGGCCGTCGAAGAGGTCGACCAGCCGCAGGTCGCCGCGCGCGGCCGACTTGAAAACGTAGTCGCGCGTGACCTCGGTCATCGGCAACTGGCGGCGCCGCGCGTTCAGCGCGTCATGGGCGCGGGTGAGTTCCTTTTCGGCCTTCAGCAGTTCGTCGCGAGCGCTTTGCCAGTGGTCGCGCGAAACGATGTCCGGGTAGTTCATCGGGGTCTCCTTGCGATATGTGAACAATGTACACATATCGCCGGCCCGCGTAAAGCCTGTTACGTGGGCAGGCCGTGCCGGGTGCGCGCCCGGTCTGGCAGGAGCTCAGGAAACCTGGATCTTGCCGAGCAGCAGGAACTCCATCAGCGCCTTCTGCGCGTGGAGTCGGTTCTCGGCCTCGTCCCACACCACCGACTGCGGGCCGTCGATCACGTCGGCCTCGACCTCTTCGCCGCGGTGCGCAGGCAGGCAGTGCATGAAGAGGGCGTCGGGCTGGGCGATGCGCATCATTTCGGTGTCGACGCACCAGTCGGCGAAGGCCTTCTTGCGCGCGTCGTTTTCGGCCTCGTAGCCCATGCTCGTCCACACGTCGGTGGTGACGAGGTCGGCGCCGCGGCAGGCTTCCATCGGATCCTTGAACACCCGGTAGCTGTCGGCCGAGCGAATGCCGGCCACCGACTGGTCGACCTCGTAGCCGCTCGGCGTGCTCACATGCACCTTGAAGCCGAGGATCTCGCTTGCCTGCAGCCAGGTGTTGGCCATGTTGTTGCCGTCGCCGACCCAGGCCACAGTCTTGCCCTTGATCGAGCCGCGGTGCTCGATGTAGGTGAAGATGTCCGCCAGGATCTGGCAGGGGTGGAACTCGTTGGTCAGGCCGTTGATGACCGGCACGCGCGAGTTCGCCGCAAAGGCCTCGATCTTGGTCTGTTCGTAGGTGCGGATCATCACGATGTCGACCATGCGGCTGATGACCTTGGCGCTGTCCTCGATCGGCTCGGCGCGGCCGAGCTGGCTGTCGCCGGTGGTGAGGTTCACGACCGAGCCGCCGAGCTGGTACATGCCGGCTTCGAAGCTCACGCGCGTGCGCGTGGAGGCCTTCTCGAAAATCATTGCCAGCGTGCGGTCGACCAGTGGTTGGTGGCGCTCGTAGGCCTTGAACTTCTTCTTGATCAGCGCCGCGCGCGCGAACACGTGCGCGTACTCGTCGGCCGTGAAGTCCGAGAATTGCAGGTAGTGCCGGATTTCCGCCATCGTCATGCCGCCTTGGGTTCTGCGAGAAAGGCTTTCACCAGCGGCGCCAGGATGGCGACGATCTCGTCGGCTTCGGCGATGCTCAGGATCAGCGGTGGCACCAGGCGGATCACGCTGTCGGCCGTCACCGAAAGCAGCAGGCCGGCCTCGCAGGCCTGGGCCAGGATCACGCCGCAGGGCCGGTCGAGCTCGATGCCGAGCATCAGGCCCGCGCCGCGCACTTCCTTCACGCCCGGCAGGCGCGAGAACTCGCGTTCCAGCGCGGCTTTGAGGTGGGCGCCGACCGTGGCCGCGTTTTCGAGCAGCTTGTGCTCTTCCATGATGCGGATGGTTTCGACGCCGGCACGCATCGCCAGCGGATTTCCGCCGAAGGTGGTGCCGTGGTTGCCGGGCTGGAACAGGTTCGCGGCCTTCGGGCCCGCCACCACCGCACCGATCGGCACACCCGATCCCAGGCCCTTGGCCAGCGGCATCACGTCGGGCACGATGCCGGCCCACTGGTGCGCGAACCATTTGCCGGTGCGGCCCATGCCGCACTGCACCTCGTCGATCATCATGAGCCAGTCCTTCTCGTCGCACAGGGCGCGCACCTGCTTCAGGTAGTCCCAGCGCATCGGGTGGATGCCGCCTTCGCCCTGGATGGTTTCGAAGAACACGGCGACGACGTTCGGATTGCCTTCGGTGGCTTTCTTCAGCGCCTCGATGTCGTTCAGCGGCACCCGGATGAAGCCCTCGACCAGCGGGCCGAAGCCGGCCTGGATCTTCGGGTTGCCGGTGGCCGACAGCGTGGCAATCGAGCGTCCATGAAAGGCATGCTCGTAGACCACGATCTCGGGCCGCTCGATGCCTTTTTCGTGGCCGAACTTGCGCGCCAGCTTGAGCGCTGCCTCGTTGGCCTCGAGCCCGGTGCAGCAGAAGAACGCATTGGTCATGCCCGACAGCTCGACCAGCTTGGCGGCCAGCTTTTCCTGGCCGGGCACGTGGTAGTAGTTGGAGCTGTGGATCAGTTTCGTGAGCTGGTCTTGCAGCGCCGGCACCAGTTCGGGATGGTTGTGGCCGAGCGTATTGACGGCGATGCCGCCGAGGCCGTCGAGGTACGCGCGACCGTTGGTGTCCCAGACTCGGCAGCCCTGGCCATGCGACAGCGCGATCGGCAGGCGGCCGTAGGTGTTCATGACATGGGGCGACGTGGGCTGGGCGGTAGCGCTCATTCGGTGGATCTCCGGGAAAAGGAAGGCGGATTCTAGGCGGCGGGCCTTGCCGCGTCGGTGAGGATTGCGCATCACAGCAATGCCCTGGCACAGGGCGTGCAAGCCTCACGGCTAAAATCCTTGTGCACTGCAGCAACGCGCCGTGGCCGCCTCTACTTCATGGATTTCCCCGACGCCAAACAACTCTTCATTCAAGGCATCACGAGCGATGGCCGGACTTTCCGGCCGAGCGACTGGGCCGAACGTCTGGCGGGCGTGATGAGCTCGTTTCGCCCCGGTGGGGCTCAGCCGGGCGACCATTTGAGCTACTCGCCATGGTGCGTTCCGACCACCATCAACGGCATCAAGTGCGTCATCGTGAGCACGGAGTTGCGCGCCCACGAAGTGATGGCGTGGGACTTCGTGATGAACTTCGCCCGAGACAACGGGCTGCAGGTCGGCGAGACCTGCATCGTTCCGGAAAGACCGGCGCGCTGAGAGCACCCACCGATCGATCGCCCATGAAAAAACCGCCCGAAGGCGGTTTTTTCACTTTGCTGCAGCGCACCCCTGTCAAACGGCGGATGAGGGCAGAGCCTTCATCCGGGCTTGGCCTGACGCAGGGTCAGGCGGCGGCTGCGGGGGCCAGGGCGAGCGCCTTGACCTTGGCCGACAGGCGGCTCTTGTCGCGAGCAGCCTTGTTCTTGTGGAAGATGCCCTTGTCGGCCACGGTGTCGACAATGCTCTGGGCCTTGGCGAACAGCTCGGTCGCCTTGGTCTTGTCGCCGGCCAGCACGGCCTTTTCGACATTCTTCACAGCGGTGCGGTATTTGGAGCGCAGCGAAGTGTTCGCGGCGTTGAGTTTGACGTCCTGGCGGACGCGCTTGCGGCCCGACGCAAGGCGCGGGTTCTTCTTTTTGGGCTTGGCGGATGCCATATGATTAGTTCCTTAGGTGTCTGAGGATGATGCAGCAAAGCCCGCGATTATAGCTCGCCCCCAGGCTGCGGCGCACTGCGTGTCGCCTTCGCCAACCCCCTACCGGGGGCAACACCGGCGGCCCGGCGAAGCCGGTTCCGCGGTGTTTCACGGAAATTCGCCCGCACAGCCTCCGCCTACACTTGGTTGCCGTGTCCCTATTTCGATCCGCCTCCACCGTCTCGCTGCTGACCCTTGCCTCGCGCATCACCGGCCTCGTGCGCGACGTGCTGATGAGCTCGGTGTTTGGCGTCAGCGCGCTCACCGACGCTTTCTACGTCGCCTTCCGCATCCCCAATCTGTTCCGCCGCGTGCTGGGCGAGGGCGCCTTCAGCCAGGCTTTCGTGCCGGTGCTGGCCGCCTGCAAGACCGAGCAGGGCGACGAGGGCGCCAAACAGCTCATCGACCACGTGGGCACCCTGCTGGCCTGGACCCTGGTCGTCCTGTGCGCCGCGGGCGTGGCCGCGGCGCCGTTCATGGTCTGGGCCATGGCCAGCGGGCTGAAACAGTCGGGCGGGTTCGACGCCGCCGTGGTCATGACGCGCTGGATGTTCCCCTACATCGGCTTCATGTCGCTGGTGGCGCTGGCCGGCGGCATTCTCAACACCTGGCGCAAGTTCGCGGTGCCGGCCGCGTCGCCGGTGCTGCTGAACCTGGCGCTGATCTCGTCGATCGTGCTCGGCGCCCCGTTATTCCGGCGCTATGGGCTGGAGCCGATCTACGCGCAGTGTGTCGGGGTGATGGTCGGCGGCATCCTGCAGCTCGCGCTGCAAATTCCGGCGCTGCGCAAGCTCGGCATGCTGCCGCGCATCGGGCTGCGCCTGGCGGCTCTCCGCGCGGCCTGGGCCGATCCGACCACGCGCAAGATCCTCGGCCTCATGCTGCCGGCCATGATCGGGGTCAGCGGCGCGCAGATCTCGCTGCTCATCAACACGCAGATCGCCTCGCACCTGGCGGCCGGCAGCGTCACCTGGATCACCAATGCCGACCGGCTGATGGAGTTTCCGAGCGCGATGCTCGGCGTGGCGCTCGGCGTGGTGCTGATGCCGCAACTCGCCAGCGCGCGGGCGGCGAAGGACGATGTGCGCTTTTCGGCCATGCTCGACTGGGGCCTGCGGCTGGTCGTGCTGCTCTCCGTGCCTTGCGCGGTCGCATTGCTGGTTTTTGCCAAACCGCTGGTGGCGGTGCTGTTCCACAACGGCGCCTTCAGCGACGTCGACGTGCAGCGCACCACCGTCGCACTGATGGGTTACGGCACCGGCCTGCTCGGCATCGTGGCGATCAAGGTGCTGGCGGCCGGGTTCTATGCACGGCACGACATGCGCACCCCGATGCGCGCCAGCCTGGTCGCACTGGTACTGACGCAGGTGCTCAACATCGGTCTGGTGCCCTACCTGCAGCATGCCGGCCTGACCCTGTCGATCGGCCTCGCCCAACTGGTCAATGCGCTCCTGTTGCTGATCTGGCTGCGCCGCGGCGGCAGCTTCAAGCCCGAGCCGGGCTGGTGGCGCTTCGTCGCGCAGGTGGTTGCCGCCACGCTGGTGCTTGGCGCGCTGCTAGTCTGGGCCAACGGCCATTTCGACTGGGTCGCGCTGCGCGAACAGCGTCTGCTGCGCATCGGGTTGCTGGCTGCCGTCATCACGGGCGCCGCGGGGCTTTATTTCGGCGTGCTCGCTCTGGCGGGTCTCAAGCTGCGCAGTTTTTTGCGTCGCTGAGGCTCGCACGTCGAACGTGCCTTGACGCTCCCGGCGCGCTCCACTACAAAGACACATGCCCCTGAGCCTTTCTGCGCCCACCGCCCTCGAGTACTTCCGAACGCTCGTGGAAAGCGACGAGCATTTCCCGCTGCTCGAAGCTGCAGCGAGCCTGGCGCAAGACGAATATCCCGAGCTCGACGTGCAGCAGGTGCTGGGCGATGTCGACCAGCTGCTGGCCCGTCTCAAGCGCCGCCTGCCGGCCGATGCGGCGCCGCTGCAGCGGCTGCGCCTGCTGAACCAGTTCTTTTTTCACGACCTGAGTTTCGGCGGCAACGTCAACGACTACTACGACCCGGACAACAGCTACCTGAACGCCGTGTTGCGCACCCGCCGCGGCATCCCGATTTCGCTCGCCGTGCTCTGGATGGAACTGGCGCAGGGGCTCGGCCTGCAGGCGCGCGGCGTCGGTTTTCCGGGGCATTTCATGCTCAAGGTCACCTTGCCGAAAGGGCAGGTGGTGATCGATCCGTTCACTGGCCGGTCGCTCTCGCGCGAGGAACTCAGCGAGCGGCTGGAGCCCTACAAGCGCAGCAATGGCCTGGTCGGCGATTTCGACGTGCCTCTCGGCCTCTACCTGCAGCCGGCCACACCGCGCGACATCATTTCGCGCATGCTGCGCAACCTGAAGGAAGTCCATCGCACGCAGGAAGACTGGCAGCGCGCCATCGCCGTGCAAGACCGTCTCATCGCGCTGCTGCCCGAAGCCTGGGGCGAGCACCGCGACCGCGGGCTGGCCCATGCCGAGCAGGGCAATACCTCGCTGGCGGTGCGGGATCTCGAGACCTATCTGGCGCACGTCGAGGACGCGCTCGACATCGACGCGATCGCCGAACGCGTGGTGGCGCTGCGTCGCGCCGAGAACTGATGACCGCCGAAACCGCGTCGACGCCGCCCGATCTGGGCACCCGGCACCAGTTCCACGGCATTCAGCCGGTGTTGCCGGTGTCCGATGTGAGCCGCGCCGCGCGCTACTTCCGCGACGTGCTGGGCTTCGAGCTCGACTTCATCGCCGGCGAGCCGCCGAGTTATGCACGCGTAAAGCATGTGCCCCTTGGCGCCGACTGCGTCGACGCCGTCCCCCAAGGGGAACAACAAAGCTTGGGGCGGCCCGGCGCTTTGTCGGGCGACCGCAGTTACGGCGACCCGGTCTATATCCGCCTGTGGCAGTGCAACGCACGCGAAACCCGCCAATGGCGCGGCGAGATCGTGATCCATGTGGGGCAGGATGTGGACGGCCTGCACGCGGCCTACAAGCAGCGCGGCGTCGACGTGATCGAGCCGCCGGTCTCACAGCCGTGGGGCTTGCGCGAGTTCGCGATTCGCGAGCCGGACGGGCATGTGCTGCGGTTCTGCGGGTATCTCTAGCGTCGCCTCAGCACCCCGATCACACGCCGCTCACCCGCGGATCATCTGCACCGAAACAAGATGCCGGTGTCGCCAGGTGCCTTGCCGATCGGCTGGGCGCTCGTTTTCAATCCCTCGCAATAGGTCGAAGCCTCCGCATGGGTCGGGGCGCGCAGCACGCCATCGCGAAGCTTGACGACTTCGGTGGCGGGCGTCGAACAGCCGGCGAGGATGGCCAGGGCGAGGGGAAGCAGGCAGCACAGTTTCATCCGGCGATTGTGGAAGATTTCGAGCTCAGATGGATGCCGATGGCGAGCCCGGCAGGCCGAACAGGTGCCACGCGCGACGCAACTGCGTGTCGGAGCCGAATCCGGACAACTCGGCCGCCTGCGTGACGTTGGCGCCGGAGGCCAGCGCGAGTTGCGCGCTCGCGAGGCGCAGGCGCCGCAGATAGGCCAGCGGCGCCACGCCTGCGTGCTCGACGAACAGGCGGGTCAGATGGCGCGGCGAGGTGTGCGCGACCTCGGCCATGCGCGGCACGCTCCAGTCGGCCTGCGGCCGCTCGCTCACCGCGTCCTGCACGCGATGCAATGCGGCGTGCAGATGGTTGCGGTAGGCAAGAAAGGGCGACAGCTCCGGGTCGTGCGGGCCGCGCCGGAGGGCCACCACCATCGTCTGCGCGACATGCGCAGCCAGCGCCTCACCGCAGGTCTCGCCAATGCGGTGCAGCACCAGATCGATGCCGGTGGTGACGCCCGCGCTGCTGTACAGCGGCGGATCGAGCACGAACACGCGGTTGCCCACCACGTCGCAACGCGGCTCGATGCGCGCCAGTTCGTCGAGGTGATGGTGGTGCGTGGTGGCGCGCCGGCCGGCCAGCTGGCCCGCGTGCGCGGCCAGCACGGCGCCTGCGCAGATGGTGACCAGCTCGAGCCGGTCGCGCTCGAAGCGCTGGCCGCGCAGCCAGTGCAGCAGTTCGCGCGTTTCGTCGTTGTCGACGGCGATGGCATCGCCCGGCAGGCCGACCAGCACCACCCAGGCCGGGCCGCTCCACGCGGTCGGCAGCGGCGCGAGCCCGGACAGCGCAACGCCGACCGAGGTGACCGACTCGGGCCGCGGGCTTGCAAACCCGATCGTGAAGCGCTCGGGCTTGCCGGCCGCACGCAGTTGCTGGTTGGCAATGCGCAGCGCTTCCGCCGGCCCGGCCCAGTCGAGCACCAGGCTGCCCGCGAGCAGCACGAACACGACGTGGATCGGTGCCGGCGCCGCGCTCATCGCGCGTCGGCCGGGACGCTTTCCAGGGACGCCCTGGACGCGGCATGAGCGGCCGGGTCGACCGGCCGGTGCCGAATGGCAGCGGCCGCGCGCTCCAGCGCCTCGCCGACACCGCAGATGTGCGCGAAGCGGCCCTCCAGCACGGTCGCCGTGCGGGCCTTGATGTCCGCGGCCGGGAGCGGCCGGCCGTCGGGCTGCACCATATCGTAGGTGAGCGTGGCGTCGAGCACGTAGTCGACCTCCCAGCCCGAGTCCCAGGCATGGCGCGTGGTTGTCTCGCAGCATTGCTCGGTACGGATGCCGCTCACGATCAGGCGGCCGATGCCGTTCTGCGTGAGCCATACATCGAGCCCGGTGCCGACGAGCGCGCTGTGGCGGTGTTTGAGGAAGCTCGCCGCCGGCTCGAAATCGACCAGTCCTTCGAGCGGCCGCACCTGGCCCGATGCCAGGGCGAAAGGGTTGCCTGCGATTTCGGGCCCGTCGTTGTGCAGCACGCGCACCACCGGCACGCCGGCCGCCACGCAGCCTTCGATCAGCGCGTTCTGCGCGGCCAGGTAGGGCGCCATGTCGCGCTCGGTGGAGTAGGGGCGGTGGCGGAACGACTGCTGTGCGTCGATCACTATCAGACATGACTTCATGGGCGGCCTCGGTGGGCTGAGTGGATGATGCGCCCTATTTTCAGTGGCTGCAAACCCGTCGTCCTGCTCGAGAAAGACCAAAGTCGATCAATTCAGGACATACCTTGCCTCAGACCAGCCGCTTCGCCTGCAGTTCTTTCTTGAGGTACGCATAGAACAGTGGCGCCGCCACCAGCCCGGCCGGGCCGAACACCGCCTCGGCCACGAACATCACGGCCAGCAGCTCCCACACCGCCATGTGGGTGCGGCTGCCGACCACCTTGGCATTGATGACGTACTCGGCCTTGTGGATCACGATCAGGAAGATCAGGCAGGCCGCCGCCGCGATCGGCGACACCGAGAGCCCGACCAGCGTGAGCACCGCGTTGCACAACAAGTTGCCGACGATCGGCACCAGGCCGGCCACGAAGGTCAGCGTGATCAGCGCCGGCTCGTAGGGCAGGCGCAGGCCCCAGAGCGGCAACAGCACCAGCAGGAAGCCGGCGGTCAGCAGCGTGTTGAAGGCGGCGATCCAGAACTGCGCGGCCACGATCTGCCGAAAAGCCTCGCCGAAAAGGAGCACCCGCTGCTGCAACTCCAGCGCGAGCGGGCCCTGCAGCGCCGAGGCGCGGGCCACCCCGGCGAGCGCGCCGACGATCAGCCCGACATAGGCAAACAGCAACCCGCCCAGCCAGGCGCGCCCGGTGAGCGCGAGCGCGCCGGCCTGCGCGCGCAGGTAGGTCGCGATCATGCGCTGCACTTCGGCCGCGCCCTCGGGCAGGTACACGGCGACTTCCGCGGGCAGCTTGAGCCGCAGTTCGAGGATGGTGCGCGCGATGTAGTCGAGCAGTTCCTGGTACTGCTCGGGCGCGTTGAGCACGAACTCGCGCGCCTCGGCAAAGGCCAGTACCAGCAGGCCGATCGGCGCCAGCATGACAAGCGCCGCCGCGATCGCGCGCGGCCAGGAAGAGCCCGCGCCCTGGAAACGTGGCGGCAGCGCCCTGTCGAACATGCGTGCCAGCCGCCGCGTCGCCAGAAACCCGATGCAGACGAACAGCAGGCCAGGCAGCAGGTCGCGCCACAGCACCAGCAGCAGCGCACCCGCGATCAGCAGGTAGCTGGCGATCACGACCTGACGCGATGCCGGCGAGGAAATGCCCGGACCTGTGCTGGCCGCTTCGTAGGCTTCGCCGCCCCCCGAGGGAGTGGTGCGGCTCGCCTTGGGGCGGCCCGGCGGTGGCCGCATGGCGCCCACGTCAGGCCACGACCACCGCGGCGGCGTCGCCACGCACGGCGATCACGCCGATCTCGTGCACCGTTTCACCCGCAGCGCGCAGCGTGGCCGCGCAGGCCGCGGCCTCGGCCGCGTCGATCACCACGACCATGCCGATGCCGTTGTTGAAGGTGCGGTTCATCTCGATATCGTCGATACCGGCCACCTTCTGCAGCCAGGCGAACAGTTCGGTTTTCGGCCAACTGCCCTTTTTCAGGTGGGCGGCCGTCCCTTCGGGCAGCACGCGCGGAATGTTTTCGAGCAGGCCGCCGCCGGTGATGTGGGCCAGCGCCTTGATCGGGTGCTTCGCGAGCGCCTCGAGCACCGGCTTGACGTACAGGCGCGTCGGCGCCATCACGGCCTGCCGGAACGGCTGCCCGTCGAGCGTGGCGGGCAGGTCGGTGCCGGCGCGTTCGATCACCTTGCGCACCAGGCTGAAGCCGTTGGAATGGACGCCGGCCGAGGCCAGCCCCAGCACCACATCGCCGGACTTCACGCTCTGGCCGGTGAGGATCTTCGATTTTTCGACCGCACCGACCGCGAAGCCCGCCAGGTCATATTCGCCGGCCGGGTACATGCCGGGCATTTCGGCGGTTTCGCCGCCGATCAGCGCGCAGCCCGAGAGCTCGCAGCCGCGCGCGATGCCGCCGATCACGGCCGCAGCGGTGTCGACATCGAGCTTTCCACAAGCGAAATAGTCCAGAAAGAACAGCGGTTCGGCGCCCTGCACCAGCACGTCGTTGACGCTCATCGCCACCAGGTCGATGCCGACCGTGTCGTGCATGTTCCATTCGAAAGCCAGTTTGAGCTTGGTGCCGACGCCGTCGGTGCCGCTCACCAGCACCGGCTCCTTGTAGCGCTTGGGCACCTCGAACAGCGCGCCGAAGCCGCCGATGCCGGCCAGCACGCCTTCGCGCATGGTTTTCTTTGCGAGCGGCTTGATGCGGTCGATCAGCGCGTCGCCCGCGTCGATGTCGACGCCGGCGTCCTTGTAGCTGAGGGGGGCGGGCGAGTTCGAGGTCATGGTGATGGCAGGCAGCGGGAGGCAGTGGGGAGCAGGGGGATGGCGCAGGTCGCCAATGCGCCCGGGCCGATAGAATTCGCCACGATTTTAAGGGCCGCGGGCCCTGCTTCCTTTCGCTTCATGAACCTCTCCTCAGCGCACACGTCCGAACCGGCCCGCCACGGCACGGCATGGCCGTGCCGGCGCTTCGGGGCATGAAGCAGCTCGCACTCGACATCGGCCTGGCCACCGGCCCGACGCTGGCCGGCTTCTTTGCCGGCCCGAACGAGGCGGCCGTGCGGCATCTGCAGCTCTGGGTCGGTGAGGGTCGCGCCCAGGCGATTCATTCGCCGGTGCCCACCTACCTGTGGGGCGACAGCGGCACCGGCAAGACCCATCTGCTCGAATCGGTGCGCGTCGCGTTGCGCGAACAGGGCGCGGGCGTCGGCTGGCTGCATGCGGGTCTGTTGGAGCCGCCGGCTTTCGACGAGGGCTGGGGCGCCGTGCTGATGGACGACGTGCACCTCTACACTGCAGTGCAGCAGCACGCGGCCTTCAACTGGTTCATCCACGCGCAAGGGCTGCAGCGGGGCGTGGTCGCGGCCGGCACCCTCCCGCCGGCCGATTTGCCGCTGCGCGAAGACCTGCGCACCCGGCTCGGCTGGGGCCACGTGTTCCAGTTGCACCTGCTGAGCGAAACCGAGCGGCGTGCGGTGCTGCGGCAGGCGGCCGACGCGCGCGGCGTGATGCTGTCGGACGATGTGCTCGACTACATGCTGCACCGCTTCAGCCGCGATCTGGGCAGCCTGATGGAACTGCTTAACCAGCTTGATGGCTTCGCGCTGCGCACCCAGCGTGCCATCACGATTCCGTTGATTCGGGCCATGCTCGAAAATGAATAAAGGGCGCGGTTGCGCCGAAGAACTCCAATGATCAAGAAATTCATCGACAAACTGCTCGGCAAATCGAGCGCAGTACCGCGCTTCGGCAAACGCCAGGAGGTTGCAGCCTCGGTGCACGGCATCGACCCCGCGCTGGTCGACGATCGTGCGAAAAACGTGGTCACCACGCTGCAGCAGGCCGGTTTCGAGGCCTACGTGGTGGGCGGCGCGGTGCGCGATCTGCTGCTGGGGCTGCGGCCGAAGGATTTCGACGTGGCAACCAACGCCACGCCGGAGCAGGTCAAGGGGCTGTTCCGGCGCGCCTTCATCATCGGGCGGCGCTTTCGCATCGTCCATGTGGTCTACGGCCGGGGTCGCGAGCATGAAGTGATCGAGGTCTCAACCTTCCGCGCCTACATGGACAACGCCGCTGCCGAGCAGGTCAAGGGAAACGAGCGCACCAGCAAGGGCGAACTCGCCAGCATGAAGCATGCGGTCGACTCGACCGGCCGGGTGCTGCGCGACAACGTATGGGGCCCGCAGGACGAAGACGCCGCACGCCGCGATTTCACCGTCAACGCGATGTATTACGACCCGGCCAACCAGGTCGTGGTCGACTATCACAACGGCATCAAGGACGCGAAGAAGCTCACGCTGCGCATGATCGGCGACCCGGCCACGCGCTACCGCGAAGACCCGGTGCGCATCATTCGCGCGATCCGGTTCTCGGCCAAGCTGGCGGCGCTCGGCTTCACCATCGAGCCCAAGACGCGGGCGCCGCTGGTCGAATCGAGCAAGCTGCTGGCCGACGTGCCGCAAAGCCGCCTGTTCGACGAAATGCTCAAGCTGCTGCAAACCGGCCATTCGATCGCCACCGTGGCACAGCTCAAGTTGCTGGGCCTCGGCAAGGGCATCTATCCGCTGCTCGACATCGTTGTCGAGCGTGCCGAGCAGCCGTTTGTCAACGCGGCATTGCAGGACACCGACCGCCGCGTGGGCGAGGGCAAGCCGGTGGCGCCGAGCTTCCTGCTGGCCTGCGTGCTGTGGGCCGATGTGCGCGACGGCTGGGCCGCCCGCATCGAGGGCCAGCATGGCCAACGCGCGCAGCCGGCCTACCCGGCGCTGCAGGACGCGATCGACGATGTGTTCAATTCGCGCATCGGCGACGTCTCGGGCCGCGGCAAGCTGGCCGCCGACATGCGCGAGATCTGGATGATGCAGCCGCGCTTCGACAAGCGCAGCGGTGCCACGCCCTACAGCCTGGTCGAGCAGGCGCGCTTTCGTGCCGCCTTCGATTTCATGCGGCTGCGCGCCGATGTGGGCGAGGTGGGCGAGGCGATTGCCGAGTGGTGGCAGGAATTCAGCACCGCCGACGATCTGCGCCGGCAAGACCTGATGGATCAGGTGCGCGACGAGCAGAAAAAGGGGCAGCGTGTGCGGGTGCGTGCGCCGCAGCCACCGCAGTCGACGGCCGTCAGCACGGCATCGAGCGAGCCGGAACGCGAGGCCGCCATACCGCCGGACGGCGAAGCCATCGCGCCGCGCAAACGCCGCCGGCGTCGCAAGCCGCGGGCCGAAGGCGGCGGCAGCGGCAGCAACGAAAGCGCCCCGGCCGAATGACGGTGCGGGCCTACGTGGCAATCGGCGCCAACCTCGGCGACGCGAAGGCCACGGTACAGCAGGCCATCGACGCACTCGATGCGCTGCCCCAAACGCGGGTGGCGGCACGCTCATCGCTCTACCGCAGCGCACCGTTCGAGGCCAGCGGGCCGGATTTCATCAACGCGGTGGCTGCCCTCGACACAGGGCTCGACGCCATTGCCTTGCTGGGCGCCATGCAGCGACTCGAACTGCAGGCCGGCCGGGAACGGCCTTACCGCAACGCGCCGCGTACGCTCGACCTCGATCTGCTGCAGCATGGCGACGGCGCGCTCGACACGCCGACCTTGACCCTGCCGCACCCGCGCATGACGCAGCGTGCCTTCGTGATGCTGCCGCTGGCCGAGATCGCGCCGCAGCTGGTGACGCCGCAACAGCTCGCCGCAGTGGCCGGCCAGCCGATCGAGCGCCTTTGAAGATCTCGCCAACGAGGTGCCGTTACTGCTGCGCGGCGTAATCTGCGGCGGCTGGAATAGGCCCTCCCGAAAGCCGCCGGCCTGAGCCCATTAAACTTGCGCGGTTTTTCATGACGCTGTCACACGTCTGTGGGAGCCGTGCCCTCAGGAGACCGCCATGTTCGGCAAGCTGCTGCCCCGCGAGGGCAATTTTTTTGAAATGTTCAACCAGCATGCCGACCGCATCGTCGAGGCGGCGCGCGCTTTCGAGCAACTGGTGGCGAACTACAACGACGTGCACCTGCGCGAGCAGTACAACCGCGACGTCGACAACGCCGAGCGTGCGGCCGACCGTGTCACGCACGACGTCAATCGGCTGCTTCACAAGACCTTCATCACGCCGATCGACCGCGAGCAGATCCACAAGCTCATCAACACGATGGACGACGTGGCCGACCTGATCCAGGACTCGGCCGAAACCATGGCGCTCTACGACGTGCGCCACATGACGGACGAGATCACCCGACTGACCGCGCTGAGCGTGAAGTGCTGCGACAAGCTCCGGGACGCGGTGAAATTTCTCGGCCGCATCGCCGAGCCGGCGATCGCCGAAGCCGCGCTGAAGGCCTGCGAGGAAATCGACCGCATCGAGTCCGACGCCGATCGCGTGATGCGCAGCGCCATGAGCAAGCTGTTCCGCGAAGAACCCGATGTGCGCGAGGTGATCAAGCTCAAGGCGATCTACGAACTGCTCGAAACCATCACCGACAAGTGCGAGGACGTGGCCAACGTCATCGAGGGCATCATCCTCGAGAACTCCTGATGGCAGCGGTTCAGGTCAGTCTCTGGGTGGTCGTGCTGCTGGTGGCGCTGGCCATCGCGTTCGACTTCATGAACGGCTTCCACGACGCGGCGAATTCGATCGCCACCGTGGTGTCCACCGGCGTGCTGAGGCCCGGGCAAGCGGTCGTGTTCGCGGCGTTTTTCAACCTGATCGCGATTTTCGTTTTTCACCTGAGCGTGGCAGCCACGGTAGGCAAGGGCATTGCGCACCCCGGCGTGGTGGATGTGCACGTGGTGTTCGGCGCGCTGATCGGCGCGATCAGCTGGAACCTGGTGACCTGGTACTACGGCATCCCGAGCAGTTCCTCGCACGCGCTGATCGGTGGCATCGTGGGCGCGGTCATCGCCAAGGCAGGATCGGCGGGGCTGGTGGCGTCGGGCATCTGGAAGACCGTGGCTTTCATCTTCGTCTCGCCGCTCCTGGGTTTCACGCTCGGCTCGATGATGATGATCGCGGTGGCCTGGATCTTCAGGCGTTCGACGCCCTCGCGTGTCGATCGCTGGTTCCGGCGGTTGCAACTGGTTTCTGCTGGCGCCTACAGCCTTGGGCATGGCGGCAACGACGCGCAGAAGACCATCGGCATCATCTGGATGTTGCTGATCGCAACCGGGTACTCGGCCGCCGGCGAGGCCAGCCCACCGCCGTGGACCATCGTGACCTGCTATGCCGCGATCGCCCTGGGCACCATGTTCGGCGGCTGGCGGATCGTCAAGACGATGGGCCAGAAGATCACCAAGCTCAAGCCGGTCGGTGGCTTTTGCGCCGAAACCGGCGGGGCGATCACGCTGTTCCTGGCAACGGCGCTCGGCATCCCGGTGTCCACCACCCACACCATCACCGGCGCGATCGTCGGCGTCGGTGCCGCGCGCCGTGCCAGCGCCGTGCGCTGGGGCGTGGCCGGCACGATCGTCTGGGCCTGGATCTTCACGATCCCGGCGTCGGCTTTCGTTGCTGCCATCGCCTACTGGGCCAGCCTGCAGCTGCTCTGAGCGGCCCCGACCTCACCGGATTCACTGGGATATTTTTCGGCCTTCTTCGATCTGGTATTCGAAGTAGCGCTGGAAGCTGAACACGATGCTGGCCATCAGGATCGTGCTGCCGAAGAGCAGGGCCAGCACTACCGCACCGATCGTGAGCCACTGCGTTCGCCCCGGGGCCGCATCGGCCGGTGCTCCGGCGTTGTAGCGGGCGTTCCATTTTTCCGGCGTCATCAGGCCATAGACGATGGCCGTGAGCGCGCACCCCGCAATGGTGAAGCCGAGCAGCGGCACGAGTGCCCAACTCCAGGCGTCGTCCAAACCGAACATCCGGACGCGTTCAATGCCGTACAGGCCGAGCGCGCTCGGAATCGGCAGCAACCAGCCGAGCGTGTCGCCCCAGCCGCGCAGGTAGAAGCGGTGCAGGCCGAGCGGCCCCCCCAGAAAGGCAAGCCAGGCGGCCGTTGTCTTGTTTTTCATTCGGGCGCCGTGGTGCTGCCTTCGCCCAGAACCTTTTCCATCAGCACGACGTCGCGCCACTGGCCGAACTTCCAGCCGCAATCTTTCAGCACGCCCACCTGGGTGAAGCCTTGTGCACGGTGCACGCCCACCGAGCCCACGTTGGCCGAGTCGCCGATCACGGCAATCAGCTTGCGCACGCCGACCGCCTCCGCCGCCTTCGACAGTTCGGCCAGGAGTTTGGCGCCCAGCCCCTGGCCGCGCGCCGCGTCGGCCAGGTAGATCGAGTCTTCGGCAGAGTAGCGGTAGGCCGGACGCGGCTTGAACCAGTTGCAGTAGGCAAAACCCAACACCTCGCCGTCGCGTTCGGCCACCAGGTAGGGGAGATTTTTCGACAGCACATCGGCGCGCCGCCCGGCCATGTCGGCGACGGTGGGCGGCTCGGTCTCGAAAGTGCCGGTGCCGTGCAGCACGTGATGCGAATAGATGGCGGTGAGCGCCTCGACGTCTTCGTCGCGGCTCGGGCGGATGGTGGTCATGGGAGGTGAGAAAGCAAAAAGCGGGGAAAGGAAGCGCAGCGGGCTATAATGGAAGGCTTTTCAGCGTGTCGCTGGCCGGGTGGTCATGTCGCGTGTCTCAACGCTGGAAGAAATAGCTGGAAGAAATTCCACCACCCCAAGGATAAATCATGGTCGTCATTCGACTCTCCCGCGGCGGCTCCAAAGGTCGCCCGTTCTTCAACATCGTCGTGTCGGACAAGCGCGTTCGCCGCGATGGCCGTTTCATTGAGCGCCTGGGTTTCTACAACCCGATCGCCAAGGAAAACGAAGAAAGTATCCGCATTGCGCAGGATCGTCTGACCTACTGGAAGAGCGTCGGCGCCCAGGCCTCGCCCACGGTCATGCGCCTGATCAAGCAAGCCGCTGCCGCGGCGCCCAAGGCAGCAGCCTAAGCTGCCCGCCAAGGCGATGCTGCCCACGCTCGAAGCCGCCGAATTGCCGGCGGATGCGATCGAGGTAGGGCGCATCGCCGACGCCTGGGGCATCAAGGGCTGGTTCAAGGTTCTGCCCCACAGCGCCCGACCCGAGGCGCTTTTCTCTTCCAAACGCTGGTTCCTGCAAGCCCCCGGGGCAGCCGCCGGCGTGTTCCGTCTCGCGATCCGCGAGGCGAAAGACCATTCCGACTGGGTCGTCGCGACGTCTGACGCGGTGGCCGATCGCAATGCCGCCGAGGCTCTGCGCGGTGCGCGCGTGTTCGTGCCGCGGTCGAGCTTTCCGAGCGCCGGCGCCGACGAGTACTACTGGGTCGACCTGATCGGCCTGCAAGTGACCAATCGCGAAGGCCTGATGCTGGGTGTGGTGCGCGAGCTCCTCGCAGCCGGCCCGCAGACCACACTGGTGCTGGCGGCCGAGGAGGGTGGCGTCGCCGTCGAGCGGCTCATTCCTTTCGTCTCCGCATTCGTCGATAGCGTCGACCTGGCCGGCCGCACCATCACGGTCGACTGGCAGCCCGACTACTAGCTGTTCGGCGCAAGCATGCGCTTCGATGTCATCACCCTGTTCCCGGAGTTGTTCGCCCCTTTTCTGGTGAGCGGCGTCACCCGGCGTGCCTACGAAAGCGGGCAGGTCGAGGTGGTGCTCTGGAATCCGCGCGACTTTGCGACGGGTAATTACAAGCGCGTGGATGACCGCCCGTTTGGTGGCGGGCCAGGCATGGTGATGCTGGCCGAGCCGCTGTCGGCCTGCCTCGACGCGGCGCTCGCGGCCCGGGGCGGCCCCGCGGCGGTGGTGCTGTTCTCTCCGATCGGCGAGGTGCTGCGGCACGCGGCGGTCGAGAGCTGGTCGGCCGGGGCCGGCGCGGTACTTGTCTGCGGCCGCTACGAAGGCATCGACCAGCGCTTCATCGACGCCCGTGTGACGCACCAGATCAGCCTCGGCGACTTCGTGCTGTCGGGCGGCGAGATCCCAGCGATGGCGCTGCTCGACGCGGTCGCGCGACTGCAGCCCGGCGTGCTCGGCGACGAGGCCAGCCATGTGCAGGACAGCTTCAACCCGGCGCTCGACGGATTGCTCGACTGCCCGCACTACACCCGGCCCGAGCAGTGGCAGGGCGAGGCAGTGCCGGCGCCGCTGCTGTCGGGCCACCATGCGCAGATCGAGCGCTGGCGGCGCGACCGCAGCCTTGCGATCACGGCCGCGCAACGGCCCGAACTGATTGCCGCCGCCCGCGCTGCGGGGCGCCTCAGCAAGGCCGATGAGGCAGCGCTCCAAAAAAAGCTATAATCTTTGGCTCCCCGATCCTCTGGCCGGCCGCGTCCGTTTCAAGCCCAGCCTTGACAGGCTTGAATAAGACGCCTTTAGTGCAGCGCGGCCACGATCGAATGCAGGAAACCATGAACCTCATCGAAACCCTTGAGCAGGAAGAAATCGCCCGGCTCAACAAGAAGATTCCCGCTTTCATGCCTGGTGACACGGTCATCGTCAGCGTGAGCGTCGTTGAAGGCACCCGCAAGCGGGTGCAGGCCTACGAAGGCGTCGTGATCGCCAAGCGCAATCGCGGCCTCAACAGCGGCTTCACTGTGCGCAAGATCTCCAGCGGTGAAGGCGTGGAACGCACGTTCCAGACCTACAGCCCGCTGATCGCCGGCATCGAAGTCAAGCGCCGCGGCGATGTGCGCCGTGCCAAGCTGTACTACCTGCGCGAGCGTAGCGGCCGTTCGGCACGCATCAAAGAGAAGCTGCCAGGCAAGAGCAACAAGGCAGCAGTCGCCCAATAATCCGGGTCTGCAACCGTGCTCGAAAAGCCGCCCGCCCAGGCGGCTTTTTGCATTGGCGCTCGCACCAACACGTGTCTGTGTGATCTATTTCCTATTGCCCGTCCGCCGCGGCCCGGGTCTTGCGTTGTACTTAGCTGGAGCTTTCCCTGACCAATCGATCACCCATGCAATCCGCCGCCGTTGTCGAACCGATCAACACCGTCGCACCGGCGCTGCTGTTTTCGTTCGATCCGCGCGAGGTGCCAGTGATCGCGGTCGACGACGGCTTGCCCGCGGTAGCGCGGGCCGAGCTCACGACCGCCGCGCTGCGCGCCCGCTTTGCCAGCCCGCCGGTATGGACGCCCGAGGTGCGGCGGGAGCCGCGCATGTCCGATCGCGCACCGGCCCAGGCGGCAGTGCTGGTGCCCATCGTGCTGCACGCCGGCGAGCCTACCGTGCTGTTGACCGAGCGTGCCTCGCAGATGACCACCCACTCGGGCCAGGTCGCGTTTCCGGGCGGCCGGGTCGACCCCGACGACGCCAACATCGCAGCCGCCGCGTTGCGCGAGGCGTGGGAAGAGGTCGGCCTGTCGGCGGAGTACATCGAAGTGCTCGGCACCCTGCCGACCTACACCACCATCACCTCGTTCATCGTGACGCCCGTGGTCGCGCTGGTGCAGCCCGGCTTCACGCTGACACTGAATCCCCACGAGGTGGCCGATGCCTTCGAGGTGCCACTGGCCTTCCTGATGAACCCGGCCAATCACCGCCGTCATGCGGTCAGCGATGCCGAGCGCAAGTCGCGCGAGTGGTACTCCATGCCTTACCAGGACGGCGACGACGAGCGCTTTGTCTGGGGCGCGACGGCGGGCATGTTGCGCAACCTTTACCGGTTCCTGGCCGCCTGAACGACGCACCGTTGCGCGCACGGCCGGGGGCCCGGGAGGCAGTCGCTATCATCGAAGCATGAGCTTCTTCGCCATCCTGTGCGCTTTGCTGATCGAGCAGGTGAGGCCGCTTGCGCACCACAACCCGGTGTACGGCGCCGCGATCGGATGGACGCGCTGGGTCAGCCGCAACTTCGATGCCGGCAAGCCGCATCACGGCTGGGTTGCGTGGACGCTCGCCGTCGGCGTGCCGACCGTGCTGGCGCTCGGCGTGCACTGGTTGCTGGTGCTCACCCTCGGCCTTCCGTTTGCCGTCGTCTGGAGCATCGCGGTGCTCTACACCACGCTAGGCTTTCGCCAGTTCAGCCACCACTTCACGGGCATTCGCGATGCGCTCGACGAAGGCGACGAGCCGCTCGCGCGCTCGCTGCTCGCGCATTGGCAGCGCGTCGATGCGGCCGACCTGCCACGCAGCGAAATCGTGCGCCATGTGATCGAGCATTCGGTGATCGCGGCGCACCGCCACGTGTTCGGCGTGCTGGCCTGGTTCTCGATCCTTGCGGCGCTTGGCCTGGGCCCGGCCGGCGCGGTGTTCTACCGGATGAGCGAGTTCGTCTCGCGCTACTGGGCGTACAAGGACGGCGCTGCCGTGCAGCCTTCCAGCATCTGGGTGCAGCAGGCGGGCGCCCGCGCCTGGAGCGCCATCGACTGGCTGCCGGCCCGCATCACGGCGCTGGGCTTTGCTGTGGTTGGCAGCTTCGAGGAGGCGATCGACTGCTGGCGCAACGATGCGCGGCGCTTTCCCGACGGCAACGACGGCGTGATCCTGGCGGCCACCTCGGGCGCGGTGAACGTGCGGCTCGGCGGCGGCACGCTGCGTCCGACACCCGTGGCCGACCCGCTTTCCCGTGCCCAGGCCGGCGAGTCGTTGGCCAGCCTGCGCGAACCCGAGAGCGGCAGCACGCCGGGCCGCGAACCCGAGCCCGCACACTTGCGCAGCGTGGTCGGGCTGGTCTGGCGCTCGGTCGTGATGTGGATGGTGCTGCTGGCGCTGCTCACGCTCGCACGCCTGCTCGGCTGAACAGATAGATGGCTTCATCGTCGGTATCGAGCTTCTACAGCCCGCGTCTCGCGGCGCTCGAGCCCTATGTGCCGGGCGAGCGGCCGCGCATCGCCAACCTGGTCAAGCTCAACACCAACGAGAACCCATATCCACCTTCGCCGCACGCGGTGGATGCGGTGCAGCAGGCGGCGGCCAGCGGGCTGGAGCGCTATCCCGATCCGGAGTCGCTCGCGTTGCGCGAAGCGGTGGCGCAGCGGCATGGTCTGGGCGCAGACCAGGTGTTTGCCGGCAACGGCTCCGACGAGGTGCTGGCCCATGCGTTCTTCGCCTTCTTCCGCCAGAGCGAGCCGCTGCTGTGCCCCGACGTGACCTACAGCTTCTATCGTGTCTATGCGCAGCGCTACGAGATTGCCTGCGAGCTGCAGCCGGTGGACGACGCGCTGCGCATCGATGTCGATGCGCTCGCGGCGCGGGCTTCGCGCGGCTGCGGCGGCGTCGTGCTGGCCAACCCCAATGCACCGACCGGCATCGGCCTGCCGCTTGGCGAAATCGTGAAACTGCTGCAGGCGTGCCCGCAGCGGGTTGTGTTGGTCGACGAGGCGTATGTCGATTTCGGCGGTGCGAGCGCATTGCCTCTGATCCAGCAGTACCCGAACCTGCTGGTGGTGCAGACGCTCTCCAAGTCGCGCGCACTGGCCGGCCTGCGCGTGGGCTTCGCCTGCGGCCAGGCGCACCTGATCGAGGCGATGACGCGCGGGAAGAACACCTTCAATTCCTACCCGCTCGGCCGGCCGGCCGTGGCCGGGGCCGTGGCGGCGCTGCGCGACGAAGCCTGGTTCGAGCAGACCTGCAAGGCGGTGATTGACACCCGCGAAGGCCTGACGCTGGAACTGGAAGACCTGGGTTTCGAAGTGCTGCCCTCGCAGGCGAACTTCGTGTTTGCTCGGCATCCGCAGCGCGATGCCGCAGAACTCGCCATGGCGCTGCGCGAGCGCGCGGTGCTGGTGCGCCACTTTCACGCCCCGCGCATCGCGCAGTACCTGCGCATCAGCATCGGCACGCGGGCACAGTGCAGCGCGCTGATCGATGCGCTGGCCGATATCCTCGGCCCGGCCTGAAGCCATTTCCGGAACGAATCCATGCCTACCAACACCGTCGAATCCAAGCCCCTCCGGATTGCACTGCTGTCCTATGCCTATGCGCCCAGCCTGGGAGGGATCGAGTCGGTGAGCCAGCTGCTGGTCGATGGCTTGCGAGGCCGGGGCCACGAGGTGCGGGTCGTCACCCACACGCCCGCTGCAACCGGTGGCGGTGCGGAAGACGGTGTTGTCTTGCGTCGCCCCTCTGCGTCCAGCCTGCTCAACACCCTTCGCTGGTGCGACGTCGTCGTCCAGTCGAATGTGAGCGTCGGTCTGGCCTGGCCGCTGGTGCTCGGTGTCGTGAGGAGGCCTTGGGTCGTCGTGAACCACACGCCCATCACGCGGCCTGCGGGCCAGCGAACCTGGCGCGACCGGCTCAAGATCGCGAGCCTCCGTGGTGCCCGTGTGTACTCGGTGTCGCAGTACCTGCGCAGCGTCACGCTGGAGGACTCCGGACTCATGCTCAATCCGTACGACATCCAGTCGTTTCATCTGCCGCACGCAGCGAATACGGGCGTTCGCGAGAACGAACTGCTGTTTGTCGGACGCATCGTGCGGGCCAAGGGATTGGACGTGCTGATCGAGGCGCTGCACCTGCTGCGCAAGGACGGCCTGCGGCCGCGCCTGTCGATCGCCGGTGACGGCCCGGAAAAGGGCACGATCGAGGCACGGATTGCCGAGCTCGGACTGCAGGATCAGATCGCCTGGCTCGGCGTGTTGCGCGGCAACCGCCTGGGCGAGGTCATGCGCGAACACCAGGTCGCCGTGGTGCCATCGCGGCCCGAGCCGCCCGAGGCGCTGCCGCTGGTGCCGATCGAGCTGATTGCCAGTGGCTGCGTCGTGATCGCGAGCCGGCAGGGCGGCTTGCCGGAATCGGTCGGTCCGTGCGGCCTCCTCGTGCCGCCCGAAGACCCGGCGGCGCTCGCGCAGGCGATGCGCGAACTGCTGGCGGACGAAGCGCGGCGCAAGAGCTTGCTGGCCAAGCGCGACGAGCACCTCGAAATGTTCCACCCGAATACCGTGCTCGACCGCTACGAGACCGCCATCCGCGAGGCAATGCGCTGAGCGCTCAGTAGCGCGGTGTCTGGCTCAGTTCGGCGAACAGTTCGCCATAGATCTTGTAGCGCGCTGCGCTGATGGGACGGTCGCTGGAGGCCGACTCGACCTGCGGAATCACGCCGCAGCCCGGCTCGTGCAGGTGGGTGCAGTTGTAGAACTTGCAGTTCGACGCGTGTTCGGCGATGTCGGGCATGAGGCCCGCGAGCTGCATCGGCTCGATGTGGTGCAGGCCGAATTCCTGGAAGCCGGGCGAGTCGATCAGCGCGGTCTGGCTGGCCTTGTCGACCCAGTACCAGCTGGTGCTGGTCGTGGTGTGCTTGCCGGAGGCCAGCGCCTTCGAGATCTCGCCGGTGAGCGCCAGCGCTCCCGGCACCAGCAGGTTGATCAGCGTGCTCTTGCCGGCGCCCGAGGGGCCGAGCACCAGTGTGGTCTTGCCGGTCAGCAGCTTGAGCAGTGCGACGCGGTCGACTTCGCCCGAAGCCGTGAGCGAGAGCGGCAGCACGCCGTAGTGCATGCGGCGGTAGGGCGCCAGCTTGGCCCAGGCCCGCTCGAACGGCGCCACCAGGTCGCTCTTGTTGAGCGCGATGATCGGCGCGATGCGCTCGGCTTCGGCCGCGATCAGTGCGCGCGTCAGTTGGTGCTCGGAGAACTCGGGCTCGGCGGCAACAAGGATCAGGACATGGTCGAGGTTGGCCGCAAACGACTTGGTGCGGATCTCGTCCTGCCGGTAAAACAGGTTGCGGCGCGCATCGACCTTCTCGATCGTGCCTTCGTCCTCGCTGGCCTGCCAGCGCACCCGGTCGCCGACGACGGCCTGGCTCTTCTTGCCGCGCGGGTGGCAGATCACGTGCTGGCCATCGGGCGTTTCCACCACGCAATGCCGGCCGTGGCTGGCGATGACGATGCCGGTGTGCAGGGCGCCCGTGCTGTTTGGCGCGCTGCGTTGCTTAGCCACCCGGGTGTTCCATCAGGCGGCGAGCAGCGCGTCGGCCTGCGTGGCGCAGTCGAAGTCGGTCGACGAGATGCCGCCGACATCGTGCGTGTTGAAGCGCACCACGCAGCGGTTGTAGTGCACCGACAGGTCGGGGTGATGATCCTGCGTGTGCGCAATCATCGCCAGCGCGTTCACGAACGCGATGGTCTCGAAGTAGTTCGCAAAGGTGTAGGTCTTCTCGATCGCGACGTCGGCGCCGTCGCCGGCGAGCTTCCAGCCGTCGAGGCGCGCCAGGCTGGCGACGATTTCGGTGGCGCTCAGCGCGCGGCGCGGCTGGCCTTTCCAGACCTTGGGTTTGAACATGCTGCTGCTGGTCATGAGTGAACTCCGTGCGGGTTTCAGGCCGCGGCCATGCGCGCCAGGCGCTCCGACGCAGGCGGGTGCGAGTAGTAGAACTTCACGAACACCGGGTCGGGCGTGAGCGTCGAGGCGTTGTCGCTGTAGAGCTTCAGCAGGGCAGCCGACAGGTCGGCGCCGCTGGTCTGGGCGACGGCGTAGGCATCAGCTTCGAACTCGTGCTTGCGCGACAGGCGCGCCGACAGAGGTGCGACGAAGAAACCGAACACCGGCACCGCCAGCATGAAGAGCAGCAGCACCAGCGCATTGTTGGCGGCACCCATGTTCGGCTGTACGCCGAGCCCGGTGTAGAACCATGAGCGGTCGGACACCCAGCCGAGCAGCGCGAAGCCGGCCAGGCTCAGCGCAAACAGCGTGACCATGCGCTTGAGGATGTGGCGGTGCTTGAAGTGCCCGAGCTCGTGCGCCAGCACCGCCTCGACTTCGCCGGCGCTGAGCTGGCGCAGCAGCGTGTCGTAGAACACCACGCGCTTGCTGGCACCGAAGCCGGTGAAGTAGGCGTTGGCATGCGCGCTGCGCTTGCTGCCGTCCATCACGAACAGGCCCTTGGCCGCGAAGCCGCAGCGCTTCATCAATGCGGTGACGCGCGCCTTCAGTGTCGGGTCGTCGAGGGGTTGGAACTTGTTGAACAGCGGGGCGATGAAGCTCGGGTACACCAGCATCAGCAGCAGATTGAAGCCCATCCAGGTGCCCCAGGCCCAGAGCCACCAGAGCGAGCCGGCGGCCCCCATCAGCCACAGGATCAGCGCGGCGATCGGCAGGCCGATCAGCGCGCCGAGCAAGCAACCCTTGACGGCGTCGGTAAGCCACAGGCGCCAGGTGAGTTTGTTGAAGCCGAAGCGCTGTTCCAGCACGAAGGTCTGCCAGAGCGAAAAGGGCAGGTCGAGCAGGCCGCCGACCACCGCAAAGGCGGCGAGCAGCGCCAGTTGCTGCACCATGCCGCCGCCGATCCAGGCCAACAGCACCTTGTTGAGCAGATCGAGTCCGCCGAGCAGCGTCCAGGCCAGCAGCACGGCCGAGCCTCCCGCGAGTTCGATCAAACCGAAGCGTGCCTTGGCGATCGTGTAGTCGGCTGCCTTCTGATGCGACTCGAGCGTGATGATCGATGCGAACCGCGCCGGCACCGTGCCGCGATGCCGGGCCACGTGGCGCACCTGGCGCGACGCGAGCCAGAACTTCAGCAACAGGCCGACGACCAGGGCGGCCGCAAAGGCGCAAGTGAAGATGAGGGAGGCATTCATGGGCCGCCGAGTTTAGTCTTCATGCGGGGCGCGGCTGGGCCATCGACGACAATGCCCCGATGCCCGAATCGACCGTACAGACCCCCCCGACCCTGAAGAAAAGCGACCAGAACCTGATCTGGCTCGACTGCGAAATGAGCGGGCTCGACCCCGAGAAAGAGCGTCTGCTCGAGATCGCAGTGGTCGTGACCGGTCCCGACCTCACGCCGCGCATCGACGGTCCGGTGCTCGTGATCCACCAGGACGATGCGGTGCTCGACGCCATGGATTCGTGGAACAAGGGCACGCACGGCCGCAGCGGCCTGATCGACAAGGTCAAGGCCTCGACGCTCGACGAGGCGGCGGCCGAGCAGCAACTGCTCGAGTTCATCGCGCGCTACATCCCGAAGACCGGCTCGCCGATGTGCGGCAACACCATCGGGCAGGACAGGCGCTTCCTGGTCAAGTACATGCCCAAGCTCGAGGCCTACTTCCACTATCGCAACCTCGACGTGAGCACGCTGAAAGAACTGGCGAAGCGCTGGAAGCCGGCGGCATACAGCGCGTTCAAGAAGCAGCAGGCGCACACCGCGCTGGCCGACGTGCATGAATCGATCGAAGAACTCGCGCACTACCGCGAAACGTTCCTCAAGCTCGATTGATTAGGTAAAACCCGAATTCATGCCATAATCAGTGGCTTCGCTGCGCAGAGCAGCGTTTTTCTTGCATCTCCCCGTCTTGCACAAGCGCCCGATCTTCACGATCAAAAAGGGCCGCAGCCTCGCGAAAGCGAAGACTGAATGTCGTTGGATGGTTGATGTTTTTAACCACCCGACGGGGCGCCGCCTACGGCAGCGCCCGCGTATGAGATATCTCAATGACCGACGCTTTTGAAGCGCAGGGCGAGTTCGCGCCTGTGCAATCTTCTTCCGACGAATTCGTGGCAATCGCGGAATCGAACTCCGACATCACCTTGCTGGACACCCTGGACGTCGCTGCCGCACCGGCCGACGTGCCCAAGGCGCCCAACGGCTTCATCCGTCTTGGCCTCGCGCCGGAACTGATCGCCGCCGTGGCCGACCTCGGCTTCGACCAGCCGACCACCGTGCAGGACAAGGTCATTCCGCTGGCCATGACCAGCAATGACGATGGCACTTCCCGCTACATCGACCTGATGGTGTCAAGCCAGACCGGCAGCGGCAAGACCGCAGCCTTCCTGCTGCCCGTGCTGCACACCCTGCTCAAGCAGGAAGCCGAAGCCGAAGCAGCCGCCAAGGCCGAGTTCGCGCGCCTGTCGGCCGAAGCCGCCGCCCGCGGCGAAACGCTGCCGAAGAAGGCCAAGCGCAAGGATCCGACCAACACGCGCAATTTCAAGGCCGCCACGCCCGGCGCTTTGATCCTGTGCCCGACGCGCGAACTCGCGCAGCAGGTCGCACACGACGCAATCGACCTGGTGCGCCATTGCCGCGGCCTGCGGGTCGCCAGCGTGGTGGGCGGCATGCCGTACCAGTTGCAGATCGCCAAGCTGCAGAACGCCAACCTCGTGGTGGCCACGCCGGGCCGTCTGCTCGACCTGCAGCGCTCGATGCAGATCAAGCTCGACCAGGTTCAATTCCTGGTTGTTGACGAAGCCGACCGCATGCTCGACCTGGGCTTCTCGGACGACCTGGCCGAGGTCAACCAGCTGACCATCGAACGCAAGCAGACCATGATGTTCAGCGCCACGTTCGCGCCGCGCATCCAGCAGCTTGCTTCGCGCGTGATGCGCCAGCCGCAAAAGGTGCAAATCGATTCGCCGCAGGAAAAGCACGCCAACATCAAGCAGTCGCTGTTCTGGGCTGACAACACGCAGCACAAGCGCAAGATGCTGGATCACTGGCTGCGTGACACCACGATCAACCAGGCGATCGTGTTCGCCAGCACGCAAGTCGAATGCGACGGCCTCGCCAACGACCTGCAGCAAGATGGCTTCAGTGCCGTCGCGTTGCACGGCGCGCTGAGCCAGGGGCTGCGCAATCGTCGCCTGATGGCATTGCGCCAGGGCGACGTGCAGATTCTCGTGGCAACCGACGTGGCCGCGCGCGGCATCGACGTCCCGACCATCACGCACGTGTTCAACTTCGGCCTGCCGATGAAGGCCGAGGACTACACCCACCGCATCGGCCGCACCGGCCGTGCTGGTCGCGATGGCCTGGCCATCACCTTTGCCGAGTTCCGCGATCGCCGCAAGATCATGGACATCGAGCATTACAGCCACCAGAACTTCAAGGCCGAGACCATTCCGGGCCTCGAACCGCAACAGCGCATGCCGCAATCGCGCCCGCAAGGCAATTTTGGCGGTGGCCGCGACCGCGAGCCGCGCGAGTTCCAGTCGCGCGACCGCAAGTTCGGCGGCGGTGCCGGTGGCGGCCATCGCGCCGGCCCGAGCGGCGGCTATGCCGGCGCCAGCGGTTTCAACGACCGTGGCGCGCGTCCGGCCGGTGGCGCCCCCGCGCCGCGCGGCTTCGCTGGCAACAACGCCGGTTTTGGTGGCGGCCGTGACCGCGAAGAAGGCAACTTCGGTCGCAAGCCGGGTTGGGGCGACAACGCCGCACCGCGCGGTGGCCGCAACGAAGGCTTCGGCGGCGGTGCTCCGCGCGGCAATGCCGGCGGCGGCAAGGTGTTCGTGCCGCGCGACTCCAAGCCGCGCGCATTCAAGCCGACACGCTGAGCAACAAGTTGCCCGCAGCGAAAAGCCCGGTGCCGCAAGGCGCCGGGCTTTTTTCATGGTTCGCGCAGCGCGCGCGCCGGGCTGGGCTCCGCGGCTACTCCTGCCCTGTCAGCAACAGCGCTGCGCGATAGGCCGCGCGGCCGGCCGTCTTGGTTTCGTCGACCAGCGCATTCATCCGCTGCCCCCGCTCCTTCGGCGGCAGGTGGTGCAGCGGTTCGGCCATCAACTGCCGGGCCGTGTTCAGCAGGAGGCTCGAAGCGGTGATGAGCAAATGGACGGCGGCGTGCTCGCGGGCGGCGGGATGGTCTTTCGCGAACGGGCGCCCGGGTGAATCCTGCGAAGCGGGCCAAACGATTCCGAGATCTGCGGGGTCGAAGCGAGGCTTGGTTGGGGCGCCGGCGCTGCGGCCATCGAGGATGGATTCGATCGAAGCAAGCGCATGCTCCAGGTAGGCGTGCGCCACGTGCGGCGAGGGCTGATCGAGGTCGCTGTGGATGTTGGACATGACGGTCTCCTGCTTGCTTGTGGTCTCTGGAGCCGCCGGGTCAGCGCGTCGCCAGCGCTTCTTGCGGTACCGCTGCGCGCAACCAGCTGCGCAATGCCCGCAACAGCGCGTCCGGCTGGTCGGCATGCACCCAATGGCCGGCATCGGCGATACGTTCGAGCTGCGCGCGCGGAAACATGCGCGCGATGCCCGGATGGGATTCGGGTCGCACGTAGTCGGAGTCCGTCCCGGCGAGGAAGAGTGCCGGCCCTTCATAGCGTCGATGCATCAGCCCCTGCTGGAATCCGCACAGATCCCGCATGCACATGGCCACCGCCAGCAGGTTGAGCCGCCAGTCGAAACGCTCGTCGTGACCCCAAAGATGCCGCATCGCAAAGTCGACCGGCTTGTTCCGGCCTAGACCGCGCATGGTCGTCATGTACGGCGAGAACTGGTCGCCGTAAGGCTCGGGCGCGATGTCTATCACCGCCACGCCGGAGATTGCCTGCGGGTGTTCGAGGGCGAGGCTCATCGCGGTCTTGCCGCCCATGCTATGGCCGATCACCAGCGGCCGATCCAGTTGCTCGCGCTTGATAAGTGCCAGCACATCGAGCGCCATCTCGCTGTACGACATGGTCTGCCCCCGAGGCGACGCGCCGTGGTTGCGCGCATCCGGCATGTAGACCCGGTGCGTGGCGCCCAGCGCCTGGGCGATCCGGAGCCAGTTGCGTCCGGCGCCGAAAAGGCCGTGCAGGATCACCACAGGTGAACCGCTGCCCACGGCCTCGAATGCCAACTCGATCGACAAGGCGCCCTCGCTATCGCTTCGGGGTTACCGGCGGTCGCCGAAGTCGGCGCGGATTTCGGGCGGTGAACGGAGTATCCGACTCGAGCGCGCTGTCATTCGTGGTGTTCCTGTGAGGGGGATGCGAGGGTTTGACAGAGCTTATTGGGGACGGGTCGACTGGTAAAATGGTTTACATCCATACGCTGCATCGATGCCGCGAATACCTTGCGGGTCGAGTTGAGGTTCGATAAGCGAGGCTATCCGTGCGGTTCAACAAGCTTGACCTGAATCTGCTGGTGGCTCTGGATGCGCTGCTGGCCGAACGCAGCATCAGCCGGGCGGCCGAGCGGTTGCACCTGAGCCAGTCCGCGATGAGCAATGCCCTGGCACGGCTGCGGGCCTGCCTTGACGACGATTTGCTGGTACAGGTCGGACGCAAGATGGAGTGCACGCCCCGGGCCGAAACCTTGAAGGAGGCCGTGCGCGACGTGCTGGTGCGTGTGGACAGCGCAATCCTCGCGCAGCCGAAGTTCGACCCTGTTCGTTCGGATCGAACATTCCGCCTGCTCCTCTCCGACTACACGATGGTGGTGCTCATGCCGCACCTGCTCGTGCTGGCGCGCCAGCAAGCGCGCAACGTGCGCTTCGAAATGCTGCCGGTAGTCGATTCGCCCCAACGCGATTTGGAGCGCGGCGAGGCGGATCTGCTGGTGCTCCCGCGCAGCTACTGCTCGCCCGACCATCCCGTCGAGATCCTGTTCGAAGAAGAGTTCCTCTGCGTGGTGTGGAGTGGCAGCAGCTTCGGGCGTGCCAACAAATTGACGCTCGAGCAGTACGTGACCGCCGGCCATGTCGCGATGCAACCGCAGGGCATGGACAAGTCCACGCTCGAAGACTGGTTCCTGCAACGCTACGGTACTGCGCAGCGCATCGAAGTTACGGCCTTCGGCTTCGCACCCGTCCCGCATCTTGTCGTGGGAACCGACCGCATCGCCACCGTGCATGCGCGACTCGCCCGAGTGGTGCAGAAGTCCCTGCCACTGACCCTGCTGCCGCCGCCCTTGCCGTTGGCCAGGATCGAACAGTCGGTGCAATGGCACAAGTACCGCTCCCAGGATCCGGGGCTGGTCTGGCTGCGCGGCCTGCTGCATGAGGCCGTGCTGCAGATGGATGCGGATGCCGGACAGATCCGCTCATCCGCGAGCTCGCCGGCCACGCATCCGTAGCGCCTTCGGCTCAGACTGTCGCGTCCGCCATCTCTGCCATCAGTTCCTCCTTGCGCATCTGGAGTTGCTCGCGCATGGCCCGCAGATCCAGGCTTTTCGCTGCACGCGCCTTGGGGAACATCTCGCCGCGCTCTTCCTTGACGTGGTGATCGATGTATTCGCCCAACACGATCACCTTCGCATCGAACTTGTCGTCGATATCGGTTGCATCCCTGATCTGGGCGATCAGATCCTTGGCAGTGGCATGCTCGACCTCGGCCTCGTCCAGAAGATCCGTGTCCTTGATGGCGTCGCGCAGGGCAGGGTAGAAGATTTCCTCTTCGATCTGCGCATGCACCGTCAACTCCATGCAGATCTCGTCGGCGAGATCGCGCTTCTTCTGTGACGCACTGGCGGCTTTGGACTTGATAAGTTCATCGTAGTCCTTGAACATCTTCTTGACCTTTCGGTGATCCGCATCGAGCAGGCTGCAGGCATCGGGCTGGCTCCGGGGGGTCGTGGCTGGCATGGTTGAACTCCTGATAAGTAGGTGGGGGGATGGGAAGACTCGGCTGCGGTTGCCGAGCTTGTTGTAGGAAGGCGGCGCAGGCTCGTTTCGGACAGCGCAACCTTCGCCAGTCGCTCTCGCTCAGCCCTTTGGCGGATCGTTTTCCCGGCCGTAGTGCCGGTGCATCCCCACGGCGGCAATGAAGTCGGCAATGGCCGCGTCGGCGCCAGCCGCATCAGCAAGGATCAGTCCGGTATCGGGCGAGCCATCCGGCAGCGTCAGCGGGATCTGGGCCTCCGCCAACAGTGCCTCGGACGCACCGAAGGCGAGGATGGTTTTGCAATGCCAGTATTGATCCCGCAGGAATTCGAGCGTGTGCGCATCCGCATCGAGGGCTTCCACGGCACCCGCGCCATCGGGCAGCACCAGCGCGTCAAAGAGGAAACCGGGAGAGTTCTCCATCGTCGCATCTGCTGCAAACCTCTCGCCGCCCGCGCCCACATAGGTTCCGAGGCGGGCGCCGACCAGACGCGGCACCGCACCCGCTGCGACGAGCGCGGAAACCAGCTTGCCGAGCGATGCCCCTTCGACGCCTTGGGCCACTAGCACCGCGACCTTGCGCGTACGGATGCCGCCATCGCCGGGCCGGGCCATGAGCGACAAGGCGGGCGAGGTCTGCACTTCGGGAGGCGCGGGATTCTCGAGCGCCTTGGGCAAAGGCGCTGGCAATTCCATCCCCAGATCTTGCGCGAGCCTTGCCGCCAGATCGGGCGCTGCATTGAGGAGCCCCGCGACCATGCGTTCGCGAATGGCCGGCACGGTCACCTTGGAGAGCTCGAACCGGAATGCATTGCCGATATGGGCCTTTTCCACCTCCGTCTGGCTCTCGAAGAACAGTCGGGCCTGCGTGTAGTGATCGGCAAACTTCTCAGGCTTGATCCGAACCTTGTTCGCGTTCTCCTTCGCGTCGATCCGGCGCGCGACGCTTGCGAAACCCTGTGCGGCGCCCGCCTGGAACGGACAGCCGCCCGCAAGCGAGTTGGGCTCGTAGGCGACGCGACCGCGGTGGATCGCCTGCCGGTGCATGCCGTCGCGCTGGTTGTTGTGCACTTGCGCAATCGGCGCATTGATCGGCAGTTCGTGGAAGTTGGGGCCGCCCAGGCGACTGATCTGCGTGTCGACGTAGGAGTGGATGCGACCCGCAAGAAGGGGGTCGTTGGTGAAATCAAGCCCCGGCACGATGTGAGCCGTGCAGAAGGCGACCTGCTCCGTTTCCGCGAAAAAGTTGTCGGGGTTTCGGTTGAGTACCAGGCGGCCCACCACCTGCACCGGCACGAGCTCCTCGGGGACGATCTTCGTCGCATCGAGGATGTCGAAGCTGAACTGCTCGGCTTGCTCTTCCGTGAAGATCTGCAGACCGAGTTCCCACTCAGGGTATTCGCCTGCCTCGATGGCCTCCCAAAGATCGCGACGATGGAAGTCCGGATCGGCACCCGATATCTTCACGGCCTCTTCCCACACCAGCGAGTGCGTGCCGAGCTTGGGCTGCCAATGGAACTTGACGAGCACGGCTTCACCCGCTTCGTTGACCAACCGGAACGTGTGCACCCCGAAGCCCTGCATCATTCGATAACTGCGTGGGATGGCACGGTCTGACATCTGCCACATAAGCATGTGGGTCGACTCGGGCATCAGCGAGACGAAATCCCAGAAGGTGTCGTGTGCACTGGCGGCTTGCGGCATCTGATGGTGCGGCTCCGGCTTCACTGCGTGGACGAGATCGGGAAACTTCATGGCGTCCTGGATGAAGAAGACCGGCATGTTGTTGCCCACCAGATCCCAGTTGCCCTCGTCCGTGTAGAACTTCACGGCGAAGCCGCGGACGTCGCGTGCAGTGTCTTTGGAGCCGCGCTCGCCAGCGACCGTCGAGAACCGAACGAACACGGGCGTGACCTTGCCTGCTTCCTTGAAGGGCGCGGCCTTGGTGTGCTTCGTCAGCGGCTCGTAGCATTCGAAGAAGCCATGCGCGCCGGATCCGCGTGCGTGCACGATCCGCTCGGGAATCCGCTCATGATCGAAATGCGTGATCTTCTCGCGCAGAACGAAGTCTTCGAGCAGTGCTGGCCCTCGGGCACCCGCCTTGAGGGAGTTCTGGTTGTCGGCGATGGCGACGCCCTGGTTGGTCGTGAGCGTCTGGCCGCTCGAATCGACGCGCACGCGATCGAGCGTGTCGATCGTGGCATTCACGCTCTCCTGCGCCACCGTGCCGGTCTTGCCGGAAAAGTTTTCTTCGGAGAGCGTGCTGGCGGCCGGCAGGCGGGATGGGGGGCTGACGCTGGCGCCGACCGGAGTCGATAGCGCGTTGGCGTCTCCGTACTCCAGCGGCTTGTTTTCATTGGCGGGCATCCCGCTCGCGAGCGCCTGCGTGTCGATCGCTTTCTGCGTGGGCGGATCGCCTTTTCCTGCAGCGGGTGGCGCGGGCTGAGCGGGCCCGCTGTCGGTGTTTCGCGCGGCAGCGTGTGCAGCATCGAGCTCAGCTGAAGAGGTGGTTGGTTTTTTGGCCATGACATTCTCGATGTGAAGGAAGCGCGAGGCTAGGTATGGCCCGTTTCTGGACTTGTAGGAGAGAGGCGCTTCCAGATCGAGAGCGTTGCTGACGGGACGCCGCCAGCCGTCGACGCGACGTCGCCAATGGGTCTTGGCCTACGAGGCGACCTTCATGTCCCTTCTAAAGTCGCTGCACTTCTGTGTGGGGTTTTGATGCATTCGAACTGGCCTGACACCTTGTGGATCGTTCGGCACGGCCAAAGCGCGGGCAACGTCGCGCGCGACGCAGCCGAGTCCGGTGGATTGGCGGTGATCGATCTCGCCTGGCGGGACATCGATGTCCCGTTGTCGCCGCTGGGCGTGGCGCAATCGAAGGCGCTTGGCGAATGGTTCCAGAAGCTGCCGCCGGATCAACAACCCGAAGTGGTGTTGTGTTCGCCCTACCTGCGCGCCAAGGAAACCGCTCGCCTGGTCACCGAGCGCTGTCGCCTCGCGCAGCACGAAGTCACGCTGCGGATTGACGAACGCCTTCGCGAGAAGGAGTTCGGGGTGCTGGATCGCCTCACCAAGCTCGGCATCCACCAGAAGCATCCCGAGCTGAACCAGCAGCGGATCCATGTAGGGAAGTTCTATTTCCGCCCGCCCGGCGGCGAGAGCTGGTGCGATGTGATTCTTCGCCTTCGCAGCCTGCTCGAGATGGTGACGCGCGAGTACGCGGATCGCCGGGTGCTGGTGGTCGCCCATCAGGTGATCGTCAACTGCATGCGCTACCTGCTCGAGCACATGGACGAACAGCAGATCCTCGAGATCGACCGCCAGGGTGACGTGCCCAACTGCGCCGTGACGTCCTATCGCGCGCAAAGGCGGGCTGACGAGGATCAGGTACTCCAACTGGATCTGGTGAACTTTCTCGCACCGCTGCGGGAGGCTGCGACGCCAGTCACGAGCGCGCCGGATCAGCCTGCGGCGCCAAAGCCCTGATGCCTCCCATGCCCGCCATTTCATCGCGCGCAAGACCGCTGGACAGCAAGGCGCTCGCCCGGTGGCCTATCCCTGACCACGGTGCCGATGCCGACAAGGAGGCGCGGGGGCACGTGTTGGTGGTCGCGGGAAGCGAAGAAGTGCCGGGTGCTGCATTGCTCGCCGCCGTGGCAGCGTTGCGCGCCGGCGCTGGGAAACTGACGGTGGCCGCGCCGCGCAACGTGGCGCTGGGTCTCGCGCTGGCCATTCCAGAAGCGCGTGTGATTCCGCTCGATCAAAGCCCATCTGGCGCGCTGCAGGCGCGGGCGGTGGCCAGGCTGGCGCCTCTTGTCGACAAGGTCAGTGCAGTGGTGTTGGGCCCCGGCATGCTCGACGAGCGCCGCAGCATCGCATTTGTACGGGCGCTATTGCCGCTGTTCGCGTCGAGCACGATGGTGTTGGATGCCGTGGCGATGTCGATCGTGCGCGAAGGAAGCTTCGCGCAGCCTGTCATCCTCACGCCTCATGCGGGGGAGATGGCGCACCTGACCGGTTTTTCCAAGGAGCACGTTTGCGTCGATCCGCACAAGGTGGCTGCGGAGGCGGCCCGACGCTGGAACGCCTGCGTCGCCCTGAAGGGCGCCGAGACCTTCATTGCCATGCCTTCGGGTGAGGCCTGGCGCTTCACCGGGGGAAGTTCCGGTCTGGCGACCTCCGGTTCCGGGGACATACTCGCCGGCCTGATTGGCGGACTTTCTGCGCGTGGAATGGAGCCGCTGGCCGCCTGCGGTTGGGGGGTAGTGCTGCATGCGCGTGCCGGGGCCTCGCTCGCCCGGCGACATGGCCCGTTGGGCTATCTGGCGCGGGAGCTGGCTGGCGAGTTTCCAGCCTTGATTCATGCCGCGGGCTCGCGGCGCCAGCGACGCGCTGCGTCGGGCGGTAAGCGCTGAACCCCCGGCGCTTTCTCGCGACGGGTGCAGGGGTGTTCTTCTTACGTGACTTGCCTTGAGAAGAGCGTAGTTTGGGCCTCTGAGTTGACGTTTCATACATTCGAGTGACTCGCTGCCTGTGAAAGATCTGCCATGGCGCCAAAAACAGAAATTGGCCGGTACTTCCACCAAGACTGGGAACTGCGATTTTTCATGGATCGAGTCAGCAGTGAAGGAAACTGCCACGGCAGGGTTGTAGTTCTGAGGTACGGCGAAATAAAGGGCACCTTGGCCTCATCGGGCGTCTTCAAAAGCCAGAACGAACTGATCGAGGGGATGAAGGCCCGAGGAATCTGTTGGGTCGACGAATATCGTCAACTCAGCCCGCCCACAACGCAGAAGGCAAGGCGCTGATATAGCAGGAGCCCTGCGCGGAGTTGTCTGCTGCGTCTGGGCCCGTGATTGGCGACAGTCGACGGCATCGAGGACCGGCCAAGGATTTGGCGGCTGCCGAAGCACCTCTACCAGCGCCGCCGCTGTCTGCCAGAGAGCATGGGGCCGTAGGCTGAATCTGTATGTGCTCTGGCGTACGGACTTGCATACAAAGAACGGCATCAGAACAGCGATGGCTCGATCGGGGCGCCTCTTCGGCGAGCTGGTGAGCCATGCGTCGTCTGGTGCGCGCTGCGCGAGATCGCATGAACGCCATGCGGTAGGAGCAGCGAGGCCTTCGTGGTTAGGGAAGTCAGAAAAGATAGGCCATCTGTTGTATGGAGAAGGGTCGATTTAAGGCGTACAACAATTTCGCCCGATGGGCCTCTGCGCCTGTTTGTTCAAGCTCCCGAGTTGATGCTCTGGCCCTGGTATCACCGCCCGTGGCGGGGCAGAGGGAAGATCATGGACAAAATTTGCGGTAGGGCTGTGCTTTGCTCTATAGCGGCTGCGACGATGATGGGCGCTGCGTGGGCACACCAAGAAGGTCGAATGACGGGTGGCGGAAGCTTTGTCTGCAGTGAACCGGGGCAGCAAAGAGTGACGCACGGGTTCGAGTTGCATTGCAAGGGCGATCCGCCGGCCACGCTCGCAGTGCCAAACAATCTGGAAATCAACTTTTCCGGCGGCGACAATTTTCATCTGACCACTTTGACGAAGGCCGTGTGCACCGACACTGACGCGATCCAACAACCCCCGAATGCGGACTTCGACACCTTTGACGGAGCGGGAACCGGCACCTTCAATGGTCAGCCCGCAGAAATAGCATTTACCTTCACCGATGGCGGAGAGCCTGGCACGAAAGACACCGCCCTGGTCCTCATCAAACTGACGGGGGGGCAAACCGTGCTCAGTTGCAACACGGCGCCTCTGACCTTCGGAAATCATCAGGCGCACAGGGCGACCGGCAGCAAGAAATAGCGGCCGTCCCGGCACTCTCGAAAGGCATCGGGGGCGAAAAGAAGCGAGGAACGCGCCGGGCGTTGGCAGCCCTGTGCCTGGCAGCGCTATCGGCGCCCGAAGGTCGTCGCACGTCGTCGCACATGCGCGCGGAGGCCACGCTGACGGGATTCGTGACAAGGTGGCCGATTGAGGGCCAGAAACACAAAAGCCCGCTATCGATTAGATAGCAGGCTTTCTAGTAACCGCGCGGGTAATTTGGTGGTGGGCCCTGAGTGACTCGAACACTCGACCTACGGATTAAGAGTCCGCTGCTCTACCAACTGAGCTAAGAGCCCCTGAATCGCATTGCTGTGATCAGGCAATCCTTCGATTATAGCCCAGAAGAATCGGTGCCGGCCAGCAACCGGCGCTACCATCGCCGGCACTCGCGCGCTTGCGCAACGAACCCCAAGGATGCATCGATGACCGACACCCTCAAGACCCAATCCCACGTCGTGCTGACGGGCGCCGCCGGCGCGCTCGGCCGCGCCGTGGCGCAGCACTTTCTCGACCAGGGCGCGCGTCTCGCGCTGCTCGATCACCATGCCGAAAAGCTGGCCGAGACCTTTCCCGGCCTCGACAACTCGCAGCATCTGCTGATTGCCTGCGACGTGACGTCGGTGGCGGCTATGCAGGAAGCATCGGCGCAGGTATTGAAGGTTTTTCAGCAGGTCGACACGCTGGTGCACATTGCGGGCGGCTTCGAGATGGGCGCTTCGGTGCACGAACTCGAACGTGCGAGCTGGGATCGCATGATGAACCTCAACGCCTGGTCGTTCGTGGCGGTGAGCCAGTCGTTCGTGCCGTCGATGATTGCGCATCAGGGCGGCAGCGTGATCGCCGTCACCGCCGCCACTGCGTCGCGCGGCCTGGCCGCCATGTCGGCCTATTGCGCGTCCAAGAGCGCGTTGCAGCGGCTGGTGGAATCGATGGCGGCCGAGTTGTCGCCGCACGGCATTCGCGTCAATAGCATCGCCCCGACGGTGATGGACACGCCGGCCAATCGCCATGCGATGCCCGATGCCAACCCGGCCGAGTGGGTGTCGACCGCGGTCGCCGCGCAGACCATCGGATACCTCGCGTCGCCCGCCGCGGTGGCGTTGCACGGCCGGCATTTGACACTCGACTGAGCGGCGCCCAACGAAAAAAAGGCCCTGGCGAATGCCAGGGCCTTTTTGCTGTCGGTTGGTGGAGAGGATGAGGATCGAACTCACGACCTCCGCATTGCGAACGCGGCGCTCTCCCAGCTGAGCTACCCCCCCAACGCAGATCGAGTTTAACGCGATTCATGCAGTTTCGTGGCGCGTGCCAAGATCACTCCGAATCGCTTTTTTCGACAAGGAACGACGCATGGCTCCACACGACGACCCGGTCTGGCTCGACCGCATGTACAACAACCGTGCACGCGTACCCGGGCACCCCGCGTACTTTGCGCGCTGGGCGCACGACTCGGCGCAGGTGCGCGCCGCCGCGCCGCCGGGCGTGATCGACCGGCGCTATGGCGACGGTGTCAACGAGACGCTCGACATCTTTCCCGCTGCGAGCGCGTCGTCCAGCGTGCCAGTGCTGGTGTTCGTCCACGGCGGCTACTGGCGCTCGCTCGACAAGAGCGACCATTCCTTCGTGGCGCCGGCATTCACCGCGCAGGGCGTTTGCGTCGTCGTTCCAAATTACGCGCTCTGCCCGGGCACCGCGGCGCAACCGGTGACCATTCCGGACATCGCGCTGCAGATGGTGAAGGCGCTGGCCTGGACTTGGCACCACGTCGCCGAGCATGGCGGCGATCCGTGCCGCATCACGGTCGCCGGGCATTCGGCCGGCGGGCACCTCGCGGCGATGCTGCTGGCCTGTGACTGGAAGGCGCTGGGCCTGCCGGCGCAGCTGGTGCGCAATGCGCTGTCGATCTCGGGGCTTTATGACCTCCAACCGCTGATGCGCACCCCCTCGTTGCAGGAGGCGTTGCGACTCACGCCGCAGGATGCGCGCCGCGCCAGCCCGGCCTTGTGGCCGGCGCCGAAGCAGGGCCGGCTCTACAGCGTGGTCGGCGGCGACGAGAGCGAAGAGTTTCTGCGCCACAACGCGCTGATCCGCAAGGCGTGGGGCGCGCGTACGGTGCCGGTCTGCGAAGAACAGCCGGGCCTCAACCACTTCAGCATCCTCGATGCCCTGGCCGACCCCTCACATGCCCTTCACGGCTCGGCCCTCTCACTGCTCCAAGATAAACGCTGACTTTTCCAGGGACACTGCGGAACCGGCTTTGCCGGGCCGCTGGTGTCGCCCCCTTGAGGGGGAGGCGGCTACACGAAGTGAGCCGCATCGGGGGTGGGCTACATCAGCAGGTGCTCGCCCTCGTTGGCGCCGCCGAGCGTCACGTAGTTCACCTTGCGGATGTCCATCAGTCTCTTGCCGCCCGCATAGCTGATCGAGCTCTGCACGTCCTGTTCCATCTCGACCAGCGTGCCGGCCAGCTTGCCCTTGATCGGCTCTAGGATGCGCTTGCCTTCGACGTGCTTGTACTCGCCCTTGTTGAAGTCGCTGGCCGAGCCGTAGTACTCCTTGAACAGCACGCCGTCGACTTCCACGGTCTTGCCCGGCGACTCTTCGTGGCCCGCGAACAGCGAGCCGATCATCACCATGTTCGCGCCGAAGCGGATGCTCTTGGCGATGTCGCCATGGTCACGGATGCCGCCGTCGGCAATGATCGGCTTGGTGGCCACGCGCGCGCACCACTTGAGCGCGCTCAGCTGCCAGCCGCCCGTGCCGAAGCCGGTCTTGAGCTTGGTGATGCAGACCTTGCCCGGGCCGACGCCGACCTTGGTGGCGTCGGCGCCCCAGTTCTCCAGGTCGATCACGGCTTCGGGCGTGGCCACGTTGCCGGCAATCACGAAGGACGCGGGCAGCTTTTCCTTGAGATAGCCGATCATGTTTTTCACGCTGTCGGCATGGCCATGCGCGATGTCGATCGTGATGTACTCCGGCACCAGGCCCTTCGCGACGAACTGGTCGACCGTGTCGTAGTCGGCCTTCTTGACGCCGAGCGAGATCGAGGCGAACACGCCTTTCTTTTGCAACTGCTCGACGAAGATCACGTTGTCCAGGTCGAAGCGGTGCATCACGTAGAAGTAGCCGTTCTGCGCGAGCCAGAGGCAGATGGTCTCGTCGACCACCGTTTTCATGTTGGCCGGCACCACCGGGAGGCGAAAGCTGCGGCCGCCGAGCTCGACGCTGGCGTCGCATTCGGAGCGGCTATCCACGCGGCACTTGCGCGGAAGCAGCAGGATGTTGTCGTAGTCGAAAATTTGCATGACCGAAGCTCCTTTGAAGAACAAATGAGCGCTTGGTTCGGCCGGCTTTCCAAAACGAAAAACCGGGCGCAAGAAACTTGGGCCCGGTGACTGATTTTACGCAGTCGCCCCGGGGCGCGCGCAATGGCCGTTCATATACCCCGCATACGCCACGCTTTCTACAATCGGGCGATGCTCACCGATACTGCGCCCCGCGCCGACCTGCCGCTGCTCCAGAACCTCAACCCCGAGCAGCTCGCCGCGGTGACCCTACCGGCCGGCAATGCGCTGATCCTCGCGGGCGCCGGTTCGGGCAAGACGCGGGTGCTCACCACGCGCATCGCCTGGCTGCTGCAGACCGGGCAGGTGTCGCCGGGGGGCGTGCTGGCCGTCACCTTCACCAACAAGGCGGCCAAGGAGATGATGACGCGCCTGTCGGCGATGCTGCCGGTCAACGTGCGCGGCATGTGGATCGGCACCTTCCACGGCCTGTGCAACCGTTTCCTGCGCGCGCACTGGAAGCTGGCCAACTTGCCGTCCACCTTCCAGATCCTCGACACGCAGGATCAGCTCTCGGCCATCAAGCGGCTGATGAAGCAGCACAACGTCGACGACGAGCGCTTTCCGGCCAAGCAGACGCAATGGTTCATCGCCGGCGCCAAGGAAGACGGCCTGCGTCCGCGCGACGTCGAAGCGCGCAGCGAGGACGACCGCAAGAAGATCGAGCTCTACCAGCTCTACGAAGAACAATGCCAGCGCGAAGGTGTGGTCGATTTCGGCGAGCTCATGCTGCGCAGCTACGAACTGCTGCGCGACAACGATCCGGTGCGCGAACACTACCAGCGGCGCTTTCGCCACGTCCTGATCGACGAGTTCCAGGACACCAACCGCCTGCAATACGCTTGGATCAAGATGCTGTCGGGCACCACCGCGGTCGACGGCACATTCCAGCCCGGCGGCAACAGCGTGATTGCGGTGGGCGACGATGACCAGAGCATCTACGCCTTTCGCGGCGCGCGCGTCGGCAACATGGCCGACTTCGTGCGCGAGTTCGATGTGCAGCAGCAGATCAAGCTCGAGCAAAACTACCGCAGCTACAGCAACATCCTCGATTCGGCCAACGAGCTGATCGGCCACAACACCAAGCGGCTCGGCAAGAACCTGCGCACCGAGCAGGGCCCCGGCGAGCCGGTGCGCGTGTACGAATCGACCAGCGACTTTGCCGAGGCGCAATGGATGGTCGACGAGATCCGCCAGCTGGTGCGGGGCTCCGGCGCCGACGCGGGCATCAACCGCAAGGAAATCGCCGTGCTCTACCGCAGCAATGCGCAGAGCCGGGTGATCGAAACCGCGCTGTTCAATGCCGCGGTGCCGTACCGCGTGTACGGCGGCCTGCGCTTCTTCGAGCGTGCCGAAATCAAGCACGCGCTGGCCTACCTGCGCCTGCTCGAGAACAAGGACGACGACACCAGCTTTCTGCGCGTCGTCAACTTTCCGCCGCGCGGCATCGGCGCACGCAGCATCGAGCAGTTGCAGGACGCGGCGCGCGCGCGCGGCCAGTCGCTGCACGACGCCGTCGGCGCGCTCAGCGGCAAGGCGGGCGCCAACCTGTCGGCGTTCGTCGCGAAGATCGACGTGCTGCGCGAGCAGACGCAAAACATCTCGCTGAAGGAAATCATCGAGCTCATCCTCGACCACAGCGGCCTGATCGAGCACTACAAGGCCGATCGCGAAGGCGCCGACCGCATCGAGAATCTGGAAGAACTGGTCAACGCGGCCGAGAGCTTCGTCACGCAGGAGGGCTTCGGCCGCGATGCCGTCGCATTGCCGATCGACGAGTTGCGCCAGAGCGCTGCCAGCCAGGGCATCGACACGAGCCGTCCGGTGCTCGACGAAGCACTGCCCGATCTCGCGCCCGATGCCGACACCGGCGAAACGCTGAGCCCGCTGGCGGCGTTCCTCACCCATGCCGCGCTGGAGTCGGGCGACAACCAGGCCAAGGCCGGCCAGGACGCGGTGCAGCTCATGACGGTGCACGCCGCCAAGGGCCTGGAGTTCGATTGCGTGTTCATCACCGGCATGGAAGAGGGCCTGTTCCCGCATGAGAACTCGATGAGCGATCGCGACAGTCTCGAGGAAGAGCGCCGCCTGATGTACGTCGCGATCACGCGCGCGCGCCAGCGGCTCTACCTGAGCCATTCACAGACGCGCATGCTCCATGGGCAGACGCGCTACAACCTCAAGAGCCGCTTCTTCGACGAATTGCCGGAGAGCGCGCTGAAGTGGCTGACGCCCAAGAACGCCGGCTTCGGCCAGTTCGCGGCGCCGAGCCAGCGCAGCGGTCGCTACGACAGCGGCTCCACTGGTTACGGTGGCTACGGCGGCGCGCGCGCCACCGAAACCTATGGCAGCGGTACGGTGCCGGTGCAAAAGGCGGCCCCGTCGCACGGCCTGCGCATCAGCCAGCAGGTGTTCCACAACAAGTTCGGCGAGGGCACGGTAACGGCGCTCGAAGGCAGCGGCGACGATGCGCGGGCCCAGATCAACTTTCCGCGCCACGGCGTGAAGTGGCTGGCCCTTTCAGTGGCCAAGCTGACGCCCGTCTGAATTCGCGGTGAACACCGCGGAACCGGCTCTGCCGGGCCGCCGGTGTTGCCCCCGGTAGGGGGAAGGAGAAGCGACACGCAGTGCGCGAAGCCTGGGGGCGAGCCTAGCCCGAGCCTAATCCGGGTCGAAGCTGTCGCGGAAAGTGAACCAGGTCGAGCTCAGCGACATCGCTGCCAGAGTCAAGGCGCAGCCGATCATCAGTGCGCCGCCCAGCATCGATGCACTGTCGCCGACGGCCATGGCGCCGACCGCGACCAGCACCGTTGCGATCAGGCCGAGCGCGATGCCGGCGATCATGAACACGCCAAACCACGACAGGCAGAACATCGCGTAAGCGGTGAAGTTGCGGAACAGCGCGACCAGGCTGAAGAACAGGCTCTTGGCCGGCGCCACGCCGTGCCAATGCACCAGCGCCGGCGCATGCCACATCGCGAGCGACAGCGGCAGGTTCAGGCACATCACCAGCAGACGCGCCGTCTGGAAATCGCTGCCGGCCATGATCTCGGGCGTCACGGTTTCGTCGAGCAGGTAGGCCCGTGCGAGCTGGCCGCCATCGATCAGCGCAGAGACCCCCACCGCGGCCACGAAGTAGATCGCCGAAATGATGCCGAGCACCATCATCGGCCGCCAGCGGCCGCGCATGGCGCGGAAGGCCGCCACGAACATCGCGGGCGCAACGGGCTTGGGCGTTTCGCTGTCCTGGGCCACCGAGGTGGCGACCATCAGCCCCAGCGTCATGAACGGCAGGAACACCGGCGCGACGATGCTGCCGACCAGCGGCAACTGCGCCGCGATCGAGATCAGCGCCATGAACAGGAAGAACAGCGAAATGAACGCCAGCGGTTGCCGCCAGAAGGTGCGCAAGCCGAGGCGAACCCACTCGACGCCGGTACGGGCAGGGACAAGATGAAGCTTCATGGTCAGGCGGCCTGCAGCACGCGTTGCGTGTCGGGCGTCGGGAGGGGGCGCCGTACGCGCTCGCACAGCACGCGCTCGAAGTGCGTGGGGTCGTGCGGCTTCAGCATGCTGGCCTCGCGCGGCAAATGGAAATCCCAGAGGCGCGAGATCCAGAAGCGTAGCGCGGCCGCGCGCAGCATGGCCGGCAGCAGCGCGCGCTCGGCGGCGATCAGCGGGCGCACCGTGCTGTAGGCGTCGAGCAGGGCGGCGGTGCGGCCGGCGTCGGCCTCGCCCGTCGACAGGTCGATCGCCCAGTCGTTGAGGCACACGGCCAGGTCGAACAGCCAGCTGTCGGTGCCTGCAAAGTAGAAGTCGAACACGCCGGTGAGGCGCGGCACTTCTTCGCCGGTCGCGAACATCGCGTTGTCGCGAAACAGGTCGGCGTGGATCGGCCCGCGCGGCAGCGCCGCGTAGCCCGAGGATTCGGCCACGTGGTTCTGGTAGGCCAGTTCGCTGCGCAGCAGCGCGGCCTGGGGCGCATCGAGGTAGGGCAGCACCACGGGCACCGTGTCGTTCCACCAGGGCAGGCCACGCAGGTTGGGCTGGATGCGGGGAAAGTCACGCGCTGCCAGGTGCATCCGCGCCAGCATCTGCCCGAGCTCGGCGCAATGTGCTGCCGTCGGTGCCAGCTCGCTGCGGCCGGCCAGGCGCTGCACCACGGCGGCGGGTTTGCCCTGCAGGGTGTGCAGCAGCTCGCAGGGTGCGTTCGCCGCGCGTTCCAGCGCATGGCCGAGCGGCGCCAGCTGAATCGACGGATCGGGCGCCGGGGCGGGCACGGGAATGCCGCGAGAGGCCAGGTGCTGCATCAAACAAAGGTAGTAAGGCAGCTGGTCGAAGCCGAGCCGCTCGAACACCGTCAGCACATAGGCGCCCTGATCGGTGGTCGCGAAGTAGTTGGTGTTCTCGATGCCGCCTTCGATGCCGCGCAGTTCGCGCAACTCACCGAGGCCCAGGCGCTGCAGCAGCGCGCCGGCTTCATCGAGCCCGACTTCTGTGAAGACGGCCACGGCCAGTCAGAACTTGAAAACGTTCCACACGCGCGGGCCGTTGCCCCCGCTGTCGGCCTGCGCTGGCTGCCCTTGCGGGGCCCGGGCGCCACTGCCGGGCAGCACTTCGTAGCTCGGCGCGCCCTTGGGCGTGACCTTGATGCTCTGGGTCTGGCCGCCGTAGCGCACTTCGTCGACCGAGGCGCCACTGTCTTCGACGTGGATGTTCTCGATCTTCTGGTTCTGGCGGCCCTGCGGCTGAACCTGTGCGGCGTCAGCGGGTGGCGGGGCAGTCTGGGCCTCCACGCCGGCCAGCGGCAAGACACAGGCAAGCACCGCGAGGGTGCGGCGAACGGGCAGCAGGATGGATCGGCGCATCACGAGATTGTAGGTGGCACCCGAGCACGCGTTGTAAGCAGGTGCCGCCCGGCCCCGTCTGACGGGGGCGCGTTCGCCAAACGGCAAAATGGCCCGATGACCGACAAGAAAACGCTGCTGCTCGTCGATGGTTCGAGCTACCTGTATCGCGCTTTTCACGCGATGCCCGATTTGCGCGCCGTGCCGGGCGACATGACGAGCCCGGCCACCGGCGCCATCCGCGGCATGATCAACATGACCCAGGCGCTGCGGCGCGAGGTGCGCGCCGACTACGCCGCCTGCATCTTCGATGCGCCGGGCAAGACCTTTCGCGACGACTGGTATGGCGAGTACAAGGCCAACCGCTCGCCGATGCCGGACGACCTGCGCAGCCAGGTGGCGCCTATCTACGAGGTGGTGCGGCTGCTGGGCTGGCCGGTGATGGTCGTGCCGGGAGTGGAGGCCGACGACGTGATCGGCACGCTGGCCAAGACGGCCGCGCAGCAGGGCGTCGAGGTGATCGTGTCGAGCGGCGACAAGGACATGAGCCAGCTGGTCGACGCGCACATCACGATCATCGACACGATGAACGGCAAGAAGCGCGACGTGGCCGGCGTGACGGCCGAGTTCGGCGTGCCGCCACACCTGATGGTCGACTACCAGACGCTGGTCGGCGACACGGTCGACAACGTGCCGGGCGTGGCCAAGGTCGGGCCCAAGACAGCCGCCAAGTGGCTGCTCGAATACGGCTCGCTCGACGCGTTGATCGAGCGCGCCGCAGAGGTCAAGGGGCAGGCCGGGGAAAACCTGCGCCAGGCGCTGGAATGGCTGCCGCAGGGCCGGCGGCTCGTGACCATCCGCACCGACTGTGACCTCGCCGAACACGTTGCCGGCCTGCCGTCGCTCGAAGCGCTCGCCCCGGGTGCGCAGCAAACCGACGAGCTCAAGACGTTCTATGAAAAGTTCGGCTTCAAGAGCCTGGTCAAGGCGCTCGAATCGCAGGCGGTGCCGCCCGAGCTGATCGAGCAAAGCAACAGGAAGAACAAGAGCGGCGACGCCGGCCCGGGCCTGTTCGACGACCCCGCGCTGGTCGCGGCCGAGAAGGTCAGCAATCTGGCCTACGACACGGTGATGACCTGGGAGGCCTTCGACACCTGGCTGGCCAGGGTGGAAGCGGCCGAGTTGGTTGCGGTCGACACCGAAACCACCTCGCTCGACGAAATGCGCGCCGAGATCGTCGGCGTGAGCTTCAGCGTGAAACCGGGCGAGGCCGCCTACGTGCCGCTGGCGCACAACTACCCCGATGCACCGGCCCAGTTGCCGCGCGACGAGGTGCTCGCGAAGCTGAAGCCGTGGCTCGAGAACGGCGCGAAGAAAAAGCTGGGCCAGCACGTCAAGTACGACCGCCACGTGTTCGCCAACCACGGCATCGAGGTGCAGGGCTATGCGCACGACACCATGCTGCAGAGCTACGTGCTCGAAGTGCACAAGCCGCACGGCCTGGCGAGCTTGGCCGAGCGCCATCTGGGCCGCAGCGGCATCAGCTACGAAGACCTGTGCGGCAAGGGCGCGCACCAGATCCCCTTTGGCCAGGTCGCGATCGACAAGGCGGCCGAGTATTCCTGCGAGGACAGCGACCAGACGCTCGACGTGCACCTGGCACTGTGGCCGCAGCTCGAGGCCGACGAAAAGTTGATGTTCGTCTACCAGCTCGAGATGAAGAGCAGCGAAGCGCTCTACCGCATCGAGCGCAACGGCGTGCTGATCGATGCGCCCACCCTGTCGGCGCAAAGCCATGAACTCGGCACGCGCATCATGGCGCTGGAGCAGGAGGCCTACGAACTCGCGGGCCAGCCCTTCAACCTGGGTTCGCCCAAGCAGATCGGCGAGATCTTTTTCACCAAGCTCGGCCTGCCCGTGGTCAAGAAGACGCCGAGCGGCGCGCCCAGCACCGACGAAGAGGTGCTAGAGAAGCTGGCCGAAGACTTCCCGCTGCCGGCCAAGATCCTCGAACACCGCGGCCTGTCCAAGCTCAAGGGCACCTACACCGACAAGCTGGGCCAGCTGGCCAACCCGCGCAGCGGGCGCGTGCACACGCACTACGCGCAGGCAGTGGCCGTGACGGGCCGGCTCAGCAGCAACGACCCGAACCTGCAGAACATCCCGATCCGCACGCCCGAAGGCAGGCGCGTGCGCGAGGCCTTCGTGGCGCCTGCGGGCAGCGTGATCGCGAGTGCCGACTACTCGCAGATCGAGTTGCGCATCATGGCGCACCTGAGCGACGACGCCTCGCTGCTGCGCGCCTTCACCGACGGCATCGACGTGCACCGCGCGACCGCGGCCGAAGTGTTCGGCAGCACGCCCGAGCAGGTGTCGAGCGAGCAGCGCCGCTATGCCAAGGTCATCAACTTCGGGCTGATCTACGGCATGAGCAGCTTTGGCCTGGCGCGCAATCTCGGCATCGAGACCAAGGCCGCGGCCGCCTACATCGACCGCTATTTCCAGCGCTATCCGGGCGTGAAGATCTACATGGACGAAACGCGCGCGCTGGCCAAGGAAAAAGGCTATGTCGAAACCGTGTTCGGCCGGCGCCTGTACCTGCCCGAGATCAATTCGCCGAACGGCCCGCGCCGCGGCGGCGCCGAGCGCGCGGCCATCAACGCGCCGATGCAGGGCACGGCGGCCGACCTGATCAAGCTCAGCATGGTCGAGGTGCAGCGGGTGCTCGACGCCGAGCAGCGCGGCACGAAGATGATCATGCAGGTGCACGATGAACTGGTGTTCGAAGTGCCCGAGGCCGAGGCGGAATGGGTGCGCACCGAGATCCCGGGCATCATGGCCGCCGTGGCTGCGCTCAAGGTGCCGCTGCTGGCCGAGATCGGCTTCGGGCCGAACTGGGACAAAGCACACTGACGACAACCCTCATCGAAGGAAAAGAAAAGCCATGCGAAAACTCGCTCTCGCCGCCGCCCTGGCGCTGGCTACGCTTTCTGCCCACGCCGCACCCGATGCGCGCATTGCAGAACTCGCCGCCCAGCAGAAGCAGCCGCTTCTCGATTCGCTCTCGCAGCTGGTCGGCATCGAGTCGGGCAGCCGCGACCTCGAAGGGCTCGACAAGATCGCCAGCCTCATCGCCGACAAGTTGCGCGCGCTCGGCGGCCAGGTGGAGCTGATCGAGCCTGGCAGCCCGGCGGCGCCCGAGGTCTACCGCATGGAAGACACGCCCGAGAAGATCGGCAAAGTTGTCAAGGCTACCTTCAAGGGCACCGGCACCAAGAAGATCATGCTGATCGCGCACATGGACACGGTCTACCAGATCGGCATGCTCAACAAGCAGCCGTTCCGGGTCGAGGGCGACAAGGCCTATGGCCTGGGCATCGCCGACGACAAGCAGGGCATCGCGGTGATCCTGCACACGCTGGCCATGCTCAAGGCGCTGGACTTCAAGGAGTACGGCACGCTCACCGTGCTGATCAACGGCGACGAGGAAATCAGCTCGCCCGGCTCGCGCGCGCTCATCACCCAACTCGGCGCAGAGCACGACGCCGTGCTGTCGCACGAAGGCGCTTCGGTGGCCGAAGACAAGCTGTCGCTCGCCACTGCCGGCATCGCCTCGGTCACGCTCAAGGTGCAGGGCAAGGCCTCGCACGCAGGCTCGGCGCCGGAGCGTGGCGTCAATGCGTTCTACGAAATGTCGCACCAGGTGCTGCAGATGCGCGACCTGTCGGATCCGGCCACCGGCCTCAAGATGAACTGGACGATCGCGCAATCGGGCACCAACCGCAACGTGATCCCGGCCAGCGCGACCGCTGGCGCCGACGTGCGCGTGAACAAGGTCGCCGACTACGACCGCATCGAGAAGCAGGTCAACGAGCGGGCGAAGAAGCAGCTGATTCCCGAGGCCAAGGTCGAACTCAAGTTCGAGCGCCGCCGTCCGCCGCTCGAATCGAGCCCGGCCTCGCTCGCGCTCGCCAGGCACGCGCAGGCCATCTACGGTGAACTCGATCGCAAGCTCGGCGCCGACGCCCAGGTGGCCGGCGGCGGTACCGACGCCGCCTTTGCCGCCCTGGCCACCAAGGCCCCGGTGGTGGAGCGTTTCGGTCTGCAGGGCTTCGGCGCACATTCGGCCGATGCCGAATACGTGCTGATCGATTCGATCCAGCCGCGGCTCTATCTGGCCACGCGCATGGTGATGGACATTTCGCGCGGCAAGGTCGCGGCGCACTAGCGCGCGCGGGCGGAAATCGTTACAAAGCCGACTGCCCTTTCATCCCAACTTCAACGGAAAGACCGATGCTGAACTCCGATCTCCAGAACGACTTCGATTCCCTGCGTCCCGGCGACTCGACCGACGCGGGCGCCTCGCGCCGCACTGCGCTCAAGGTGGCGCTCGGGGTCGGCTATGCCGCTGCCACGCTGCCGATTGCGGCGCAGACGGCCATCACGACGTCGGCCGAGGGGCTCAAGGCCGGCCCGGTCAAATACACGGTCAACGGCTTTGACGTGCCGGCCTATATGGCGGCGCCAGCCGGCAAGACCGGTCTGCCGGTGATCCTGGTGCTGCAGGAGATCTTCGGCGTGCACGAGTACATCGCCGACACCTGCCGCCGATTCGCCAGGCTCGGCTACCTCGCGATTGCGCCCGAACTCTATGCGCGGCAGGGCGACCCCCGGAGCTACACCGACATCCCGAAGCTGCAGGCCGACATCGTGTCGAAGGTGCCCGACGCCCAGGTGCTGGCCGACCTGGACGGCGCACTCGCGTTTGCCGCAGCCAACGGCGGCGATGCGGCCAAGGCCGGCATCACCGGCTTCTGCTGGGGCGGCCGCTTCGTCTGGCTCTATGCCGCCACCGGCAAGGTCAAGGCCGGCGTGGCCTGGTACGGACGGCTGGTCGGACAGCCCAGCGAACTCACGCCCAAGCACCCGATCGACGTCGCGGCCGCGCTGCAGGCGCCGGTGCTGGGCCTCTATGGTGGCAAGGATCAGGGCATCCCCCTTGACACTATTGATAAGATGAAATCATCTTTGGCGACCGGCACCCCGGCCGCCAAGGCCTCGCAGTTCGTCGTGTACCCCGAAGCGGGCCATGCGTTCCATGCCGACTACCGACCGAGCTATGTCAAGAGCGCGGCCGACGACGGCTGGCAACGCGCCGTGGCCTGGTTCAAGGCCAACGGTGTTGTCTGACGGCGTTCATCCGCTGTCTTCGCACTGAAAGCCGCCCCGAGGGGCGGCTTTTGTTTTATGGATGAAATCGGGCGTCAGCGCCCGTCCACTTTGCGCAAGAAGCTATGAATTTGATAGCAATCATCACGGCGACTCTGGTCGCCGGCATCGGCAGTGTCTGGATCGCAGCCTTGCTGCTGCGCCTCGGTGTGCAGCGCGGCGTCGACGCCCAGGGCGCGCAGTACCTGCTGAGCCTGGCGGCCGGCGCGTTGCTGGCCACGGCCTTCATGCACCTGCTGCCCGAGGCTTTCGAAAGCAAGCTCGAGCCCGCGACGCTGTTCGCCATGTTGCTTTTTGGACTGGTGTTTTTCTTTCTGCTCGACAAGGCCGAACTCTGGCATCACGGGCACGAGCACCACCAGGGCTACGACCATGGGCATGCCTCTGCGCATGGTCACGACCATCCGCACGTGGAAGCGCCGCGCAGCGGCGGCTGGGCCGTGCTCACCGGCGACAGCGTGCATTGCTTCGGTGACGGCGTGCTGATCGCGTCGGCCTTCGTCGCCGACCTGCGGCTGGGCTTGGTCGCGGCGCTGGCGGTGCTGGCGCACGAGGTGCCGCACCACATCGGCGACCTGGTGGTGCTGCGCCAGACCTCGCCGAACCCTCGAGCGGCGCTGGTCAAGGTGTCGCTGGCCGGCACCATGACGGTGCTGGGCGGCCTGGCCGGCTGGTGGCTGGTCGATTCACTGCACAGCCTGCTGCCTTACTTTCTGGTGCTGGCCAGCAGCAGCTTCATCTACGTGGCGCTGGCCGACCTGATTCCGCAGTTGCAAAAGCGCCTGAGCGCGCGGCAAACGGCCGCGCAGATCACCTGGCTGGTGGTCGGCATCGTGCTGGTGACGCTGGTGAGTCGGCTCGCGCATGGAGGCCACGGGCATGACCATGATCATGACCATGCGGCACACTCTCCGACAGCGACGCTGACATTTGGCTGAACCGCTCGGCGCCGATCGGGTGCACCATTGGGTCTACGCAAGACCAACGAGGAGTTCGACCATGACCCGCGCCGCCCCCAAACTGCATCCCGACGATCCGTTGCCGGGCGACGGTTTCGATTCGGACGAGACCGATTCCGCCGACGAAATCGAAGACGAAACCGGCATCGACCTGACCGACGCGAGCGAGCTCGACGCCGACAACGTGCCTGCCGACGAAGAGAACGACCGGGTAGTGCAGGCGCCCGATTGAGCGGCAACATCCGGCAAGATTCAGGCTTGACGCACCATGCCACCGCTTTTCTGTTGAGCATTGCCATGCTGACAACCACACCCTCCTGGGCGCTCGATGTCGTGGTCTACCGCGGCATGTGCGATGCATCGGCCGCCGCAGCGCTCGATGCCGATCACTTCGTCGTGGCCAACGACGAGGACAACACGCTGCGCATCTACCGGCAGGGCCGGCCCGAGGCTGTGTCCACGCTGTCGCTGGCGTCGTATCTCGGCACGGCGGACGATGAGGAATCCGACATTGAAGGCGCGGCCGTCGTGGGCAAGCGCATCTACTGGGTCACCTCGCATGCGCGCAACCGCAACGGCAAGCTGCGGCCGGCGCGGCACCGCTTCTTTGCGACCGACATCGACACCACCACCACACCGCCGTCGTTGCGGCCTGTGGCCAGGCCCTACACCGCGTTGCAGGCCGACCTGCTGGCGTCACGCGGCGCGCAGCAGTTCGGTCTGGCTGCCTCAGCGCAGCGCGCGCCGGAGGCCGACGGGGGCTTCAACCTGGAGGGCTTTGCGGCCACGCCGGACGGGCAATTGCTGATCGGCTTTCGCAGCCCGCTGGCCGGACAGGATGCGCTGGTGATGCCGTTGCAGAACCCGCAGGATCTGCTCGAGGGGAGGCCTGCCCGTTGGGGCGAGCCGATCACGTTGGCGCTCGGCGGGCGCGGCGTGCGCAGCATCGAAGCTACCGGATCCGGCTACCTGCTGGTGGCAGGGCCACCGGCCGACAGTGGCACGTTTGCACTCTACAGCTGGTCGGGCCGGGCACAAGACGCGCCGGTGCCGCTGCCCAACATCGCTTTGGGCAGCTTGCGGCCCGAAGCGATGTTCGCGATGCCGGGCACCGGCGGGTTGCAACTGCTGAGCGACGACGGTGGCTTGCGCACCGACGGCGTCGAATGCAAGCAGCGCCCGCCGGCCGAGCGCAGTTTTCGCAGTATCCGCTTCAAGCCCTGACGACCACGGCGCGCGGGCGCCTCACTCCAGCGTGAAGCCGACCTTGAGCGTCACCTGCCAGTGCGCGACCTTGCCGTCCGCCACGTGGCCCCGCGTTTCCACCACCTCGAACCACTGGATGTTGCGCACCGATTCGCTCGCCTTGGCGATCGCGTTCCTGACAGCGTCGTCGCTGCTGACGGGCGACGAGCCGGTGAGTTCGATGTGCTTGTAGACGTGCGTGCTCATGCTTGGCTCCTTTTGAATGGTCGAACGGGCATCTTAGGAGGTATCAGGGTCGCGCGCGGCTGGACAGCGCAGCGCCGTTGGCGCCCAATCCGCTGGACAGGAGGCTTGGCCATGATCCCCTCGCTTTCCACCCGCTGCTGCATCGTCGGCGGCGGCCCGGCCGGCATGATGCTCGGGCTGCTGCTGGCGCGCGCCGGCGTCGACGTCACCGTGCTCGAAAAGCACGGCGACTTCCTGCGCGACTTTCGCGGCGATACGGTGCATCCGTCCACGCTCGACGTGATGGGTGACCTCGGCCTGCTCGACGCATTTCTGGCGCGGCCGCACGACGAGGCCCACCGGTTGCGCGCAACCATCTCGGGCCAGCAGATCGGGCTGGCCGATTTCTCGCGCCTGCGCACGCGCTGCAAGTTCATCGCGATGGTGCCGCAGTGGGAGTTTCTCGACTTCCTGCGTGACGAGGCCGAGCGCTATCCGGGCTTTCGCCTGCTGCTCAACACGGAAGGCACCGGCTTGGTCGAGCGCGACGGCCGCGTCGTGGGCGTCGAGGTGCAGACCGCCGAGGGCGCATCGCATATTGCGGCCGACCTGGTGGTCGCGGCCGACGGCCGCCGTTCGGTGCTGCGCGGCGCGGCCGGGCTCACGGTGCGCGACATCGGCGCGCCGATCGATGTGCTGTGGATGCGCCTGCCCAAGCAGCCCGGCGACCCCGAAGGCTCGGGCGGCTACATCGACACCGGCCACTTCATGGCGACGATCGACCGCAACAGCTACTGGCAGTGCGCCTATGTCATCGCCAAAGGGGGCATCTCGGCGATCCAGGCGCGCGGGCTCGACGCCTTCCGCGCCGAAATCGCCGCCACCGTGCCCCCGCTGGCCGACCGCGTCGGCCACATCGCGAGCTGGGACGACGTCAAGCTGCTGAGCGTCACGGTCGATCGCCTCGTGCAATGGTGGAAGCCGGGGCTGCTGTGCATCGGTGACGCGGCGCATGCGATGTCGCCGATCGGTGGCGTCGGCATCAACCTCGCGGTGCAGGATGCGGTGGCCACGGCCAATTTGCTGGGCAAGGCGCTGGCCGATCGCGCACTGGGCGCCGAGGCCATCACGCCATTGCTGGCGCGGGTGCAGCAGCGGCGGGAGTTTCCGGCCAAGGTGACGCAGGCAGTGCAGGTGGCAGTGCAGAACCGCCTGCTCACGCCCGTGCTGCAGAGCACCGGCCGCGCCCAACCTTTCGGCGTGCCGTGGGTGCTGCGGATGGCGCAGCGCTTTCCGATCCTGCAGGGGATTCCGGCCTACGCGGTCGGCGTGGGCGTGCGGCCCGAGCGTGTGATGACCTGAACGCGTTCAGGTGCGCCGGTCGCCGTGCAGCCGCTGGCCCAGCACCTGTTGCAGCGCGTCCGAGGTGCGCTGGCCGAGCTTGCCGTCCTCGCGCAGAAAGATGCCCGGAAAGCTGTTCAGGAACTGCTGCAAGTCGACGCCGCGCGGTGATTCGGTCTGCGGCTGAAAGCGCAGCGCCGGCTTGCCCTGTTCGATCGCCCTGGCAAGCGGCCCACTGGTGCTGAACGAGGCCGCATCCACCACGCCACGCTCGGCCAGCCGGCGCAACAGCGCCGCTGCGCCGACCTGCTTGGACTTCGCCGTGGCCGACCAGACTCCATCGGCCACGTACTTGCCGCTCACGTAGTGGTTGGTCATGCTCCAGAGGTAGGGGCTCTTCACGTCGGGATGGTGGTTGCGGTAGCCCCAGCCGTTGTAGAGCTCCCACTTGAACAGGATGCCGGGCACCGACCAGTCGCTCCAGCTGTCGTACTTCTCGAAGCTCAGCGCGTCGGCCGCACTGGTTTCCCAGGTGAAGGGTGGCGTACCGGTCGGCGGGCGGCCTTTGGGAACCTGCACCGTGCGCGCAGTCAGCGGATCGCCATTGTGCAGATGCCGGTCGAAGCGCAGGCCGGCTTCCAGGCTGTGCAGCACACTGACCACGTACCACGGCACGCCGACCGGATTCGCCACGCCTTCGTAACGCGACCGGGCCGCAATGATCTTGTCAGTTTGCGCATTGATCCCGGGCTGCTGCGCAGCGTCGATCTGGCAGCTGTCGAACAGCGACTGGTACTCGGCGCGCAGCGCCTCGGTCAGCTTGGGCATGGCGTTCTCCTTTGCAGGCTTTTGCATTCTGGAGAAAGCCGCGCCGCGCGACCACTTGCCAATCAAGCTACTACCTATGGCTTAAGCATGGTGGCCCACGGGGAGAGCTGATTGCCGATCGCCGGGCCGCGCCATTGCCAAGTGGCTACCGAAGCCCGCTGACGGCGCAGAGCCGGGGAGCTCTGAAGTCCTACTTGGCGCCGCCGGTGTATTTCGTCACGCTGCTCGCGGTGACGTGATAGCCGCTGACGCCCATCATCGAGTCGTTGCGCAGGGTCTGCAGCTTGCCGGTGATCCAGATCGTGTCCATCGCGCGCAGGCCCTTGGTCGCGTTCGACGTTTTCACGTGGATGATCTGGTTGGCGGGGGGCGGAGGCGTGTGGATGCAGGCGCCGAAGTAGGGCACCAGCAGAAACTCGCTGACCTGGCCGTTGTTTTCTTCGAGCGGCACCAGGAAGCCCGGGATCTTCACCTCGATGCCGTTCAGCGCGGGGTTGGTCGGCGCGTTGTTCGAGGCTTCCTGCAGCTTCATCAGCAGATCGTTGGCACGCGGGTCGTTGTCGTCCAGCTTGCTCAGATCCATGCCCTTGAAATCCTTCCTAGGATCCCAGTCCTTCGGCACCAGTTCTTCCCACGCGATCAGCCGCGGCTGGCCGGCCGGGACGGCCGCAGGCTTGGCCGACGCGGCCGCAGGCGCCGGGTCGGCGGCCCAGGCGCCGGCAGCCAGCGCGGTGGCAAGCAGGGCGGTGGCAGCAAGTCGCAGCATGGTGGTCAAGTCCTCTTGGATCAAATGCGGGGCGAGAGCCCGTCAGCCAGCGACAGCCGGTAGGCGCGAATGCCGGGCAGCAGGCTCGCTAGCCAGCCCGAGAGCAGCAGCGCAGCCAGTAGTGCCCACTCGTTGAGTGTAGGTTGCGACAGGTGCAGCGCGAGCCCGAACTGCGACTGCAGCCATGGCGAGAGCAGGGCGATGCCCAACACCGCCATCAGCACGCCGAGCATCACGCCCAGCAGCGTGACGATGGCGCCTTCGAGTGCCAGCAGCGCCAGCACATGCCGCAGGCTGGCACCGACCGCGCGCAGCACGGCGAGCTCGCGGCGGCGCTCGTTCAGGCCCGCCAGCACCACCGACACCAGGCCGGCCAGGCTCACCAGCGCCACCAGCGCCGACATCAGCATCAGCGCGTTCTCGCCGACGCCGACCACGCGCCACAGCTCGTCGAGCGCCACGCCGGGCAGAACGGCCATCAGCGGCTCGTCGGGGTAGGTCGAAACCCAGCGCTGCACCGAGAACACGGCGGCGCGGTTCTTCAGGCCGACCAGAGCGGCCGTCACGTTCTTCGGCGTCAGGTCGAACTTGCGCACCTGGTCGGCCGGGATCTTCACGCCCGGCATCGGCGCGCCGCCGATCCAGTCGAGGTGTATTGCTTCCATCGCGTTGAGGCCGATGTGCACCGTGCGGTCGACCGGCGTGCCGGTGCGTGCCAGCACGCCGACCACGGTGAAGGGCTTGTCGGCATGCTCGGCAAGGTTGAGCTCGCCGCTGCCGTGTGCCAGCGTGATCTTCCGGCCGACGTGGTAGCCGAGCTGGTCGGCCACCTCGGCGCCCACCACCGCATCGAACAACTCGCTGAAGGGCTTGCCCTCGCGCAGCGCCAGTGGCTGCCTGTTGCCGTAGCGGAAATGCTCGAAGTACTCGGGCGTGGTCGCCAGCACTGCAAAGCCGCGGTGCGAATCGCCGAGCGACAGCGGCACCACCCAGTCGACGCCCTTGTGCGCAGCCAGGGCCTGCACGCTCTTCCACGACACGTTGTTGGTGGCCGCACCGATGCGGAACACCGAATACAGCAGCAACTGCGTCGAGCCGGTGCGCGCGCCCACGATGAGGTCGGTGCCCGACACCGACGACGAGAAGTTCTGCCGCAACTCGGTGCGGATGCGTTCCACGCCGAGCAGCAGAAAGGTCGACAGTGCAATCGACAGCAGCGTCAGCGCGAGTGTGAAGCGCCGGTTCCAGGCGCTGCGCCAGGCAATGGAAAACAGCGCACTCATGGGCAGGCATCCGTTCGGGAAAGACCGCGGAGCCGGCTTCGCCGGGCCGCTGGTGTTGCCCCCTGAAAGGGGGGCGGGGCAGCGACACGAGGTGCGCGAAGACTGGGGGAGATCGTCATACAGCCCGGTTTATCTCGGGCAGCAGCACATGCCGGCTGAAGCGCTGGGCAATGCGCCGGTCATGGCTCACGAACACCAGTGCGCTGTGGTTCGCCTGGCAGGCGCTCAGCAAGGTGTCGAGAAAGGCCTCGCGCCGGTCTTCGTCGAGCGCCGATGTGGGTTCGTCGGCAATGACGAGTTCGGGCTGGCCGATCAGCGCGCGCGCCGCTGCCACGCGCTGCTGCTGGCCGACCGAAAGCTGCAGGGCCTGGCGTTGCCAGAGCGAACGGTCGAGCCCCATGCGCGCGAGCAACTGCTCGGCCTGCGCGCGCGCCGTGCCCTCGCGCGATGCCTGCTCGGCACGCCGCGCCGAGAAGCGGCAGGGCAGCAACACGTTGTCGATCACGCTGAGGTAGGGCAGCAGGTTGAACTGCTGGAAGATGTAGCCCACATGCGCCACGCGGCAACGGTCGCGCCCGGTGCCCGAGAGTTGGGCCCAGTCATGGCCGAGCAGCATCGCACGGCCCGAATCGGCCACCAGCACCCCCGCCATCAGCGAAAGCAGCGTGCTCTTGCCGCAGCCACTCGGCCCGTGCAGGAACACGGCCTCGCCGGCGTTCACCGAGAACGCTTCGATGTCGATCACCGGCGCCGGGCTGCCGGGCCAGGCAAAGCGCAACTGCTCGACCGCGAGAACCGGTGGCACCGTCACTTGCCCCAGGCGAGGCGCTTGGCCGGCCGCTTCAGGGTGCGCTGGTACTGGCCGTCGGGCGTCGCGATCTGCACGTCGATCTGCCGCACGTTGCGGAACGCCTCGAACAGTGCAATGTCGATAAAGCGCGCCTGCACCGGGCTGCGGCATTCGAAGGTGAAGCTGCCTTCCAGGTCGGCATGGCCCGCGGGCTCGCCGGCCTTGGCCTGGCCAAGACCAAGCACCGGCGCATCGAGATCGACCTGGCCCAGCTTGCAGTCGGCGGCCGGATCGATGGCAAAGAGCTTGTCGGCTGCACGCAGTTGCGCCACGGCCTGCTGCGCGGTCTTGCGCTCGGCGTCGGTGCGCGGCGCGCGCTCGAAGCCGACGATGTTGTCGAGCGGCGAGTCGATGCTGACGGTGAGGGTCTGCACGTCGACCGCCACATCGAGTTTGAGCTGGCCATGCACATGGGCATGCTGCGTGGGCTGGGCCGCGGCCGGTGCGATGCAGAGTGCGAGCGCCACAGGCAGGCCAGCGGCGAAGCGGAACATAGGGTTCATGGGAGGCAGGACTTTCAACGACAGACCGTGCGCGGAAGGCGCCGCGGGCGTCGCTATGTGAGTGTGCCTTGTAGCGCCGGTTCCCGCGAGGCCAGCGTGTGTTGCAACGCTGACCGGCGGCTGACCCGGCAAGGGTGCCTGGCTCAGCCGCGCTCCACAGGCCGCGCCGGGTTGCTGCACCACTCGCTCCAGCTTCCGGCGTACAGGCCGGTCGGTGCAAAGCCTGCAATGCGCATGGCCAGCAGGTTCGGCACGGCACTCACGCCGCTGCCGCACTGGTGCACCACGCCGGCGGGGTCGCGGCCGGCCAGCAGCGCGTCGAACTCCTCGCGCAGTTGCGCCGCCGGCTTGAAGCGGCCGTCGGCGCCGATGTTCTGGCTGAAGGGCCGGTTCAGCGCGCCGGGGATATGGCCGGCCACCGGGTCGAGCGGCTCCACCTCGCCGCGGTAGCGCGGCGCTGCGCGTGCGTCGATCACGGTCTGGCCCGCGTCGCCAAGGCGGGCCAGCACGGTGTCGGTCACCACCAGCTGCGCCCGCTCCGCGCCGAGCACGAAGTTCGATTGAAAGTGCGTTGGCTCCTCGCGTCCCGTCACTTCGCTACCGGCCGCCTGCCAGGCCTGCAGCCCCCCGTCGAGCACGGCGACTGCGTCGTGTCCGGCCCATTGCAGCATCCACCACAGGCGGCCACAGTAGTTGGCAGCGTTGCGGTCGTACACCACTGCCTGCATGTCGTTGGCAAAGCCCACGCTCGACAGCCACTCGGCAAAACGCTCCCGGCTCGGCAGCGGATGGCGCCCCCCCGAGGCTGGCAAGCCCTGGTCGGGCGCCGCGATCACGGTGCCGCCCTTGCCCGGCGCGCCATGCGGTGCGCTGAGGTCGGTGTCGAGGTTCGCATATACCGCGCCGGGGAGGTGGGCTGCCGCGTACTGCTGCGCGCCGGCATGCGGTTGGGCCAGGTCGAAGCTGCAGTCGAACACCATCAGCGGCGCGCCGCTGGCTTGCAGCGACTGCAGTTGTGGGACGGAGATCAAGGTCGTGTACATCGCTCGAATTCCTTCAATGTTCTTCGGCCGGGGCCTTCGGGACTGCGCGCTGGCGCAGCACAGTGGCCGCAATGCCGCTGCCCACGATCAGCGCCATGCCGGCCCAGCCCCACGTGTCGATGCGGTCGCCGAACAGCAGCACGCTGTAGATGGCGGCGAACACGATGCCCGAGTACTGCAGGTTGGCCACCAGCAAGGTGCCGCCTTCGGTCTTGGCGGTGGAATAGGCGCGCGTCATGCAGAGCTGTCCAAGCGCGGCGAGCACGCCCACCGGCAGCAGCCACAGCGCCTGGATGCCGGGCCATTCCGAGAAGCCGCCGAACACCGTCGCAATCCCGCCGGCCACGGCGGAGCCCAACGCAAAGTAGAACACCGTGCGCGCCTCGGGCTCGCCGAGCTTCGACAGAGCCACCACCTGCATGTAGGCGAAGGCGGCGGTCAGGCCCGACAGCAGGCCGATCAGGCCGGCAAAGGCCTGCCGGTCACCCAGCGTGGGCCGCAGCATCATCACCACGCCGGCAAAACCGGCCACCACCGTGAGCACCAGCGGGCCCTGCAGGGGCGGGCGCTCGACGCGGCCGTCGCGTCCCGGCAGCGGCACCCAGGCCAGCAGCGCGCCGCCGATCAGGAACACCGCGATCCACACGCTGCTCATGTAATTGAGCGTCATCGAAGTGGCAAGCGGCAGGTGCGCAATCGCATAGAACCAGGCGCCCAGCGACACCACGCCGATCAGGCTGCGCCAGGCGTGCATGCCGGGGTATTGCGTGGCGAGCGACACGCCGCGGCTGCGCGCCAGCAGCGCCAGAAACACGATGCCGATGAGACCGCGGTAGAACACCAGTTCGGCACTGCTGAACCACACCGAGGCGATCTTCACGCAAACGCCCATGGTGGCGAAGATCAGTGCGGCCAGCACCATCCAGAGCGCTTGCATTCAGCTCAGCATCGTGCGCCGGTACCACTCGTGGAAGTGCTGCATGCCGTCTTCCATCGGGCTCTGGTAGGGGCCGCTCTCGTCGTCGCCGCGCAGCATCAGCGCGCGCCGGCCGGCGTCCATGCGCTCGGCGATCTCGTCGTCTTCCACGCAGGTTTCCATGTAGGCGGCCTGCTGTGCTTCGACGAAGTCGCGCTCGAAGGCGACGATTTCCTCGGGGTAGAAGAACTCCACCATGTTGAGCGTTTTCTGCGGGCCGATCGGGTGCAGCGTCGACACCGTGAGCACGTGCGGGTACCACTCGACCATCACGTTCGGGTAGCAGGTGAGCCAGATCGCGCCGTACTTCGGGGGCTTGCCTTCGCGGTACTGCAGCAGCTGCTCCTGCCATCTCTGGTAGACCGGGCTGCCGGCGCGGCCCAGGCGGTTGGCCACGCCCACGGTCTGCACGGAGTACTTCTCGCCGAACTCCCAGCGCAGGTCTTCGCAGGCGACGAAGCTGCCAAGACCCGGGTGGAACGGGCCGACGTGGTAGTCCTCCAGATAGACCTCGATGAAGGTCTTCCAGTTGTAGTTGCACTCGTGCAGTTCGACGCGATCGAACGCGTAGCCCGAAAAATCGAGGTCGGCGCGCGGGCCGAGGCGGGCCAGGTCGGTCGCGATGCTGCGCCGTGCCTCGCTGGCGCCGGTTTCGAACAGCAGGCCGTTCCACTCCTCGAGCGGGTAGTTGTGCAGGTTCAGGCAGGGATCTTGCGCAAAATGCGGCGCGCCGATCAGCGTGCCGGTGGTGCGTGCATCGGCCGCCGCATAGGTCCAGCGGTGCAGAGGGCAGACGATGTTGCCGCCCGTCTGCGGGTCGAGCCCGCCGCGGCCCTGCAGGATCACGGCCTGGCGATGCCGGCAGACGTTGGAGATCAGTTCCACGCCCTTGGGCGTGTGCACCAGCGCGCGGCCCTCGTGCTCCTGCGGCAACGTGTGGAAGTTGCCGGGTTCGGGCACGGCAAGGCGATGGCCCACATAGCGCGGCCCGTCAGCGAACAGCGTGGCCATCTCGCGGGCGTAGAGCGCCTCGTCGAAATAGGCAGAAACGTGAAGAGGACTTGCGGCCTGCTGCAGCTGAAGACTTAAATCAGACATGGAAGACCTGACCAAGCTCCCCACAGGGAGAAAAAGGGTACGGGAGACGCCGTTGCGAAGGCTGGAACGGCCCGAAATCGACGCCGGTGCGTTGCCGGCGGGGGGAAGGCGGATTGTACCCGCCGGGGGGATTTCGGCCCTTGATTCAACCGGCCGGCCCGCGCAGCCCGCGCCCGGCGGCCGCCGCTGCGGCCCCGCCCTAAAATGCCCCGTTTGACCCCACGAGCCCCCCGCATGCCCAAGGTGCCTTCCCCCGCCGCCTCTTTGCCGGCCGCCCCGTTGCCGGCCAGCTACGAAGCCGGCCTGCAGGAACTCGAACAACTGGTGGCGGCGCTCGAGTCCGGCCAGTTGCCGCTCGACCAATTGCTTGGAAGCTACCAGCGCGGTGCGGTGCTGCTGCAGTTCTGCCGCGACAAGCTGCAGGCGGTGGAAGACCAGATCAAGGTGCTCGATGCAGGAAGCCTGAAGGCCTGGGCACCCGAATGACGCTGGACACCGTAGAAGCGTGGGATGCGGCCCGGCTGGCCGCCTGGAGCGAACCGTTGCTGGAGCTGGTCGAATCGGCGCTGTCGCGCTGGGTCGGCGTCGATTCGCCGGTGCAGCTTGGCGAGGCGATGCGCTATGCGGTGCTCGATGGCGGCAAGCGCCTGCGGCCGCTGCTGGTGCTGGCCGCGAACGAGTCGGTCGGCGGCGACGCGCAGGCCGCCTTGCGCGCCGCCTGCGCCACTGAACTGATCCATGCCTATTCGCTGGTGCACGACGATTTGCCGTGCATGGACAACGACATCCTGCGCCGCGGCAAGCCCACGGTGCATGTGAAATTTGGCGAGGCCGGCGCGCTGCTGGCCGGCGACGCGCTACAGGCGCTGGCCTTCGAACTGCTCACACCCGGCGACGACAGCGTGGCCTCCGCCGTGCAGGCGCGCCTGTGCCGCCTGCTGGCCTGCGCGGCCGGCAGCCAGGGCATGGCCGGCGGCCAGGCGATCGACCTCGCCAGCGTGGGTCTCGCGCTCGACGAGGCGCAACTGCGCCGGATGCACCGGCTCAAGACCGGCGCGCTGTTGCAGGGCAGCGTCGAGATGGGCGCTGCCTGTGCCGAAGGCGTTGCAGCCGATGCATTGGCAGCATTGCGCGACTACGGCGCCGCGCTGGGCCTGGCGTTCCAGGTGGTCGACGACATCCTCGACGTGGTGGCCGATTCGGCCACGCTCGGCAAGACGGCCGGCAAGGACGCCGAGAACGACAAGCCGACCTATGTTTCACTGCTCGGCCTGGACGGCGCGCGTGCCCGCGCCCAGGGCCTGCTGGCCGAGGCGCTGACCGCTCTGGCGCGCAGCGGCCTGGCGGATACCGCGGCGCTGCGCGCGCTGGCGCACATGGTCGTGGACCGCGACCGATAAGAAGACAACCATGGCTCCGCTGCTCCCCACCCTGAACGACCCCTCGGCGCTGCGCCGCTTCGACCGCGCCCAGCTCAAGCAGCTGGCCGACGAGGTGCGCGACTGCGTGCTCGACAACGTGTCGCGCACCGGCGGCCACCTGAGCTCCAACCTCGGCACGGTCGAGCTCACCGTGGCGCTGCACCATGTATTCAACACGCCACACGACCGTCTGGTGTGGGACGTGGGCCACCAGACCTATCCGCACAAGATCCTGACCGGCCGGCGCGAGCGCATGCCCACGTTGCGCCAGCAGGGCGGCATCTCGGGCTTTCCGCAGCGCGCCGAGAGCGAGTACGACACCTTCGGCACCGCCCATTCGTCAACCAGCATCTCGGCCGCGCTCGGCATGGCGATGGCGGCCAAGCAGAAGGGTGAGGAGCGCCACGCGGTCGCGATCATCGGCGACGGCGCGCTCACGGCCGGCATGGCCTTCGAGGCGCTCAACAACGCCGGCGTGTGCGACTGCAAGCTGCTGGTGATCCTGAACGACAACGACATGTCGATCAGCCCGCCGGTCGGGGCGCTGAACCGCTACCTCGCGCAGCTCATGAGCGGCCAGTTCTATGCTGCGGCCAAGAACGTCGGCAAGACCGTGCTGCGCGGCGCGCCGCCGCTGTTCGAGCTGGCCAAGCGCCTCGAGCAGCATGCCAAGGGCATGGTGGTGCCGGCCACCCTGTTCGAGCAGTTCGGCTTCAACTACGTGGGCCCGATCGATGGGCACGACCTCGACTCGCTGATCCCCACGCTCGAGAACCTCAAGCACCTCGCCGGCCCGCAGTTCCTGCACGTGGTGACCAAGAAGGGGCAGGGCTACAAGCTGGCCGAGGCCGACCCGGTGGCCTATCACGGGCCCGGCAAGTTCGATCCGTCGGTCGGCCTCGTCAAGCCGGCCACCGCGCCCAAGCAAACCTTCACCCAGGTGTTCGGCCACTGGCTTTGCGACATGGCGGCCCATGACGGCCGGCTGGTCGGCATCACGCCCGCGATGCGCGAAGGTTCGGGCATGGTCGAGTTCGAGCAGCGCTTTCCGGGTCGCTACTACGACGTCGGCATCGCCGAGCAGCATGCCGTGACATTTGCTGCGGGCCTGGCCTGCGAAGGGCTGAAGCCGGTGGTCGCGATCTACTCCACCTTCCTGCAGCGCGCCTACGACCAGCTGATTCACGACGTGGCGATCCAGAACCTGCCGGTGGTGTTTGCGCTCGACCGCGCCGGGCTGGTCGGTGCCGACGGCGCCACGCATGCGGGGGCCTACGACATCGCCTACCTGCGCTGCATCCCGAACATGAGCATCGCGTGCCCGGCCGACGAGGCCGAGTGCCGCCAGTTGCTGACGAGCGCTTACGAACAGAACCATCCGGTGGCCGTGCGCTATCCGCGCGGGGCCGGCGCCGGCGTCACGCCGCACCTCACGCTCGATGCGCTGCCCTACGGCCGTGGCGAGATTCGCCGCAAGGGCGCGGGCGTCGCGATCCTCGCCTTCGGCACCTTGCTCTATCCGGCCCTGCAGGCGGCCGAAGCGCTGGGCGCCACGGTGGTCAACATGCGCTGGGCCAAGCCGCTCGATGTCGACTTGCTTTTGCAAGTCGCGGCATCGCACGAAGCGATCGTCACGCTGGAAGAAGGCGCCGTCATGGGCGGTGCCGGCAGCGCCGTCAGCGACGCGCTGCAGGCGGCCGGCATCATGAGGCCGGTGCTGCAGTTGGGCCTGCCGGACCAGTTCATCGAGCATGGTGATCCGGTGAAGCTGCTGGCCGGCATCGGGCTCGATGCCAACGGTATCGAGCAGTCGGTCACGCAGCGCTTCGGTACGCTGCTTTCCGCAGGGAAAACCCCCCCCGGCGCGTTGTAAGCGCTTTTTACAATCGCACGGGCTCAAAAAGTCTCGTGACGCGACCACAAGTCGCGTCTTTGTTTTTCAATGCACTCGGAGTGAATCTCAATGGATCGTCGTTCCCTTATCAAGAATGCTGGCATCGCCGGCGTCCTCGCTGCAGGCATCGCGCCAGCAGTCCATGCGCAGGCCGCTGTCCGCTGGCGTCTGGCTTCCAGCTTTCCGAAGCCGCTGGACACGATCTATGGCGGCGCCGAAGTTTTCTCCAATGCAGTCAAGGCCATGTCGGGCGGCAAGTTCGAAATCTCGGTGCATGCGGCTGGCGAGCTGATGCCGGCCTTCGGCGTGGTCGACGGCGTGCAGCAGGGTTCGGTCGAAGCCTGCCACACGGTGCCTTACTACTTCTACGGCAAGAACCCGGCCTTCGCGCTCGGTTCGGCCATTCCGTTCGGCATGAACGCGCGCCAGATGAACGCGTGGATGATGCACGGCAACGGCCGCAAGCTGATGGACGAGTTCTATGGCACCTACGGGATGGTGAGCTTCAACGGCGGCAACACCGGCACCCAGATGGGCGGTTGGTTCCGCAAGGAAATCAAGACCCCGGCCGACCTCAAGGGCCTGAAGATGCGCCTCGGCGGCGGCCTGGTGGGCGACGTGATGACCAAGATGGGCGTGGTGCCGCAAAGCATTCCGGGCGGTGAGATCTATCAGGCGCTGGAAAAGGGCACGATCGACGCCGCCGAATGGGTGGGACCCTACGACGACCAGAAGCTCGGCTTCAACAAGGTCGCGCCGCACTACTACTACCCGGGCTGGTGGGAAGGTGGCCCGGAGGTCGACTTCTTCATCAACAAGAAGGCTTTCGACGCCTTGTCGCCCGAGAACAAGGCCATCATCGCGGCCGCTTCGGCACAGGCCTCGCAGGACATGCTGGCCAAGTACGATGCCCGCAACCCCACCGCGCTCAAGCAGCTGATCGGCGCCAAGATCAAGCTGCTGCCTTTCAGCAAGGAAATCCTCGACGCATCGTTCAAGGCTTCCCAGCAGGTCTATGAAGAGAACGGTGCCAAGAGCCCCGAGTGGAAGAAGATCTATGCCGACTTCCAGACCTTCCAGCGGGACCAGGTGGCGTGGTTCCGTGTTGCCGAAGGCCGCTTCGACAGCTACATGCAATCCGTGAAGCTCTGACTCGCCCCCAGGTTGGGCGCACTTCGTGTCGCCCGCCCACCCCCTGCCGGGGGCAACACCTGCGGCCCGGCAAAGCCGGTTCCGCGGTGTTCCTGGAACAAGAAAAAACCGCGCACTGCGCGGTTTTTTCTTGGGCGTCTGCTTGGGTCAGAGTCTGCGGGCGGCTTTGAGCTCGGCGACCAGGCGCTCGAACTCGGCGATGAGCTCTGGCGTGGCTGCATAGAACACCGCGAACTTGCCGACCAGCGTGCGCACATAGAGCCGCGGCGCGATCAGCCAGTCGAGCCCGCGCACGCGGATCAGCTTGCCGAAGGCGAGGTCGTCGAGCGCCATATGCTTGTCCCAGATCCAGCGCTGGTGCAGGCCCTGGCGGTCGATGCGGGTGCGACTGGTCATGATGTGGAACCAGGTCCAGCCCATCAGCGCAATGCCGGCGAGGAACCAGCCGAGGCCGCCGGTTCTGGCGCTGCCCAGGGCGCCCACCGACCAGAGCTGAGCCAGCCAGAAGGCGCAGCCGCCCACGATCACGGTGGCCAGCAGCTTGAAGGGCAGCGAGAACGCCTGGCCTTCGACCGCGTTGCCCCCCGACGGCTCGAAACGAAACGGTGCCGGACCCAAAAGCGCCTACTTCTTCTCGGGTTCGGTGCCTGGGGCGCCGGCAGCGGCAGGGGGTTCTTCCTTGGGCGGATCGCCAAAGGGATTTTCGCCGGCACCGCTGCTGCTGCCTTCGCCGGAATTCGAGTTCATGTCGTCCGCCGGCACCTCGATCTGCACCTTGTCGGTGTCGATCGTCTCTTCCTTGGGCAGGAACATCGTCACCGTCTGCGGCACGAAGATCACGATCGCGACCAGGATCAGCTGCATCAGCACCCAGGGGATCGCGCCCATATAGATGTCGCTCGATAACACCGGTTTGGGGATCCGCTTCTCCTTGAACAGCGTGTCTGCGATGCCGCGCAGATAGAACAGTGCAAAGCCGAAGGGTGGATGCATGAAGCTGGTCTGCATGTTCACGCACAGCAGTACGCCGAACCACACCAGGTCGATGCCGAGCTTGGCCGCCACCGGGCCGAGCATCGGCAGGATGATGAAGGCGATCTCGAAGAAGTCGAGGAAGAAGGCCAGGAAGAAGATGAACAGGTTGACGACGATCAGGAAGCCGATCTGCCCGCCGGGCAGGCCCGTCAGCAGGTGCTCGACCCACTTGGCGCCGTCTACGCCCTGGAACACCAGCGAGAACACGCGCGCGCCGATCAGGATGAACACCACCATGGCGGTGAGCCGCATGGTGCCGACCATGGCGTCCCAGATCAGTGTCAGCGTCAGCCGCTTGTGGATCGCCGCCAGGATCAGCGCGCCGACCACGCCCATGGCGCCGGCTTCGGTCGGCGTGGCGATCGCGGTGTCGATGCCCGGCAGGCCACCCATGGAGCCCAGCACCGCGAAGATCAGGATGGCCGATGGAATGATGCCGCGCAGGCACTTGGCCCACAGCTTGGGGCCGCTGAGCGTGCGGGCGGTCTTGGGAATGCCCGGAATGTGGTGCGGCTTGACGATGCCGAGCATGAAGGTGTAGCCCGCAAAGATCAGCACCTGAAGGATCGACGGGCCCCAGGCACCGCGGTACATGTCGCCCACCGAGCGGCCCAGTTGGTCTGCCATCACGATCAGCACCAGCGAAGGCGGCACCAGTTGCGTGATGGTTCCGGAGGCCGCCAGCACGCCGGTGGCATAGCGCATGTTGTAGCCGTAGCGGATCATCACCGGCAGCGAGATCAGCGCCATCGCGATCACCTGGCCCGCCACCGTGCCGGTGATGGCGCCGAGGATGAAGCCCACGATGATCACCGAGTAGCCAAGGCCACCCCTGACCGTGCCGAACAGCTGGCCCATCGAGTCGAGCATGTCTTCGGCGAGACCGCACTTTTCGAGGATGGCGCCCATGAAGGTGAAGAACGGGATCGCCAGCAACAGGTCATTCGACAGGATGCCGAAGATGTTGATGGGCAGGTTCTCCATGAACACAGCCGGGAACCAGCCCATCTGGATCGCGAAGAAGCCGGAGGCCATGCCCAGCGCGGAAAGCGAGAACGCCACCGGGAAGCCGATCAGCATGATCAGCACCAGCCCGCCGAACATGATCGGCGCAAAGTTTTCCATCTGCATATCTGTGCTGTCCTGTAGTTCTAGTTGTTCGCTGCGCTACCCGTCACTTGCAAGGCAAGCGAAGCGATGCCCGTTCGGGAAACATCACGGAACCGGCTTTGCCGGGCCGCTGGTGTTGCCCCCTTTGAGGGGGAGGCGGCTACACGAAGTGAGCCGCTTCGGGGGTGGGTCCAGTTCACTGCACCGGCTTTTCGTAGTGCGTGTCCATCTGGATCAGGCCCATCAGGTATGCGATCCGCTTGATCACTTCCGACACGCCCTGCAGGAACATCAATGCAAAACCCAGCGGCAGCAGCATCATGGCCGGCCAGCGGATCAGGCCGCCCGAATTGTTCGACATTTCGCCGGACAGCAGCATGCTGTAGAAGAGCGGCCAGCTGAGCCAGGCAATGATGCCCATCACCGGCAGCAGAAAACAGAGCAGTCCGAACAGATCCACGTAGACCGGCCCATGGCCCTTGAGCTTGCCGTAGATGATGTCCACGCGCACGTGCTCGTTGAGCTTGAGCACCACCGGCGCGCCCAGCATGACCGTGGCGGCGAACAGGTACCACTGGATCTCGAGCCAGGCGTTGGAACTGTTGTTGAGGCCGAAGCGCACGAAGGCGTTGCCCGCGGAAATCAGTGCGGCGGCCATCACCGTGAACGCGGCAACCTTGCCGAGCTGCGTGCTGATCCAGTCCATCCAGAGCGAAAACTTGAGTAGTGCGGACAAGGGTGTCTCCCGACCAGATGACGAAAATGTACGGCCCCGCGGGCCATCTGCACAAAGCTCGCAATGGTAACGCCGCCGTGCTGCGCGGCTGCTGACCTGTGTCGGGGGGTTTCCCTGAGCACCATAATGAGGCGATGGCTGCGCCGCTTTCCCTGCCGCAATCGATCGATTCGCCCGACATGCGCCGGGCCGGCCGCGAACTGCTCTCCCTGGCGCTGATCGACGCGCGCAACCATACGCTGCACCTGCTCTCGCTCTACGAAGATGCACTCGGCTCGGCCACGCTGCCGGTCGAGCGGGGCGAGGACGTGCTGCCGCCGATATGGCTGGCCGGCCACATCGGCTGGTTCGCCGAATGGTGGATCGGGCGCAACACGCAGCGCGCCTTCGGCATCGATTGCCCGGTTCGGCCCACGCGGCTGGCGGCGATCGACCCGCAGGCCGACGACTGGTGGAACCCGCACCAAGGCGGCGCCGAGCGGCCCTGGTCACCCGACCTGCCGGATCTGGGCCAGACCAAGGCCTATCTGCTCGAAACGCTGGAGGGCACGCTCGAGCTGCTCGAGCGCGCGGCCGAAACCGACGCCGGCCTCTATTTCTACCGGCTGGCGTTGTTCCATGAAGACCTGCGCGGCGAACAACTGGTGGTGATGGCGCAGACCCTGGGCTTGCCGATCGGCATTGAACTGGCGCCGGCCCCGCCGCCGGGCGAGCCGCTGCTGGTGCCGTCGACGCTGTGGGAGCTCGGTCTGCCGGCGCGTGGCTTTTCGTTTGCGCAGGAGCAGGGCGCGCACGAAGTCGACGTCCCCGAGTTCGAGATCGACGCACAGTCAGTCACGTGGAGCCAGTTCGTCGAGTTCGTGGACGATGGCGGCTATGACCGCAGCGAGTTCTGGCATCCCGAGGGCGGTTGGGACTGGCTGGCGCAGCAGGCCGGCGAGGGACGGCGCGGTCCGCGGCATGTCGAGCAGATCGGCGCGGCGCGCCACGGCACTGGCGGCTCGGTGCTGCAGCACCGGTTCGGGCGCACCGTCCGTGCCGCCGGCCACCAGAGTGCGGTGCACCTGAGCTGGTGGGAGGCCGACGCCTGGGCGCGCTGGGCCGGCCGCCGCATTGCGACCGAGGTCGAATGGGAGATCGCGGCACACACCGCCGCGCGCCGTGGCTTCCGCTGGGCCGATGTGCACGAATGGACAGCCGGCACGCTCAAGCCATGGCCCGGCTACCGCACCGACCCGTGGAGCGCAGGTGGCGAGTTCGACCCGGAGCCCGCGTTCTACCAGGCCCGCGTGCTCCGCGGCGCCTCGCTCGCAACCCGCGCGCGCCTGCGCTCGGCCAAGGCGCGCGGCTTTGCAATGCCGGGGCGAGACAATGGATTTTTCGGGTTTCGTACCTGCACGCTTTGACCACAACGAGGAGAGATCGCACCATGGCTTTGATTCAACGCGCGCTCGGCGGAGTCCTGCTGCTGGCGCTGGGCTTCGCGCTCACCGCCTGCGGCAACAAGGAGGCCGAGCAGCGCACCGCCTTCACCACCTTCCTGCAGACCCGCATCCTCGACAAGCCCGGCGTGCATGTGCCCAAGCTGACCGATGCCGAGAAGGCCTCGTTCGGCGACTATGCGCGGCACTACGCGGTCATCACCGACTTCAACGACGGCATGAACAAGTCGATCAGCCAGCCGATGCAGGCGATCATGGCCAAGGGCGGGTTGCGCTCCATCGGCGATATCGTCACGCGGCGCGACGACCTGCAGACGGCGCGCGAAGCCATGGCCGCGCTGCGCGGCGCGCTCGACCAGCAGCTCGTCACGGCCGAGGCCGTCCGCACCAAACTCAAGCAGCCCGACGATCTGAAGGCGGTCTACGACAAGGCCTATGAAAGAACCGTGAGCACACCGGCCAACACCTTCAAGGAGGTGTTCCCGGCGGTCGACGCGGTGTTCGGCCATGGGCTGAAGATCGCCGACTACATCAAGCAGAACGGCAGCAAGATCCAGATCAGCGGTGCCTCGGTGCAGGTGAGCGACCCGGCGATCCAGGCCCGGCTGAACGAGATGTTCCAGCAACTCGGCAGCCAGTCGGCCGCCATCAATACGGCGCAGCGCAAGTTGCAGGCCGTGCTGCGCGGCTCCTGAGTGGGCTGGATGCAGGTTCCTCGCCTCAGCGCGCCGGCAGGGCCGGCGCCAGGGGCAAAGTGCAGTCGTGCACGTTCACGTAAACGCTGTCGCCGACCGCATACGTGCTGCGCTGCGGAAGCAACGCGATCCGCACCCTCGCGCGCCGGAACAGGTGGTACGCCACCTCGGCGTAACGGGCGTCAGTACCGGCCGCGGATGGCGCAGCAGGCCGGCAATCCTGCACGGCAGGGTTGGGCGACGGCAGCGCATTGCCCAGGCGCGTGACGACGGCAAGATGCCAGCCGTCGTCGGTGCTGTAGCGGGCGTCGGTGCTGGCGCAACCGACAAGGGTCAGCGCGCAAACAGCGGCGGCCAGGCCGGCTGTCAGGGCGGCCTTCACGGCACCCCCCCGGTTTCGGCAGCAGCGCTCCTGACCGTCTGCCCGTCACGCTGCCACCAGCCACCGCCGAGAGCCTGGAAAAGCGCCACGCTGTCCGCGAGCCGGCCGGCTTGCGCCTGGACGCGGGCGATCGAGGCTTGCTGCCAGGCCTGTTGCGCCGCGAGCACCGCCAGGGAGCCGGCTGCGCCCGCATCGCGCTGCGCGCGGACGACCGAGAGGCTGCGTTCGGCAGCCTGCTCGGCCCGCGTCTGCGCCGCCAGCGCAGCCGCGTCCGCCTCGATCGCGTTCAGCGTGTCTGCGACGTTCTGGAACGCGCCGAGCACTGTGCTGCGGTACTGCGCCGCGGCCTGCGCCTGCGTGGCCTCGGCGGCGCGCTGCCGGTGCATCAGCGTGCCCGCATCGAACAGCGGCTGCACCAGGCTCGCACCCACACCCCAGAAGGCGGTGCCGCTCGTGGCCAGTTGTGCGAGCCGCAAGGCGCTGCTGCCCGCGTTGGCCGTCAACTCAAGGCTCGGCAAGCGGGCCGCGACGGCCACGCCAATCTGGGCGTTGGCCGCGTGCCATTGCGCTTCGGCCGCACGCACGTCGGGCCGCTGATCCACCAGTCGGGAAGGAATGCTCAGCGGCAGTTCCGCGGGCAGTTGCAGCGCGTCGAGGCCGATCTGCGGAATCTCCCCGTCGCTCGGCGGGCGGCCGAGCAACACGGCCAGCTGGTTGCGTTGCTGCGCGAACTGCTTCTCGAGCGGCGGCAACGCGGCTTCGAACTGTGCGAGCAGCGCTTCCTGCACCGCCACGTCGGGCGAGCCGACCTGGCCAAGCGCCTGTTGTCGTTGCACCGCGGCCAACTGCGAGCCGGCCAGCGCGATGACCTCCCGGGTTGCATCGATCTGCGAGAGGGTGGATGCGCGCTGGATCACCGTGGAAACGAGGTTCGCCGTCAGCGTCAGCTGCGCGGCCTCGAGCTGGAAGCGCTGAACTTCCGACTGCGCCTGCAGCGATTCGAGCTGGCGCCGGTTGCCGCCGAACACGTCCGGCGAATACGCAATGTCGAGCTGCGCCGTGTGCAGGCTGTAGAGGTTGCTGCCTGACGCGAGCGGGCTCGACAGCGCTGGCGCCACCGATTGCCTCGTCGGGCTGAACTGCACGCCGACCGTGGGGAAAAAGGTGCCCTGCTGCGCCCGCACGTTCTCCTGCGCGATGCGCAGCGACGCCTGCGCCGCCTCGAGGTCGGCGTTGGCTACCAGCGCTTGCCGCACCATCGCATCGAGCGCATCCGAATGGAACAGCGACCACCATTCGGCCGGAATGTCGCGCGCGTTCACGACGCGCTGGGGCGCGATGCCGGCTGGCGTGGCCGCCAGCGGCTGCACCGTGTAGCGATCGGTCGCCGGCGCCACGGGTGTCTTGAAGTCGGGGCCGACCGCGCAGCCAGCTACAAGGCAACCGCTGACGAGCGCCAGGGCTTTGGCAAAGGCGATGTTTTTCATGCTTCGGCTCCTTCGCCGGCCAGTTCGGCATGTTCCGCAGCATGCCGCTCGTGCATGGCCTCGAGCCTCCGTGCCACCAGGTAGTACAGCGCCGGCAGCCAGACCAGCGTGAGCCCCGTGGCGGTGACCAGCCCGCCCACCACCACGGTGGCCAACGGGCGCTGCACGTCGCTGCCAAGGCCATGCGCGAGCGCGGCCGGCAGCATGCCCAGCGCGGCGACGGTCGCCGTCATCAGCACCGGCCGGAAACGCTCGCGTGCGCCCTGGATCACGGCTTCGCGCAGCGGCATTTTTTCTTCCACGCGCAACCGGTTCAGGTTCGACACCATGATGATCCCGTTCATCACCGTCACGCCGAACAGCGCGATGAAGCCGACCGCGCTCGACACGTTGAGCGTCATGTCGCGCAGGTGCAGCGCCACCAGGCCACCGAGCGCTCCGAGCGGCACCGCCAGCAGGATCAAAGAGGGTTGCCACAGGTTCTTGAACTGCGCGAACAGAAGCGCGAACATCAGCACGATCACCATCGGCATGATCAGCAGAAGCCGCGCCTGTGCACGCTGCTGATTCTCGAACTGGCCCCCCCATGCGAGCTGGATGTGCGCGTGGTCATACTTCACCTGCGCCTCGATCTTGCGGTGCGCCTCCTCCAGGAAAGACGCCAGATCACGCCCGCGCAGGTTGAGCCGTACCGTCAGGTGGCGCTTGCCCATCTCGCGCGTGATCGTGCTTTCGCCATCGTCCAGCCTGAGTGTTGCCACCTGCGACAGCGCGACCTTGGCACCGCCGGGCGCGCTCAGCACCAGCCGGCCGATCGCATCCGGGTCGCCGCGGCTTTGGGGCGTGAAGCGTACCGCGATGTCGTAACGGCGCTCGTCCACGAACAGCTGCGCCACCGGCGCGCCGCCGATGCCGGTGCCGATCAGGTCGGCGATGTCGGCGACGTTGATGCCATAGCGCGCCGCCGCCGCACGGTCGACGTCGATCCGCAACTGCGGCAGCGGCGGCTCCTGGTCGATGATCACGTCGGCCGCGCCGGGCACGGCCTCCAGTGTCCGGTCGATCTCGCCGGCGATGCGCCGCGTTTCCTTGAAGTCGTTGCCGTAGATCTTGACCACCAGGTCGCTGTGCGCACCAGCGAGCTTGTCCAGCACGCCGTCGATCATCGGCTGCGTGAAGCCGACCTCCATACCGGGCAACTGGGAATAGCGCTTCGCCATGCGCTCGATCAGCTGCTGCTTGGTCCACCCGGACTTCCATTCCGCCTGCGGGTGCAGCCCGACGCTGACCTCGATATGAGAGGCCGTCCACGGGTCGGTGCCGTCGTCGTTGCGGCCCAGCTGCGTGACAACGTAGGAGACCTCGTCGAAGCCGCGCGTGGCCTCGCGCAGCTGGTTCGACATCTGCGTGGCCTTGTCCAGCGAGATGCCCGGCGGCAGCGTGACCTGAAGCCACAGCGAGCCTTCGTCGAGGTACGGCAAAAAGTCACGCCCGATGGTGGCGCCGAAGCCCACCACGCATACGAAGGCGAGCGCGAAGGCCGCCGCCGTCAGCGCGCGTTGGCCGACGATGCGCTCCAGCAGCCTGCCGTACCACCGGCCGAGCGCTTCGAGCGCGGGGTTGTGGAACACGCGGCGCGGCTTGCGGTAGGCCAGGTACGCCAGCCCCGGGATCAGCAGCAGTCCGACCGCCAGCGCGCCAAGCAGCGCGAAACCGATCGCGAATGCCATCGGCGCGAACAGCTTGTATTCGATGCGCTGGAACGCAAACAGCGGCGTGTAGGCAGTGATGATCACCACCATGCCAAAGAAGATCGGCCGCGTCACCTGCAGCGTGGCCTTCAGCACGTCGCGCGGCTTGAGCGGCTTGTCCGGATGCGCTTCGCGCCGCCGCAGGATGTTCTCCATCACGACGATGGCCGCGTCCACGACGATGCCGAAGTCGATCGCACCGAGCGACAGCAGATTGGCCGGGATCTTGAGCTGGTGCATGAAGGCGAAGGCCGTGAGCAGCGACATCGGGATCGTGATCGCCACGATCAGCGCAGCACGCGGGCTGCCGAGGAACAGCAGCAGCACCAGCGTCACCAGAACCATGCCTTCGAGCAGCGTCTTGCCGACCGTGTGCACCGTTGCCTGTACCAGCATGGTGCGATCGAGGTAGGGCACCACCTTCACGTCCTGCGGCAGGATGTTGTCGTTGAGGTCGCGCACCGCCTCGTGCACGCCGGCCAGAACCTGCGACGGGTTCTCGCCCTTGAGCAGCAGTGCGATGCCTTCGATGGTGTCGGGGTTGCCGTCCTTGCCGAGGATGCCCTGGCGCTCCTTGCTGCCGAGCTTGACTTCGCCGAGATCCCCGACGAGCACCGGCACACCGTTCTTCTGGCTCACCACGATCTTCGCCAGATCGTCGAGGCTGCCGATCAGCCCCACGCCGCGCACCACGAAGCCTTGCTGCCCGCGCGTGAGCACGCTGCCGCCCGCGCTCGCGTTGTTGGCGTTGATGGCCTGTGTGATCTGGCTCAGCGTGACGTTGTACTTGCTGAGCTTCGCGGGATCGAATTCCACGAGAAACTGGGTCGTGAGGCCGCCGAAGTTCGAGACGTCGGCGAGGCCTGCGACCTGCTTCAGCCGCGGAATCACCTTCCAGCGCTGCAACTCCGACAGCTCGCGCAGGTCGCGCGTCTTCGATTCCAGCGTGTAGCGGTAGATCTCGCCGATCGGTGACGTGAGCGCGTCGAGCCCGGGCTGTGCGCCGTAAGGCAGCGTGACGCCACCGATGCGCTCCTGCAGCCGCTGGCGCGACCAGTAGTCTTCCGCGCCATCGCGGAACACCACGGTAATGAGCGACAGGCCGAAGGTGCTCTTGGAGCGCATCACGTACATGCCGGGCGTGCCCATGATCTCGCGCTCCAGCGGAATGGTGATCTGCTTTTCGACCTCTTCGGCCGCCAGGCCCGGCACCTGCGTCACCACCTGCGAGGTGGTGTCGGCGATGTCAGGATAGGCTTCGAGCGGCAACTGCGTCCAGCAGTACGCGCCATAGCAAGCAGCCATCGCGAACACCAGCCAGACGATGCCGCGCCGCTTCAGGCAGGCGGTGACGATCGCGTCAATCATCGAGCAGCACCCCGTCCCGCACCACCACACGCTCGCCAGCCTTCAAGCCCGACACGACCTCGACTCGGTCGCCGACCCGGGGGCCGAGCTGCACCACGCGCGGCTCGAAATGCCAGGGTGAGGCCTCCACGAACACGCGGCTGTTCAGGCCACCCTGCACCACCGCGTCCAGCGGCACCAGCAGGCCCTGGTGCGCCTTCGACAGGAAGGTCGCCTTGGCGAACATGCCTGGTTTCAGGCGCCCATCGCGGTTGTCGAAAACCATCCTTACCTTGACGCGGCGCGTGTCGGGGTCGAGCACTTCGCCGATGTAGCGCACCGTGCCGGCCAGCGCTTCGCCGGGCATGGCGTCGAGCGCCACGCGCACCTGCTGGCCGGTGAACAACGCCTTCAAATCGCCCTCGCCGGCGCTGGCCGTGACGAACACCTTCGACAAGTCCGCCACGGTCAGCAGCGGCGCGGTTGCGTCGTTCCAGTAGGCGCCCTGCGCCGCGCCGAGGTCGATCACGCGGCCCGCCACCGGCGAGCGCACGGCGAGCAGGCGGCCCGAGCCGCCCGCTTTTTCCTCAGTCTGCGTCGCGCCCAGTTGCGTGAGCCGTGCCCCGGCACGCGCCAGTTCGCTTTGCGCCTGTTCGAAGTCGTTGCGCGCCTGCTCGATCTCGCGGCCGGCAGCGATGCCCGAGAGGCCGAGCGCGCGCTGCCGCTCCAGCGCCTGCGAGGCCAGCGCCAGCGCGGATTTCGCCTTCTGCGCGTCGCTGCGCGCCTGGGCGAGATCGGCCGAGTCGATGCGAAACAGCACTTCACCCGCGCGTACAGCGTCGCCCAGCCCCTTGTCGAGACTGACCACGCGCCCCGTCACCGGCGGCGACACCTTGACGAGTCTGGCGGGGTCGGCCTCGACCACGGCGGGCAGTGACAGCGGCACCTCGATCGCCTGCGCGTCGGCGGCCCTCACCACCAGCGACTGGCGCAGCGGCGATGCTTCGGGCACCAACACCTGCGCGCCAACATGCTGGAGCACTGCCGCTGGCGCGGCCTTGGCCTCTTCGGCCGCGTGTGCGTGGCTGGCAATAAGCCACCACGCGCCGCCGGCGGCGGCCAGCGACAAGGCGCAGAGCGCGGGCAGCGTGGCCCCTGGCTTGGACATGGGTTCCCCCTCTCATTTCGTTGTTGACTGTTCTGAATGGCGGCGCAGAGCTTAAAAAACTGCGCCTGAAGAGCGTCGCAAGAAATCCTGAAAATCTCTTCAGGATCGATGCGCCAGCCCGCTGCCGCCGTGCGTTGATGCGAGACTCGCCGGCATGAAGATCCTGCTGGTTGAAGACGATGCCAAGGCCGCACGCCTGCTTGCGCGCGGGCTCGAGGAAGAAGGTTTTCTGGTCGACATCGCCGGCTCGGCCGAAGAGGGTGAGCTGCGTGTCTTTTCTTCCGAATACGACCTGCTGGTGCTCGACTGGATGCTGCCCGGCAAGGATGGCCTGGCGCTGTGCCAGGCGCTGCGGCACAACAAGGTTCACACGCCGATCCTGATGCTCACCGCACGCGATGCGCTAGGCGACCGCGTGGCGGGCCTCAACACCGGGGCCGACGATTACCTGACCAAGCCCTTCGCCTTCGACGAGCTGCTCGCGCGGGCGCGCGCGTTGCTGCGGCGCTCCGAACTCACGCGGCCGCCAGTGCTCGCGGTGGAGGATCTGAGCCTCGACCCGATGGCCCAGCGCGTTACCCGCGGCGAGGTCGCCATCACCCTCACGCGCAAGGAGTACGCGATCCTCGAAGTGCTTATGCGGCAAGCGGGCGGCGTGGTCAGCCGCTCGCGCCTGGCCGAGCAGGTGTGGAAGGCCGATCTGATCGCCATCGACAACCTGATCGATGTGCACGTCGGCAATCTGCGCCGCAAGATCGATGCCCCTGGGCTGCCCGCGCTGATCCACACCGTGCGCGGCCGCGGCTTCCGGCTGAGCGCGGCGGAAGCTGACGCGTGATCGGCTTTCGCACCCGGTTGACGCTGGCGCACCAGGCCGTCATCGTGGTGGTGCTCACGGTCACGGCGGCCGCCGCCTATTGGACGCTGTCACGTGAAGTGCACGGGCAACTCGACGCCGCGCTGCTGGCGCTGGCGGAGACCGAAGCCAGCGCGCTGCCGGAACAGGCCGGCCAATCCGTCAGCGTGCACGAGGCAGTGGCCGTCGGCGCGCCGCCTTCGTTCGAGCGACTCGACCGGCTGCTGCAGATCGTCGGTGACGGTGGCGAGGTGCTCGCGCGCAGCCGCAACCTCGGCGCGGCCCGGCTTCCGGTGTCACCCGATCTGTTGACGCGCCTCGCTGCAGGAGAGGTCGTGTTCGAAACCCTGCACAGCTTCGGCAGCGAGCCGACGCGCATGGTTTCGTTGCCGGTACAGGGCCGCGGGGCCGTGCGTGCGGTGCAGGTGGCCGGCTCGCTCGACGACGTGAACCATGTTGTCGCGACGGCCAGCGTGCTGTTCGGCGTGATGGGCGTCACGCTGCTGGTGGCCGTGGGCGCAGCGGGTTTCCTGCTGACGCGGGGTGCGTTCCGGGCGATCGACGACGTGGTCGAGCAGGCGCACCGCATCGGCGATGCCAGCCTGGGGCGGCGCCTGCCGCATCCGGGCACGAACGACGAGATCGGGCGACTGGTGCAGACGCTCAACGAGATGCTCGATCGCCTCGAGCATGGCTTCGACGCGCAGAGGCGCTTCACCGCGGACGCCTCGCACGAGCTGCGCTCGCCGCTGTCGCGCCTGCGCACCGAGCTGGAGCTGGCGCTGCGGCGGCCACGCGAACCGGCTGACTATGTGGTTGCGCTGCAGTCGTGCGTCGAGGAGGTCGAGCGCCTTACGCTGCTGGTCGAAGAGCTGCTGACGCTGGCGCGGCTGGACGCCGGCCAGGAGCGCGGCCCGGCCGAAACTGCGCCGCTCGACACCCTGGCGGAAGACGCCGTGGCCCGGCAGGAAAGCGCCGCCCGGGAGCGTGGCGTACAGATCACGCTGGCCCGCTCGTTCGCCGGGCCGGCCATGGTCGCGCGCGGCCCGACGAGCCTGGTGCTTGCCAACCTGCTCGACAACGCGGTCAAGTTCTCTCCACCCGGCGGCCATGTGATGTTGCGCATCGCCACCGAGGGCATGGAAGCCGTCATCGTCGTGGGCGACGACGGGCCCGGCATCCAGGCACAAGACCTGCCCTACGTGTTCGAGCGCTTCTTCCGCGGCGCCGCGGCGCGCACCGGGGCGGTACCAGGCATCGGGCTGGGCCTGGCCCTGTCTCAGGCGATCCTGCACGCACACGGTGGCCGGATCGACGCATCGAGCCCGCCTGAGGGCGGTGCGCTTTTCACGGCGCGGCTGCCGCTGGCGGCTTAGCGGCCACGCGGCTGCTGGCGCACGATCTGCTCGACCATGTGCGCAAAATCGTCGATGGCGAAGGGCTTGGCGATCATCTGCATTCCCGGCGCCAGGAACTCGGCGCGCGTGGTCGCGTGCTCGGCATAGCCAGTCATGAACAACACGTCGAGGCCGGGGCGGTGCTGGCGCGCGATTTCGGCCAGTTGGCGGCCATTGATGCCCGGTAGGCCGACATCGCTCACCAGCAGGTCGATGCGCTGGCCCGATTGAAGGATGGGGACGGCGGCAGCACCGTCGGCCGCCTGCAGCGTGCGATAGCCCAGGTCTTCCAGCACGTCGAGCACCAGCAGGCGCACGCCGGGGTCGTCTTCCACCACAAGCACCACCTCGCCGCTGCCCTGCGGCAGGGCCACGGCTGCCGCGACCACCGAATCCGACGCGTCCTGGTTGCCGGCGCGCGGCAGGTAAAGCGTGACCGTGGTGCCCTGGCCCACCTCGCTCTGGATGCGAACGTGGCCGAGCGACTGCTGCACAAAGCCGTACACCATCGACAGCCCGAGGCCGGTGCCCTGGCCGATCGGCTTGGTGGTGAAGAACGGATCGAAAGCCTTGGCCAGCACATCGGGCGGCATGCCGGTGCCGCTGTCGACCACCGCAATGGTGCAATAGTGGCCAGGTTCCAGCCCTTCATGGCCGTGCGTGTCGGCATCGGTCAGCATTACCTGCGAGGCCGTGATGTGCAGCTCGCCACCGTGCGGCATGGCGTCACGCGCGTTGATGGCCAGATTGAGGATCGCGCTTTCGAGCTGGCTCTCGTCGCATAGCGCAGCGCCCGCGCCGGCATCAAGCTGCACCGCGAGCTCCACCTGTTCGCCCAGCGTGCGGCGCAGCAGCTCTTCGATCGAGCCGATCAGGCGGCTGACGTCGACCGGCCGGGTGTCGAGCGTCTGGCGGCGCGAGAACGCCAGCAGCCGCTGGATCAGCGATGCCGCTCGCTGGGCCGACTGGGTGGCCGCGTCCATGTAGCGCTCGAGCCCTTCGGTACGGCCCAGCACCACGCGCCGGCGCATCACCTCGATCGAACCGGTGATGCCCTGCAGCAGGTTGTTGAAGTCGTGGGCAATGCCGCCGGTGAGCTGGCCGATGGCTTCCATCTTCTGGCTTTGGCGCAGCCGGGCTTCGGACTCGCGCAGCGCCGTGATGTCGCGCCCCACCGCATGCAGAAACTGATCGTCGGGCACGGCCGTCCATGACACCGTGCGGAAGCTGCCGTCCCGGTGGCGCAGGCGGCATTCGAAGCGCAGCATCCTGTGGCCGCGCGCCAGGTGGCCGAGTTCTGCGGCCGCGGCCGCGACATCGTCCGGGTGGAGCACGTCGAGGATCTGACTGCCGAGCAGTTCGGTCTCGGTCCAGCCCAGCAGCGCCTCCCAGGCCGGGTTGATCGCGGTGATGCGGCCGCCGAAGTCGGCCACGACCATGATGTCGGTCGACAAATGCCACAGCCGGTCGCGGTCGCGCGTGCGCTCCTCCACGCTCTGCTCGAGCCGGGCCTGCGCAGCCTTCTGGTCGTCGATGTCGGTGTTGGTGCCGACCCAGCGTACCGGCACGCCCAGGTCTGCCGCGGCGTCGAGCGGCTGGGCGCGCACCAGGTGCCAGCGCCAGGCGCCGTCGTGTCGTCTCAACCTGAACTCGGATTCGTAGGCGCTTTGCAGCGCCAGCGAACGGGCCCAGAGTTCCGTGATGCGCGGCAGGTCTTCCGGGTGCACCATGCAATTCCAGCCGTTGCCCGCGAGCTCGGCATGCGTGAGTTGCGAGTAGGCGTACACGCTCTCGCTGAACCAGTCGAGCTGGCCATCGGCCGCGGCCGTCCAGACCTGGTTCGGCACGGCCTGGGCCAGTGCGCGAAAACGCGCTTCGCTCTCGCGCAGCGTGGTCTCGGACCACTTCTGCGCCGTGATGTCCTGCACCACGCCCCGCATCAGCACCGGCCGGCCGGCGTCGTCGCGCACCAGTTCGGCCCGGCGCGAGATCCAGCGCAGCGCACCGTCGCTGGCGCGCCGGATGCGGTATTCGACATTGAGCGGTGCGCTGCCATCGGCGCGGGTTTCGGCCGTCGACATCCGCTCGTTCGGGCCAGCGCGCAAGCGCTCGATTTCGGTGGATTCGAAATCAGCGCGCATCGGCACGCCGAAGATGCGGCAGAACTCGGTCGACACGCTCAGCGCGTTGGTTTCGATATCGAGCAGGAACACGCCGATGCCGCCTGCCGCCTGGGCCATCTGCAACTGCCTGTTGGTTTCGCGCGTCCGGCTTTCGCTGGCCGCCAGCGCCTGCGTCATGCGCACGCGGCCCGTGGTTTCGCTCACGATGCACAGCACGCCACCGATGCGGCCGTCGTTTTCGCGCACCGGCGAATAGGAGATGTCGAAGAACACCTGCTCGAGTTCGCCGTGCCGGTTGATTGAAAAGGGGCGGTCGTTCGCGCTGACCGTTTCGCCGTCGAGCAGCACGCGCTCGAGCAGCGGCCGCAGGTCGTCCCACAGCTCGGCCCAGTGTTCGCGCGCTGGGCGGCCGAGTGCGGCCGGATGTTTGCGGCCGATGGTGGGCGCGTAGGCGTCGTTGTAGAAGGCCACGAAATCGGGACCCCAGAAGAGCACGATCTGCGCTTGCGATGGCAACAGAAAGTCGATGGTGGTACGCAGCGCCACTGGCCACTGCGCCGCTGAGCCAAGCGGTGAATCGGCCGCGCCGAGCTGGCGCACCAGGCTGGCGGTTTCGCCGTCACCGATGGGCCACTGATCAGGCAGCGGGGGAACGCTCACGGGGTCGACCCAATCTTCTTTTTGGACTTGAACTGCCACCAGGGCAGCAACGCACTCAGCGACTGCACCTCGCCGCTGGCGGCGCTCTCGTAGCCGGCCAACGTGCCCAGGCGGTGCTGCCAGGCCGCGCCGCGCAGCAACATTAGCAAGGCTTCGGTCGCCGGATGCGCCAGTGCCGACTTCAGGCAGGCCAGGTGGTAGCGCTCATGCGCCAGCGGCACGAAACTCAGGCCCGCGGCGCGCGCCGCCGATTCGAGGCCGAGCCCGGCATCGGCCTGGCCCGCGGCCACCGCGTGCGCCACCGCGCCGTGCGAGGGCTCGCTGCGCCCGTAGCCGTCGAGCGCGTCGCCATCGAGCCCGGCGGCGTCCAGCAACTCGTCGAGCAGCACGCGCGTGCCGGTGCCGATCGAACGGTTCACGTACCGGGCCTGCAGGCGCGCCACGTCGGCCAGCGATCTCAGCGCGAGCGGGTTGCCCGGCGCCACGATCAGGCCCTGCGTACGGCGTGCGAAGCCGATCAGCTTGTGCAGCCCCGGCTTCAGCAGCGGCTGGTAGGTGCGCTGCGTGAACGAGCCGGCCGCGGCCGATTCGAGCGTGTGAAAACCCGCCATGGTGCAGCGGCCCTGGTTCAGCGCGCTGATGGCGTCCACGCTGCCGCTGAACTGGATGTCGAGCTGGAGCCGCGCGCTGCCGCCCGCATGCGATCGCAGCAGTACCAGCGCATCGTCATGGCTGGCCTGCAGGCTCAGCACATGGGTGCGGTCGTCGAAGGCCAGCGCGAAGGCGCGCTCCAGATCGGCATGCAGTGCCTCGATCTGCGGTGCGAGCCGGGCCTGGGCCTGGCGCTCGGCCCAGAGCAGCTTGTCGCCGAACTCCGAGAGCTGGGCGCGCCGGCCCTTCTCGCCGGTGACCAGCGCGTGGCCGAAGCTCTGCTCCCAGCGCTTGAGCTCGCCCCACACATGGCGGTAGGACAGCTCGAGCGAGCGGGCCGCCGCCGAGATCGAGCCGTGTTCGCGCACGGCCTGCAGCAGCGCCATCAACGGGTTGCCGATCAGCGCGCCTCCGACCCGCCGGCGCGGCGTAATCAGGTAGGAAAGTTCGATCTGTTGCACGGGATGGGAAAGGATGGCTGCGCGTCGAGCATTATGCAGAGCAGACGACAACCTATGCACGCGATTGCATAGGTTGGCCCGCCGGCCCTGCTACTTTCTCGCGGCCATGAAATCCGCCGCATGAACACATTTGCCCAAAGCGCGCTGTCGGCGTGGCAACTGATCGTCTCCGGCGACCCGGTGCTGCTCGCCATCGTCGGTCGTTCGCTGGCTGTCAGTGCCAGTGCGTGCGGGTTGGCCTGCGGCCTCGGCCTGTTGTGTGGGGCGTGGCTTGGCGTAGCCCGCTTTCGCGGCCGCGGCCTGGTGTTGACGCTGCTCAATACGCTGCTGGCGCTGCCTTCGGTGGTGGTCGGGCTGGTCGTCTACCTGCTGCTGTCGCGCTCCGGCCCGTTCGGCGCACTGGGCTGGCTGTTTACCTTCAAGGCCATGGTGCTCGCGCAAACCGTGCTGGTGCTGCCCGTGGTGACCGCGCTCACCCGCCAGACCATCGAGGACGCCGACCGCTCGCATGGCGAGCAGTGGCGCTCGCTCGGCGCCGGCCCGCTGGCGCGCGCGCTACTGCTGGTGTGGGACGAGCGGTATGCGCTGGTCACCGTGCTGATCGCCGCCTTCGGACGCGCCGTGTCCGAGGTCGGTGCCGTGATGGTGGTGGGCGGCAACATCGACGGCTTCACGCGCGTGATGACCACCGCCATCGCGCTCGAAACCAGCAAGGGCGATCTGCCGCTGGCGCTGGCACTGGGGCTGTTGCTGCTGCTGGTGGTACTCGCGCTCAACGTGCTGATCAGCCTGTTGCGCGCCTGGCGCGAGCGCGTCGACGGCGGTGCTGCCGTGGCGATGCGGGTGACGGCATGAGCGCAGCGCCGGGCCGCCCCAAGCAAGCTCGCTCCCGCTTGGCGGGAAGGCGCGCAGCGCCAAGGGTGCACCGATGCGCAGCGCCGGGCCGCCCCAAGCAAGCTCGCTCCCGCTTGGCGGGAAGGCGCGCAGCGCCAAGGGTGCACCGATGAGCGGTGCGCCCTTGTTCGCATTGAGCCAGGTCGAGGTGCGCTTCGGCCGCGTCACGGCGTTGCGTGATGCGTCGCTGTCGATCCATGCAGGCGAGCGGGTTGCGTTGATCGGCGCCAACGGCAGCGGCAAGAGCACGCTGCTGCGTTTGCTGCACGGGCTGGTGCCGCATGCGGCCGGTCGCTTTGCGAGCCATGCGCCGCGGCGCGACCAGGCCATGCTGTTCCAGCGGCCGCACATGCTGCGTGCAAGTGCCGGAACCAATGTGGCAGTCGCGCTCTGGTTGCACGGCATGCCGTGGCGCGACGCGCGCGGTGCGGCCGGCCCGGCGCTCGCCCGCGTCGGCCTCGAGGGGCTGCTGGCGCGCAATGCGCGCACGCTGTCGGGCGGCCAGCAGCAGCGCCTGGCGCTGGCGCGCGCCTGGGCCTTGCAGCCGCAGGTGTTGCTGCTGGACGAGCCGACCGCCAGCCTCGACCCCCATGCCAAGCGCGAGGTCGAGGCCCTGCTGGCCGAGGCCGCGAGCGGGCGCACGCTGGTGTTCGCGAGCCACAACCTGGGCCAGGTCAAGCGCCTGGCCAGCCGAGTCGTTTACCTCGAACAGGGCCGCGTGATCGCCGACCTGCCGGTGCATGAGTTCTTCCACGGCCCGCTGCCCGAAGAAGCCCATTTGTTCGTCAAAGGAGAGTTGGCATGAGAGCCTTTTTCAAGCGTTTCGGTGTGGGCCCCACGGCCCAGGCTGCGGTGGCGCTGGTGTTGCTGGGCGCCAGCATCCTGGTGGCGCGCGCCGAAACCATCACGATGGCCTCGACCACGTCGACCGAGCAATCGGGGCTGTTCGCGCACATGCTGCCGGCCTTCAAGCAGGCCAGCGGCATCGAGGTCAAGGTGGTGGCGGTCGGCACCGGCCAGGCGATCGATATGGCGCGCCGCGGCGATGCCGATGTGCTGTTCGTGCACGACACCGCGGCCGAAGAGAAGTTCGTGGCCGAAGGCTTTGCCGCGAAGCGCCACCCCGTCATGTACAACGACTTCCTGCTGGTCGGCCCGAAGGCCGACCCAGCCGGCGTCAAGGGCAACGACATCGTGACCGCGCTCAAGAAGCTGGCCGCGGCCAACGCGCCATTCGTCTCGCGCGGCGACAAGAGCGGCACCGACTCGGCCGAGCGCCGGCTGTGGAACCTGACCGGCCTGGGCGAAGCGGGCACGCCGTTGGCCAACGACAAGAAGGGCAGCGGCTACAAGGAATGCGGTTGCGGCATGGGGCCGGCGCTCAACATCGCGGCCTCCACCGGCGGCTACGTGCTGGCCGACCGCGGCACCTGGCTCAGCTTCAAGAATCGGGCCGATCTCGCGGTGCTGGTGGAAGGCGACAAGCGCCTGTTCAACCAGTACGGCGTGATGGTGCCGAGTGCCGCGAAGTTTCCCAAGCTCAACAGCACCGGTGCGCAGAAGTTCGTCGACTGGGTGATCTCGCCTGCGGGCCAGGCCAACATTGCGAGCTACAAGATCAACGGCGAGCAGCTGTTCTTTCCCAACGCCAGATGAGTACTTCGGCTCGGGCGTAGGGCCCGGGGGTGGGGCCTGTGGGGCGGGGGCCGGTGCGGGAGGGCCTGGGGCGGGCCGATGGCGGCGGGTGGCCCCTTCCGCGAATGTCCCCCGGCCTGCGGCCTCCTCCTTTATTTCGCTGCAGGGGCCACCCACCACCAGCGGCCAGGGCACGCTCGTGGGGTTCAGCGCTAACGGTCACGCCGCTACCAGGATCAGGGCGGTGGGGCACGCTGCGCAGCGAAATAAAGGAGGAGGCCGCAGGCCGGGGGACATTCGCGGAGCAGCGTGCCCCGCCGACCTGATCCCACCCCTGAACCTCAGCCCCGTGACCCTCAGCGCCCCTGAACCCCAGCCTCCTGACCGTCAGCGCTTCTGAACCTTGGGCGCCCCCGAACCTCAGCGCCCCGAATCCAACCGACCCGTCCGCGGCCCATCACCCGGAAACGACCGCCGTTTCCTCGATGTGAACAGGTGGCCGCCGCAAGCCCCGGACGAACACCACCAGTTGCCACAGCACCACGGCGCCGATCACGGCGAGCAAGGTGCCGCTGATGGGGCGATGGATGAAAATACCGAACTCCCCGCGGCTCAGGAGCATGGCGCGGCGGAAGTTCTCTTCGAGCATGGGGCCCAGGATGAAGCCCAGCATCAGCGGGGCGGCCTCCATGTCGAGCCGGAGGAACGAATAGCCGATCAGGCCGAACACGGCGGTGGTGTAGATGTCTTCCAGGCTGTTGTTGATGCTGTAGGTGCCGATGCAGCAGAAGAACATGATCGCCGGGAACAGCACCGTGTACGGAATCTTGAAGACCGACAGCCAATAGCGCACCAGCGGCACGTTGAGCACCACCAGGAAGCAGTTGCCCACCCACATGCTGGCCACCAGGCCCCAGAACAGGTCGGGGTGCGTGGCGATCATGTTCGGGCCGGGCTGGATGCCCTTCACGATGAAGGCCGCCATCATCAGCGCCATGACCGCGTTCTCCGGAATGCCAATGGCCATGAGCGGGATGAAGCTGGTGCGCGCCGCCGCCTCGTCCGCGGCCGCCTGGCCGGCCACGCCTTCGATGCAGCCGGTGCCGATCTCGTCCTTGTACTTGCTGAAGCGCTTGTCGGCCGCGTAGGCCGCGAACTGGGCGATCGTCGGGCCGCCGCCGGGCAGGATGCCCAGGATCGAGCCGATCACGCTGCCGCGCAAGGCGCTAGGGATGATGCGCTTGAACTCGGCCCAGGTCGGCATGAGCTTGATCTTGCCGTTGAAGGGCGTGAGAACGTTCTTGTTGTCGAGATTCTTCACCACCTCCGCGATGCCGAAGCAGCCGAGCGCGATGCTGATCAGGCCAATGCCGTCCTGCAGGAAGGGCAGATTCATCGTGTAGCGCGCCACGCCGCTGTTCACGTCGGTGCCGACCATGCCGAGCAGCACGCCGACCATCGCCATCGCCAGGCCGTTGAGCAGGCTGCCGCTGCTGACGAAACTCACGCAGAAAAAGCCGAGCAGCATCAGCGCGCAGTAGTCGGCCGGCCCGAACAGGAAGCCCACCTCGCCCAACGCCGGCGCCATCGTCGACAGGACGATGATGGCCACGGTGCCGCCAATGAAGCTCGAGATGCCCGCGGTGAAGAGGGCCAGGCCCGTCTTGCCCTTGAGCGTCATCTGGTAGCCGTCAATGCACGCGACGATGCTGCTGGCGTGCGGAATCTTCATCGTGATGGCACTCACGCTGTCGCCGTACTGCGCACCGTAGTAGATGCCGGCCAGCATGATGAGCGCGCCGCCTGTGGGGATGGAGTACGTCAGCGGCAGCAGCAGGCTGATGGTCGACAACGGGCCGAGCCCGGGCAGCAGCCCGACCAGCGTGCCCACCGTGCAGCCCAGGGCGCAGTACAAGAGGTTCTGCAGCGTCAGTGCCTGTTCGAACCCGAACGCGAGGTTGTGCAGGATGTCCATCAGTAGAGCGGCAGGCTGAGGCCGAGAAAGTTCTTGAAGGCGAAGGCCACCGCGATCAGACCCACGGAGATCTTGATGTTGCGCACCACCGAGTACGAGGTGCCGGCGAGGGTCGAGAAGAACACCAGGAACACGATGCCGAGGATCATGTTGATGTATTCGGAGATCACCGTGAACCCGACCAGGCTCAGCATGATGATCGCGATGTTCTTGACGCTGTGTTCGAGCGGAACGGGCGGCACGAAGTGCGAGCGCACCACGCTGAGCAGGCCGATCACGAACAGGAACACGCTGACCATCACCGGGAACAGGCCCGGCCCGGAGCGGCTGAACTCGCCGATCGCGTAGTTGCTCCTGGCCACCAGGCCGAACAGCAGCGCGATCGCCATGAGGAAAAGCCCCCTCACGAAATTCCGGTTGTTGAAATTCATGCCGTGCTGCTCCGGGGCTGTGCGGCGCGGCGCGTTGTCGGCAATGCGGGCTGAGTCATCCGGGTCTCCTTCTGGTTGTGTCCCGCACGTGGCGGGCAGGCGGAGCGGATGGTAGGGAGCGAGGCTTCCAATCGGCTTTCGTTTTGCCCGCGCACCCTCTAAATACGTGTTATCACTAACGCGCTAACGAGGGTCGGCGGCGCCCGGAGGAAGGCGCAGGATGGCGCGCAAGCCGCTGGCGCCTGCGTCGTCGGCATCGGCGTTCGCGAGCGCGATGTCGCCGCCGTTGCGCCGGGCGTAGGCGCGTGCGATGGCCAGGCCCAGCCCAGCACCGTTAGGGCCTTTTGCGGGGTGTGCGCTGCCCTGGCGGAAGCGTTCGAACACCTCGGATCGTCGTGCCTCGGCGATGCCGGGGCCGTCGTCGCGGACTTCGGCCTGCGCCACGCCATCGCGCCAGCTCGCCGTCACCGTGATGCGCCCGCCGGGTGGCGTGTGGACGATGGCGTTGTGCACGAGGTTGGCGAGCGCCTCGTGCAGCTCGGCGCCGCTGGCCAGCACCGGAACCCCATGGGGCCCGGCGTCCGCCCAGCCCAGATCCTGGTTCTTTTCGTGGGCCAGGGCCAGGTACTGGAGCACCACGTCCCGGGCGACAGCGTTGAGATCCACGACCGCCGGCGCATCGGCGGGCGGGGCCGTGTCGCTCGCGTGGGCCAGCGACAGCAACTGCTCGCACAAGCGCCTGCTGCGCGAGATCTGGGCGACGATGGCGCGCAAGGTCTGCTGAAGCTGCTCGGGATCCTTCTCTCGCAGCGCGACGCCGGCCTGGGTCAGCATGATGGCCAGCGGCGTGCGCAACTGGTGCGATGCGTCGGCCAGGAATTGCGATTGCTGGTCGAGCAGGTCCCGGTAGCTCGCCACGTGCACGTTGACGGCATCGACCAGCGGCGCCACTTCATGCGGCACGCCGCGGGTGTCCAGCGGTTCGAGCGCACGGCCCTTGCTCGCCAGCACCGACCTGCGCAACGCTTCCAGCGGCCGCAGCGACCAGGTCACGCCGAGCCAGACCAGCAGCACCACCACCAGCACCATGCGGGCATCGCGCAGCAGCGCCTGTCGCGTCGCGCTGGCCTGCGCCTGGTCGCGCGGCCCGGTGCCTTCGGCGGCCTGAACCAGCAGCTCGAAGCGCTGGCCGCGCCCGTCGGTGATCTCGCTTCGAAGTGCGACCAGGCGAGACGGTTCGCCGTGCCAGGCGCTGTCGTACCAGACCGGGGACGCCGGGGCCGCCGAGGCCGCCAGTGCAGGCGGTGCCGGCAGATCGGTCTCGCCCATCAAGGTCAATGCGCGCGGCGGCGCGGTTGCCGGGCCCTGCGCGGCCGGCTGGGGTGTGAGGCCGACATGCACATGCTTGTGCCGGGGACGGGTGGCGTCGAACATGGTCTGCACCCCCCGGGGTGCGTCCAGCCGGAGCGAACCGTCCGGCGCGACGAACACGCTGCCTTGCAGCGCCGTGGCCGACTCGAGCAAGGACTGGTCGTAGGCATCCTGCACCAGGGTGCGCAATGCGCGGTGGTCGTTCCAGCTGTCGAGCGCCAGCAGACCCAGGACGGCCGGGAGCAGCAAGGTCAGCAACCGCGCGCGAATGCCGAACCGGGACGCTTCAGTCCGCGGCGTCTTCATGCGCGATGCGCTCCAGCATGTAGCCCAGGCCACGGACGGTCACGATGCGCACGTCGCCGCCGTCCAGCTTGCGGCGCAGCCGGTGAAGCACCAGCTCGATGGCATCCGGGCCGGCGTTGCTGTTGGCCGGAAAAACCTTGCCCGAGAGATGCGATTTCTCGACTGGCGACCCATTGCGCGCCAGCAGCACCGAGAGTGCCGCGCTCTCGCGGGGCGTCAGCTGCAGCAGCCTGCCGGCCAGGGTGAAGGCCCGGCTGTCGTGGGGGCATGAGAGCGAGCCGCATTGCAGCACCGTATGGACGTTCCCGCGGCTGCGCCGCACCAGCGCGGTGAGGCGGGCTTCCAGCTCCTCGATGGCGAAGGGCTTGGTCAGAAAGTCATCGGCCCCGACGTTCAGGCCCTTGACCCGATCCTGCAGCGAACCCTGTGCGGTCAGCACCAGCACGGGTGTGCGGTTGCCGGCTTTGCGGATGTCCGCCAGCAGCGCCAGCCCGTGTTTGTCGGGCAGCCGCAGATCGAGCACCACGGCGTCGTAGTCGTTGCCCGCCAGCAGGGACTCGCCGGTGGCGGCATCCGGCGCGTGATCCGGCACGAAGCCGCTCTGCTTGAACGCGCGCACCAGCCACGAGGCCATCTCGGCTTCGTCTTCAACCAGCAGCAAACGCATTGTTCGTTCTCTCGGACGGCAGGGACGGATGAGGTTCTTGCGCAGGATTCTCGCTCCAGCCATGACCTCCCGCGTCATCGACGCGAAGCCGATGGGCGGCGACCATTCATTCACCCCGCGCTGTTGCGGGCCCTGAACCCCGAAAGGAATCGCACCATGAATACCGCCACCCCCGACGCCGTCGGCATCGCCCATCGCTACATCGCCCTCTGGAACGAAACCGACGCCGCGCGCCGGCAGCAGATGCTCGAAGCCGGCTGGGCGCCCGACGCGCTCTACGTCGACCCCCTGATGCAGGCCAGCGGCCGCGACGAGATCAGCGCGCTGGTTGGCGCCGTGCACCAGCGCTACCCGGGCTTTCGCTTCGCGCTCACCGGCAAGGCCGATGCGCACGGCGACCACGTGCGTTTCAGCTGGACGCTGGGCCCGAGCGGCGCTGCCGACCTGATCCAGGGCACCGACTTCGCGCAGCTCGAAGCCGGCAAGCTCCAGTCGGTCACCGGCTTTCTGGACAAGGTGCCGGTCGGCGCGTGAAATCAGTCGACGACGGCGCGCCCGCTATTCGACGATGGCAACGCCCTTGACCTGCGCATGCACCGGCGTGCCAGGCGCGAGCTGCAGCAGGTCGGCCGACTTGCGCGTGATGCGCGCCAGGATGTGTGTTCCCCCGAGGTCGAGCCCGACCATCGTCTGGCCCGGACTGTCGTCGGCGAGTCCGGTGACGGTGGCGGGCAGGATGTTGAGCACACTGGTGTCGCTCTGCCGATGCAATGTCAGGCTCACATCGCGGGCCTGGATGCGCACGCGCACCAACTGGCCGATGCGGGTGCCGCGGTGCGGCAGGTTGAGCCGGCCCCCCGCGAACTCGACCTGCGTGAGGTGGTAGGCCGGCTCATGCCGGACCACGGTGGCCCGGATTACCGCGCCTGCCGTGTCACCGTGGGCCAACGGCAGATCGAGCTGCGTCATCAGTGCCGCTGCGGCACCGGCGGCGACCACGCGGCCGGCATCGAGCAGCACCAGGTGATCGGCCAGCCGTGCGATCTCGTCCGGCGCATGGGTCACGTACAGAACCGGAATGTCGAGCTCGCCGTGCAGGCGCTCCAGGTAGGGCAGCACCTCGCGCTTGCGCTCGGCGTCCAGCGAGGCCAGGGGTTCGTCCATCAGCAGCAGGTCGGGGCTGGTGGCCAGTGCGCGTGCCATGCCCACGCGTTGCCGCTCTCCGCCCGACAGCGTTTGCGGCTGCCGTGCCATGAGCGCCCCAATGCCCAGCAGCTCGACCGCCTGTGCCAGCGACACCCGCCGGCTGGATGGCGGCACGCGGCGCATGCCGTATTCGAGATTGCGCTGCACATCGAGGTGCGCGAACAGCCGCGTCTCCTGGAACACGTAGCCGATCGCGCGCCGGTGCGTTGGCACGAAGAGATCGCCGTCCTGCCAGAGCGCGCCGTTGACCAGGACATGGTTGCCCGCCGTGCGCTGCAGCCCTGCGATGGCGCGCAGGCAGGTGGTCTTGCCGCAGCCCGAGGGGCCAGAGAGCACGGTCACGCCGCGGCCCGGCAACGCGAGGTCGACATCGAGCGAGAAGCCGGGATGGCCGACGCGCAACGCGGCGCGGATACCGGCGCTCATGTCCGCACCCGCCGCTGCCCGGTCGGGTTCAGCACATACAGCGCGAGCAGCACGACGAACGAGAACGCGACCATGCCGGCCGCGAGCCAGTGCGCCTGCGTGTATTCGAGCGCCTCGACATGGTCGTAGATCTGCACCGACACCACGCGCGTCTTGTCGGGGATGTTGCCGCCGATCATCAGCACCACGCCGAATTCACCGACCGTATGCGCAAAACCCATCACGATGGCCGTGAGGTAGCCCGGCCGCGCGAGCGGCAGCACCACGCTGAAGAAGGTGTCGAGCGGCGTGGCACGCAGCGTGGCGGCAGCCTCCAGCGGCTCGTCGCCGATGGCTTCGAACGCGTTCTGGAGCGGCTGGATCACGAACGGCATCGAATACACCACCGACCCCACCACCAGCCCCGCGAAGGTGAAGGGCAGCAGGCCGAGGCCGAGCGATTGGGTGAGCCGGCCGATCGGCCCGTCGGGCCCCATCGTCACCAGGAAATAGAAGCCCAGCACCGTCGGTGGCAACACGATCGGCAGCGCCACCAGCGCGCCGACCACGCCCTTCCACCGTGAGCGCGTGCGGGCCAGCCACCAGGCGACCGGCGTGCCGAGCAACAGCAGGATCAGCGTGGTGAGCGCTGCCAGCTTGAGCGTGAGCGCAATGGCGGCGAGGTCCGCAGCGGAAGGCATCTACAGGTCGCTATAGGTCGTAGCCGAAGGCGCGGATGACCGCCTTCGCCTTGTCGGTCTTGAGGTAGGCCAGCAGCGCCGCCGCGGCCGCGTTGTCTTTGGCGCTGGCGAGCAGCACCGCGTCTTGCCGGATCGGGTTGTGCAGGTGGCTCGGCACGATCCATGCCGAGCCACGCTGGATCTTGCCGTCCTCATAGACCTGCGAGAGTGCGACGAAGCCCAGCTCGGCGTTGCCGCTGGTCACGAACCCAAAGGTCTGGCCGATGCTTTCGCCCTGCACGAACCTGGGTTCCAGCGCGGCCAACAGTCCGAGCCGGGTCAAGGTCTCGACCGCGGCAGCGCCGTAGGGCGCGAGCTTGGGGGCGGCCAGCGCGAGGTGCGCGAACTGGCCGCGCCTGAGCACATCGCCGTTGCCGTCCACGATGTCGGGCTTCGGCGACCACAGCACCAGTTTGCCGATGGCGTAGGTGAAGCGGCTGCCCGGGACGGCGGCGCCGTCGCGGTCGAGCCGCGCCGGTGTTTCGTCGTCGGCGGCAAGCAACACGTCGAAGGGCGCGCCGCTGCGGATCTGGGCGTAGAACTTGCCGGTCGATCCGGACGTCACCACCGCCTTGTGTCCACTGGCCTTCTCGAAGTCGGCTGCAAGCACCTTCATCGGCCCGACGAAGTTGGCGGCCACGGCGACCTGCACTTCGGCGGCCTGCGCGCCCGCGGCGAACAGCACTGCCATCAAAGCGGCGACGAGTTTCATTTTTCGCTATTCATGAATGGAATAGCGAAAGTGTAAACCGGCCGGCACAATCCCGGCCATGGCAACTCCCCGCTTCAGCGACGCGCTCGGCCACGGCATGAGCGACAAGCGCATCGACATCCTGCGCGGCATCGCCCGCACCGGCAGCATCTCGCAGGCCGCGCGGGAAGCCGGGGTGAGCTACAAGGCGGCCTGGCAGGCCATCGCCACGCTGACCAACCTGGCGGGCGTGCCGCTGGTCGAGCGCGCGGTTGGCGGCGCGGGCGGTGGCGGTGCCACGCTCACGGCCGAGGGGCAGCAATTGCTGGCGCTGGCCGATGCGCATGCCGTTGCGCGCCGCGGCGTGCAGGTGCACAGCGGTGCCGCTGCGGCGGTGGCGCGGCTGTCGGTGCGCACCAGCATGCGCAACCAGTTGCCGGCCACGGTGCGCGAACTCGAGCGCACCGGCCCGGTAGTGCGCGTGCGCATGGCGCTGCCCAATGGCGAAACCATGGCCGCCCGCATCACGCACGAGAGCGCCGAACTGTTGGGGCTGGCCGAGGGCATGACGGCCATCGCGCTCTGCAAAGCCACGGCAGTGCAGGTCGAGCGCGCGGATGCAGCGCATGGCATCCCGGGCAACCAGCTGACCGGCACGGTGGCACGGGTGGCGCGCGGCGACAGCGGTGACGAGATCGTGATCGCGCTGGCCGGCGGCGAGCTTCAGCTCGTCGGCTTCGCCGCGAGCGGCAGCGGCATGCGCACGCGCCAGCGGGTGACGGCGCTGGTGGACGAGGCGGCCGTTGTGGTGGCGCTGCCGGGGTAAAAGCGTTGCGGCGCGGGCGTGCAGGCGATCCGCTTCACCCGCGCGCGCCGTGCGCCAGCTTGCGGTACACGGTCGCACGGCTGATGCCGAGTACGCGGGCGGCTTCCGCGACGTTGCCGCGTGCCTCGTCGACGGCCTTGCGGATCAGGGCGGTTTCCACGTCGCGCAGGCGTGGGCGGGGTTGCGCTGCGATGGCCGGTGCCGCCCCGTCGCCGATCACGCCGCCCGCCCATGGCCGCGCCTGCAGGCGCAGGCCAGACCACAGCGGCACCTCGATCACGCTGCCGTTGGAGCGGCGCGCCGCATCCCACAGCAGCGTCCATGGCAGGGCGAACAGGTCGCTGGCGTGCAGCCGTGCCGGCAGCGCCGGGGTCGCGGGCTGATTGACCATCTCGCGCGCCGCCGCGTTGCTGGCCACGACGTGGCCGTCACTGTCCAGGCACAGCAGCCCTTCGGACTCGGTGTTGCCCCCGTAGCCCGGCCAGTTCAGCCGCACCAGCAGGTCGTGCGGCTGTTGCAGCACCAGCGCGTTCTCGATGCTGCGCGCCGACAGGGCGGCCAGGTGTTTGAGTTCGGGGCGCTCGACCACGTTCACGCCGGTCAGGTCGAGCATGCCGACGCATTGGCCGTCGGGCCCGAACAGGGGCGCACCGGCGCAGCTGTAGAGGCTGGTGTCGTCAAAGAAGTGTTCGCCGCGGTGCAGCCAGACGGGCTGCAGCTCGGCCAGCGCGGCCCCGATGGCGGTGGTGCCCACGGCGTGTTCCGACAGGTCGATGCCGACGCGTGCGATGTCGACCGCCGGCCGTTCGGCGTTCGCCGGCACGCCGCGCACGTCGATCACGATTCCGCGTGCGTCGGTAAGGATCGCGAAGTAGCGCGTGTCAGCGATGGCGCGCGCCAGGCGGTCCAGCACCGGCTGCGCGGCCGCCACCAGGCTGCGGCTTTGCTCGACCATGCGGTGGGCGTGCCGGGCCGACACGGCATCGAAGCTCACGCGCTGTTGCGGCCGCCGGCCGGCCGACAGGCAGCGCTGCCAGGAGCGCGTGATCCAGGGTTCGATGCGCGAACTGGTCGAGGTGGCGTGCTCGATCACGTCGCGCCGGGCCTGGGCGATCAGCGCGGCTCGTTCGGGCAGCGAGGCGGGAGCGGAAGGCAGCATGGGGAGATTGTGGGGGCGCGCTGTTTCATTTTGAGAATTTCGCAGGCGCCGTGCAAGCGTCAAGGGTTTTGCCTAGGATGGTGCCCCGACCCGGCGCCGAAGATGCAACTCGCCGAAATCAGCCATCACCCATAACAGGAGACAGCCACATGCAGGTCAAGCTCACGGTCAACGGCAGCGCCGTCACGGTCGACGCGCCTCCCAACACCTTTCTCGTGCACGCGATCCGCGAGCATCTTCACCTGACCGGCACCCATGTCGGCTGCGACACTGCCCAGTGCGGCGCCTGCACCGTCCACGTCAACGGCCGCGCCGTCAAGTCGTGCAACGTGCTGGTGGCCCAGGTGGCAGACGCCGACATCACCACCATCGAAGGCGTCGCCCAGCCCGATGGCACCATGCACCCGATGCAGGCGGCTTTCAAGGAGTGCCACGGCCTGCAATGCGGCTTCTGCACACCGGGCATGGTGATGAGCGCGATCGACCTGTGCACGCACCATCCGAAGTCGAGCGAGACCGAAGTCCGCGCGCTGCTCGACGGCAACATGTGCCGCTGCACCGGCTACCAGAACATCGTCAAGGCCGTGATGATGGGCGGCGAGGCGATGGCCTCGGGGCAGCCGATCAAGACCGCCGTCGCGGCATAAGGGGAACGACATGGGCGCCCCCGACTTCGCAAAACTGCCGCACATCGGCGAGGCCATCCGCCGCAAGGAGGACTACCGCTTCCTGACCGGCGCCGGCAACTACACCGGCGACATCACGATGGGCGCCCAGGCCCATTGCATCTTCGTACGCTCGCCGCACGCGCACGCCACCCTCCGGTCGGTCGATACCGCCGAGGCGTTGAAGATGCCCGGCGTGGTCGGCATCTTTACCGGCAAGGACATCGAGGGAAAGATGGGCGGGCTGCCCTGCGGCTGGCTCATCAACAACCCCGACGGCACACCGATGAAGGAGCCGCTGCACCCGATCCTGGCGATCAAGAAGGTGCGCTATGTCGGCGACCATGTCGCGATGGTCGTGGCCGAGACGGTCGAGCAGGCCAAGAACGCGGCCGAAGCCGTGGCGGTCGATTACGACGTGCACCCCGCGCTGGTGAGCGTGGCCGATGCCGCGAAAAAGGCGAGCGGCGTCACGGTCCATGACGAGGCGCCCGACAACCAGTGCTACAAGTGGACGCTTGGTGACAAGGCCGGCGTCGATGCGGCCTTTGCCAACGCGGCGCATGTGACCAAGCTCGACCTGGTGAACAACCGGCTGATCCCGAACCCGATCGAGCCGCGCGTGGCCATCGGCAACTACAGCCGGGCGAACGAGGAGTACGTGCTGTACGTGTCGAACCAGAACCCGCACGTCGAGCGCCTTCTGATGACCGCTTTCGTGCTCGGCCTGCCGGAACACAAGGTGCGCGTAATCGCGCCCGACGTCGGCGGCGGCTTCGGCTCCAAGATCTACCTGTATGCCGAGGACGTGTGCCTGACCTGGGCCGCCAAGCAGCTCAACCGCAGCATCAAGTGGACGGGCGAGCGCTCGGAGTGCTTCCTGAGCGACGCGCACGGCCGCGACCATGTGAGCCATGCCGAAATGGCGATCGACAAGGACGGCAAGTTCCTCGCGCTCCGCGTGCACACCGACGCGAACCTCGGCGCCTACCTGTCGACCTTCTCGACCGCGATCCCCACCATCCTGTATGCGACGCTGCTCGCGGGCCAGTACGCCACGCCGCAGATCTACGTCGAGGTCGACGCCTGGTTCACCAACACCGCGCCGGTCGACGCCTACCGCGGGGCGGGACGGCCCGAGGCGACCTACCTGCTGGAGCGGCTGGTATCGCGCTGTGCGTGGGAGTTGAATTTGGGGCAGGACGAGATTCGCCGCCGCAACATGATCACCAGCTTTCCATACCAGACGCCGGTGGCGCTGCAGTACGACACGGGCAACTTTCCCGCCTTGCTGGATCGCGCCAACGAACTCGCCGAGGTCGCGGGCTTTGCCGCGCGCAAGGCCGAGAGTGCCAAGAACGGCAAGCTGCGCGGCATCGGCTACTCCAGCTACATCGAGGCTTGCGGCCTCGCCCCGTCGAACGTGGCCGGAGCGCTCGGTGCGCGCGCCGGGCTGTTCGAGGCGGGTGAAGTGCGCGTGCATCCGACCGGCAGCGTGACGGTGTTTACCGGCTCGCACAGCCATGGCCAGGGCCACGAAACGACCTTTGCACAGCTGGTGGCGGCACGCCTGGGCATCGCGGTCGAGGCGGTCGACATCGTGCACGGCGACACCGGCCGCGTGCCCTTCGGCATGGGCACCTACGGTTCGCGCTCGCTCTCGGTGGGCGGCACGGCGATCATGAAGGCGCTCGACAAGATCGAGGCCAAGGCCAAGAAGATTGCGGCGCACCTGATGGAGGCGAGCGACGCCGACATCGAATTCGCCAACGGCGAATTCACCGTCAAGGGCACCGACAAGAAGATCCCGTTCGGCCAGGTGGCGCTGACGGCCTATGTGCCGCACAACTACCCGCTCGACAAGCTGGAGCCGGGCCTGAACGAAACCGCGTTCTACGACCCGACCAACTTCACCTACCCGGCCGGCAGCTACATCTGCGAAGTCGAAATCGACAAGGGCACGGGCGAGGTCAAGATCGACCGCTTCACCGCGGTGGACGACTTCGGCACCATCGTCAACCCGATGATCGTCGAGGGCCAGGTGCATGGCGGCATCGTGCAGGGCATCGGCCAGGCCCTGATGGAAAACTGCGTGTACGACAACGAAACCGGGCAACTGCTCACCGGCAGCTTCATGGACTACGCCATGCCGCGCGCCGAGGACTTCCCGATGTTCAAGCTCGACACCCTGAGCACGCCCTGCACGCACAACCCGATCGGCTCCAAGGGCTGCGGCGAGGCGGGTGCCATCGGCTCGCCGCCGGCCGTGATCAATGCCGTGCTCGACGCGCTGGCGCCGCTCGGCGTGAAGGACTTCGACATGCCCGCGTCGCCGCACCGGGTGTGGGAGGCGATGCAAAAGGGCGCCACCACCCCGACCCAGGAGCCACAAACCCCGTCGCTGACCGCCAGCACGCAAGGCCGTCCGGCCGCCTGAACGCACAGAAGGAAGAAACCATCATGTACGCCTTCACACTCGAACGTCCCGCTTCCCTCGCCGATGCCGTCAAGCTCGCGGGCGCCGGCGGCAAGCTGCTGGCCGGTGGCCAGACCCTGCTGGCCTCGATGAAACTGCGCCTGTCGGCGCCCGAACAGCTGGTCGACCTCGGCGGCATCAAGGAGCTCACCGGCATCAAGAAAGACGGCAGCAACCTGACCATCGGCGCGATGTCGCGGCATCTCGATGTCGCCAACAACGCCGACGTCAAGGCTGCCTATCCGGCGCTGGCCGACCTGGCCTCGCGCATCGGCGACAGGCAGGTGCGCGCCATGGGCACCCTCGGCGGATCGGTCGCCAACAACGATCCGGCGGCCTGCTACCCCAGCGCGGTGCTCGGCTCGGGCGCGACCATCGTCACCAGCAAGCGCGAGATCGCGGCCGACGACTTCTTCCAGGGCCTGTTCACCACGGCACTGGAAGAGGGGGAGCTGATCACCGCCATCCGCTTTCCGATTCCGCAGCGTGCCGTGTACGAAAAGCTGCGCCAGAAGGCCTCGCATTTTCCGCTGGTCGGCGTGTTCCTGGCACGCTACGACAACAGCGTGCGGGTAGCCGTCACCGGCGCGGGCAACGGCGTGTTCCGGCACAAGGGGCTCGAAGAGGCGTTGACGAAGAGCTTCACGCCCGAGTCCGCCGCCGCCGTGAAGATCGATGCGAGCGAACTCAACAGCGACCTGCATGCCTCCGCCGCGTACCGCGCCAACCTGATCAGCGTGCTGACACAACGCGCCGTAAAAAAAATAGGCTAACCCCCAGTCTTCGCGCACTTCGTGTCGCTCCGCCAACCCCCTTGCAGGGGGCAACACCAGCGGCCCGGCGAAGCCGGTTCCGCGGTGTTCCTCGGCAAAAGATCGCGCGAATCGCTGCGCGATCGAAGCAAGCGCGGTAAAACGATCCCATGACCACCGCCACGCCAACTGCCGCATCCCCTTTCTCCACCATCGACGCGGTCACGCAGGCGCTGCAGGCGGCTGGCTACTTTGCCGACCGGCGCCTGGCGACGGCGGTGTTTCTGGCGCTCAAGTTGCAGCGGCCGTTGTTGCTCGAAGGCGAGCCCGGCGTCGGCAAGACCGAACTGGCCAAGGCGCTTTCCAAGGCGTTGCAGCGCGAACTGCTGCGCCTGCAGTGCTATGACGGGCTCGAGCAGCGCGAGGCGCTCTACGAGTGGAACTACGCGGCCCAGCTGCTGCACATGCGCGCGGCGGAAGCGCACGGCACATCGAGCGACATCGAGGCCGAGGTCTACCAGCCGCGCTACCTGGTGCGCCGGCCGCTGCTGCAGGCGTTGCAGACGCCGGAGCCCGGTGCCGTGCTGCTGATCGACGAGGTCGACCGCGCCGACGAACCGTTCGAGGCCTTCCTGCTCGAATACCTTGGCGAGTACCAGGTGAGCATTCCCGAACTCGGCACGGTGAGCGCGCGGGTGGCGCCCGTGACCATTCTCACCAGCAACCGCACGCGCGAACTCAACGACGCGGTCAAGCGGCGCTGCCTCTACCACTGGCTCGACTACCCCGATCGCGAGCGCGAACTGGCGATCGTGCGGGCGCAGGTGCCGCAAGCCGGTGCCGTGCTCTCGGAACAGGTGGCCGCCTTTATCGGGCGGCTGCGCAGTGCCCCGTTTGCTGGCGCGTTCCAGCGCGCGCCCGGCATTGCCGAGAGCGTGGAGTGGGCCCGGGCGCTGATTGCGCTCGACACGGTCGAGCTCGACCCCGAGATCGTGGTCGATACCGCCGGCATCCTGTTCAAGCAGCGCGACGACGTGGCCGCGCTCACGCGGGAACTGGCCTCCGACCTGTTGAAGCCCGAGGCAGCGGGCGCATGACGCCCGGATTCCGGCAGTTGCCTGCAAGGGGGTGTGCTTGATTCAACTGGGCGATGCCCGCCGCGGCAAGCTGGCCGGCAACATGGCGGGTTTCGGCCGCGCCCTGCGCCGCGCCGGCGTGCGAACCGATTCGGCACGCATCGCGCTCGCGGCGGAGGCGGCGATGCTGGTCGGCGTCGACAGCCGCTTCGACCTGGCCGCCGCGATGGAGTCGGTGATGATCAGCCGCGAGCAGGATCGCATGGTGTTCCGCGAGCTGTTCGATGCCTGGTTCCGCGACCCCGAGCTGGCCAACAAGATGCTCGCGCAGATGCTGCCGAGTGCCGAGGGCAAGGCCGAGCCGGTGAAGCGCCGGCCGCGCGTGCGCGAGGCCCTGGCAGCGCCCCGCGCCCCGGTCACACCCGCGCAGACCGAGCGCGAGGTCGAGTTCGATGCGGCCATGACCGCGAGCGACCGCCAGCGCATGCAGCACGCCGATTTCAACGCGCTGGGCGCGGCCGAATACCGCCTGGTCGAGCGGCTCGCGCGCGACATCGCGCTGCCGGTGCCGACCGTGCCGGCGCGCCGGCTGCGCGTCGCCAGCGGGGCCGGCGCGCATTCGCGCATGCACTGGCCCGGCGTGCTGCACCAGGCGGCGCGCACCGGCGGCGAACTGATGCGCCTGCCGCGGCTGGAGCGGCGCAAGCAACCGTTGCCGCTGCTGGTGCTGGTCGACGTGTCGGGCTCGATGGAGCGCTATGCGCGGCTGCTGCTGGCTTTTCTGCATGCCGCCACACGGCGGGCGGGCCGGCGCGATGTGTTCGCCTTCGGCACCCACCTCACCGACCTGACGCCCGCGTTCCGCATCGCGGACACCGATGCGATGCTGCTGGCTGCAGGCGAAAGCATCGACGACTTTGCCGGTGGCACACGGCTCGGCGGCTCGCTGGCCGAGTTGCGGCGGCGCCATGCGCGCCGGCTCACCGGCCGCCGCACGCTGGTGCTGGTGATCAGCGACGGCCTCGACACCGGCGAGCCCGAAGTGCTCGAGCGCGAACTGCTCTGGCTCAAGCGCCATTCGCGCAAGCTGCTGTGGCTCAACCCGCTGCTGCGCTTTGACGGCTATTCCCCCCTGGCGCGCGGGGCCGCCGTGCTGCACCGGCATGCGGACGCGATGCTGGCGGTTCACAATCTGGGCGCACTCGAGCAACTGGCCGCGAGCCTCGCGGCCCTCATGCGATCGGGCCGTTGACGGCCTGAAGCACACAACAAGGAACTCACCATGGAAATGCTCGGAACCCGCCAGCTCGGCGTTACGCAACAACAGGCCTGGGAGGCGCTCAACGATCCCGAGACGTTGAAAGCCTGCCTGGCAGGCTGCGACAAGTTCGAGGCAGCCGGTGACGACACCTACAGCGTGGGCATGGCCGTCAAGATCGGCCCGGTGTCGGCCAAGTTCAGCGGCAAGGTCACGCTGACCGAGATCACGCCGCCGCAGAGCTACAAGCTGTCGTTCGAGGGGCAGGGTGGCGTGGCCGGCTTCGGCAAGGGCGCATCGAGCGTCACGCTCACGCCTAACGATGCCGGTTGCGAGCTCGGCTACACGGTGCAGGCCCAGGTGGGCGGCAAGATCGCGCAGCTCGGCCAGCGCCTGGTGGACGGTGCCGCCAAGTCGATGGCCGACGATTTCTTCAAGCGCTTCGATGCGCTCATGGCGCAGCGCTATCCGGCGCCGGATGCAGCGAATGACGACGAGGAAGGCGGCGGCACCTCGTTCGGCGCGATCGATGCGCTCGAGCCGCGCACCCGTCCGATGAGCATGGGAAGCGCGTCCGAGCCGAATATGCAGAAATGGATCTGGATCGGCGTGGCCGTGGTGATCGCCATCGGCGCGGCCCTGTACCTGCGCGGTTGAGGCCCGGTCGACGATGGAAAACCTCGACGTGATGGTGCTGCGCACGCTGCGCGACTGGCGACTTGCCGGCCGGCGCGCGATGCTGACCACCGTGGTGCGCACCTGGGGCTCGTCGCCGCGGCCGGTCGGTTCGATCATGGCGCTGGCCGAAGACGGCGCCGTGGTCGGTTCGGTCTCGGGCGGCTGCATCGAGGACGACCTGATCGCGCGCTACTCCCGCGCGCACGGCACCGGCACTATGCCGAGCGGGGCGCCGGCGCTGGTCAAGTACGGTGTCACGGCCGACGAGGCACACCGCTTCGGCCTGCCGTGCGGCGGAACGCTGGAGCTGCTGTTCGAATACGACCCCGAACCGGCCGCGCTGGCCGCGCTGGTTGCCAAACTCGAAAAAGGCAAGCTGATGCAGCGCACCGTGGCGCTGGCCGATGGGAGCGTGCGGCTGGCCGAAGCGTCTTCGCCGGCCGAGCTTGGCGTGGACGCGCACGAGCTGGTCAACACCTTCGGCCCCGAGTACCGCATGCTGCTGATCGGCGCCGGCCAACTCGCCGAGTACCTGGCCACGATGGCCCGGTTCAGTGGCTTCGCCGTGACGCTGTGCGATCCGCGCGCTGAGTACCGCAGCACCTGGGACGTGCCCGGCGTGGCACTGACCACCGAAATGCCCGACGACGCCGTCACCGCGTTCCAGCCCGACCGGCGCAGCTGCGTGGTGGCCCTCACGCACGACCCCAAGCTCGACGACCTCGCGCTGCTGGAAGCGTTGCGCAGCGAGGCTTTCTACGTCGGCGCCATCGGTTCGCGCCGCAACGCCGAAGCGCGGCGCGAACGCATGATCGACCACTTCGACCAGACCACCGAATCGCTGGCTCGCCTGCGTGGACCGATTGGCATCTACATCGGCAGCAAGACGCCGCCCGAGATCGCGGTGAGCGTGATGGCCGAAATCCTGGCCGTGAAAAATGCAGTGGCGCTGCCGCGCGAGACCGCGGTTGCGAACGCGAAGGCGATGCGGGAAATCAGCTGATGCGCTGACGCCGGGCCGCGTTCAACAGGGAGCCTGGCCTTTGCTGGTTGCCGCCTTTGCGGCACGGGCATCTGGCGCTTCGTGTTGGAGGTCTTGGGGTAGGGCCTGTGGGGCGGGCCGCTGGCGGCGGGTGGCCCCTTCCGCGAATGTCCCCCGCCTTCGGCTCCTCCTTTATTTCGCTGCAGGGGCCACCCACCACCAGCGGCCTAGGTGTGAAGCTCCAATAGGTTGTATCCGGTGTTCATCCGGATTGGGTTTGAGAGACTGGAAGTCGCCAAACACCCAATCCACTCAGGACGCCCAACCGGATGAACACCCATAAGCATGCCCGACTTACCTTTGCCCGCCGAATCGAGATGGTCAAACAGATGACGTTGGAAGGCTTGGATGCAGTGCGAGCCGCAGCCGCACACGGCGTCACTGCGCCGACGGCCAGGAAGTGGCTCGGTTTGCCGCCTTGGCCGATGCTTCTTCAAGGCCCATGCGCTCACCCAAGACCATCGATGCAGGCAAGGCGTTGCTCATCGTCGAGTTGCGCAAGCGGCGAATGCTGCAGGCTCGCATCGCGCGCAGCGTGGGCGTCTCGGAGTCCACGGTCAGCCGCGTTCTGGCGCGAGCGGGCATGTCCAGGTTGAGCGACCTGGAGCCTGTCGAAGCTGTCGTGCGCTACGAGCACGAGGCCCCTGGCGATCTGCTGCATATCGACACCAAGAAGCTCGGGCGCATCGTGCGGCCCAGCCACCGCGTCACCGGCAATCGCAAAGACTCCGTTGACGGTGCGGGCTGGGAAACTCTCTTCGTGGCCATCGACGACCACGCACGCATTGCCTTCACTGCCATGCATCCCGACGAGAAGAAGCACCAAGCGGTGCAGTTCCTGCAGGACGCAGTGGCCTACTACGCCCGACTCGGCGTTGCCATCAAGCGCCTGCTGACGGACAACGGTTCAGCCTTCCGATCGCGTGAGTTCGCCCTCGCCTGTGCTGCCTTGGGCATCAAGCACAAGTTCACTCGCGCCTACCGGCCACAGACCAACGGCAAGGCCGAGCGGTTCATCCAGTCCGCGCTGCGCGAGTGGGCCTATGGGTGGATCTACCAGAACTCTGCCCACCGAACGCTTGCCTTGGCGAGCTGGCAACATCACTACAACTGGCATCGCCCCCACAGCGGCATCGGCGGCCTCGTGCCCATGTCCAGACTCAATTCGTCAAGAAACAACCTCTTGACGCTTCACACCTAGGGCACGCTCTGCATGTTCAGCGCGAAACGGTCACGCTGCGTCCAGGATCAGGGCGGTGGGGCACGCTGCGCAGCGAAATAAAGGAGGAGGGCGAAGGCCGGGGGACATTCGCGGAGCAGCGTGCCCCGCCGCCCTGAGCCCACCCCGGAACCTCAGCGCCTTGATCCCGCCCCGGAATCTCAGGAGCCTCAGCGCCCCGATCAGTCGCGGATCTCGAGCGAGCGGTTGACCTGCAGCGCCACCAGCGTACAGGCCGCGCCCGAGAGCAGGTAGATGCTGAGGTAGGCCAGCCCGAAATGTGCAGACAGGCCGAGCGCCACCAGCGGCGCGAACGCGGCTCCGATCAGCCAGGCGAAATCGGAGGTGAGCGCGGCACCGGTGTAGCGGTACTTTGCCTCGAAGTTCGAACTCACCGCACCGGCCGCCTGGCCGTACGACAGGCCGAGCAGGGCGAAGCCGATCAGGATGAACGCGTTCTCGCCCAGCGAACCGGCCGTCAGCAGCGTCGGCGCGAAGCCGCTGAAGACGGCGATCATCACGGCCAGAATGCCCAGCGTGCTGCGCCGGCCGATACGGTCGGCAATCCAGCCCGAGGCGATGATCCCGACGATTGCGATGCCACCGCCGATGATCTGGACCACCAGCACGTCGCGCACCGATTGGGTCGCGCGCAAAGTGATCCACGACAGCGGGAACACGGTGACCAGGTGGAACAGCGCATAGCTCGCCAGCGCCGCAAAGGCGCCGATGAACAGGTTGGCGCCGCGCGCCCGGAACAGCTCGACCACCGGGGTAGGTTCGAGTTCGTGCTTGTCGAGCAGGCGCTCGTATTCGTTGGTGACCACCAGCCGCAGGCGGGCGAACAGCGCCACCACGTTGATCGCGAACGCGACGTAGAACGGATAGCGCCAACCCCATTCGAGAAAATCCCCCGTCCAGAGGCTCGTATGGAGAAACAGGAAGAGGCCGGCCGCGATCATGAAACCGATCGGCGCGCCGAGTTGGGGAATCATGGCGTACCAGCCGCGGCGCTTCTCAGGGGCGCTCAGTGCCAGCAGCGAGGGCAGCCCGTCCCAGGAGCCGCCGAGCGCAATGCCCTGGAAAAAACGCAGGATCGACAGCAGCACGATAGCGGCCGGGCCGATGGACGCGTAGCCGGGCAGAAAGGCCATGCACACGGTCGACACGCCGAGCAGGAACAGTGCGGCTGTCAGTTTGACGCCACGGCCCCAGCGCCGTTGGATCGCCATGAAAGAGATCGTGCCGATCGGCCGTGCAATGAAGGCGAACGAGAAAACCACGAACGAGTAGAGCGTGCCCTCGAGGCGATCCGCGAACGGGAAGAACACCGCGGGGAACACCATCACGGAGGCGATGGCGTAGACGAAAAAGTCGAAATACTCGGAGGCGCGGCCGATGATGACGCCGACGGCGATCTCGCTCGGGGCGATGCCGGTGTGGTCGGCGGTGACGTTGCGGACGTCGCGCTCCATCTCGCGCGGCGACAGCTCGTTGGGGTGGTGGCTGATGCTGGACATCGTGCTCGCTTGTGATTAGGGTGTTGTCACTTGGACGCCGGAGGGTCGCATTGCTCGTCAAATGTCGCCATAGGACAAAACGTCCAATGCCCGGCAGGCGCCGTTGGTCGTAGATTCTGCGCGTTCCCGATCACGCTTTCCATCTTTTGTCCGGCATGCCCTCCTTCAAGAACCTTCGTGGACTGCTCCTGCTGCCCGCCGTCACCTTGTTGGCAGGCTGCAACATGGTGCTCATGAATCCGTCCGGCGACGTGGCGGCGCAGCAACGCGACCTGATCATCCAGTCGACCGTGCTGATGCTGCTGATCGTGGTGCCAGTGATCGCGCTGACGCTGCTTTTTGCCTGGCGCTACCGCAAATCCAATACCGAGGCGGTCTACAAGCCCGACTGGGACCACTCGACACAGCTCGAACTCGTGATCTGGGCGGCGCCGTTGCTGATCGTGATCGCGCTCGGCGCGCTGACCTGGATCAGCACCCACACGCTCGACCCGTACCGCCCGCTGCAGCGCATCGATGCCGAGCGCAACGTGATCCCTGGCACCCGGCCGCTGGTGGTCGAGGTGGTGGCGCTCGACTGGAAGTGGCTGTTTATCTATCCGGAGCAGGGCATTGCGCTGGTGAACGAGATGGCGGCGCCGGTGGATCGGCCGATCATGTTCAAGATCACCGCCTCGTCGGTGATGAACTCGTTCTTCATTCCGGCGCTGGCAGGCCAGATCTACGCCATGCCGGGTATGGAAACCAAGCTGCACGCCGTCATCAACAAGCCAGGCGAGTTCGAGGGCTTCTCGGCGAATTTCAGTGGCGCCGGATTCTCCGGCATGCGCTTCAAGTTTCACGGGCTGGCCGCTGCCGACTTCGACAAGTGGGTGCAAACGGCCAAGAGCGCCAATGCACCGCTCGACCGCGCCACCTACCTGGCGCTCGAAAAGCCGAGCGAACGCAACCCGGTGCAGCGCTACGCCAGCGTGGCGCCGGATCTCTACGACGCCATCGTCAACCGCTGCGTCGAGGCGGGAAAGATGTGCATGAAGGACATCATGGCCATCGACGCGGGCGGCGGCCTCGGGATGCCGGGCGCCTCCAACATCGCGTCGGGCGCTGCGCCGGGCGCCGGCGGCCAGGCAACCCGCACCTATGTCGCCGCGATGTGCAGCGTCAATGACCCGGTCGATCCGCTGCTCGCGCCGGTCGCCCGCACCAATTAATTCCGGCGTCCGCCCTCAACATGTTCGAACACCTCGATTTCACGAAGCTCGTCTTCGGCCGCCTCACTTGGGAGGCCTTTCCGCTGCACGACCCGATCCTGCTGGTCACTTTCATCGCCGTGGCGCTGGGCGGCGGCGCGCTCGCCGCCGCACTCACCTACTACCGCGTCTGGGGCTACCTGTGGCGCGAGTGGTTCACCAGCATCGATCACAAGAAGATCGGGATCATGTACATCATCCTCGGGCTGGTGATGCTGCTGCGCGGCTTCTCAGACGCGATCATGATGCGGGCCCAGCAGGCGATGGCCTTCGGCGGCAACGAGGGCTTCCTGCCGCCGCACCACTACGACCAGATCTTCACCGCGCACGGCGTGATCATGATCTTCTTCGTGGCGATGCCGTTCGTCACCGGCCTCATGAATTTTGCCGTGCCGCTGCAGATCGGCGCGCGCGACGTGGCGTTTCCGTTCCTCAACAACTTCAGCTTCTGGATGACCGCCAGCGGCGCGGTGCTGGTGATGATGTCGCTGTTTGTCGGCGAGTTCGCACGCACCGGCTGGCTGGCCTATCCACCTTTGTCCGGCATCGCCTACAGCCCCGACGTGGGGGTCGACTACTACATCTGGTCGCTGCAGATTGCGGGGGTAGGGACTCTGCTCTCGGGAATCAACCTGATCGCCACCATCGTCAAGATGCGCGCGCCGGGCATGGGCCTCATGAAGATGCCGATCTTCACCTGGACGGCGCTGTGCACCAATGTGCTGATCGTTGCCGCCTTCCCGGTGCTGACCGCCGTGCTCGCGCTGCTGTCGCTCGATCGCTACGTCGGTACCAACTTTTTCTCCAACGACCTTGGCGGCAACGCCATGATGTACGTCAACCTGATCTGGATCTGGGGCCACCCCGAGGTGTACATCCTGATCCTGCCCTTGTTCGGCGTGTTCTCGGAGGTGGTGTCGACCTTCTCCGCCAAGCGGCTGTTCGGCTATGCGTCGATGGTGTACGCCACGATCGTGATCACGATTCTGTCGTACCTGGTGTGGCTGCACCACTTCTTCACGATGGGCTCGGGCGCCAGCGTCAACTCGTTCTTCGGCATCACGACCATGATCATCTCGATCCCGACCGGGGCGAAGATCTTCAACTGGCTGTTCACGATGTACCACGGCCGCATCCGCTTCGAGGTGCCGATGATGTGGACGGTCGGCTTCATGGTCACCTTCACCATCGGTGGCATGACGGGCGTGCTGCTGGCGGTGCCACCGGCCGACTTCGTGCTGCACAACAGCCTGTTCCTGATCGCGCACTTCCACAACGTGATCATCGGCGGCGTGGTGTTCGGCGTGTTCGCCGGCATCTACTACTGGTTTCCCAAGGCCACCGGCGTCAAGCTCGACCCATTCTGGGGCAAGGTGTCGTTCTGGCTCTGGCTCACGGGCTTCTGGTTCGCGTTCATGCCGCTCTACGTGCTCGGCCTGATGGGCGTGACGCGCCGCATGAGCCGTTTCGAAGACCCCTCGCTGCAGATCTGGTTCCAGATCGCTGCCTTCGGCGCCGTCCTGATTGCGCTGGGCATTCTGGCGATGATCGTCCAGTTCTACGTGACCTGGCGCGACCGCGAAGCGCTGCGCGACACCACGGGCGACCCGTGGAACGGCCGCACGCTTGAATGGTCGACCTCGTCGCCACCACCGTCGTACAACTTCGCCTTCACGCCCGTGATCCATGACGGCGATGCCTGGCACGACATGAAGAAGCGCGGCTATCAGCGTCCGGTCAGCGGGTTCATCCCGATCCACATGCCGAAGAACACCTGGGCCGGCATCGTGCTCGCCGGGCTAAGCACCGTGTTCGGTTTCGCGGCGATCTGGCACATGTGGCCGCTGGCGGCCTTGTCGTTCGCGGCGCTGATCGTGGTCGCGATCGTCCACACCTTCAACTACAAGCGCGATTTCCACATCGGCGTCGACGAGGTGATCCGCATCGAAGGCGAACGTACGCGCCTGCTGGGAGCTTCCGCATGAGCGCCGCGATGACCACGACTGCCGACAGCGTCGATACGCCGGACAACCTGCGCTTCTGGGTGCCCGAGGAGCATCACGTCGAGAACGGAACGCTGCTCGGCTTCTGGCTCTATCTGATGAGCGACTGCCTCATCTTCGCGGTGCTGTTTGCGGTGTATGCCGTGCTGGGCCGCAGCTACGCGGCCGGGCCCTCGGGCGCCGACCTGTTCGACCTGCCGCTGGTGGCCATCAACACCTCGATGCTGCTGTTCTCGTCCATCACCTATGGCTTCGCCATGCTGGAGATGCAGAAGAACAAGGTGCGGCCAATGCTGGTGTGGCTGGCCATCACCGGCCTGTTCGGCGCGGCCTTCCTCGGGCTCGAGCTGTACGAGTTCGCCCACCTGATCCACGAGGGCGCCGGCCCGCAGCGCAGCGCGTTCCTGTCGGCCTTTTTCACGCTGGTCGGCACGCACGGCCTGCACGTGACCTTCGGCATCATCTGGCTCATCACGCTGATGGTGCAGGTGACGCGGGGCGGCCTCATTCCGGAAAACCGGCGCCGGCTGATGTGCCTGTCGATGTTCTGGCACTTTCTGGACGTGGTGTGGATCGGTGTCTTCACCTTCGTCTACCTGATGGGATCCCTGACATGAGCGACCACGCAGAACACGGCCACGACGAGGGGCCGCACAGCACCTTCAAGGGCTACATGACGGGCTTCATCCTGTCGGTGATCCTCACTGCGATTCCGTTCTGGATCGTCATGGCCAAGGTGTTCGACAAGTCGAGCACCACGGCCTTGGTGGTGCTGGCGTTCGCGGTGGTGCAGATCATCGTGCACATGATCTATTTCCTGCACATGAACACCAAGGCCGAAGGCGGCTGGTCGATGCTGGCGCTGGTGTTCACGCTGGTGCTGGTGGTGATCACGCTGAGCGGCTCGATCTGGGTGATGTACCACCTCAACAACAACATGATGCCGATGTCGACGCACGACATGAAGAACATGCCTTGAGGCGGATCGCGTTCGCCGCTGTCGCGCTGCTTGCCTTTGCTGGTTTTTCCGGTCTTGTCGCGCTCGGCACCTGGCAACTCGAGCGCAGGGCGTGGAAGCTCGACCTCATCGCCCGTGTCGATGCGCGTGTGCATGCGCCGGCGGTCGCGGCGCCCGGGCCAACCCAATGGCCGCAGCTCGGCGCGGCCGCCGACGAATACCGCCATGTGCGGATCGCCGGCACCTTCCTGAACGAGCGCGAAACCCTGGTGCAGGCCGTCACCGGCCTCGGCAGCGGCTTCTGGGTGCTCTCGCCACTTCAGGCCGCGGACGGTAGCGTGGTGCTGGTCAATCGCGGCTTCGTGCCGCCCGAGGCACGCGAGCGGGCCGCGCGCAAAGCCAGCGAGCCGACCGGCCCGACCGTCGTCACCGGTCTGCTGCGCCTGACCGAGCCGGGCGGCGGCTTCCTGCGCAGGAACGACGCCGCGGGCGACCGCTGGTACTCGCGTGACGTGCAGGCCATTGCCGTCGCTCGCGGGCTGGACAACGTCGCGCCGTTCTTCGTCGATGCGGATGCCGGCCCCGGCCTGCCGGGCGGCGCGGAACGCACGTGGCCGGCCGGCGGGCTGACCGTGATTGCGTTCCACAACAACCATCTTGTCTACGCCCTGACCTGGTACGCGCTGGCCCTGATGGTTGCGGGCGCCGCCTGGCGCGTGTTGCGCGAAAAGAAGCGGCAAGATAGGCAGGATGCCAAGCCCCACTGAAAAAGCCGGCGTGCCCGCGGGCCCGGACGACGCCACAGGCTTCAAGAACATGCAGCAGCTGATCCAGCTGCGCTGGATCGCCGCGGTCGGACAGGTTCTGACAATCGGGGTCGTGTACTACGGTTTCGGCGTGCCGCTGCCGGTCGACCAAATGCTGGCGGTGCTGGGTTGCCTGGTGGCGTTCAATGGCGTGAGCCTGTTGCGCTGGCACCGGTATCGCGAAGTCACCAACGCCGAATTGTTCGTCGCTTCGCTGGTCGACGTGGGCATGCTCACCACGCAGCTCTACCTCAGCGGCGGCGTCACGAATCCGTTCGTCTTTCTCTATCTGCTGCAGATCATCCTGGGCGCCGTGCTGCTGGAAGCCTGGTCGACCTGGATCATCGTCGCCGTGACCACCGCATGCCTTGCCGGCCTGGCGCGCTTCGGGCGGCCGCTCGCGCTGCCGCTGGATCTCGATCGCGGCCTAGCCAGCCCGTACGTGCAGGGCGTGCTGGTCTGTTTCGTGATCAACGCAGCGCTGGTGGTGATCTTCATCACGCGCATCAGCCGCAACCTGCGCGAGCGCGACGCGCGGCTGGCCGATCTGCGCCAGCGCGCCGCCGAGGAGGAACACATCGTGCGCATGGGGCTGCTGGCGTCGGGCGCGGCGCATGAGCTCGGTACGCCGCTCGCCACGCTGGCCGTGATCCTGGGCGACTGGCGGCGCATGCCAGCGTTCAAGGCCGATGCCGAGCTGCTGCAGGAGGTCGGCGAGATGCAGCTGCAGGTTCAGCGCTGCAAGACCATCGTGAGCGGCATCCTGCTGTCGGCTGGCGAGGCGCGCGGCGAGTCGTCGGCGCGAACCACGATCTGCAACTTTCTGGACGGCCTGGTCGACGAATGGCGCAGCACGCGACCGGCCGCCGCGCTCACCTACGAAAACCGTTTTGGCCACGACATGCCGATGGTGTCCGACTCGGCCCTGAAGCAGATGATCTGCAACGTGCTCGACAACGCGCTCGAGGCTTCCGGGCATGCGCTGCAGCTGGAGGTGATGCGCGAAGCCGATACGCTGGTGCTGACCTGCACCGACGACGGCCCTGGCTTTGCGCCCGCCATGCTGGCGCATCTGGGCAAGCCCTACCAGTCGAGCAAAGGCCGGCCGGGCGGTGGCCTCGGCCTGTTCCTGGTCGTCAACGTGGCCCGTACCATCGGGGGCAGCGTCACTGCGCGCAACCGGCCCGAAGGCGGCGCGGCCGTGACGATCTCGCTGCCGCTGGCAGCCATCACGCTGGAAGAGGACGAAGCCCATGCAAGCTGAGCGCCGGCTGCTCATCGTCGAGGACGATGCCGCCTTTGCCCGCACCCTGAGCCGGTCGTTCGAGCGGCGCGGCTACTCGGTCACGCTGGCCGCCAGCTTGATCGAGGTCAACGCGCTGCTGCAGCAGCAGCCAACGCCCGGCTACGCGGTGGTCGACCTCAAGCTCAACGGCCAGGCCTCGGGCCTGGCCTGCGTGCAGGCGCTGCACACGCACGATGCGGGCATGCTGATCGTGGTGCTGACCGGCTTCGCCAGCATCGCGACCGCGGTCGAAGCCATCAAGCTCGGCGCCAGCCACTACCTGGCCAAGCCGTCCAACACCGACGATATCGAGGCCGCGTTCGGCCGCGCGGCGGGCAATGTCGAGGTGGAACTGACCAACCGCGCTTCGTCGATCAAGACGCTCGAGTGGGAGCGCATTCACGAAACCCTGGCGGAGACCGGCTTCAACATCTCCGAGACCGCGCGCCGGCTCGGCATGCACCGGCGCACGCTGGCGCGCAAGCTGGGCAAGCAGCAGGTCAAGTAGGGCGATCCGGGGTCGCAGCCTGGTCGCTGTTCTTGCGATGCCGAAACAACGCGGCGCGCATCAGGAAGATGGTGGTGACCGGTGCCGTCAGCGCGACGAACAGCGCGATCAGCACCGCGTGCAGGAACAGGTTGAAGCCCTGCACCGAGAAGTAGACGATGGTCGCGATCGTCATGCACCAGACACCGAGCGTTGCGCCCAGCGTGGGCGCATGGATGCGCCGGAAGAAGGTCGGCAGCCGGATCAGGCCGAACGAACCGATCGCGGCAAAGGCGGCGCCGAGCACGACGAACGCCGCGGTCAAGAGCTCCGCCCATAGCGGCAAGGCGCCCATCAGGTTCATTGGAGTGCCCCCGTGTTCTTGGGGCGGCCCGGCGCGGCGTTCATTCAATCACCTCCCCGCGCAGCAGAAACTTGGCCATTGCCGTCGAGCTGACGAAGCCGAACAGCGCGATCAGCATCGCCGCCTCGAAGTAGACGTTGCTCGCGTAGTTGATGCCGAGCGCCAGCATCATCAGCATGCCGTTGATGTAGAGGCAGTCGAGCGCCATCACGCGGTCTTGCGCGGTCGGGCCGATCAAGAGGCGCGCCAGCGCGCACAGCATCGCCATTGCGAGCAGGAACAGCGCGAATTTCAGGGCCCAGAGCAGAAACGGTGTCATTCGAAGATCTCCATCAGCGGGCGTTCGTAGCGCGCCTTGACCAGCGCGACGAACGCCTTGTCGTCGTCGAGGTGGAACATGTGGATGCGCAGCGTCGCGCCGTCGCGCGACAACTCGGCCCAGGCAGTGCCGGGTGTCAGGCACAGGATCATCGCGAGCACCGCCAGCCCGTTCGGGTCGCGCAGATCGAGCGGCACCTCCACGAAGTGCGCGTGAATGTCTTTGGTACGCCGCGTCAGCAACAGCCGCGCGACCACGAGCGCCGAATGAACCAGGTCGATCGCTACCCGGCCCGCCAGCTTCAGCGCCACGCCGGGGCGGCGCATGCGGACCCGGGCCGGACGCAACCCTTGCGTCAGCAAGGGCACCGCGATGGCCAGCACGGCTGCCAGCAGCAAGGTGGCCGGATGCAGCGATTGGTTGAGCAGCAGCCACACGACGAACAGCGCCAGCGAAAGGGGCGGCGAGGGCAGCCAGCGCTTCATGGTGCGCGGCCCCCGTTGGTGGGGCCGGCGAGCTGGCGCGCGCCCATCACCGCCTTACGGTAAGCGGTGGGCGTGCGCAGGCCTTCGGCCGTGGCGGTGGCATGCTGGAGCACCGGGTCGGCCGCGACGGTGAGTGCCACGCTGGCGGCCAGCAGCGCCGCGACAGGCAGCACCTCGAGCGCGCGCAGTGCCGGTATGGCGGCCAGCGGCTGCGTCCAGAAATGCCGGATACCGGCGCGGCTCAGCGCGATCAGCGCGAGCAAACCCGACGTTAGCAGCAGCACGAGGAAGGTCCAGCCGGTGGGATTCACATTGCGGGCGTCGAGCAGGCCCGAGAGCATCGCGAACTTGCCGACAAACCCCGAAAACGGTGGCAGGCCAGCGAGCAGCAGGGTGCATGCAACGAAGCCGAGGCCGAGGAAGGCGATGCCGGCGGGGATGGCTCGCCCGTAGAGCGCCTGCTGCTCGTCGTCGAGGTTCACGTCGTCGATCGCTTTCAGGTCTTCGGCCAGGAAGGGGGCGTGGCCTGCACTCTCGTGCGGCGCGATGCTTGCGCCGGCGTTGCGCCAGCGCTCGATCATGTCGATCAGGAGGAAGAAGGCGCTGACCGCGAGCGTGGAACTCACCAGGTAGTAGAGGGCGCCGGCCCACACGGCGGGCTGGCCGAGCCCCACCGCCGCCAGCAGCGTGCCGGCCGACACCAGCACGCTGTAGCCCGCGAGGTTGGACAGCCGCTGGGTGCCGACGATGCCGAGCGCGCCGGCGAACAGCGTCGCCAGGCCGATCGCCACCAGCACATCCTGGCCGAACGATGCCGAGGCGCCGGTGTCCGGGGCGAACAGCAGGGTCCACAGGCGCAACACGGTGTAGACACCGAGCTTGGTGAGCAGCGCGAACACTGCGCTCACCGGCGACACGGCCGCGCTGTAGGCCGGCACCAACCAGAAGTTGAGCGGCCAGGCCCCGGCCTTGGCCAAAAAGGCCACGGCCAGGATCGCCGCGCCGGCATGCACCAGCCCGCGGTCGTCGGGTGCGATCTGGGCGATGCGCAGGCCGAGATCGGCCATGTTGAGCGTGCCGGTGGCGCCGTAGAGCAGCGCCGCGCCGATCAGGAACAGCGAAGAAGCTGCCAGATTGATCGCGATGTAATGCAGCCCGGCCGCCACGCGGAACCGGCCGGAGCCGTGCAGCAGCAAGCCGTAGGACGCCGCCAGCATCACCTCGAAGAACACGAACAGGTTGAACAGGTCGCCGGTGAGGAACGCGCCGTTGAGCCCCATCAGCTGCAACTGCAGCAGCGGATGGAAATGCACGCCGGCGCGATCCCAGCGCGAGGTGGAATAGATCGAGGCCGCGAACGCGATCACGCCGGTGAGCGCCACCATCAGCGTCGAGAGCCGATCCGCCACCAGCACGATGCCGAACGGCGCACGCCAGTTGCCCGGCAGGTACACGCCGATCGAGCCGGCCCCGCCGCCGGTGTCGACGGCGTTGACCCAGCGCAGCAGCGCCAGCGCCGCGACCAGGCCGACCAGGCCCGACACCACGCTCAGCGTGGCTTTGGCGCGGCGGCGCTGCTCGCCCATCAGCAGCATCAATGCGGCGGTGAGCATCGGCACCAGGATCGGCGCCGCCACCAGGTGCGGCATCGTGGCCTCGAGCAGCCGGTCCAGCCAGAGCAGCGGGCTCATGCTGGCAACCCCGTTGACACTGGCGCGAGGCCCGCGTTTGATTCATTTCGCGAGGGCCGCCGCGCTCGGCCGCCCGGAGCGGCCGGCCCGCCCCCGGCAGGGGGTGGGCGTTGCGACACGAAGTGCGCGAAGACTGGGGGCGAGTTCATATCTCGCCGTCCACATGGTCGTTGCCGGCCAGGCCGCGCGAGGCGAGCATCACCACGAGGAAGAGCGCGGTCATGGCGAAGCCGATCACGATGGCGGTCAACACCAGCGCCTGCGGCATCGGATCCGCGGTGTTGGACAGGTTGGCGACGAAGCCGGGCGTGAGCACCGGTTCGCTGTCGACCTTGAGCCGCCCCATGCTGAAGATGAACAGGTTCACCGCATAGGACAACAGCGTGAGCCCCATGATCACCTGGAAGGTGCGTGGGCGCAGCAGCAGATAGACGCCCGAGCCGGTGAGCACCCCGATCGCGATGGCAAGTACAGCCTCCATCAGCCTGCGCCCCCGCCTTGTTCGCGCTCTGCCTGCTCCTCGGCCCAGCGGTGGCTGCGGATCGACTGGTGGGCCAGTGCGGTCAGGATCAGCATGGTGGCGCCCAGTACCAGCGCGAACACTCCCATGTCGAAGAACAGCGCGCTCGGAACATGGATCACGCCGAGCAGCGGCAGATCGATGTGGGCGGTGTGCGTTGTCATGAACGGATAGCCCAGTGCCACCGAGCCGGTGCCGGTGGCGAGCGCGAGCAGCATGCCGATGGCGATCCAGCGGCGCGGGTAGATGCGCAGGTGCTCTTCCACCCATTCGGCGCCCGACACGATGAACTGCAGCACCAGCGCGACCGACATCACGAGTCCGGCGACGAAGCCGCCGCCCGGTGCGTTGTGGCCGCGCATGAAGAAATAAACCGATACCAGCACTGACAGCGGCAGCAGCAGCCGGACCAGCACCGCCGGCACCATGAGGTAGCCGACCGCCGTGTCCTTGGCCATGCGCGGGTTGAGCAGGTCGCCGCTGCCGTCGTCGGCCTGGGCCCGCTGCTGCTGCGGCAGCGCCATCGATTCGGGCGCGGGGCGAAACCGGCGCAGCAGTGCATACACGGTGAGCGCGACCACGCCGAGCACCGTGATCTCGCCGAAGGTGTCGAAGCCACGGAAGTCGACCAGCATCACGTTGACCACGTTGGTGCCGCCGCCCTCGCTCAGCGCGCGATCCAGGAAGAACGGCGAGATGCTGAGCGGAAACTCCCGTGTCATCACGGTCCAGGCCAGTGCGGCCATGCCGCAGCCGGCCAAGGCGGCCACCAGCAGGTCGCGCCCGCGCCGGCCCCAGGGCCGCAGCCGCGCGCGGGCGGGTTGCGGCATCACCTTGCGCATCGGCAGCCAGCGCAGGCCGAGCAGGATCAGCACCGTGGTCACGGCCTCGACCACCAGCTGCGTCAACGCGAGGTCGGGCGCGGAGAACCAGATGAAGGTGATGCAGCAGGTGAGCCCGGCGCCGGCCGCGAGCATCAGCGACGCGAGCCGGTGGAATTTGGCCTGCCAGGCGGCCGCGAGCGCGCAGGTGGCGCCGATCACCCAGGTCATCGCGAACATCGGCGAGAAGGGCAGCAACTCGCGCGTGCCCCGCGTGGCCGGCACGAGCCAAAGCGATGCGCCGGCACCGGCGAGCGCCAATGTCACGAGCCACAGCAGCTGCGTCTGCAAGCGCTTGGTGCCGAGCAACCGGCGGCTGCGGCGGCCGAGCTCGCTGAGCCGTGCCAGCAGATGCTCGAAGATGCGCTGGCCGTCGAAGCGGTGCAGCAGCGGCGTGTGCGCAAGGCCGCCCTGGCCGCGACGGCGGCGCTGCAGCATGAACAGCGCCATGCCGCCCGCGAGCGCGATGAAGCTCATCAAAAGCGGCAGGTTGAATCCGTGCCAGACCGCCAGGCTGTATTCGGGCAACTCCCCGCCGACCACCGGCAGTGCCGCAGCCGCGAGCAAAGGCCCGACCGACCAGGCCGGCGCCACGCCGACCACCAGGCACACCAGCACCAGCAGTTCGACCGGCACACGCATCCAGTGCGGCGGCTCGTGCGGCGTCTTCGGCACCTCGGGGCCGCAGGGCGGGCCGAAGAACACGTCGAACACGAAGCGCGCCGAATAGGCCACGCTGAAGACACCGGCCACCGTGGCGATGATCGGCAGGCTCCAGTCGATCCACGGCGTGGACTGGATGAACACCGTCTCGGCGAAGAACATTTCTTTCGAGAGAAAGCCGTTGAGCAGCGGCACGCCGGCCATCGAGGCACTGGCAATGATCGCCAGCGTGCCGGTGATCGGCATCAGCCGCAGCAGCCCGCTGAGCTTGCGGATGTCGCGGGTGCCGGTTTCGTGGTCGATGATGCCGGCCGCCATGAACAGCGAGGCCTTGAAGGTTGCATGGTTCATCACGTGGAACACCGCCGCGACCGCGGCCAGCGGGCTGTTGAGCCCCAGCAGCAGCACGATCAGCCCAAGGTGCGAGATCGTCGAGTAGGCCAGCAGCGCCTTCAGGTCGCGCTGGAACATCGCGACATAGCCGCCCAGCAGCAGCGTGATCGCGCCGGCACCGCCGACCAGCCAGAACCACGACTCGGTGCCCGACAGCACCGGCCACAGCCGTGCCAGAAGGAATACGCCAAGCTTCACCATCGTGGCCGAGTGCAGGTAGGCCGACACGGGGGTCGGTGCCGCCATCGCGCGCGGCAGCCAGAAGTGAAACGGAAACTGCGCGCTCTTGGTGAAGGCGCCGAGCAGCACCAGCACCAGCACGACGGGGTAGAGCGCGTGGCCGCGGATCAGGTCGCCCGATGCCAGCACCACATCGAGGTCGAAGCTGCCGACGATGCGCTTGAGCACCAGCACGCCAGCCAGCAGGCACAGCCCACCTGCGCCGGTGACCGTGAGTGCCATGCGCGCGCCCCGGCGTGCATCGCGCCGGTGGTGCCAGTAGCCGATCAGCAGGAACGAGAACAGGCTGGTGAGCTCCCAGAACAGCGCCAGCTGCACCAGGTTGCCGGACAGCACCACGCCCATCATGGCGCCCATGAACGCGAGGAAGAACGAGAAGAAGCGCGGCACCGGGTCGGACGCCGACATGTAGTAGCGCGCATAGAGCACCACCAGCGCGCCGATGCCGAGCACCAGCATGCAGAACAGCCAGGCGAAGCCGTCCATCCGGAACACGAGGTCGAAGCCGAGCGATGGCAGCCACGCGATCTGCTCGCGAACCACGTTGCCGCCCGCGATGCGCGGGAACATCAGTGCGGTCTGGATCGCACAGCCCAGCGCGACCAGCCCCGCCAGCGTCGACTCCCGGTTGCGGGCGTTCGACGGCATCAGGGCCGCCAACACGCTGGCGATGAAGGGAAGCGCGACGAGAAAAACCAGGGGCATTGCGGCCGATTCTAGGGCTGGCCTCGCCGTCACGCCCCTCTATTCCCCTCTGCGCCGCGCTTCGGCCGGCGCGGTTTGCGGGGACTCAGGCGGTTTCGGCGAGCGCGTCGGCAAGCGCGTTGACGAGACGGTCGATCTCGGCCTTCTCGGCAATGAACGGCGGCGCGAGCTGGATCGTGTCGCCGCCGTAGCGCACGTAGAAGCCCTTCTTCCAGCAGTTCATCGCGATCTCGTAGGGCCGGCGTGCCGGCTCGCCCGGCAGCGCCGCGATGGTGATGCCCGCCGCCAGGCCGAAGTTGCGGATGTCGGCCACATGCTTGCTGCCCTTGAGGCTGTGCACCGCGTTCTCGAAATGCGGCGCCAGCGCCTTCACGCGGCCGATCATGTCTTCCTTCTGCAGCACGTCGAGCGCGGCAATGCCGGCGGCGCAGGCCACCGGGTGCGCGCCATAGGTGTAGCCGTGCGGGAACTCCAGCATGTAGTCGGGCCCGCCGGCCGCCATGAAGGTGTCGTAGATCTCCTTGCTGGCGATCACGGCGCCCAGCGGCTGCGCGCCGTTGGTCACCTGCTTGGCGACGTTCATGATGTCGGGCACCACGCCGAAGGCATCCGCGCCGGTGAGCGCGCCGCAGCGGCCAAAACCGGTGATCACTTCGTCAAAAATCAGCAGGATGTTGTGGGCGGTGCAGATGTCGCGCAGGCGTTTCAGGTAGCCCTTGGGCGGAATCACCACGCCGGCCGAGCCCGCGAAGGGTTCGACGATCACGGCCGCGATGTTCGATGCGTCGTGCAGCGCGATCAGGTCAAGCAGGCGGTCGGCCAGCTCGGCGCCGTTCTCGGCCATGCCGCGCGTGAAGGCGTTGCTCGCGAGCTGGGTGTGCGGCAGGTGATCCGCTTCAACACCCTGGCCGAAGAGCTTGCGGTTGGCGCCGATGCCGCCCACCGAGATGCCGCCGAAGTTGACGCCGTGGTAGCCCTTCTCGCGGCCGATCAGGCGCGTCTTGCCCGCGAAGCCCTTGGTGCGCCAGTAGGCGCGTGCCATCTTGAGCGAAGTGTCGGCGGCTTCCGAGCCCGAGCCGGTGAAGAACACGTAGTCCAGGCCCGCGGGCGTCAGTTCCTTGAGCTTGTTGGCGAGCTCGAACGAGAGCGGGTGGCCGAACTGGAAGGCGGGCGAGTAGTCGAGCTTGGCGATCTGGCGGGTCACGGCTTCGGTGATTTCGGGGCGTCCATGGCCGAGGCCCGAGCACCAGAGGCCTGAGAGGCCGTCGAAGATCTTGCGGCCGTCGCTGTCGGTGAAGTAGGCGCCCTTGGCTTCCACGATCAGGCGCGGGTCGGCCTTGAAGCTGCGGTTGGCGGTGTAGGGCATCCAGTGCGCGTCGAGCCAGGCGGCATCGGTGCGCAAGGCGGGGTTCGGTTCGATGGCGGGCGAGGCAAGGGTCATGGCGCTTCCCGCGCGAGGCGGGCTCCGGGAGGGTGGATGAACGGGATGCGGAACCAGCCGATTGTTCGCACAGCCTTCAGTGTGGAGAATGGCGCAATATCAATGTTCACTTGACAGTCTATGCAAGTAAAACCGCCGCGAGAGAACGTCGCCCGAAACCGCGCCGTGCTCGGCCAGCTCAGCGACATGGATCTGCGCCTGCTCAAGGTGTTCAAGAGCGTGGTCGACTGCGGCGGCATGGCCGCCGCCGAGCTGGAGCTCAACATCGGCACCTCGACCGTGAGCCGGCATGTGAAGGATCTCGAGACCCGGCTCGGACTGGTGCTGTGCCGTCGCGGGCGGGCCGGCTTCGCGCTGACGGCCGAGGGGCAGCGCGTCTACGACGAGACGCTCAGGCTGCTGGCCTCGGTCGACGCCTTTCGTGGCGGCATCGACGACATCCACAACCGCATGGGTGGGCAGCTGGAGGTGGCGCTGTTTGACAAGACCGCGACCAATCCGAAGGCGCGCATCGGCGAGGCGATCGCGCGCTTCACCGAGATCGCGCCGGAGGTGAGCCTGGCGGTGCACGTTGGCTCCATCAATGCGATCGAGCAAGGCGTGCTCGAAGGCAAATTTCAGATCGGCATCATCCCGGCGCACCGCAGTTCGAAGAGCCTGGTGTACGCCGACCTGTTCGACGAGACGATGCTGCTCTACTGCGGCAAGGGGCATCCGCTGTTCGACAGCAGCCATGCGAAGCTCACCTGGCCCAAGCTGGGCGAGCACCATTTCGCGGGGCTTGGCTATCACTCGCCGAACATGGAGCTGAGCCATCGTGCAAGGCTGTCGCGCAAGGCGACGGGCTTCGACCAGGAGGCGATTGCGACGCTGATTCTTTCGGGGCGGTTCCTGGGATTCCTGCCCGACCACTATGCGCAGGTCTTCGAGCAACGCGGCCTCATGAAGCCGGTGCTGCCGGCGCGCTTCAACTATGCGTGCCGCTTCGTCAGCCTGTTGCGGCGTTCGCCGAAGCCGTCACGCGCGGTGCTGGCGTTTCAGCAGTGCCTGGAGAAAGCCCATGTGTGAATTTTCCGAGTGACGGCTGTGCTCTTGCTGACATCGTTGAATGCCGTTGCGACAACGTCTGTCGGGGGCCTGTCTACGATCGATTGGGGCCACGTTGAGGTGAAGGCTGGGGGGCGATCACGCCGACGGCGTACTCTGCTCCGCGAATGTCCCCCGGCCTTCGGCCTCCTCCTTTATTTCGCTGCGCAGAGCACGCCATCGGCGTGATCCGTCAGAGCGGTGGTTCATCGTTCAGCACTACAGCCGCGCCCACTGTGCACAGGGCATCGGGTACTCCCCGCAGCGAAATAAAGGAGGAGCCGAAGGCGGGGGACATTCGCGGAGGGGAGTACCCGGTGCCCTGTGCACGCACCCCGAAAGCCAATCCGCCTACCGCTGCAGGGCAAGCCTAACCGGCAAGGGCTTGCACGGTGCGCAGCCCGAGCCAGGTGAGGCACAGCGAGCCGCACACATGCAGCGCGATGGTGCCGAGCGCGAGGCCGGTGCGGCCGTTCAGCAGCATGCTGACGGTCTCGGCCGAAAAGCTCGAGAAGGTAGTGAAGGTGCCGAGAAAGCCGGTGATGACCAGCAACCGCCAGGCAGGGTCGATGTCCGGCAGACCGTTGAACACGCCGATGGCCACACCGATGAGGTAGCCGCCGATCAGGTTGACGGCCAGCGTGCCCCAGGGCAACAGGCTGCCGGGGTTGAGCCAGATGGCAAAGCTCCAGCGGAGCAGGGCGCCCACGCAGGCGGCCGCGCAGATGGCGATGACGTTCAGCAGCATGCCGCGATTATCCGCAACACACCGGATTCACTTCTCCGCGCCCATCACCGCATTGGGCAGAATCGTCACGATGCTCGGGAAGACCGTGATCAGCGCGATGCAAACCACCAGGCAGAAGAAGAACGGAATCGCGGCCTTGGCGATCACATTGCTGTCCTTGCCTGTCATGTTCTGCAGCACGAACAGGTTGAAGCCCACCGGCGGCGTGACCTCCGCGATCTCGACCAGCAATACGATGAAGATGCCGAACCAGATCAGGTCGAAGCCGGCCTTCTGGATCATCGGCAGCACCACGGCGCTGGTCAGCACGATCATGCTGATGCCGTCGAGCGCGGTGCCCAGGATCAGGTACACCACCACCAGCGCGCCGATCAGCGCGTAGGGTGAAAGGTGCATGCTGTCGACCCACTCGGCCAGCTCGCGCGGGATGCCGGTGAAGGCCATGGTCTTGGTCAGGAACGCCGCGCCCGCCAGGATGAACATGATCATGCAGCTGGTGCGCGTGGCTCCCATCAGCGCGTCCTTGAAGTTCTGCCAGCTCAGGCTCTTGCCCCAGGCTGCGATGCCCAGCGCGCCCAGCACGCCGAACGCCGCGCACTCGGTGGCCGTGGCCCAGCCTGCAACCAGCACCCAGACGATGAACACGATCAGCAGCGCGCACGGGATGAGGTTGCCCGACAGCCGGATCTTCTCTTTGAAGGTGGTGGGTGCGTCGGCCGGCGGCACCTTGTGCGGATTGCGCAGGCTCCACCAGGCGATGTAGCCCGAGAACAGCAGCATCAGCAGGAAGCCCGGCAGGAAGCCGGCCAGGAAGATGCGGATGATGGACGCATCGGCCGCGACCGCGTAGACCACCATCGTGATCGACGGCGGAATCAGGATGCCGAGGGTGCCTGCGGTGGCCAGCGAGCCGATGGCGAGCTTCTCGTCATAGCCGCGGCGCTTGAGTTCCGGCAATGCCACCTTGGCGATGGTCGCGCAGGTGGCGGCCGACGAGCCCGAGACCGAGCCGAACACGCCGCAGCCGATGATGGTGGTGTGCATCAACCGGCCTGGCACGCGGTTCAACCAGGGGCGCAGGCCCTCGAACATCTCTTCGCTGAGCTTGGTGCGGAACAGGATCTCGCCCATCCAGATGAAGAGCGGCAGCGCGGCCAGCTCCCAGCTCGCATTGCTCTCCCAGAACGACGAGAACAGATTCTTGGCCGGAAGCGTATGGGTGAAGAAGGCCTGGCCGACCCAGCCGACTATGGCCAGCGTCATGGCGATCCAGACGCCGCCGGCCAGCAGGAGCAGCATGATGCCGAGCAGCAGCGCGCCCATCAAAAGGGTTTCGATCATTTCTGTTTTCCATCACGCGTTCCAGCGGATCCGGACGCATGGCTTCCGAAGAGGCCTTGTTCGGAAGCACCCGCGGAACCGGCTCTGCCGGGCCGCTGGGTGCGCCCCCTCGAGGGGGAGGCGCCGCAGGCGCATCGGGGGTGGTTCATATGTCTGAAGAGAAATCGCCAGCGGCATGGCGCTCTTCGATGGCGCGCTGGTAGCTTGGCTTTTCGCCACGCACCACGCCCACGAGCTCGTCGACCATGGCGATCAGCAGCAGCCAGCAGCCGATCACGAAGGTCGACTGCGGAATCCAGATCGGAATCACCACCAGGCCCGTCGCCATCTCGGCGAACTCGTAGCTTTCCCAGGTGAAGCTGGTGGCCGCGTAGGTGAGGTAGGCCACTGCGACGGAGGCAATCAGCAGGCACATGACATCGAGCGCGCGGCGCGCCTTGGGGCTCACCGCATCGAGCAGCAGCGTCACTCGCACGAAGTCGCCGTGGCGGAAGGCGTGCGCCATCGCGAAGAAGGCGGCTGCGGCGCAGAGCCAGGCCACCACGTCGTTGAGCCCGCTCACATGCCAGTTCACCTGGCGGCCGACGCCGGCCAGGATCATCAGCACGAAGATCAGGAAAACGCAAAGCGCGGCGAGCGCGCCCGCACCGTCGTACAGACGGTCGAGGAAGCGGCGCATGGCTCAAGTCTCCCGTGGGGGCTTTATCATTTCTTGTAGGCGTCGACAATCGCGGCGCCGTCGGCACCCGCGACCTTGAGCCAGTCGGCCTGCATGATGCCGCCGACCTGGCGCATGTCGGCATCGAGCTTGGCCGAGGGCTTGTGGATCTTCATGCCGCGCTCGGTCAGCAGGCGCTTGTACTCGGTGTTCTTCTCTTCGGCGGTCTTCCAGCCGCGAACCTCGGCATCGGCGGCCGCCTTGAGCACGGCGGCCTTGGTGGGCGCGTCGAGCGCATCGAAGCTCTTGGCGTTGACGAGGATCGCGTTCTTCGGAATCCAGGCCTGCGTGTCGTAGAAATTCTTGATGCTCTCGTAGGTCTTGGTGTCGTAGCCGGTCGAGCCCGAGCTCATGTAGCTTTCGATCACCCCGGTGGCCATCGCGGCGCTCAGCTCGGCTTGCTGGATCTGCACCGGTTGCGCGCCGATGAGTTCGGCGATCTTGGCCGTCGCCGGGCTGTAGGCGCGCCACTTGATGCCGCGCAGGTCGGCCACCGAGCTGATCTCCTTCTTCGAATAGATGCCCTGCGGTGCCCACGGCACCATGAACAGCACCTTGATGCCCTGCGCGGCCAGCAGCTTTTCCATCGCAGGCTTGGAGGCGGCATAGAGCTTCTTCGCGTCCGGGTACGTGGTGGCGAGGAACGGCACACCGTCGAGCGCGTAGATCGGGTTCTCGTTGGCGAAGTTGGCCAGCAGGATCTCGCCGGCCTGGGCCTGCCCGCTCTGCACGGCACGCTTGATTTCGGGCGCCTTGAACAGCGATGCGTTGGCGTGCACGGTGATCTTGACCTTGCCGCCGGTGGCGGCGTCCACGTCTTTCGCGAACTGCGTGATGTTCTCGGTGTGGTAGTTGGTGGCGGGGTACGCCGTGGGCAGATCCCACTTGGTCTGCGCAAACGACGTGGCCGCCAATGTGAGGCCGGCGAGGGCGATGCTGAACTTGTGATTCATGGGCTCTCCAGAGCAGGGATTGAATGAAAGGCGTTGGCCAGCTTACGTGCAAATAACGGGCCATCGTTGAGGCTTTTCCCTGCGGTCGGACGCAAAAAAGCCGCCCGGAGGCGGCTTCTGTCTTGCTGCGAGCAGTAGCCCGGCGGCGGCTCAGGGCTTGGCAGCGGGTTTGGCTTTGACGTCCTCCTTGGCAGCCTTCGCCGGAACGGCAGCGGCACTGCCCTTGAAGCTTTCACCATTGACCGTCAGGCCTTCGCCCGACAGTTTGGCGGCCGTCTTGCCCTTCACGCCCTTGACGCGCTGCATGAGGTCGGCCCAGTCTTTGAACTGCCCTTGCTTGCGCGCCTCGATGATCCGGGCGGACATCGCAGGCCCGACACCCTTGACCCCATCGAGATCGGCAGCGCTGCCCTTGTTGACGTCGACTGCCGCGAACGAGACGACGGCAAACACCATGGCGGCCAGTGCGGCCGCGATTTTCTTCAGCATGATTGAAACTCCCTGATTATTGGAAAACGCCGGTGCGACTGCGCCGGCCTGGTTTCAACGGATCAGGGCCGGCGGCGTTGACGTGGCATCTACCGACCCGCCCCTCACAGCTCTTCGACGCGGCGCGGCGGATAGCTGTCCCAGGCCTGGCAGCCCGGGCAGTGCCAGAAGTACTGGTGCGCCTCGAAGCCACAGGCGGCGCAGCGGTAGCGCATCAGCGGCCTCGTGGCCTGGTCGAGCGCGCGCTGCACCTGCGGGTGGAACTGCTCGCGCGTGAAGTGCTCGCCCGCGAGCCAGCGCGAGGCCGCAACCAGCGAGGGATGGTGCGCCAGGTGCGCGATATAGCCGTCTCGCGGCTCGGCCGGCGTGTCGGTGGGTTCGTCCTGGCTCGACACGTGCGGCAGGCCACCGAGCGCGATGATGGCTTCGAGCACATCGATCGAGGGCGACTCGGCATAGCGCCGCTGCAGCAGCACCATCGCCTCGCCGGTGCGGTGCGACGCAACGGCCGCTTGCTGCAGCGCGGCGGCATACAGCGGCAGGGCCAGCGGCGCGGTGTCGCACAGCGCGGCCAGCGTATCGAATGCCCCGGCTGCCTGGTCGTTGCGCAACTGCAGCGCGGCAGTGTCGATGGCGGGGCGCGGCGCCTGCGGCGCCAGCACCACGGCTTGCCGCAGCAATGCGGCGGCAGCATCGATGTCGCCCGCGGCCGTGCGCTCGGCCGCCTGCTCGCAAAGGTGATGTGCGCGCCGCGTGCTGTAGCTGGCCTGATCCGATTCGTCGAGCTTTTGCGCCACGTCGGCAGCCTGGGCCCACTCGCGCGAGCGCTCGTAGATGGCGAGCAACGAAAGGCGCGATTCGCTTTCGTAGCGTGTGCCTTCGAGCTTCTGCAATGCGGCCTCGGCGCGATCGAGCAACCCGGCGCGCAGGAAGTCTTGCGCGAGTGCGTGCTGGGCACGGTCGCGGTCGTCGCGGCTCAGGTCGCCGCGACCCAGCAGGTGCTCGTGCACGCGCACAGCGCGCTGGTACTCGCCGCGCCGCCGGAACAGGTTGCCAAGCGCGAAGTGCAGCTCCTGGGTGTCGGGGTCGTTCTGCACCGCCTCGATGAAGGCGTCGATGGCCTGGTCCTGCTGCTCGTTGAGGAGGAAGTTGAGGCCGCGAAAGTAGGCCTTGGGTGCCTGCCGGTTCTCGAACTTCAGTTGGCGCAGGTCGAAGCGCGAAGCAAGCCAGCCCAGCACGAAGGCCAGCGGCAGGCCCAGCAGCAACCAGCTGAGATCAAAGTCCATGTTGGCGCACCGCGGGCAGGTCGGTGCCGGCGGCTGCAGGCGCGGCAGCGCTCGCCGGTGTGGCCTCGGCCGGCACCTGGGCGGCTGCCGCGCGATGTTTCCACCAGCCCGGCAGCATGCCGAGCGCGCCGACCACCAGGCCGCCTGCGAAGGCGACGAGCACCACCAGCACCAGCGGCGCGCGCCAGTAAGTACCGAAGAAGAAGTAGACGGTCGCGTCGTGCTGGTTGTTCAACGCGAAAGCGAAGAGGGTAAAAAAAATGGCTGCCTTGAGCAGCCACAGGAGGTATTTCATGGGCGTCCCCGTTGGCGGGACGATTCTACTTTTGCCATCAGGTCTTGTTTGCCGCGGCAGCATCGAGTTCGGCACTGCGTGCATCGACCGCTTCGCGCAGGGCCTTGCCCGGCTTGAAGTGCGGCACGCGCTTTTCCGGGACCTGCACGCTCTCGCCCGAACGCGGATTGCGCCCGATGCGCGGCGGACGCCGGCTCACCGAAAAGCTGCCGAAACCACGAATCTCGATCCGGTGTCCGCGCACGAGGGCCTCGCCCATCGCGTCGAGGATGGTCTTGACGGCGTACTCGGCATCGCGGTGCGTCAGTTGCGCAAAGCGGGCGGCGAGTTCTTCGACGAGGTCGGAGCGGGTCATGTTGCGGCGAGGAAAACGAGGCAAATAAAAAGGGACAGAGCGCCGTGCCCGAAGCACGCCGGTCTGTCCCGTTCGGCAGCAGCTTACTTGCTGTCGTTGTTGTCCAGCTTGGCGCGCAGCAGGGCGCCCAGGCTGGTGGTGCCGGCGTTTTCACGTGCCGACTGCTGGCTCAGGTTGGCCATGGCGCCTTGCTCGTCGACCATGTCCTTTTGCTTGATCGACAGCTGGATGTTGCGGGTCTTGCGATCCACATTGACCACCACGGCAGTGACTTCGTCGCCTTCCTTCAGCACGTTGCGTGCATCTTCGACGCGGTCGCGCGAGATTTCGCTGGCGCGCAGGTAGCCGATGATGTCTTCGCCCAGATCGATCTCGGCACCGCGTGCGTCAACCGTCTTGACCTTGCCCGTGACGATCTGGCCCTTGTCGTTCACGGTCGTGAACGTGGTGAACGGATCGCTGTCGAGTTGCTTGATGCCGAGGCTGATGCGCTCGCGGTCGACGTCGACTGCCAGCACCAGCGCTTCGACTTCCTGGCCCTTCTTGTAGTTGCGAACGGCGGTTTCGCCGGTTTCGTTCCACGAGAGGTCGGACAGGTGAACCAGGCCGTCGATGCCGGCAGCCAGACCCACGAACACGCCGAAGTCGGTGATCGACTTGATCGGGCCCTTGACGCGGTCGCCGCGCTTGGTGTTTTGCGCGAACTCTTGCCACGGGTTGGCCTTGCACTGCTTCATGCCCAGGCTGATGCGGCGCTTGTCTTCGTCGATTTCAAGAACCATGACTTCGACTTCGTCGCCGAGCGAGACGATCTTGTTCGGCGCGATGTTCTTGTTGGTCCAGTCCATTTCGGAGACGTGCACCAGGCCTTCGATACCGGGTTCGAGTTCGACGAACGCGCCGTAGTCGGCGATGTTCGTGACCTTGCCGAACAGACGGGTCGATTGCGGGTAGCGGCGCGAAACGCCCATCCACGGGTCGTCGCCCATTTGCTTCAGACCCAGCGAGACACGGTTCTTCTCGGTGTCGAACTTGAGGATCTTGGCGGTGATTTCCTGGCCGGCCTGAACGACTTCGCTCGGGTGGCGAACACGGCGCCATGCCATGTCGGTGATGTGCAGCAGGCCGTCGATGCCGCCGAGGTCGACGAACGCACCGTACTCGGTGATGTTCTTGACGACGCCGCGAACGACTGCGCCTTCCTTCAGGGTTTCCATCAGCTTGGCGCGTTCTTCGCCCATGCTGGCTTCGACCACGGCACGGCGCGACAGCACGACGTTGTTGCGCTTGCGGTCGAGCTTGATGACCTTGAATTCGAGGGTCTTGTTTTCGTACGGGGTCAGATCCTTGATCGGACGCGTGTCGATCAGCGAGCCTGGCAGGAATGCGCGGATGCCGTTGACCAGAACCGTGAGGCCGCCCTTGACCTTGCCGCTGGTGGTGCCGGTGACGAAGTCGCCGGATTCGAGGGCCTTCTCGAGGCTCATCCACGACGCGAGGCGCTTGGCGGTGTCGCGCGAGAGGATGGTGTCGCCGTAGCCGTTTTCGACGCTGCCGATGGCAACGGAAACGAAATCGCCGGCCTGCACTTCGAGTTCGCCCTTGTCGTTCTTGAACTCTTCGATCGGCACGTACGCTTCGGACTTGAGACCGGCGTTGACGACGACGTGGTTGTGCTCGACGCGCACGACTTCGGCCGTGATGACCTCGCCGGTGCGCATTTCGGAACGCTTCAGGGACTCTTCAAACAGGTCGGCAAAAGATTCAGACATTGATGGTTCCTTCCGTCAGGCAGGGTTGCAGGCGCCAGTGCGAAATTGCGAGCGGCTGCTTGGTGTCTGTAGACGGCGGTTGTGGGCTTGTCGCCCGGGTTAAGTTGAAAAACCAGAAGGCCGGTGCGCTGGCGCGCGGCGGGAACCTGCTGGAACTGAAAAACCCTTCAGGAAGACCCGAAAGGCTGTACTTGCCGCCACCAGTCCAACACCTGGTCGACCGATTGCGCGATCGACAAGCTGGAGTTGTCCAGACGGCGGGCATCCTGTGCCGGCTTCAGCGGCGCGACGCTGCGGGACGAGTCCCTGGCGTCGCGTGCTTCCAAGTCGGCGCGAAGACTGTCGAGTATAGTCGAAATTCCCTTTGAAATCAACTGCTTATGGCGCCGTTCGGCCCGGTGGGCGGCACTCGCCGTCAGGTAGACCTTGAGCGGGGCGTCCGGGAAGATCACGGTGCCCATGTCGCGCCCATCGGCCACCAGTCCGGGCAGCGCGCGAAAGCTGATCTGCAGGGCCGTCAGCGCTTCGCGCACCGGCGGCAGAGCCGAGACGCGGGAGGCGTCCATGCCGGCCGCTTCGGTGCGGATCGCCTCGGTCACGTCCTCGCCGGCCAGAAGCACCTTGCCGGCGTCGAAACGCAGCGGCAGCGACCGCGCCAGTTCGGCGATCCGGTCGGCGTGCACCGGCTCGGCGCTGAGGCCGGCGCGCCGCATGGCCAGCCCGGTCACGCGGTACAGCGCGCCGGAGTCGAGGTAGTGGTAGCCCAGCGCACGCGCCACTTCGACCGCCAGCGTGCCCTTGCCAGACGCGGTGGGGCCGTCGATGCAGATCACCGGCACCGACTGCGGCTCGACCACGGAGAACAGCGTCTCGAAGTAGTCAGGAAAGGTCTTGGCAACGCAATGCGGATCGAGGATGCGCACCGGCACTCCGGCCGGATTGAAGGCCGCGAGCGAAAAGCACATCGCCACACGGTGGTCGTCATAGGTGCGGATGCTGGCGGCACGCCAGCCATCGGCCGCCAGCGGATGGACGCGAATGAAGTCGGGGCCGGCCTCGACCGTGGCACCGAGCTTGCCCAGCTCGTTGGCCATGGCATCGATCCGGTCGGTTTCCTTGACGCGCCAGCTTGCAATGTTGCGCAGGGTGCTGGGCGCCTCGGCGTAGAGCGCCATCACGGCCAGCGTCATTGCGGCGTCCGGGATGTGATTGCAGTCGAGGTCGATGGCCTTGAGCGGCCAGGCGCCGCGCGAAACCTCGAGCCAGTTCGGGCCGCTTTGAACCCGCGCGCCCATCGCCTCGGCGGCCTCGACGAAACGGATGTCGCCCTGGATCGAGTCGGCGCCGACGCCTTCGATCCGCAGGCTGTTCGAGCCATTTCGGCCCGCAGCGCCCGTGGCGATCGCGCCGAGCGCTATGAAATAGCTGGCAGACGATGCGTCGGCCTCAATGTGAATGTCACCTGGCGAGCGGTACCGGCTCCCCGCAGGAATCGTGAAGCGCTGCCAGCCGTCGCGCACCACATCGATGCCGAAGCGCGCCAACAGGTTGAGCGTGATCTCGATGTAGGGCTTGGAGATCAGTTCGCCGACCACGTCGATCACGATGTCGCGTCTGCTCGCAATGGGCAGCGCGAGCAGGAGCGCGGTCAGGAACTGGCTCGAGACGTCACCTCGCACGCGGATCGGCGCATCGAGTTGCAATGCTTCCGGTGGCACAGGATGAATGCGCAGCGGTGGATAGCCCGGGTTGCCGAGGTAGTTGATGCGGCAACCGAGCTGGGTCAGCGCGTCGACCAGATCGCCGATCGGCCGCTCGTGCATGCGCGGCACGCCGCGGAGCTCGAACTCGCCACCCAGCAGCGCGAGCGCTGCGGTCAGCGGCCGCATCGCGGTGCCGGCATTGCCGAGGAACAGCGAAGCGCGAGGCGTCGACAGTTGGCCGCCAAGCCCCTCGATTCTGAGCAGGCCATCGGTGCGCTCGATGCGGCAGCCGAGCTGTGCCAGCGCCTCCAGCATCACCCGCGTGTCGTCGGAGTCCAGCAGGTCGTGGACGGTGGTGGTGCCGCTGGAGAGTGCAGCCAGCAGCAGCACGCGGTTCGAGATGCTCTTGGAGCCGGGCAGCTGCACCGTGCCACCCGCTCCCGCCAGTGGCGGGATGTCGAGAAAGGGAGTCGAAAACATGTTCAGTCGGCGGGGTTGCCGGATTGCCAGCCCGCACGCACGCGTCGGGCCGATTCGATCGCGTTCTCCAGGCCTTGGGCGTTGCCCGTGGCGACCATCAGCTCGAGCGTTTCCAGTGCCTCGCGAAACTCGCGCGTCTGTGCCAGCAGTTGTTCGCGATTGGCCAGCAGGATGTCGCGCCAGACCGCCGGGTCGCTGGCCGCGATGCGCGAAAAATCGCGAAAGCCCGGGCCTGCGAGCTCGAGAAAGCGCTTGCCATTGGCCTGGCCCGCAATACCGTTGACGAAGGCGAAGGCCAGCAGGTGCGGCAGGTGGCTGACCGCGGCGAAGGCGCCATCGTGCTCCTCGGGCGTCATCTGCACCACGTTGCCGCCGAGCGACGTCCAGGTGCGGCTGGCACGCTGCACATTGGAGCGCAGCGTGGCCCTGACCGGCGTGAGCACGATCTGGCGGCCGTTGAACAGGGCTGCCTCGGCATGCTCGATGCCCGACACCTCCTTGCCCGCGATCGGGTGGGCCGGCACGAAGCAACTGAAGTGCTCCTGCAGGCCGCGGCGCGCCGCTTCGATCACGTCACCCTTGGTCGAGCCGACGTCCATCACCAGCGTCTCTGCCGAGATGCCGTGGCGGATCGACTTGAACGTGGCCTCGGAGGCCGCCACCGGCACGGCGATCAGCACCAGGTCGGCCCCGGACACGGCCAGCAGCGCCGACGGCGCCGCCAGGTCGATCACACCGAGCTGGCGCGCGCGTTCGGTGGTGGAGGGCGACTTGCTGTAGCCGACAACACGCTTCACCAGCTTGGCCTTCTTGAGCGCGAGCGCGAACGACCCGCCCATCAGGCCGCAGCCGATCAGTCCGAGTTGCTCAAACATGCTGTGCGATCAGGCGGTCACGGGATAGGCACCCAGCACCTTGTAGAAGGCGCACAGCGCACGCAATTCGGCCAGGGCGGCCGCCACGTGGGGCTGTGAGGGGTGTCCATCGAGGTCGATGTAGAAGTAGTACTCCCACTGGCCGGTACGCGCGGGCCGCGACTCGAACCGCGTCATCGAAACGCCATGATTCTTGAGCGGCACCAGCAAATCGTGCACTGCGCCCGGACGGTTCGGCACCGAAACGATCAGGCTGGTGCAGTCGCGGCCGGAGGCGGGCGGCATGGCCAGCGTCTGCGGCAGGCAGATGATCGCGAAGCGGGTGCGGTTGTAGGCGTCGTCCTGGATCGCGTGGGCCACGATGTGCAGGCCAAAACGCGTTGCGGCGCGCTCGCTGGCCAAGCCGGCCCAGGCCGGGTTGGAAGCGGCCAGACGGGCGCCTTCGGCATTGCTGGACACTGCACGCCGCTCCACCTCGGGCAGATGCTTGGACAGCCACGTCTGGCACTGGGCCAGCGCCTGCGGATGGGCCAGCACGGCTTCGATGCCGGCAAGCGAGTTGGTGGTTCGCAGCAGGTTGTGGCGCACCAGCAGGCTGACCTCGCCGACCACATGCGCCGGCGAATGCAGGAACATGTCGAGCGAGCGCGTCACCACGCCCTCGTTCGAGTTCTCGACGCCGACCACGCCGTACTGGGCGCTGCCGCTGGCGGTGGCGTGGAACACCTCGTCGAAACTCGCGCAATAGGCCAGGTCGGCCGCGCCGCCGAAGTATTCGACCGCGGCCTGTTCGCAGAATGTGCCTTCGGGGCCGAGCACCGCGACGCGTTGCGGCGATTCGAGCGCCAGGCAGGCCGACATGATCTCGCGCCAGATGGCCGACACATGCGGGGCCTTGAGTGGCCCGGGGTTGCTGCGCTCCATCTTGTCGATCACCTGCGCCACGCGATCCGGACGGAAGAAGGGCGTGCCCTCGCGCTTCTTGATCTCGCCCACCAGCTCCGCCACGTGGGCGCGCCGATTCAGGAGCCCGAGCAGTTGCTGGTCGAGCGCGTCGATCTGCACGCGCAGTTCGGCAAGACTGGCAGAGGCTTCGGGGGGCGGTGTGGGGGAGGGCGGTGCGGTGTCAGGCATGCGATCGTTCAAATTCTCGCATGTAGTTCACCAATGCCTGCACGCCCTCGAGCGGCATCGCGTTGTAGATGCTGGCACGCATGCCACCCACGGACTTGTGGCCCTTGAGTTGCAGCAAGTCCGCTGCGCGAGCGCCGGCCAGGAATGCGTCGTTGCGGCTTTCGTCGGCCAGGAAGAAGGGCACGTTCATGCGGGAGCGGCAATTTGCGGCCACCTTGTTGAGGTAGAAACCCGAGCCGTCGATGAAGTCGTACAGCAGCCGCGCCTTGACGGTGTTGCGCTGCGCCATGGCTTCCACGCCCGTCAGCGCACCTTCGGTCTGCTCGCGCAGCCACTGGAAGGTGAGCCCGGCCACATAGATGCCCCAGGTCGGCGGCGTGTTGTACATCGACCGGTTGTCCGCCACGATCTTGTAATTGAATGCGCTCGGGCAGATCTCCAGGGCGTGCCCCAGCAGGTCGTCGCGCACGACCACAATCGTGAGTCCGGCCGGCCCGAGGTTTTTCTGGGCACCGCCGAAAGCCAGGCCAACGCGCGCCCAGTCGACCGGGCGCGAGGCCACGTGCGACGAAAAATCGATCACCAGCGGCGCTTTGCTGCCAAGTGCGGCAAGGTCGGGCAACTGCTGGAACTCGATGCCGTTGATGGTCTCGTTGCTGCACAGGTGCACATAGGCAGCATCCGCGCCGATCTGCCAGCCGGCCGGATCGGGCAGGCTGAGATGGCCGTCGGCCGCATTGCTCGCGGCGATGCGCGCGGCGCAGTAGCGCTGCGCTTCCTTGTGCGACTTGATGCTCCAGCTGCCCGTGATCACGAAATCGGCCGCGCCGCCACGCGACAGGTTCAACGGAACAATCGCGTTCTCGCCCAGTCCGCCGCCCTGCATGAACAGGATGTGGAAGTGGTCGGGAACCGCGAGCAGGGTCCGCAGGTCGCTTTCGGCCTGCGCAAGAATGACGCCGAACTCTTTGCCGCGATGGCTCATTTCCATCACGCTCATGCCGCTGCCCTGCCAGTCAAGCATTTCGGCGGCGGCACGGCGCAGCACTGCCTCCGGCATTGCGGCCGGGCCGGCGGAGAAGTTGTAAGGCCGCCGCGTGCCCGGCGCGGGCATCACTTCTTGGCGGGTGCTTTGGCAGGCGCGGCGGCCGGTGCCTTGCCCTGTGCGCCGGTCGGCGCGCCGAGGGCCTTGGCGACGGACGCGTCGAGCGCGCGCAACTTGGGTTCGATGGTCGGCTTGGTTTCTGCCACCAGCTGCTTCGTCAGCGCCTCACCCATCTTCGGGTTGAGCTCGTCATACTTCTTGCGCAGCGGCGAGCTGAGCCATGCGATGAGCTGGCGCAGTTCGTCTTCGCTGAAGTTGTCGGTCATGACCGGGCCGAGCGTGGTCGGTGCCAGCGTCATGGCCTTGTCGCGCAGGATCGGGTAGGCCTCGTCGAAATACTTCTTGAGCTCGGCGTCGGCCGCCTTGGCAGCAGCTTCGCGCTTTTCGGCCGGCACTTGCGATTGCAGGTAGCCGGAGCCGGCCTGGGCGATCGGCGCGCTCGAATCTTCCACGAGGCTGCGGGCCAGCACTTCGATGCCAGGGCGTTGCAGGTCGATGAGTTGCTTGACGAGGGCGGCCTTGCCGTCCTGTGCCCAGCCGATGGAGCTGGTGGCCAGGGCGGCAGCGACGAGTGCGAGCTTGATGGTTTTCTTCATTCAGTTTTTTCCGTTCAGGATGTTGGATTGTCTTCAGGTTCAGGAGTGGATTCGATATCGCCGTTGGCGTCGTTCTCGACGATGCGCTGCAGCCCGCTGAGCTTGGCGCCTTCGTCGAGGCCGATCAAAGTCACGCCTTGGGTGGCGCGGCCCAGCTCACGGATTTCGGCGACCCGGGTGCGCACCAGCACACCCTTGTCGGTGATGAGCATGATCTCATCGTCCGAATGCACCAGCGTGGCCGCAACGACCTTTCCGTTGCGCTCACTCTGTTGAATGGCAATCATGCCTTTGGTTCCGCGGCCATGACGCGTGTATTCGGTAATGCTTGTACGTTTGCCGTAACCATTTTCCGTGGCCGTCAGTACGCTCTGCTGTTCGTCTTCGGCCACGAGCATGGCAATCACGCCCTGGCCATCTTCCAGCATCATGCCGCGCACCCCGCGTGCATTGCGGCCCATCGGCCGCACATCGTTCTCGTCAAAGCGAACGGCCTTGCCACCATCGGAGAACAGCATCACGTCGTGCGTGCCGTCGGTCAGTGCGGCGCCGATCAGATAGTCGCCCGGATCAAGATCGACCGCGATGATGCCGGCCTTGCGCGGGTTGCTGAACTCGTCGAGCGTGGTCTTCTTGACCGTGCCCATCGACGTGGCCATGAATACGAACTGGTCGGCCGGGAAGGTGCGTTTCTCGCCGGTCAGGGCCAGCACCACGTTGATTTTCTCGCCTTCCTGCAGCGGGAACATGTTGACGATCGGGCGGCCGCGCGAGCCGCGCGAGCCCGCCGGAACCTCCCAGACCTTTAGCCAGTAGAGCCGGCCCCGGTTCGAGAAGCACAGGATGTAGTCGTGCGTATTGGCGATGAAGAGCTGGTCGATCCAGTCGTCTTCCTTGGTCGCCGTGGCCTGCTTGCCGCGGCCGCCGCGCTTCTGGGCTCGGTATTCGCCGAGCGGCTGGCTCTTGATGTAACCGCTGTGCGAGAGCGTCACGACCATGTCGGTCGGCGTGATCAGGTCTTCGGTGGAGAGGTCGTAGGCGCTGTGCTCGACCTGGCTGCGGCGCGCGCCCAGCTTGGTCTGGCCGAACTCCTGTTTGATCGTGCCCAGTTCATCGCCGATGATGACCGACACGCGCTCCGGCTTGGCCAGGATGTCGAGCAGATCCTCGATCTCGGACATCACTTCCTTGTATTCGACGACGATCTTGTCCTGCTCCAGGCCGGTCAGGCGCTGCAGGCGCATTTGCAGGATTTCCTGCGCTTGCGTTTCCGACAGCCGGTAGAGGCCGTCGTTGCCCATGCCGAAATCGGCTTCGAGGCCGTCAGGGCGGTAGTCGTCGGCATTGACCACACCGCCATCGGCACGGGTACGGGTGAGCATCTCGCGCACCAGCTTGCTGTCCCAGCGGCGAGCCATCAGGTCGGTCTTGGCCACCGGCGGCGTCGGGGCGTTGCGGATGATCGCGATGAAGTCGTCGATGTTGGCAAGCGCCACCGCCAGGCCTTCCAGCACATGGCCGCGTTCGCGCGCCTTGCGCAGCGTGAACACCGTGCGGCGCGTCACCACTTCACGGCGGTGCTGCAGGAAGACCTGGATCAGGTCTTTCAGATTGCAGAGCTTCGGCTGGCCGTCGACCAGCGCCACCATGTTGATGCCGAAGGTGTCCTGCAACTGCGTCTGCTTGTAGAGGTTGTTCAGCACCACCTCGGGCACTTCGCCGCGCTTGAGCTCGATCACCAGGCGCATGCCGGACTTGTCGGACTCGTCCTGGATGTGGCTGATGCCCTCTATCTTCTTCTCGTGCACCAGCTCGGCCATGCGCTCCTGCAGCGTCTTCTTGTTGACCTGGTAGGGCAGCTCGTCGACGATGATCGCCTGCCGCTGGCCACGGTCGATGTCTTCGAAGTGGCACTTCGCGCGCATGATCACCTTGCCGCGGCCAGTGCGGTAACCGTCCTTGATGCCGTTGATGCCGTAGATGATGCCGCCGGTGGGGAAGTCGGGCGCCGGGACGATTTCCATCAGTTCGTCGAGCGAAGCTTCCGGCTGTCGCAGCAGATGCAGGCAGGCGTCCACCACTTCGTTGAGGTTGTGGGGCGGAATGTTGGTCGCCATCCCGACGGCGATCCCGGCCGAACCATTGATCAGCAGGTTGGGAAATCGCGCGGGCAGGACAAGCGGCTCCTGCTCGGAACCATCGTAATTGGGGCCGTAATCAACCGTTTCCTTGTCGATATCCGCCAGCAACTCATGGGCGATCTTGGTCAGCCGGATTTCCGTATAGCGCATGGCCGCCGCGTTGTCGCCGTCGACAGAGCCGAAGTTGCCTTGGCCATCGACCAGCATATGGCGCAGCGAAAAGGGCTGCGCCATCCGGACGATCGTGTCGTAAATCGCGCTGTCGCCATGCGGGTGATATTTACCCATCACGTCGCCCACGATCCGCGCGCTCTTTCGGAACGCCCGGTTCCAATCGTTGTTTTGCTCGTGCATGCCGTACAGCACGCGCCGATGCACCGGTTTGAGGCCGTCCCGGGCGTCCGGTAGGGCGCGACCGACGATCACGCTCATGGCGTAGTCGAGGTAACTGCGGCGCATCTCCTCTTCGAGACTGATGGGCAGGGTTTCTTTGGCGAACGAGGTCATGAGCGGCACGCAGACAGCAAGGAGGCGAAATTTTACGCCGTGAGGGGTGTCGCAACGCCGCAACACAAGGCGGCTATTCCGCCTCCGTCCTACGATTCCGGGGGGCGCTGCGGCCTGTTTGCCAAAGACCCTATGGCACAATCGCCTCAACGTTTTGGGTGGTGGTCACTTAAAGCGTCCTTGATTCGCAGCGCGGCTGCGGCTTTTTCCCCAAGAGGAGAACCATGAAGAAACTGAATAAAGTGGCGATGATGTTTGCAGTCGCTGCGCTCGCCACTGCCGCCGGCGCGCAGACCCGTGTCACCGCAGCAAATGGCGGTCCTACGATCGACAACTGGCAAAACGGCACCGGCGAACTCGTCTGGAAAAACGGCACCAATGAACTGTGCTGGCGCAATGCCAACTGGACGCCTGCTACCGCAGCCGTCGGTTGCGACGGCGCGATCGTCCCCGCACCCGCAGTGACCCCCGCCGCCGCCCCGGCCGCAGTGGTTCCGCCGGCCGCTGGCCCCGCAGTTGCTGCATCGAAGGTTACCTTCGCTGCTGACGCCTTCTTCGACTTCGACAAGTCGGTTCTGAAGCCTGAAGGCCGTGCGAAGCTCGACGATCTGGTCTCGAAGATCAAGGGCGTGAACCTCGAAGTCATCATCGCCGTCGGCCATACCGACTCGATTGGCTCGGACGCTTACAACCAGCGCCTGTCGGTTCGCCGTGCAGAAGCCGTCAAGGCCTACCTGGTCTCCAAGGGCATCGAACGCAACCGCGTGTACACCGAAGGCAAGGGCGAGAAGCAACCTGTTGCGGACAACCGCACCAAGGAAGGCCGCGCCAAGAACCGTCGCGTGGAAATCGAAGTTGTCGGTACCCGCGCCAACTAAGTAATCCGAAAGGATTCTTAAGGAACCCCGCTACGGCGGGGTTTTTTTATGTCCGCTTCATAATCATTCGATGACAAATAACTTGAATGCCGACCCCGCGGAGTTGGCCAAATTTTCGGAACTGGCCCATCGCTGGTGGGATATGGACAGCGAATTCCGGCCATTGCATGAAATCAATCCGTTGCGGCTCGACTGGCTTGACGGCATTTCGCCGATAGCAGGTCAGCGTGCGCTCGATGTCGGTTGCGGCGGCGGCATCCTGGCCGATGCCCTGGCGCGAAAAGGTGCCGATGTGCTGGGCATCGACCTGGCCGACAAGGCGCTCAAGGTGGCTCAACTGCATGCGCTCGAAGCCGGCACGCGCGGCGTCAAGTACCGCGAGGTCAGTGTCGAGGCGCTGGCAGCCGAGCAGCCGGGCAGCTTCGACGTGGTCACCTGCATGGAAATGCTCGAGCATGTGCCGCAGCCTGCATCGGTTGTTCAAGCCTGCGCCACGTTGGTCAAACCGGGCGGCTGGGTGTTCTTCTCGACCATTCATCGCAATTTCAAGGCGTTCATGCTCGCGATCGTCGGCGCCGAGTACGTGCTCGGCATGCTGCCGCGAGGAACGCACGAGTACCAGAAGCTGATTCGGCCGAGCGAACTTGCTGCCTATTGCCGGAGTGCCGGGCTGGAACTGCGGCAGACCAAGGGTTTGCAGCACAACCCGGTGACGCGGCGCTACTGGCTCAACGACGACACCAGCGTGAACTACATGTTCGCGACGCAACGGCCGGCAGCCTCCCCGTGAAGCAGCGGCACGACATCCTGGCCGTGCTGTTCGATCTCGATGGCACGCTGGTCGACAGCGCGCCCGAACTCGGTGCCGCGGCCGACAAGATGCGCACCGACCGTGGCATGCCTTCCTTGCCGCAGGCGTTGTACCGGCCACTGGCCGGCGCAGGCGCGCGTGGCATGCTTGGCGTTGCCTTCGGCATCACCCCCGAGGCGACGGAGTTCGATGCTCTGCGCGAAGAGTTCTATGTGAACTATGAAACCCGCATGCTCACGGGAACCCCCGTGTTCGACGGCATACCGGAGCTGGTGGACGCGCTGCGTGCCCAGGGACTGAGCTGGGGCGTGGTGACCAACAAGGCGGCCCGCTTTACCGACCCGCTCACACGGGCCATGCCGCTGTTCGCGAGCGCCGGCGCCATCGTGAGTGGCGACACCACGCCGTTTTCCAAGCCGCATCCGGAGCCGCTGCTGGAGGCGGCGCGCCGGCTTGGCGTTGCCCCCGGGCGCTGCATGTATGTGGGGGACGACGAGCGCGACATCGTTGCCGGGCGCGCGGCCGGCATGCAGACGGTCGCGGCGACCTACGGCTACATGGGCGACCAGGCCGACGCCACCCTCTGGAATGCCCATGCAGCCATCGCATCGCCACTGGAACTCTTGCAAATGCTGAAGCAGGCCTAAAATGTGAATCTTGGGGCTGCACTGGTTTCGACGTGGGTTCGGAATCGCAGCGGGGCATGTCGAGCTGAATGCGCTCGTAAAACAGATTCAAACAAACTAACTGCAAACGACGAACGTTTCGCACTCGCTGCTTAATTGCCAGTGAGCTTTGCAACAGCAGGCCGATGGGCTGGGCAAGGGGGTGACAGAGCAATCTGACACCTCCCGGCTGCAAAGATAATTACATGGGCTGGCTCCGATCCGGGTACCTTGGGTCGGGGTGAGAAAATAGGGTGCTGGCGTCCGGTTTAGCGTGCGACTGCGCGACTCCGGGAGCGAGACTCAAATCAGATCGCTAAGCATGTAGATCTGCGCGAAGAAGGCTTGCGGACGGGGGTTCAAATCCCCCCAGCTCCACCAACCACCGGACAGGCCCGGCCGTTTTGCGACGGCCGGGCCTTGTTTTTGGGGCCGCGCGATTCGTGGCTATAGTCAGTGCCGCTGAAGGCTCGCCATGCGGCCGGTCTTGCGCCCCCAGGAAAACAACATGCCGGACACCCTGACCTCTGCGATCACGAGCTACTACGACACGGTTCCGTACGACTCGCATCCCTTTCCGCAGACTGCCGCAGAGCATCTGGAATCGCTGGCCTACCTGTTCGGTCTCGATGCCACGCCGCCCGCACAGGCTCGGGTGCTTGAGCTGGGCTGCGCCGCGGGAGGCAACCTGCTCCCGTTTGCGGCACGGCATCCTGGCGCCAGCGCGCTGGGCATCGACCTGTCGCCGGTACAGGTGGCGCAGGGCGTGGCAGCGATCGCGCACACGAAGCTCGGCAATGTCGAACTGCGCGCTTTCAACATCGCCGACATCGATGCATCGTTCGGCCAGTTCGACTACATCGTCTGCCACGGCGTCTACAGCTGGGTGCCGCCGGCAGTGCAGGACGCGATCCTGCGCGTCTGCTCGGAAAACCTGGCCCCGAACGGCGTGGCCTATGTCAGCTACAACGTTTACCCGGGCTGGAAGGCGCGCGAGATCGTGCGCGACGCGATGATCCTGCGCGGCGGCCCGCGCGACGAACCCGACGAGAAGCTTTCGTACGCGCGCGGCATGCTCGAATTTCTCGAACAGTCGGCCCGTCCCGACAGCGTGCTGAAGAAAACGCTCGAGGAAACGATGCCGATCGTCCGGAATGCGAACAGCTCCTACCTGCTGCACGAGTTCCTCGAGCCCTGCAACGCGCCCTGCTATTTCAAGGAATTCGTCGAGCGGGCGGGCGCGCATGGCCTGGCCTATCTGTCCGATGCCGAGCCCTCGACCATGTTCGTGCAGAACTACGGCGAGAAGGTGCGCGAGCCGTTGCTGCGCGAATGCGGCGGCAGCCAGATCATGATCGAGCAGTACCTTGACTTTCTGGTCAATCGCACTTTCCGCCAGACGCTGCTGGTCAAAAAGGAGCGTGTTGGCGAGATCCGTTACCGGCTCGATCCGACCCGGCTGCGCGTGCTCGGCTATGCCGGCGTTTTCCTGCCCGACGACGGCACCCCGATTACGCTCGACGGGCCCGAGCAGCCTTGCACCGCAATCCGCAATCTCAAGGTCACATTGCGCCTGCCGGTGCACAAGGCGGTGGCCCAGGTGCTGGATCAGCACTATCCGGCGGCCCTGCTGCCCGATGCTCTGGTCACCGAGGTCTCCGCCCGGACGGGTGAGCCGCGCAGCGCAGTCGAGCCCTTCGTGATGGCGATGCTCGAAGAACTGCTGATACTGGGCGCGGTGCGGCTGCGGCGCAGCCCGGCCGAGGCCGCGGCGCAGGTGTCCGAGTTGCCCCGCGCCCTCGACGCGGTGCGCCACGCGCCGGGTCTCGCGCTGAGCACCGGCCCCACTGCCACCGCCTGCAACCAGTGGCACGAGCAGGTTGCGTTGTCGCCGCTCGAGCGCTGCCTGCTGCCGCTGCTCGATGGCGCCCACGGACACGAGGCGCTGGCCGAGCATCTCGCCGGCGAAGCGCGCGCCGAGCGACTGCGCTTCATCAAAGACGATCAGTTGTTGACCGAAGAGGTCGCGCTGCGCGACTTCACGCGGCAACAGGTGGCGCTCGCTCTGAAGGACTTGCGCCGCAAGGGCCTGCTGGCAGCCTGATCTATCGATCCATTGTTGAAATCCGAGGAGAGGTCTGAATGAAAAAATACCAATGGACATCCGACGCGCGCAAGCTTTTGACCGAGAGGGGCCACAACCTCGGTGTGCAGCAGCCGTCCAACCATCTGGCCGCGATCATCGTCGGTGCGCCATCGCTGGGCTACTGAACCGGTGCTGTTGCAGGACATCCTCTACAGCCAGGGCTTCGGCACCCGGCGCGTTTGCGCCGGGCTGATTCAACAGGGCTTTGTGACCATCGCGGGCGCCGTTGTCGCGGACTCTGCGGTCGATTTGGCGGCCCAAGGGCTGCGCTTCACGGTGCAAGGCACCGAGTGGGCGTACCACGAGAAGGCCTACCTGATGCTGCACAAGCCGGCCGGCACCGAGTGCTCGCAAAAGCCCTCCACCTGGCCGAGCATCTACACGCTGCTGCCGTCGCCGTTGCGGCTGCGGCCCAACAAGGGCGCGGTGCAGGGCGTGCAGGCCATCGGCCGGCTCGACCAGGACACCACTGGCCTGCTGCTGCTGACCGACGATGGCCAGTTCATTCACCGCATGGGGTCGCCGAAGCACCATGTGCCCAAGGTGTACGAGGTCACGGTCAAGCACCCGCTCGACGAAAGCCAGCTGCAGAAACTGCTCGCCGGCGTGGTGCTCGACGACGACCCGAAACCGGTGCTTGCCGCAGCCTGCGAAGCGGTGGCGCCACTCCACCTGCGGCTGACCCTGACCGAAGGCAAGTACCACCAGGTCAAGCGCATGGTGGCAGCCGTCGGCAACCGGGTCGAAGCCTTGCATCGCTCGTCGATCGGTGCGCTTGCGCTGCCCGAGGATCTGGCGCCCGGCCAATGGCGCTGGCTTAGCGCCGAACAAGTCGAGGCATTGCGCAGCGCCCGCTGAAACAGGCCCGACCGGTCAGCCGACGGTCGGGCTCGACCGTTAAAATCGAACGACTTCTTCCGGAATCTCCCCTTGCGCTTTTCTGCTCTCCCCAGCGGCCGCATCGCGGCCTTTTTGTTGTCCGCCGCCTCTTTGCTGTCGCATGCCGGCGCGGCCGAACCGCCGCCGATCTTCGTGCTCAATTCGCTCGATGCCACTGTGAGCGTGATCGATCCCGTCAGCTGGACGGAAAAGCAGCGCATCCAGACCGGCAAGGAGCCGCATCACCTGTACCTGACGCCGGACGAGCAGTCGGTGATCGTGGCCAACTCGGCCGGCGATTCGCTGACATTCCTGAACCCGCGCACGGCCGAAGTGCAGCGCGTGGTGTACGGGATCATCGACCCGTACCAGCTCCAGTTCTCGCACGACATGAAGTGGTTCGTCACGGCCGCCAACCGGCTCAACCATGTCGACATCTACCGTTGGGACGGCAAGGAGCTCAAGCTCGCCAAGCGCATCCCCACCGGCAAGACGCCGAGCCATATCTGGATCGACCGCGCCAGCACGGTGGCCTACGTCACGATGCAGGATAGCGACGAACTCATCGCGGTCGACCTCGCCACGCAGACCATCCGCTGGCGCATGCCGACCGGCGCGATGCCGGCCGACATCTTCGGCATCCATGGCGACAAGACCCTGCTCGTCGGCCTCACCGGCAGCGACGGCGTGCAGGTGTTCGACGTGGCCGGCGCGCAACCCAAGCTGGTCGGCAAGATTCCCACCGGCAAGGGCGCGCACGCGTTCCGCGCCGCGGGTGACGGCAAGACCGTGTTCATCAGCAACCGCGTGGCCAACAGCGTGAGCCGCATCGACCTGGCGACGCTGAAGGTGATTGACGAGTACCCGGTGCCCGGCGGCCCCGACTGCATGGACGTGTCGGCCGACGGCAAGACCCTGTTCGTCACGTCGCGCTGGGCCAGGAAGCTCAGCGTGGTCGACCTCGCTGCGCACAAGGTGGTGCGGCAAGTGAATGTCGGCCGCTCGCCGCATGGTGTCTGGACGCTCGACCATGCATCGAGATAGGCGCTCCCCCAGGCTTCGCGCACTGCGTGTCGCTTCGCCAACCCCCTCGCCGGGGGCGACACCGGCGGCCCGGCGGACCCGGTTCCGCGGTGTCTCACGCATGGTTGCGCGCTTGCGCTCGGCTTTTTGGGGCTTGTTTCTGGTCGTGCCCACTGCTGTGCTGGCCCAGGCCACTTGCGAGAAACCGGTTTACCTGACACTCGACACCGGCCACATGGGTGTCGCCCCGCTGGTGGCCGACGTGCTCAAGCGGCAGAACGTGCGCGTTACCTTCTTTGCCGCGGCCGAGCGCACCCAGACCGACGGCGACAGCCTCGACAACCACTGGGCCGCCTGGTGGAAGGCGCGGGCGGCCGAGGGCAACGAGTTCGGTTCGCACACCTACGACCACGTCTACTGGCGCGGCGACGAGAAGAGCGTCGAGCCGCGGTTTCGGGTGAAGCCTTCGGCCGGGGCCTTTGCTGGGCGCGAGTTCACCTGGAGCGCCGCGCAGTATTGCGAGAACATCGCCAAGGCCTCCGACCGGCTCGAATTCGTGACGGGCAAGAAACCGCTGCCGCTGTTCCGCGCACCCGGCGGCAGAACATCGCCAAAGCTGGTGGCCGCCGCCAAGGCCTGCGGCTACGCGCACGTGGGCTGGTCGCCGGCCGGTTTCCTCGGCGACGAGTTGCCGAGCGAGACCTTCAGCAACGAGAAACTGCTCGCGCAGGCGCTCGACCGGATCCGGCCCGGCGACATCCTGCTGGCGCACCTCGGCATCTGGTCGCGCAAGGATCCGTGGGCGCCGGCCGACCTCGAGCCGCTGATCGTGGGCCTGAAGGAGAAGGGCTTCTGCTTCCAGACCTTGCGCCAGCACCCCGACTACCGCGACTGGATCGCAAAGCATCCCTGACATGGACTGGTTTACCGACCACTTCGCTGCGGTGCAGCAGTGGCTCTTCGAAGCCGCGGTGCAGCCGCTGGTCTACGCCGTCGGACTGGGCGGCTGGGTAGAGGATGCGTTCGATGCCACCGGTTGGCTGCTGGTCGGCCTGATCCAGATCGCAATCCTGCTGGCGCTGATCGGGCCGCTGCAGCGTTGGCGCCCGGTGGAGCCGGTGAGCGACCGGCGCGCGATCCGCACCGACATCCTCTACACGCTGATCCACCGGCTCGGGTTGTTCCGCCTGGGCATGTTCTTCGCGCTCGATCCGCTGTTCGACGAGGTGATGGGCTCGCTGCGCGGCGCGGGTTGGGGCAGCCTGCACCTGGACGAACTCTGGCCCGGCGTGACCGACGTGCCGTGGATCGCCTTCGCCATCTACCTGGTCGTGCTCGACTTCGTGGAGTACCTGATTCACCGGGGCCAGCACCAATTCAACTGGTGGTGGGGGCTGCATTCGCTGCACCACTCGCAGCGCCAGATGACGATGTGGAGCGACAACCGCAACCACCTGCTCGACGACGTGCTTCACGACACGATCATCGTGGTGGTCGCACAGCTCATCGGCGTTGCGCCGGGCCAGTTCATCGCGATCGTCGCGTTCACGCAGCTCAGCGAGAGCCTGCAGCATGCCAATCTTCGGCTGTCGTTCGGCGCCATCGGCGAGCGGCTCTGGATCAGTCCGCGCTTCCACCGGCTGCACCACAGCATCGGGCTGGGCCATGAGTCGGCCGGCCCCCGTACGCTGGGCGGCCATAACTTCGGCGTGCTGTTGCCGTGGTGGGACATGCTGTTTCGCACCGGCAACTTCGAGAACCGGTATGACGCCACCGGCATCCGCGATCAGGTCGAGCCCGATGCCGCCGGCCGCGTGCGCGACTACGGGCGCGGCTTCTGGGCCCAGCAGTGGACCGGGCTCCAGCGCATGCTGGGCCGCTGAATTCGTAGCGTATCCTCGGCAGCGATGCGCCTCCTTCTCGATTCCTTCTGGCGCGCGGTGGCTTATTGCCTGCGACCGCGCGTGATGCTGCTGTCGCTGCTGCCGCTCGGGCTCATGCTGGCGCTGGCGGCGCTGTTCGGTTACTTCTTCTGGGCGTCGACGGTGGCTTGGACCCGGGAGGCGCTCGACGCCTGGCCGCTGCTTTCCAGCTTCTGGGGCTGGATCGGCCGCCTGTTCTCCGGCGACGTGACAGCAATGCTCGCCCCGCTGGTGGTGGTGATCGCGGCGACGCCGCTGCTGGTCGTGGTGTCGCTGGTGATCGTGGCCGGCCTCATGGCGCCGGCGCTCACGCGGCTGGTCGGCGAGCGCCGCTTTCCGGCGCTGGAACAGAAGAAGGGCGCTTCCTTTATCGGCAGCGTGGCCCGCTCGCTGGGACTCACGCTGCTGGCGCTGGTCGCGCTGGTGGTCTCGATGCCACTGTGGCTGATTCCACCGCTGGTGCTGATCCTGCCGCCGCTGATCTGGGGCTGGCTCACCTACCGCGTGATGAGCTTCGACGCGCTGGCCGAACATGCCAGCCCTGAAGAGCGCGCCGCACTGCTGCGCGCGCACCGGTTGCCGTTGCTCGGAATCGGCGTGCTGTGCGGCTACCTCGGCGCGGCGCCGAGCATCGTCTGGGCCTCCGGCCTGTTGTTCGCCGCGGCGTTCTTCGTGCTCGTTCCGCTTGCGATCTGGATCTACACGCTGGTGTTTGCGTTCTCGGCCCTCTGGTTTGCACACTATTGTCTTGACGCGCTGGCACAGTTGCGGGCGCAGCGCGCCGCGCTCGCGACCGCCGATCCGACGCCTGCGCTCGAGGCTGATCGCACCGTCGAAACACTATGGAGTTCTCCATGAAACGCGCGATCGGCATGCTCATCGTGGGCGACGAAATCCTCTCCGGCAAGCGGCTCGACAAGCACATGCCCAAGGTCATCGAGATGCTCGCCGCGCGCGGTCTGTCGCTCGATTGGGCCGAGTACGTGGGCGACGAGCCCGCGCGCATCACGGCTGCGCTCAAGCGCGCGTTCGACTCCGGCGACATCGTGTTCTCGACCGGTGGCATCGGTGCCACGCCCGACGACCACACGCGGCAGTGCGCCGCCGCGGCGCTCGGTGTACCGCTGGCGTTGCACCCCGAAGCGGAGTTGCTGATCCGCGAGCGCATGCAGGACACGGCGCGCGAGCAGGGGGTGCCCTACGAGGCCGATCGCCCTGACAACGTCCACCGCCTCAACATGGGCGTGTTCCCGCAGGGCGCCACGATCATCCGCAACCCTTACAACAAGATTCCCGGCTTCAGCGTGGGTGACGTGCACTTCGTACCTGGCTTCCCGGTCATGGCCTGGCCGATGATCGAAGCGGTACTCGACACGCGCTACACCGACCTGTTTGCGCACGGCCAGAGCGCCGAGAAGTCGGTGATCGTCTACGGCGCGATGGAGGCTACGCTGACGCCGCTGATGGAGGCCGTCGAACGCACCCATCCCGGCGTCAAGGTGTTCAGCCTCCCGAGCGTGGATCATCCCGAGCATGGCCGTCACATCGAACTGGGCGTCAAGGGCCCTGCAGAGGGGCTCCACGCCGCGTACACGCAACTGATCGAGGGCCTGCACGGCTACGATGCGCGACTTGGCCCCGAAATGGTGCGATGAACTACCATGCACCAAAATGAGTAAATACTGGTTCATTCTGGGTTGTGAGCGGGGGCTAAAGCCTGTGCGCAGCACCCTGGCAATGGCATAGAAACTGCATTCGCTTCCCCCGCATTCCTAACCACCATCCACAAGGAGAATTTGATGGCAAAGACCGTCGCCGACGTACTCAAACTCGTGAAAGAAAGCGAGGTCAAGTTCGTCGATTTCCGTTTCACTGACACCCGTGGCAAGGAACAGCACGTCACCGTGCCGGTTTCCGCTTTCGACGAAAGCAAGTTCACCGACGGTCACGCCTTCGACGGCTCCTCGATCGCTGGCTGGAAGGGCATTGAAGCTTCGGACATGCAACTCATGCCCGACCCGAACACCGCAAACATCGACCCGTTCTTCGAAGAAACGACGCTGATCCTGACCTGCGACGTGATCGATCCGTCGGACGGCAAGGCCTATGAGCGCGACCCGCGTTCGCTGGCCAAGCGCGCCGAGGCCTACATGAAAGCCTCGGGCCTGGGCGATACCGCCTATTTCGGACCGGAACCCGAATTCTTCGTGTTCGACAGCGTGCGCTGGAAGAACGACATGTCGGGCTGCTTCGTGAAGATCGATTCCGAAGAAGCTTCGTGGAACACCGACAAGGAATACGAACACGGCAACACCGGCCATCGCCCGGCCGTCAAGGGCGGCTACTTCCCGGTGCCCCCGGTCGACAGCTTCCAGGACATGCGCTCGGAAATGTGCCTGGTGCTCGAATCGCTCGGCATCCCGGTCGAAGTGCATCACCATGAAGTGGCGAACGCCGGCCAGATGGAACTGGGCACCCGTTTCAGCACGCTGATCCAGCGCGCCGACTGGGTTCAGCTGCAGAAGTACGTGATCCACAACGTGGCCCATGCCTACGGCAAGACCGCCACCTTCATGCCCAAGCCCATCGTTGGCGACAACGGCTCCGGCATGCACGTGCACCAGTCGGTCTGGAAGGACGGCAAGAACCTGTTTGCCGGTGACGGCTATGCGGGCCTCTCGGAATTCGCGCTGCACTACATCGGCGGCATCATCAAGCACGCCCGCGCGCTGAACGCCATCACGAACCCCGGCACCAACAGCTACAAGCGCCTGGTGCCCGGCTTCGAAGCCCCGGTGAAGCTGGCCTACTCGGCCAAGAACCGCTCGGCTTCGATCCGCATCCCGTTCGTGGCCAACCCGAAGGGCCGCCGCGTCGAGGCGCGCTTCCCCGATCCGCTGATGAACCCGTACCTCGGTTTCGCCGCGCTTCTGATGGCCGGCCTCGACGGCGTCGAGAACAAGATCGATCCGGGCGAAGCCGCCAGCAAGGATCTGTACCACCTGCCGCCGGAAGAAGACGCGCTGATCCCGACCGTGTGCCACAGCCTCGACCAGGCGCTGGAATACCTCGACAAGGATCGTGCATTCCTGACCAAGGGCGGCGTGTTCACCGATTCGTATATCGACGCCTACATCGACCTCAAGATGCAGGAAGTCACGCGCTTTCGCATGGCGACCCATCCGGTCGAGTTCGACATGTACTACTCGCTGTAATGTTGCGCGAGACTGCGGCAGCCCCTTGAAAGGGCCCGTCGCGTCAAATAAGGACGGCCTGGCGCCGTCCTTTTTCTTTGGGCGGGAACATGCGACTGGCATCGGCATCGAATTGCAGGAAAATGGCACTTTGCCGCGCACTTCCTCCAAGACCATGAAGACTGTCGTTTCCTTTCTTTTGCTGCCAATGGCCCTGCTGGCCGTCGCACCGGCGTTCGCGCAGGAGCGCGTCTGGCGCTGCGGCAACGAATACACCAACAACGCGACCGACGCGCAGAAGCGCGGCTGCAAGATCATGGAAGGCGGCAACGTCACGGTGGTTCAGGGCTCGGCACGTGCCGCGACGGCGCCTTCCAGCGGCGGAGGCGGCGCGGCGGTCAAGGCGCCCCCGGGCAGTCCGCGCGTGGAGGGGGTCGACCAACGCGCCCGGGACGGCGAAGCCCGCTCGGTGCTGCAGTCCGAACTCAAGAAGGCCGAAGCGCGCCAGGCCGAACTGCTCAAGGATTTCAACAACGGCGAGCCGGAGAAGCAGGGCAGCGAAGGCCGCAACTACCAGAAGTACCTGGATCGCGTGGCCGAAATGAAAGCCGAGATCGCGCGCAATGAAAGCGACATCGCCGGCATTCGCCGCGAAATCGGCCGGCTGCCGGCCGCTTCCCAGTAACCATGGCCTTTGGCAAGGCCCCCGCCTCCAGCAAGCGTTTTCAGCCTTTCGACCTGCTCGCCACGCTGATTGCCGTGGTGCGCACCGACGGCGCGGTGTTGTTCGCCAACGCGGCGCTCGAGGACGCACTCGGCACTTCGCGCCGCACGCTCGAAGGCTCGCAGTTCGGCGCGTGCTTTCACGAGCCCGCGGTGCTGCGCACCGCCATCGACGGCGCGCACAGCCACGACTTCGCCACGCTGCGCTATGAGGCGTTCCTGCGGCGCGTGAACCACGAGCTCATGCCGGTACAGGTGACGCTGGCACAAACCGACAAGAGCGGCGAACTGATCATCGAGATGTCACCGCTCGAGAGCCAGGTTCGACAAGACCGGGAAGAGCGCCTGCTCGACCAGGCGCAGGCCAACAAGGAGTTGATCCGCAACCTCGCGCACGAGATCAAGAACCCGCTCGGCGGCATTCGCGGCGCCGCCCAGTTGCTGCAGATGGAGGTCGAGTCGCGCGACCTGATCGAATACACCCAGGTGATCATCCACGAGGCCGACCGGCTGCAGACGCTGGTCGATCGGCTGCTGGCGCCGCATCGGCGCCCGCACGTTGTGGGCGATGTCAACATCCACGAGGTCTGCGAGCGGGTTCGCTCGGTGATCCTCGCCGAGTTTCCGCGCGACCTGCACATCGAGCGCGATTTCGACGTCTCGATTCCGGAGTTTCGTGGCGACCGCGAGCAACTGATCCAGGCCACGCTCAACATCGTTCACAACGCGGCGCAGGCGCTGACCGAGCGGCGTGCCGCAGGCGATGCGCAGATTACTTTCAAGACCCGCATTGCGCGTCAGGTCATCTTCAACAAACAGTGGTATCGACTGGCACTGGAATTGCATGTCATTGACAATGGACCGGGTGTGCCGGACACGATCAAGGATCGCATCTTCTACCCGCTCGTATCGGGCAGGGATGGCGGAACCGGGTTGGGTCTGACACTTGCGCAAACCTTCGTACAACAGCATCACGGCGTGATCGAGTGCGACAGCGTCCCGGGCCGAACCGATTTCAAGATATTGATACCGCTGCCTTAGCAGCCAGGGCGACAAGGAACTGCATGAAGCCGATCTGGATAGTGGATGACGACCAATCGATACGCTTCGTGCTCGAGAAAGCGCTGCTGCGCGAGAACCTGCCGACGCGCAGTTTCACCAACACCCGCGAAGTGCTGGCGGCGCTCGAGGCTGCCAACGACGACGAGTCCCAGGGCCCCCAGGTTCTGGTGAGCGACATCCGCATGCCTGGTGGTTCGGGCCTCGAACTGCTCGACAAGATCAAGATCAAGCACCCAGGCCTGCCGGTCATCATCATGACCGCGTACTCCGACCTCGACAGCGCCGTTTCGGCGTTTCAGGGCGGCGCCTTCGAATACCTGCCGAAGCCCTTCGATCTGCCGCGTGCCGTCGAGTTGATTCGCCGCGCCGTCGACGAAAGCCAGCGCGAGGAAGTGGCCGAAGAGCGCATGGTGGCCGCCCCTGAAATGCTGGGCCAGGCCCCAGCGATGCAGGACGTGTTCCGCGCCATCGGCCGCCTCTCGCAGAGCAATGTGACGGTGCTCATCACCGGCGAATCGGGCTCGGGCAAAGAGCTGGTGGCGCGTGCCCTGCACAAGCATTCGCCGCGCACCGATGGACCGTTCGTGGCCATCAACACCGCAGCGATTCCCAAGGATCTGCTGGAGAGCGAACTGTTCGGCCACGAGCGCGGCGCCTTCACCGGCGCCCAGACCATGCGGCGCGGCCGCTTCGAGCAAGCCGATGGCGGAACGCTGTTTCTCGACGAAATCGGCGACATGCCGTTCGACCTGCAAACGCGCCTGCTGCGCGTGTTGAGCGACGGGCACTTCTACCGCGTCGGCGGCCACAACGCGGTCAAGGCGAACGTGCGCGTGATCGCGGCGACGCACCAGGATCTGGAACAGCGCGTGAAGCACGGCGGCTTCCGCGAAGACTTGTTTCACCGCCTCAACGTGATCCGGCTGCGGCTGCCTGCGTTGCGCGAGCGGCGTGAAGACGTGCCTGCGCTGACGCGCCACTTCCTGCAGCAGAGCGCCAAGCAACTCGGCGTCGACCCCAAGCGCATCTCCGACGCGGCGCTGGTTCAGCTGTCGACCTTCGGCTTTCCGGGCAATGTGCGCCAGCTCGAAAACATCTGCCACTGGCTCACGGTGATGGCGCCGGCGCAATTGATCGAGCCCAAGGATCTGCCACCGGAAGTGATTGCGGGCGCTGCGGTCGAAGCCACCTCGAGCGGCTTCGGTGCGGCGCCGGTGTCGACCACCCACAGCGCGCCGGCCGAGCGGGAGCCGCTGGCGCCTGTTGCGTCGGCCCCGGCACACGCTGCGCCTGCCGCGACCGAAACAGTGCCGCAGGAGGCGCCGCGCAGCGATGCCTGGGAGACCGGGCTGGAGATCGAAGCGCAGGCTCTGCTGGCCGCCGGCCGCCACGACGTGTGGGATGCGCTGTCGCGCCGCTTCGAATCGCGCCTGATCCTGACCGCGCTGGCCAACACCCGCGGCCGCCGCATCGAGGCCGCGCAAAAACTCGGCATCGGCCGCAATACGATCACGCGCAAGATTCAGGAACTCGGCATAGAGTAGTTGCTCGCCCCCAGGCTTGCTCACTTCGTGTAGCCTCCTTCCCCCTGCCGGGGGCAACACCGGCGGACCGGCGGAGCCGGTTCCTCGGTGTTTCTGGAAAAAGCGCAGTGCTTTCCAGGGGGCGGAGTTGGTTAGATTTCCAGCACGACCGGTGCGTGGTCGCTGGGCTTTTCCCACTTGCGCGGGACGCGGTCGATCACGCAGCTTTTCACCTGCGGCACCAGCGGTTCGCTCACCAGGATGTGGTCGATGCGCAGGCCTCGGTTCTTCTGGTAGCCGAGCATGCGGTAGTCCCACCACGAGTAGCTCTTGGGCGGCTGGTCGAACAGCCGGAAGGCATCGGTCAGGCCCAGCTTCAGCAACGCCTTGAACTGGTCACGCTCTTCGGTTGTGTGGTGGATGGTTTCGGCCAGCCCGACCGGATCGAAGCTGTCGCGGTCTTCCAGCACGATGTTGAAGTCGCCAAGCAGCACCAGATTCGGGTGAGCAGCCAGTTCCTCGCGCAGCCAGTCGCGCAGCGCGCGCAGCCAGCCCATCTTGTATTCGAACTTCTCGCTGCCCGGCGCCTGGCCGTTGACGAAGTAGCCGTTGACCACCCGCACCTCGCCGGCCGGCGTGTCGAGCGTGGCCGCGATCACGCGTGACTGCTCGTCGGTGAAGCCGGTGATGTTCTTCACGACATCGCGCACCGGCGCCAGGCTCAGGATCGCGACGCCGTTGTAGGTCTTCTGGCCGAACACGGCAGCCTCGTAGCCGGCCGCCTTGAGCACCTCGAGCGGGAACTTGTCGTCGCTCATCTTGAGCTCCTGCAGACACAGCACGTCGACCGGGTTGGCGACGAGCCAGTCGAGCACATGCTGCAGGCGGGCGGTGAGGGAGTTGACGTTCCAGGTGGCAATTTTCATGATTGCCGTAACTTACCTGATTGTTGTTGGCCTGCGCATCACCCAACCGCGCGCATTTGCCAGCCCTGCCGCTCAGTCGAGCGACACGCCAGCTTTTTCCAGGGTCACGAAGCTGAACCGCAGCCCATTGCTCGACACATGGGATGCGCGCACGGTTTCCTGCCACTCGCTGCCGAGCGTCGGTGCATAGGCGTCACCATCGAAGTCGCGGTCGATCTCGGTGACCAGGGCGCGCTGTGCCAGTGGCGCTGCCTCGGCATAGATCTGCGCACCGCCGATCACCCACACCTCGGCGGCATCGTCGCAGAGCGAAATCGCTTCCGTCAGGCTGGATGCGCGCCGGGCTCCGGCTTCGTTCCAGCCGGGTTGGCGTGTGATCACGATGTTGGTGCGACCCGGCAGCGGCCGGAATTTCGGCGGCACCGAATCCCAGCACTTGCGGCCCATGATCACCGGGCAGCCCATGGTCGTGCGCTTGAAGTGCGCCATGTCTTCGGGCAGGTGCCAGGGCAGCGTGCCGTTGATGCCGATCACGCCGTTGGCGGCGCGGGCGTAGATCAGGTTGATGCGGGTCATGCGCTCAAACGGCCACCGGCGCCTTGATCGCGGCGTGGTGCTGGTAGTCGACCACTTCGAAATCCTCGTACTGGTAGTCGAAGATCGAAGGCGGTTTGCGCTGGATGACCAGCGTCGGGTACGGATGCGGCGCGCGGTTCAGTTGCAGCGCGACCTGCTCGGCATGGTTGCTGTAGATGTGGCAGTCGCCGCCCGTCCAGATGAAGTCGCCCACGTCAAGGTCGCACTGCTGCGCCACCATGTGCGTCAGCAGCGCGTAGCTCGCGATGTTGAAGGGCACGCCAAGGAAGATGTCGGCGCTGCGCTGGTAGAGCTGGCAGCTCAGCTTGCCGCGCTCGCCCGGCGCCTGCGGTGGCGCCACGTAGAACTGGAAGAAGGCGTGGCAGGGCATCAGCGCCATCTTCGGCAGTTCGGCCACGTTCCAGGCGCTCACGATGATGCGGCGCGAATCGGGGTTGCTCTTCAGGGTCTTGATCACATCGGCGATCTGGTCGACGTGGCCGCCGTCGGGTGTCGGCCAGCTGCGCCACTGGACGCCGTAGACCGGGCCCAGGTCGCCATCTTCGCGCGCCCATTCATCCCAGATCGTCACGCCGCGTTCCTTGAGCCAGTTGTTGTTGCTGGAGCCGGTCAGGAACCAGAGCAGTTCCTGGATGATGGACTTGAGGTGCACCTTCTTGGTCGTCACCAGCGGAAAGCCTTCGTTCAGATCGAAGCGCATCTGGTAGCCGAACACGCTCTTGGTGCCGGTGCCGGTGCGGTCGCCCTTGTGCACGCCATGCGTGTCGACGTGGCGCATGAAGTCTTCGTACTGCGAGCGGATGGGGCGGATCATGTGGAAGAGGCCTCCGACCGGAGCACGCGCCCCGGGTTCAGGATGTTCTGCGGGTCGAGCCCGCGCTTGATGGCGCGCATCATGCCGAGCGCGACCGGGGATTTGTGCTTTTCGAGCTTGTCGACCTTGAGCGCCCCGATGCCGTGCTCGGCCGAGAACGAGCCGCCGAACCGGGCGACCGCGTCGTACACGAGCACGTTGACGCGCTCTTCTTCGTCGCGCAGGAACGCCTTCGAATCGCCCTCGGCCGGCGCCTGCACGTTGTAGTGAAGGTTGCCGTCGCCAAGGTGGCCGAAGTTGACCAGCCGCACGCCCGGAATCTCGCGCTGCAGCAGCGCATCGGTGCTGGCGACGAACTCGGGGATTCGCGAGACGGCAATCGAGATGTCGTGTTTGATGTTCAAACCCTCTTCGGCCTGCGCGAGCGGAATGCTCTCGCGGATGTGCCAGAGCTGGTGCGCCTGCGTGAGGTTTTCGGCCACCACGGCGTCCGTGACGCAGCCGTCTTCGAACGCGGTTTCCAGCAGTGCCTCGAAGCGCGCGCGCGCATGGTCTTCGGATTCGCTGTCGGAGTTCTCGAGCAGCACGCAATACGGTGTGGCGTCGTCGCCGATGAAGGGCACGCGCAGCTGAGGCATGTGCTTGGCCACCAGGCTCAGTGCAAACTGGCCCATCACCTCGAAACCGGTCAGCCCGGCGCCGAGCCGCTGGTGCGCCATGCCCAGCAGCGTGACCGCATGATCAAGCGACGGCACTGCGGCCCAGGCGGTGAGCTGCGCGGCGGGCATCGGGTACAGCTTCATCGTCGCGGCCGTGATGATGCCCAGCGTGCCTTCGCTTCCGATCATCAGGTCGCGCAGGTCGTAGCCCGTGTTGTCCTTGCGCAGGCCGCTGGTGCCTTCCCAGATCTCGCCCTGCGGCGTGACGACTTCCAGGCCCAGGCACAGGTCGCGCGCATTGCCGTAGCGCACTACCTGCGTGCCACCGGCGTTGGTCGCCAGGTTGCCGCCGATGGTGCAGCTGCCTTCGGCCGCCAGGCTCAGCGGAAACAGGAAACCGGCCTTCTCGGCCGTTTCCTGCAGGGTCTGCAGAATGCAGCCGGCTTCGACCGTCACCGTGAGGTTGGCCGCGTCGATCTGGCGGATCGCGTTCATGCGCTGCAGGCTCAGCAGCACCTGGGTGCCGCTGCCATCGGGTGTCGAGCCGACCGCGAGACCGGTGTTGCCGCCCTGCGGCACCAGCGACGTGCCGGCCGCCGCGCAGGCCTTGACCACGTCGGCCACCTGCTGCGCGTTGCCCGGCCGCACCACGGCCAGCGCCTTGCCGCGCTCGCGCTTGCGCCAATCCTGCTCGAAAGCGGTGAGGTCGCCTTCGGTGAGGACGTTCGATGCGCCGACAACGGCGCGCAACTGGTCGATCAGGTCGGTCATGGGGCAGGGGCCTCGGTCAGGCGTTGGGCTTCGGCGGCGTTGCGCAGGCGCAGCCGCACGTGCCAGGCGCAGGCGGCGAAGAGCACGAGGCACAGCAGCACTTCGAGCAGTGCCAGGCCACGGCTCAGCGGCAGCACGTCGCTCCAGGCGCGCACCACGCCCTCGGTGAAATAGAGCCAGACCATCAGGCTGACCCAGCGGTAGGTGTACATGCGGTTCTTGAGCAGGCCGGCCAGCGGCACCACGAGCGGCAGCACCTTGAGCGCCAGCACCGAGCCGCCCGGGCGCAGCGGCGCCAGCCACATTTCCCAGGCCAGCCCGAGCACGATCAGACCGACCAGACTGCCGACGGCGAGCCGGCGGGTCAGCGCAACGGAAGACGAAAGCGGCGGCAATGTGGTTGTCATGTCAGGCGCTCGACGGCGGGGTATTCAATGCCAGAAACACCGCGGAACCGGCTTCCGCTCGCGAAGCGACACGAAATGCGCGCAGCTTGGGGGGGAGGGCGTCCACCTATCATACCGGCCATGAATTTTCAGCAGTGGATGGGGGATCTTTCGCACTTTCCGTGGCGCAACACTGCGGCCGTGCTCGGCGAGCGGTTTCGCGAGGAACGGCTCGGCCTGACGGCCAGCAGCCTCACTTTCACCACCACCATCGCGCTGGTGCCTTTTTTCACCGTGGCGCTGGCGCTGTTCACGGTGTTCCCGATGTTCTCGAAGATGCAGGGCGGCCTGCAGCGCTGGTTCGTCGAAAGCCTGATTCCGGAGAACATCGCGCGCCAGGTGCTCGGCTACCTGAACCAGTTTTCGAGCAAGGCCGGCGGCCTGGGCATCGCAGGCCTCCTGGTGCTGCTGGTGACCGCGATCGCGTTGATCCTCACCATCGACAAGACGCTCAACACCATCTGGCGCGTGCGCACGCCACGTCCCTTTGCGCAGCGCGTGCTGATCTACTGGGCCGCGATCACGCTCGGGCCGCTGATTCTGGCGGTGAGCCTCAGCACCACCTCGTATGTGTTTTCGGCCTCGCGCGACGTGGTGGGCGGCGCCGCCCTCAGGCTGCTCAAGCTGCTGTTCGACACCTTCGAGTTCGCGTTGCTGGCGGCCGGCATGGCCTCGCTCTATCACTATGTGCCCAACACCTCGGTCAAGTGGGCCCATGCCTGGGCTGGCGGCTTCTTCGTGGCGGCCGCGATCGAGATCGCCAAGCGCGTGCTGGGCTACTACATCAGCCAGGTGCCGACCTATTCAGTGCTGTACGGCGCGTTTGCCACGGTGCCGATTCTGCTGGTGTGGATTTACGTCGCCTGGGTCATCGTGTTGCTCGGCGCCGTGATCGCGGCCTACCTGCCGAGCCTGATGACCGGCGTGGCGCGCCGCGGCGGCGCGGCCGGCTGGCCGTTCCAGCTTGCGGTCGAGGCGCTGCAGCACCTGCACCGTGCGCAGGCCACGCCGACCAAAGGGCTGGGCGTCGGCGAACTGGTGCAGCGCATGCGGGTCGACAGGCTGCAAGTGCTGCCGGTGCTCGAAACGCTGGTGGCGCTCGACTGGATCGCGCCGCTGGCCGAAGAGCCCGACAACGAAGACCCGCGCTATGTGCTGCTGGCCGACCCCGACACCACGCCGCTGCACCCGCTGCTCGCCGAGCTGCTGATGCCGCCCACCGAAGCGCTCGCACCGGTCTGGGCCAAGGCGCCGCTGGCCCGCCTGCGGCTGCGCGATGCGCTGTAACGCGGCGCCACCGATAATCCGATCGCCTTGAACGCCCTGCTTCAATCCCCCGCCGACGCCCTCTGGGTGGTGTGCCTCTGCGCCGAATGGTGCGGCGCCTGCCGCGAGTACCGGCCCTTGTTCGAGCAGGTGGCGCAGGCGCACCCGGGGCTTCGCTTTGCATGGGTCGACATCGAAGACCACGCCGAGCTGGCCGACGATTTCGACGTCGAGACTTTTCCGACGATCCTGGTCGCAGGCGGCGACGGCACCCGTTTCATCGGGCCGCTGCTGCCGCACGCCGAGACCCTGTCGCGCATGCTGTCGGCACTGCAGCCCGCGCAGCCGTCCGCCGCGGAAGTGAACCTGCTGCTTTCGGCGCTGCACGCTGCGCCGGGGCGCTTCGAAGTGCGGCCCTGAAGGTCAACCGGCTCGGTTGCCAGGAGCCGAGGAAGCCTAGGCGCCCAGGAAGTCCTTCAGCGCAAACAGCGTCTCGTCGGGTGCCTCCGACAGCAGCGCATGCCCGGCGTTGACCGTGACCACTTTCGCGCCGGGTGCTTTGCCGGAGAGGGTTCTGGTCGCCCGCGGCGGCGTCATCTGGTCGGCTGCGCCGAGCAGGAACAGCACGGGGCACCGCACGGACGCGATCGCGGCTTCGCCGTTCGCGTAGTCGTTGCAGGCCTTGAAGCCGATGTGGAACACGTTGGCCTCCCGGTTGCTCGCGAGCACGCGGCGCATCAGCGCGCGCGAGCTGCCGTAGAGCCAGGTGCCCGGGCCGAGCGATGACGGGGGCGGCGCCAGCAGCGAATGCGACAGGTTGTTGACCAGGGTGATCGTGCGCTGCGGGTCGTTCAGCGCACCGTCGAGCAGCGCGGGCGAGACCACCATCGGGTAGGCAGTGCCGACCAGCGCGAGGTGCGTGACGCGCTGCGGCGCGCGGGCCGTGGCTTCCAGCGCGATCAGCGAGCCGAAGCTGTGGCCGACCAGCGCGGCCTTTTCGACACCTGCCGCATCCAGCAGCGCGATCACGAAGTCCGCGGCCTGCTCCACGCTCGCGGGTGGCGGGCCTTCGCTCCTGCAATGGCCCGGGAGGTCGAGTGCGAGCACGTTCCAGCCGTGGTTGGCGAACCAGCGGCTTTGCAGGATCCACACGCTGTGGTCATGCAGCACGCCGTGGACGAACACCACCGTGGGCTTTGCTGCATCGAAAGTCTTGCCGCCGGTGTAGCACCAGGTGCGATGGCCATTGACGACGAGTTCCATCACGCGCCCGCCTTTTCTGCGGCCTTGAGGGCGCGCTTCAGGTCGTCGATCAGGTCGGCCGGGTCTTCCAGGCCGATCGACAGCCGGATCGTGCCCTGCGAGATGCCGGCACCGGCGAGCGCCTCGTCGGTCATGCGGAAGTGCGTGGTGCTGGCCGGATGGATCACCAGGCTGCGGCAGTCGCCCACGTTGGCGAGGTGGCTGAACAGCTTCAGCGCCTCGATGAACTTCTTGCCCTGCTCGCGACTGCCCTTCAGGTCGAAGCTGAACACCGCACCCGCACCCTTGGCGCCGTGCCGCAGCAACTTCTTGGCGAGCGCATGGCTCGGGTGCGATTCGATCAGCGGATGGCCGACGCGCGAGACAAAGGGGTGCGCGGCCAGGAATTCGACCACCTTCTGGGTATTGTCGATGTGGCGCTCCATGCGCAGCGGCAGGGTCTCGATGCCCTGCAGGATCAGCCAGGCCGTGTGCGGGCTCATAGAGGCGCCGAAGTCGCGCAGGCCCTCGCGCCGCGCACGCAGCAGAAACGCGCCGACCGTGCTTTCCTCGCTGAACACCATGTTGTGGAAGCCGTCGTAGGCCTGGGTGAGTTCGGCGAACTTGCCCGAACGCTCCCAGTCGAAACTGCCGCCATCGACCACCACGCCGCCGATCACCGTACCGTGCCCGCTCAGGAATTTGGTGGCCGAGTGGTAGACCAGATCGGCGCCCCAGTCGAAGGGCTTGATCAGGTAGGGCGAGGTGAGGGTGGAGTCGACCAGCAGCGGCACGCCGGCTTCGTGCGCGATGTCGGCGACGGCAGGAATGTCCAGCACGTCGAGGCCGGGATTGCCGACCGTCTCGCCGAACAGCAGCTTGGTCTCCGGCCGGATCGCGGCGCGCCAGCCATCCAGGTCGTTCGGCTTCACGAAGGTGGTTGCGATGCCGAAACGCCGCATCGTGTAGTGCAGCAGGTTCTGTGAGCCGCCATAGAGCGCCGTGCTCGCCACGATGTGCGAGCCCGCGCCCATCAGAGTCGCGATGCTCAGGTGCAGCGCGGCCTGGCCGCTCGCGGTGGCGATCGCGCCGATGCCGCCTTCGAGCGCGGCCACGCGCTGTTCGAGCACCGCGTTGGTCGGGTTGCTGATGCGGCTGTAGACATGGCCGGCCCGCTCCAGGTTGAACAGCGCGGCCGCATGGTCGCTCGACTCGAATACGAACGAGGTGGTCAGGTGGATCGGCACGGCGCGCGCGCCGGTGGTGGGGTCGGGCGCCGCGCCTGCGTGCAACGCGAGCGTGTCGAAGCCGGGGTCGGAATAGCCGGGCATGGAAAGCCTTTCAGGGTCTTGTTTGGCAACGCCCGGTTACCGATGCATCGGCTGCAGCGGCGCCGCGGGGCTTGTTTCGGCGGCTATTGTGAGTGAGTTGGGCTATATTCAAATCGGCATCGCCGCCGAGTCCCGAGGAGCACCATCATGAAAGTCAGCGACATCCTGCGCGTCAAGGGCAACACGCTCTTCACCGTCACGCCCGAGGAGTCGTTGTCGACCGCGGTTTCGGCGATGGCGGAAAAGGACATTGGCTCGCTCGTCGTCATGGAGCACGGCGATCTGGTCGGCATGCTGACCTTCCGCGAGGTGATCCTCGCCATCGTCGGAAACGGAGGCCAGGTCGGCGGCACGCTGGTGCGCAAGGCCATGGACGATGCCCCTGTCACCTGCACCATGGAAACCGACCTCGACGAAATCCGCCGCATCATGCTGGAGCGCCACGCCCGCTACATGCCGGTAATGGACAAGCGCATGCTGATGGGCGTGATCAGCTTCTACGATGTGGCCAAGGCGGTGGTCGACAGCCAGAACTTCGAGAACAAGATGCTCAAGGCCTACATCCGCGACTGGCCGGCCGAGGAAGAGCCGGGCAACTGAGCGCAGGCGCGGCCGCGGCGCCTCGTTCAGTAGTCTTTCTTGAGCTGCTGCGCCACGCGGCGCGCCATCAGCCGCATTCCCGTGTCGTAGCTTTCGATCACCTCCGGCGTGCGATCCATCAGCGCGTCGAAGTTCGGGAACCGGAAGCGCGGCTCGGCCTCGATGCTCCACGCGGCATTTCCGCTCGCATCGGCGCCGTAGTAGAGCGATGTGGAGAAGAGGGTGTCGCCGGAGGCTGGGGCCGACAGCGTCGCACCGATGTTGACGCGCGGCAGGTAGTAGGACGAGAGCCGCCCTGAGTCCATGCCCGTTTCGCCAAACTGCACGTACAGCACCGGATCGCGCGTGGGCAGTTGGGTCACATCGACATAGTCGGCGTCCTTGTAGCCGCTCGGCACTGCAATGACGGCGGCCTCGTAGCCTTGGCCGCGCAGTGCTTCTATCAGGGCTGCCGTCATCTTCGGGCCCATGGCCTTGCGTTCGGCCTCCATCTTCTCGTCGAACAGATTGGTCTTGACGCGATTGGCGATGGATGCCCAGAGCAGCCCGGCGACCAGGTTGTTGTAGGTGTAGAGACGGTCGGGCGATGTGACGGGCAGAACCTGAATCCGGGTCAGCACCGGTTTTGGCGCCGGTGGAGTTCTGTGGCCGCAGCCCGCCAGCGCGAGCGCGGCGACGGCCGCGAACGATAAAACAACAGACCGCCTCGATGCGCACAGCGCCATGGTTCTCTCCCTTTTTTTTGAACGGGCGCAAGGATGCCACAGAGCTGCCTCCGCGCGTGCCGGAAGCGGGAAAAAGGTTGCAACGCCCGTCCTGCGGCGGGAATAGTTGTCAAATCGATCGCAAAGCTGCACCCGGAAAGCTCGCCATTACAGCGCTGAGCCGCAGCACGCCGCCCGTCAGAACAAGTGTTTCCCCGGTCAACACGTTCCCAAAGCGCGCGCCATCGGCGAAGCCCGGGACTTTCAGCAGCGTGTCACCCCACGGCACGTTGCCCAACGGGAGGCGTCGCGCCGCAGCCGCCGCGACCGGGTCGCTTTCCAGCGTCGCGAAGAGCCGCGCCGCGATCACAACCAGCGTCTGCCCTTCGTGCTGCCGCATGAACGCCAGCACGTGCTGGGCCTTGGACCCCCTGGCCTGGAGCGCCGTGTAGCTGCCGTCGCGAAACAGTGCCGGCTGCTCGCTGCGCAGGCCCAGCAATCGCCACGTGAGCCATAGCTTTGCGCGGCCGTCGTACGGCCGGCTGGCCATCGCGCCGACGGCAGCCGCCATGTCGGGCTGCTGCGCGATCTGCGTCAGCTCGTCGAGCCATCGCGAGCGCGTCGCGTAGTCGACCGGGCGCCGGTTGTCGGGGTCGACCAGGCTCAGATCCATCAGCTCGTTGCCCTGGTACAGGTCGGGCACGCCGGGCGAGGCGTACTTGATCAGCGTCATCGACAGGCTGTTGAGCGCGCCGAACCAGGCCAGCGTGCTGCTCAGCGCTGTCAGGTCATCCAGAAACGGGTTGTCCCGCACGCGTGCCAGCAGGCGGTGCACAAAGCGCGTCAGCGCCGCTTCGTAATCGGGATTTGGAACCACCCAGCTGGTGTGCGCTTTCGACTCGCGCGCGGCTTTGAGCGCATAGCGCTCAATGCGCTCCGCATAGTTCTCACGCGTGCCGGCGTCGAGGCCGCCGGCCGGCAGCGTGCCGAGCAGCGTCTGGTACAGCAGGTACTGGTCGGCTGCCGAGGGCAGCGCGGTACCCTCGTCCGCGGCATTCATCGCGCGCCAGCGGCGCAGCGCCAGGCGCCATGCGGCAGGCATTTCCGACAATACGTTGATGCGGTTGCGCACATCCTCGGAGCGCTTGTTGTCGTGGGTCGACGTGGCCAGCATCGTGTGTGGCCAGCGCAGCGCGCGGTCGGCGCTGGCGGCGTGGAAGGCTGCCACCGTCATGCCGAAATGCGCTGGCTCGCCACCCACTTCGTTGAGCGAACTCAGCGGAAAGTAGCGGTAGAAGGCCGTGTCTTCCACCCCCTTGGCCGTCACCGGCGCGCTGAATTGCTGGAACCGGATCGCAAAGCGCCGCACGCGCGCGCGCAGCGCCTCCGGCGCATCGGCAATGGTCTCGGCCAGCAGGGTGCGGCGCAGGAACTCGAACACCGACCCGTCGGCATCGAGGCTGCGTTCGCGCGCGTGGGCCACGGCTTCGTCGATGTAGTGGCGATCCTGCACTGAAGGCACGTCGATGATGTAGCTGCGATAGACCTGCATGCAGGCCGCTACCTCGGCCAGCGCGCGGCGCAGCGTGTTGAGCGTGTAGTCGCGCGTGTGGCGGTCGGCGCGCGCGATGCGCAGCAGCTCGGTCGACAGCACGTTGAGTTCGGACGACAGCGCGTTGCGCATGATGGCGCGCTTGCCGCGGTAGGCCAGCTCCTCGAACTCTTCTTCCACGCCGCTGAAGCTGCGCCAGATGCGCTGGAAGCGCTCGTCCGCGCTCGCGTCGAGCAGCACGCCGTTGACCACCGTGGCAAAGCGGTAGCCGGTGGTGCCGTGGATGTGCCACTGCACCGGAACTTCTTCGTGCGAGGCGGCGATCTTCTCGGCCACCACGTAGAGCGGCCGGGCCGGCCGGCCCTGCGCATCGGGGCCCGGCAACACCAGCCCAGCGCGAAGCGCAAAGCCGAGCTGCAGACGCTCGAAGTAGCGGGCCGGGTCGTAGAGGCCGTCGGGGTGATCGATGCGCAGGCCGTCGACCACGCCGGCTGCGGCCAGGTCGAGTGCCATGCCCTGCGTGGCCTCGAACACTTCCTCTCGCTCGACGCGCAGCGCAGCCAGTTCGTTGATGTCGAAGAAACGCCGGTAGTTGATCTCGTCGGCGGCCACGCGCCAGTAGGCGAGGCGATAGGCCTGCGTCTCGAGCAGCGCATGCAGCGCGTCGCGCTCGGTCGGGCCGTTGAACTCGGCCACCGCGGCGGCGATCGCCTGCGCCACGTCGAGCTGGCGCGCAACCAGGCGGGCGAGCCGGCCCTTGAGCACTTCCTTGTCGCGCGCACGTTCGGCCACCGACTCGGGTTCGGTCGCGGTGCGCTCCGGCAGATGGCCGAACGAAGACGCGATGCTGGCCAGGCTGGCGGACAGCTCGACATCGTTGATGCGCGATTCGGCCCGCTGCAGCACGCGCGGATAGGTCTCCGGTGCCAGCGGAAAGCCGTGCTCGTGGTAGCGAAGCGCCAGGCTGCCAGCCTCGGCATCGAAGGCCAGCACCAGCTCGCCGCGCGCCAGCACGTCGCCGTAGTGGTCGCCGAGCACTGGCAGCAGCACCTTGCCCTGCAACTCGACATTGAGTGGCTGCCAGTCGATGTCGAAGTGCTGTGCATAGGGCGAGGCCGGCCCGTTCTCCAGCACGTCGAGCCACCAAGCGTTGTCGGCCGCCAGAACCCCCATGTGGTTCGGCACCAGGTCGAGCAGTTGGCCCATGCCATGCGCCTTGAGCGCGGCGCTGAAACGCTCGAAGCCTTCACGCCCGCCGAGTTCAGGGTTGATCTCGTCGTGCGCGACCACGTCGTAGCCGTGCGTGCTGCCGGGGCGCGCACGCTGGATCGGCGAGCAGTAGATGTGGCTCACGCCGAGCTTCGCCAGATAGGGCAGCACGGCGATCGCATCGTCGAAGCGGAAGTTCTTGTGGAACTGGAGGCGGTAAGTGGCGCGTGGAATCACCGTTGCGATGCCACGCTGCCGATCTGCGTTCGGCGCGGGATGCGGGCGGATCGCCGCCAGCGTCTCGCACAACTGCAGCGCCTGGCCATCGGCCGCGAGTTGCTGCAGATCGAGCGGCAGCTTGCGCCGCCAGTTCGGTTGCGCCTCGGTGGTGCCGGGCATGTTGGCCTGCTCCAGCATGCCGACCGCATCCTCCAGCTGCACCATCATCACCTGCGACGGCGTGCTCGCCACATAGGCGTGGATCGCGGCGACCACGGCCGGCGGCAGCGTTTGCGCACCGGTGGATTCGGCCACCGCGTCGGCCGACAGCAGGCCGGCGCGCTGCACCGCCAGCAGCAGGCGCACGCGCTCCTGCGCGCGGTCGAACAGCTGCTTTTCGAAGAGGGCCTGGTTCGGGAACAGCCCGAGCGACAGGCGCAGGCGCAGGTCGTGGCCAGCCCACCAGCCCGTGAGGGTGGCGAGGTCGTGCGTGCTGATCGCGACCAGCGCGTTGCGCGGGTACTCGGCCGGCGCCTTGAAGTCGCCCTCGTGGTTGCGCTCGAAGTAGAGCAGGCGGTACGACAGCACCTCGAAGCGCGCCAGCGCGCCACGCATCTCGTCGGCCACGGTGCCGAGGTCTTCGCCGATCACCATGCAGCCCTGGCGCTGGCTTTCGATGGCCACGATCGCGAGCATCTCGTGCAGGGCGTAGTGCACGTAGGCGCCGTCGTGCGGGGTCTTGTCGGGCGGGATCCAGAACAGGCGCATCAGGCCCATCACATGGTCGATGCGCAGCGCACCCGCGCCGCGCATGCTGCCGCGCAGGGTCTCGATGAAGAAACGGTAGCCGGTCTCGCGCAGCCGGTCCGGGCGCAACGGCGGCAGGCCCCAGCCCTGGCCGTTCGGGTTGAACTCGTCGGGTGGCGCACCGACGCTGGCGCCGAGCGCGAAGGCGTCGCGCTCGCACCAGGCATCGGAGCCTGCGCGGTCGACCGACACGGCCAGGTCGAGATAGAGGCCGACCGCCATGCCAACCGCCTTGCATTGCGCGCTCACGCGGTCGAGCTGGCGTGCGGCCTGCCATTGCAGGTATTCGAAGCAGCTGATGCGCTCCTCGTGCTGCTCGGCAAAGCGGGCCACCGCCGGCGCGTCCGGCGCGCCGTAGCCCTCGGGCCATGCAGGCCAGCCCCAGACGGCCGCGTCGGCTTGATGGAAATGCGCCTGCAGTGCCTCGAACAGCGCATGCCGGCGCAACGACGCACCGCGCTCTGCGCGGAATGCATCGAAAGCCTGCGCGCCAGCGCTGCCGGTTGCGATGTGCTGCGTGCGGAAATGCGCATAGAGCAGTTCGAGGATCTCGAACTTGGCCGCCGCTACACCGGGGTAGTCGACCAGATCCACTTCGCGCAGCGCGGCCAGGCGGCTCTGGAATTCGGGCGACTGCACGCGTTGCTGTGCGGCCTCGCATTCGCGGAACTCGTCGATCGCCTCGACGTCGATGTACAGCACGTTGAGCTGCACCCGCGAAGACGGGCTGTAAGGGCTTGCATGGGCCGGGTTGTGCGGGAACAGCGCATGCAGTGGATTGAGGCCAAGGATGCCTGCGCCCCGTTGCGCGGACTGCTGTGCGAGCCTGGCCAGGTCGCTGAAATCGCCGATACCCCAGTTGCGGTTGGAGCGCAGCGCATAGAGCTGAACCGCCGGGCCCCAGACGCGCCCATCGTCCTGCAGCGCCGGGGGGCGGTAGCAATGCGGCGGTGCGCAGAGCAGCAGGGTCTCCCCGGCCAGGCCGTCGATGCGCAGGCGGTGGTAGCCCATCGGCAGCGCCAGCGCCAGTTCGAGCTGGCGCTCGCAGTGCGGAACGCCATCGATGTCGGTGCGTGCGCCCTCGGGAATGGCATGCAGGGACACCTGGCCGGTGTGCTGCTGGCCGCTTTCTTCCACCACCGTCCAGCCGGTCTCGGCCAATGCGGCGGGCAGGCGCAGCGTGAGCGACCAGTGCGCCTGGTCGGCGTCGATCGCCTGCACCGGCGGCAGCGCTTGCCGCCAGGCGGCGTGCTGCAGGTCGTGCAGGGCCTGTTGCAGCGGCTGACCGGTGTCGACGTCGAAGCTGCCAAGCAGCGCGCTCAGGTTGTCCGGCGCGATCACATGGCGGTGGCCGAAGATGTCGTGGTAGTCGGTGGCAATGCCAAAGTGGGCGCACAGGCGTTGCAACGCCTCGTGGCCGCCGGGAACCTCATCCATGGGTGCTCTCTTGGTCTCTTTGCTGCAACGCGATGCACACAGCGCCGGGTGCCAGGCGCAGCGTGTCGTGGCCCTCGGTCTCGAGACCGAAGGCATGAATGGCATGGCCGCGCAGCGCGCGGACGCCCGTCAAAGGCTGTGTTCCGAAGTGGGCGAGCAGCTGCAGGCTGGCGCCGCCCGCCAGCGGCCATTCGACGCGCAGCGCCGCGCCGTCGCGCCAGTGGCGCCCACCACCGGGCTGGCCTGCGAGGTGCGGCACCAGGGCGTGGTGGCGGATCGCCAGCAGCTCGGCGATATGGGTCATGAATTCGCGGTGCGGGCTCTGCAGCCGTTCTTCCCAGCGCAGCTTCGACGCTTCGAAGGTCGAAGCTGCATTCGGATCCGGAATGCGCGCGCGCGCCGCCTCGTCGGCAAACGCGGCGAACTTGCCGAACTCGGCGCGGCGACCGGTCGACACCGCGGCGGCCAGATCGGGCCCGAAATCGCAGAAGTAGAGAAAGGGCGTGGAGGCGGCGTACTCCTCGCCCATGAATAGCATCGGCGCATGTGGCGACAGCAGCAGGCAGGCGTAGGCGGCACGCAGCGACACCGGGTCGGCCAGCGCGTGGATGCGGTCACCGAAGGCGCGGTTGCCGACCTGGTCGTGCGTTTGCAAAAAGGAAACGAAGGCGCCCAGCGGCAGGTGTCCGCTCGGCTCGCCGCGCGACTCGCCCTCCCGGAACGGTGACGGCTGCCCCTGGAACACGAAGCCCTGCGCAAGCGCCTGGCCGAACTGGCTCACCGGGTCGTCGGCGTAGTCGGCGTAGTAGCCATCGGTGTCGCCGGTCACGAGCACGTGGCCCGCATGGTGCAGGTCGTCGTTCCATTGCGCTGTGGCGATCCGCGGCGTGCTGTCGGCGTTACGCGCCAGGTAGCGCGCACCGTTGGCATCGTTTTCGAGCACCACATGGATCTGGCGCTCGCGGCCCGGCCCCTCGCGCAGCGCCGCGCAGATTTCTTCCACGATGTCGGGGCTGGAGTCGTCGCGGATTGCATGCACCGCGTCCATACGCAGCCCGTCGCAGCGGAACTCTTCGACCCAGTAGAGCGCGTTGTGCACGAAGAAGTCGCGCACCGTGCGCGATGCGTCGCCGTCGTAGTTGATCGCCGAGCCCCAGGGCGTCTGGTGTGCCGCATTGAAGAAAGACGGGCTGCCCGCGTGCAGGTAGTTGCCTTCGGGCCCGAAGTGGTTGTAGACCACGTCCATCAGCACCATGAGGCCGTGTTCGTGCGCGGCGTCGACGAAGGCCTTGAGTTCGTCGGGCGTGCCGTAGGCGGCGGTGGGCGCGAACAGCAACACGCCGTCGTAGCCCCAGCCACGCTCGCCGGGAAAGTCGGCCACGGGCATCAGTTCGATGACAGTGATGCCGAGTGCCATCAGGTCGGGCAGGCGGCGGCGTGCGGCGGCAAAGGTGCCTTCTGGCGTAAAGGTGCCGATGTGCAGTTCGTAGATGACGGCTTCAGCCCAGGGGCGGCCGCGCCATGCGTCGTCGCGCCACACGTAGCCGCGCGGGTCGACCACCTCGCTGGCCGCATGCACGTCGTCGGGGTTGCAGCGCGAGGCTGGGTCGGGCACCAGGGTGCCGTCGGGCAGGCGGAAGTGGTAGCGGTCGCCGGCATGTGCATCGGGCACATCGAGCCGATGCCAACCTTCCGCGTCGCGCGTCATCGGCGCTGCAGGGTGGTCGTTTCGTTTCAGTGCGATGCCCTCGGCGTCTGGTGCCCAAAAACTGAAGCGCACACCGCTGTCGTGCACGGTCGCGCCGAACGGCATCGAATGCACATGTTTCATGCGGGGCTGCGATCGAGGAGATGGGGGCGGGCCGCTGGCGGCGGGTGGCCCCTTCCGCGAATGTCCCCCGCCTTCGGCTCCTCCTTTATTTCGCTGCAGGGGCCACCCACCACCAGCGGCCTTGGACACGCTCTGCTTGTTCGGCGCGAACCGGACACGCCGCGTCCAGGATCAGGGCGGTGGGGCACGCTGCGCAGCGAAATAAAGGAGGAGGCCGCAGGCCGGGGGACATTCGCGGAGCAGCGTGCCCCGCCGCCCTGAGCCCGCCGGAGCGCCTCGCACCCATATGTCGCAATCGAATCTCGGTCGTTCATGCAGTCCCAGTTCAAGGCGTCAAAGCGGCGGCGGCGGATCGCTCGGCCGGCTCGGCATCAGAGGGCGGCCGCGTCGCCGCGGCGGCGCGGCGGGCGGCTCGACCGCTTCGGGCGAAAGATCGGATGCCGCTTCGAGATCGGCGAAATCGCTGTCCCGCACTGCCGGCCTGGGCATGCCATTGCGGGGCCACCACTGGGCGATGCGATCGGCCGCCCAGTCCTTGCCGGCCAGGCCGAAGGCCAGCGCCAGTGCGAACACCACACCGGCCAGGATCACGATGAAGCTCTCGCGCACGATGTCGCCGCCGACCTTGATGTGGTCGAGCGCGATCAGCACCACGAAGATCATGATCGCGTACTGCGCCAGCTTGCCGAAGAAGCGGGCGTCGGCCAGCTTGACGTTGCGCGCATAGGTGATCACCGCGTCGCCCACGAAACGTGCGAAGTACGAGCCGAAGGCCAGCACCAGCAGCGCCACGAAGATGTTCGGCACGAACCACACCACGCGCCCGAGCAGGTCGGTGATGTAGGTGAGCCCAAGGCCGTTGAACGCGATGATCAGCGCCGCCAGCACCACCAGCCAGTAGGCAAGCACGCCGATGATGTCGCCGGTGTCTTTTTCCATGCCGCCCTGGCGCAGGAAATTGTCGAGGCCCGAGCGCTCGGTCAGCACGTTGAAGTTGACGGCCCGCAGCCCGCGCGTGACCGCAAAGCGCACCACCTTGGCGAACAGCCAGCCGACGATGACGACCAGCGCTGCGATCAGCAGCCGCGGCAGGAATGCGCCGATCTGGTAGAGGATCCCGCGCAGGGGCTCCAGGTAAAAGTTGAACTCGTTCATGCGGCTTCTCCTCGTGCGGTTTCGGCGCGGATCGGGGCTGCGAGGGCCTGCAACCCCTGCATTGGCACCTGAACCCAGTCGATGCGATTGTTCAACTCGTAGCGCAGCTCGTACATGGCCTTGTCCATCTCGAACAGCGAGAGCAGCTCGGTTTCGGGCGCTGGCGCGCCGGCCACCGCCAGCGTGTCGACATAGCCGCCCAGGAACGCGCTGCGCACCTGGCTTTCCCAGTCGGCCGCGGCGGCATCGAGCCGGGCCAGTTCATCCGGGTTGTGCGCGGCGCGCTTGAGTGCCGACCACCGCGCATAGTTGAACGAGCGCAGCATGCCGGCCACATCGCGCAGCGGCGAGGTCTTGGCGCGGCGCTCCGCGAAGTCGCGGGCCGGTTCGCCCTCGAAGTCGATGATGACGAAGTCGTTGCGCGACACCAGCACCTGGCCGAGGTGGTAGTCGCCATGAAAGCGCGACTTGATCCCGGCGGCATTGCCCGTTTCGGTCTCGAACTGTTCGATGCGGTGGAGCATCGACGCCTCCTGCGCCAGCAGGCGCTCGCCGTCCCGCTGGGCTTCGGGCGGCAGGCTCGCGAGCCGCTCGCGCAGCATGGCGAAGCTGTGGCGCGCTTCGGCGACCGCGTTGTCGCGCAGCGCGACGCGGTCGGTCGCCGTCAGTGGTTCGGGATCGAACGCCGGATCGCCGCTCGAGCGCGCAAAGGCGAGGTGCAACTCGGCGGTGCGCTGGCCCAGTATCCGCACCAACGTGAGAAAGGCGCCATGGTCGACCACCGCATCGCCTTCCGTGGCGGCACGCTGCTCCGACAGGAACCGGTCGAGGTAGGCCTGCGTGTATTCCCACGCGTCGCCCTGGTTCGGCACGAAGGCCTGCAGCAGCGCCAGCGTCATCACGCTGCCGTCGGCGCCGTGGTACTCGATGGCACCGGCGACCGGCACGCAGTTGGCGAAGCGGGCCACCTTGGTGAGGTAGCGGCCGACGTCGAGCTCGGGGTTGATGCCCTCGTGCAGGTGCCGGTAGCCCTTCAAAAACAGCTGGTCGCCGAGCGTGACAACGGTGTTGCTGCTGGCCGCGCTCGGCCGGCTCACGTCGAGCGCGTCGACGTCCTCCTGCGTCACGTCGGCCAGCGCGCCGGTCGACGTGAAGCGGATTTCACCGCGCTCGGCCGGCAGCGTGAGGCCCTGTGCGATCGCCAGCACCACGGCGCGGCAGAACGCCTCGTCGTAGAAGGCGTCGGCCATCAGGCCCACCTCGGCCTGCTGGCGCACCTTGGCAATCGCGGCCGGCGCGAGTTGCTTCATGCGCTCATCGTCATGGTCTTCCCAGGCCAGTGCCAGCGGCATGAAGTAGGTGGACTTTGCATCGGTGGCCTGCACGTCGAGGATCGGCAGCATCCAGCGCAGTCGGCCGTGCTCCCACACGGCATGCTCAGCGATGGTGGTGCGCGTGATGGCACTGCCCTTGGCGCCGTACCAGCGCTGCACCTCGATGTGGCGCGCGAGCACGTCGGCCTCGACCTGCTCGCGCAGCCGCTCCGCCATGCCGATGCGCCATGGCATCACACGTTCGCGGAAGAAGCTGCTCCAGCCGTCGAACAGCACCAGTGTCGGGCGCTCGCGCAGCCCCACGTCCTCCTGGTGCCAGGTGGGCATAGGGGCATCGGTGGTGAGCTTGAACCAGTAGAAGCCGTAGGAGGCCAGCGTGAGCAGGTAAGGCAACTCGCCGATCGGCGGAAACGACGAACGCCCGAGCATCTCGACCGGCACGCGCGTCTTGTAGGCCGACAGGTCGAGCTCGACCGGCTGCGCCGCGCGCGACAGGTTGAACACCGTGAGGATCACGTCGTCGTCGAAGATGCTGAGGTAGGCCAGGATCTTCCGGTTGCCGGGGCGCAGGAAGATCTTCTTGCCGCGCCCGAACGCGCTGCTGGTCTTGCGCACGGCCAGCATGCGGCGCGTCCAGTGCAGCAGCGAGCTGTTGTCGCGCAATTGCGATTCGACGTTGACGGATTCGTACCCGTACATCGGATCCATGATGGGCTGCAGGTACAGCCGCTGCGGATCGGCGCGCGAGAAGCCGGCATTGCGGTCGGGCGCCCATTGCATCGGCGTGCGCACGCCGTTGCGGTCGCCCACGAACACGTTGTCGCCCATGCCGATCTCGTCGCCGTAATAGATGATCGGCGAGCCGGGCATCGACAGGAGCATGCCGTTCATGAGCTTGATGCGATCCTTGTCGTTGTCCATCAGCGGCGAAAGGCGGCGCCGGATGCCGAGGTTGATGCGAGCACGCATGTCCGACGCATAGGTCGTGTACATGTAGTCGCGCTCTTTGCTGGTCACCATCTCGAGCGTGAGCTCGTCGTGGTTGCGCAGGAAGATCGCCCACTGGCACCCGTCGGGAATGTCGGGCGTCTGCTGCAGGATCTCGACGATCGGGTCGCGGTCTTCCTGTGCGATCGCCATGTACATGCGCGGCATGAGCGGGAAGTGGTACGCCATGTGGCACTCGTCGCCGTTGCCGAAATACTCGCGCACGTCTTCCGGCCACATGTTGGCTTCGGCCAGCAGGAAGCGGTTCTTGTACTCGGCATCGACCGCCGTGCGGATCTTCTTGATGACCGCGTGCGTCTCGGGCAGGTTCTCGTTGCTGGTGCCGTCACGCTCCACCAGGTAGGGGATGGCATCGAGCCGGAACCCGTCCACGCCCATGTCGAGCCAGAAGCGCATGGTCTTGAAGATCGCCTCGAGCACCGCCGGGTTGTCGAAATTGAGATCCGGCTGGTGGCTGAAGAAGCGGTGCCAGTAGTACTGCTTGGCCACCGGATCCCAAGTCCAGTTCGAGGTCTCGGTGTCGGTGAAGATGATCCGCGTGCCCTGGTAGATCTGGTCGGTGTCGCTCCACACGTAGAAGTCGCGCTCGGGCGATCCGGGCGGGGCCTGCCTCGCGGCCTTGAACCAAGGGTGCTCGTCCGAAGTATGGTTGATCACCAGCTCGGTGATCACGCGCAGGCCGCGCTTGTGGGCTTCGTCCAGCATCTCCTTGAAGTCGGCCAGCGTGCCGTACTGCGGATGCACGTCTTCGTAGCCGGAGATGTCATAGCCGTCGTCGCGCAGCGGCGAGGGGTAGAACGGCATCAGCCAGATGGTGTTGACGCCCAGATCCTTTACATAGTCGAGTTTGGCCGTCACGCCCTTGAAATCGCCCATCCCGTCCTCGTTGGTGTCGAAGAAGGCCTTGACGTTGAGCTGGTAGATCACCGCATCGCGGTACCACTGCGCGTCGTCGGTGCTGTCGATCTCGGGGGTTTCAAGGACCAGGGCGGGGACGGGAGCGTTCATGGGCAACGGGATCCTCAAAGGAATTGTTCGAAGTCGTTCTCGTCGCGCACGCGGCGCCGGACAAGCAGGATGTGGGCCGGCGTCTGCTGCGGGTCGAGCCGCACGTAGTGGGATTCGCCCTGCCAGAGAAAGCGTTCGTCGCTCAGCAGATCGTGCATCTGGAAGCTGTGGCCCGCCTCCACGCCGATCGACTCGGGGGTGAGGCCGACCCAGCCTTCCTGCGGGTTGTGCGGATCGAGGTTGACCACTGTGACGACCACGTTGCGGCCGTCGGGGGAGGCCTTGGCATAGGCCAGCAACTGTTCGTTTTCGACGGCCAGGAAGCGCAGGCTGCCGTTGAACTGCAGGGCCGGGTTGTCGTGCCGGACGCGGTTCACCCGCGCGATCAGCGGAGCGATGCTCTTCGGCTGGTCGTGGTCCCAGTGGCGCAGCTGGTACTTTTCGGAATCGAGGTATTCCTCGCTGCCGGGACTGCGTGGCAGATGCTCCAGCAGCTCGTAAGCCGGCCCGTAGATGCCGTAGTTGGCCGCCAGGGTGGCGGCCAGCACCAGCCGCAGACGAAACATCGCCGCTTCGCCGCCCTGCAGTTGCGCATGCAGGATGTCGGGCGTGTTGGGCCACACGTTGGGGCGGAAGTATTCGTAGCCCGGCCCCTGCGAGAGCTCGGTGAAGTACTCGATCAGCTCGGCCTTGGTGTTGCGCCAGGTGAAGTAGGTGTACGACTGCGAGTAGCCGACCTTGGCCAGCCGGTGCATGACCTTCGGCCGCGTGAACGCCTCCGCCAGGAAGATGACGCCGGGATGCTGGCGCTTGATCTCGGTGATGCACCACTCCCAGAACGGGAACGCCTTGGTGTGCGGGTTGTCGACGCGGAAGATCGTCACGCCCTCGGCGATCCAGTGGTCGAACACGCTCTTGAGTTCGAGCCACAGGCCCTGCCAGTCGTCGCACTCGAAGTTGAAGGGGTAGATGTCCTGGTACTTCTTGGGCGGGTTTTCGGCGTACTGCACGCTGCCGTCCGGACGCCAGCGGAACCAGCCCGGGTGCGCCTTGACATAGGGGTGGTCGGGCGCGCACTGGAACGCGATGTCGAGCGCGATCTCGAGGCCATGGCCGTGCGCTGCCGCGACCAGGTGGCGGAAGTCGGCCAGGGTGCCCAGCGCGGGCAGGATGTCCTTGTGGCCGCCTTCGACTGCGCCGATGGCCCAGGGGCTGCCCACGTCGTCGGGCTCGGTCACCAGCGCGTTGTTCTTTCCCTTGCGGTCGATGCGGCCGATCGGGTGGATCGGCGGAAAGTACAGCACGTCGAAGCCCATCTTCGCGATCGCCGGCAACCGCGTCTCCACGTCGCGCAGGGTGCCGTGCTTGCCGGCCGGGCCGGTGGAGCGCGGAAACAGTTCGTACCAACTGCTGAAGCGTGCGCGCTCGCGGTCGACGATCAGCGGCAATTCGGCGAAGTGCGCCTCGAAGCGCCGATCCGGGTACCTGGCGGCGATGGCAGCCTGGTCTTCGTCGAGTGCCATGGCCTTGAGGCTGGCGCCGTCGATGCCGCGATCGGCGGCGCTGCGGTCCAGCGTCTGTGCCCAGGCGGTCAGCGCTTTCTGATCCGCACCCTGGGCACGGCCGGCCGCGCTCGCGATTTCGATGGCACCGACCTGCGCCGCCACGCGAATGTCTTCTTCGTCGACGCGGCGCTCGAGTTCGTACCGCCAGGACGCGAAGGAGTCGACCCAGGCGACCACGGTGTAGGCATAACGGCCCGGCACGGGTGGCACGAAGTCGGCCTCCCAGATGTCGTTGTAGAGCAGCACCATCTCCACCTCGTGCGCCGCAATGTTGCTCTCTGGCCCCCAGCGCAGCATGACGCGCAGCACGTCGTGCCCTTCGGCAAAGCAATGGGCCTTGACTTCGAGCTTTTCGCCGGCCGTGCGCTTGACCGCGAAGCGCCCCGCGTCAACCACCGGCAGCACGGCATCGATGATGGTGCGCACGCGCCCGTCGGGCGGCATGCCGGGCGGTGCGGCTGCGAGAAGGGCCGGGGTCTGGGTTTCAGGCATCGTTCGAAGGCTTCAGGATCAGAGTGGACAGTGGCGGCAGGGTCAGGCTCAGCGAGTGCGGTCGGCCATTGGCGGGCGTCGACGCAGACTTCACGCTGCCCATGTTGCCCCAGCCGGCGCCCCCGTATTCGATGGCATCGCTGTTGAGCAACTCGCGCCAGATGCCGCCGGTCGGTACGCCAACGACGTAGTTTGTACGCGGCAGCGGGGTCAGGTTGCAAGCCACCAGCACCGGCGCACCGCCCCGGCGCGGCTTGCGCAGGAACACCAGCACGCTGGCGTCGGCATCGTCGGCGTTGATCCACTCGAAGCCGTCGGGCGAAAAGTCGAGCTGGTAGAGCGCCGGCTCGGCCTTGTAGACCCGGTTGAGTTCGCGCACGAAGCCCTGCAGGCCGGCGTGTTCGGGATGCTCGGCCACCCACCATTCGAGTTCGCCGTCGTGCGTCCACTCGCGTCGCTGGCCGAACTCGCAGCCCATGAACAGCAGCTTCTTGCCCGGGTGCGCCCACATCAGCCCGAACAGCGTGCGCAGGTTGGCGAACTGCTGCCAGCTGTCGCCCGGCATCTTGTTGATGAGCGATCCCTTGCCGTGCACGACCTCGTCGTGCGAGATCGGCAGCACGAAGTTCTCATCGAAGGCATAGATCAGCGAGAAGGTCAGCTGGTGGTGATGGTGCCGGCGGTGGATCGGATCGCGTGCGAAGAACGACAGCGTGTCGTGCATCCAGCCCATGTTCCATTTCATGCCGAAGCCCAGGCCGCCCATGTCTGTCGGGCGCGAGACCATCGGCCAGGCCGTCGACTCCTCGGCCACCGACACCGTGTCGGGGTGCTCGCGGTACACCGCGCGGTTCAGGTCGCGCAGGAACTCGATGGCCTCGAGGTTCTCGCGGCCGCCGTTGCTGTTGGGGATCCACTCGCCAGCGTTGCGTGCGTAGTCGAGGTAGAGCATCGATGCCACCGCATCGACCCGCAGGCCATCCAGGTGGTAGTACTCCAGCCAGAACAGCGCAGACGAGATGAGAAAGCTGCGCACCTCGTTGCGGCCGTAGTTGAAGATGCTCGAGTTCCACTCGGGGTGGAAGCCCTGGCGCGGGTCTTCGTGCTCGAACAGGTGCGTGCCGTCGAAATAGCCGAGGCCGTGCTCATCTGTCGGAAAGTGGGAAGGCACCCAGTCGAGCAGCACGCCGATGCCACGCTGGTGCAGGTGGTCGACAAAGGCCATGAAGTCCTGCGGCGTACCGTAGCGCGAGGTCGGTGCAAAGTAGCCGGTGGTCTGATACCCCCAGGAGCCGTAGAACGGGTGCTCGGTGATCGGCATCAGCTCCACGTGCGTGAAGCCCATCTCGATCACATAGTCGGCCAGGCGGCGGGCCAGTTCGCGGTAGCCCAGCATCTGGCCATCCTGGCGTTGCCAGGAGCCTGGGTGCAATTCGTAGATGGACATCGGCGCGTCGAGCGCGTTCCTCGGCGCGCGCGAGGCCATCCAGTCGGCGTCGCTCCAGTCGTGTTCGAGCGACCACACGCGCGAACCCGTGGCCGGCGGCGCCTCGGCATAGAACGCATACGGGTCGGCCTTGTCGACCACATAGCCGTTGTGCTGCGAAAAGATGCGGTACTTGTAGGCCTGCCCGCGCCTTGCTTCGGGCGCAACCCCCTCCCAGATGCCGCTCGAGTCGGGGCGGGGCTCCAGCGGCAACGCGCCGTCGTTCCACCCGTTCCAGTCGCCGATGACGGAGACGGCGCGCGCATTGGGGGCCCACACTGCGAAGGCGGCGCCCTTGCCGTCGGCGCGCAGATGGCATCCCAGCATGTCGTGCATGCGGGCGTGGGTGCCTTCACGGAATAGCCAGCTGTCTTGCTCGCCGAAGCGCTGTTGATGGTTTTGCACGGATGAATTTCCCTTGTGGCCGGACATTGCGTCCGGTGGCTTGCGAGCAACTCATTGGAGCGCGGAACCGCCCGGCAACGCGAGCCGCCGAGGGAGCCTTGACCTGTAGGACAGCGGCTAGTGTGCCGGCGCCGCCGGAAATCAGTGCAGTTCTGCGGCCGCGTGGATGGTTTCACGCACGCGCGGGTAGATCTGCGCGTTCCACTTGCTGCCGCTGAACACGCCGTAGTGCCCCACGCCGGCCTGCAGGTGGTGGACCTTGAGATAAGGCCGGATGTTGGTGCAGAGGTCTTGCGCCGCCACGGTCTGACCGACCGCACAGATGTCGTCGCGCTCGCCTTCGACCGTGAGCAGCGCGGTGCGGCGGATCGCGGCCGGGTTGACCTTGCGCGTGCCCACGGTCAGTTCGCCACGCGGCAGGTCGTAGGTCTGGAACACGCGCTCGACTGTCTCCAGGTAGAACTCGGCCGGCAGGTCGTTCACCGCAAGGTACTCATCGTAGAAATTGCGGATGGTGTCGGCCTTGTCGATCTCGCCTTCGACCAGGTGCTCGAACAGCTTCTTGAACTGCTCCTTGTGGCGCGCCGGGTTCATGCTCATGAAGGCCGAAAGCTGAAGAAAGCCGGGGTACACCCGCCGAGTGGCGCCCGCATGCGGCCATGGCACGCGGCTGATCAGGTTGCGCTTGAACCACTCGATCGGCTGGCTGGTGGCCAGCGTGTTCACGCCGGTCGGGTTGATGCGGCAATCGACCGGGCCGGCCATCAACGTCAGGCTGCGCGGTGCGGCCGGGTTGTCGTCTTCGGCCATCAGCGCGGTGGCGGCCAGTGCCGCCACGCAGGGCTGGCAGACCGCCACCAGATGCACGCCGGGGCCGATGGCCTCCATGAAGCTGATGAGCTGCAGCGTGTATTCGTCGAGCCCGAAGCCGCCTTGCCAGACCGGCACGTCGCGCGCGTTGTGCCAATCGGTCACGTACACGTCGTGGTCGCGCAGCAGCGTGCGCACCGTTTCGCGCAACAGCGTCGCGAAATGGCCCGATAGTGGTGCAGCCAGCAGCACAGGAGGGTGCATCGTGCCCGTTTCCTTGCGGAAATGGAGCAAGGTGCCGAAAGGTGCCACCAGCACCGGCTCTTCATGCACGGCGACCTCCTGGCCCTCCACGACCACGGTCTTGATGTCCCAGGCCGGCCGCGAATGGGTTATGCGCATGCGCGCGAACACCTCAAGCTGCGCCGCCATGCGCCGCACGGCGCTGCGCTCGGAGCCCGAACTCCAGAGCGCGGCCCCCATGAACTGCGCGCCGAGCCGCAGCGGAGAGAAAAGGTCGGCATGAGTCTGATAGGCCCGGTAAAGCATGAGCCCGTTGCAGGCAAGTTGCGGGCCAAGCCGGGCGGCGGTGGCATGGGGCTTGCACGGCGACAGGCTGCCGTCCAGATTGACGGCGTCAAGGAGCGTCGCAATGGCCAAACCCGTCCTCACGATCAGCAGCAAGAACTACGGTGCCTGGTCGTTGCGCGGCTGGCTCATGTGCCACCTCGCCGGACTCGACTTCACCGAAAAGATCATTCCGCCCGACGATCCGGCCATGAAGGCCGAGATGCTGTTGCTCTCCTCGTCGATGCTGGTCCCGTCGCTGCAGCACGGCACCGTGAAGGTGTGGGACACGCTGGCCATCGGCGAGTACCTCAACGAGATCAAGCCCAAGGCCGGGCTGCTCCCGGCCGATGCCAAGGCACGTGCGCACTGCCGCGCCATCAGCGGCGAAATGCACTCCGGTTTTGCCTCGATGCGCGGTGCACTGCCGATGAACATCAAGGCCAGGTTTCCCAACTTCAAGATCTGGTCTCGCGCGCAGGCCGACATCGATCGCGTGGTTGTCATCTGGCGCGAATGCCTGAAGGCGTACGGCGGCCCGTTCCTGTTCGGCAAGCAGCCCTGCATCGCTGACGCGATGTACGCACCGGTGGTGACGCGCTTCATGAGCTACGACGTGGCGCTCGACCGCGAATGCACGGCCTATTGCAAGCGCGTCATGGAACTGCCCGCGATGCAGGAATGGGTCAAGGCAGCCAAGGAAGAGCCCGAGGAAATCGACGAACTCGACGCCGAGTTCTGAGGCCAGAAATAGATTCTTTTGCCGTTGCTGGCTTGGTCGGACGAATGGTTGCATACTGTTGTTTTGTACAGTATCGAGGTCGCCATGGCCGACACCTTCATTCCGATCAGCGCGCTCAAGGGCCGCGGCGCCGCGACGCGCATTGCGCACCGCTTCGAAAAGGAAGCGCGAGCCGCGTACGACGATGGCTGGGGCACGCTCGAAAACGAAGAGGCCGACGCACATTCGGCGCCGCAAACCGAGGTGCGCTTCGAGGATGCGAAGTCGGTGTTGAGCGACAACGACTCGCCAGATATCCCGTTCGATCGTTCGCTCAACCCTTACCGCGGCTGCGAGCACGGATGCATCTACTGCTTTGCTCGGCCTACGCACAGCTACCTCAACCTGTCGCCCGGGCTCGATTTTGAGACCAAGCTCATCGCCAAGCGCAACATCGCCGAGGTGCTGCGCCACGAGCTTGGCAAAAAGAACTACCGGCCTAGCCAGATCGCGATCGGCACCGCGACCGACTGCTACCAGCCGATCGAGCGCGAGCTGCGCCTGACGCGATCGGTGATCGAAGTGCTGCGCGACACCAACCATCCGTTCGCGCTCGTCACCAAGTCGAGCGCGGTCGAGCATGACCTCGACCTCATTGCGCCGATGGCGGCCCGGCAACTGGCCGCCGTGTATGTGACCGTGACCACGCTCGACGGCGAACTCGCCCGCAAGCTCGAGCCGCGCGCTGCCGCGCCGCACCGGCGCCTTCGCACCATCCGCACGCTGGCCGAGGCGGGCGTGCCGGTCGGTGTGAGCGTGGCGCCGCAGATCCCGTTCGTCACCGAAGACATGGAGCAGGTGCTCGAAGCGGCCTGGGAGGCCGGGGCGCGTTGTGCTTTCTACACGGTGATCCGGCTGCCGTGGGAAGTGGCGCCGCTTTTCAAGCAGTGGCTGGAGTTGCACTACCCGCGGCGCGCCGACCGCATCATGGCGCGGATCCGCGAAATGCGCGGTGGCCGGGACTACGACGCCGACTTCGCCACGCGCATGAAGGGAAGCGGCCTGTGGGCCGAACTGATCGGCCAGCGCTTCGAGAAAGCCACGCGGCGCATCGGCTTCAACCGCGACCGGATACCGATGAATCTCGGCGCGTTCCGGCCACCGAGTGCCGCGGGACAGGGAAGTCTGTTCTAAAGTCGGCAGGATGAAATCTGTCTGGATCGTGGTGATGGGGGTTTCCGGCTGTGGCAAGTCCAGCCTGGGCGACGCACTGGCCAAAGACCTTGTGTTGCCGTCGATCGAGGGGGACGACTTCCATCCACCCGCCAATGTCGAAAAGATGCGGGCGGGCATCGCGCTCACCGACGCCGACCGTGCGGGCTGGCTGGATGTGCTCGGGGCCGAACTCGCCGCCCAGCCGGAGGGTGCGGTGCTCACCTGCTCTGCGCTCAAGCGTGCCTACCGCGACCGGCTGCGCGCGGCCGTGCCGGGCCTGCGCTTCGTCTTCATGGAACTGACGCGCGAGGAAGCCGAGCGCCGCGTCGCGGCCCGCGCCGCGCAGCACATGTTTCCGGCCAGCCTCGTGGCCAATCAGTTCGCCACGCTCGAGTCGCCAGTGGGCGAAGCCGGTGTGCTGGCGGTTGACGCGACCTCGCCGCTGGCCGCGCTGGTCGCCCAAACCAGGGCGTGGTTGTAGGAAAAAAAGGATTCAGGCCCGCGCGATCCGCATGGCTTCGAGCGCTTCAGACGCGCGATCCATCACACGCGTGACCACATCCATGTCGGCCTCCGACGCCGACGCCACCATGGCGCGGACCACTTCGGCCTGAACCTGGAGCGTCTCGCGCGCCACCGCCATCCCCGCCTCGGTGAGCGACAGGCGCTTGACGCGCGCATCGGCGCTGTCGCTTTCGCGGCGCACCCAGCCTTGCCCTTCCATGTGCGCGACCAGCATGCTCACGCCGCTTTTGGCCACGAAGCAGCGCGCCGCCAGCGCCTGCTGCGTGATGCCGGGCGTGGTGGCGATGGTGGCCAGCACCTCGTGCTCGCCGACGCGCAGGCCGATGGCAGCGAGCCGGGCGGTCATCACGGCTTCGCACAGGTTGTAGGCCCGCACGGTGGCGAGCCAGGCCAGCGTGCCGTGTGGCGCGGACGGGGATTTCGGTGTTCGAGAAGAGGCGGGCATATTCGTTCAATACTGAACTATAATGTTCAAAATTGAACCAATTCTAAACCCATCATGAACCTCTACCTGCGCCTCCTGTTGACCTTGCTGCGTGCCTGGCGCGCGCCCCGCCTCACGCCGGGCGACACGCTGGAGCGCCGGTTGCGCGTGCTGCCCAACGACCTCGACCTGAACGGGCACATGAACAACGGGCGCTACCTCACGATCATCGACCTGATGCTGATCGAGTACTTCGTGCGCACCGGCTTTGCCCGCACGATGCTGCGCCACGGCTGGCGGCCGATGGCGGGCGGCTCGCTCATCAGCTACCGGCGCGGGCTGCAGCCTTTCGAGGGGTACACATTGCGCTTCCGGCTCGACGCGACCGACAGCCACTGGAACTACATGCGCTTCGAGTTCGTGAAAGGCGACAAGGTCTGCGCCGCCGGCTACATGAAAGGCGCGGCAGTCGCGCGCAGCGGGCTGGTGCCCAACCTCGAGTCCTACGCCGCCATGGGCTTGCCCCTGCCGGCGGGCGAGCTGCCGGTGCCGGTGCGCGACTGGATCGCGGCCGAGCAGGGCGTGATGCGCGCGGCCTGGTAGCCCGCGCGCCCGCAGCGGTTCTGACTGGGTCAGCCAATCACCTCGGGCCAGTCGGTGTGGAAGAACTGGCCTTCCGGCTTGTCGATGCGCTCGTAGGTATGGGCCCCGAAAAAGTCGCGCTGCGCCTGCAGCAGGTTGGCCGGCAGGCGCTCGGCACGGTAGCTGTCGTAGTAGGCCAATGACGCGCTGAAGGCCGGCACCGGAATACCGTTGCGCACCGCCAGCGCCACCACTTCGCGCCAGTTCTGCTGCGTGCTGTTGAGCAAGTCCTTGAAGAAGGGCGCGAGCATCAGGTTGGCCAGCGCCGGGTCGGTGCGATAGGCGTCGGTGATGCGGTTCAGGAAGCGCGCGCGGATGATGCAGCCGCCGCGCCAGATCGATGCGATGCCGCCGAAGTCGAGTCCCCAGTTCTTCTTCTCGCCCATGGTCTTGATCAGGTCGAAGCCCTGGGTGTAGCTGATCACCTTCGACGCATAGAGCGCGTCGTGCACCTTGGCGACCAAGTCTTTCTTTGCGGCGCCGAAGTCGGCCTTCGGCCCCTGCAGCTGCTGGCTCGCGACCACGCGCTGCTTCTTCTGCGACGACAGCACGCGCGCTTCGACGGCGGCGTTGATGGTGCTGATGACCACTGCGTTCTCGGCCGCATTGAGCAGCGTCCATTGGCCCGTGCCCTTCTGGCCGGCCTTGTCGAGGATCAGATCGACGATCGGCTTGCCGGTCTCGGGATCCTTCTGTTCGAGCGCCTTGCCGGTGATCTGGATCAGGTAGCTTTGCAGATCGCCTTCGTTCCATTCGTTGAAGATCGCGGCCATCTCGTCGGTGGTGAAGCCGGCCGCCTTGAAAAGGCTGTAGGCCTCGCAGATGAGCTGCATGTCTCCATACTCGATGCCGTTGTGGATCATCTTCACGTAGTGGCCGGCGCCGCCGGGGCCGATGTGGATCACGCAGGGCTGGCCATCGACCTTGGCTGCGATGCTTTCGAAGATCGGCTTCATCACCTGCCAGGTCGACGGCGGGCCGCCGGGCATGATCGCCGGCCCCTTGCGCGCGCCTTCCTCGCCGCCCGACACGCCCGCGCCGATGAAGCGCAGGCCCTTGGCTGCAAGGTAGGCGTCGCGCCGCTCGGTGTCGGTGTAGAGGCTGTTTCCGCCGTCGATCACGATGTCGTCCTTGTCGAGCAGCGGAATCAGTTGCTCGATCACCTGGTCGACCGGCGCGCCGGCCTTCACCATGATCTGGATCTTGCGCGGCAGCGCCAGGCTCTGCACGAAGGCTTCGAGCGTGTCGCAGCCGACCAGTTGCTTGCCCGGATTGCGCGCAACGAACTCGTCGGTGGTTGCCGTGGTGCGGTTGAATACGCTGACCTGGAAGCCGCGGCTCTCCACGTTCAGCACCAGGTTCTGGCCCATCACGGCGAGGCCGATCAATCCGAAGTCGCTTTTCTTCACGCTGTTGCTGCTCATGGATGTCCTTCTTGCGGCGCAGCTTGCGCCCGGGTTGTTTCAGCCGGGGATTGTGCCGGGCATGGCGCGGTCGTGTGATCCGGATACACCGCACGCGATTTTTTGGCTAGAGTGGACACCAACCATAAGGAGCAGGCTTTGGAGAACAACGATGAAGGCTTTGAGATCACGGAGAAGCTGGTCTTCGACCTCAACCTTGCGCTTTACCTCGACCTGGTGGCCGTGCTGGAAAAATCGGGTGTCATCACCTACCGGCAAATGGCCGCGCGCGTGTTGAACGTCAGCATGGACGCCCGCGACGACGGCGACGGGAACCTGGCGAACGCGCTGGAAGGCATCGCCAAGGGATTCGCGGGGCAGGGCGATGGCTTGTCGATCGGCCTCCTGAAGGCCGCCCGCGCGATCCGCGAGGACGAAGCCCTGGGCGACGTGCCGATGCGTCCGGACGAATCCTGACGGTTCGCCGTCAGGCCGGGGGGCGCGGCCGATGCCGTTGTCGGCGCTCGACCCACTCGAAGCCGACCATGCCGGCCAGCATGGCGCAGACGAACACCAGCGCCTTGGCCTCGCCCATGCCGAGAGCCACCAGCCCGGGGCCGGGACAGAAGCCCGCGACGCCCCAGCCGACTCCGAACACCAGGCTGCCGATGACGAGCCGGCGATCCACGTGCCGCGCCGTGGGCAGCCTCATTTCGGCGCCGAGCAGCGAACGCGCCCGTCGGCCTGCGACGAAGAAGGCGCCTATGCCGACCGTGATCGCGCCGGCCATCACGAACGCCAGGGAGGGATCCCATTTGCCGGCCAGGTCGAAAAAGCCGAGTACCTTGGCCGGGTTGGCCATGCCGGAAACCAGCAGGCCGAGACCGAACACGAGGCCGGCCAGGAACGAAGTGACAGCGAGCATGACGGGCCTTCAGACAGCCAGCAGATGACGAATCGCGAACACCGTGACGAAGCCGGCGCCCATGAAGGCGGCCGTGGCAACCAGCGAGCGCGGCGACTGGCGCGACAGGCCGCAGACGCCGTGGCCGCTGGTGCACCCCGCGCCGTAACGCGTGCCGATGCCGACCAGCAGACCCGCCGCGACCAGGGCCAGGTAGCCGGCATCGATCTGCGGCGCAGGCCAAGGCGCGATCACCAGGTAGGCGAGCGGCGCGCCCACGAGCCCCAGGGTGAAGGCCAGCCGCCACGCGACATCGCCCCTGGCCGGTCTGAGCAGCCCGCCGACCACGCCGCTGATGCCGGCAATGCGGCCATTGAGCAGGGCGAACATGGCGACCGCGATGCCGATCAGCACGCCGCCCGCGAGCGACGACCAGGGCGTGAAGTGTGCCCAGGCTATCGAGATCATCGCACTTCCTCCGGGCAGTAGAGGCGGTACAGCACCGCCAGTATCTGGAGCAGCGCGGGATCCGACACGCTGTAGTAGATATTCTTGCCTTGCCGGCGCGTTTCGACGACAGCCTCGTTGCGCAAAACGCCCAGCTGCTGGGAAAGCGTGGGCTGGTGAATGCCCAGTTGCGCCTCCAGCTCGCTGACGCACATCTCGCCTTGCGACAGCTGGCACAGCAGTAGCATGCGCTCCTCGTTGGCGAGCAGTTTCAGGGCGCCGACAGCGCGACTGGCGCCGCTGCGCAGAACTTGCGGATCGATGACGGTGGGGGAGCGCGGCATGGGGTCGAAGGAGTTGTTCAAGTTGAATTTAATATATCATACAATATAATGTAATTAGGTATATTGTTTGACCACACGAGAGATCGCCATGACTTTGCGAACCACCGCCCGCGCGTTCTTCGATCCGCAAACCTGGACTGTGTCGTACGTCGTCTGGGATCACGCAACGCGCCAGGCCGCCGTCATCGACCCGGTGCTCGACTACGACTTCAAATCAGGCCACACGGGCACGAAGTCGACCGACCAGTTGCGCGCATATCTGCAGGCCGAGCAACTGCAGGTCGACTGGATCCTGGAGACGCACGCGCACGCCGACCACCTGTCAGGCGCACGCTGGCTGCAGGAGCGCGTAGGCGGGCGCATTGCCATTGGTACCCACATCCGCGAGGTGCAGGCCACTTTCAAGAAGCTCTACAACCTGGAGCGCGGCTTTCTGCCCGACGGCAGTCAGTTCGACCACCTGTTCGACGATGGCGAGACCTTCATGATCGGCACGGTGAAGGCCACCGCGCTGTGGGTGCCCGGCCACACCCCCGCGGACATGGCCTATGGCGTGGACGGGGCGGTCTTCGTTGGCGACACGCTGTTCATGCCCGACGTCGGCAGCGCGCGTGCGGATTTTCCCGGCGGCGACGCGCGCACGTTGTACCGCTCGATGCGCCGCCTGCTGGCATTGCCGCCGGAAACCACGATGTACGTCTGCCACGACTATCCACCCGCTTCGCGCGAACCCGCCTGGCAAACGACCGTTGCCGCGCAGCGCGCGCACAACATCCATGTGCGCGACGGCATCGGCGAGGACGAGTTCGTTGCGATGCGCCAGGCGCGCGACGCGACGCTCGAAGTCCCGACGCTCATCCTGCCGTCGATCCAGGTCAACGTGCGGGCTGGGCAACTGCCACCGGCGGACGACAACGGCGTGGCCTATCTGCGCATTCCGCTCAATGCGCTGCCGCGCCACTGAGGCGCCGCTAGCGCGCCTCGGTCCCCAGCGCATCGAACACGCGCATCGCCGCATAGGCATCGTTCGCGGCATAGCGAAGTTGCCCCTCGCTGAGGTGTTTTGCAGCCCAGTTCGACGTGGTTTGCTTGCGCGACTTGACGAAGCGCTGGTTGAACATGAGCGCCACGGCGGTCTTCACACCCACCGAGTTGCGATGGCCCCGGCGCCGGAACACCGTGTCCAGATCCAGCACCGTCTGCGGCTCGATGCCGAGCTTGGCGCGGATCTGCGTGCGGTCGCTCGACAAGCCGAAGCCGACCTTGGTAAGCGCGCTTGACGCCAGCAGGCTGGCTGCCGCGGCGCGGCACACCGAATCGTGCAACTGGAACACCCAGGCGCGGTCGATCGCGGCCAGTTGCACCGTGTGCGGTCCGGTCGACACTTCGTTCTTCAGGAAAGTGGGCTTCGATTCGGTGTCGAAGCCGACCACGCTCAGCTGGCCCAGCGCGGCGAGGGCGCGCGCGGCATCTTCCGGCGTGGCGACGAGCTCGATGTCGCGCATCTCCAGGCCCGCGAAAATTTCGAGCGTGGCAATCTCTTCGCGGCTCGGCAGGGTGGGCAATGGTGCGTGCTGGCTTTGGATGAACTCGCTCATGGTCTGTATTGCGTTGCGCTGATGAACTGGCTGAAGGTCTCGCACCAGACGATCGCTGCCTTGTAGCGCGCGACGTCTACCCCCTCGGGCACCGGCACCACGAAGCCGTCGAATGTTTTCACGTCGCCAACGCGCTGCATCGTGGACTTGAGCCGCAGGAAATCGGCTTCGGTTTCGACGAATTCGGGCGAAAGGTAGAGCTTGTAGTCCGGCCCTGGCGCCAGCTTGCCCTGCAGCGTGATCGCGCGCGGGCCCACCGACACTTCGCCTTCGCCCCAGTGCAGCATGTCGCTGCCTTTCAGGTCGCGCTGGAAACGGCCCTTGAACGTGGCACCGCTGGCAGCAGCGCCCAATTCCGCCATCGAAGGCGCCGGGGGCGCGATGAGGATCGGCAGCACGTAAATGCCGCCGGCAAAGCCCAACGCCAGCACCAGCAGGTGGCTGATGGCGAGCAGCACGGCTTTCTTCACGGGATCGTTCAGGCGTTGCTGGCCGAGCGCTTGACCGTGGCCAGCAAGGCGCTGGCACCGATGAAGACCGAGCCCGACGCGCGGTTGAACCAGCGTGCACGGCCCTCGGTTCGCAGCCAGGGCGCGATGCGTGCCGCGAAGCTTGCGTAGAACATCAGCCAGAACAGCTCGAAGGCCACGAAGGTGGCGCCAAGCACCACGAACTGCGGCAACTGCGGCGCGGCCGGGTCAATGAACTGCGGGAAGAAGGCGGTGAAGAACAGCAATGCCTTGGGGTTGCTCACGCCGACCAGCAGTCCCTGCAGATAGAGGCTTCGGCGGCTCTTGCGCCCAGTGCCGTTGGCGGGCAGTGCGAAGCTCGACGTGGTCGAGCGCAGCGTCGTGACGCCCACGTAGAACAGATAGGCGACGCCGAACCACTTGATCGCGCTGAACACGTGCTCCGACGCGGCCAGCACCGCGCCGAGGCCAATCGCCGAGAAGCTCATGATCGCAAGGACCGCCGTGACACTGCCCATGGCCGAGAAAAATGTGCGGCGCGCGCCGTGGTTGACGCCGTTGGTGACGCACATCAGCACGCTCGGGCCGGGCGTGACGGTGAGGACGAGGACGGCGATGACGTAAAAAAACCAGGTGTGCAATGACATGAGAGGAGCTTCGATGGTTCAGGAAGTGATTTCAATGCGGTTGCCGTCGGGGTCGAGCACGTAGAACTGCTTGCAGCGCTCCAGGTCTTCGGTCCAGATGGCGATGTGGTCGATGCGCATGGTGTTTCAATTTTCGCGGGGCAGGCAATGGTATTCAACCCGCTCGCGGCCGGTGCCCGGATGGCGGTCGACGGCGCCGCGCACCAGGCCATAGCGCGTATAGAAGCGCTGAGCGCTGCTGTTCGCCGTGGCCACATGCAGCCGCCATCCTGCAGGCATGCGCCGGCTGGCTTCGTCGAGCAGCACGCGGCCGAATCCCTGGCCATGCAGGTGCGGGTCGACAAACAGCTGTGCGACATAGCGCCGCGTAGTGTGCAGCGCCATGAAGGCCAGCAGTTGGCCCTGGCGCTCGATCACCAGCACCTCGCAGGGCGGCTGGAACTCGGCCTGCACGCGCGCCACCCAGTGTGCGATCGGTTCCAGCACCTGCACGTCGCGGTGGGCAGAGGCCCACCCGCGGCGCCAGATGCCGGCGAGGGCAGCGGCTTCGCCCGGTGCGAAGGTGCAACGGCGCAGGCGCGAAGTGGAGGCGGGTGTCATGCTGCGCCCAGGACGGAGGCCACGAACGCCGTCTTGGCATCGGTGTAAGCCTCGCGATCGACGCGATGCAGCACCGCAAGGTCGTTCTTCAGCGCGGCGTAGCGGTCGGCCAGCGCGCCGTCGGCGCGCAGCGCGTCGCGAAAGCGCAGGCGCCGCTGCCATTCGTCGCTGCCGTACACCACCACATGAAGATGGTGCGTGCGCCGGCCGTCGGCCCAGCGCATGAACCAGCGCCGGTTCGCCAGGGTGGCATTGAACCCGGCAGACGTGGTGTAGTGCGACCGCAGCAAGGGACCGGCCAGCGCATCGGCCACCGCCATCGATTCGACGCCGGCCAGGATATCGATCACCGGCTTGGCCGTCATACCCGGAATGGCAGTGCTGCCGAAATGCTGCACGTCGATCAATTGGCCCGGGAACAGCGACATCAACCTCGCGCGCTCCGCTTCGAATTGCGCCGGCCAGCGTGCGTCCCAAGGGCTCAGTGCCACTTCTTCATGGATCGCGCGTTCCAGCGACTCGGCCTCTGTCGGCAGCATGGGGTTTCAGCCCGACAACGTGGCGGCGTGATGCGCCAGATGGTCTGCCATGAAGCTCTGGATGAAGTAGTACCCGTGGTCGTAGCCCTCGTGCCGGCGCAGCGTGAGGGGTTGGCCGATGGCCTTGCAGGCCGCCTCGAACAAGTGAGGGTGCAGTTGCTCGACCAGGAATTTGTCGCCCAGGCCCTGGTCGATCAGGATGCCGGCCGGGTAGGGCGCCAGCGGCTGGTGCTGCATCAGCACCGTGGCGTCGTGCTCGATCCAGCGCCCGCTGTCGGCGCCCAGATAGCCCGTGAAGGCCTTGACACCCCATGGGCATTGCGTGGGCGCGCAGATCGGCGCCATGGCCGACAGCGACTTGAACAGGCCCGGATGCCGCAGCGCCAGCGTGAGCGCACCGTGGCCGCCCATCGAGTGGCCGGACAGGCCGAGCTTGTGCAGATCGATCGGAAACTGCGCGCCCAGCAGCGGCAGGAGCTCCCCGATCAGATAGCTTTCCATGCGCCAGTGTCTGGCCCAGGGCGCCTCGGTCGCGTCGAGATAGAAGCCGGCCGCGACACCGAAGTCCCAGCTGTCGGCCTCGCCCGGCGCATTGGCGCCGCGCGGGCTGGTGTCGGGCGCGACCAGCGCGATGCCCAGCTCGGCCGCCAGCCGCTGCGCGCCGGCTTTCACCATGAAGGTTTCTTCGTTGCAGGTGAGGCCCGCGAGGAACATCACGGCCGGCACCTTGCCGAATGCGGCCTGCGGCGGCAAGAAGACCGAGAAGCGCATCGGCAGGTTGATCTCGCGCGATTCGTGCTCGAGAAAGCGTTGCACGCCGCCGAAGCAGCGGTGTTCGGAAAGTGTCTTGATGGCGTCGGTCATTGGGAAAGCAGCGGAACGAGTTCGAGCACCGCATCGGCGAACACGCGTGGCGCCTCCTGCGGCATGTTGTGGCCGACGCCAGGCACCAGACGGTGCGAACGCGGCCCCAGGAAGTAATGGCTATGGTCGGCGGTGCCGGCCGGCGCCATGACGCCATCGTCGGCGCCATCGAAGGTGATGGACGGCACGGTGACGTGCGGCATTTGCGCGAGGCGCGCCTGGAGGTCGGCATAGGCCGGGTCGCCCTCGACCAGGCCGTAGCGGTGCCGGTACGAGTGGATCACCACATCGACGAAATCGGGGTTGTCGAAGGCGGCTGCGCTGCGTTCCCATGTCGCTTCGTCGAAGTGCCAGGTGGGTGACCAGAGCCGCCACAGCAGCTTGCACAGCGCGTGGCGGTTGTGCTCCAGCCCGGCACGGCCACGCTCGCCGTGGAAGTACCACTGGTACCAGTAGCGAAACTCGTTTTCCGGCGCGGCGGGCGTCGCCGCGGCCGCGATGTTCTGTACCTTGTAGCTGTTGAAGGACACCAGGCCCGCGCAGCGCTCGGGCCACAGTGTCGCCGCCACGCATGCGGCGGTGCCGCCCCAGTCGTAGCCGGCCAGCACGGCGCGCGGGATCACCAGCGCGTCGAGCAGCGCCAGCAGATCCGACGCGAGCGCCGCCTGCTCGCCGGAGCGCGGCGTCGCGGCATCGACGAACTGCGTCGGCCCGAAGCCGCGCAGGTACGGCACCACCACGCGGCAGCCTTGCGCCGCGAGCAGCGGCGCCACTTCGGCATAGGCATGCACGTCGTACGGAAAGCCGTGCATCAGCAGCACCGGCGGCCCGTCGGCCGGACCGCTCTCATGGAACGCGACATCGAGCACGCCCGCCCGGGTGCGGCGCAGCGTGCCCAGGGCCGCTTCAGTCATACAGCACCACGCCGCGGATCGACTCGCCGCGCTTCATCAGGTCGAAGCCCTTGTTGATGTCGGCCAAGGGCATCGTGTGCGTGATCAGGTCGTCGATGTTGATCTTGCCTTCCATGTACCAGTCGACGATCTTCGGCACATCGGTGCGCCCGCGTGCGCCGCCGAAGGCCGAGCCTTCCCACTTGCGGCCGGTGACCAGCTGAAACGGCCGCGTGCTGATCTCGGCGCCCGCTTCGGCTACGCCGATGATGATGCTGCGGCCCCAGCCCTTGTGCGTGCACTCCAGCGCCTGGCGCATCACCTTGGTGTTGCCGATGCATTCGAAGCTGTAGTCGGCGCCGCCGTCGGTGAGCTGCACGATCGCGTCGACCACGTTCTCGGTGTCCTTGGGGTTGATGAAGTGCGTCATGCCGAACTTGCGCGCCATGGCTTCCCGCTCCGGGTTGAGGTCGACGCCGATGATCTTGTCCGCACCCACCATCTTCGCGCCCTGGATCACGTTCAGACCGATGCCGCCCAGGCCGAACACCACGACGTTGGCGCCGGCCTCCACCTTGGCCGTGAAGATCACCGCGCCGATGCCGGTGGTGACGCCGCAGCCGATGTAGCAGACCTTGTCGAAAGGGGCGTCCTCGCGGATCTTGGCGAGCGAGATCTCGGGGGCGACCGTGTAGTTGCTGAAGGTCGAGGTGCCCATGTAGTGGAAGATGGGCTTGCCGTCCAGGCTGAAGCGGCTGGTCGCATCGGGCATCAGGCCCTTGCCCTGGGTGCCGCGGATCAGCTGGCACAGGTTGGTCTTGCGCGAGAGGCAGAACTTGCACTGGCGGCATTCCGGCGTGTAGAGCGGAATGACGTGGTCGCCTTTTTTCAGGGTGGTGACGCCGGGGCCGACGTCGACCACGATGCCCGCGCCTTCATGGCCGAGGATGGCCGGGAAGATGCCTTCCGGGTCGGCGCCCGAGAGCGTGTAGTAGTCGGTGTGGCAGATGCCCGTTGCCTTGATCTCGACCAGCACCTCGCCGAACTTCGGCCCCTCCAGGTCGACGGTTTCGATGGTGAGCGGAGCTCCGGACTTCCAGGCGACGGCGGCTTTGGTTTTCATGGGCGGTGGGAAGGTCGTTTCAAAAGAGCGGCCACTATAAAACGCGCCTCCCTGCGACGCCCGGCGGCGGGCGGCTGGGCCTGGAAAAGATATGTTTGAAAACTAATGTTTCAAAATGTGTTTTAGTGCACGCGGACTTTTCCCGCGCCGTGGCAGGATGACTTTCAGTGCAAAAAGTCCCCTGCCACTCCCGATGAAAACCCTCTCCGATCGCGCACTTCTGGAGCGCGCCTTGATCGCCATCGAGCAAGTCATGGCCCGCACGGGTTCGGCGCCTGACCACGGCGTCGGCACGCCGGCCGGGGAAGCCGTGGCGATGTGCCTGACCTCTGCGGCCGCGCTGGTCGATGTGGCGCAGGTGCTCCTGCGCCAGGCGCCAGAGCAATCGCCCGAGATCCAGTCGCAGCAGTGGCAGGCGTTGATCGGCCACACCAAGAACGCCAGCCGTACCGCGCACCAGGCGGTGCTGGTGCTTTCGTCGCAGCGAAATCTCGTCGCCGCGCAGGACGGCATCACGCTCGCGAGCCACCCCGGTCGTTCTGCCGGCCAGGCAGCGCACTGATGGCATTGATCTGTTCAGCGTGCGGCACGGAAAACCGGGCCGTCGCCAAGTTTTGCATCGAATGCATCGGCGTGCTGCAACCCGACTTCGAACCGACCAAGGTCGTTCCGCTCCGGCCGTCGGGCGAGCGCAGCACAACGCTGCTCGGCATGCCCTCCGCGCTGGCGGCCTTCGCGTCGTCGGCGCCTGCGTCTGCACCGGCCTCTGCAATGGCACCAAGGCCTGTTCCTGCCGCAGGCAAAAGCCGTGACAGCGCGGAACCGCGCAAAGGCCTGTGGCTCAGCCTTGCCGCGTTTGCCCTCACGCTCGTGATTGGCGCCGCCGGTTGGGTCGTCGCCGGTGCGGGCGGCTGGTACATCTACAGTTCGAGCAGCACTGCGGAAGACGCGGCGCCCCCTGTCGCTGCTGCTCCCGCTGCTGCCGTTGCTCCGGTCGCCATTGCGCCCGCCGCCGTTGCGCCCGCCGCCGTTGCCCCAGCCGCCGTTGCCCCAGCCGCCGTTGCCCCAGCCGCGCGCGTGGCGTCGGCCGAAGATGCCGCCGTCGCCACCACCACGCGGCCTGCTGCGCCCCCTTCGAAGCCGCGCGTGGTGGCAACCGGCGACCCCGGCACTTCGTGCGCCAGCCTGGGTTTCATCGCCAGGTCGCAGTGCATGGCGGCACGGTGCGCCAAGGGCGAATACCGGGCGCAGCCGGCATGCCGGGCGGTGGTCGCGCAACAGCGGCTGATGGAAGAAAAGCGCAATCCCACGCTGGCGAACTGAACGGGTAAACCCGCAAAAAGATCGCTTATCGATCAAATTGAGTTGCTGATCGAACACGCATCGCCCTGCAGCGCTGTTTTCCGTACGCAGCCCTTCTAAAGTGTGCCTCGCTTCAACCCGAACGAGACGCACCATGATCAGCGGCAAGACCACCCTCATCGCCCACATCGGCTATCCGACTGAGTCGTTCAAGGCGCCCATGATCTACAACCCCTGGTTCGACCAGCAGGGTATCGACGCCGTGGTGGTGCCGATGGGTGCCAAAGCCGAGGACTACCCGGCCGTGATCAAGGCGCTCGCCACCCTGACAAATCTGCGCGGCGCGCTTGTGACCATGCCGCACAAGATCACGACCATGAGCCTGGTCGACGAAGTCACGCCCACCGCGCGCATTGCTGGCGCCTGCAACGCGATCCTGAAGCGGCCCGACGGCACGCTGCTCGGCGACCAGTTCGACGGCGCCGGCTTCGTGCGCGGCGTCGAGCGCAAGGGTCGCTCGCTCCAGGGCACGCGCGTGCTGGTGTCGGGTGCCGGCGGGGTTGGCTCGGCCATCGCGGCGTCGCTGGCGGCGGCCGGTGTGGCGGAGTTGGCGCTGTTCGACGCGAACACCGCCTCGGCCGAAGCGCTGGCCGGCCGGCTGCGCGAGCATTACCCGAGGCTTGCGGTCAAGACCGGTTCGAAGGATCCGGCCGGCTTCGACGTGGTGGTCAATGCCACGCCGCTCGGCATGAAGGAGGGCGACCCGCTGCCGTTCGACATCGACCGCATCGCGCCGACGACCTTCGTCGGCGAGGTCGTGATGAAATCCGAATACACGCCGTTGCTGCGCGCTGCGCTCGACAAGGGCTGTGCCGTGCAGGTCGGCACCGACATGCTGTTCGAGATGATCCCGGCCTACCTCGAGTTCTTCGGTTTCGGCACCGCGACCGCCGACCAGTTGCGCGCGACCGCGCAGATCCAGTACTGACTCTGGCGACAATGCCGGCACCATGAAAAAAATCCTCGTCCTGAACGGCCCCAACCTGAACCTGCTCGGCACGCGTGAACCCGCGCAGTACGGCTACGAGACGCTGGCCGATGTGGAGCGCATGTGCGCGGAGGCGGGCGCCAAACACGGCGTGCAGGTCGAGTGCCGGCAGTCGAACCACGAAGGCCAGTTGATCGACTGGCTGCACGAGGCCGGCCGCGAGATCGCTGCCGGCAACATGATCGGCGTGGTGATGAATCCGGGCGCCTACACCCACACGTCGATCGCGCTGCACGACGCGATAAAGGGCGCGAGCGTGACGCTGATCGAACTGCACATCTCGAACGTGCATGCACGCGAGGAGTTCCGCCACCACTCGTACATCTCGCCGGCCGCGCGCGGGATCATCGTAGGGCTGGGCGTCAAGGGCTACCCGTTGGCAATCGAGGCCCTGGTGCGGCTTCAGTAGGTTTTGGGAGGCCTGGGCCGGCCTTGGCTGCGTGCCGGCCGATTACGCAGAATTCAGTGATCTTTGTCACTGAATGCCGAGTGGCCTGCGGGCCGACATGCCCCGAGCTTGCTGTGCAAGCGCCCCGCTTCGGGACAATAGCGCGGCACAGGGGTACTCCAATTGTGAACACAGACGAACGCGCCAAATGGAGCGCGGCAGACCGGGTGTGGCGCCTTGCAAGCCAGAATTTGCAGTTGCTGGCGATGCTCGAAGTGCTCCAAAATCATACGGCGGCCGACATCGATCATCTGGCGGTGGCCACGCACATGACGCAGGCGATCCCGGCGCAGGTCAGTCAGGCCGAAAGAGAACTGCCGATCGATCCGGGCGGTCGTGCGCGCGACGCGCTCACCACGGCGCGGGCCAAGGCCCGCCTGCTCAACTTGCTGGCGCTTCGCGCGAGCCGCGCCCAGCCGGTGCCTTCGGGTGAACTGCCGCGGGTCGCCAGGTCGCTGGGGCAACTGGCCGATGCCTGCGAAGGCCTGTGCAACTGGATCGCTGCGCATGAAGAGGTCTTCGAGAAACCCGATCCGACCGAGCCCGTGCCGCTCGAGGCGGCATAGCTTTCTTCAGTTCAACTGAAGAATTCCTTCGCCTTGTCGAACCAGCCCTTGTCGGTGGGGCTGTGCTTGTTGCCCCCCTTCTTGAGCGACTCGTCGAGCTCCTTCACGAGCTTGCGCTGGTGCTCGGTGAGCTTGACCGGTGTCTCCACGCGCACGTGGCAGTACAGATCGCCCGGGTAGCTGCCGCGCACGCCCTTGATGCCCTTGCCGCGCAGGCGGAACTGCTTGCCGCTCTGCGTGCCTTCGGGGATGTCGATGGCGGCGGCGCCCTTGAGCGTGGGCACGTTGATCTCGCCGCCGAGTGCCGCGGTGGTCATGCTGACCGGCACCACGCAGTGCAGGTCGTCGCCCTCGCGCTCGAAAATCTCGTGCTTCTTGAGCCGGATCTCGATGTAAAGGTCGCCGGGTGGCCCGCCGTTGGTGCCGGGCTCGCCGTTGCCGGTGCTGCGGATGCGCATGCCGTCGTCGATGCCGGCCGGGATTTTCACTTCCAGCGTCTTGTTGTTCTTCAGCTTGCCCTGGCCATGGCAGGTGGTGCACGGCTCGGGAATGATCTTGCCGCTGCCGTGGCACTGCGGGCAGGTCTGCTGCACGCTGAAAAAGCCCTGGCGCATCTGCACCGCGCCGGCGCCGTTGCAGGTGGTGCAGGTGATCGGCTTGGTGCCCGGCTTGGCGCCGCTGCCGTGGCAGGTGCCGCACTCGTCCCAACTCGGAATGCGGATCTGGGCGTCCTTGCCCTCGGCTGCTTCCTCGAGCGTGACTTCCATCGCATAGCTGAGGTCGCTGCCGCGGAACACCTGGCGCCCGCCGCCGGCGCGACCGCGGCCACCGCCGCCGAACACGTCGCCGAAGATGTCGCCGAAAGCCTCGGCGAAACCGCCGAAGCCTTCCGCGCCCGGGCCGCCGCGCATGTTGGGATCGACGCCGGCATGGCCGTACTGGTCATAGGCGGCGCGCTTCTGGCCGTCCGACAGCATCTCGTAGGCTTCCTTCACCTCCTTGAACTTGGCCTCGGCGTCGGTGCTGGTGTCGCCGTGGTTGCGGTCGGGGTGGTGCTTCATCGCAAGCTTGCGATAAGCCTTCTTGATTTCATCCTCGCTCGCGTTCTTCGGAACGCCGAGGGTTTCGTAATAGTCGCGTTTGGTGGCCATGGTCGGTCGGTGCGGGCGGTCTTCTCAACAAGCGTAAAAGGCTGGACCACCCCGGGGGGTGATCCAGCCTTGTGTCAGTGCCGGGCGATCAGCCCTTCTTGACTTCCTTGACTTCGGCGTCGACGACGTTGTCGTCGGCGGGCGAACTGTTCGCAGCAGCTTCCGGGCCAGTACCCTGGCCGCCCGCGGCACCGGCTGCCGCCTGCGCGTCCGCGTACATCTTTTCGCCGAGCTTCTGGCTGGCGCTCATCAGCGTGTTGGTCTTTTCCTCGATCGCGGCCTTGTCGTCGCCCTTGAGCGCTTCTTCCACGTCCTTGATCGCGCCTTCGATCTTTTCCTTTTCGCCGGCTTCGAGCTTGTCGCCGTGCTCAGCCAGCGACTTCTTCACGCTGTGCACCATGGCTTCACCCTGGTTGCGGGCCTGCACCACTTCGACCTTCTTCTTGTCTTCGGCGGCGTTGAGCTCGGCGTCTTTCACCATCTTCTGGATCTCGTCCTCGGAAAGACCCGAATTCGCCTTGATGGTGATCTTGTTTTCCTTGCCGGTGCCCTTGTCCTTGGCGCCGACGTGCAGGATGCCGTTGGCGTCGATGTCGAAGCTCACTTCGATCTGCGGCGTGCCGCGCGCGGCAGGGGGAATGCCCTCGAGGTTGAACTCGCCTAGCGCCTTGTTGCCCGAAGCGATCTCGCGTTCGCCCTGGAACACCTTGATCGTCACGGCCGGCTGGTTGTCCTCGGCAGTCGAGAAGGTTTGCGCGAACTTCGTCGGGATCGTGGTGTTCTTCGTGATCATCTTGGTCATCACGCCGCCCATGGTCTCGATGCCCAGCGACAGCGGGGTCACGTCGAGCAGCAGCACGTCCTTGCGGTCGCCCGACAGCACCTGGCCCTGGATCGCGGCGCCCACGGCGACGGCTTCATCGGGGTTCACGTCCTTGCGCGGTTCCTTGCCGAAGAACTCCTTCACCTTTTCCTGCACCTTCGGCATGCGGGTCATGCCGCCGACCAGGATCACGTCGCTGATGTCGGTGACCGACACGCCGGCGTCCTTGATCGCGATGCGGCAGGGCGCCATGGTGCGCTCGATCAACTCTTCGACCAGCGACTCGAACTTGGCGCGCGTGAGCTTGATGTTCAGGTGCTTGGGGCCCGAGGCGTCGGCCGTGATGTAGGGCAGGTTGACGTCGGTCTGCGGGCTGTTCGACAGCTCGATCTTGGCCTTTTCGGCTGCTTCCTTGAGGCGCTGCAGCGCGAGCACGTCCTTGCTCAGGTCGACGCCCTGTTCCTTCTTGAACTCGGCAATGATGTAGTCGATCACGCGCTGGTCGAAGTCCTCGCCGCCGAGGAAGGTGTCGCCGTTGGTCGACAGCACTTCGAACTGCTTCTCGCCGTCGACGTCGGCGATCTCGATGATCGACACGTCGAAGGTGCCGCCGCCGAGGTCATACACGGCGATCTTGCGGTCGCGCTTGTCCTGCTTGTCGAGGCCGAAAGCCAGGGCGGCCGCGGTCGGCTCGTTGATGATGCGCTTGACGTCCAGGCCCGCGATGCGGCCGGCGTCCTTGGTAGCTTGGCGCTGGCTGTCGTTGAAGTAGGCCGGCACCGTGATCACGGCCTCGGTCACGACTTCGCCGAGGTAGTCTTCAGCGGTCTTCTTCATCTTGCGCAGGATCTCGGCGCTGACCTGTTGCGGCGCGATCTTCTTGCCGCGCACCTCGACCCAGGCGTCGCCGTTGTCGGCCTTGGTGATCGTGTAGGGCATCAGGTCGATGTCCTTCTGCACTTCTTTCTCTTCGAACTTGCGGCCGATCAGGCGCTTGACCGCGTAGAGCGTGTTCTTGGGATTGGTCACGGCCTGGCGCTTGGCCGAGGCGCCGACCAGCACTTCGCCGTCTTCCTGATAGGCCACGATCGACGGCGTGGTGCGCGCACCTTCCGAGTTCTCGATCACACGCGTGGTGTTGCCTTCCATGATCGACACGCACGAATTGGTGGTGCCGAGGTCGATGCCGATGATTCTGCCCATGGTGTTGCTCCTGAAATCTGAAAGAAATTAAGTTGTGATGAACGTGTGGATAACCGCGCCGGATTCAAGGGAGAGGGCGGGGATTTCCTGTGGATGCGTGTGTATGGATCAGCTCGGTGCGCTGACCGTCACGAGGGCTGGGCGCAGCACGCGCTCGGCGATCGTGTAGCCCTTCTGCAGCACCGAGACCACGGTGTTGGCTTCCTGATCCGGTGCCGGCACCACCGAGATGGCCTGGTGCTGGTGCGGGTCGAAGCGGGTGCCTGCGGCCGGTGCGATCTCGAGCACCTTGTTGCGTTCGAGCGCGCTCTTCAACTGGCGCAAGGTGGCCTCGGCACCTTCGCGGATCTGTTCGGGCGTGGCGTCGGTGATGGCCAGGCCGGCTTCGAGGCTGTCGGTCACCGGCAGCAGGCTTTCGGCGAAGGCTTCGACTGCGAACTTGCGCGCCTTGGTGATTTCTTCGTCGGCGCGGCGGCGTGCGTTCTGCACATCGGCTTGGGCGCGCAGGTACTGGTCCGACAGCTCGGCGTTCTTTGCCTGCAGTGCGGCCAGTTCAGCCAGTGCATCCTGCGCCTCGGCGTCGTTGGCGGCCTGGGCGGCTTCGAGTTCTTCGAGGCTGGGCTCGCCGGTGAGTTGGTTGGGATCGTTTTGCGGGGTTTCAGCGGACATGGGTAAAAAGCGGTGAAGGCCGAAAAATCATTGGATTCCGCCCGATTTGGGGCCATTCCGACCGGTTTCAAGCAAAAAAATGCGTCCGCGGAGGACGCTGGGTCTTCGCCAGGAACACCGTGGAACCGGCTTTGCCGGGCCACCGGTGTTGCCCCCGGCAGGGGGTTGGCGCAGCGACACGAAGTGCGCGCAGCCTGGGGGCGAGCAATCGGTGCGCGAGCAATCAGTGCGCGTCGAGCAGTTCGACGTCGAACTTGAGCGTGGCGTTTGGAGGAATCACGCCGCCGGCACCGCGTGCGCCGTAGCCGAGCGAAGCCGGGATGATCAGCGTGCGCTGGCCGCCGATCTTCATGCCGGCGACGCCTTCGTCCCAGCCCTTGATGACCTGGCCGGCGCCGAGCGAGAAGGCGAACGGGTCGTTGCGGTCGCGGCTCGAGTCGAACTTGGCGCCTTGCACGCCGTCGTTGTAGAGCCAGCCGGTGTAGTGCACGTGCACATGGTGGCCGGCCTTTGCTTCGGCGCCGTTGCCGACGGTGGTGTCTTCGTATTGCAGGCCGGAAGGGGTGGTGGGCATGAAAGGGCTCCTGGTTCGGTCGGAAGGAATGCGAGGCGCGCAGTTTAGCGGGCCCGAACATGACGGCGCCGCGCGGCCCTGCTGCGGCGGCGCGGCGCTGGTGGACAGCGGGGCGCTATTTATCGACCGGGATCTTCTTGACCTGGGCGCCTTGCCATTTGCCGGCAAAGGCCTGCAGGTCGGACAGTCGCTTGAGCAGATCCTGCCCGCTGAGCGTGAGGATGTAGCCGTCGTTGCCGTGGTTCACGATGCCTGCTTCGCGCAGTTCCTTGATCCGGGTGTTGAGGGTGTTGGGGGTGATGCCGCCGACGCTGTCCTGCAGTAGCCGGAAGGTTTGCGCATGGCCGTCACGCAGAGCCCAGAGCACGCGCAGCGCATAGCGGGCTTCGAGCAGCGCCAGCAACTGGCTGACAGCCGCGTTTTCCTTGCTACTCATCGACATCTTCTCCTCGGGCAATGGCTCGGCCGGTAACCATGCGCGGCCACGCGTTCTTGTGATCGGTTCTGACCCTGCGGGCCGGCCGGCGACTATATCGTAGAAGGCATGGTGCTACAAGTTTTATAGCTGGCTGCGCCCACTGCATGCGGCCTGTGGCGCGGAAGCCTCATTTTTAATCGCGGTTGGCCATGGCCTCGCCGAGCCGGATCGCACGGCCCGGCTCCCATGCCGGATTGAAGCTGAGCGACGGGCCGGGGAACAGCATGACGACGGTCGATCCGAGCAGGAAGCGCCCCATCTCCTCGCCTTGCTGCAACACGATCTGCTGGTCGTCGTAGCGCCATTCGCGCGGTTGTCCGGTGCGCGGCGGGTTGACCACGCCATGCCACACGGTCTGCATGCTGCCGACGATGGTGGCGCCAACGAGCACCAGCACGAAGGGCCCGCCCGCCGATTCGAACAGGCACACCACGCGCTCGTTGCGCGCGAACAGGCCGGGCACGCCGCGCGCCGTGGTCGGGTTGACCGAGAACAGCTCGCCCGGCACGTAGGTCATGCGCAGCAGCCGGCCGGCACAGGGCATGTGGATGCGGTGGTAGTCCTTCGGGCTCAGGTAGAGCGTGGCAAAGCTGCCGTGCTCGAACTGCGCCGCCAGCGCGGCGTCGCCGCTCAGCAGGGCGGTGCAGGTGTAGTGATGGCCCTTGGCCTGGAATATCTGCTCGCCGTCGATCGCACCGAACTGGCTGATCGCGCCGTCGACCGGCGACACAAGGTCGGCCGCTGCGATCGGCCGGGCGCCGGGCTTGAGCGCACGCGTGAAAAACTCGTTGAAGCTCTTGTAGTGGCCGATGTCGCTGTCGAGCGCTTCGTCCATGTTCACGTCGTACTTCTTCACGAAGCGGCGGATGATCCACGTCGTGACGCGGCCGCGCTCCTTGCCGGCCACCCATCCTGCGAACGTAGTCAGTGCCTGCTTCGGGAACAGGTATTGGGGCAGGACGGCGGTGCGGTTGGACACGATGTAGTTCTTGGAATGCGGTGCAAGGGGCGCATTCTATAAAGCCGCCCGCACGGCGCGAAGCACGCGCAGCGAAGCGCGTGAAAGGTCGGCTGCCCGCTTATTCGACCTTGATGTTCGCGGCCTTGATCACCGCAGCCCATTTTTCGACTTCAGACTTCTGGAAGGCGGCGATCTGCGCTGTCGTCAGGCTGGCCGGCTCCATGCCGAAGCCCTTCAGCTTGTCCTGCATCTCGGCCTTGGCCAGGATCTTCGCGATCTCGGTGTGCAGGCGCTCGATCACCGGCGCCGGCGTCCCGGCCGGCACGAAGATGGCCTGCCACGACACGACCTCGAAATCCTTCAGGCCGTTGATGCCCGATTCGGCCACCGTGGGCACGTCGGGCATCGACGCCAACCGCCGGGCCGAGGTGACGGCGATCGCACGCAGCTTGCCGCTCTGGATGTGCGGGCCGGCCACCACCGTGGTGTCGAACATCATGTCGACCTGGCCGCCGATCACGTCCTGGATGGCCGGGCCGCTGCCCTTGTAGGGAATGTGCGTGAACTTCACGCCCGACTTGTAGGCCAGCAGTTCCAGCGACAGATGCTGCGAGGTGCCGGTGCCCGCCGAGGCCGACGAGAGCCCGCCCGACGCGGCCTTCGCCTTGCTGGCTTCCACCACGTCCTTCAGGGTCTTGTAGGGGCTGGCCTGGTTCACGACCAGCACCACCGGGTTGGTACCGATCAGCGTGACCGGCGCGAACGACTTGATCGGGTCGTAGCCGAGCTTGGGGTACAGGCTCACGTTGATCGCGTGCGAACTGATCGTGCCGCCCAGAATCGTGTAGCCGTCGGGCGCCGCGCGCGCCGCGATCTCGGAGCCGACGCTGCCGCCGGCGCCGCCCTTGTTGTCGATGATGACCGAGGCGCCCAGCACTGTGCCGAGCTGCTGCGCGATCAGCCGGGCCAGCACGTCGGTGGTGCCCCCGGCCGGGAACGGAACGAGGTAGGTGATTGCCTTGCCCGTTGGCCAGGCGCCTTGCCCGAAGGCGGGAAGGGCGCCGGCGGCGAGGGCTGCGGCAGCGGCGTGAACAAGGGTGCGGCGTTGCATGGTGATGTGTCTCCGTCAGTTGATGTTGAAAGCGAACGGGCCTGCGGCGGCAGCTCAGGGCATGTACTGGCCGCCGTTGACCTCGAGGATCTGGCCGGTCACGTAGCCCGACATCTGTGCCGAGGCCAGGTAGAGAAACGCGCCGACGCAGTCGTCCGGGTCGCCGATGCGGCCCATCGGAATGCCGGCCCGGAAGGACTCGAGGATCGCGGGCGTCGAAAAGCGATCCTGGAACGGCGTCTGGATCACGCCGGGCGCCACTGCGTTGACGCGGATGCTGTCGGCGGCGAGTTCCTTGGCCAGCCCGTGCGTCGCGGTGCTGACGAAGCCCTTCGAGCCCGCGTACAGGTAGGCACCCGGCCCGCCGCCATTGCGCGCCGCAACCGACGACACGTTGATGATGCTGCCGCCCTGGCCCGCGGCGCGCATCAGCGGCACAACGTGGCGGCAGAACGCGATCACCGAGCGTGCGTTGATGTGCATGACCTCGTCGAACAGCGCGTCGTCGAACTCGGCGATCGGCACGCGCTTGACCAGGCTGCCAGCGTTGTTGACCAGCACGTCGATGCGGCCGAACTTTGCTGCGGTCTGCTCGACGGCGCCGCGAATGGCTGCCGTGTCGCGCACGTCGGCCTGCAGGGCGAAGGCTTCGCCGCCCGCGCTCCGGATCGTGCCCACCACCCCATTCGCCGCATCGGCCGAGCTGTTGTAGTGAACCGCCACGCGCATGCCGCGTGCGGCGAAAGCGATGGCCACTGCGGCGCCGATGCCGGTGCTGGCACCGGTGATCAGCACTGTCTTGCCCTTGAGGTCTTCCACGATGCGTTCTTCCTTGGGTTGGTTCAGGTCACTGGCGCCGGGTTGAACAGCACCAGTGCGTTGTGCAGCTTCCAGTGCTCGGCCCAGGTCTTCTTGCGGCCGCTGGCCACGTCCAGCATCAGCTGGAACATTTCCCACCCGACTTCGGCGATGGTTTTCTCGCCCGTGGCGATGGTGCCGGCGTTGATGTCCATCAGGTCGTGCCAGCGGCGGGCAAGGTCGCTGCGCGTGGCCACCTTGATCACCGGCACCTCGGCCAGGCCGTAGGGCGTGCCGCGGCCCGTGGTGAACACGTGCAGGTTCATGCCGGCCGCGAGCTGCAGCGTGCCGCAGATGAAATCCGAGGCCGGCGTGGCGGCGTAGATCAGTCCCTTTTGCTTCAGCTTTTCGCCGGGCGCGATCACGCCGGAGATGGGCGCACTGCCGGACTTGACGATCGAGCCCATCGCCTTTTCGACTATGTTGGACAGGCCGCCCTTCTTGTTGCCCGGCGTGGTGTTGGCGCTGCGATCGACGCGGCCCTTGTCCAGGTAGGCGTCGTACCAGGCCATCTCGCGGATCATGGCCGCGGCGACCTCCGCCGTGCTGGCGCGCGAGGTGAGCTGGTCGATGCCGTCGCGCACCTCGGTTACTTCCGAGAACATCACGGTCGCGCCGGCGCGCACCAGCAGGTCGGTGCAGAAGCCCACGGCCGGGTTTGCCGTGACGCCCGAAAACGCATCGCTGCCGCCGCACTGCACGCCGACCACGAGCTCGCTCGCCGGCACGGTCTCGCGCCGACGCGCATTGAGCCGTTCGAGATGCTCTTCGGCCTGCCGCATGATCGACTCGACCATCGACATGAAGCCGACGTGCGCGTCGTCCTGCAGGCAAACCACGTCGAGCTTCGCGTCCGCGCTGGCGCCGACATCGGCCACGTTGCGCTCGTCAATCAGCGGAATGGTGCCCGGCGGCATCAGGCGCTCGGGCTGCAGCTTCTCGCAGCCCAGGCTCACGACCATCACCTCGCCGCCGAAGTTGGGGTTGAGGCTGATGTTGCGCAGGGTGCGGATCGGAATGATCGCGTCCGGCGCGTCGATGGCGACGCCGCAGCCGTAGCTGTGCTCGAGCGCGACCACGTCGTCGACGTTCGGAAACTTCGGCAGCAACTCGGCCTTGATGCGTTGCACCGCGAAGTCGGTGACGCCGGCCACGCATTGCACGGTCTGGGTGATCGCCAGGATGTTGCGGGTGCCGACCGAGCCGTCGAGGTTGCGGTAGCCCTCGAAGGTGTAGCCCTCGAGCGGCGGCTGCGGGTCGGGTTTGACGGTGGCGATCGGCAGGCCGACGAGTTCGCGCGCCGCGGGCATCCGCAAAAGCCGCTCGTGCACCCAGCTGCCGGCCGCGATGGGCTTGAGCGCGTAGCCGATCGGCACGTTGTAGCGGCGCACCTCGCCACCCTCGGGTATGTCGACCAGCGCCACCTTGTGCGCCTGCGGCACCTTGTCGACCAGCGTCAGACCCGAAGGAAACACGGTGCCGGCCGGCAGGCCGCCATCGTTGGCCACGATCGCGACGTTGTCGCGCTCGTGCATCGTGATGTGGAGGGGGTTCGCAGCGTCGGACACGGGGTGAAGCTTCATCGAAAGACTATTTGGTCGATGCCACGAGGTCGGGCAGCCACATCGAGAACGCGGGTACGTAGGTCACCAGCATCAGGCAGATCAGCAGGGCGCCGTAGAACGGCCAGATCGATCGCATCACCTGCCCCACCGACACCCCGCCGATCGCGCAGCCGATGAACTGGGTTGTGCCTACCGGCGGCGTGTTGAGGCCGAGCGCGCAGTTGATCAGCATGACGATGCCGAACTGCACCGGGCTCATGCCGAACTGCATGGCGATCGGCAGGAAGATCGGCGTGCAGATCAGGATCGTCGCGGCCATGTCCAGGAAGGTGCCGAGCACGAACAGCAGCACGTTGATCATCAGGAAGATCACCCACGGATCGCTCGACACGCTGGTCATGAGCTCGCCGGTCTTCTGGGGCACTTCGTACAGCGCCATGAAATAGCCGAAGGCCGAAGAGATGCCGATCAGCAGCAGCACCACGCCGGTAGTCTTGCAGGCCTTGGCACAGGCCTTCAGGAAATCCTTCCAGCTGAGCGAGCGGTAGACCAGCACCGTGACACCGAGCGCCCAGAGCACCGCGGTGGCGGCTGACTCGGTGGCGGTGAACACGCCCGACAGGATGCCGACCAGGATGATCGCCACGATCATCAGGCCCGGCAACGCGCCGATGAAGGCAGCCAGCACCTCGCCCCAGCCCGGGAATGCGCCGCGGATCGGGTAGCCGCGGCGGATCGCCACGTAGTAGGCCGCGCCCAGGTTGCACAGCGTGAGCAGCAGCGCGGGGATCAGCCCGGCGAGGATCAGGCTCAGCACGCTCACCGAGGCGATGCCGGTGGTGGCGAGCGTGAAGATGATGAGGTTGTGCGACGTGGGCATCAGCGCGCCGACCAGCGCGGCGTGGGTCGTGACGTTGACGGCGTAGTCGGCGTCGTAACCCTCCTTCTTCATGAGCGGGATCATCACCGAACCCATCGCCGACACGTCGGCCACGGGCGAGCCCGCCACGCCGCCGAACAGCGTGCAGCCGATCACGTTGCTCATGCCGAGACCGCCGCGCACGTGGCCGACCAGGCTGTTGGCAAAGCGCACGATGCGCTGCGCAATGCCGCCGTAGAGCATCAACTCGCCGGCGAACACGAAGAACGGGATCGCCAGGAACGAGAAGATCTGCATGCCGCCGACCATCTTCTGGAACACCACCGCGACCGGCAGGCCAGCGTAAAGCACCGTGGCCACGGAGGCCAGGCCGATCGAGAACGCGACCGGCACGCCCAGCACCAGCAGTGCCAGGAAAACCAGGGAGAGGACAGTCAGTTCCATGCCGGCACCACTTCTTCGTCGCGCAGCAGGGCGACGATATGTTCGATCGAGAACAGCACGATCAGCAGGCCCGCGATCACCAGCGCCAGGTAGTCCAGGCCGACCGGAACACCCATCATGGGCTTGATGTCGGTCCACTTGAGTTGCGTCCACATCCAGCCGCTCCAGGCCATGATGCCCCCGAACAGCGCGACGAGCATGTGGATCAGCACCTCGATCTTGAGCCGGAGCGACTCCGGCAGCAGCACGACCAGCGAGTCCAGCCCGATGTGGCCGGCGTCGCGCACGCCGACGGCGACGCCGAGCGCCGTGACGTACAGCACCAGCTGCAACGCAAGCCCTTCGGCCCAGGTTGGTGTGTCGTTGAACACATAGCGGCCCACCACCTGGTATTGCACGCACACGATGATGGTGATGAGCATCGCCACTGCCAGCATCAGGCTGGCCTTCGAAAGGAACGCGCAAAAGCGCGAATAGGCATGGTTGGAAGGCGGTCGCGGATTCGGATTGGCGATGTCGTCGAGCGAAACGGGCGTTCCGGCCGCAGCCGGGTTCACCGTGGGGGCGGCAAGAGTCATGGTGGTTCGGCGAGGGCCCCTCCCGCGCACGGAAGGGGCACCGTGCGCTTTATTTGTTGTCTTGCACGGCCTTCACCAGGCGCTGCAGGTCGGGCGTGGCAATGAACTTGGCGTACACCGGGGTCATGGCCGCACGGAACGAGGCCTTGTCCACGTCGGCGACGATCTGCGCCCCGCCCTTGGTCACCACCTCGAGCGACTTGGCTTCCTGCTCGTCCCACCTCTTGCGCTGGAAGGTGACCGATTCCTTGGCCGTGGCGCGGAACAGATCCTGGTCGGCCTTCGGCAGCTTGTCGTAGATCGCCTTCGACATCACCAGCATTTCGGGTGCCATCGAATGTTCGGTGCGCGAGTAGAACTTGACCGCCTCGTAGTGCTTGAAGCCGTCGTAGGACGGGATGTTGTTCTCGGCCGCGTCGATCAGGCCGGTCTTGAGCGCGGTGAACACCTCGCCGGTGGGCATCGGCGTCGCATTCGCGCCCATGGCGCTCACCAGCGCAACCCACAGATCCGACTGCTGAACGCGGATCTTGAGGCCCTTGGCATCGGCCAGCGTCTTGACCGGCTTCTTGGCATAGATCGAGCGCGCGCCGCTGTCATAGAAGGCCAGCCCGACCAGGCCCTCCTGCTCGCATCCCTTGAGGATCTCTTCCCCGATCGGGCCGTCGAGCGACTTGCGCATGTGCGCGATCGAGTCGAACAGGAACGGCATCGTCGGCACCAGCGTTTTCGGGCAGATCGAGTTGAGCGCGCTGATGTTGACGCGGTTCATCTCGAGCGCACCGATCTTGACCTGATCCAGCGTTTCCTTCTCGGAACCCAGCGCGCTCTTGTTGAACACCTTGATCTTGTATTTGCCGTTGCTGCGCTTGTCGAGCAGCTCGCTCATGTGCTTGACGGCTGCGACGGTCGGGTAGTCGTCGCTGTTGTGCACGTCGGCCGAACGGAACTCGATGGCGTGGGCGGCCATGACGGTGGCGCCGGCGGCCAGTGCGACCAGGGTTTGTTTCAGTTTCATTTGTCTTCCTCTACGGGTTGGTGGCTGTCTGGAAACGGGAATCAAAAAACACATTCGGGTTCGGGCAGGCCCTTCACGCCCGGGCGCAGCGCGAACACGCCGCCCGCGAGCGGCTGGTCGGCCAGGTCGCCGCCGGGGCGGATCGAGGTCACATACAAGGTGTCGAGCTGCGCGCCGCCGAAGGCGCACATCGCGGGCTTCTTCACCGGCACCGCGAGCGAGCGGTCGAGCTTGCCGTCGGGCGTGAAGCGATGCACGAGCCCGGCGTCGTTGCCGCAGATCCAGTAGCAGCCGTCGGCATCGACCGCGGCACCGTCGGGTCGGCCGGGCAGCGGCTTCATGTCGACGAACACGCGCCGGTTGTGCGGTGTGCCGCTGGCGGTGTCGTAGTCGAAGGCCCAGACCGTTTGAACATTCGGGTGCGAGTCCGACAGGTACATGGTCTTGCCGTCCGGACTGAAGGCCATGCCGTTCGGCACGATCAGGTGGTCGAGCTGAAGGCGAAGCGCCACTTCGGCATTCACGTCGCTCTGGTAGCGGTACACGCGGCCGACATCGCGCGCCGCTGCCATGTCCATCAGCATGGTGCCGGCCCAGAACCGGCCTTGCCGGTCGCAGCGGCCGTCGTTGAAGCGCATCCCGCGTTCGGCATGCGAGACGCCAGCGAGCGCGCTCGCCGCCAGCGTGCCATCGGCGCGTGTGGCAAGCACGAACACGCCGCTTTCCATGCCGGCGATCCACTGGCCTGCGTGGCCGGTGCGCGGCGCGATGCAGGCCAGCATCTCGTCGCCTGTCCATTGCGTGTGTGCGCCGCTCGCGGCGTGCCAGCGATGCAATTGCTTCGCCGGAATGTCGACCCAGTAAAGCGCCTGCTCGTCGGCGCGCCAGACCGGGCTTTCGCCGGTGGCGTTGCGCGCGTCGAGGACGAGTTCGGCTTGCATGATGCGCGGTCGGCTTGCGGTCAATCGCCGAACGGGCCCTGTGCCGTGAAAGCGCCGCCCTGGTAGACCGCGTTCGGGTCGGTCGCCGCTACCGGGGGTTGCGCTTCCACCTTGTCGCGGAAAACCTCCGACGTGTCCTGCGGCACAAACCCGAGGTGCGCGGCTTGCGCGTTGTCCCACCACACGTTCTTGTTTGCCGACATGCCGTAGACGATGGTGTGTTTCACGTCGGGCGTGAACAGCGACTTCTCGATCAGCGCCGTGAGGTCGCTAAAGCTCAGCCACGTGTGCATCATGCGGCGGTTGGCCGGCTCGGGGAACGACGAGCCGATGCGGATGCTGACGGTCTCGATGCCGTAGCGGTCGTAGTAGAACTGTGCCGTGTCCTCGCCGAAGGATTTCGACAGGCCGTAATAGCCGTCGGGCCGGCGCTGGCAACTTGCGCCGAGCGTTTCGGCCTGCTTGTGGAAGCCGATCACGTGGTTGGAGCTGGCGAACACGATGCGCTTTACGCCGTGGCGGCGTGCGGCCTCGTACACGTGGAACACGCCGCGGATGTTGGCTTCGAGGATTTCTTCGAACGGGCGTTCGACCGACACACCGCCCAGGTGCACGATCGCATCGCAGCCCGCCACCAGCGCATCGACGGCCTGCTTGTCCGCGAGGTTGCAGGGCACTACCTCCTCGTGGTTCCCTGCAGCGGGTGCCATGGGTGCGATGTCCGACAAACGCAGAATTTCTGCAGAGGGTTGCAGGCGTTCGCGCAGCACCTTGCCCAGGCCCCCGCCCGCGCCGGTCAGCAACAGGCGGTGCATGCGACGGGTGGAAGGAGAAGGGGCGGCGGCGTCACTCATGTTGCTGTCTCGTAAGTTATCGGTTGTCGTACAACCAGTTGCGGGATTATCATCAGGGCATGGCAAGCCTGTCAACAGCAGAACCCTCTATCCCTGACGCCGGTGCGACCGGGCCGGGCGGCTACGCGGCCCGGCCCCGGCTGCGGGCGCGCGGGCTGGCTCACAGCCTGGTTGACAACTTCGGCGCGCGCATCCGCGACGGCGTGCTGCGCCCCGGCGACAAACTGCCGACCGAGTCCGAAATCATGCAGGCCTTCGGCGTCAGCCGCACCGTGGTGCGCGAGGCGTTGTCCAAGCTGCAGGCGAGCGGGCTGGTCGAAACGCATCATGGCGTCGGCACCTTCGTGCTGCAGCCGCGTGCGGGCGGTGTGTTCCGGCTGGATCCCGGCGAGATCGCGACCTCTGTCGACGTGCTGGCCGTGCTGGAGCTGCGCATCAGCCTCGAGACCGAGTCGGCCGGGCTCGCGGCGAGCCGCCACACCGAGGATCAACTGCTGGCGATGCGCCAGGCGCTCGACGATTTCGAGCGCAACGTGAATGTTGCAGGGGACACCGTGGCGCCGGATTTCCGCTTTCATCTTCAGATCGCCCAAGCCACCGGCAACCCGTACTTCGCAGACATCATGAGCCACCTCGGCACCACGATCATTCCGCGCACGCGCATCAGTGCCATCCGCAACCTCGAAGGCGGCGCCTACCTCAGCCGGGTCAACCGCGAGCACGAAGAGATTTATGCCGCGATTGCCCGGCGCGATCCCGAATCGGCGCGTGCCGCGATGCGGATTCACCTGACCAACAGCCGCGAACGGCTGCGCGTGGCTCAGGAGGCTGCGCAACGCGCCGACGCCGCTGCCAGCAGAGCCGCAGGTTCCGCCGGCTGAAAGGTTTTTGCAGAATCCGGCTGGACAAGTCATTTCTTCAGTTGTACGATGACTGACCTCTTGGATGCGCAATAGCAGCCAAGGTCACTCAAACCTCTGCAGGAGACACCATGACTCATTACCGCCGCAGCCTGCTGGCCGCCGCCCTGGTCGCCGCTGCGCTGCCGCTCGGCGCGCTTGCACAGCCGGCCGCCTGGCCGTCCAAGCCCCTCAAGATCGTGGTGCCGTACCCCCCGGGCGGCTCGTCGGACATCATTGCGCGCGCCATCAGCCAGCCGCTGTCGGAAGCGCTGAAGCAGCCGGTCATCGTCGAAAACAGGCCTGGTGCCAACGGCAACCTCGGTGCCGACCTGGTCGCCAAGTCCGCGCCCGATGGCTACACGATCCTGTTGTGCGACGTGGGCGCGCTGGCGATCAGCCCCTCGGTCTACACCAAGCTGTCGTTTGATCCGTCCAAGGATCTGCGCGGTGTGACCATGCTGGCCTACTCGCCGCACCTGCTGGTGGTGCATCCGTCGGTCAAGGCCAACAACCTCAAGGAACTGATCGCGCTCTCCAAGACCGGCGATCTGAACTTCGCGGTGACCGCCACCGGCAGCGCACCGCATCTGGCAGGGGTGGCGCTGGAGCGCGCCAGCGGGGCCAAGTGGACGTACGTGCCCTACAAGGGGGGCGTGCAGGCGATCCAGGACACCGTGGCCGGCCAGACCCAGGTGCTCATGAACGGCATGCTCGCCACGCTGCCGCAGGTGCAGGGCGGCAAGCTCAAGGTGCTGGGCGTGTCGAAAGCCACGCGCATGCCGCTGATCGGCGACGTCCCGACCATCGCGGAGCAGGGCGTGCCGGGCTTCGAATCGGGTACCTGGCAGGGCGTGGTGATGGCGCGCGGCACCCCCGATGCGATCGTCCAGCGTCTCAACAAGGAACTGATCAGCGTCATCCGCTCGGCCGACATCCGCTCGCGCCTGGCCGGGCAGGGCGCCGAGGTCGTGACCATGTCGCCGACCGAAGAAGAAGCCTTCTTCAACAAGGAGCGCGTGCGCTGGGCCGCGGTGGTGAAGGCCGCCGACATCCGGCTCGATTGAAAGTGCTCCCGCCATCCGTATCTTTTCCAACCCACTTTCCATTGGTGTTTCGATGAACCCGCAAGAACTCAAATCCATCATGGGCTCCGGCCTGCTCTCGTTTCCCATTACCGACTTCGACGAGCAGGGCGAATTCCGTCCCAAGACATACATCGAGCGTCTGGAATGGCTGGCCCCGTATGGCGCCAGCGCGCTGTTCGCCGCGGGGGGCACGGGTGAATACTTCTCTCTGGCAGGCGAGGAATACAGCCGCGTGATCAAGACCGCCGTGGACACCTGCCGCGGCAAGGTGCCGATCATCGCCGGCGCCGGCGGCCCGACCCGCACCGCCATTGCCCATGCGCAGGAAGCCGAGCGCCTGGGCGCCCACGGCATCCTGCTGCTGCCGCACTATCTGACCGAAGCCGGCCAGGAAGGCCTGATCGAGCACGTGGCCGCCGTCTGCAAGAGCGTGAAGTTCGGCGTCATCGTCTACAACCGCGACCGCACCAAGCTCACGCCGAATTCGCTGGCCATCTTGGCCGAGCGTTGCCCGAATCTGGTCGGCTTCAAGGACGGCGTGGGCAACATCGAGACCATGTCCTCGATCTTCATGAAGATGGGCGACCGCTTCGCCTACCTGGGCGGCCTGCCCACGGCCGAGGTCTATGCCGCCGCCTACAAGGCGCTGGGCACGCCGGTGTACTCGTCGGCCGTATTCAACTTCATTCCGAAGACCGCAATGGACTTCTATAAGGCCGTGGCGGCCGACGACCTGCCGACGCAGCACCGCCTGCTGAAGGATTTCTTCATGCCGTACTTGGGCATCCGCAATCGCGTCGAAGGCTACGGCGTGAGCATCATCAAGGCCGGCGCGAAGATCGTCGGCCACGACGGCGGCCCTGTGCGCGCACCGCTGACCGACTTGAAGCCCAACGAGATGGAAGAGCTCAAGACCCTCATCGACAAACTGGGCCCGCAATAAGCAAGCCGGCCGATTTCGTCATGACAAAGGAGACAACGACATGCTGAAAAAACTGATCCTCCTCGCCGCTGGGTCGATCGCGCTCGCCGGCTGTGCCGGCATGACCGGCCCGTCGTCCTCGACGACGGCGGCGGCCCCGGCCGTGGCGGCGGCGGCCGAGAAGCTGCGCGTGGCGATGATCGACCCGACGCCTGCGGCCCTCAACGCGCTGGTGGCCGACGACCTGAGCTACGGCCATTCGGGTGGCAAGGTCGACACCAAGGCCAGCTTCGTCAGCGACCTGGTCGAAGGCAGGTCGGATTTCGTCACCATCGTGATCACCGACCAGACCGTCAAGGTGGTCGACAACATCGCGATCGTGCGGCACACGCTCACGGCCGACACCAACGATTCGGGCAAGCCCGGCAAGGTCAGCATCAAGATCCTCGGCGTCTGGCAGAAGCAGGGCGCAGACTGGAAGCTGCTGGCCCGCCAAGCCGTGCGGCCGCCTGCACCCTGAGCCACAATCGACAACCCCCAATGGGCCGAAGCCTTACCGCTTCGGCCCTCCGTTTTTCCCCCCAGCCAGGACACACCCCATGCAACAACACGACAACCTTATCGGCGGCGAATGGAAGAAGGGCGGCGACTACAGCCCGAACCTGAACCCCTCGAACCTGGGCGACACGATCGCCGAGTACACCCAGGGCGATGCCAGCCATGTCGAGGCCGCCGTGGCCGCCGCCACCGCTGCCTTCCCTGCCTGGGCCACCGGCAGCATCCAGGCGCGCAGCGATGCGCTGGACAAGATCGGCACCGAAATCCTCGCGCGCCGCGAAGAGCTGGGCACGCTGCTGGCGCGTGAAGAAGGCAAGACAAAGGCCGAAGGCATCGGCGAAGCCACCCGGGCCGGCCAGATCTTCAAGTTCTTCGCCGGCGAATGCCTGCGCCTGTCGGGTGAACTGCTGCCCTCGGTGCGCCCCAACATCGGCGTCGAGATCACGCGCGAGCCCGTCGGCGTGGTGGGCCTCATCACGCCCTGGAACTTCCCGATCGCGATTCCCGCCTGGAAGATCGCGCCCGCGCTGGCCTTTGGCAACTGCGTGGTTCTGAAGCCCGCCGACCTGGTGCCGGGCTGTGCCTGGGCGCTGGCCGAGATCATCAGCCGCTCTGGCATTCCGGCGGGGGTGTTCAACCTGGTGATGGGCCGCGGCAGCGTGATCGGCAATGCGCTGGTCAACCACCCCGGCATCCATGCGATCAGCTTCACCGGCTCGGTCGGCGTGGGCCGCAGCATTGCGGTTCAGTGCGTGACCAACCACAAGAAGGTGCAGCTGGAGATGGGCGGCAAGAACCCGCAGGTGGTGCTGGACGACGCTGACCTGAACCATGCGGTGGAACTGAGCGTGCAGAGCGCGTTCTATTCCACCGGCCAGCGCTGCACCGCGTCCAGCCGGCTGATCGTCACCGAAGGCATCTACCCGAAGTTCATCGCTGCGATGCAGGAGCGCATGGCCAAGATCAAAGTGGGCGATGCGCTGGCCGCCGGCACCGATGTCGGCCCGGTCTCCAGCCGCAGCCAGCTCGACCAGGATCTGGAATACGTCCAGATCGGCAAGAGCGAAGGCGCCACGCTGGCAGCCGGCGGCGAGCGCCTGAAGCTGGCCACCGAGGGCTTTTACATGTCGCCCGCGCTGTTCAGCGAGTCGGTGGCGTCGATGCGCATCAACAAGGAAGAGATCTTCGGCCCGGTGGCCAGCGTGATCAAGGTCAAGAACTACGAGGAGGCGCTGTTCACTGCCAACGACACCGAGTTCGGCCTGTCGGCGGGCATTGCGACCACGAGCCTGAAGTACGCCACGCACTTCAAGCGCCACAGTCAGGCTGGCATGGTGATGGTGAACCTGCCGACCGCGGGGGTGGACTACCACGTGCCGTTCGGCGGGCGCAAGGGCTCCAGCTACGGCTCGCGCGAGCAGGGCAAGTACGCGCAGGAGTTCTTCACCACGGTGAAGACGGCCTACACGCTGGCCTGATGACCTGAGCCGAGCGCCTCAGCGGCGGCGCCGGAGCCAGTACTCGATCGCTTCGAACACCACTTCGCTGAGCAGCGCCAGCGCTGCCGCGGGCACGGCACCAGCCACGAGCAGGCCGCTGTCGTTCAGCGCGAGGCCGGTCACGATGCGTTCGCCAAAGCCGCCGGCACCGATGAAGGCGGCAATCGTCGCGGTGCCGATCGCGATGGTGGTGGCCGTGCGCACGCCGGCAATCAGTGTCGGCAGTGCGAGCGGCAGCAACACCAGCCGCAGGCTTTGCGGGGTCGTCATGCCGAGCGCGGTGCCTGCCTGGCGCAGGCCCGTGGGCACCTCGACCAGGCCGGTCACTGTGTTGCGCATGATCGGCAGCAGCGAATACAAGGTCAGCGCGATCAGCGCGGGCAGGGTGCCGATGACGCCCAGCCACGAAATCAGCAACGCCAGCAGCGCGAGCGAGGGCACGGTCTGCAGCAGGCCGGTGATGCCAAGCACCACGGCGCGCAGACGCACGTGCGGAAACACCAGGATCGCAAGCGGCACGGCCAGAAGGATGGCGCAGCCCACCGACACGGCGACCAGCAGCAGGTGCTGGCGCGCGAGACGGCCGAGGTCGGGGCCGAACAGCTTGGCGACCCAGCCGCGCTGGCCGCTGTCGCCGGCCTTCGCGCCGCCCACCAGGAAGTCGCGCGCGATGGTGTCGAAGGGCACGCTCTGCAGTTCGGCGCGTGCGTTCATCGCGATCATGGCGCGCTCGTCGATGCGGCCCTCGAGTTTCTGCAACGCGGCCCAGGCCTTGGGCAGGCGCTGCGGCAGGTCGAGCCGGTAAAGCAGCACCGCGTCGTAGCGCGGAAAGTACTGCCGGTCGTCCTGCAGCACACGCAGTTTCAGATGCTCGATCTTGGCGTCGGTGGTGTAGATGTCGATCACGTCGATCTGCTTTGCCGTGATCGCGTCGTAGGCCAGGCCGTGGTCGAGGCCGGTCGGCTGCTGGCCGAAGCCATAGCGCGCGGCGAGTCCCTTCCAGCCGTCGGCCCGGCCGATGAACTCGTTGGAGAGGCCGAGCCTGAGGTCGCGGTGCTTCGCCAGATCGCTCAGGGTCTTGATGCCGAGTTGGTCGGCATCGGCCGCGCGCATCGCGAGCGCATACCCGTCGTTGAAGCCCAGCGGCACCGCCACGCCGAGGCCCTTGGCCGCGAGCGCGGCGTTCATCGCCTCGCGCGTCATCGAACCCGTTTGCTGCAGCAGCTCGAGCGCAATGGTGCCGGTGTACTCGGCATAGAGGTCGATGCCACCGGAGCGCAGCGCCTCGTAGACGATGGCCGTGTTGCCCAGCCCCTGCCGCACCACGGGCGCCTGCGGCAACTGCGGCGCTGCCGTCTGCGCAATCACCTCGGCCAGGATGTACGACTCGGTGAAACGCTTGGAGCCGACGCGCAGCGGGTCGCTGTTCTGCGCCTGGGCCGCGGGCAGGCCCAACAGGGCCAGACAGAGCAGGCCCCATCCCGTCCATGCGGCGCGCCGGCCGCGGCTCGTTCGGCAAAAAAGCATCGCGGCAGTGTAGGCCGGCTGCGGCCGTGCGGAACAGGCGGCTTTCCTACAGCCGCCAGCAGGTGCCGCGGGGCACCATGGGCAATTCGGCAATTCGGCAATTCGGCAACACGGCACAACGAGCAATGGCAAAACCTGAGACGAAGAAGACAAAAAGCAAGACGGCACAGGAGGGACTCGTGCACGGCAGGATGAAGCTGCCCGCGGTCGTGGTGCGCAGCTACAGCCTCGAGCTGCGCGACCAGGACGGCTTTGTCGGCGACAACGCGAGTCAGACCGCCTTTCGCGAACTGCTCGACCGGTGGCGTCGTCGCCGCTCGCGCAGCGGCGACGACCCGCTGGGCGACACGCCATCGACCGCGTTGAGCAAGGAGGAAATCGACCGCAAGCTGCATAGCCAGACCGACGACCCGGCATCCGACATCGTGCACGGTGCGGTCGAGGAGTTTTCGGTGGAGCTCGCGCACGTCATCCGGCGCCACCTGCGGCAGAAATCGTGGAATGGCGTGCGCCGCATCGTGATCGGCGGCGGCTTTCCCGACAGCGACGTTGGCGAGCGCGTGATTCTGCAAACCGGCGCGATGCTGCACAACGAGGGCCTGAAGGTCGAATTGGCTCGGCTGTGCCATGAGCCCGACGACGGCGGCCTGCTCGGTTGGCTGCACCTGGCCCCGCCGCAGATGCTGACCGGCTACGACGCCTTCCTGGCGGTCGACATCGGCGGCACCAACTTACGCTGCGGCATCGTCAAGCCGCGCCGGGCCAAGGCGGCCGACCTGTCGAAGGCGAGGGTGCTCAATCGCGATAAATGGCGCCACGCCGACGACGATCCGAAGCAGAAGGATCTGCTCGCGGGGATCGTCGAAATGCTGGAGCGCAACATCCGGCGCGCAAATAAAAAGGGGCTGTCGCTCGCGCCGTTCATCGGCATCGCCTGCCCAGGGCTGATCCGCGAGGACGGCTCCATCGCGCGCGGCGCGCAGAACCTTCCGGGCGACTGGGCACGCGACACCTTTCACCTGCCGTCGCATGTGCACGACAAAATCCCGACCATCGACGGGCGGCCGACGCTCGTGATGCTTCATAACGATGCGGTGGTACAGGGCCTGAGCGAGTTGCCGTTCATGCAGGACGTGAGGCGATGGGCGGTGCTGACCATTGGCACCGGCCTCGGCAATGCGAGCTATCGGAACCGGGGGTGAGGGTGAATGTCGGGGGTCGAGCCTGCTGGCGTAGGCCAAGGCCGACAGCAGCTTTCGTCGGGTGCCCTCGCCAAAATCAGATTCTGGAAACTACACTGCGGGCAAATAACACCCTTAACGCTGTGTCGCTTATTACGTTCCTCGTCGAGGACAACTCCACGATTCGGGACAACCTGATTCCCGCAATGGAAGATCTGGTCAATGCCAGCATCGTCGGTTTTGCCGAGACAGAAGCAGAGGCTGCGCGCTGGTTGAGCGCGCATGCCAACGAATGGCATCTGGCGGTGGTCGATCTGTTTCTGAAGGAAGGCTCGGGGCTGGGCGTGCTCGCCAGCTGCCGCCAGCGCCAGCCGCTGCAGCGCGTGGTGGTGCTGACCAACTACGCCACCGCAGATATCCGCGAGCGCTGCCTCAAGCTCGGCGCCGATGCGGTGTTCGACAAGTCGAACGAACTCGACGCATTTCTCGAGTTCTGCAACCAGAACAGGCCTTCGAGCTTCGCGGCGCTGTGAGCCGCTGCGGCTAGAGCTGGAACGCCACCGTCAGCAGCAAGCCCTCGGCGACGTCGCGCAACAGCCCGGGTCGCCGCGCGCGGTACGGCTCGCCGGCGGAGGCCGTGGTTTCGATCCACTGCGCGAGCCAGTCGATCTGCTCGGTTCCATAGAACACCACGCCGGCCTCGTGATTCAGCAGCAGGCTGCGCAAATCGAGGTTGAACGATCCGCACAGCGCCAGATCGTCGTCCACCACCACCGCCTTGGCGTGCGCCATGAAGGGCAGCATCCGGAAGGTGACGCCCGCGCGTGCCAGGTCACGCATGGCGCGCGCACGCACGAAGTCGGCCAGCGGGTGGTTGGAGCGCGCCGGGATCGCGATGGTCACCTGCACGCCGCGCCGCGCCGCCAGCCGCAGTGCGTCGCGCAGCCCGTCACCCGGCACGAAGTAGGGCGTGACGGCCAGCAGCCGGTGCTCGGCGCGAAAGCAGGCGTCGATCAGCAGCGCCTGGGCCGTGTCTTCGGTCTGGTCGGGGCCGCTCGGCATGAACTGGGCGAGGGCGCCCTCCGAGGGCACGTCAGCCGGCGCGATGCGGCGCGGCTTGTGGTGGCGCACCGAGGCCCAGTCATGGTCGAACTGGCGGGCCGCCGCGGCGGCTGCGCTGCCTTGCAGGTCGAACGAGAGATCGCGCCAGGCCACCGGATGGGCATCGTTGCCGGTGAAGTACTCGCCGGCCAGGTTGCGCCCGCCCGACCACAGCCATCGGTCGTCGGCGATGGTGGCCTTGCGGTGGTTGCGCAGGTTGCGCGGGCCGTTGTGGCGCAGGCTGAAGATCGGGCGAAACACCGCCACCTGGCCCCCAGCCTCGCGCAGCGCATCGAAATGTCCGCGCGGCAATGACAGTGCGCCGAAGCCGTCGAGCAGCACGCGTACCGCAATGCCTTCGCGCGCGCGCTGCGTGAGCCGCGCCAGCACGTCGTGGCCGAAGGCGTCGTTGCCGATGATGAAGGTGCACACGTCGATGCGCTGCGTGGCACCGGCGATCACCTCCCACAGCGCGTCGCGCGCCACCTCGCCATCGGCATGCATGCGCACTGCGCACGGGCCCGGGGGTGCCAGGCCGAAGCTTTCGATGAGATCGGCGGCCCAGTGCCCCGCCGGCACCGAGCGCGGCGGCCTTGGCGCACCCGCGGGCCGCAACTTCCGCTGGCCGAACAGCAGATAGGCCGGCAGGGTGAAGTAGGGCAGCAGCAGCATGCCCATGACCCACGCGATGGCGGTGGTGGGTGCGCGCTGCTCGCGCCGCGCCCGCGTGGTGACCACGTAGACCAGCAGGCCGATGGCGACCACCAGGAAATGCTGCGACGGCGAAGGCAGCCAGTCGAGCCAGTCGTCGATACGGTTCACGTGCCGAGGTGCGATTGAAGAAACAGCGGCACCGGCCGGCCCTGCGAGGCCAGGAACTTCATCATCGGCCCGACCACCGCGCGCACCGCAGGACGCTGGCCGACGCGGTCGCGCCACGCCACCAGGCGGGGCGTGGCGGCGGTCATGCCGGCGCCCTTCCGGTCGGCGAACACATGGGCCATGTAGAACGCGATGTCGGCGAAGGAGTAGCCGCCGGCCAGGTGGTCGGCGTGCGCGAGCCGGGCTTCCATCGCCTCGTAGTGGCGGGCGCAAGCCGCGCAGGCCGCCACGGCAGGCGGGCTTTGCATCGCGTCCTGCAGGCCGAACAGCTTGATCACGTGCGGAAAGAAAACCTCGTCCGACAGGTGCTCGAGCAGGCGCGCCCGGGCCCGGGCGGTGGCGCCGGAGGGCCACAGCGCCGGCTGCGGCTGCAGGTCTTCGAGGTATTCGAAGATCTGGGTCGAGTCGAACAGCTCGAGCTCGCCGTCGACCAGCACCGGCACCTGCTGCTTGGGATTGATGCGCAGCACGTCGGGGTGCCGGGGCTGGTAACGGTCGCCGCTGTCGAAAGGCACCATCACGAGGTCGAACGCGATGCCTTTTTCAAGCGCCGCGATCTGCGCCTTGGCGCCGAACATGCTGAGGGGGCCGGAGAAGAGCTTCATGCGCCGAGCCTACTGCAGCCGGCCCCTTCGTGAAACACCGCGGACCCCGCTCTGCCGGGCCGCTGGTGTTGCCCCCGGCAGGGGGTGGGCGCCCGACACGAAGTGCGGGCAACCTGGGGGCGAGCCCTATTTCCAGACTTCCTGCGCGGTCTCGACCACCAGGCGCAGCTTGTTGCGCTGCGCTTCCACCGCGATGTTGTTGCCGTGCACCGTGCTCGAGAAGCCGCACTGCGGTGACAGCGCGAGCTGCTCCAGCGGCGCGTATTTGGCGGCCTCTTCGATGCGGCGCTTGAGCTCGTCCTTGTCTTCCATCTCGCCGAACTTGGTGGTCACCAGGCCGAGCACCACGGTCTTGCCCTTCGGCAGGTAGCGCAGCGGCTTGAAGTCGCCCGAGCGTGCGTCGTCGTACTCCATGAAGTAGGCGTCGAGATCCATTTCTTTCAGCAGCGCCTCGGCCACCGGCTCGTAATTGCCCGCCGCCGCATGCGTGCTCTTGAAGTTGCCGCGGCACAGGTGCATGGCCAGCAGCATGCCGGGCGGCTTCTGCGCGACGATCTTGTTGATGAACGCCGCGTAGCGGTGCGGCAGCTCGTTCGGGTCGTCGCCGCGCTGGCGTGCGGCTTCGCGCATCTTCTCGTCGCAGAGGTAGGCCAGGTTGGTGTCGTCCATCTGCACATAGGTGCAGCCGGCCGCGGCCAGCGAACGCAACTCGTCGCCATAGGCTCGGGCCACGTCGTCGTAGAACACCGGGTCGAGTTCCGGGTAGGCCTCCTTGCTGATGCCGGCGCGGCCACCGCGGAAGTGCAGCATGGTCGGCGAGGGAATCGTCACCTTGGGAGTGTTGCCGGCCGCAACCTGGCTCTTGAGGTACTCGAAGTCGGCCAGCTGGATGTTCTTCGCGTGGGTGACCTTGTCGATCACGCGCATCACCGGCGGCGCCAGCTCCTCGGTGCCATCGGGCTTGCGGATGGTGACCGGGATGTCGGTCTTCACGCCGCCGAGCTGCTCGAGGAAGTCGATGTGAAAGTAGGTGCGGCGGAACTCGCCGTCGGTGATGCTCTTCAGGCCGACGTCCTGCTGGAACTTCACGATCTCGGTGATGGCCTTGTCTTCGACGGTGCGAAGCTGCTCGGGCGTGATCTCGCCCCTGGCTTTTTGCTCGCGCGCTTCGAGCAGGTATTTGGGGCGCAGGAAACTGCCGACGTGGTCGAAACGGGCGGGCAGGGCGGCGTGCTGGGACATGGAGAGCTCCGTCAATGCTGGGATGGGATCGAGCATCGTAGCGGCACGACGGTCGCCCATGCTGGATACAGAGAAGTCGGTGTTTACCCTAGAAATGGCCTAAATCGGTGGATTTGTGGCCGTTTATGTATACATTCCGGATCCATGAACACCTCGCCCAGCTTCCCCCTGAACGCCTGGTATGCAGCGGCCTACGACGTCGAGGTCAAGCATGCGCTGCTGTCGCGCACTGTCTGCAACCAGAAACTCGTGCTTTACCGCCAGGCCGATGGCCAGGTTGCCGTGCTCGAAGACGCCTGCTGGCACCGGCTGCTGCCGCTGTCGATGGGCCGGCTCGAAGGCGACGAGGTGGTGTGCGGCTACCACGGCCTGGTCTACAACGCGCAGGGCCGCTGCACCTTCATGCCGAGCCAGGAGACGCTGAATCCGTCGGCCTGCGTGCGCAGCTTTCCGGTGGTGGAGAAGCATCGCTTCGTCTGGATCTGGCCCGGCGACCCGGCCAAGGCCGATCCGGCGCTGGTGCCCGACATGCACTGGAACGACGACCCGGCCTGGGCCGGCGACGGCAAGATGATCCGCGTCGCCTGCGACTACCGCCTGGTGGTCGACAACCTGATGGATCTGACGCACGAGGCCTTCGTGCATGGCTCGTCGATCGGCAACCGCGCGGTGGCCGAAGCACCGTTTGTCGCGACCCACGGCGACCGCTCGGCCACCGTGACGCGCTGGATGGAGAACATCGATGCGCCGCCGTTCTGGGCCGCGCAGATCCGGCACGGCTGCGGCTACGAGGGCAAGGTCGACCGCTGGCAGATCATCCGCTTCGAGGGGCCGTGCACCGTCAACATCGATGTGGGCGTGGCCGAGGCCGGCAGCGGCGCGGTGCCGAAGAGCGACGGCGACAAGGGCGACCGCAGCCGCGGCGTCAACGGCTACGTGCTCAACACCATCACGCCCGAAACCGACAAGACCTGCCTCTACTTCTGGGCCTTTGCGCGCAACTACTGCATCGGCGAGCAGCGCCTGACGCACGAGTTGCGCGAAGGCGTAGCCACGATCTTCCGCGAGGACGAGCACGTGCTCGAGGCGCAGCAGCGCGCCATCGACGAACGGCCCGACTATGCGTTCTACAACCTCAACATTGACGCCGGTGCGATGTGGGCGCGGCGCCTGATCGACCGCATGGTCGAGCGCGAGCAGCCGCGCCGGCCGAGCATTCCGATCCGGCCGGCCGAGGCCGAGGCCGCGGAGGCGCCCAAGTGAGTGCACTGCCGGTCGCGGTGCACGGCGACCCGGCCGAGGCTGGCGCGTCGCAGGCGGTCAAGGCCCAGTTGCGCCTGCGCGAGATGGTGTTGGCCGGCGAACTGCCCGGTGGCGCGCGCATTGCCGAAGTGGCGATCTCCGAGCAGCTCGGCGTTTCGCGCACGCCGGTGCGATCCGCGCTGATGCGGCTGGAGCAGGAAGGCCTGCTCGAAAGCCTGCCAAACGGCGGCTATGCGGTGCGTACCTTTTCCGAGCGCGACGTGTCGGACTCGATCGAGTTGCGCGGCACGCTCGAAGGGCTGTCGGCCCGGCTCGCGGCCGAGCGCGGCGTCTCGCCGGTGGTGCTGCGCGAAGCGCGCGCCTGCCTGCAGCGCATCGACGAGCTGCTGCGCGAGCCCGCGCTGGACGACGCCGCCTTCTCGCGCTACGTGGCGTTCAACGGCCAGTTCCACGCGCTGCTGTCGGAGCTGTCGGGCAGCGTGGTGATTGCGAAGCAGCTCGAGCGCATCACAAATTTGCCGTTTGCATCGCCCTCGGGCTTTGTCGTAGTGCAGGCCAACTCCCCCGCCGCGCGCGACATGCTGCTGATCGCGCAGGATCAGCATCGCCAGGTGCTCGACGCGATCGAGAGCCGCGAAGGCTCGCGCGCCGAAGCCCTGATGCGCGAGCACAGCCGCCTCGCGCAGCGCAACCTGCGCGAGGCGCTGCACGGCGCGCACGACCATCCGCTGCCGGGCGTGCAACTGATCCGGCGCCGCAGCTGAACCCGAACCCAAAGAAGAGAAGAGACAGGCCATGCAGAGTTCCACCCGCTGGCGCGCGGCACGCGTCGAAGCGCTCCGCGACATCACGCCGACCGTGCGCGAGTTCACCCTGCGCCCGCAGGACGCCAATGACATCAGCGCCGATTGGTCGCCTGGCAGCCACATCGAGGTCGAGCTGCTGCGCGAAGGCCGCCCGATCAAGCGCTCTTATTCGCTGGTCGGCCAGCCCGACGGCGAGTGCTTCCGCATCGCCGTCAAGCGGCTCGACCAGGGGCAGGGCGGCTCGCGCGCGATGTGGCAACTCGCGGTTGGCGACCGGCTGCAGGTGAACGGGCCGCGCAACCATTTCGGACTCGACCTGAACGCGCCGGCCTATCTGCTGGTGGCGGGCGGCATCGGCATCACGCCGATGCTGCACATGGCGCAGCATCTGCAGGCACGGACGGGCCGGGCGCCGCTGCGCATGGTCTACGGTGCGCACGAAGAGGTCGAACTGGCCTACCGGCCGTTGCTGCGCGAGCTGCTCGGCGAATCGTTCGCCGAGTTCGTCGCGTCCGAAGGCCGGCACATCGACATCGCGGCCGAGATCGCTGCGCTGCCTGCTGGCGGCCAGATGTACGTGTGCGGCCCGGTGCCGATGCTCGATGCGGTGCGCTGCCAGTGGGCCGCATCCGGCCGGCCGGTGGCCGACCTGCGCTACGAAACCTTCGGCAGCAGCGGTCGCTTCGCGCCCCAGCCATTTCGGGTTCAGGTGCCACGCCAGGGCGTCGACATCGTGGTGCCGGCCGACAGCAGCATGATGGATGCGCTGCATGCCGTCGGCGTGCAGACCCTGCACGACTGCAAGCGCGGCGAGTGCGGCCTTTGCGCGGTCGAGGTGCTGGCGCTCGACGGCGAGATCGACCACCGCGACGTCTTCCTGAGCGAGCACGAGAAGGCCGCGAACCAGCGCATCTGCACCTGCGTGTCGCGCGTGGTGGGCTCGATCGCCATCGATTCGGCGTACCGGCCAGACGCCGACTGAGCTGCGCGATGATCGCGCAGCAATTTTATTCACCGCGCAGAATTCGCGCCGCAGACGGGTTCCCTAGGGAATTGCCAAGGCCTGCGACGCGCCGTGTGGTGAGCACAATAGCGCCCACCCGTCTTTACCGATAACCGGAGACTCATCCACCATGCAACGCCGCCACCTCATTCACGCCGCCAGCCTCACCGCCCTTGCACTCGCCATGCCGCTGGCAGCCCATGCCCAGGACAACAAGTTCAAGATCGGCCTGATCCTGCCGATGACCGGCCAGCAGGCCTCCACGGGGCGCCAGATCGAGGCGGCGGCGCGTCTCTACATGGCGCAGAACGGTGACACCGTCGCGGGCAAGAAGATCGAGCTGATCATCAAGGACGACGTGGCCACGCCCGACGTGACCAAGCGGCTGGCGCAGGAGCTGATCGTCAATGACAAGGTGAACGTCATCGCTGGCTTCGGCGTCACGCCGGCCGCCCTGGCGGCCGCGCCGCTGGCCACGCAGTCGAAGACGCCCCAGGTGGTGATGGCGGCGGCCACCTCCAGCATCACCGAAGCCTCGCCGTACATCGTGCGCTCCAGCTTCACGCTGCCGCAGGTGTCGGTGGCGATGGGTGACTGGGCGCCCAAGAACGGCGTCAAGACCGTGGTCACGCTGGTGGCCGACTACGGCCCCGGCAACGACGCCGAAAAGTACTTCAGCGAGCGTTTCCAGCTCAATGGCGGAAAGGTGATCGAGAAGCTGCGCGTGCCGCTGCGCAACCCCGACTTTGCGCCGTTCCTGCAGAAGGTGCGCGATGCCAAGCCCGACGCGCTGTTCGTGTTCGTGCCCTCGGGCGCCGGCGGGGCGGTCATGAAGCAGTTTCTGGAGCGCGGCATGGACAAGGCCGGCATCCGCATGATCGCCACCGGCGACGTGACCGACGATGACCAGCTCAACGACATGGGCGACGGCGCGCTCGGCGTGGTCACCACGCACCACTACTCGACCGCGCATCCCTCGGCGACCAACAAGAAGTTCGTCGAGGCCTTCCAGAAGGCCAACCCGAAGATGCGCCCGAACTTCATGGCGGTGGGCGGCTACGACGGCATGCGCGTGATCTACGAAGCGCTCAAGATCACCAAGGGCCAGGGCGGCGGCGATGCGTTGCTGGCCGCGATGAAGGGCCAGGTGTTCGAAAGCCCGCGCGGCCCGGTGTACATCGATGCGCAGACCCGCGACATCGTGCAGGACGTGTACCTGCGCAAGGTCGAGAGGAAGGACGGGCAACTCTACAACGTCGAATTCGACGTGATCAAGGGCGTGAAAGATCCCGGCAAGGCAAAGTAAGCTCGCCCCCAGGCTGCGCGCACTTCGTGTCGCTACGCCAACCCCCTACCGGGGGCAACACCAGAGGCCCGGCAAAGCCGGTTCCTCGGTGTTTCCCGAAGAGACCGCGATGCGCGGCAAGCATGTGAGTAGCTGATATGTTGACTATTCTTTTCGACGGAGTTGCCTACGGCATGCTGCTGTTCGTGCTGGCCGTCGGGCTGGCCGTGACGCTGGGGCTGATGAACTTCATCAACCTCGCGCACGGTGCGTTCGCGATGGCGGGCGGCTACCTCACCGTGTTCGCGATGCAGAAGCTCGGGCTGCCGTTCCTGGCCTGCCTGCCGCTGGCCTTCATCGTGGTCGGACTGGCCGGCGCGCTGCTGGAGCGCACGCTGTACCGGCCGATGTACGCGAAGCCGCACCTCGACCAGGTGCTGTTCTCGATCGGCCTCGCCTTCATGGCGGTGGCCTCGATCGACTACTTCGTCGGCTCCTCGCAGCAGAACGTGCAGTTGCCGGAATGGCTGCGGGGCCGCACCGAGGTCGGCGACGGCGCGCTGCTGCTCGGCATGGGGCACTACCGCATCTTCATCATCGCGGTGTGTGCGGTGCTCACGGTGGTGCTGCAGCTCATCTTGTCGAAGACGCGCTTCGGCAGCCGGCTGCGAGCGGCGGTCGATGATCCGCGCGTGGCGGCAGGGCTGGGCATCAACGTCAACGTGGTGTTCCTGGCGACCTTCGCCGTGGGCTCGGGCCTGGCCGGGCTGGGCGGTGCGCTCGGCGCCGAGATCCTCGGGCTCGACCCGACCTTTCCGCTCAAGTACATGATCTATTTCCTGATCGTCGTTTCGGTCGGCGGCACCTCGTCGATCACCGGGCCGCTCGCGGCCGCACTGCTGCTCGGCATTGCCGACGTGGCGGGCAAGTACTTCATTCCGAAGATGGGCGCGTTCACCGTGTACCTGCTGATGATCGCGATCCTCCTGTGGCGGCCGCAAGGTCTCTTTACCCGCAAGGGAGGCCGCTGATGCAGGGCGCAACCAAGGATTTCCAGGCGGCACTGCTGCACAAGGCGCGCTGGCGGCCTTGGGAGTTCGCGGTGTGGCTCATCGCGTTTGCGCTGCCGCTGCTGGTGCCGTCCCATTCGCTGATGGTGAACGAGATCGCGATCGTCGCGCTGTTCGCGATGTCGCTCGACCTGATCCTCGGCTACACCGGCATCGTGTCGCTCGGCCATGCGGCCTTTTTCGGCTTCGGCGCCTATGCGGCCGCGCTGTTCGCCAAGCTGGTGATGCCCGACCCGATGGTCGGCCTGGTCGTTGCCACGGTGCTGTCGGCGGCGCTCGGCGCGGTGGCCAGCGTGACGATCCTGCGCGGCAGCGATCTCACGCGGCTGATGGTCACGCTCGGCACGGCGCTGCTGCTGCTCGAGTTGGCGAACAAGCTCGACTGGCTCACCGGCGGTGCCGACGGGCTGCAGGGCGTGGTCATGGGGCCGGTGCTGGGCCTGTTCGAGTTCGACCTGTTCGGCCGCACGGCAGCCTGGTACTCGCTCTCGGTCGTGCTGATCCTGTTCCTGCTGATGCGCCGGATCGTGCATTCGCCGTTCGGCGCCACCCTCAAGGCGATCCGCGACAACCGGCTGCGCGCGATGGCGATCGGCATTCCGGTCGCTTCGCGGCTGGTCACGATCTACACGCTGGCGGCGGCCGTGGCCGGTGCGGCCGGCGCGCTGCTGGCGCAGACCACCGGCTTCGCCTCGCTCGACGTGCTGGCCTTCGACCGCTCGGCCGACGTGCTGCTGATGCTGGTGATCGGCGGCGTCGGCTGGCTCTACGGCGGCATTGCCGGCGCGCTTGTGTTCAAGCTGCTGCAGGACTGGCTCTCGGCCGTGACGCCGCAATACTGGATGTTCTGGATCGGCCTGATCCTGGTGCTGCTGGTGCTGGTGGGACGCGACCGCCTGTTCAAGCCCTGGACATGGTTCGGGAGGCGGGCATGAGCGTCGCGCCCGGCCGCCCGAAGCAAGCTCGCACCGCAGTGCACAGCACGAAGGTTGACCAAATGAGCGCCGCGCCCGGCCGCCCGAAGCAAGCTCGCACCGCAGTGCGCAGCACGAAGGTTGACCAATGAGCACGGAGACCGTTCTTTCCGCGACCGGCCTGGTCATGCGCTTCGGCGGCATCACGGCCACCAACAACGTCTCGCTGCAGTTGAAGCGCGGCGCACGCCATGCGCTGATCGGCCCGAACGGGGCCGGCAAGACGACGCTGATCAATCTGCTGACGGGCGTGCTCACGCCGACCGAAGGCCGCATCGAACTGCTGGGCCAGGACATCACGCGCCTCGCGCCGCACCAGCGCGTGGCGCGCGGCCTGGTGCGCACGTTCCAGATCAACCAGCTGTTCGATTCGATGACGCCGCTGGAAACGCTGGCGCTCGTGGTCTCGCAGCAAAAAGGGGCCTCCGGCCAGTGGTGGCGGGCGCTCGGCGCTGCCAGAAGCATCACGACGCGTGCGGGCGAACTGCTCGAGCAGTTCCGCCTGGCCGACGTGGCGCAGCAGCCCGTGAAAGAGCTCGCCTATGGCAAGCGCCGCCTGCTCGAGATTGCGATCGCGCTGGCCTGCGAGCCGCGGGTGCTGCTGCTCGACGAGCCCGTGGCCGGTGTGCCAGCCGGCGAGCGCGAGGAGCTGCTGCAGACCGTGGCCGCGTTGCCGGCCGATGTGTCGGTGCTGCTGATCGAGCACGACATGGATCTGGTGTTCAGCTTCGCGGATCGCATGACGGTGCTGGTCAACGGCACGCTGCTGACCGAGGGCGATCCCGAGCAGATCGCCAACGACCCGAAGGTCAAGGAGGTCTATCTGGGCCAGGGAGCCGTCCATGGCTGAACTGCTGCAGATCGACAACCTGAGCGCGGGCTACGGCGAGGCGGTGGTGCTGACCGGCGTCTCGCTGCAACTGGGCGAAGGCCAGACGCTGGCGCTGCTGGGGCGCAACGGCACCGGCAAGACCACGCTGATCAACACGCTCGCCGGCGCCACGCGTCAGCACGGCGGCAGCATCATGCTCAACGGCAGCCCGCTGAACAAGCTTGCGCCGCACCAGCGCGCCGCGGCCGGTATTGGCTGGGTGCCGCAGGAGCGCAACATCTTCAAATCGCTCACGGTGCACGAGAACCTCACGGCCGTGGAGCGGCCGGGCAGGCCCGGAGGGACTTCCAATCCCTGGAACCCGCAACGGGTCTACGAGATGTTCCCGCGCCTGGCCGAGCGCAAGGGCAACCTCGGCACGCAGCTCTCGGGCGGCGAGCAGCAGATGCTCGCTGTCGGCCGTGCGCTGGTGGTCAACCCCCGGCTGCTGCTGCTCGACGAGCCGCTCGAAGGGCTGGCGCCGATCATCGTGGAAGAGCTGTTGCGCGCGATTCGCCGCATCACGCAGGACGAAGGCCTCGCCGCCATCATCGTCGAGCAGCATCCGCAGGCGATCCTCGCGATCTCGGACCGGGCCGTGGTGCTCGACCACGGCACCGTGGTGCACACCGACAGCGCCGTCGCGCTGCGCGCCCGGCCCGAGGTGCTGGAGCGGCTGCTTGGCGTGGCCCGGTAGTGCAAGGGCAGCGATGCGTCACAAGCAGCCGCTCCCAGCGCAATAGGTAGCACCATGGCATCGATTCGACGCGAGATGGACGTGGCGGCCGACGCAGCGCAGATCTGGGATGCCGTGCGCGACGTGGGGGCCTTGCACCAACGCCTGGTGAAGGGTTTCGTGGTCGACTGCCGGCTCGATGGCGACGATGCGCGCATCGTGAAGTTCGCCAACGGCATGGAGGTGCGCGAGTTGATCGTCGACCTCGACGATGCCGCGCGCCGCATTGTGTGGTCGGCCACGGGTGGACGGCTCACGCATCACAACGCCTCGTTGCAGGTGTTCGACCAGGGCGGTGGCCGCAGCCGCGTGGTCTGGGTGGCCGATCTGCTGCCGGATGCACTGGCACCCGCCATCGCCGGCATGATCGACGATGGCATGCGCGCGATGAAGGCAACGCTCGAAGCCGCCTAGCGCCGAGCGGCCGTCACTGTGCCACCAGGCGGCCGATCTCGGGCCAGCGCCGGTGCAGCCAGACCCAGGCGACCAGTCCGATGCTCAACATGCCGATCGAGGTCAGCGCGAGCCCCAGCGTCGAATGCATCACCAGCGGCGCCACCACGCCGGCCACCAGGCCGTTGGCGGTGGAGCCGATCACGGCCTGCAGCGACGAGGCCATGCCGCGCCGCTCGGGGTGCAGGTCGAGCACCAGCAGCGTGACCACCGGCACCATGAGCGCCCAGCCGAATGCGAAGAAGGCCAGCGGCCAGAGCGCCCACAGCACGTTCGGCGTGAACAGCGCGTTGGCCGCCACATTGACCACCGAGGTGATCAGCATGATCAGGAAGCCGTCGCGAATCTGCCGTTTCGGTGCCACCTTGCCGGCCATGCGGCCGCTGGCCCAGGCGCCTAACATGATGCCGCCGATGGTGAGCAAGAAGAACCAGAAGAACTGCGTCGGCGCCAGCGCCAGGTGGTCGCCCAGGAAGGCCGGCGCGGCCAGCACGTAGAGGAACATGCCGTTGAACGGAACGCCGCTGGCGAGCGCGAGCAGCAGGAAGCGTGGGTCGGAACACAGATCCCAGTAGCCGCGCATCAGGTGGCGCACTTCGAAGGACTGGCGCTGGTCGACATGCAGCGTTTCGGGCAGCAGCTTCCAGTTGGCCACGAACAGCACCACGCCGACCGCCACCAGGAACCAGAAGACGCTGTGCCAGCCCAGATGCACGAACAGGAAGCCGCCGACGATCGGCGCAATGGCCGGGGCCACGCCGAAGTAGATCGTCACCTGGCTCATCACCCGCTGCGCCTCGGCCGGGGGGAACATGTCGCGGATCACCGCACGGGACACCACGATGCCGGCGCCGGTCGACAAGCCTTGCAGGGCGCGGAACAACACCAGCTGGCCGATGGTCTCCGACAGGGCGCAGCCGAGCGACGCGATGGTGAACACCGCGAGCCCCCACAACACCACGGGCCGGCGCCCGAAGCTGTCCGAGAGCGCGCCGTGGAAGAGGTTCATGAACGCGAAGCCGAACAGGTAGGCCGACAGCGTCTGCTGCATCTCGGCCGGCGATGCGCCGATCGAGCGCGCAATGCCCGAGAACGCCGGGATGTAGGTGTCGATCGAGAACGGCCCGAGCATGCCGAGCACCGCCAGCAGCACCGCCAGCGCCCAGCGCGGGGCTTTCCAGAGGGTTTGGGCGTCGGGGTTCATGAAGACCTTCCAGGTATTTGACCGAAAAAAAAGCGCCCGCTACGGGCGCTCTCTTGTTCGCGAAACACCGCGGATCCGGCTCTGCCGGTCCGCTGGTGTTGCCCCCTGCAAGGGGGTTGGCGAAGCGACACGAAGTGCGCGAAGACTGGGGGTGTGCTTACAGTGTGTCGATGAAGCTGCGCAGCTTGTCGCTGCGGCTCGGGTGCTTCAGCTTGCGCAGGGCCTTGGCTTCGATCTGGCGGATGCGCTCGCGGGTCACGTCGAACTGCTTGCCGACTTCTTCCAGCGTGTGATCGGTGCTCATCTCGATGCCGAAGCGCATGCGCAGCACCTTGGCTTCGCGCGGGGTCAGTGAATCGAGGATGTCCTTGACCACGTCGCGTAGACCGGCCTGCATCGCGGCCTCGATCGGCGCCGTGTTGCTGCTGTCCTCGATGAAGTCGCCCAGGTGCGAATCGTCGTCGTCGCCGATCGGCGTTTCCATGGAGATCGGCTCTTTCGCGATCTTCATGATCTTGCGGATCTTGTCTTCCGGGATCTCCATCTTGGCGGCCAGGATGCCGGCGTCGGGCTCGAAGCCGAACTCCTGCAGATGCTGGCGCGAGATGCGGTTCATCTTGTTGATGGTCTCGATCATGTGCACCGGAATGCGGATCGTGCGCGCCTGGTCGGCAATGGAGCGCGTGATCGCCTGGCGGATCCACCACGTGGCGTAGGTCGAGAACTTGTAGCCGCGACGGTATTCGAACTTGTCGACCGCCTTCATCAGGCCGATGTTGCCTTCCTGGATCAGATCCAGGAACTGCAGGCCGCGGTTGGTGTACTTCTTGGCGATGGAGATCACGAGGCGCAGATTGGCCTCGATCATTTCCTTCTTGGCATCGCGCGAGGACGATTCGCCCTCGTTCATGCGCTTGTTGATGTCCTTCAGCTGCGTGAGCGGCACCACCACGCTCGACTGGATATCGGCGAGCATTTGCTGCAGTTCCTGCACCGGCGGAATGTTGCGGGCCAGCACCACGCTCCAGGGCTTGCCGGCCGCAGCCTGCTTTTCGACCCATTTCTGGTTCAGCAGATTCGACGGGATGCGATTGCCATGCTTGTCGAAGCCGCTGAAGTCACGGATGAAGTCTTCCTGCGGGAAGCCGCACTTGTCCACGATGATGCGGCGCAGCTCGCGCTCCTTCTTGCGCACGTTGTCGACCTGGGTGCGCACCATGTCGCACAGCTTCTCGATGGTCTTGGCGGTGAAGCGGATGGTCATCAGCTCTTCCGACAGGGCTTGCTGTGCCTTGGCGTAGGCCGGCGTGCCGTAGCCTTCCTTCTCGTAGATCTTGTGGATCTTCTCGAACATCAGGGCCATGCGGTCGAAGCGCTCGAGCGCATCGCGCTTGAGTTCCTCGAGCTTCTTGGTCAGCGCCTTCGAGCCGCCGTTGCCGTCGTCGTCGTCCTCGGCATCGAACTCGTCGAAGTCTTCTTCGGCCACATAGTCGTCGGCCTCGTTCGGGTTCGAGAACCCGTCGACGATGGTCGAGATGACCACCTTGCCTTCACGAATCTCATTGCCCAGGCGCAGGATCTCGGCGATCGTGGCCGGCGAGGCCGAGATCGCTTCCATCATGGCCATCAGGCCACCTTCGATGCGCTTGGCGATTTCGATTTCGCCTTCGCGCGTGAGCAGCTCGACCGTGCCCATTTCGCGCATGTACATGCGAACCGGGTCGGTGGTGCGGCCGAATTCGCTGTCGACGGTGGACAGGGCGGCTTCGGCTTCTTCTTCGGCTTCCTCGACGGTGGTGGCGGTCGGCGCAGTGTTGTTCAGCAGCAGGGTTTCGGCGTCGGGCGTCTGCTCGTACACCGCCACGCCGAGGTCGTTCAGCATCGTGACCACTACTTCCATGGTCTCGGCGTCGACCAGCTTGTCGGGCAAGTGGTCGGAGATTTCGCCCTGCGTCAGGTAGCCGCGCGTCTTGCCGAGCGTGATCAGTGTCTTCAGGCGCTGGCGGCGCTTGGCCATGTCTTCTTCGGACAGCACGGTCTCGTCGAGGCCGAACTCCTTCATCAAGGCGCGTTCCTTCGCCTTGCTGATCTTCATGCGCAGCGGCTTGACCTTTTCTTCGGTCGATGCGACCACGGGCTCGCCGGCGAGGTCGTCTTCGATGTCCGACAGGTCGATGTCGCTGGTGGGCGCGTCATTGCCGGCCTTGGGTTTGCGGCCGCGCTTGGCGCCGGTGGCGGGTGCGGCAGCGGCGCCGGCGGCCTTGGGCGGGCGGCCGACCTTGCGCGGTGCGGCCGGGGCAGCAGCGACGGCCGTGGCAGCGGTTTTTTTCAGTTCAGCGGTGGCGGGCGATTTCGTGGTCACGGTATTGGCTTTCTTGGCTGCGGCCGCCGTGGGGGCGGACGCAGCCTTCAACGGCTTCGCCGCGACGGGTTTGGTGACAGACACGGCAGGCTTCTTTGAACTGGGCATACGACCTCGTGGAACAAGAATGAACAAGCGGAATCACAAACGCCAACAACATTGGCGCTACCTACCCGGCGCAGGCATACAGGGGCGGAGAAGAAAATCTCTCCAACGGCAAGATGTCGGGCGAACATTTGGTGTGCAGTCCTTGCGGTGTATTGACCCGTTTCCCGTTGGGAAGTGCATTGCGCGTGGGGTCGGCCCGGAGGTGCTGCTGTCGCTCTTGCCGTACTAGACAGCCTTACATTATAGCGTGGTGGCCACTTTTCAAGTGCTGTTACGGCCCGCGCGCAGCCTCATTTGCAGTTCGCGTCGGCGTGTTTGCAACGCCCGGTAGCGTTCGATCGCATGGGGATCGCTGCCTGCGGCCGCGATCGCCTCGCTTTCCTGGGCCTTGAGGTGGTCGTCCAGCATGTAGTCGAGCACGTTGCGCAGTTCGGCCGCGGCGTCTGCCGCCTGGGCGTCGGCGCCGGCATCGACCGGCGCGCCGTCGGGGCCGGTCATCACCCGCTCTGCCAGCGTCTCGAACGGCAGGCCGCGCAGGCCTTCGCGCAGGGCAGCCCAGGGCTGGGCGCCGTGCTCGTGCAACTGGCTGTCGAGCCAGGCAAACAGCTGGCCGTGTGCGCCGGGCAGGTCGCACAGCAGGCCGTGCAGCTCGTGCGAGAGCGCTTCCCATTCCGCCGTGTTCGACAGGAGCAGCCGGGCTGCCACGTCGGGCCGGCCCAGCGGCAGCACGCGGCCGCGTGGCGCCGGCGGGGCAGAGGGCCTCTCCTGCCCGTAGCGCCCGCCGGGCGAGCGCCGACCGCTATCGTTTTGATAGCGTTGCGGCGCCGCAGAGGGTGGTGCGGCGGCGCGCGGGGCGGCTGCGGGCGGCGCCCACAACTCGGTCAGTGACTGCGCGTTCAATTGCACCAGCCCGGCGATGTCTTCCAGCAGCTGCCGCTTGAGTGCGCCGTCGGGCAGCGCGCTCCAGAGCGGGCGCACGTTGCTGGCCAGGTGTGCTCGACCTTCGGCGCTGCCCAGGTCGCAGCCCTCGCGCGCCGCTTCGAGCATGAACCGGCTGAGCGGCGTCGCCTCGCTCACGAAGCGCGCGAACGCGTCGGCGCCGAACTCGCGGATGAAGCTGTCCGGGTCGTGTTCGGCCGGCAGGAACAGGAATTTGACGCTGCGCACATCGCTGGCAAAGGGCAGGGCGCCGTCGAGCGCCTTGCGCGCAGCGCGTCGCCCCGCGGCGTCGCCGTCGAAGCTGAAAACGACCGCGTCGGTAAAGCGAAACAGCTTCTGCACGTGCTCGGGCGTGCAGGCGGTGCCCAGCGTCGCCACCGCGTTCGGGAAGCCGAGCTGTGCCAGCGCGACCACGTCCATGTAACCCTCGGTCACCAGCGCATAGCCCATGTCGCGCAGCGCCCCGCGGGCCTCGAACAGGCCGTAGAGTTCGCGGCCCTTGCTGAAGACCGGCGTTTCGGGCGAATTGAGGTACTTGGGCTTCTCGTCGCCGAGCACGCGCCCGCCGAAACCGATGCACTCGCCTTTGACATTTCGGATCGGGAACATCACGCGGTCGCGGAAGCGGTCGTAGCGCTTGTCCTCGCCGTCTTCGCCGACGATCACCAGCCCGCTTTCGGCCAGCAGCGGGTCGTCGTACTCGGGGAACACGCTGGCCAGCGTGCGCCAGCCGGGCGGTGCATAGCCGATGCCATATTGCCGCGCCACCTCCCCGGAAACGCCGCGGCCCTTGAGGTAGTCGACCGCCGTGGCCGACTGGCGCAGCTGCTTGCGGTAGGCCTCGCCGGCCTTTTCGAGCACTTCGGACAGCGTGGCCTGTTTCTGGCGCTGGCCGGCGGCGCGGGCGCGCTCTTCGGGCGAGGCGTCGTCTTCGGGCACCTGCAGGCCGTACTGGCCCGCGAGGTCGTGCACCGCTTCGACAAAACCCATGCCGGCGTGCTCCATGAGGAAGCCGATCGCGTTGCCGTGCACGCCGCAGCCGAAGCAGTGATAGAACTGCTTGGTCGGGCTGACCGAGAAGGAAGGCGACTTTTCGCCGTGGAACGGGCACAGGCCCATGAAGTTGGCGCCGGCCTTCTTCAGCTGAACGTAGCGGCCGACGATTTCCACCACGTCGGCGCGCGCGATGAGTTCCTGGATGAATGAAGGCGGGATGGTCATGTAGGCGGGGAGCGGCAAATGATACGCAAGCCGCCGTGACCGCAGCGGGCGACGGCATACTTGCCCGACGATGCACCGCCCCTTTGCACACGCCACGCCGCTGCTGCGCCATCCCCTTCGCTTCGTGTGGGAAGCGCTCAAGGCTTTCAAAGCCAACCAGGGCCTGTTGCTGGCCGGCGCGGTGGCCTACTACGCACTGTTGTCGATCGTGCCGTTGATGATCGTGAGCGTGATCGCGATCTCGCACTTCATGGATCAGCGCGAGTTGCTGGGCACCGTCGGGCGCTACCTCGAGTGGCTGCTGCCGGGGCAGTCGCGCGCGATCGTCACTGAACTGTCGAACTTCATGGAGCATCGCGACGTGCTGGGGCCGGTGCTGTTACTGACCATGGTGTTCTTCAGCTCGCTCGCCTTTTCGGTGCTCGAAAGCGCGATGGCGGTGATCTTCCACCACCGCAAGGCCCAGCATCAGCGGCACGCGCTGCTCTCGCTCGTGATGCCGTACCTCTACATCCTGAGCCTCTGCGTCGGGCTGATGCTGGTGACGCTGGTATCGGGCGCACTGCAGCTCATCGGGCAGGAAAGCGTCGAGCTCTTCGGGCGCAGCTGGTCGCTGTCGGGCGTGTCGGGGGTACTGCTCTACCTGCTGGGGCTGGGCGGCGAGATCTTCATGCTGACCTCGCTGTACCTGGTGATGCCGGTCGGCCGGCTGTCGCTGCGCCACGCGCTGCTGGGCGGCGTGACGGCAGCACTGCTATGGGAAGTCACGCGCCGGATCCTGGTCTGGTACTTCTCGACGCTATCGCAGGTCAACGTGGTCTACGGCTCGTTGACCACCGCGATCGTGGTGCTGCTGAGCCTGGAAATCGCCGCTACGCTGGTGCTATTCGGCGCCCAGGTGATTGCGCAGTACGAGCGGCTGGATCGCACCGGGCACGGCCAGCGGCCGCTGAAGGAGCCGCTGGCCGCCATCGTGGAGAAAAAGCCGGCGGACCGCCAGGGGCCGGAGCGCGGTTGAAGGGCGGCGCTGCGGCGCCGCCCGCGTGCGCGCTCGTCAATCGCCGCGCACCACGCCTTCGCGGCGCGGGTCGGCGCCGCCGAAGTAGCCGGTCGGAGTTTTCTGGATCGCCTGCAGGCCGCTGGTCATGTCCAGTTCCTGCACTTCGGCGCCGCGGGCCCGCAGTGCCTCGACGGTGGCGGGGGCGAAGCGCTGCTGTTCCAGCAGGCTCGGGCCGTTGAGCAAACCGAAGTTCGGAAGGTCGACGGCCTTCTGCGCATCGAGGCCCCAGTTCAGCATGCCGTACAGGGTCTTGGCCGTGTAGTGAATGATCAGCGCGCCGCCCGGGCTGCCGCCGCTCGCCACCAGCGCACCGTTGCCGCCATCGGCCGCCCTCTCGAAGACCAGCGTGGGCGCCATCGACGAACGCGGACGCTTGTTGGGCTGCACGCGGTTGGCGATCGGCTTGCCCTCGGCATCGGCGGGCGCCATGCTGAAGTCGGTCAGCTCGTTGTTCAGCAGGAAGCCGCCGGCCTTGCCGCTGCCGCCGTCGGTCAACTGGCGGGCGCCGAACACGTCTTCGATGGTCGTGGTCATCGCGAGGGCATTGCCGGAGGCGTCGACGATGCTGATGTGCGAGGTGCCGTACTCAAACTGGTCGGGCATCGGCGCGTACGACGTGCGCACGCTGCCCGGAACGCCGGGTTTCGCCGTCTTCATGCTTTGCGCGCCTGGGCCGGTGGCGATCAGCCTGGCGCGCTCGGCCAGGTACGCGGGCGCTATCAGGCTTTGCCAGTTACCGGCCGGCGGCTGCACGAAATCGGGATCGCCGAGGTATTCGGCGCGGTCGGCAAAGGCCAGGCGCGCTGCCTCGGTGTAAAGATGCAGGAAGTCGGCCGAGGGGGTCGGGCCCTTGGCCGCGTCGCTGCCAGCCACCAGCGGGAGCGTGTGCGCATGGGTGTTGTTGAGCATGCCCAGGATCTGCGCGACCGCGATCGCGCCCGAACTCGGCGGCGGCATGCCGCAAAGGCGGTAGCTGCGCGCCGGACCGCTGGCGTTCTTGGCGTCGTAGTCGCTGCAGATCGACTCGCGCTGCTTGGGTTGGTAGCCGGCCAGGTCGGCCAGCGCGAGCTTGCCGGGATTCGTGGGGTGCTGCTGCACCTTGTTCACGATCGCCTGGGCCACACTGCCTTCGTGCAGGCCGCGCGAGCCCTGGCGCTGGATCTTGCGCAGCACTTCGGCATAGGCCGGGTTCTTCAGCAGCGTGCCCTCGGCCAGTGGCTGGCCGCGCGGATAGAAAAAGGCCGCCGCCGCGGCGTCCTTCTTCAGGTGCACTTCGTTCTTGAGCAGGGTCGCGAGGCGCGGGCTCACCCTGAAGCCGTCGTCGGCGAGCCTGATCGCCGGCTCGAACAGTTGCGACCAGGCGAGCTTGCCGTACTGCCGGTGCGCCATCTCGAGCATGCGGATGGCGCCGGGCGTGCCGACCGAGCGGCCGCCCACCACGGCATCGTAGAAGGCCATGGGCTTGCCTTCGGCCGTGAGGAACAACTTTTCGTCAGCGGCGGCGGGGGCGGTCTCGCGGCCGTCGAAGGCCTCCACGGCCCGGCCGTTGTAGTGCAGCAGGAACGCGCCGCCGGCGATGCCGCTGGATTGCGGCTCGACCAGGCCGAGCACCAGTTGCACGGCGATCGCGGCGTCGATGGCGGAGCCGCCGGCCTTCAGCACCTGGTAGCCGGCGTCGGTGGCCAGCGGATTGGCCGCCGCGACCGCGAACTTGCTGGTGGCCCAACCCGGCTTCGCCTGGTAGCCCGAAGCACCCTCCGGCATGATCGGCGTGGTGTAGCCGAAGCCCTCCGGCGGGCTGGCACAGCCGGCCAGCAGCGCGGCGACCGCCACCGCGCCCAAAGTACTGCGAATATGTAGAGACATATGTTGTTTCCCCCTGATGAACCTCGCGAAGTCCAGGCAGCCGCAGTACGCAGCGAACTGACCGCGCAGTACGAGCGGCAGGAACGCAACGGTAGCGCCAGGGCGCCTACCGGGGCGGAAGCCGGATTGCCCCGTCCAGGCGAATGACTTCGCCGTTCAGCATGTCGTTTTCGATGATGTGCTTCGCGAGCTTGGCGTAATCCTCGGGCGTGCCGAGGCGTGACGGAAAGGGCACGCTTGCGGCCAGCGCGTCCTGCACCTCCTGCGGCATGCCGAACAGCATCGGTGTGCCGAAGATGCCGGGCGCGATCGTCATGTTGCGGATGCCGTTGCGTGCCAGGTCGCGCGCGATCGGCAGCGTCATGCCGACCACGCCGCCCTTGGAGGCGGAGTAGGCCGCCTGACCCATCTGGCCGTCGTAGGCCGCGACCGACGCGGTCGAGATCAGCACGCCGCGCTCGCCGGTGGCTTCGGGGTCATTCTTGCTCATGGCCTCGGCCGCGAGCCGGATCATGTTGAAACTGCCGATCAGGTTGACCGTCACGGTCTTGCTGAAAACGGCCAGCGCATGCGCGCCGTTCTTGCCCACTGTTTTCTCAGCCGGCGCGATGCCGGCGCAATTGACCAGGCCCACAAGCTTGCCGAGCTTCAGCGCGGCGGCCACCGCGGCCTGGCCGTCGGCTTCCTGGCTCACGTCGCACTTGACGAACGCGCCCCCGATCTCCCGCGCCACCGCGGCGCCTTTTTCGGCCTGCATGTCGGCCACGACCACCTTGGCCCCGTTGGTCGCCAGCATCCGCGCCGTGCCCTCCCCGAGGCCCGATGCGCCGCCCGTCACGATGAAAACCTTGCCTTCGATCTGCATGAATGAGTCTCCTGCTGTGTGAGCCGGCATTATCGGAGGCCCCGCCGCGCACACAAAAAAAATGGGCCCTGTCCGAAGACAGAGCCCTGAATTGGATCCGGGAGGACCCAAGGAGACAACTTGTAAGGTTTGCTTAACGCTTGCGCGAAGCGGTTTGAGCGGTGCTCTTGGCAGCGTTCACTGCCGAGGTCGACACGGCGGTGAAGTTGGCTTCGGCAACGTCGGAAGCTTGCTTGACGGCCTTTTGCACCGATTCGAAAGCGTTGTTGGCAGCAGCCACGGCGCTCTTCATCATGGCAACGGCAGTTTCCGAACCGGCCGGAGCATTCTTGGAAGCGCTGTCGACCAGGCCGACGATAGTGGCTTGCGTTTCGGCAGCCTTGGCTTCAAAAGCCTTGCTGAACTCGGCGCCGGTGCCCTGGGCGATGTCGTACAGGTGACGGCTGTAGGCCGTGGTCTTTTCAGCCAGCGGCTGGAACAGGCTGGCTTGCAGCGCGAGCAGTTCTTGTGCGTCCTTGACACTCAGCAGGGCCTGGGCGGTGCCCTGGGCTTCGCTCAGTGCGGCCTTGGAGGCGGTCACGTTCAGTTCGACGAGTTTTTCAACGCCTTCGAAAGCCTTGGTGGTCAGGCCGAACAGGGTTTCGATATTTGCCTTTTGGGCGGAGAGGAATTGGTCAGCGGTCAGTGCCATGGTGTGCTCCAGAGAGGTTGAAAGAAGGTTGACGTTTCGCTGACACCCGCATTAATGTTGCGCCGCAGCATGACTCGAAGTATAGGACGCTGAGCGCACGAATCAACCCTTTTTTGCTGCGATGCAGCAATCTAGAGGGTGTCTTCTAAATACCGTCTGACAGGCAGAATGCCGCGCAATGACCCGCGCAGCCGCCAAACCCGTCCCCCAGCACCGAAGCCACTATTGCGCGTTCCGAACTATTGCAACGCGCTGGGCCGACAACGACATGTACGGCCACGTGAACAACGTCGTTTACTACGGCTGGTTCGACACCGCGGTCAACGGGCTGCTGATCGAGCGCGGCGCGCTCGACATCCATCGGGGCGACGCCATCGGCTTCGTGGTCGAAACGCAGTGCAACTACTTTGCGCCCCTGGCCTTTCCCCAGACGGTCGAAGCCGGCATCCGGGTCGCCGACGCCGGCCGCTCCAGCGTGCGCTACGAGATCGGCCTGTTTGCAGAGGGCGCCGAGACCGCTGCGGCACAGGGCCATTTCGTCCATGTGTATGTCGACCGCGTGAGCCAGCGTCCGGTGCCGCTGCCCGCACGGCTGGCCGAGGTCGTGCAATCGCTCAAGTGTTGAGGTTCAGCGAAAAACGGCGCCCGCAGGCGCCGTTTCGGTCAACGGGCGTGTGGCCCTGATCACATCTTCTTCATTGTCTTGATGTCGGCCTTGCCCTTGGCTTCGTCGGCCTTGGCTTGCTTCATGCAGGCGCTCTTGGCGTCGCCGGTCTGGTCGTCGCATTTTTCCTTCGCAACTGCGTACATCGCGTCGACCTTTTCTTGGGCCACCTTCTTCATGTGGCTGTCGCTCGGCTTGTACTGCTGTTCGAGTTCGGCCTTGGCCACCTTTTCGGTGCCCTTCGCTTCCTTCTCGCAGACATCCTTCGCGTTGTCTTTCAGCGTGTCGCACTTGGCCTTGGAGACCTTGTAGTCGGCCTCGATCTTTTCCTTGGCGACCTTGTATTCGTCCTTGGTCATCGCGCTGGCGTGCGTGACCATGAAACAGGACGAAGCGATCGCGAGCATGAGCAGGTGTTTTTTCATTTGAGGTTCCCCCGTTGGGTTTGTGAAGTGGATTTCAGCGAATAAGGAAGCAGGTCGAAAAGTCAGGACTTTTCGAAGAAGGATTCGGGGTGGCGCTTTTCCCAATCGGCCACTTGCTTTTCAGCCTCGTCCTTGCTGATGCCATGGCGTTCCTGGATGCGGCCGAGCAACTGGTCGCGCTTGCCGGCAATGACATCGAAGTCGTCATCGGTCAGCTTGCCCCATTGCTCCTTGACCTTGCCCTTGAGCTGTTTCCAATTGCCTTCCATGGTGTCTTTGTTCACGGCGATCTCCTTCGTTGCAGTTGAGGCGTCGGCATGTTTGCCGGCGTGAACGGAATGTGGCCGTGCGCTGGCGAGGCCGCAGTAGGACGCGCCGGGAAGGGGGCGTAGGCACCGGCCGACGCGCGCCGTGATACGCCGTGATAATGGCGCGGCACAACGGGAACACGCGGTATTTGCCAATGATCATCCATAGCCTGCTCGACACCGACCTCTACAAATTCACGATGATGCAGGTGGTGTTGCACCACTTTCCCGGTGCGCGCGTTGAGTACCGCTTCAAGTGCCGCAACCCCGGCGTCGACCTCGCGCGCTTTGCCGGACAGATCCGCGAAGAGGTTCGGCACCTGTGCTCGTTGCAGTTCAAGGAACCCGAGCTGGCCTATCTGCGCTCGATGCGCTTCATCAAGAGCGACTTCGTCGATTTCCTCGGCCTGTTCCGGCTCAACGAGAAGTACATCGACATCGTGCCGCAGGCCAGCGGCGAACTCGAGATCCGCATCAAGGGCCCGTGGTTGCACACCATCCTGTTCGAGATCCCGGTGCTGGCGATCGTCAATGAGGTCTACTTCCGCAATACGCGTCCGCAGCCCGACCTCGCGGAAGGCCGGCGGCGGCTCGAAACCAAGATCGGGGAACTGCGCGGCAATGGCCTCACGGATCTCAAGATTGCCGACTATGGCACGCGCCGGCGTTTTTCCCAGGAGTGGCATGAAGAAGTGCTGCGCACCCTGAGCGCCAGACTCGGTGCGGTGACGGTGCCGGCACGCGTCGGCGAGCGCAGTCCGCAGTTTGCCGGCACCAGCAACGTGCTCTACGCGATGAAGCTTGGGCTGATTCCGCTGGGCACCATGGCGCACGAGTACCTGCAGGCCTGCCAGGCACTCGGGCCGCGGCTGCGCGACAGCCAGGTGTTCGGCTTCGAGATGTGGGGCCGCGAATACCGCGGCGACCTCGGCATCGCGCTGTCCGATGTGTATGGCATGAGCGCGTTCCTGCGCGACTTCGACCTGTTTTTCTGCAAGCTGTTCGACGGCTCGCGTCACGACAGCGGCGACCCGTTCCAGTGGGGCGAGCGCATGCTGGCGCACTACGTGGCGAACCGCGTCGACCCGCGCACCAAGACGCTGATCTTCAGCGACGGGCTGACAGTGCCGCGCACCATCGAGCTCTACGAACAGTTCCGCGGCCGCTGCCAGCTGGCCTTCGGCATCGGCACCAACCTCACCAACGATCTCGGCTACGAGCCGCTGCAGATCGTCATCAAGATGATCCGCTGCAACGACCAGCCGGTGGCCAAGCTCTCGGACACGCCGTCGAAGAACATGTGTGAGGACGAGAAGTACCTTGCCTACCTGCGCCAGGTGTTCGAGATCGAGACGCCGGCATGAATGGTGCAGAGGTTTCGCCCCTGTGGGGCGTTCCCTTTGCGGGCATCCTGCTGTCGATCGCGCTGATGCCGCTGCTGGTGCCGTCGTTCTGGCACCGCCACTATGGCAAGGTCGCAGCGGCCTGGGGCCTTGCGTTCCTGCTGCCGTTCGCGATGCGGTTCGGCGTGCCTGCAGCCTTGCATGAGCTGGTGCATGCTCTGCTGTCCGAATACATCCCGTTCATCGTCCTGCTGACGGCGCTGTTCACCGTGGCCGGCGGCATCCACATCCGTGGCAACCCGCACGGCGCACCCGGGCTCAACACGGCCATCCTCGCCATCGGCGCGGTGCTTGCGAGCTTCATGGGCACCACGGGCGCCTCCATGCTGCTGATCCGCCCGCTGATCCGCGCCAACGACAACCGCATCCACAAGGCGCACGTGGTGGTGTTCTTCATCTTCATCGTGTCGAACGCGGGCGGCGCGCTCACGCCGCTGGGCGACCCGCCGCTGTTCCTCGGCTTCCTGAAGGGCGTCGATTTTTTCTGGACGCTGAAGAACATCCTGCCCGACACCCTGTTCGTGGTCGGTGTGCTGCTCGCGCTGTTCTGGCTGATCGATAGTCACTACTACCGCAAGGAAGGCGTGCTGCCGGTCGACCCGACGCCCGACACGCAACGCATCGGCTTCGACGGCGCGGCCAACTTCTGGCTGCTGGGCGGCGTGGTGCTGCTGGTGCTGGTCAGCGGCTTCTGGAAGTCGCCCGTGGTGTTCGAGGTGCTCGGCACGCCGGTCGGTTTGCCGGGCGTGGTGCGCGACGTGGGCCTCGTCGCCATCACGCTGCTGTCGCTCAAGATCACCGCCAGCAAGGTGCATGCCGACAACCAGTTCGCCTGGGGCCCGATGGCCGAGGTGGCCAAACTGTTCGCGGGCATCTTCCTGACCATCGTTCCGGTGATCGCGATGCTCAAGGCCGGGACGCAGGGACCGTTCGGCGCGGTGGTGTCGGCCGTCACGCGGCCCGACGGCCAGCCCGATCCGGCCATGTATTTCTGGGCCACCGGCATCCTGAGCTCTTTCCTGGACAATGCACCCACCTACCTGGTGTTCTTCAACACCGCCGGCGGCGATCCGCAGGCGCTGATGACCACCTACGCCAGCACGCTCGCCGCGATCTCGGCCGGCGCCGTGTTCATGGGAGCCAACAGCTACATCGGCAACGCGCCGAACCTGATGGTCAAGGCCATCGCCGAAGACCGCGGCGTGAAGATGCCGAGCTTCTTCGGCTACATGGCCTGGTCGGGCGCGATTTTGGTGCCGCTGTTCATCCTCACCACCCTGATCTTCTTCCGCTGAAAGAACAATGACCAAACCCAAGGTACTCGTCGCCCGCGCGATCTTTCCTGAAACCATCGCCCGGCTCGAACAACACTTCGAGGTCGAATCGAACCAGACCGATGCGGCCTGGTCGAAGGCCGAACTGATCGCGAAGCTGCAGGGCAAGCAGGGCGCGTTCACCACCGGCAGCGAACGCATCGACGCCGAGCTGCTCGACGCCTGCCCGGATCTGAAGATCTGCGCCAACATGGCCGTGGGCTACAACAACTTCGACGTCGACGCCATGACCGCACACGGCGTGCTCGGCACCAACGCGCCCGACGTGCTCACCGAGACAACGGCCGACTTCGGCTTCGCACTGCTGATGGCCACCGCGCGCCGCATCGCCGAGAGCGAGCATTACCTGCGCGCCGGCCAATGGACCAAATGGGCCTACGACATGTTCTCGGGCTCCGACATCCACGGCAGCACGCTCGGCATCATCGGCATGGGCCGCATCGGGCAGGGCATTGCGAAGCGCGGCGCACACGGCTTCGGCATGAAGGTGATCTATCACAACCGGTCGCGCCTCGACGCCGGGCTGGAGGCCGAATGCACGGCCGGCTACGTGAGCAAGGATGAACTGCTCAGGACAGCCGACCATGTGGTGCTGGTGGTGCCCTACAGCCCGGCTTCGCACCACACCATCGGTGCCGCCGAGCTCGCGCTCATGAAGCCGACCGCGACGCTGATCAACATCGCCCGCGGCGGCATCGTCGACGACGCAGCGCTTGCCGTCGCGCTGCGCGAGAAGCGCATCGCTGCCGCCGGCCTCGACGTGTTCGAGGGTGAGCCCAGGGTGCACCCCGACCTTCTTACCGTGCCGAACGTGGTGCTCACGCCCCATATCGCCAGCGCGACCGTGCCCACACGCCGTGCCATGGCCGACCTCGCGACCGACAACCTCATCGGCTTTCTCACCCAGAAAAAGGCGCTCACGCCCGTCAACCCTGCGGTGCTGGCCACCCGATAGATCGCAGACACGTGCCTACCACCGAACTGGGGCTCTGGGCCCTGCTAGGCCTCGCGGCCCTGAACTTCATCCTCGTCCTGTGGCTCCTGCTGCGCAAGCCCGCGTCCGATCGGCATGCAGAACTCGTTGCGGCCCTGGCATCGGGCAACGAAAACACGGCGCGCACGCTGCGCCAGGAAATCGGCGAATCGTCGCGCGCCACGCGCCAGGAGCTGGGCCAGAACTTCGCAACCTTCCAGGCCGCACTGGTGCAGCAGGGCGCGGAGGCAACCCGCACGCAGAACGCGCAGATCGACGCCTTTGCGCAGCAACTCACGCTGCTGCAGAAGACGCTGGCCGACACGCTCAACACGCAGTTGCAGGGCCTGAGCGAATCGAACGCACGACGCCTGGCCGAAGTGCGCACGACCATGGAGACGCAGCTCGCGCAACTGCAGCAGACCAACTCGGCCAAGCTCGACGAGATGCGCAAGACTGTCGACGAAAAGCTGCAAAGCACGCTCGAAGCGCGGCTCGGCGAAAGCTTCAAGCAGGTGGCCGACCGCCTCGAGCAGGTGCACAAGGGCCTGGGCGAGATGCAGACGCTGGCGCAGGGCGTGGGCGACCTCAAGCACCTGCTGACCAACGTCAAGATGCGCGGCATCTTCGGTGAAGCGCAGCTGGGCGCCTTGCTCGAACAGGTGTTTGCGGCGGAGCAATACGCGGCCCAGGTGGTCACCCGGCCCGGCACGCGCAACACGGTCGACTTTGCGATCCGTCTGCCGGGCCGCAAGGCCGACGGCGAGCCGCTGTGGCTGCCGATCGATGCCAAGTTCCCCAATGAAGACTACGAGCGCCTGCTGGACGCCCAGCAGCGCGCCGATCCGGTGGCTGCCGAACTCGCGGGCCGTGCGCTGGAAACCCGCATCTGGCTCGAGGCGCGCTCGATCGAAGAAAAGTACATCGAGCCACCGAACACCACCGACTTCGCGATCCTGTTCCTTCCCACCGAAGGCCTCTACGCTGAGGTGCTGCGCCGCCCGGATCTGATGCAGGGCCTGCAGCGCAAGCACCGCGTCACGCTGGCCGGCCCGACCACGCTGCTGGCCATCCTGAACTCGCTGCAGATGGGCTTTCGCACGCTGGCGCTCGAGAAGCGGTCGAGCGAGGTTTGGCAGGTGCTGGGCGCGGTGAAGGCCGAGTTCAGCAAGTTCGGCGACGTGCTGTCGAGGGTCAAGGCGCAGACCCAGACCGTGCTCAACACGCTGGATCAGGCGCAGACGCGCAGCAACGTCATGCACCGTGCGCTCAGACAGGTCGAGGCGCTGCCTGATGCCCAGTCGCAGGCATTGTTGCCGCCCACGGGCAGCGAGGACGATGCAGCCTTGTGACGCCTGAACTGCTGCGCCTGATCCTTGCGCAGGTGTGCCTGCACGCCGCCATGACCGGCACTCGGCTCGCGGCGCCGTTGCTGGCGCTGCAGCAGGGTTACAGCGCTGCTGCAGTGGGCGTGATGCTTTCGCTGTTCGCGCTCACGCAGGTATTCCTCGCTTTGCCGACGGGGCGTTTCGCTGACCGGCACGGCTTGCGTCTGCCGTTGTCGATCGCAGTGGGTGCGGCCACGAGCGGCGCGGCGCTGGCTGCGGCGTTCCCCGTGTTCCCGGTGCTCTGCCTTGCCGCGCTGCTGACCGGCGGTGCGACCGGCATCGCGGTGATCACGCTGCAGCGCCATGTAGGTCGCGCGGCGGCCAACCCGACACAGCTCAAGCAGGTGTTCAGCTGGCTCGCGATCTCGCCCGCCGCGGCCAACTTCGTCGGGCCGTTCGCGGCGGGTCTGCTGATCGACCACGCCGGCCCCACCCCCGGGGCAATGGCCGGCTACCGGATGGCATTCGGTCTGGCGGCGCTGCTGCCGCTGGCCTGCTGGCTGCTGGCGCGCGGGGCCACGGAGCGGCCGATCACGCCGCCGCCACCCGGTGCGCCGAAGCCGCGCGCCTGGGATCTGCTCGGGCAGCCGATGTTTCGTCGCCTGCTGTTCGTCAACTGGTTGCAGTCGGCCTCCTGGGACGTCCACACTTTCGTGCTGCCGATCCTTGGGCATGAGCGGGGGCTCAGTGCATCGGTGATCGGATCGATCCTCGGCGCGTTCGCCGTGGCTGCGGCGGGCATCCGCGTGGTGTTGCCGATCGTCGCCTCGCGCTTGAGCGAACGCAGCGTGATCACGGTGTCGAACGTCATCACCGCGCTGGTGTTCGCCGTCTATCCACTCATGTCGTCGGCGCTCGGCATGGGCGCCTGTTCGGTGGCGCTCGGCATCGCGCTGGGCGCGGTGCAGCCGATGGTCATGAGCATGCTGCACCAGATCACGCCGCACGCACGCCATGGCGAGGCGCTGGGGCTGCGCGTGATGACGCTCAATGCGTCGAGCGTCGCGATGCCGATGCTGTTCGGCGCCGCGGGTGCATTGATCGGCGTGGCGGGCGTGTTCTGGGTGGTCGGCGGCGTGGTAGCTGCCGGAACGCGCGCGGTGTGGGGCCTGCGAGCGCCCTGAGTCCGGCCGGGCCGCGCTCCTCGCATCTCGAATTCGTCGGCGTGCGTGCGCTGCCGAACAGACGCATGCGCCGGGGGTGCGCAGAGTCCGGCAATGAAAGCGACACCCGCGATGACCTTGCGTCGCACATTGACCATCGTTGCTGGCGTGCTGCTCGGCATGGCCTTTTGCGGACTGGCGCTGGCCTTCGCCGATGGACAGTTCGACGACGGCCCTGCGCCGTTCAACTTTGGCGACCTGTTGCTCGCGGCATCAGTCTGCTTCGTGGTGCTGTCCCATGTACTCGTGGTGGCGACGCTGATCCAGCGGCCGTCCTAGAGCTTGTAGAAGCGCTTGATCGCATCCCACGCGTCGGCCGGGGCGTCGACGTACTCGAACAGCTTCACATCGCCAGGGGAGATCACGCCTTCCTCGACAAGGAAGTCGAAGTCGAGCAGCTTCTTCCAGTAGTCGGTGCCGAACAGCACGATCGGCACCGGTTTCGACTTCTTCGTCTGAACCAGCGTGATGACCTCGAACAGCTCGTCGAGCGTGCCGAAGCCGCCTGGGAATGCGACCAGCGCCTTCGCACGCATCATGAAATGCATCTTGCGGATCGCGAAGTAGTGGAACTTGAAGCTCAGCGCGGGCGTGACGTAGGGGTTGGCCTCTTCTTCCATCGGCAGCGCGATGGCCAGGCCGATGTTGAGGCCGCCGCCTTCGTACGAGCCGCGGTTGGCGGCCTGCATGATGCCGGGGCCGCCGCCGGTGCAGATGAAGAGCTGATCTTCCGGATCCTTGGCCTTGCTGTACTCGGCCACCATCTTGCTGAAGCTGCGGGCCTCCTCGTAGTAGTGCGAGCCGCGCGCCAGGCGCTTGAGGCGGTCGAGCGCCACCGCGTCGCCGGCCGCTTCGGCCTGGGCGACCAGCGCATCGGACTCTTCCTTGCTGCGAAAGCGCGCGCTGCCGAACACCACGACGGTGTTCTCGATGCCATGGGCGCGCATCTCGATGTCGGGCTTCATCAGTTCGAGCTGCATGCGCAGGCCTCGGGTTTCGCGCCGCAGCAGGAACTCGGGGTCGGCAAAGGCCAGGCGGGACGGATCCGGATCGAGCGGCAGGCCCTTGTCCGAATGTGCCTGCAGCGTGGCCCAGGCGTCGGCCAGGCGTTTGTCGTGAAGGTCGTGGATCTTGTTCATGGTGTCCGGATTGTGGATGCGCAAGGTGGCAGGGGACATAGCAGGATAGGGGCCAGCTCGGGGTGCTCTTGAAGCTGCGCGCTGGCCGACCAAGTCTAGAGCTCCCGTGCGCAGTGCCATGCGGATGGGGCCCGTCGTGCCCGCAGCGTACGAAAAAAAAGCTCCCGAGGGAGCTTTTTGTCGAGGCCGGCTGCGCTCAGACGCGTTTGCGGTATTCGCCGGTGCGGGTGTCGATTTCGATCTTGTCGCCTTGGGCCACGAACAGCGGCACCGGCACTTCGAAGCCGGTGGAGATCTTGGCGGGCTTGAGCACCTTGCCCGAGGTGTCGCCCTTGACGGCCGGCTCGGTCCAGGTGATTTCGCGCTCGACGCTGGTCGGCAGTTCGACCGAGATGGCCTTGCCGTCGTAGAACACCACTTCGACCGGCATGCCGTCTTCGAGGTAGTTGAGCGAGTCGCCCATGTTCTCGGCTTCGACTTCGTACTGGTTGTACTCGGTGTCCATGCAGACGTACATCGGGTCGGCGAAGTAGGAGTAGGTGCACTCTTTCTTTTCGAGCACGATCTGGTCGATCTTGTCGTCGGCCTTGAACACCTGCTCGGTATTGAAGTTGGCGATCAGGCTCTTGAGCTTCATGCGCACGGTGGCGGAGTTGCGGCCGCCGCGGCTGTATTCGGTCTTGAGGACGACCATCGGGTCCTTGCCGTGCATGATGACGTTGCCGGCGCGGATTTCTTGAGCGATTTTCATATCAGGGTCTCTGGGTCACTGGATGTTCGGCCGCTCGGTGCGGCCACAGGCCCCGGGCCTGAAGCCGCATTTCCCCACGGCGGGTTCAGCGGAAAGGCAAGAGGGGTTCACATGAAACCCCGGCCCGAAATCCGCAAAGCCCGCGATTTTAGCTTTTTTGGGCAACGAACCTGCGCAGTTGCGTGGCGAGATCGTCCTGTGCCAGCAGCCGCGTGCGCGCCGCCTGCACCGCATCGCGCCATTCCGCAAGGGTCGCAGCGTCCGGAACAGGCAATGCGCCGTCCTCGAAACCGTTCCAGATCCGGTGAAAGCGCCGAAGCGACGGCGGGGCCGCCAGCCAGTCCAGAAAGGCCTCGAGCTTGACGTGGTGAACGTCGTCGTCCTGCGGGTAGATTTGCCAGACCAGGGGCGCGCCGGCCCAGAGCGCACGCACCAGCGAATCCTCGCCGCGCACGAAATTCAGGTCGCCGCTCCAGAGCAGGCAGTCGAATTCGGGCTGGGGCAGCGCGGGTAGCCAGGTGATCGAGAGCGCATCGGCCGCGCGCCGCAGGCCCGGCGCCTGCAGCGCGGCGCGCACGGCTGCGGCCGGGCGACCCGCCGCGACCAGCAACTGCGGGGGCCTGGACGCGTCCTTCAGCGTGGTCAACATTGCGCGCAGCGCCGGTGGCTCGTAGCAGAACAGCGTCCACACCGGCTCGCCGTGCCACGCGATACCTTGCGCCGCAAGCCAGGCCGCGCGGTCGAAGCCAGCCCGTGCTTCGACCAGGCCGGCTTCGCGCAGCAGGCCGCCGGTGCGCTCGGTGAAACCGGGGTAGAAGAAATGCTTGGTCAACCCTTCGCCGGGCCCGCGGAACACCGGCGAGGGCAGCCCGTGCAGGCGCTCGACATACGGTTCGGCGGACAGGTACTCCAGGTTGATCCATGCGCCTTTTCGGCCGCCAGCATCCGAACGGTGGGCGAAGCGTGCTATCAATTCAGGAGCGGGATCGCAGCCGAAGGCCTCGATCAGCACGTCCGGCGCGGCTGCCGCCACGGCGTCGCCGATGGCCTCCGGATCGCGCCAGTCGATCACGTCGACGCCCGGCTGGCCGGCGGGCGCCATCCACCGCAGCGCGGCGCCGTCATCGACCCACAGCCGTACGCGATCGCCTTGCGTCGCCAACTGGCATGCCAGTCGCCAGCAGACGCCGAGATCGCCATGGTTGTCGATGACCCTGCAGAAGATGTCCCAGTGCATCGCGGCGACTCTACCCTCGGGAGCCCGCGCCACAATAGCCGCCATGTCAGACGTGCATTCCGATCAACTGCTCAGCGAAGTCGCGGCCCTGCCGCAATTGCCGGGCGTCTACCGCTACTTCGATGCGGCCGGCGCGGTGCTGTATGTGGGCAAGGCGCGCAACCTGAAGAAGCGGGTGGCCAACTACTTCCAGAAGAGCCATGGCGGCACGCGCATCGGCCACATGATCAGCAAGATCGTGCGCATGGAGACGACCGTGGTGCGCTCCGAGGCCGAGGCGCTGCTGCTCGAGAACAACCTCATCAAGACGCTCAAGCCGCGCTACAACATCCTGTTTCGCGACGACAAGAGCTACCCCTACCTGAAGATCGCATCGCACCAGTTTCCGCGGCTCGCGTACTACCGCGGCGCGGTCGACAAGAAGCACCGCTACTTCGGCCCGTACCCGAGCGCGTGGGCGGTGAAGGAGTCGATCCAGCTGCTGCAGAAGGTGTTCAAGCTGCGCACCTGCGAAGACACGGTGTATGCCAACCGCACCCGGCCCTGCCTGCTGTACCAGATCAAGCGCTGCACCGGCCCGTGCGTCGGCTACATCACGCCCGAGGCTTACGCGCAGGACGTGGCCAATGCCGAGGCGTTCCTGCACGGCGACACGCAACTGGTGCTGCGAACGCTCGAAGACCGCATGACGGCGCATGCCGAAAAGCTGGAGTTCGAGCAGGCCGCCGAGCTGCGCAACCAGATGTCGGCGCTGTCGCGCGTGCTGCACCAGCAGTCGATCGAGATCGCATCCGACAAGGACGTCGACATCCTCGCGGTCAAGGTGCAGGGCGGCAAGGCGTGCGTGAATCTCGCGATGGTGCGCGGCGGGCGCCACCTGGGCGACCGGCCCTACTTTCCCGTGCACGTGGAGGACGCGGCGCAGATTCGCCATGGCGAGCTCGACGACGCCGAAGACGGCAACGAGCCCGCGGTGGCGGACGCCATCGAAGTCCAGGTGCTCGAAGCCTTCATCGCGCAGCACTACATCGATGTACCTGTGCCGGCCACGCTGGTGCTGAGCGAGCAGGTGAGCCGCGAACTGATCGAGGCCGTGTCGCAGCAGGCGGGCACGCGCATCACGGCGGTTTTCCAGCCGCGCGAGCAGCGCCGGCATTGGCTCGAGATGGCGCAGACCAACGCCGGCCTTCAACTGGCCCGGTTGCTCGCCGAAGAAGGCTCGCAACAGGCGCGCACGCGCGCGCTGGTCGATGCGCTCGAACTCGCGCCTGACGACCTCGACAGCCTGCGCATCGAATGCTTCGACATCTCGCACACGGCCGGCGAAGCGACGCAGGCCTCCTGCGTGGTGTTCGAGCACCATGCCATGCAGAACCGCGAGTACCGGCGCTACAACATCGAAGGCATCACGCCGGGCGACGACTACGCGGCGATGCGGCAGGTGCTGACCCGGCGCTATGCGCGGCTGGCCGAGGCGATGGCCGCCGAAACCGATGCGCCGACGGCCGGCGACGCCAACGGCGTCGGCGCCGATGCGCCGGTCAACACCAAGGCCGCGCGCATGCCGGAGCTGGTGCTGGTGGACGGCGGCAAGGGACAGGTGTCGATGGCACGCGAGGTGTTCAGCGAGCTGGGGCTGCCGCTGTCGCTGATCGTTGGCGTCGAGAAGGGCGAGGGCCGCAAGGTCGGTCTCGAGGAACTGGTGTTCGCCGACGGGCGCGACAAGGTCTACCTCGGTCGCGACTCCGCCGCGCTGATGCTGGTGGCACAGATCCGCGACGAGGCGCACCGCTTCGCGATCACCGGCATGCGGGCCAAGCGGGCCAAGGTGCGCGTGGGCGGGAGCCAGCTCGAGGACATCCCGGGCATCGGGCCCAAGCGCCGCGCCCGGCTGCTGCAACGCTTCGGCGGCATTCGCGGGGTTGCCTCGGCCAGCGTGGAAGACATTGCGTCGGTCGACGGCATCGCGGCCGACCTGGCCGAAGAGATCTACCGGGCCCTTCACTGAACCAAGTCACAATCAGCCGCATGTTCTGGACGCTTCCCACCATCATGACCTGGACGCGCATCGTCGCGATCCCCCTGATCGTCGGTGTGTTCTACCTGCCCATCGCGGAGCCGATGCGCAATCTCATCGCCACGGTGATGTTCATCGTGTTCGCGGCCACCGACTGGCTCGATGGCTACCTGGCCCGCAAGCTCAACCAGACATCGGCGTTCGGCGCCTTCCTCGATCCGGTAGCCGACAAGTTCCTGGTCTGCGCGTCCTTGCTCGTGCTGGTGCACCTGCAGCGCGCCGACGTGTTCGTGGCGCTGATCATCATCGGCCGCGAGATCGCCATTTCCGCGCTGCGCGAATGGATGGCGCAGATCGGCGCCGGCAAGAGCGTGGCGGTGCACATGATCGGCAAGGTCAAGACCGTCGTGCAGATGGTCGCGATTCCGTTCCTTCTGTTCAACGGCAAGCTGTTCGGCGTGATCGACACCGGGATCTGGGGCCAGTGGCTGATCTGGATCTCGGCCGTGCTCACGGTCTGGTCGATGGTTTACTACCTGCAGAAGGCGATTCCTGAAATTCGGGCGCGGGCGAAATGACGGCCGGCGGCCGCGCGGCCGCGTGGCTGCGCCTGATGCCTGCGGTGTTCGTACTGATCTGGAGCACCGGCTTCATCGTCGCGCGCTACGGCATGCCACACGCGCCACCCCTCAAGTTCCTCGTGGTGCGCTATGCGCTCTCGCTGCTGTGCTTCGGCCTGTGGGTGGCGGCGACGCGCGTGGCCTGGCCGGTGCAGCGGGCGCAGTGGCTTCACCTCGCCGTCACCGGCATCCTGATGCAGGCCGGGTATCTGGGCGGCGTATGGGCCGCGGTCAAGGCCGGCATGGGCTCGGGACTGGTCGCGCTGCTGGTCGGTCTTCAGCCGGTGCTGACGGCGATATGGATGTCGATGCATGGCGGGGCCATCACAAGGCGCCAGTGGGCCGGTCTCCTGCTCGGCTTCGCCGGACTGGTGCTGGTGGTGTCGCGCAAGCTCGGCCAGGGCGGCGAGGTCAATGCGCTGACGATGGGGCTTGCGGTGTTTGCGCTGCTGTCGATCACCGCCGGAACGCTTTACCAGAAGCGTTTTGTCGCGCCCTGCGATGTGCGCAGCGCCAGCGCGGTGCAATTGGCTGCGGCACTCGTGGTGACGCTGCCGTTCGCGCTGTTCGAGACCGGCGCAATCATGTGGAATGCCGCCGTGGTCGGCTCGATGGCCTGGTCGGTGCTGGCACTGTCGCTGGGCGGCGCATCGTTGCTCTACATGCTGATCCAGCGCGGCACCGCGACGGCCGTGACCAGTCTGCTGTACCTGGTGCCGCCGTGCACCGCGGTGATGGCATGGCTGCTGTTCGACGAGCCGATCACGCTGGTGACGCTGGCCGGCATCAGCCTGACCGCGGTGGGGGTCAGCCTGGTGGTGCGCAGCGCAGCCCCGCCGTCCTAGGCTTTGGCGCGCCGCGGCTTCGGTCGCACTGACGCCTCGAGCTTCCACGGCTCGGTGCGAAACGCCTCCACCAGAAAGTCGATCAAGAGGCGCACGCGGCGCGGCGTCTTCGGCCGCCAGGGCGCGACCCAATGGATGTCGGCCTCGGGCATGGCGTAGTGCGGCAGCACGCGCACCAGTTCGCCCGACGCGAGCTGCGGGGCGATGTCCCACAGGCTGCGCAACATGATGCCGCGACCGTCGAGGCACCAGTCACGCACCATTTCACCGGAGTTGCTGGCGAGGGCGCCCTGGACGCGGATGCGCGCGGTGCTGCCGTCGCGCGCATGGCGCAGCGTCCAGAGGTCGAACGGACGCGGCTGCGCGCTGCCGTTCTCGCGTGCCACCAGGCAGTCGTGCGCGGCCAGCGCCGGCAGATCCGCAGGCAGGCCGCGCCGTTGCAGATAGGCCGGTGACGCGGCCAGCACACGCTGGTTGCGCGCGATGCGCCGCGTGACCCAGTCGCTCGCATGCCTGTTCTGCACGCTCCAGAGCCAGATCGCGCCGTCGTAGCCCTCGGCCCCCAGGTCAGGCAATTGCTCCGTGAGCTGCAGTTCGACCTTCAGGGCAGGGTGCAGGGCCTGAAAAGCGGCCAGCGCCGGCCCGACCCAGCGCCGGCCAAAGCCGAAGGTCGCGGCAAGCCGCAAGGTGCCGTTCAATGCGTTCTGACGTTCTGCCAGCTCAGTCTCGAGCGCCGCAAAGCGGTCGAGCAGGCCATCGGCGTGCTGGCAGAGCGCCTCGCCTTCGGTGGTAAGGCTCAAGCGGCGCGTAGTGCGCTCGAACAGACGCTGACCCAGTTGGGTCTCGAGCGCGCCGAGCCGCTTGGTGACCACCGAAGGCACCACGCCGAGCGCGAGCGCCGCGCCCGCCAGACTCCCGTGACCGCGAATGGCCTGCATGAGCTCCAGATCGCCGCGATCGATTCGTGCCATTTGGGAAATTATAGGTTTATGCATTGTTGCTTGATGCGCTGGCTCGTGCCACGCACAATCCCTGCGTGCTCGATTCATTCACGCCTTTCGATCTGCATCGCGGCCCGGTTCGGCTGCATGGCCGCATCGGCGGCCGCGGTGCGCCGCTGCTGCTGTTGCACGGCCATCCGCAGACACATGCGATCTGGCACCGCGTGGCGCCGGAACTGGCCGACCACTTCACGCTGGTCATGATGGATCTGCGCGGCTATGGCGATTCGGGTCGACCGGCCGGCGGGCCCGACCACGCGGCCTACAGCAAGCGGGAGATGGCGCTCGATGCGCTGGCCGTGATGCAGCAGCATGGCTTCGAACGCTTCGGCGTGCTGGCGCACGACCGCGGTGCACGCGTCGCCCATCGGCTCGCGGCCGACCATCCCGACGCGGTCGATCGCCTGCTGTTGCTCGACATCGCTCCCACGCTCGCGATGTACCGCGATACCAGCGAAGCCTTTGCGCGCGCCTACTGGCACTGGTTCTTCCTGATCCAGCCGCCGCCGCTGCCCGAGGCGCTGATCGAGGGCGACCCGGCGCGCTACATCCGCAGCGTGATGGGCAGCCGTCATGCCGGGCTCGCGCCGTTCGCGGCCGAGGCCCTTCTGGAATACGAGCGCTGTGCCGCGATCGACGGGACAGCGCACGCGATCTGCGAGGACTACCGCGCGTCCGCCTCGATCGATCTGGCGCACGATCGCGCCGACGTTGCCGCCGGGCGCCTGCTCACGCAGCCCCTGCAGGTTCTGTGGGGCGAACACGGCGCCGTAGGCCGCTGCTTCGACGTTCTGACGCTTTGGCGCGAACGTGCAGTGAGGGTGTCGGGCCATACCTTGCCGTGTGGCCACTACCTGCCCGAAGAGGCGCCGCAACAAGTCGCCCAGGCGGCGTTGCATTTCTTTCCAACTTGATCCCAAGAGACTTCCCATGAGCACCCAACGCATCGCAGTGATCGCCGGCGACGGCATCGGCAAGGAAACCATGCCCGAGGGCATCCGCGTGCTGGACGCGGCCGCACGCAAGTTCGGCATCGACCTGAAGTTCGACCATTTCGATTTCTCGAGCTGGGACTACTTCGAGAAGCACGGCAAGATGCTGCCCGACAACTGGAAAGACCAGATCGGCGGCCACGATGCCATCTTTTTCGGAGCGGTCGGCTGGCCCCAAAAAATTGCGGACCATGTGTCGCTCTGGGGCTCTTTGCTTTTGTTCCGGCGCGAGTTCGACCAGTACATCAATCTGCGTCCCGCACGCCTGATGCCCGGCATCACGGCGCCCGTGGTGCGGCGCGATGGTTCGCGGCGCGAGCCCGGCGAGATCGACATGTACATCGTGCGCGAGAACACCGAAGGCGAGTACTCCAGCATCGGCGGGCGCATGTACGAGGGCACTGCTCGCGAGATCGTGGTGCAGGAGACGGTGATGTCGCGCATCGGCGTGGACCGCGTGCTCAGGTTCGCTTTCGAGCTCGCGCAGTCGCGCCCGAAGAAGCACCTGACCAGCGCCACCAAGTCGAACGGCATTTCGATCACCATGCCCTACTGGGACGAGCGGGTGGTCGAAATGGCAAAAAACTATCCCGGCATCACGCTCGACAAGTTTCACATCGACATCCTGACGGCGCACTTCGTGCAGCGTCCGGAGTTCTTCGACGTGGTTGTCGCGAGCAACCTGTTCGGCGACATCCTGTCCGACCTGGGCCCGGCCTGTACCGGCACCATCGGCATTGCGCCGAGCGCCAACCTGAACCCGGAGCGCACCACGCCGTCGCTGTTCGAGCCGGTGCATGGTTCGGCGCCCGACATCGCCGGCAAGGGCATCGCCAACCCGATCGGCCAGATCTGGTGCGGCGCGATGATGCTTGAATTCCTCGGCCACAAGGCGGCGCACGATGCGATCCTCGCTGCGATCGAGGCCGTTCTCGCGCCCGGAAGCGGCGCACCGCGCACGGCCGACATCGGCGGCACGGCCGGCACCATCGATCTTGGCAAGGCGATTGCTGCCGCGCTTTGAAGAGGACTTCACGAAACGCCTCTAAAATCGCGGTGTTCGCTGTGCTACGCGGCCCTGGTTCGTCTTGACACCCCGTAGACCAGTGGCTTTAATCCCTGTCGGCAGTGCGCTGCCGACGCGCCGCAACTGCCATCCTTCTTCCCACCGCGCCGCACGGCACCACTCAGGGGTCGGTCATGCAGTTGGCGGCACACCCGACAACTTTTTTCCGACAAGAGGCCCTTGTGAACAAGACCGAATTGATTGAGCACATCGCAAAAAATGCCGATATTTCCAAAGCTGCGGCCACGCGCGCGCTGGAGTCCACCATCGGCGCGATTCGCACCACCCTGAAAAAGGGCAACTCGGTTTCGCTCGTCGGTTTTGGTACTTTTGCAGTGGGCAAACGCGCTGCCCGCACGGGTCGCAACCCGCGCACCGGCGCAGCGATTAAAATCAAGGCCGCCAAGATCCCGAAGTTCCGTCCCGGCAAGGCGCTGAAAGATGCGCTGAACTGAGACATCATTCCCGGTGGGGTGCTTAGCTCAGCTGGTAGAGCGGCGCCCTTACAAGGCGTAGGTCGGGGGTTCGAGCCCCTCAGCACCCACCAAACGATGCAAAGGCGAACACGTTGTTCGCCTTTTTTGTTGCCCGAGTCGATGTCTCGGCCGCTTCAATAGAGAGAGTGTTCAATGTTTGATTTCTTCCGCAAGCACACCAAGATCGTGATGGCGTTCTTGTTCTTGCTGATCATTCCGTCGTTCGTGTTTTTCGGCGTGGAGCGCTATAGCCAGAGCGACGGCAAGGGTGAAAAGGTTGCGCGCGTCGACGGCCACGACATCACGCGGCCCGAGTGGGATCAGCAACACCGCAACGAGGTCGATCGCATTCGGCAGCAGTCGCCCAGCATCGATGCCGCGCTGCTCGATTCGGACGCCGCCCGCTACGCCACGCTCGACCGCATGGTGCGCGATCGCGTGCTGCGGGCCGCGGCCGACAAGACCCATATGACCGTGTCGGAGGACAAGCTCGCGCGAATCTTTGCGCAGGATCAGGGGCTTGCCGCGTTCCGCGGTGCCGACGGCAAGTTCGACCGCGAACTGTTCATTCGAACCACGCAGCAAACGCCAGAGCAGTACGAAGCATCGGTGCGGGCGCAACTCGCGACGCAGCAGGTGCTGCAGGGCGTTTCCGGCTCGGCTTTCGCGACCAAGGCTCAGACCGAGGCGACGATCAACGCGTTCTACGACCGGCGCGAGGTGCAGGTTGCCCGCTTCAACGCAGCCGATTTCGCCGCGAAGGTCACAGTCAGCGATGCAGATCTCGAGACCTACTACAAGGACCATCCGGCGCTGTTCCAGGCACCTGAGCAAGCCGCGGTCGAATATCTGGTGCTCGATCTGGATGCGGTCAAGAAGAACATCGCGGTCAGCGAGGCCGACGCCAAGGCGTACTTCGAGCAGAACAAGGCGCGCTTCGGCACGAAGGAAGAGCGCCGCGCGAGCCACATCCTGATCACGGCACCGGCCAGCGCGCCGGCCGCCGAGCGCGACAAGGCCAAGTCCAGGGCCGAGCAGTTGCTGGCCGAAGTGAAAAAGTCACCCGCCAGCTTTGCCGACATCGCGCGCAAGAACTCGCAGGATCCCGGCTCCGCGGAGAAGGGTGGCGACCTCGATTTCGTGGCGCGCGGCGCGATGGTCAAGCCGTTCGAGGATGCGATGTTCGCGCTCAAGAAGGGCGAGATCAGTGCCGTTGTCGAAACCGAGTTCGGCTATCACATCATCCATCTGACCGACATCAAGCCGGAGCAGGTGCCGCCGTTCGAACAGGTTCGCGCGCGCATCGAGGACGAGGTTCGTGCCCAGCAGGCGACGCAGGAGTTCGCCAAGGCGGCCGAGACTTTCACCGATCTCGTGTACCAGCAGCCCGACAGCCTGCAGCCGGCGGCAGACAAGCTCAAGCTCAAACTCCTGACCGCAACCAACGTTGCGCGCACGCCGGCCGCAGGTGCCACGGGCGCGCTCGCCAGTCGCAACTTCCTGGGTGCGTTGTTTGCGGCCGACTCACTCGAACGCAAGCACAACACCGAAGCGATCGAAGTCGGCCCGAGTCAACTCGCGTCGGGTCGTGTGGCGAAGTACGCTGCGGCGCGCACGCTTCCATTTGCCGAGGTCAAGGACAAGGTTCGCAGCCAGTTGGTGGCCGAGCGCGCCGCCGCGCTGGCCAAGGCCGAGGGCGAGGCCCGGCTCAAGGCCTGGCAAGCCGATTCGGCCGGCGCCACGCTCGCCGCGCCGGTAACCGTGTCGCGGCTCGAAACCCAGTCGCTGCCGGCACCGGTGATCGAGGGCGCGCTGCGGGCCGATACGTCCAAGCTGCCGGCCTGGGCTGGGGTCGACCTTGGCGCCCAGGGCTACGCGGTGGTGCGGGTCAACAAGGCGGTGCCGCGCGCACCTTCGACGCCGGAAATGGCGCAGCAGGAGGCCGGGCAATTTGCGCAGGTCATCTCTGCCGCCGAAAACGCGGCCTACTATGACTTGCTGAAGCAGCGCTACAAGGCAGAAATCCTGGTGCCGCGGCCGGCCGAGCCAGCACGCTAGTTTTGACGCTACAATCGCAGGCTTCTTTGGTGGCTGTAGCTCAGCTGGTAGAGTCCCAGATTGTGATTCTGGTCGTCGTGGGTTCGAGTCCCATCAGCCACCCCAAATAACATTGAAACGCGCCGGTCGCTTGACGGGCGCGTTTTTTTTTTGGCGCGCCGGCGGTTGCAATTGGTTTTGAATTAAAATTTTTCCTTTCAATTCCGAGGAAGCCCGCAATGACCTCTCTTGCCGACATCAATTCGCAGATTCAGAAGCACGACGAGCAGATTGCGCAATTGCGCAAGCAAGCCGAAGAGCTGCGCAACAAGGAGCGCGGCGCCGTGATCGAGGAAGTGCGCCAGAAGATTGCGGAGTACGGTTTGTCGGCGGCCGATCTCAAGTTGAGCCCGCGTGCGGCTGCTGGCAAGCGGAGCGCGGGCACCTCGCCGGTCAAGGCAGCTGCCAAATACCGCGGCCCGAATGGCGAAAATTGGTCGGGTGGTCGCGGTCGCAAGCCCCGCTGGGTGACGGAAGCGCTCGCTGCGGGCAAGTCGCTGTCCGAGTTCGAAATTTGAAGCGCGTTCGGCGCCATTGAAAAAGCCCGCAGTCGCGGGCTTTTTCAATGGGCAGCAATACGCTGAGTCTCAGTTCACCATCACCAACTTGCCCTTGACACCGCGCGAGCCCATGTGGGCATAGGCCGCTTTCAATTCCTTCATTGGCATGGTGCTGTCGATCACGGGCTTGATCTTGCCCGCGCCATACCACTGGGCCAATTCAGCCATCATGGCCGCATTTGCCTTGGGCTCCTTCTTTGCAAAATCGCCCCAGAACACGCCGACCAGCGAAGCGCCTTTGAGCAATGGCAAATTCAGCGGGAGCGACGGAATCGGGCCGGCCGCGAAACCGACGATCAAATAGCGGCCGCGCCAGCCGATCGAGCGGAATGCAGGCTCGGCGAAGTCGCCGCCGACCGGGTCGTAGATCACATCCGGGCCCTTGCCGTCTGTCGCTGCCTTGATCGCATCGCGAAAACCGGTCGGCAACGCGTGCGTGGTGTAGTTGATGGTGGCGTCGGCGCCAATCGACCGGCAGAGTTCGCATTTTTCATCAGTCGACGCGGCTGCGATCACACGCGCACCCGCGGCCTTGGCAATCTGGATCGCGGCCGTGCCGACACCGCCTGCAGCGCCGAGCACCAGCACCGTCTCGCCGGCTTTCAGTTGCGCGCGGTCGATCAGGGCGTGCCACGAGGTTGCGTAGATCATGATGAAGGCGGCCGCATCCACGTGGCCGAAGCCGGCCGGCAACGGCATGCAGAGTGCTGCTGGTGCCAACGTGTGGGTGCCGAAACCGCCTGTGCCCGACAGGCAGGCCACGTTCTGGCCGACCTTCAGGTGCGCGACGCCTTCTCCGACCGCTTGCACCACGCCCGCGTACTCGGAGCCCGGCACGAAGGGCAGCGGGGGCTTGATCTGGTATTTGTTCTGCACGATCAGCAGATCGGGAAAGTTGAGGCTTGCCGCCTTGATCTCGATCAGCACCTGGCCCGGGCCGGGTTGCGGTGTCGGAAGTTCTTTCCAGGTCAGCGCATCGACGCCGGTCGGGTTTTCGCAAAGCCATGCATGCATGCAGAGGTCTCCTTTGGGGGCGGCCATGATACGTTCGGCCCGCGCAGCGCCGATGTCTCAGGCGTGACCAACCGCAACCCTAGAATGGCGCACCGATCGACGCCATGAAAATTCTCATCTCCAACGACGACGGCTTCCAGGCTCCCGGCATCGTCGCACTGCACGCAGCGCTGAAGGACATCGCCGAGGTTGAAGTCGTCGCCCCCGAACACAACAACAGCGCCAAGTCGAATGCACTCACGCTGGCGGCGCCGCTCTATGTGCACAAGGCGCACAACGGCTTTCGCTACGTGACCGGCACGCCGGCCGATTGCGTGCACATCGCGCTCAAGGGCTTGCTCGACTACCGCCCCGATCTCGTGGTCTCCGGCATCAACAACGGCGCCAACATGGGCGACGACACCATCTATTCGGGCACGGTCGGCGCTGCAATGGAAGCCTACCTGTTCGGTATCCCGGCCATTGCCTTCTCCCAGACCGAAAAGGGCTGGGCCCACATCGACGCGGCAGCCGAGGTCGCTCGCCGGCTGGTGCAGCAGATCGAGCGCGAACGAATGCACGAGGGGCCGGCCTTTCTGCTCAACGTCAATGTGCCGAACCGGCCGATGGGCGAACTGCAGCCGGTCAAGGTCTGTCGGCTCGGCCGCCGCCATGCGGCAGAGAAGGTGATCACGCAGGACAGCCCGCGCGGCGAAACGATGTACTGGATCGCCGGTGCCGGCGGCGCCAAGGACAGCGGCGAAGGCACCGACTTCCATGCGACCAACGCCGGCCACGTAGCACTGACGCCGCTGCAGATCGATCTGACCGACCACGCGAACCTCGGTGCATGGCGCGACGCGGTGGCGCGGCTCGTCGCCTGATGGCCACGCAACGCCCGAGCTTTCCGGTTCGGCTGACGCCCACCGCATCGGCCGTCACCCGCGGCCGTGCGTCGGCCGTGCCGGTTCGTCCGACCGTGGTCAGCAGCACGCCGTCGATGGCGTCGGACGCGGTGCGCGCGCGTATGGTGCAGAAGCTGGCCGGACAAGGGATTGCCGACGCCCGCGTGCTGCGCGCGATGGGCACGGTCGAGCGGCATCGCTTCGTCGACAGCGCGCTGGTGAACCAGGCCTACGAAGACACCAGCCTGCCGATCGGTCTGGGTCAGACCATTTCCAAGCCGAACGTGGTGGCGCGGATGATCGAGTTGTTGCTCGGCGCCCCCGCGCTGGCCGGCAAGCCGAATGACCGGCTCGGCCGCGTGATGGAGATCGGCACGGGCTGCGGCTACCAGGCTGCGGTGCTGAGCCACGTGGCGACGGAGGTCTACAGCATCGAGCGCCTGCGCGGCCTGCATGAGAAGGCGCGCTCCAACCTGCGTCCGTTCCGGATCGCGACACTCCATCTGCTGCTGGGCGACGGAATGATCGGTTTCGCCAAGGGCGCACCCTACGCAGGGATCATCGCGGCAGCGGGCGGCGAGGCCATACCGGACGCCTGGACAGACCAGCTGGCGGTGGGTGGGCGCATCGTGGCGCCAACCCATTCCGCGGCGGGAGGGCAGGCCCTCGTTGTCATCGACAAAACGGCTCGTGGACTCGAGCGCCGCATTCTTGAGGCGGTTCACTTTGTCCCCCTAAAATCGGGTATCGCTTGAAGGAAGAACACATGCAGGGTTTTGGCAATCGGAGCTGGGTCGCCGGCATTTCGCTGGTGTTGACGCTCGTGATTGCGGGTTGTGCCTCGCCACGCAATCCCGCACCGGTCGAAGACCGCGGCACCATGACCAAGGCACCGGCACCCGCGCTACCGGGGGTCTCGCCAATGACGGTCGATTCGCAGGGTCGTCCGCTGGCCGGCATCGAAAACTATGGCAAACCCGGCTACTACGCGGTGCGCCCCGGCGACACGATCCGCCGCATCGGCACCGAGACCGGGCAGCGCTGGCAGGACATCGCGCGCTGGAACAACCTCGACAACCCCGACCAGATCGAAGTGGGCCAGGTGCTGCGCGTGGTCGCACCGACAGGGGCCACCGGGGTGGCGACTGCACCAGCAACCCCGCCCGGCACCACCGATGCCGCGGGCGTGACGACGCGCCCCGTCACCCAGTCCACCGTTGCACCCGCGACCGCCGCGCCCGTCAAGCCGCCTGTCACCACCTCGTCGGTCGCACCCGCCGCGGCAGCATCCGGCGACGAAGACGTGGGCTGGATCTGGCCGGCGCAGGGCAATCTGATTGCCGGCTTCGACGAGGCCAAGAACAAGGGGCTCGACATAGCCGGCAAGGCGGGCGAGCCGGTGCTTGCATCGGCTGACGGCCGCGTGGTCTATGCGGGTGCGGGCTTGCGCGGCTACGGCAACCTGATCATTCTGAAGCACAACAACACCTACCTCACGGCCTACGCCCACAACCAGACGCTGTTGGTCAAGGAAGACCAGTCTGTGCAAAAGGGCCAGAAGATCGCCGAGATGGGCAACAGCGACGCCGACCGCGTCAAACTGCATTTCGAGATCCGTCGTCAGGGCAAGCCGGTCGATCCGGCGCGTTACCTGCCAGCGCGGTAGCGCCTTTGCAAACCCTCACCCGTCCGCACTATGTGGGCGGAGTTGAGGTGTTGGAAAGGTGGTGCTCCCGGTCTCGCGCACAAGGGCTGCGACGATCGCGGCCTCGAGAGGGCGTTATGGCATCCGGTAGCGATGGAGATCCTCCGCGATCTCGCGAAGACGAGCCCCTGAACGGTCTCGAGGGTGGTGATTCGCTCACGCGCTACCTGCGCGAGGTGCGGCGCACCCCACTCTTCACGCCCGAAGAAGAGTTCAAGACCGCATGCGAAGCCCGGGCCGGTGACTTCGCGGCGCGTCAGTCCATGATCGAACACAACCTGCGGCTGGTGGTCAATATCGCCAAGGGGTACCTCGGCCGCAGCGTGCCGATGGCCGACCTGGTCGAGGAGGGCAATCTCGGCCTGATGCACGCGATCACAAAATTCGAGCCGGAGCGCGGTTTTCGCTTCTCGACCTATGCGACCTGGTGGATCCGTCAGTCGATCGAACGCGCGGTGATGAACCAGGGCCGCGCCATCAGGTTGCCGGTGCATGTGGTGCGGGAGCTTCAACAGGTGCTGCAGGCCCGCCGCACGCTCGAAGCAGACGCAGATTTCCTCGCACACCGTCCCGAAGGCGTGCGGGTCGAAGACGTTGCCGCCTTGCTCGGGCGCGAGGTGCAGGAGGTGGCCGATCTGCTGGCGCTGGCCGAGACGCCGCGCTCGCTCGATGCGGGCAGCGAACGTGGGGGCGACGAGAGCTTCAGCCTCGCCGACACCGTGGCCTCCGACGACGACGCGGCCGATCCGACCGGCGTTACGCAGGCCCACGAGGTCGAACGACTGCTCGACAACTGGATCGACACGCTCAGCGCGCGTGAGCGCGAAGTGCTCGAAGGCCGTTACGGGCTGCACGACCGCGAGCCCGAGACGCTGGAGATCCTGAGCGTGCGCCTTGGCCTCACGCGCGAGCGGGTGCGGCAGATCCAGAACGAAGCGCTGGCCAAGATGCGGCGCCACCTGACGCGCGCCGGCGTCGGGCGCGACGCGCTTTTCTAGCGGACGGGCGGCAAGCCCGTGCGGCGCTGAGACAATCGGCGCATGACGACAGAAACAGAAGAGAAGAAAGCGCCGCCGTCCCCCGATGAGTGGCTGCAGGTCGAGTCGCTCGACCTCGAGGCGCAGGGCGTGGCACATCGATCCGACGGCAAGGTGGTGTTCATCGAGGGCGCGCTGCCGTTCGAGGAAGTGCAGGTGAAGCTGCTGCGCAGGAAGAACAACTGGGAGCAGGGCGTGCTCACCGCGCTGAGGCGCGAATCCTCGCAGCGCGTGCGGCCCGGCTGCCCGCATTTCGGCCTGCATGCGGGCGCCTGCGGCGGCTGCAAGATGCAGCACCTCGATGCGGCGGCCCAGGTGGCTGTCAAGCAGCGCGCATTGGAAGATGCGCTCTGGCATCTCGGCAGGGTCAAGCCCGACAACATGCTGCGCCCGCTCGAAGGCCCGGCCTGGCACTACCGCTATCGCGCACGGCTGTCGGTGCGCCACGTGATCAAGAAGGGCGTGGTGCTGATCGGCTTCCACGAGCGCAAGAGCAGCTACGTGGCCGACATGACCGTCTGCCCGGTATTGCCGGCCGCGGTGAGCGATCTGCTGGTGCCGCTGCGCGGGCTGATCGATTCGATGGAAGCGCGCCAGACCTGCCCGCAGATCGAGCTGGCCTGCGGCGACGCGCCGGGCAGCACGACGCTGGGTGTGATTGCGATGGTGCTGCGCCACCTCGAACCTTTGTCGGACGCCGACATCGCGCGCCTCAAGGCGTTTGCGGCCGTACATCCCGCTGTGCAGTGGTGGCTCCAGGCCAAGGGGCCTGACACGGTCAAGTTACTGGAGGAGGGCGGGGCGCAACTGTCGTACGAGCTGCCCGATTTCGGCATCACGATGCCGTTCAAGCCAACCGACTTTACGCAGGTCAATCCGCACATCAACCGTGTGCTGGTGTCGCGCGCACTGCGCCTGCTCGACGTGCAGCGCGACGAGCGGGTGATCGACTGGTTCTGCGGCCTCGGCAATTTCACGCTGCCTCTGGCGACGCGTGCCGGCGAGGTGCTGGGCATCGAGGGCAGCGACGCGCTGGTGGTGCGCGCCACCGAAAATTTCCAGCGGAACAGGGCTGCTGCGCCCGACGGTCAGCCACTGAGTGCTACGAAATTTGTCGCGCGCAACCTGTTCGAGATGACCCCTGAAATGCTGGTCGCCGACGGCCACGCCGACTGCTGGCTGGTCGACCCGCCGCGCGAAGGCGCCTTCGCATTGGCCAAGGCGGTGGTAGACCTGCATCAGCAGCCCGAACTGCGTGGCGGCTGGACGCCGCCGAGGCGCATCGTCTACGTGAGCTGCAACCCGGCCACGCTGGCGCGAGATGCCGGCCTGCTGGTGCACCAGGGCGGCTATCGCTGCAGCAGCGCAGGCGTGATCAACATGTTTCCGCACACGGCGCATGTGGAGTCCATGGCGGTGTTCGATCGACAGGACACTTCGCCTGGAGAATGAACAAGGGGGCCTATTGGCCCCCTTGAACTTGTGCGCTTTGGCGACTGCTAGTCGCGTTCGCCGCCCATGATGCCGAGCAGCGCCAGCAGGCTCTGGAAAACGTTGAACAGGTCGAGGTAGAGGGCCAGCGTGGCGCTGATGTAGTTGGTCTCGCCGCCGTCCATGATCTGCTTGAGGTCGTACAGCATGTAAGCCGAGAAGATGCCGATGGCCGCGACCGAAATGGCCATCATGCCGGCCGTCGAGCCGACGAACACGTTGACGACGGCGCCCACCATCAGCACCAGGGCGCCGACAAAAAGAAACTTGCCCATGCCCGACAGGTCGCGCTTGATGACGGTCGCCAGCGATGCCATCACGAAGAACACACCCGCCGTGCCGCCAAAGGCCGTCATCACCAGATCGGGGCCGTTCTTGAAGCCGAGCACCATTGCGATAAGGCGCGACAGCATGAGACCCATGAAGAAGGTGAAGCCGAGCAGCACCGGCACGCCGGCCGCCGAATTCTTGGTCTTCTCGATGGCGAAGATGAAGCCGAACGCGCCGCCGAGGAACACGATCAGCCCGAGCCCGCCGCCGAGCGAACGCGTAATGCCGGTCTGCACGCCGATCCAGGCGCCGAGCACGGTCGGGATCATGCTGAGTGCCAGCAGCCAGTAGGTGTTGCGCAGCACACGTTGACGGTCTGCCTGCGGTAGTGTCTGGCCAACACCGGTGTTTCCGGCGGTGGTGTCGAGGGCGGTGACGCGGTCGTTCATTGCTGAATGCTCCTGTGGTACTGCAAGACTGCAGTTGGGCGCATTCTAGGGGTCTGCAAGAGGCGCGCGATGCAAAAACCGCGCTGGCCTGTCGCTGAACCCCGTAAGGGTTTGCGCGCCCCGGCGCCGTTATGCTCTGGGGTCTATCTGTCAACCTGAACCGACCATGAAGACCAAGTCTTTCCTCGAACTTGCCGACGTCAAGGCCATCGCCGCCGCCGCCGAGGCCGAAGCCCTCAAGAACAACTGGGCCGTGACCATCGCGATCGCCGACGACGCCGGCCATCTGCTCTGGCTGCAACGCCTCGACGGTGCCACGGCGCTGTCCTCCCACATCGCCCCGGCCAAAGCCCATACTGCCGCCATGGGCCGTCGCGAGAGCAAGGGCTACGAAGACATCATCAACGGGGGGCGCACGGCCTTCCTGACGGTGCCCGCCGTGCAGGGCATGCTCGAGGGCGGCGTGCCGATCGTCAAGGATGGCCACGTGATCGGCGCCGTTGGCGTGAGTGGCGTCAAGTCGAACGAGGATGCACAGGTCGCCAAGGCCGGCATCGCGGCGCTCGGACTCTGATTCCGCGCCCCGCCCACCTAGCAAGCAGAAACAGAAACGCCGACCTGAGGGTCGGCGTTTGTCATTGGGCGTTCGTCGTGAAAAAAAGCTTGGCTGGTCGGCGAGCCGTTTGGCTAGCAAAAAACGACCCTTCGGAGAAAGGTTCTCCTCGAGTCGCCCCACGATGAAACTTGCCTGGGGGGCTGCTGATACCTGCTACTTGGTCAGGATCAGCTTGCCGAGTTTGGTGGCTTGCAGCCTGTAGAGGGAGCCGTTGTGCAGGATCCCGACAGTCTTGTTGCCCTGCAGCAGCGTTGTGCTTTCGACCAGCGGGGCGGACCGACCCTCGCTTGCCGCGGCGCCACGGCCACCGGATTGATCGAGCGAAGGATGGCTCAAAACGGAGAAGCTGGTCAGAGTGGTTTGCATGGCGTGGCCTTTCGAATCAATGACTGAATGATAATGATTCGCAATACAAAGTCAATCGACGCTATAGAAAAATGTCGCGATGAGGGTCTTGCGATCCCTGATCACTTCGGATTCGGTTCGGTGATGAAGCCGATCTTGCGCACGCCAGCTTCGCGCGCCGCCGACATGGCCTGCGCCACGCGCTCGTAGCGCACTTCCTTGTCCCCGCGAATGTGCAGTTCGGGCTGCGGCTCCTTGGCAGCTTCTGCGGCAAGACGCGGTTGCAGATCGGCGTCGCCGATCTTCTGGTCGTTCCAGAAGTAGCTGCCGTCGGCCGCGACGCTGAACAGGATCGTCTCGGGCTTGGTCAGCTCGCGTTCGCTGCTGGCGCGCGGCAGGTCGATGTTGACCGCGTGCTTCATCACCGGCACGGTGATGATGAAGATGATCAGCAGCACCAGCATGACGTCGACCAGCGGCGTCATGTTGATCTCGTTCATCACCTCGTCGGGCTCGTCCTGTGTTCCGAAAGCCATGGCGTTCAGCCTTTCTTGAGCGGCACGATGGTGGCCGGCTCGCTGCTCTGCACGCGGGCGCCGGTCACAAAGTAGGCATGCAGGTCGTGCGCAAAGCTGTTGAGCTTGGTCAGCACGAACTTGTTGCCGCGCACGAGCGCGTTGTAGCCGAGCACCGCGGGAATCGCGACCGCCAGGCCCAGCGCCGTCATGATCAGCGCCTCGCCGATCGGACCGGCCACCTTGTCGATGGTGGCCTGGCCGGCGGAGCTGATGCTCATCAGCGCGTGATAGATGCCCCAGACCGTGCCGAACAGGCCGATGAACGGTGCGGTCGAGCCGACCGAGGCCAGCACCGCCAGCCCGGTTTGCAGGCGAGCGGTGAACTCGTCGATGCCGTTGCGCAGGCAACGCGTGACCCAGTCGCTCACGTCCAGCGTGTCGTGCAGGTGCGCCTTGGTGTTGCGGTGATGGGCCGTGGCTTCGCGGCCTTCGAGCGCGAGCACGCGGAAGGGGTTGCTGTCGTTCTTGCCCAGCTTGTTGAGCGCGGTGGCGAAGTCTTCGCTGTGCCAGAAGTCGGAGGAGGCGTTGGCCATGCGCTTGTAGCGGATGACGTCCAGCGCCTTGGTGATGATCACGATCCAGGACGCGAGCGACATGCCGACCAGCAGCAGCGCGACGGCTTTCGTGACGAGGTCGCCCTGCGACCAGAGGTTCATCAAGCCAAACTGGGATTCCATAAATGCTGCTCCAAAACTACTGGGAAAGGGTGAAATTGAAAGGCGCCTTCAACAGGTAGACGGTCGCCTCATTGGCGCCCGGCTGCCGGATCGGCGTGACTTGCGACGACAGGGCCGCGTCGCGCGCTGCCTGATCCAGCCGGTCGTAACCGCTGGACTTGAAGATGTCGGCGCGCTTGGGGATGCCGGAACTGTTGAAGTACACCGCGATGATCACGGTGCCGGTCTCGCCCATGCGCTTGCTCATGGCGGGGTACACCACGCGTGGTTCCCGGATGTACTGCGTCTGGCCCTGGCTGATTTCAATCAGTTTCGGCGCGGGCGGCGCCGGTGGGGCGGGCGGCGGTGCCGGTGGTTCAGGAGGCGCTGGCGGCGCAACCGGGGCTGGCGGGGGCGGCGGCTCGACGCTGCCGGTCGGCGCATTGGGCGGGGGCGGCACCGGCGTGCGGATGGCCTGCGGACGCGGCGGCGGCGGGGTCTTGGTGACTTCGCGCTTGGGCGGTGGCGGAGGAGGGGGTGGAGGTGATTCCACCGGCTTCGGCGGCTCGATCAGCTGGCTCAGGATTTCGACCGGAATCACCACCTCGGCGGCTTCGCGGATCAAGCCGGCCTGCAAAGCCCACAGCGCTGCCACGTGGAACAGCACGACGCTGCCGGCGATGACGGTATTTCGGGAAAGCCCGGTGGGGGCAGAGAAGCGGTCAGACACGATCCACCATTCGACGAGAGAAGGCACCAAAGGTGCCCGGGACGCAGCAAGAAACCGCTATTTGCGAAAGATCCACCAGGCCGAGCCGGCCACGAAAATCAGGCTGCCGCCGAGCGTAGAGAAGAGTGCCATGCCTTGCTGTCCTGGATGGAGTTGGCAAGCTGGATCACGTGCGGCCCGTCGTCGCGATGGAGCGCCGCAACCGGGTGCGAAGCACTGCACTGCGCGACGACGTCGCGGGCGCAACCTTCGCACCGGCCACACTGGGTGGCCACGCCGAGTTCGAATTGCACCTCGTCGAACGTCATGCCGGCTCGCGCATGACGCGCGATTTCTCGGTCGGACACTCGGCGGCATACGCAGACGATCATGGCGGCAAAGGCAGCTGTTGGCTGGCTGTTGATGAAGGCCTGATTATAAATACGAATCTCTCGCATTTGCAATCACTATGGCGCCGTGGGGGCTCTTCGGCCCGTCCGGCTTCTTCGGCGCCGCAACCGGCTCAGACCTCCGACCAGAGCCGCAGCAGGTTGTGATAGTGCCCGGTGAGCGCCACCGTCTCCTCGCACTCGCCGACGCGCGCCCGCAGCTTCCAGATCTGCTGGTCGAGGTCGAACAGCATCGCGCGCTGGTGGTTGTCGCGCACCATGCTTTGCAGCCAGAAAAAAGAACACACCCGCGCCCCCCGGGTGATCGGATGCACCCGGTGCAGGCTGCTCGACGGGTACAGGATCAGGTCGCCCGCCGGCAGTTTGACCTCGTGCGTGCCGTAGGTGTCGACCACCTCGAGCTCGCCGCCCTCGTAGTCGTCCGGATCGCACAGGAACAGCGTGCAGGAGAGGTCGGTGCGCAACTGCTCGCCAGTGCCGGGTAGCGAGCGCACGGAGCCGTCGACGTGAAGGCCATAGTGTTCGCCGCCTTCGTAGCGGTTGAAGAGCGGCGGCACGAAGCGCAGCGGCAGGGCGGCGGAAAAGAACAGTTGGCTTTTCGCCAGCGCCGACAACACCGCCTTGCCGAGTTCCCGCCCCACGGCCGAGTGCTCGGGCAACTGGCGGTTGTGTTTGACCTTTGCGCCCTGCTCGCCGACGGTTTGCCGGCCGTCGATCCAGTCGGTGGCATCGAGGGCGGAGCGCAGTTCTCGCACCTGGGCGGACGTCAGCACTTCAGGGACATGGAGCATCATTTGTGGAGCAGCCTCACAAGGAAAAAAGCCCCGGCTGCAAAGCCGGGGCCCGAGTGTCGCACCGCTGTCGGCACGACGGTTTGTGCTGGATCAGAACGCGAAGTTGGCCGTGATGCGGGCCGAACGCGGCGTGCCCGGGAGATAGCGGTAGCCGCTCTTGTTGATCGATGCCACGTAATCCTTGTCGGTCAGGTTGTAGATGTTGAGCTGGATGTCGACGTTCTTGTTGATGCGGTACGACGCCATCGCGTCGAACACCCAGTAGGCATCCACGTAAGCCGGCGTGCCCACGGCGCCGTCGGTGCCGCGGTACAGCTTGCCGTTGTAGCGTGCGCCGCCGCCGATCGTCAGGCCGAACGGGAACTGGTAGGTCGTCCAGGCCGTGAACGCGTTCTTCGGCGTATAGGCCAGGGCGCCGGTGCCGTCGGCCAGCACCGAGGGGCCGCTCACGATCTTGGTGTCCTGCGTGGTGAAGCCCGCGCTGACGCCCCATGCGTTGGTGATCGCACCGGCGATGCCGAGCTCGATGCCCTGCACGCGCTTCTTGCCGGTCTGGTAGTACTGCAGGCTGGTCGAGTCCTGCACCACTTCGTTGCTCACGTCGGTGCGATAGACGGCGGCGGTCAGCGACACCTTCTTGTTCAGGATGTCCCACTTGGTGCCGACTTCGAAGGTCTTGGCCTTCTGCGGCAGGAAGTCGGTGCGCGCGGCGCTGTTGGTGGTGCCGGCGGCGGCGGCCAACGTGAAGTTGGCACCGCCCGGCGGCTGCGCGCCGGTGCTGTAGCCGGCGTAGATGCTGCCGTTCTCGACCGGCTTGTAGACCAGGCCAATCTTGCCGGTGAAGAGGTTGTCCGACAGGCTCAGGTTGGTCGGCGCGATGGTGCTGGTCTGCACGCCACGCGTGGTGGCCAGCGTCAGTGCGGTGGCGTCGTAGTCGGTGCGGTAGTGGTCGTAGCGCAGGCCACCGGTGAGCGACCATTGTTCGTTGAACTTCACCGTGTCGAACACGTAGAGGCCGATCGTGTCGGTCGAGCCCTTGGAACCGGTGCCGTTGCTGATGCGGTTGTAGCCAGACACGTACGGGTTCGGCGCGTACAGGTTGGCGGCGGGCCAGGAGCCGGCCGGCGCGTAGGTGGTGCCGACGCTCGCATAACCCGCGCCATAGAAGTTGCTGGCGCGCTGCGATTCACGCATCAGTTCGACACCAGCGCTCAGCGTATGACCGACGCTGCCCGTGTCGAACTTGGCGGTCACGTTGGTCTGGTTCACGAAGACCGTGTTTTCCTGATTCTTGTTGGTCGGCGTATTGCGCGTGACGGTCCAGCCATAGGGGTTCAGCGCGCTCGGCGTGGCGAGGTAGCCCACGTTGGCCGCCGGTGCGAGGCCCGTGGTAGCAAGGCCGCCGCCCTGGAACGACGTCAGCATGTAGTCCTGCGACGTCTTGCCGTAGCGCGTGGTGTTGCGCAACGTCAGGTTGGGGGTGAAGTCGTGTTCGAAGCGCGCGGTGAACATGTCCGACGTGACGTTGTCGAAGTCGGAGCTGGTGCCGTAGAAATTGCTCGAGTCGACCCGCGACGCATAGTTGAGGAAAGTGCGGCGACGCGCACCGAGCGCGACCGGATCGGGGTTCGTGTAGCCCGGCAGGCCGATGGTTGGCACGCCGCCATCGGGGACGTTGTTCTGCTTGATGTGCACGTAGTCGAAGTACATGCGCGTCGGCGAGTTCAGGCCCAGCGCGATCGACGGCGCGATGCCCCAGCGCTTGTTCTTCACGAAGTCGCGGCCGGCCACGCCGGCGTCTTCGGCCACGGCGTTGAGGCGGAACGCCGCACCGATGCCGTTCTCACCGCTCAACGACTTGTTCCAGTCGATGCTGCCGCGCTTGTAGTCGGCGCTGCCGAAGCCGATCGAGCCGTAGAAGCTGTCTTCGGCCTTCGGCTTCTTGGTGATCATGTTGATGTAGCCGGTCGGCGCGGTGCGACCGATGTCGCTGCTGGCCGCGCCCTTGACCACTTCGACCTGCTCGATGTTGAACACGTCGCGCGAGACCGAGCCGAGGTCGCGGATGCCGTCGACGAAGATGCTGCTGGAGGTATCGAAGCCGCGCAGGTAGATCGCGTCACCGGTGCTGGTGTTGCCGTTTTCGCCGAGGTAGAACGCGCCCGCGCCCGGCGTGTTGCGCAGCGCTTCGGTCAACGTGGTGGCGCCTTGCTCGCGCAGGATCTGCTCCTTGATCACCTGCACGGTTTGCGGCGTGTCGAGCAGCGGGGCGGTGAACTTGGGGTTGGCCGAGGTGTCGGCCTTGTAGTCGGCAGCGACCGAGTCCTGTACCTGAACTTCTTTCAGCGTGTTCGTGGTCTGGGCACCGGCCGGCAGTGCCAGCGCGACCAGCGTGGCGGCGGCAACGCCACCGAAGGGGGAAACGGCACGCGCGACCGCGTGCTTGCGACTCTTGATGTACGCCATGAGAAGGACTCCGAAAGGCAGAAAGGAAATCGTCTCGACTGGCGGGTCTGGCAGTGCGCGGCCACAGGGGCGGCATGCAGATTGGCTGGGTGAGCGGAAAGCGGAAACGCTTCGGTTCAAATGATAACCACTCGCAACAACTTCCTCCTCGATTCGTACCACTTTCTTCGTCTTGTCAACGCAAGATGTTGCACGGCGGATACATCCGCGTGCTGCCGGGGCCGCCCGGCGGGTCAGTACACGTCGCGTCGGTAGCGGCCAGCAGCGACCAGCGCGGCAAAGCGCTCCGGCCCGGCGATCTGGCGCAACGCTGCGTCGACGCCGCTGGCCATGCCCTGCAGGCTCCCGCATACATAGATGGCAGCGCCGCGGTCGATCCAGTCGGTTACCTCGTCTGCGGCCTGCAGTAGACGGTGCTGCACGTAGAGGCGCTCGGCCTGGTCGCGCGAGAAGACCATGTCGACCCGGCGCAGCAGGCCGGCCGATCGCCACGCTGCGATCTCGTCGCGGCAAAGCCAGTCGTGCGCCGCGTTGCGCTCGCCGAACAGCAGCCAGTTGTCGCCCAGGCCCGCCGCAGCACGCGCGCGCAGGTGGCTGCGCAGCCCGGCCAGGCCGGTGCCGTTGCCGATCAGCAGCAACGGCCGGTTCGCGTTGTCGCCCAGGCGGAAGTTGGCATGGGGCTTGAGGCGCAGCGACACGCTGCCGCCATGCGAGAGGGTGGTGGTGAGCCAGCCCGAGGCGATGCCGAGCCGGCCATCGGGATGCAACTCCTGGCGCACCAGCAGCTCGACCGCGCCATCGCCGGCGATCGAGGCGATCGAGTACTCGCGCGGGCGCGCCGGGTCGCCGGGCGCTTCGATCTGCACCAGGTCGCCGGACTGCCAGTCAGCCATGGCGCCGGTCGGCGGCCTCAGCACAAGGCGATGGATTCCTGCCCCGACGCTGCCCGGGTTGAGCAGTTCGCGCCGCGCCAGTTGCCAGGGGGCAAAGGGTGGTTCATCGACCTGGGACACGGCGCCATCGCCGATCCCGAGCTGCCGCTGCCATCGCGCAAGCGCCGACGGATCGGCGTTGTCGACGTCGATGCGTTCGAACTCGCGTATCGCGCCGCACGCCTGCAGCCATTCGTCGAGCTGGCGTCCAAAGCCGCAGAAGTTCTGGTACTGCCGGTCGCCAAGGGCCAGTACGGCATAGCGCAACGTGGGCAGGGCATGCGCCTGCGCCATCAGTTTCTCGACGAACAGGCTCGCGCCGTCGGGCGCGTCGCCTTCGCCGTAGGTACTGGAAATGAAGAGGGCGCGCGGCGCGGCGCGCAGCGTCTCGGCATCGAGCGCATTGAGCGCCAGCACACGCACCGGGGTGCCATCCGCATGCAGGCCACGGGCGGTCTGCCATGCAAGTGTTTCGGCCTGGCCGGTCTGGCTGGCGAACAGCACCAGCGCCGGCGCTGCGCTGGTGCCTGCGAGCGCGTTGGCTGCGGTGGCTGTAGCCGCATGTCGGCACCGCTCGCGCCACCAGATGGCGGCGCAGAGCACGGCGTACGCGAGCACCGTGCCGCCCGCCGCGGCGCTGCGAACGGCGTCGATGCTCATTGCGTTCTGCGACCGAAGGGACTCATGCGCTGACGCGCTCCATCCAGGCGGGCGAGGCGCTCGCCTGCAGTCCGTTCGCCTTGCGCTCGAAGAACAGCGCTGCGATGTCGTGCGCCCGTGCAAACGCGAACCCCTCGGCCGGGCCCAGCACCGTGAGCACGGTTGCGAGCGCATCGGCCTGCATGCACTCGGCGTGCAGCACGGTGACGGACGCGAGCGCATGGCCGACCGGTTCGCCGGTGCGCGGGTCGATCGTGTGCGACCAGCGCCGGCCCGCGTGCTCGCGCCGGTGCCACCGGTCGCCCGATGTCGCGACCGCCAGATCGGCCAGCGCGACGGTCGGTGGCGCCGTGCCACTGTCTTCCGGTGCTGCGATCTGCACCGTCCAGGAGGCGCCGTCCGGACGACGTCCGACACCGCGCAGTTCGCCGCCGATCTCGAGCAGCAGATCCTTCAGGCCCAGCGCCCGCAGCCCCTCCACCACGTGGTCAACCGCGAAGCCCTTGGCAATCCCCGAAAAGTCCAGCGTCAGCCCGCCCGGTTGCCGCAGCGTATTGGCGGCCGCGTCGAACGGCAGGCGCTGCCAGCCGCAGGCGGCACGGGTTGCGCGCAGCGCCTCGGGCGCGGGTGGATGCACGTCGTCAGTCGCCTCCGGCCCGAAGCCCCACAGCGCGACCTGCGGCCCGACCGTCGGATCCAGCGCGCCACCGCTGGCTTCGGCCCAGCGCAGCGCGCAAGCCAGCACGGCAGCGAAGGCGGGCGCCAGCGCATGCACGGTGCCGGCGGCTGCGTGGTTGTAGCGGCTCAGGTCGGAGTCGGCCTGCCAGTGGCTCATCTGTGCGACCACGCGCGCCAGTGCAGCTTCCACCGTTGCGCGAACGGTGGCCAGCGGCAGCATGTGCGGGTTGTCAAAGCGCAGCGACCAGGTTGTCCCCATGGTTCGCCCGGCCAATTGCTGCAGCGTGACCGGATCGGCGCGGCGCGGCGCGCCTGCGTTGGCATAGCCCCCGGCGCGCCAACTCGCGAACGAAGGGCGCGTTGCCACCGAAGCGTCGTCGAAGGTCAGGGCATCACTTCCAGCGTGGCCGCGTAGCTCAGGCGGCGTTCCTTCGCCTGCGGCACCGTGGTCTTGTTGTCCTTTGTGTTGACGTCCAGCCAGTACATGCCGGCGCTCGGCCACGTCACGCTGAACTGGCCCTTGCTGTCGGTCTGGATCTTCAGTTCGTCGAGCTTGTCGCGGTACTGCGTGTGGCCGGCCGTCACGGTCACCTCGAGATCCTTCGCGGGCTGACCGTCGAGGTTCAGCGTGAAGGTGGATTTCTCGCCCTTGACCAGATCGGTCGGGCTGCCGGTGGCGATCAGCTCGAGGCCCTGGCCGATCGGCTTGAGCTGCGAAGGCTTGCCGACCGTCACGAAGGTTTCGATGCGGCCGGCCGATTGGGTGACGACCACGTCGGTTGCATCGGCCGGGATCTCGCGGCCGATGGTTTCGGCCGTCCCGCGCGCGCGCTTGGGCTGGCCGGTGGCCTTGTCCTTCCAGCTCGCGGCGGCACCGCCGTTGAGCACGGCGATACGGTAGGTGCCCGGTTGCGCCACGCTCACGTCGAACACGCTGCGCTGCTTGAGCTGGGCCACGTTGTCGGGCTTGAGCGTGCCGCCGTCAGGGGCCGTGATCTGCAGCCCGTCGAGCCGCAGCGCATTGTGGTTGGCCACGAACAGGTCGTTCGACACGGCGGCGTCCACCGTGATCACGTCGCCCTTGGACAGCACTGTGGTCGACGGCAGCAGCCAGACGTTGTGCGCCTGGGCGGTGCCGAGCACGGCGGTGAGGGCGATGGCGAGCAGAGAGATTTTCATGAGTGACTCCAGTGAATGTGATGAGACCGAAACGCTCAGGGCTTGAGCTCGAGCCTGATTTCGCCGAGCTCTTCCTTGCCTGCAGCCACCGGCTGTGCCGCTGCAGCGGGTGGCCACTGGAACGGGATGCTCACGACCTCGCGGCCGCCGACTTCGCGCGCGGCCTCGACCACGAGCTTGTAGGCACCCGGGGCCAGCTTCGGCAGCGCGGCCGAGCCTTCGCTGAAGCTGAGCTGGTGCTTGCCGGCAGGCTTGGTGGCACCAGTGACGCCATCGACCGGCACCGCCAGTTCGCGGCCGCCGCGGCGCCACCACTGGCGCAGATCCTTCAGCCACTTGGTGCCTTCGCCTTCGGGATTGTTGGTCTTGGTGCGAACGTCGTACCAGACGGTGAGCGTGGTGGCCAGCGTGTTGTCCGCACGCTCGATCCATGCTGCCACGTAAGGGCGGTGGTATTCCGACACGTTGAGGCGCGGCACCTCGATGCTGACACCGAGGCCGGCGGCAAAGGCCGGCGCGCCGAACAATGCGCCGAGCGCGAGGGAATAGCGGACTTTCACGAAGCGACCTCGTTTCTTGGGGTTGGATTCAATGGATGAAAAGCAGCGCGAGCAGCACCGGGATCACAAAGCCCATGCCGACCATCGGCCAGGTGAAAGGCCGGTTGCCGGCGTGCATCTTGAGAATGAACAGTCCGGTGATCGAGAACACCAGCGTGGCTGCGGCAAAGATGTCGATGAACCAGCTCCAGGCCCGGCCGGTGTTGCGGCCCTTGTGCAGGTCGTTGAAATACGAGAGCCAGCCGCGATCGGTGCGCTCGTATTCGATCTCGCCGTCGGTCAGGCTCAGGCGCAACCAGGCGTCGCCGCCGGGGCGGGGGAGTGACAGGTAGATTTCGTCGTCCGACCACTCGGCCTCCTTGCCGGCGGTGTCGACGGCCCAGCGCTCGCGCACCCAGCCTTGCAGATCGGGCGGCAGCGCGGCCTTGCCTTTGGCCGCCTGCTTGATCCGCGCCGTCTGCGCTTCGAGCCTGGCGAGCAGGGACGCATCGACCTTGCCGTGTTGTGCAGTGACGACCGGCTTGGCCTCGATCTGCCCCGCGTGATTGAGCGTGAAGCCGGTGATGCCGAACAGCAACAGGCCGATCAGGCACATCGCCGAGCTGACCCAATGCCATTCATGCAGGGTCTTCAGCCAGTAGGCGCGGCGGCGGTTGTCGGAGGAGCCACTCATGGGCGCTGGAATCGGTCAGTAGGGAAAGCCCGCGATTCTAGCGTTCAAATGAGAATCAATGCTATTTGCAGTAAAGAGCAGGGCATGAAAAAAGGGGCCGAGGCCCCTTGTACTTGTAGTTTGAGCGAGGCGGCGCTCAGCTCACTTCACCCATCTGACTCTGCAGATAGTTTTGCAGCCCGACCTTGGCGACCAGATCGATCTGGGTTTCGAGAAAGTCGATGTGCTCTTCGGTGTCGTCGAGGATTTTTTGGAGCAGGTCGCGCGAAACATAGTCGCGCACCGTTTCGCAGTGCGCGATGCCGGCCTTGATGGTGGCTTGCGCGCCGGATTCGCTCTTCAGGTCGCACGCCAGGATCTCGGGCACATCCTCTCCGACGTTGAGCTTGCTGAGGTCTTGCAGGTTCGGCAGGCCGTCGAGCATGAAGATGCGATCCATGAGCCAGTCGGCATGCTTCATCTCGCCGATCGACTCCTCGTATTCCTTCTTGGCCAGCTTGTCGAGGCCCCAGTGCTTCAGCATGCGGTAGTGCAGGAAGTACTGGTTGATCGCAGTCAGCTCGTTCTTGAGCTGCGCTTGCAGGTGTTCGATGACTTGGGGGTCGCCCTTCATGGTGTTCTTTCTTGTGCGTGAAGCGGCGATTGTGCGAGCGTGGCCAAGCAGCACGCAAGGCAAACCCCTGCAATGGCGGTCTGCATGCGTTTGATGGCGATAAGCGTTCGCATCGGCGGCCGGGGCGATAGCCAAATTGGCTCTTTGTAATAGCCTACAACTATCAATTTATGCTCGTTAATACTTATACTCATGGCTCGCCTTTCATTCACGTCATCCAAGGAAACGACATGTCCCTCATCAATACCGAAATCATTCCCTTCAAGGCCACCGCGTATCACAACGGCAAGTTCGTGCCAGTGAGCAACGAAAACTTCAAGGGCAAATGGTCGGTCGTGGTGTTCTATCCGGCTGACTTCACCTTCGTGTGCCCGACCGAACTCGGCGACCTGGCCGACCACTACGCGGAATTCCAGAAGCTTGGCGTCGAGGTGTATGGCGTGTCGACCGACACCCATTTCACCCACAAGGCCTGGCACGACACCTCGGACACCATCGGCAAGGTCAAGTACCCGCTGGTCGGTGACCCGAGCCAGCAACTGGCACGCGCCTTCCAGGTGCTGATCGAAGAAGGCGAAGACGCCGGCCTCGCTTACCGCGGCACCTTCGTGATCGACCCCGAAGGCAAGATCAAGACCATCGAAGTGCACGACAACGGCATCGGCCGCGACGCCGCCGAGCTGCTGCGCCGCGTGAAGGCTGCGCAATACGTTGCGGCCCACCCGGGTGAAGTCTGCCCGGCCAAGTGGACCGAAGGCGCCGAAACGCTGAAGCCGTCGTTCGACCTCGTCGGAAAGATTTAACTCGCCCCCAGGCTGCGCGCACTTCGTGTCGCTCCTCCAACCCCCTACCGGGGGCGGGCCGGCCGCTTCGGGCGGCCGTGCGCGGCGGCCCCTTGGGATGGGTTCGGGGCGCTTTTTTTGCCCCTGTTGATAGTTTTTAGGTATCGAAAGTGAGTCTGCCATGCTTGACGCCAGCACCAAAGCCCAATTGAAGAGTTACCTCGAACGTGCCACGCAGCCGATCGAAATCGTCGCCTCGCTCGACGACGGCAAGGCGTCGGGCGAAATGCTGTCGCTGCTGAAGGACGTCGCCGAGGCGTCGCCGCTGGTCAAGCTGACCGAAAGCCGCGACGACAACCACCGCAAGCCCTCGTTCTCGGTCAATCGCCCGAGCGAAAACCACGGCCCGCGCTTTGCCGGCCTGCCGATGGGCCATGAATTCACGTCGCTGATCCTTGCGTTGCTGCAGATCGGCGGCTACCCGCCGAAAGTCGAGCAGGCCGTGCTCGACCAGATTCGCGCGCTCGATGGCGACTTCGAGTTCGAGATCTATGTCTCGCTCACCTGCCACAACTGCCCAGACGTCGTCCAGGCGTTGAACCTGATGGCGGTGCAGAACCCGCGCATCCGCACCACGATGATCGAAGGCGGCACCTTCCAGGAAGAGGTCAAGGAACGCCAGGTCATGGCCGTGCCCACCGTGTTCCTGAACGGCACCGAATTCGGCCAGGGCCGCATGAGCCTGGAAGAGATCCTCGCCAAGATCGACACCAGCGGTGTCGAGCGCGAAGCTAAGAAGATCGCCGCCAAGGATCCGTTCGACGTGCTCATCGTCGGCGGTGGTCCCGCCGGCGCAGCCGCTGCCGTGTACGCCGCGCGCAAGGGCATCCGGACGGGCGTCGCGTCGGAGCGCTTCGGTGGCCAGGTGCTCGACACCATGGGCATCGAGAACTTCATCTCGATCAAGGAGACCGAAGGGCCGAAATTCGCACATGCGCTCGAAGAACACGTGCGCAACTACGACGTCGACATCATGAACCTGCAGCGCGCCAAGGGACTGGTGCCGGGCAAGGAATTCGTCGAGATCCAGCTCGAGAACGGCGCCTCGCTCAAGAGCCGCACGGTCGTCATCTCGACCGGCGCGCGCTGGCGCAACATCAACGTGCCCGGCGAGCACGAGCTCAAGAACAAGGGCGTGGCCTATTGCCCGCACTGCGACGGCCCGCTGTTCAAGGGCAAGCGCGTCGCGGTGATCGGTGGCGGCAACTCGGGCGTCGAAGCGGCGATCGACCTGGCCGGCATCGTCGGCCATGTGACGCTGATCGAGTTCGACACCCAGCTGCGCGCCGATGCAGTGTTGCAGCGCAAGCTCAAGAGCCTGAAGAACGTCGACATCTTCACCAACGCGCAGACCACCGAGATCACCGGCGAGCAGAAGGTCAACGGCCTGGTCTACAAGGATCGCGCGAGCGGTGAGCTGCGTACAGTGGCGCTCGAAGGGGTGTTCATCCAGATCGGGCTCGTGCCCAACACCGACTGGCTGAAAGGCACGGTCGAGCTGACGAAGCACGGCGAGATCGTCGTGGACGCGAAGGGCCAGACCTCGGTGCCCGGCGTGTTCGCGGCGGGTGACGCGACCACTGTGCCGTTCAAGCAGATCATCATCGCGGCGGGCGAGGGCGCCAAGGCAGCACTCAGCGCATTCGACCACCTGATCCGCACATCAGCGCCGGCCGAGGAAGCCGCGCCAGCAAACTCTGTGGTGGCCGAAGCGATAGTCTAGATGAGAATTATTCTCATATAATCGGCATCTCGGGCATCTGCCCGAAGCATCGCCAGCCAGGGCACGGCGCGCAGCAGCGCGCAGTCCAGCGAGCAGTTTCTACACAACTGTTTTCTGGACTCCGCCGTGGCCCCTTCTCCCGCTTCCGCATTCCGTTTTCGCAACCTGGCCTGGCTGATCGCCTGCGGCTTTGCCGTTGGCGCTTCGGCGCAGGAGGATGCGCGCGTCGCTGCGCTCAAAGAGGTAGTCGTCAGCGGCTCCCGCTCCGAGCAGAACAAGGACGACCTGCCCGCAAGCGTGGAGGTGCTCGACCGCGAAACCATCGAGTCGCAGCAGATCAACGGCATTCGCGACGCGGTGCGCGACCTGCCCAACGTGTCGGTCAAGCGCGCGCCAGCCCGCTTCGGTCTCGCTGCGGGCAACACCGGCCGCGACGGCAATGCCGGCTTCAACATCCGCGGGCTCGACGGCAACCGCGTGCTGCTGCTGACCGACGGCATCCGCACGCCGCGCAGCTATGTGTTCAGCGCCAACGCGTTCGGGCGCGACTATTTCGACATCGGCCTCATCGAGCGCATCGAGATCATCAAGGGCCCAGCCTCCGCGCTGTATGGCTCGGACGGCCTGGCCGGGCTGGTCAACTTCATCACGCGCGAGCCGGGGTCTTTCCTGCGCGAGGGCAAGACCTTCGGCGGTAGTGCCAGCATCGGTTACAGCGGCGACGACAAAGGCTGGCACAGCGGCCTGACGCTGGCCGGCAAGCCCAGCGATACCGTGCAGTGGTTGCTCTCGGCCACCGCGAACCGCGCCCAGGAGCTGAAGAACATGGGCGACAACCGTTCGTCCAACACCGATCGCACCGCGCCCAACCCCGAGCGCGACCGTGGCCAATCGGTGCTCGGCGAGGTCATCGTCACGCCCAACGCGGACCAGAAGCACACCTTCACCTTCGAGCGCGTCGACAAGACCGCCCGCTACGACCTGCTCACTGGCATTGCCAAGCCGCCGTATGCGTCGACTTCGGTGATCGGGCTCAATGCGAAGACCGATCAGCAGCGCGACCGCTTCACCTGGGATGGCCGGCTGCGCGTCGACACGGCGATCGCAGACGCCGTGCAGGCCGTGGTGAGCTACCAGAAGGCCAAATCCCGCGAGTACATCTTCGAAGACCGCTACTCCGCGGCCGACCGTGTCCGCGACGTGACCTACGACGAGGCCACCTGGCAACTCGGCCTGCAGGCGGGCAAGACGGTGCGCAGGGGCAACGGCTGGGCGCAGCACATCACCTACGGCCTCGACTACACGCGCACCGATGTCGAGAACCTGCAGACCGGCCTGGTGCCGCCGGCCGGCGAAACATTTCCGCTCAAGCGCTTCCCCGACACGCGGGAGACCACATCGGCCTTCTACATCCAGGACGAGTTCGTCCACGACCGCTGGAGCATCACGCCCGGCGTACGCTTCGACCGCTTCAGCATCGACGCCGACCAGGCCGGATTCAACGCCACCGCGGTGTCGCTGTCGGGCTCGGCCGTGTCGCCGAAGCTCGGCGTGCTGTTCCGCGCCACGCCGCAGTGGAGCGTGTACGGCAACTACGCCTCGGGCTTCAAGGCGCCCAACGCGTTCCAGGTCAACAACTTCTTCGAGAACGTGATCTCGGGCTACAAGACCATCCCGAACCCGAACCTCAAGCCCGAGAAGAGCCAGAACTTCGAGCTCGGCGTGCGCGGCCGCACCGGCATCCTGAGCTTCGATGCAGCAGTGTTCACCGGCGACTACAAGGATCTGATCGAGAACGACCGGCAGGTGGGAGGCGTGTTCGGCTCTCGCACCAATCCCGCGACCTTCCAGTCGGTCAATATCGGCCGCGCGCGGATCAGTGGCTTCGAGTTCAAGGGCGAACTCGACTGGACCCGCGACGGCAACGGCTTCTCGGCGCCATTCGCCTACGGCGAGACGCGCGGCCGCGACCGCACGACGGGCCAGCCGCTCAATTCGATCGATCCGAGGAAGGCCAGCCTCGGCCTGAAGTACGCCGAGCCGAACTGGAGCGTGCGTGTCGATGCCGTCTACCACGCAGCCAAGAAGCGCCGCGACGTGGATGCCGCCGAAGTCACCAGTGGCCTTCAGTTCCTCACGCCCTCGGTCATGACCATCGACGTCGGCGCCCAATGGCGCATCCGGAAGGACTTGCGCCTGAACATGGCGATCGTCAATCTCACGGACAAGAAGTACTGGAAGTGGAGCGACGTGCGAGGCGTGACGTCGACCTCGGCCATCCGCGATGCCTACACCCAGCCCGGCCGGCACTTCAACGTGTCGCTGGTGGCGGACTTCTGATTCGGACCACGAAAGAGAGCACAGAACGATGAACACCAGAGAAATTCCCGAACGCTTCGCGGCCCTGCGCGCCGAAGGCAGGCGCCACAAGGATGCCGCCGAGGCACTCGGCATCAGCGAGGGCGAGGCCATTGCGGCGCACGTCGGTGCGCACGATGGCCCGTTGCAGGCGATGCCCCTGCGCGGGCCCTGGCTCGAGTTGCTGCAGGCGCTCGAGTTGTGCGGGCCCCTGCTCGCGCTCACGCGCAACCAGTCGACCGTGCACGAGAAAACCGGCGTCTACCAGAAGCTGTCCGGCAGTGGCCACGTGGCGCTGGCACTGGGTGAAGACATTGACCTGCGTCTCTTTCTCGGCCAGTGGCATGCAGGCTTTGCCGTGCGCGAGGGCGCCAGCCTGAGCCTGCAGTTCTTCAACGCGCACGGAGTGGCGGTTCACAAGGTGTTTGCGCGCGAGGCAACCGATCGTGACGCGCTGCAATCGGTGATCGACGCGCATGCCGAGCCGGCGCAATCTGTGGCCTTCACGCCGACCGAATCGAAGGCACCGCCGCGGGCCGATGGCGCCATCGATGCCGCTGCCCTGGCCGCCGCGTGGGGTGCCATGCAGGACACCCACGAATTCTTCGGCCTGCTGAACAAGTTCGAGGTCGAGCGCCAGCAGAGTTTTCGTCTGACCGAAGGCGCGTTCACGCAGCGCGCCGAAAAATCGGCGGTGCGCGACCTGTTGAATGAAGCGGCGTTCGACGGCACGCCGATCATGGTGTTTGTCGGCAGCCCGGGCTGCATCCAGATCCACACCGGGCCTGTGGTGCGGGTTGAGCCGCTGGAGATGCGCGGCATGCAGTGGCTCAACGTGCTCGACCCGGGCTTCAACCTGCACCTGCGCGAAGACCTGATCGACGCAGTGTGGATCGTCGAGAAGCCGACAAGCGATGGCGTCGTTACCTCGGTCGAAGCCTTCGACCGCGAAGGCGGGCTCATGGCGATGTTCTTCGGAGCACGCAAGCCTGGGGTGCCCGAGCGCGAAGCCTGGCGCGAGATCGTGCGCAAGCTGCCGAGGCGGGCGGTGGCGGCATGAGCAATCTCAAGACGGTCGAGATAAAGGCCTTCGTGCCGGCGAAAGACTTCGCGTTGTCCAAGCGCTTCTACCAGGAGCTGGGTTTCACGATGGCGTGGGACGGCGGCAATCTTGCCTACTTCCATCATGGCCACACCAGCTTTCTGCTGCAGGACTTCTACAGCAAGGAACTGGCCGAGAACCTCATGATGCACCTGCTCGTGGAGGACGTTCAGGCCTGGTGGGAGTCCGTGACGGCCAGCGGTGTGATCGAGCGCTATGCCCTGCGCACGCAACCGCCACAGGAGCAACCATGGGGCATGGTCGACTTCGTGCTCATCGATCCGAGCGGCGTGCTGTGGCGCATCGGTCAGAACATCCCGGACAAGGCATGAGCGATTTCGTTTCTTCCCGCCTGCAGCGCAGGCGTTTCATCTCCGCTTCGCTGGGGCTGGCTGCGCTGCCTGCATTCGCCCAGCCGAATCCGCGTCCGCCGCGTCTGGTCACGATCAGTGGCGCTATCACCGAGGTGGTCTACGCGCTCGGCGCCGAAGGCCAACTGGTCGGCACTGACACCACCAGCCTCTACCCGTCGGCAGCATTGAAGACACCGAAGGTTGGCTACATGCGACAGCTGTCGGCCGAAGGTCTGCTCTCGCTCAAGCCCGATGCGGTGATCGCCACCACCGAATCCGGGCCGCCGGTGGTGCTGGATCAGTTGCGCAGCGCGGGCGTCAGACTGGAATTGATCGAGGCCGACCACAGTTGGGGCGAAGTGCAGCGCAAGGTGCAGGCGGTGGGCCGTGCGTCGGCGCGCGAGGCGCAAGCGCGCGAACTGCAGGCGAGGCTCGATGCCGAATGGGCCGAGGTACAGCAACGCGTCGCATCGTCCGGCGCTCGCAAGCCGCGCGTGCTGTTCGTGCTGTCGCACAGCGCCAGTCCGCAGGTGTCGGGCGAGAAGACGGCGGCGAACGCGGTGATTGGCTTTGCCGGCGGCGTGAACTGTCTGAGCGGCTTCCAGGGCTACCGGCCGATGACGGCCGAGGCCATGGCGAGCGCGGCGCCCGACCTCATCCTCACCAGCAGCCAGAGCATCGAAGCGCACGGTGGCGCCGACAAGTTCTGGCAGCGCCCGGAACTGGCGCTGACGCCCGCCTACAAAAAGCGCGCGCTGATCACGCAGGACGCGTTGCTGTTGCTGGGTTTCGGCCCGCGCTTGCCGGGCGCCATCGGCGAACTGCACCAGCGCTTTCTCTCGGCATGAGTGCCCGCCTGTCGAGGCGCGCCGTCATCGCGGGCGGCGGTGTGCTGCTGGCACTGGCGTTCGTGCTTGGTGCTTCGTCCGGCGCCTATGCGATCAGCGCAGCGCAACTCCTGCAGGTGCTGGGGTCGGTGTGGCAGGGCGGGGCTGACCCAACGCCACAGCACCTGGTTTTCATGAACATCCGCCTGCCGCGGCTGATCCTCGGCGTCGCGGCGGGCTGCGGCCTGGGCATGGCCGGTGCGCTGATGCAGGGGCTGTTCCGCAACCCGTTGGCCGATCCGGGGTTGATCGGCATCAGCAGTGGGGCGGCGCTCGCCGCGGGCCTGACCATCGTGCTCGGCGCCTGGTTGTGGCCGGTGCTGCCGCGCACGCTCGGCAGCTGGACGCTGGTGACGATGGCTTTCGGCGGCGGCTTTCTGGTCACCCTGCTGATCTACGGCCTGTCGCGCAGCGAGGGCGGCACGCGCATGGCGTTGATGCTGCTGGCCGGCATCGCGATCAATGCGCTGGCAGGCGCGGGGCTCGGCTTCCTGAGCGTGATGGCGACCGACGAGCAATTGCGCAGCCTCCAGTTCTGGCTGCTCGGCAGCCTTGGCGGCGCGCGCTGGAGCGCGGTCATCCTGGTCGGTGCGATCGTCTTCGTCGCCTGCGTGGCTGCGTTGACGCTGGCGGCACCGCTGAATGCCATCGCGCTGGGCGAATCGCAGGCCGCGCTGCTCGGAGTCGACGTCGAGCGCGTGAAACGGCGTGCGATTGTGGTGACCGCGTTCGCAGTCGGTTCCGTGACGGCGACCACCGGCATCATCGGCTTCATCGGCTTGATCGCGCCACACTGGGTGCGCATGGTGGCCGGGCCGGATCACCGCGTGGTGTTGCCGGGCTCGGGGTTGTTGGGCGCTGCGCTGGTGCTGGCGGCCGACACGGTGGCCCGCACCGTCATGGCGCCGGCCGAGCTGCCGCTCGGTGTGCTGACCGCGTTCATCGGCGTGCCGATGTTCCTCCTGATGCTGCGGCATTTCCGGAATCGCGTATGAGTTTGTCGTGCATAGACGGCACCGTGCGAATCGGCGCCAGAACGCTGCTCGCCGGCGCCAATGTGGATCTGGTGCCGGGACGCGTGACCGCCATCCTCGGGCCCAACGGTGCGGGCAAGTCGACGCTGCTCTCGCTGCTCGGCGGCCAGCGCAAGCCCACGCAAGGCAAGGTGCTGCTCGACAACCGACCGCTCGATGCCTACACGCCCGCGGCGCTCGCGCTGCGTCGTGCGCTGATGCCGCAGGAGAGTGCCGTGGCATTCGACTTCAGCTCGCAGGAGATCGTGGCCCTGGGCCGCTTTCCGCACCGGCTGATGCCGGGCGACGACGAGGATCACATCATCGCGGCGGCGATGGCGCTCACCGATGTGTCGGCGCTGGCGCCGCGGATCCTCAACACACTGTCGGGCGGCGAGAAGGCGCGCGTGCACATGGCGCGTGCACTGGCGCAGCTCTGGCATCCGCGGCCCGACGGCGCAGGGCGCTGGCTGCTGCTGGACGAGCCCACGGCCGCGCTCGACATTGCGCACCAGCATGCCGCGATGCGACTGCTGCGCGTTTGGGCCGCCAGGGGTGTCGGTGTGGTCGCGGTGCTGCACGACCTGAACCTGGCGCTGCGCTATGCCGACGAGGTGGTAGTGGTCAGCGCCGGCTGCGCCACGATTCAGGGCGCGGCCGTCGCAGTGCTTCAGCCTGCGCTGATCGAGTCGGTGTGGGCACTGGCGTGCCAGCCCGTGACAGGGCGCGAGGGCGTCACGCAGTATCTCTTCGGCTGAGCATTTGCAGTGCCTCATCGACGAGAATGAGAATCGTTATCGAAGATAATTTGTCGAAGTTAGAGACCGAAGAGGGCTACATGAAGAGGAAAAGAGTCATGAGGAAGATGTACTGGGGCCTTGCCATCGTAGTCGCGCCGCTTGCGAGCGCGCAGCCCGCACCGGCGACGACCGATGGTGTGCGCGGCGAATTGGCCACGATCAACGTGGAGGATGCACGCACCAACGGTTTCGTCGCGAATACCGTGGAGGCCGGCACATTCCGCGGCGCGAACATCATGGATGTGCCCGCCACGGTGAACACCGTGACGCGAGAGGTGATCGAACTGCAAGGGGCCGCGAGCATCTACGACGTGCTGCGCAACACCGCCGGTGTCACACGCCAGCAGAATGGCGGTGACACCTTCGACCAGTTGGTGATCCGCGGCATCGCGGTCGAGAACCGAACCAACTACCGGCTCAACGGATCGCTCGCGATTCCCAACGTGTCCGAGATTCCGATGGAGAACAAGGAGCGGGTCGAAGTGCTCAAGGGCGCCTCCGCGCTCTACTACGGTTTCACGACGCCAGCAGGCGTCGTCAACTTCGTCACCAAGCGCGCAACGTCCACGCCGGTGAGCGGGGTGGGCCTGGCGTTCGACGACCAGGGCACGATGCAAGGCACGGTCGACCTCGGGCGGCAGTTCGGGGAGCAGCGCCAGTTCGGCCTTCGGGTCAATGCCGCGGGCGGTCAACTGGGTTCGACCATCGAAGGCGTCGACGGCAACCGCAAGTTCCTTTCGGCCGCTTTCGACTGGCGCGTGAACAACCGCCTGACGCTCAAGGCCGATGTCGAGCACTACCGCAAGAGCATCACGGAGCAGGCCGGCATTGCGCGCCTAGCGGCCGTCAATGGTGTGATTTCCCTGCCGGCGTTGCCTGACCCGCACAAACTGCTGGGCCCGCCGTGGGGCGTGTTCGAAGCGGAAGTGACCAACACACAGCTTCGCGCCGACTATTCGCTCAGCGACAACTGGGCGCTGACCGTGGAGGCCGGCCATTCGCAAGCCGAACGCGACCGACGGCTCGCGATCTTCGGCAACTACAACGTGCGCACCGGGGCTGGACGCATCACGGGCAACGTGCAGCACCTGGCGCAGAGCTCAGACCTGCTGCGAACGGAGTTGTTCGGCGCGTTTGCGACGGGGAACGTGCAGCACGAACTGACGTTGGGCGTGGCGCGCAGCGACAAGAGTCAGGACCCGATATTCCAGCGCAACTACGGCGGCGCGACGACGCAGAACCTCTACAACCCCGTGCCCATCGGCTACCTGCCGTTGACCGCGCTGCCGACACGGCCCACCACCGGCGGCCAGGACAGCGAGGAGTTGGGTCTGTACGTGCTTGACCGCATCACGTTCTCGCCGCAGTGGCAACTCGTGGTGGGCGCCCGCCATACGCGCTATGAGAGCTCGCAAGCCGCGAGCGCGACCCTTCCCGGCACCAATTACGCTGTGCGCAAGACCACGCCGCTGGCGGCGCTCAGCTACAAGTTCACGCCCGACCTCGTGGCCTACGCTTCTTTCGCGCAGGGCGTGGAAGAAGGAGAGGTGGCGCCGACCGGAACGGTCAACCAGAACACGCGCATGGCCCCTGGCGTGAGTAAGCAGAAGGAAGTGGGCCTGCGCTGGCTGACCGGCAGCGGAACGCTGCTCTCGACCGCGCTGTTCGACATCGAACGCCCCGGCGCGTACACCAACAGCGCCAACACCTTCGTCGCCGACGGCCGCCAGCGGTACCGCGGCCTGGAGGTCTCGGCGCAGGGTCGCCTGACGCGCGAACTGGCGTGGCAACTGTCGGGGCAGGTGCTGGACGCCGAGTTTCGGCAGATCAATGCGCAGTACAACGGCAAGATGCCTGAGAACACCGCCCGCAAGACCGCGAGCGCATTCCTGTCCTACGACATTGCGGCAGTACCAGGCCTGTCTGTCAACGGCGGCGCCTACTACACCGGACGGCGGCCTGTCGACGATCTGAACCAAGGCTTCGTCGGCGGCTTTACCGTCTTCGGACTGGGTGCGCGCTACGTGACGCAGGTGATGGGCAGGCGAACCTCCTTGCAATTGAATGTCGACAACGTTGCCGACAAGCGGTACTGGGCCGCAGCGGGCACTCGTCTGGCGGTCGGCATGCCGCGCACGATCAAGGCCTCGATCAAGGTCGACCTGTGATCCGCTCCTGATTGCTGCAGCGGCATCTCTCCCGATCGAATTTTTCATGGCCCACCAAGGAGCTGGGGCTAGTAAGTCAGCCGCTCGGGCCGCAACTCCTGCAGGATCGTCGTCGCGATCTCCTCGATCGACTTGGTCGTGGTCGACAGCCAGCGTATGCCGGCGCGTCGCATCATGGCTTCGGCCTCGGAGATTTCGTGGCGGCAGTTCTCGATGCTCGCGTAACGTGAGTTCGGTCGCCGCTCGTTGCGGATCTGCGCAAGCCGCTCGGGCTGGATCGTCAGGCCGAAGATCTTCTTCTTGTGCGGCAACAGCGCCGGCGGCAACTGGCGCCGGTCGAAGTCTTCCGGGATCAGCGGATAGTTGGCGGCCTTGAGCCCGTGCTGCATCGCCAGGTAGAGCGAGGTCGGCGTCTTGCCGCTGCGGCTCACGCCGACCAGGATCACGTCGGCACCGTCGAGGTCCCGATTGCTCTGGCCGTCGTCGTGTTGCAGGCTGAAGTCGATGGCCGCAATGCGTTCGTCATAGGCCTTGCTCTTGCTCACGTCGCTGAAGCGGCCGATGCGGTGGTTCGACTTCATCGCCAGCTCGATTTCCAGTGGCCGCACGAAAGTGCCGAACATGTCGAGCAGCATGCCCTTGCAGCCGGTTTCGATGACCTCGAGAACATCCATGTTGGCCAGCGTGGTGAAGACGATCGGCCGCTGGCCCTCGAGTTCGCCCGTGTGATTGATGCGCCGCACCGCCTGGTGCGCCTTGTCGACCGTGTCGGTAAACGGTAGCCGAATGTGGCGCGGCGTGATTTCGAACTGGGCCAGAACGGCATTGCCGAAAGTCTCGGCGGTGATGCCGGTGCCATCGGAAACAAAGAAGACGGTGCGCGTGTGCATGGTTGGGGCGGCCTTGTCCTGCGGCGCGCAAATGGTGCGGCGCCTACAATTCGGGCCAATTATGGGGAATCTGCTTCCCCGCATCCGATTTCTTCCCATGCCCCCCGCGACCGCACCCCAAGCAACGACAACGATCGTGCGCCGCTGCCGGCATGACGCACCGGTTTTAACTTCTGGAGCTTTCCCATGTCTGCACTCTTTGAAGCGACCGCCCTGGTCGTACCGTTTGAGAACCTGAGGATGACCGACGTCGAGTCGGTCGGCGGCAAGAACGCCAGCCTCGGCGAGATGATTTCCCAGTTGCCGCAGGGCGTGCGCGTTCCGACGGGTTTCGCGACCACGGCGCACGCGTTTCGCCAGTTCCTGGCGCACGATGGCCTGGCCGACAAGATCAGCGCGGCGCTGGCCAAGCTCGACACCGAAGACGTGCGCGCGTTGGCCAAGGTCGGTGCCGAAATCCGCGCCATGGTCGAGGCCCAGCCGTTTCCGGCCGACCTGCAGAAGGCGATCGCCGAGGCGTTTGCCACGCTGAGCGCGGGCAACCCGCAAGCGAGCTTCGCGGTGCGCTCTTCGGCCACGGCGGAAGACTTGCCGGATGCATCGTTTGCCGGCCAGCAGGAGACCTTCCTCAACGTGGTCGGCATCGACGACGTGCTGCACAAGATGAAAGAGGTGTTCGCCTCGCTCTACAACGATCGCGCTATCAGCTATCGCGTGCACAAGGGCTTCGCGCATGACGTGGTGGCGCTCTCGGCGGGCGTGCAGCGCATGGTGCGCTCCGACTTGGGCGCGGCCGGCGTGATGTTCACGATCGACACCGAATCGGGCTTCGAGGAAGTGGTGTTCATCACTTCGAGCTACGGCCTCGGCGAGACGGTGGTGCAGGGCGCCGTGAACCCTGACGAGTTCTATGTGCACAAGCCGATGCTCAAGGCCGGCAAGCGCGCGGTGATCCGCCGCAATCTCGGCTCCAAGCTGATCCAGATGGAGTTCGCGACGCCGGAAGAAAAGAAGGCATCGGGCAAGCTGGTGAAAACCACCGATGTGCCGGCCGAGCAGCGCAACCGCTATTCGCTGAGCGACGCCGATGTCGAATTGCTCGGCAAGTACGCGCTGGTCATCGAAGAGCACTACGGCCGCCCGATGGACATCGAATGGGGCAAGGACGGCACCGACGGCCTGCTCTACATCCTGCAGGCGCGGCCCGAAACCGTGAAGAGCCAGCAGCAGGGCAAGGCCGAGCAGCGCTACAAGCTGCTGGGCCGCGGCGCCGTGCTGGCCGAAGGCCGCGCGATCGGCCAGAAGATCGGCACCGGCCCGGTGCGCCTGGTGCACAACATCAGCGAGATGGACAAGGTGCAGGCCGGTGACGTGCTCGTCACCGACATGACCGACCCCAACTGGGAGCCGGTGATGAAGCGCGCCGCTGCCATCGTCACCAACCGCGGCGGGCGCACCTGCCACGCGGCCATCATTGCGCGCGAGCTCGGCATTCCGGCCGTGGTCGGCTGCGGCGACGCGACCGACCTGTTGAAAGAAGGCACGCTGGTCACGGTGAGCTGCGCCGAGGGGGACACCGGCTTCATCTACGACGGCCTGCTCGAAACCGAAGTGACCGAGGTGACACGCGGCGAAATGCCGCCGATCGACCTCAAGATCATGATGAACGTCGGCAACCCGCAACTCGCGTTCGACTTCGCCCAGTTGCCGAACCACGGCGTGGGCCTGGCGCGGCTCGAATTCATCATCAACAACAACATCGGCGTGCACCCGAAGGCGATCCTCGACTACCCGAACGTCGACGCCGATCTGAAGAAGGCGGTCGAGTCGGTGGCCCGTGGCCATGCCTCGCCGCGCGCCTTCTATGTCGACAAGGTGGCCGAAGGCATCGCGACCATCGGCGCCGCGTTCTGGCCCAAGCCGGTGATCGTGCGGCTGTCGGACTTCAAGTCGAACGAATACCGCAAGCTGATCGGTGGCTCGCGCTACGAGCCAGAAGAAGAAAACCCGATGCTGGGCTTCCGCGGCGCCGCACGTTACGTCAGCGAGGAATTCCGCGAAGCCTTCCTGATGGAATGCGAGGCGCTCAAGCGCGTGCGCAATGACATGGGCTTGACCAACGTGCAGATCATGGTGCCCTTTGTGCGCACCCTGAAGCAGGCCGAGCGCGTGACGGGCCTGCTGGCCGCGGAAGGCCTGAAGCGCGGCGAGAACGAACTCAAGATCATCATGATGTGCGAGGTGCCGAGCAACGCGATCCTGGCTGACGAGTTCCTGCAGTTCTTCGACGGTTTCTCGATCGGCTCGAATGACCTGACCCAGCTCACGCTGGGGCTGGATCGCGATTCGGGACTCGAATTGCTGGCGGCCGACTTCGACGAGCGCGATCCGGCCGTCAAGGCCATGCTGAGCCGCGCCATCAAGGCATGCAAGGCGCAGGGCAAGTATGTCGGCATCTGCGGCCAGGGCCCGAGCGACCACCCGGACTTCGCGCTGTGGCTGGCGGAACAGGGCATCGAGTCGATTTCGCTCAATCCCGACAGCGTGATCGACACCTGGCAGCAACTGGCTGCCCGCTGATCCCCGCTCAGGGGGCCTGAAGGCGCGGGCGACACGTTGTGTCGCCCGCGCCACGCAATTCGTCACGCGCGCGGCGTAATTTCCCTGTCAGGATGTGTCAATTTGCAACTGACCGTCCTTTTAGTGTCACACTTTGGCGTTACCGGGGAGGCAGTTGCCATTTGCCAGCAGGGCGAAACGGATCCTGCCGTGGTGTTTGCGAGTGACTCGCGCAAGGGAAAGCAATGATTCTTGTGAAGACGGAAGGCGGCCAACAGGCATTCAGGGATCGCACGGTTCGACTCACGCCGCGACAGCGTTCGGCGTTCATCCTCTGTGACGGCAAGCGCACGATCGAGGAAGTGCAGGCTGCCGGCATGAACATCGAACGCGAAGACCTCGACCAGATGATCGAACTCGGCCTGCTGGGCCCGATTGACGGTGCGCCGATCGTTACGGCGCATGCACCGGCAGCGCAAGCCGAGCCCCCACCGGTGGCCGCGCCGGCACCCCGGCCCGCGCTCGTGGCGGTGCCGGCCCCTGCCACCGCACCAGCCGCCGCACCTGCCGATGGCGCGCGCTCGCTCCAGCAGCGTTACAAGGATGCGTACCCCATCGCGACCCGGTTGTCGGGCAGCCTCGGCCTGCGTGGTTTCCGCCTCAATCTGGCGGTCGAGGGCACGAGCAACTACGAAGAACTGCTCGCGCTGGCACCCAAGATTCGCGCCGCTGTCGGCCCCGAAAAGGCGGCCGAGTTCGATCGCGCGCTGATCGGCTGAGCCGGCTGGCGCCTCGCCGCCGCGGCAAAGCGCCTCAGGGTGCCTTTGCCTGCTATAATCATCGGCTTTGCCTTGCCACACCGCGATTCGGACGCTGCGGGTGGCTTTATCCCTTCCCCCGGGAAGATCCACAAGGAGTGCCATGCGTCACTATGAAATCATTTTGCTGATCCACCCGGATCAGAGCGAGCAAGTTCCGGCCATGCTGGAGCGCTACAAGGGCCTGATCACGGCCGGCGGCGGCAACGTCCACCGCGTTGAAGACTGGGGCCGTCGTCAGCTGGCCTACCAGATCAACAAGCTCAACAAGGCGCACTACCTGTGCGTGAACATCGAGGCTGAACAAGCCGTGATGGCAGAACTGGAACATGCGTTCAAGTTCAACGACGCCGTGCTGCGCCACCTGACCGTGGTCAAGAAGAAGGCCGACACCGGTCCTTCGTCGATGATGAAGACGGTCGAGCGCGAAGAGGCCCGCAAGGCCCAGCAAGCCGAATACGCCGCCAACAACAACTGATGGCGTGAAGGTTGCCGCAGCCAACAGCCTCGTGCTGACTGCCTGCGTCGCCGAACTCGGAGCACTGCGCTACACGCCTGCCGGTTTGCCCGCCCTCGATCTGAAGCTCGAACACGAGTCGACGGTCGAAGAGGCCGGAATACCAAGGCAGGTCAAGGCGGCCCTCAAGGCCGTGGCCTTCGGCGCTATTGCCGAGCGGCTCGCAAGGCAGGCGTTGGGAAGTCTCTGGCGTTTTCAGGGCTTCCTCGCCACTCCGGGGAATGGCAAGCATCCCGTTCTGCACATCCAGGATTTTCAGCAAGATTAATTTTCGAGAGGTCCAACCATGGCCACGTTCAAGAAATTCAACAAAGACAAGCGCCCGAAGCGCAACACCCAGTCGCTGCTGTTCAAGCGCAAGCGATTCTGCCGCTTCACCGTCGCTGGCGTCGAAGAGATCGACTACAAGGACATCGACACCCTGCGCGACTTCATCGGCGAAAACGGCAAGATCATTCCCGCGCGCCTGACCGGCACCCGTGCGATCTACCAGCGCCAGCTCAACACCGCGATCAAGCGTGCCCGCTTCCTCGCGATGGTTCCGTACAGCGACCAGCATCGCGTCTAAGGAGAACCACACCATGCAAATCATTCTTCTGGACAAGGTTCTCAACGTTGGCGCGCTGGGTGACATCGTCAAGGTCAAGGACGGCTACGCCCGCAACTTCCTGATCCCGTCGGGCCGCGCTCGCCGTGCCACCGAAGCCAACAAGGCCGAATTCGCCGCCAAGCGCGCCGAACTCGAAAAGGCTGCGGCCGCCAAGCTGGCCGAGTCGCAAGCGCAGGGCGAGAAGCTCGGCGGCACAACCGTCAAGCTGACGCAGAAGGCCGGCGTCGATGGCCGTCTGTTCGGTTCGGTCACCAACCATGACATCTCCGAAGAGCTCAACAAGCAGGGCTACAAGGTGGTCAAGTCGCAAGTGCGCCTGCCGAACGGCCCAATCAAGGTCACCGGCGACAGCACCGTGAGCGTGGCGCTCCACACCGACGTGGTGGTCGACATCACCGTGACGGTGTACGGCGAAACTGCGTAACTGTTGCTCGCCCCCAGGCTGCGCGCACTTCGTGTCGCTCTGCCTTCCCCCTGCCGGGGGCAACACCTGCGGCCCGGCTGAGCCGGTTCCGCGGTGTTCCCTGAATTGAACAAAGTCGCCCTCGGGCGACTTTGTTCTTTTGGGGATACATGATGTCCTCGGCGCTGCACCGAAAAGTCACCGCTTATCCACAGCGTTATCCCATGACGCTGCCCGCCATGCGCCTTAGCATGTGCGGTTGCAAGGAAATCCATGTCCGCCGTTTTCTCCTACGCCGACAACGATCCGTCGGACGACCGCCAGGTTGCGCAACTGCGCATTCCCCCCCATTCGATCGAGGCCGAATCCAGTGTGCTCGGCGGTCTCCTGCTCGACAACGGCGCATGGGATCGCGTCGGTGACCTGCTGCAGGACAGTGACTTCTACCGCTACGAGCACAAGCTGATCTACGCTTCGATCGGCGGTCTCGTCAACGCGAGCAAACCGGCCGACGTGATCACGGTGTTCGAGCAGTTGCAGAGCGTCGGCAAGTCCGACGAAATTGGCGGGCTGGTGTACCTGAACTCGCTCGCGCAGTACGTGCCGAGCGCAAGCAACATCCGCCGCTACGCCGAGATCGTGCGCGACCGCTCCATCCTGCGCAAGCTGGTGAGTGCCGCCGACGAGATCGCGACCAACGCATTCAACACGCAGGGCAAGGCGGTCGACAAGATCCTCGACGAGGCCGAGCAGAAGATCTTTCACATCGGCGAGGAAGGCTCGCGCATGAAGCAGGGCTTCCAGGGCATGGACTCCCTGGTGGTCGAACTGCTCGACCGCGTGACCGAGATGGCGGACAACCCGAACGACATCACGGGCGTGCCGACCGGTTTCATCGACCTGGATCGCATGACCTCGGGCTTCCAGGCCGGCGACATGATCGTGCTGGCTGCGCGCCCCTCGATGGGCAAGACCGCCCTCGCCATCAACATCGCCGAGCATGTGGCGCTGAACGAAGGCCTTCCGGTGGCGGTGTTCTCGATGGAAATGGGCGCCTCGCAACTCGCGGTGCGGATCGTCGGCTCGATCGGCCGCATCGACCAGACCCACCTTCGCACCGGCAAGCTCACAGACGAAGAGTGGCCGCGCCTGACCGAAGCGATCGAGAAGCTGCGCAACATCTCCCTGCACATCGACGAAACGCCGGGCCTCACCACGAGCGAATTGCGCGCCAACTCGCGGCGGCTCGCGCGCCAGTGCGGCCAGCTCGGCCTGATCGTGGTCGACTACCTGCAGCTCATGAGCGTGTCGACCGCGATGAACGACGAGAACCGCGCGACGGCGGTGGGCGAAATCTCGCGCGGCTTGAAGATGCTGGCCAAGGAACTCAAGTGCCCGGTCATCGCGCTGTCGCAGCTGAGCCGCGGCGTCGAGTCGCGCACCGACAAGCGTCCGATGATGAGCGACCTGCGCGAGTCCGGCGCGATCGAGCAGGATGCCGATGTGATCATGTTCATCTACCGCGACGACTACTACAACAAGGACTCGAAGGAGCCGGGCGTGGCCGAGGTGATCATCAGCAAGCAGCGGAACGGCCCGACCGGCACCGTCAAGCTGGCGTTCTTGAAGCCGATCACCAAGTTCGAGAGCCTGGCCGGCGGCGGTGGCGGCCATGATTTCTAGATAGAAAAAGGGCTGCAGTGCCAGTGTCCATCGGACGCGAGGCGCTATGCCTTCGCCCCGGCGCTTGCGCATCGCCTCAGGAATCGGCTTCACGCTCGGCAGATCGTGGTAGCTGGCGACACGAGCCTGCCAGCTCTTTTTCATCACGCGCTTTCCACGCCGATGCAGACCACCGCCGCGACGGGGCTGGTGTAAGCCTCGAAGTCGCTGCGGTAGCGGCGCTTCACTTCGGGATGCGCTTCGAAGTATTGCCAGGCCTGGGCCCAGGCGTGGAGCACGGCCTGCGGCATGACGCCGCTGGCGTCGAAGACGAGGTAGTCGCCGGCTTCGACCTGCACCGTCGCACCCTCGGTGACGGCGATGCCGGCGGTGACATCGAACGCGCCGTGTGCATCGGATTCATAGCCTGAGTAAACGCCGAAGTTGCGCAGATCCGCGGTGTCGCGGTGCGGCGTCCGGCCCATCACGTTCTCGCCGAAGAAGCGGGCCCAAAGGCCGGGGATGCGGCCACTGGTGGGGACGCTTTCTTCGCGGTTGGTGGTGCGCACCGAAGGGCCGGCGACGGCGAAGGCGTTCTGGTATTGGCGGGTGGGTTCCATGTCATTTCTCCAGTGGGCTCAAAGGCCCGGTCACGGCGCATCGATCGGCGACCGGGATCTCGAACCAGCTAGGGGCGTTGTTCATTTCAGATTCTCTTTCTTGGGTGGTGAAGGGAACCCCGATGGTGCGAGGGTGCTGCTGACAACGTCGTGTCAGGAGCTTGTCACTTGAGACAAAAAAAGGCCCGCGCCGCCCATGGGGCTTGCGCAGGCCGCTGTCAAAGCGAGAGCGTCAGGCGTTCAGAGCACTTCGCTCGCAAAGTCCGCCAGCCGCGAGCGTTCGCCGCGCGCCAGCGTGATGTGGCCGCCGTGCGGCCAGCCCTTGAACTTGTCGACCGCGAAGGTGAGGCCCGACGAGCCTTCAGTCAGGTAGGGCGTGTCGATCTGCGCGAGGTTGCCCATGCAGATGATCTTGGTGCCAGGGCCGGCACGCGTGATCAGTGTTTTCATCTGCTTGGGCGTGAGGTTCTGCGCCTCGTCGACGATCACGTACTTGTTGAGGAAGGTGCGGCCGCGCATGAAGTTCATGCTCTTGATCTTGATGCGGGAGCGGATCAACTCGTTGGTGGCCGCGCGGCCCCATTCGCCGGCACCGCCGCCGTCGCCCTTGGCCAGGAACTCGAGGTTGTCGTCGAGTGCACCCATCCACGGGCCCATCTTTTCTTCTTCGGTGCCGGGCAGGAAGCCGATGTCTTCGCCCACGCTCACCGTGGCACGCGTCATGATGATCTCGGTGTAGCGGCGGTCGTCGAGCACCTGGGTGAGGCCGGAGGCCAGTGCCATCAGCGTCTTGCCGGTGCCGGCGGTGCCCGTGAGCGTAACGAAGTCGATCTCGGGATCCATCAGCACGTTCATCGCGAAGTTCTGTTCGCGGTTCTTGGTGGAAACGCCCCAGACTGCATTCTTGGTCGAGGCGTAGTCCTTCAGCGTCTTTAGCACTGCGGTCTTGTCCCGGATTTCGGTGACGCGGGCGTACATGCTCGGCTCGCCCGGTGCTTCGAAGTAGACGAACTGGTTGATGTAGAGGTTCGGCACGATCGGGCCGGTGATCCGGTAGAACGTGGTGCTGCCGCTCTGCCAGCTTTCCACTGTCTTGCTCTGGCGCGTCCAGAAATCGGCCGGCAAGGCGAGCGAGCCGGAGTAGAGCAGGTCGCCGTCTTCGAGCGTCTTGTCGTTCTGATAGTCGTCGGCCGCGAGGCCCAGCGCGCGCGCCTTTACGCGCATGTTGATGTCCTTCGACACCAGCACCACCTCCTGCTTCGGATGGCCGGGCCGATCCTTGGCATAGAGGTCGCGCAGCGCCTGCACCACGCCGAGGATCTGGTTGTCGGCCTTGCCTTGCGGCAGGCTGGTGGGCAGCGAATAGTCGAGTGCCTCGGTCTGGAAGAACAGCTTGCCGCCGGCACCACGGTGGCCAGTGGTGTCGAGCTTCAGGCCCTTGGCAATGTCGGCATCCCTGGCGCCGGCCAGTGCGTCGAGTGTGCGGCTGGTCTGGCGACCGTTGCGCGCGACTTCGGTCGTGCCCTTCTTGTGGCCGTCGAGCTCTTCGAGCACGATCATCGGCAGGTAGATGTCGTGTTCCTCGAAGCGGAACAGGCACATCGGATCGTGCAGCAGCACGTTGGTGTCGAGCACGAACAGCTTGGCCATGCCGTTCGACCGGGTGCGGCGTGGACGGGGGCTCTCCTGTTGCGCCGCGCGTGGGCGCGCGGCCGGCGCTGGCGCCACCGGCGCCCGTTCGGCGCGGGCCTGCGGCGGTTCCGGTGCCCGTTCGGCCGTCACCGGCTGGGGCTTGGTCTCGATCTGCCGCATTGTTTCGGCAGCGGGCACGCCGCCGGCAGCGTCATGCCGCGTATCGAACAGTTCCAGCGGCTGCGGCCCGTTGCCGCGCGGATCCTCCGCATGCCGGCTGCTACCGCTGCGTCGCGGGCCTTTGGACGACGAATGCGCTGGCGCGTCGAGCGCGTCGGGCGTCAGCAGGGCGGCGCGTTTCGTGGGGGCGGGAGGCAAGGGCATGGGGTGGATTGCTCGCAAAAAAGAAGGAACCAGAAAGCGAAAAAGCCGCCTGGCGAGCCGGGCGGCTTTGTTCGGGGAGCGCGGTTGTTGCGATCAACAGCATGGGATCACTATACACGTCCCATGAGATGTCGATTCTGCCCGCGGCGAGAAAAACAACACTGTTTCAGGCGGCCTTTTTGAGGGTCTTGACGGCCTTCAGCACGTCGTCGACATGACCGGGCACCTTGAGGCCGCGCCATTCGGCCTTGAGAATGCCATCGGCGCCGATCAGGAAGGTGCTGCGCTCGATGCCCTTGACCTTCTTGCCGTACATGATCTTGTTCTTGACCACGCCGAACATGTGACACATCTTTTCTTCGGTATCGGCAATCAGTTCGAACGGCAGTTCGAGCTTGGCCTTGAATTCGTCGTGCGACTTCATGTTGTCGCGTGAGACGCCGAAAACGGTGGCACCGGCTTTCACGAAGTCCTTGTAGCGATCACGGAACTGCATCGCTTCGGTGGTGCAGCCGGGCGTGTTGTCCTTGGGGTAAAAGTACATCACCAGCACATGGCCGAGATGGGAGGTGTTCGATACCTTGAGACCGCCGGTCGCGTTAGACTCGAATTCGGGAATGGGTTTGTTGACAACGATCGCCATGAAACTTGTTTTCTCCGTTATGGTTCCCGAAGGAAGATTGGTCGTTGGTCACTGACGGCCAAAGAGAGGCCGATTGAGGGCGGCTGGCCTGTTTGCAACCGGCAATTTTAACCCGAAACGTCCTCCGTTAGCCACCCGAAGGGCTCTCGACAATGAGGGCTGCCAGCACATGGCGCCCTTCGCCGGCCAGGATGTTGTAGGTGCGGCAGGCGGCCGGTGTGTCCATCGTCTCCACGCCGGTGCGCCGGGCCATCAGCGCCTGCAGCCATTGCGGCTTCGGAAAACGGATGCGCTCGCCGCTGCCGAAGATGATGAGTTCGGCGCCGAGCGACGCCAGTTGCGCAAAGTGCTCGGCCTCCAGATCCTCGAAGCGCGCGCAATTCCATTCGAACCGTTCGCCGCGCGAACCGAGCACCACGCTGTGCTCGATCTTCTCGTTGTTGATGGCGACCCAGCCGGGGCCGTGCGCTGTAAGGGTCTGGACGTCGGATTTGTCGGGTTGGAGCTTCATCGGAAGGGGGTTGGAACTGTGGTCAAATTATAGGTTTTCCCCTGTGATAGCTGCCCCCGGAGGGCCTTTGAAAATACTCAAGAAATCGGCCAAGCTGGCCAACGTGCTCTATGACGTCCGCGGGCCGATCGTCGACGCCGCCAGGCAGATGGAAGAGGATGGCCAGAAGATCATCAAGCTCAACATCGGCAACATGGCGCCGTTCGGCTTCGACGCGCCGGAAGAGATCCAGCAGGACATGATCCGCAACCTGCCCGACTCGGCAGGTTACTCGGACAGCAAGGGCATCTTCGCGGCGCGCAAGGCCGTGATGCACTACACGCAGCAGCAGGGCATCGAGGGCGTCACCCTCGACGACATCTACCTCGGCAACGGTGCGAGCGAACTGATCGTGATGGCGACCAACGCCTTGCTCGACGACGGTGACGAACTGCTGGTGCCCACACCCGACTACCCGCTCTGGACGGCCGCCGTGTCGCTCTCAGGCGGCAAGCCCGTGCACTACCTGTGTGAGGAAGAGAACGGCTGGCTGCCCAGCCTGAGCGACATCCGCACCAAGATCACGCCGCGCACGCGCGGCATCGCGGTCATCAACCCAAACAACCCGACCGGCGTGCTGTACCCCGACGAGTTGCTGCGCGGCATGGTCGCCATCGCGCGCGAGCACAACCTGGTGTTGCTGGTCGACGAGGTCTATGACAAGGTGCTCTACGAGGACGCGAAGCACACGGCCATGGCCAGCCTGTCCACCGATGTGCTGACGCTGACCTTCAACTCGCTGTCGAAGGCCTACCGCTCCTGCGGCTACCGTGCCGGCTGGATGATCGTGTCGGGCCCCAAGGGCGATGCGGCCGACTACATCGAAGGCCTGAACATGCTGGCCAACCTGAAGCTCGGCTCCAATGTGCCGGGCCAGTGGGCGATCCAGACCGCGCTCGGCGGCTACCAGAGCATCCACGACCTGGTGAAGCCGGGCGGCCGGCTGCGCCGGCAGCGGGATCTGGCCTATGAGCTCATCACGGCCATTCCCGGCGTGACCTGCGTCAAGCCGCATGCGGCGCTCTACATGTTTCCGCGGCTGGATCCGGCGATGTACCCGATCGCCGACGACCGCGAATTCTTTATGCAGGTGTTGCGCGAAACGCGGGTGATGCTGGTGCAGGGCTCGGGCTTCAACTACCCCGACAACCACCATTTCCGGATCGTGTTCCTGCCGCACGAAGACGACCTGCGCGAGGCCATCAACCGCATCGCCAAATTTCTCGAACGCTATCGACAACGCACGCAATGACTGAATCCATGAAACCCATCCAGGTCGGCCTGCTCGGCATCGGCACCGTCGGCAGTGGCACCTTCAACGTCCTCAAGCGCAACCAGGAAGAAATCAAGCGCCGCGCCGGCCGCGGCATCGAGATCACGATGGTGGCCGACCTCGACACCGCGCGCGCCAGCGCCGCCGTGGGCGAGGGCGTGCAGGTGGTGAGCGACGCACGCGCCGTGATCGCCAACCCCGACATCGACATCGTTATCGAACTCATCGGCGGCTACGGCATCGCGAAGCAGCTGGTGATGGAAGCCATCGCCGCCGGAAAGCATGTGGTCACGGCCAACAAGGCACTGCTGGCCGTGCATGGCACCGAGATCTTCGAAGCTGCGCAGGCCAAGGGCGTGATGGTCGCGTTCGAAGCTGCCGTGGCCGGCGGCATCCCGATCATCAAGGCGCTGCGCGAAGGCCTCACGGCCAACAGCATCCAGTGGATCGCCGGGATCATCAACGGCACCACCAACTTCATCCTCTCGGAGATGCGCGACAAGGGCCTCGATTTTGCGACCGTGCTGAAGGAAGCGCAGCGCCTCGGCTATGCCGAAGCCGATCCGACCTTCGACATCGAAGGCGTCGACGCCGCGCACAAGGTCACGCTGATGAGTGCGATCGCGTTCGGCATCCCGGTGCAGTTTGCCAAGGCCCATGTCGAAGGCATCACCAAGCTAGCGGCGCAGGACATCAAGTACGCCGAACAGCTCGGCTACCGCATCAAGCTGCTCGGCATCACCCGCCGCGCCGCCGGCGGCATCGAGCTGCGCGTGCATCCGGCGCTGGTGCCGGCCAAGCGCCTGCTTGCCAACGTCGAAGGCGCGATGAATGCGGTCGTGGTGCACGGCGACGCGGTCGGCACCACGCTCTACTACGGCAAGGGCGCCGGCAGCGAGCCGACCGCCAGCGCGGTGATCGCCGACCTGGTCGACATCACGCGCCTGCACACAGCCGACGCGGCGCAGCGCGTGCCGCACCTGGCCTTCCACCCCAATGCGATGAACGACCACCTCGACGTGCTGCCAATGCGCGAGGTCGTGACCAGCTACTACCTGCGCCTGCGCGTGGCCGACGAGGCCGGTGTGCTGGCCAGGGTCACCGGGCTGCTGGCCAATGCCGGCATAAGCATCGATGCCGTGCTGCAGCGCGAGGCCGATGAAGTGGGCGGCGAGGGCTCGACCCAGACCGACCTGATCATCCTCACGCACGATACGAAGGAAGGTACGGTCGACGACGCGCTGGCCGAACTGCAGGCGCTGCCGTCCGTGCTGGCGCCGATCGTTCGCATCCGCAAGGAAGAGCTCAGCTGATGCGCTACCTCTCGACCCGCGGCGATGCCACGCCGCGCAAGTTCTGCGACATCCTGCTCGAAGGCCTGGCGCCCGATGGCGGGCTCTACCTGCCCGACCACTATCCGCAGGTCGACGCCGCGACGCTCGCGAAATGGCGCGGTCTGCCCTACCACGCGCTGGCGTTCGAGGTTCTGTCGCTCTACATCGACGACATTCCAGCGGCCGACCTGAAGGCGCTGTGCGCGAAGACCTACACCGAAGAGGTGTTCGGCACGCTCGACATCGTGCCTCTGCGCGAACTCGAAGACGGCGTCTACCTCGAGGCGCTCTCGAACGGCCCGACGCTCGCCTTCAAGGACATGGCGATGCAACTGCTCGGCAACCTGTTCGAGTACGAGCTCGGGCGTCGCGGCGAACAACTCAACATCCTCGGCGCGACCAGCGGCGACACCGGCAGCGCGGCCGAGTACGCGATGCGCGGCAAGCAGGGCGTGCGCGTGTTCATGACCTCGCCGGAAGGCCGCATGAGCGCATTCCAGCAGGCGCAGATGTTCAGCCTGCAGGACGCGAACATCCACAACGTCGCGATTGCGGGCGTGTTCGACGACTGCCAGGACATCGTCAAGGCGGTGTCGAACGACCTCGACTTCAAGCGCAAGTACAAGATCGGCACGGTCAACTCGATCAACTGGGCGCGGCTGCTGGCGCAGGTGGTCTACTACTTCGCCGGCTACTTCCAGGCGACTCCTGCCCCCACGCGCGGCACTGACGTGTCCTCGCTGCCCCCCGAGGGGGCGCTTTCGCCTTGGGGCGGCCCGGCGGCGAAAGGCGCCAACAACGACAACCCGGTGAGCTTCACGGTGCCCTCGGGCAACTTCGGCAACGTCTGCGCAGGTCACGTGGCGCGCATGATGGGCCTGCCGATCCACACGCTGGTGGTCGCCACCAACGAGAACGACGTGCTCGACGAATTCTTCCGCACCGGCGTCTACCGCGTGCGTGCGGCGGCCGACACGCACGAGACCTCGAGCCCGTCGATGGACATCAGCAAGGCCAGCAACTTCGAGCGCTTCGTGTTCGACCTGCTGGGGCGCGATGCCGCCAGGCTGCGTGCGCTGTTCGAAGGCGAGCTCGGTCAGAGCGGCCGCTTCGACCTGAGCGCCGATCCGGCCTTTGCCGAGGCCGCGACGCGCTTCGGTTTCCGCAGCAGCCGCAGCACCCATGCCGACCGCCTCGCCACGATCCGCGACACCGACAAGCGCTTCGCGACACTGATCGACACCCACACGGCCGACGGCCTCAAGGCCGCTCGCGAGCACATCACGCCGGGCGTGCCGATGGTGGTGCTGGAGACGGCGCTGCCCATTAAGTTCGCCGAGACCATCGTCGAGGCACTGGGCCACGAGCCCGACCGCCCGGAGCGATTCGTCGGCATCGAGGCGCTACCCAAGCGCGTCGTCAGCTTGCCGGCCGACGTGCACGCCGTCAAAAACTACATCGCCCAACACTGTGATTGAACAAACGACCGGCGGCCACGCATGAAAGTCATCGGGTTCGCGGGCTATTCCGGGTCGGGCAAGACCACGTTGGTCGAGCGCCTGATCCCGGTGTTCAGGCTGCACGGGCAGCGCGTGTCGGTGGTCAAGCACGCACACCACAAGTTCGACATCGACCATCCGGGCAAGGACACGCACCGCCACCGCGAAGCCGGTGCCTTCGAAGTGGTGGTGGCCTCCGATCGCCGCCTTGCCTTGATGCGCGAGTTCGAGCAACCCGCGCAGCTCAGCGTGCATCAGCTGATCGCCGAGCTGTACAACGGTGTCGACTGGGTGCTGGTCGAAGGCTTCAAGCACAGCGACCTGCAGAAGATCGAGGTCTGGCGCGCCCCTGCAGCCGGCGAGACGGCTCGCCCGGCGCGCTACCCCGAAGATGACTTCGTCACCGCCATCGCCACCGACGCGCCGAACAACCTGCCGGTGCCGACCGGACTGCCGGTGTTCGACCTCGACGACGCCGAGACCATCGCGCAGTGGCTGATCGACAGCGGCGAGCGCTTCGAATACAACGTGGAGCTCTATGGCTGATCCCAAACGTCCCCCGTTGGTGCCGCTCGACGAGGCGCTCGCGAGCCTGCTCGAGAAGGCAACCCCCGTGCTCGGCAGCGAGAGCGTCTCGACCTTCGAGGCCGACGGTCGCGTGCTCGCGCAGGACGTGGTGTCGGCCCTTACCGTGCCACCCCGTGACAACAGCTCGATGGACGGCTACGCGGTGCGCACGGCCGATTGCGCCGCCCCCGGTGCGGTGCTCAGCGTGACGCAGCGCATTCCGGCCGGCAGTGTCGGCGGCCCGCTCGCGGCGGGCGCCGCCGCACGCATCTTCACCGGCGCGCCGATTCCCGAAGGCGCCGACGCGGTGGTCATGCAGGAAGACGCGACTGCCTTGCCCGAAGAAGGCTCGCTCGGCCGGGTGCAGGTCGATCTGGTACCGTCAGCGGGCCAGTGGATCCGCCGCGCCGGCGAAGACGTGGCGGCCGGCGACGTGGTGCTTGCCCAAGGCGAGCGCCTGACGCCTGCCGCGCTGGGCCTGGCGGCCAGCGTGGGCTTCGACCGCCTGCAGGTCGCGAAGCGACCACGCGTCGCGCTGCTGTCCACCGGCGACGAGCTCGTGATGCCCGGCGAGGTGGCGCCGGGGGCCATGAAGCCCGGCGCGATCTACAACTCCAACCGCTTCTTCATGCGCGCGCTGCTGCGCCGGTTCGGCTGCCAGGTCAACGACCTCGGCATCGTGCCCGACAACCGGGAGGCGACCATCGCGGCGCTGCGCGGCGCGGCCGAAGCCAGCGACCTGATCATCACCACCGGCGGCGTCTCGGTCGGCGAGGAAGACCACATCAAGGCCGCCGTGCAGGCCCTGGGCGAACTGCAGCTCTGGTCGCTCTCGATGAAGCCCGGCAAGCCCTTTGCCTACGGCCGGATCGGCAGCACGCATGTGACGGGGCTGCCCGGCAACCCGGTCTCGAGTTTTCTGACCTTCCTGCTGCTGGTGCGGCCGTTCCTGCTCACCTTGCAGGGCGCGACGCGCGTGGCACCGCAGCCCATTGCTGTGCGCGCCGATTTCGACTGGCCCCGCGCCGACCGGCGCCGCGAGTTCCTGCGGGCCCGCCGCAATGCCGCGGGCGGCCTCGACCTGTTCGGCAACCAGAGCTCCGGTGTGCTCACCTCGACGGTCTGGGGTGATGGCGTGATCGACACGCCCGCCGGCCAGCCCTTCAAGGCCGGCGACCTGGTCCAGTTCATCTCCTTCGCGTCGCTGCTCGCATGATGATCGCCCCACAGTCTTCGCGCACTTCGTGTCGCTTCGCCAACCCTCCTGCCGGGGGGCGCCGCCAGCGGCCCGGCGAAGCCGGTTCCGCGGCGGCTCTGGCAATATGAAAAGCGTCCGAATCCGGTATTTCGCCTCGGTTCGGGAGGCGCTCGGCAAGAGCGACGAAGCGCTCGACACCATGGCGCCCACGCTGGCTGCGCTGCGCGACGAACTGATCGCACGCGGCGAACCCTATGCGGTTGCACTGGCGCGCGGCAGGGCGGTGCGCATGGCGCTCGACCAGGTCATGAGCGCCGAAAGCGCCGGGCTGGAAGAGGGCAGCGAGGTCGCCTTCTTTCCACCCGTCACTGGCGGCTGATTTACATCACGCCGAAGGTTTCCAGCGCCTTGCAGGCGCTCATGCCCCCGCGGATCGCGTCGGCCACCTTGTTCTCGGTACGTACCTTGTCCAGGGCCTTGGCCACCGCCTCGGCCTCGACCGCGCGCGGGATCACGATCACGCCTTCGCGGTCGCCGAACAGCAGGTCGCCGGGCGCGATGCGCACGCCGTCGATCTCGATGGTGCAGCGGTAGTCGATGACCTGCCCGCGCACGCCCTGATCCTGCGCATAGGTGCCGCGGCAGAACACGGTGAAGCCCAGCGCCTCGATCTCGTTGGCGTCGCGCACGTAGCCGTCGAGGATGGCGCCGGCGGCCTTCAGATGCTGCGCGCGCGTCGACATCAGACCGCCCCACAGCGCATAGCGCAGCGACGAACCGGTTGCGATATAGATCTCGCCGGGCCGGAGATCGTCTAGCGCTTCGAGCATCAGTCCGAAGGGCTTGCCCGAGAGCGGCCCGGCCGAGCGCGTGCCGTCGTTGACGACGTCGGCCTCCAGCACCGGCATGGCGCGGCCGATGATGCGCATCGACTTCTCCAGCGGCGCAATGCCGGCCGGCAGAAACTGGTGCTGGTAGCCCAGCGTATCGAGCACGTCGCCCACGGCCGCGACGAACAGCTCGTCTCGCATCTGCTGGAACAGGGCCGCGTCGTTTCGATCGGTCATGGTGTCTCCGTGGTTGACTGGGGATGAACCGTCCATCCTACGCAAGCGCGGCGCGCAACGCGCCCAGCCGCTGCCGCGTCGGCTCCGTGGCGGCGGTCATGGGCGAACGCAGCGTGTCGCCCATCAGGCCTTCGAGCGCCAATGCCGCCTTGAGCGGGCCGGGATTCGGCTCGGCGAACAGCAGCTCAATCAGCGGCACCAGCGGTTGCCACATTGCGCGCGCCTCGCCAAGCCTGCCTTCGCGCAGGCACCGCACCACGCGCACGAAGTCTTCGGTGCGCAGATGCGCGCTGGCCGCGATCGCGCCCGCACCGCCCTCGGCGACGGTGCCGAAGAGTTGCGCGTCTTCGCCCGCCAGCACCTGCAGCCGGCCGTCGGCGATCAACGCGCGGGTCTTGGCCGGGTCGCCGCCGCAGTCCTTGACGGCGACGATGTTGGGGTGTGCGGCCAGCGTGAGCAGGGTGTCGTGTGTCAAGGTGGCGCCGGTTCGGTAGGGAATGTCGTAGAGCACCAGCGGCGCCCCGCTCGAATCGGCGATGGCGGTGAACCAGTCGATCAGGCCTTGCTGCGACGGGCGGATGTAGTGCGGCGCGGGCACCAGCACGGCGGCGAGCGTCTCGCGGTTCAGCCGTTGCACCCAGGCCAGCGTCTGGCCCAGGTGGTAGCCCGAGAGTCCCATGATGCGCGGCAGTGCAGGCGCTGCTGCTGACACGGTCGCCAGTGCGGCGAGCTGCTCGTGCTCGTCGAGCGCAGCCGCTTCGCCGGTCGAGCCGCAGACCACCGTGCCCGTCACGCCGGCCGCAGCGAGGCGCCGCGTCAGGCCCGCCAGGGCATCGTAGTCGACTGCATCGTCTGCGTCGAAAGGCGTGACGAGCGGCACCCAGAGGCCGGCAAGGTCAGCGGAAGGGGAAGGAGAGATGGACACGCGGATTTCCTTTCAGGAATCGACCGATGGAATGAACCATCGTCGGGTGCGCGCACATCAACTCATCGGGGGCCGCAAAGGCCCCTGCAGTTCCGTCGCTCATCCGACGACGGAACCGCAGCTCCGGTCAGACGAGCATTGGTTTTTTGGCTTTGCCGACCCGGCGCGCGGCGACCTGGCCTTCGAACGAAGGCTGGCGGTGGGGCGCGAGACGGGCAGGCATGGCATGCACTGTAGCGGCTAAGGGCGGAACCGGGCGCGCTGCGTTGCAGGCTCACGACACGGCCGCGATCGCGGCTGCATACAAGCGACAGCGGTGTGGCGGTCGGCATCGGCGGGTTGCGCAGCGTCGGTGCCACAATTTGGGCATGCCTTCGCTCCCCCGCGTTTCCGTCCAGACCGCCGACTTCGACGTTGGCGCAGAGATCGCCGCCCTCCGCGCTGGCGATGCGCGCGTCGGCGCAGTCTGCAGCTTCATCGGCACGGTGCGCGATCGCAACGACGGCAGTTCGGTGGCTTCGATGGAGCTCGAGCACTACCCCGGCATGACCGAGAAGGCCATCGAGGCCATGATCGACGAGGCCGCGCGCCGCTTCGACCTCCTTGGCGCGCGCGTGATCCACCGCGTTGGCCTGCTGCAGCCGCTCGACCAGATCATGATGGTCGCCGTGGTGTCGGCGCACCGCGGCCAGAGCTTCGAGGCCTGCGAGTTCCTGATGGACTACCTCAAGACCCAGGCACCGTTCTGGAAGAAGGAACAGACGCCCGAGGGCGCGCGTTGGGTCGATGCGCGCGTCGCCGACGATGCAGCCCTCGCGCGCTGGGGTATCAAGTCCATCAACGCTTGACCACTCTGTTCGTGGGCTGCCGCGGAACCGGCTCTGCCGGGCCGCTGGCAGCGCCCCCGGCAGGGGGTGGGCGAAGGCGACACGCAGTGCGCCGCAGCCTGGGGGCGAGCGACAGTTACAGCGGCTTGAAGCCCGAGGCTCGGATGATGCGTTCCCAGCTTTGCGTGTAGGTGCGCACGCGGCCGGCGAACTGTCCCTGCGGCTCGTAGGCGACGTTCAGGCCCAAGGTGGTGAGCTTCTGCTTCACGTCGGGCATCGCCAGCACCTTCTGCAGCGCGGCGCCGAAGCGGTCGATCACGGGTTGCGGGGTGCCCACCGGTGCGAAAACGCCGTAGTACGGGTAGTCGTCCAGGTTCGGGAAGCCCAGTTCGCTGAAGGTCGGCACGTTGGGCAGCAGTGGTTGGCGCTTGGCCCCGATGACGGCCACGATGCGCACCTTGCCGGCCTTGTGGTTCTCGATGAAATCGGGCACCGATGCGATGCCGGCGCTGATCTGGTTGCCCAGCATGTCGGCCGTCATCGGCGCGCTGCCGCGGTAGGGCGCGGACTGCACGTCGATCTTGTAGTTGTCGCCGATCATCTTGACCAGAAACTCGGGGATCGAAGCAGGTGCCGGCACGCCGATGGTGTCCTTGCCGCCGCGCTGCGTCTTGACCCACTTGACGTACTCGTCGATGGTCTTCGCTGGCGTCCCACCCGACACCGCCAGCACGTTCGCGAAGGTGGCGAAGCCGGCCACTGGCACGAAGTCGCTCGCGGGGTTGAAGCCGGCGCTCTTCACGACCTGCGGCAGGATCGAGATCGAATGGTCGTGGCTCAAGAACAGGGTGTGGCCGTCGGCCGGCGCGGCCTTGAGCGCCTGCGCGGCGATCTGGCCGCCGGCGCCTGCACGGTTTTCGACCACCACCGGCACGCCCAGCTCGTCCTTGAGCTTTTCACCCAGCGTACGCGCAATCGCATCGGTGCCTGCGCCCGCCGGAAAGCCCACCAGCAGCTTGATCGGCGTACCTTGCGCTTGCGCAATGCCCGACAGACTTGCCGCTGCTAGAAAGAAGCTGGCCGCCAGTGCGTGGCGCAGCGCACTGACGCGCCGTGTTGAAAAAACCATGATCGACTCCAGGCAATGGATTGAATGATGACGCTGCACGGTGCAATAGCCGTGCCCGAACGCGCGCAGCGCCCTTGAATCGCGCCGCGACAGCCCTATTTTGAGTGCAGGAATCCAACCATGCGACAAGACAAACTCACCACCAAATTTCAGGAAGCGCTGGGCGATGCGCAATCGCTCGCGCTCGGCAACGACAACGCCTACATCGAGCCGGCCCACTTGCTGGCGGCGATGCTGCGGCAGGACGACGGCCCGCGCGCGCTGCTGGAGCGCGCCGGGGTCAACGTGCCCGGGCTGGCGCAGGCCACCGAAGCCGCGATCAAGAAACTGCCGCACGTGCAGGGCCACGACCAGGTGCAGGTCGGCCCCGAGCTCGGCAAGCTGCTGCAAGCCACCGAGAAGGAGGCCATCAAGCGCAATGACCAGTTCATTGCGGGCGAGCTGTACCTGCTCGCACTGGCCGACAGCAAGGCCGACATCGGTAACCTGGCGCGCAGCCAGGGCGTGACCCGCAAGTCGCTCGAAGCCGCGATCGATGCGGTGCGCGGCGGGCAGGGCGTGAACAGCGCCGACGCCGAAGGCCAGCGCGAGGCGCTCAAGAAATACTGTATGGATCTGACCGAGCGCGCACGCCTGGGCAAGCTCGATCCGGTGATCGGCCGCGACGAGGAAATTCGCCGCGCCATCCAGGTGCTGCAACGCCGCACCAAGAACAACCCGGTTCTGATCGGCGAGCCGGGCGTGGGCAAGACCGCCATCGTCGAAGGCCTGGCCCAGCGCATCGTGGCGGGCGAGGTGCCCGAATCGCTCAAGGGCAAACGCGTGCTGTCGCTCGACATGGCTGCGCTGCTGGCCGGTGCCAAGTTTCGAGGCGAGTTCGAAGAGCGCCTGAAGACCGTGCTGAACGAACTCGCGAAGGATGAGGGCCAGACCATCGTCTTCATCGACGAGCTGCACACCATGGTCGGCGCCGGCAAGGCCGAAGGCGCGATGGACGCGGGCAACATGCTCAAGCCGGCGCTCGCGCGCGGCGAGCTGCACTGCGTGGGGGCGACGACGCTCGACGAGTACCGCAAGTACATCGAGAAGGACGCCGCGCTGGAGCGCCGCTTCCAGAAGATCATCGTGGGCGAGCCGAGCGTCGAGGCGACCATCGCGATCCTGCGCGGCCTGCAGGAAAAATACGAGCTGCACCACGGCGTGCAGATCACCGACCCGGCGATCGTCGCTGCGGCCGAGCTGTCGGATCGCTACGTGACGGATCGTTTTCTGCCCGACAAGGCGATCGACCTGATCGACGAGGCGGCCGCCAAGATCAAGATCGAGATGGACTCCAAGCCCGAGGTGATGGACCGTCTTGACCGCCGCCTCATCCAGTTGCAGATCGAACGCGAAGCTGTGCGCCGCGAAAAGGACGAGTCCTCGCAGAAGCGCTTCGGGCTGATCGAGGAAGAGATCGTCCGGCTGCAGAAGGAAATCGCCGACTACGACGAGATCTGGCAGGCCGAGAAGGCCCAGGCCCAGGGCAGCGCAAACGTGCGCGAAGACATCGAAAAGATCAAGTTCCAGATCGAGGAGTTCACGCGCAAGGGCGATTTCAACAAGGTGGCGGAATTGCAGTACGGCCAGTTGCCGGGCCTTGAAAAGCGCTTGAAGGAAGCCGAAGCGAGCGAGGCCAGCAAGGGCAAGTCGAGCGCGCACACCCTGCTGCGCACGCAGGTCGGCGCCGAGGAGATCGCCGAGGTCGTGGCGCGCGCCACCGGCATCCCGGTGTCCAAGCTGATGCAGGGCGAGCGCGAAAAATTGCTCGTAATGGAAGGCAAGCTGCACGAGCGCGTGGTCGGCCAGGACGAGGCCATCGCCGCCGTTGCCAATGCGATCCGCCGCTCGCGCTCGGGCCTGTCCGACCCGAACCGTCCGACCGGCTCGTTCCTGTTCCTCGGCCCCACGGGTGTCGGCAAGACCGAGCTGTGCAAGGCGCTCGCCGGCTTCCTGTTCGACAGCGAAGACCACCTGATCCGCATCGACATGAGCGAGTTCATGGAGAAGCATTCGGTCGCGCGCCTGATCGGCGCGCCGCCCGGCTACGTCGGCTACGAAGAGGGCGGCTATCTGACCGAAGCGGTGCGCCGCAAGCCCTACAGCGTGCTCCTGTTCGACGAGATCGAGAAGGCGCACCATGACGTGTTCAACGTGCTGCTGCAGGTGCTCGACGATGGCCGCCTGACCGACGGACAGGGCCGCACCGTCAACTTCAAGAACACGGTGATCGTGATGACCAGCAACATCGGCTCGCCGCTGATCCAGGCCATGGTCGGGCAGCCCGCCGAGGAGATCAAGGAGGCGGTGTCGGACGAACTCAAGAACCACTTCCGCCCCGAGTTCCTGAACCGCATTGACGAAACCGTGGTGTTCCATGCGCTCGACGCGAAGAACATCGAATCGATCGCCGCGATCCAACTGAAAGTGCTGCAGCAACGCCTGATGAAGATGGACATGACGCTCGACGTGTCGCCGGCGGCATTGGCCGAGATAGCCAAGGTCGGCTTCGACCCGGTGTTCGGTGCGCGACCGCTCAAGCGCGCGATCCAGCAGCGCATCGAGAACCCGTTGTCGAAGCTGCTGCTCGACGGCACTTTCGGGCCGAAGGACACGATTCACGTGGCCACCGACCCGATCCGGTCGCCGGGCCAGTTCAACTTCAGCAAGAAAGCCGGGGAACAATTGGCGGATGCCGTTGCCTAAACGCTGATGCTGAACTTCTTGCTCCGCGCAGTCCTGTTCCTGGTGGGCCTGGTGCTTGCCGCCAGCCTGGCCGCGGCTGTGCTGCTGCTGGCGGCTTTCTGGATGATCGGCGCCGGTTGGGCGCGCCTTACCGGCAAGCCCGTCAGGCCCTGGGTCATGCGCTTTAACCCGGGCAGCGGCTTCGACCGCTTCCGTTCGGCGGCGAGGCCTGCCGAGCCGAGCGCTGCGGACGTGATCAATGCACGTGCGCGCGGCGAGTCGGCGAAAAGCCCTGTTGCGCTCGGCGCGGCCGACGACGTGACCGACGTGCGCGCGCGGCCGGTGTCCGGCCACGACTGACCGGTGCCCCAGGCGAGTTGGGGCTTCGCCGGCAGCGCAGGCCGAGTTGCTCGGCGCCCGCGTTCACAATGCTCATCTTGACCAGGAGCAACTCATGACCCAACGCGACATTTTCGTGGTCGGCACCGCCCGCACCGCCATCGGCACTTTCGGCGGCGCGCTGAAAGACGTTCCCAACACGCAACTGGCCACCACGGCGGTGAAGGCCGCGATCGAGCGCAGCGGCGTCGCACCCGACGCGATCGGCCACGTGGTGATGGGCAATGTGATCCCGACCGACGTGAAAGACGCGTACCTCAGCCGCGTGGCCGCCATCGACGCCGGCTGCCCGATCGAGACGCCCGCCTTCAACGTCAACCGCCTGTGCGGCTCCGGCCTGCAGGCGATCGTCTCGGCGGCGCAGGCCATCGCGCTGGGCGACTGCGACATCGCGATCGGCGGCGGCTCCGAATCGATGAGCCGCGGCCCGTACTTCGACACCTCGGCCCGCTACGGCGCGCGCATGGGCGACGCGGTGCTGGTCGACTACATGCTCGGCATCTTGCACGACCCCTGGGAAAAGATGCACATGGGCATCACCGCCGAGAACGTGGCGGCGCGCTACGGCATCACGCGCGACCAGCAGGACGCGCTGGCGGTGCTGAGCCAGCAGCGCGCGGTCGCGGCCATCGCGGCCGGCTACTTCAAGGCGCAGATCGTTCCGGTCGAGGTCAAGACACGCAAGGGCGTCTCGCTGTTCGACACCGACGAACACGTGCGCGCCGACACCACGCTGGAGACGCTGGCGAAGATGAAGCCCGCGTTCAAGAAGGACGGCCTCGTCACGGCCGGCAACGCCTCGGGCATCAACGACGGCGCGGCCGCCGTGGTGCTGGCCGAGGGCGGGCGCGTCAAGGCGCTCGGCCTCACGCCGCTGGCTCGCCTGGTCGGCTACGCGCACGCGGGGGTCGAGCCGGCCTACATGGGCATCGGGCCGGTGCCAGCCACGCGCAAGGTGCTGGAGCGCACCGGGCTGAAGGTGAGCGATCTCGACGTGATCGAATCGAACGAAGCCTTCGCGGCGCAGGCCTGCGCGGTCATCAAGGAGCTGGGGTTCGATCCGGCCAAGGTGAATCCGAACGGTTCCGGCATTTCGCTGGGCCATCCGGTGGGCGCGACTGGCGCGATCATCACGACCAAGGCGATCGCGGAACTGCACCGCACCGGCGGGCACTATGCGCTGGTGACGATGTGCATCGGCGGCGGGCAGGGCATTGCCGCCATCTTCGAAAGGGTTTGAGCGCGATGGCCTCCGCGCAGGTCGATGAGCGAGAGGTCGAATTCAGCGCGATCCGCGCGCAGGGTGCGGGCGGCCAGAACGTCAACAAGGTGTCGAGCGCGGTGCACCTGCGCTTCGACATTCCGGCGTCGTCCTTGCCCGAGGGCGTCAAGGAAAGATTGCTGGCGCTGCGCGATTCGCGCATTACGCAGGAGGGCGTGCTGGTGCTCAAGGCCCAGCAGCACCGCAGCCAGGAAATGAACCGCGCCGACGCGCTGGCGCGGCTGCAGGAGCTGGTCGACAGCGTGGCCGTGGCGCCACGAGTGCGGCGTGCAACCAAGCCGACCTACGGCTCGAAGCAACGCCGCCTGGAAGGAAAAAGCCAGCGCTCTGCCATCAAGCTGCAGCGCGGGCCCTTCCGGGATTGACTTACAGGGTGCCGACTTCGCCGTGGGCGGTGAGCTTCCCGGTGCGCACCGCAAGCGTGGCTGCAGCGCGCACGTTGCCGCGGTCGGCGGTCGACTTGAAGTTGTCTGTGCCGCGCGACCCGCGCGCCACGTTCTGGTTCGCGGCATGCGCCGCGGCCACGGCTTCGGCAGCCACATCGGCGCGGCTGCGCTGGGCGCCGGTTTGCTGCACGCCCTGATAGTCTTCCGCATGGGCAGTTCCCGTGGCGGCCAGCAGCGCGAAGGCGGCAGCGGCGAGGAGGCGGGTGGTGGTGGCGTTCATGTCAGGTTTCCTTCAGACTGCGGGTTCAGGCTTCGCGGTTGTCCGTTTGCCTGCTTTCCCATGGACTGAAGTGTGAATCGCAATGCCTTCCGGATCGAGAGGGCGCAGGGAACCACGGTGTTCCCGGAATCGAAACAATGAACCTGCTCCGAACCCCTTCTTGCCTGCTGGCAACGGCAGCGTTGCTCGCGCTGGCCGGGTGCGATCCGCTGGTGAAACCCAAGGCCGCTGCCGGCGTCGCGAATGCCCCGGCGCCCGTGGTGGTGGCCGCCGCAGCACCCGCCGCACGCGACATCCCTTGGGAAGAACTGATCCCGAAGTCCTGGGATCCGACCAAGCGCTTTCGCGGCCTGAACCTCGACAACCTCAAGGACAACGACCCGCGCGCGAAGCAGATGCTCGAAGACCTGCGCGCCACCTGGGACAACGCCCCCGTCAACACGGCGCTGGACGGCGAGGCCGTGCGTCTGCCGGGTTTCGTGGTGCCGCTGGAGAGCGTCGACGGCGCGATCACGGACTTCTTGCTGGTGCCTTATTTCGGCGCCTGCATCCATACGCCGCCGCCGCCGGCCAACCAGATCATCCGCGTGCTGGCCGCCACCCCGCAAAAGGGCTTGCGTGCGATGGACACCGTGTGGGTCAGCGGCACGCTGGAGGCCGCGCGTTTCAACTCGGGCGAGATGGGTGTCAGCGGTTACCGGTTGAAGCAGGCAAGGGTCGAGCCTTACACGGAGAAGCCGCCGCAGTCCTAGCATGGGCGCCTGCAACTTTCCGCCAAGGAGATTTCATCATGGCCTATGTCGACGGATACGTGCTGGCGCTGCCCAAGGCCAATGTGGAGAGCTACCGCGCCATGGCGCTCAAGGCCGGCGCGATCTGGCGTGACCACGGTGCGCTCGAATACCGCGAATGCATTGCCGACGACGTGAAGGCCGGCAAGCTCACGTCGTTTCCGCAAAGCGTGCAGCAGAAGGACGACGAGCTGGTCGTGTTCTCGTACATCGTGTTCGAATCGCGCCAGCATCGCGACGAGGTCAATGCCAAGGTCATGAGCGACCCGCGGCTGGCCGAGATGATGGATCCGGACAAGCTGCCGTTCGACGGCAAGCGGATGTTCTGGGGCGGGTTCGAGACGTTGGTCGCACTCTGAGAGCTCAGCGCTTCGTGGCAACCGTGGTCGGCTGCGCGGCCGCAGCCGGTGGGGCCGAGATTTCGATCGTGAGCTCGACGATCGAACCTTCACGCCAGACACGCAGCGGCGCGCGGTAACCGGGCGCCATCAGGCCGACGATGGACTTCAGCTCGGTCGGGGTCTGCACCCGCTGCCCTGCAATTTCGACGATCACATCGCGTGCATGAAGGCCTGCCGGCCCGGCCGGCCCGACCGGTGCGACCACGAGCGCGCCGCGCGGCGCATCCATGCCCAGCGTGCGGGCCAGCGCAGGTGTGACGGGCTCGAGCTGAATGCCGAGTTGGCCGCTGGCCGCCGCCGTCGCCGCCGCTGCTGCGGCGACGGCGCGCGGGTCGTCGCACCCTTTTTCGCGCTGCACCTGCTCGATTGCGCTGACATGCCAGCCGTAGACCGTGTGCGTGAAGCCTGCCGTGATGCGCAAGCCGTGCTGCATCGCGGGCAGAAAGCGCGCCAGCATGTCGCAGTCGTTGCCCCGGTAGTCGGCGGGGGCGGCGTGCACGCGTTCGGGCGTTTGCGCAGCCAGATCGACCGGCATGCCCAGCCGGTCGCGCTCACCCGGCGCGGCGCAGGCCGACAGCAGTCCGAGCCCTGCCAGCGTGCAGCACAACGCGAGACGCCGGAGCGTTGAAAGAAGAGTCGAAGTCGGGTGCATGGTCATCGGAGGCTGTCGCGCAATTTTCGTTCCGGGCTCGGCGCAGGGCATTGCACGTGCGGCATAGACATCGGGAAAAAGTGCCGGGCGCGCGCAATTTCGCACGCACGCGGCAGGACGTGCGGCCTATGCCGCGGGCGCGTCAGTGCCCTGGAGCGCCGTCAGCGCCTCCGCGTCCGTCCGGTAGCTGAAGAACATCGGCCCTGGCGCCAGCAGCCCCGCACGGTCGAGCACCTGCTGCGCGGGCAGCTTGAGGCCGCTCAGGTGCAGGCGCACGCCCTTGCTTTCGAGCAGGCGCCGGATCGCGCCGAACACCTCGGCGCCAGTGATGTCGATGCGGTTGATCGGCTGCGCGAACAGGCAGACGTCGGTCAGGCCCGGCTGCGCCGCCAGCTGCTCGGCGATAGCGCGTTCGAGCGTGCTGGCCGAGGCGAAGTCGAGCTCGGCGTCCATGCGCAGCGCGTACAGCTCGGGTGCCAGCGGCGGCAGGTGCCACAGGTGTCGGTCGCGCAGGCTGCCGTCGCCGTGCAAGCCGACTTCGATGATGCGCGGGTGCAGGTGCCGGTACATGTAGTTGGCCAAGCTGGCCAGCAGGCCACCGAGCACGCCCCAGTAGATCGACGGCGCGGTCGCGAGGGTGAGCACAAAGGTCGCCAACGCGATGCCGGCCTCCACGCGCGATATGCGCCACAGCATGAGAAAGCTGCGCGGCCTGATCAGCCCGAAGATGGCCGTCATCACCACCGCGGCCAGCACCGCCTGCGGCAGGTGGTACAGCAGCGGCATGAGCCAGAGCAGCGCGATCGCGACCACCACGACGCTGAAAAGCGTGGCCCAGCCGGTTTGCGCGCCCGCGTAGAGCGTGATGGCCGAACGCGAGAACGACGAACTGGTCGGGAACGCGCCGGTGAGGCCGGAGGCGATCTTGGCCAGGCCCTGGCCGATGAGATCCTGGTTTTCGTTCCAGAGCGTGCCGGCGCGCGCGTTGTCGATCTTGGCGCTCGATGCGGTTTCCAGAAAGCTCACCAGCGTGATCATGAGCGCCGGCAGCAGCAGCGCGCCCAGCGTCGACAGCGGCACGCTACCGGGCCAGTAGAACGAGGGCAGGCCCGAGGGCAGCGCACCCACCACGGCGCCGCCGAGCAGCGCATAGCTCAGCGCCCAGCTCAGCGTTGCGGCACCGGCGACCAGCGCCATCGTGGTGGGAAAGCGCGGCAACCAGCGCTTGCCGAGCCACAGCACTGCCATGCTGCCGAGGCCGAAGGCCATCGCCGTCCAGTCCGGCGGCGGGCCGCCTTGCAGCACCTGCAAGATCGTGCGGCCGGTGAAACCCATCAATGACGGCAATTGCGACACCGCGATCAAAATTGCCGCGCCCTGGGTGAAGCCGGTGAGGACTGGCGAATTCACAAGCCGCATCAGCCAGCCGAAGCGCCCCGCGCCGATCAGGATCTGGATGCCACCCGACAGCAGCGTGAGCCAGACCGCCATCGCCACCCATTCGGCGCTGCCCGCCACGGCGAGCGGCGCGAGCGAGGCGCCGACCAGCAGGCTGGTGAGCGCGGTCGGCCCCACCGACAAGCGCTGCGACGAACTGAACAACACCGCCACCAGCGCCGGCCACAGCGCCGCGTAGACGCCCGTGACCAAGGGCATGCCGGCCAATGCGGCGTAGGCAACGCCTTGCGGAATCACCATCAGCGCGACCGTGATGCCGGCCAGCGCTTCGTTGTAGAGCAGGGCGCGGCTTGGGCGCGGCCAGGCAAGGCAGGGCAACCAGCGCGCGAGGCGCTGCCGCAGTGTGAGTGGGGGTGCCATCGAATTCATAGCTGCGCGCGCCCGATACCGTGCGCTGGTGGCAGTCCTCGAAGGTACGAATTGGATAAATTGTACAAACCGAACGAATGACCGAACGAATGACGGCCCGTCGTGTTCGACCATTGAAGGCCTGAAATTCTGGACTTCGCACGTGCAGATGCAGTTTGCGCCTACACGCCGCGCGCCAGAATTGCGGCATGGTGCCCGGATGTTTCGCTGGATGCTACCCACCTTTTCGGTTGTGCGTTCGGAGCCTGATCGCTTCGGCGTTTATCGGCCCACCCTCTCGACCTTGCCCCTGGCGTCGGTGCCGCTGGCCCACGCGCTGGTGCACGGGGTGGCTGGCATCGACGATGCGCTGCGGCGATGGCTCGACACCCACTTGGCGGGGCGGGCGCCCACGGCGCTCGGGCAACCTGCGTCACGCGCCGTCGTTGCGGTCTGGCATGCGCTGCAGGATGCGCGCGCGACCGGGCTCCCGGTTGCGGCCGACGCCGACTGGACGCTGCTCTGCGCCATCGGCCGCCAACAGGCCGCAGTGGAAGCCATGCGCTTCGTGCTGCGCATTCATGCGGTCACGGTGCAATGGGGCCTTCCGGGTGTCGACGACGCTGCGCGTGCGCTCGCCGTGCCGCAGACCCATCGCGGCTCGCCCGACGGCGTTACACCAGTGACGACGCGTTCTTGAGCACATAGTCGCAAGCCTTGGTCTTGAGCTTGCCCGACACGGCCTTCAAGTTCAGCGACTTGCCGTCGCCACCCTGCAGCAGTCCCTTGGCGCCGTTCGCGTAGCCGGCTTGCTGCTGCTTCTGCCCGGTGATCTTGCTGAGCAGTTTGTCCTTGACCGAGGCAGCATCGCCGCCCAGATAGTTGTTCTTCACGCAGTACTGCAAGACGCCGGCGGCGTTGCCGATGGTGTCGGCGCCGACGGCCGGCATCGCGTAGTTGCCGGCCTGGGTTTTCAGGTCGCCGAGCAAGTCGGCGTGGGCCGTCCACGACGTGCCGGCGGTGAGCAGCGCGAGGGCGGAGAGAGTGGTGCGAATGTTCACTAGAGCCTCTTTTTGTGTTGAAACGCGGTGGGCGATTGTCCTGTCGCGGCCTTGAACATCGCACAGAACGCGCTATCGGTTGCATAGCCGCTGGCGGTCGCAACCTGGCTCACCGGCATGCCGCGCGCCAGCAGCGGCAACGCATGGGCCATTACGGCCTGCTGGCGCCATTGTTGCCAGCTCATGCCCAACTGGTCGCGAAACATGCGCGCCACGGTGCGTTCGCTGGCACCAATGATGGCGGCGCGCTCGGCTAGCGTCGCGCGGTTCGCGGGGTTGCGCAGCAGCGCCTCGCACAACTGGCGCAGCCGCTTGTTGGCGGGCAGCGGCACATCGATGCGGATCTGCGTGGCGCGCTCGAGTTCGTTCACCAGCAGCGGGGCGATCCAGCGCTCGCGCTGCGCCGCCTGCGTGTCGCGGGGCGGCAGGCCATCGGGTGTGGTGTCGAGCGCCAGCATCAGTGCGCGCAGCAGCGGGCTGATCTCGAGCACTTCGCATTTCTCCCAGCCCGGCGCGATCCAGCCGTGCAGGTACACCGTGCGCAGCTCGGCGTCTTCGATCAGGGTGATGCTGTGCGGCATGTCGGCCGGCACCCAGAGCGCGCGCGAGGGCGGCACGATGTAGCTGCCGTCTTCGGTGCTGAGGCGGATCACGCCGCGCGTCGAAAACGTGAGCTGCGGCCACGGGTGCTGGTGCAGTTCGACCAGCGTGTCGGCCTGGAGGAAGTGTTCCTTGGCGCGCAGCGGGCGCACCGCGTCGGGCGCGTACAGGTGCGGCGTGAGCGGGCCAACGCTGGTGGTCGGTGCGGTGGAAGGGGTGGCAGCGCGGCGCCTTTCGGCAACTGCCGACAAGGAGGGGGAGTGCGGTTCAGCGCTTGGCATTCGTCCTGCCTTTCTGGCTTGGCTGGTTTTCGGCAAACATTGGCAAGGTGTCGCTATTCTGCCGATTCTGTGGGGGCTAGCATCGAAGCTCGCTCCCCAATTTGTAGCCAGACATGACCACCGCCTCTATCGACGCCGCACCCCCTTCCACTTTGCAGGCAGATGCCAGGTTGATCGGGCTGGTCGGCCTGGCCCATGCCATCAGCCACTTTAGCCAGCTGACGCTGGCGCCACTGTTCCCCTGGCTCAAGGACGCTTTCAACGTGAGCTACACCGAGTTGGGCGCGGTACTCACCGTGTTTTTCGTGGTGTCCTGCATCGTGCAGGCAGCCTCTGGTTTCATCGTCGACAAGCTCGGCCCGCGGCCGGTGCTGTTCGTCGGGCTCGGGCTGCTGGCGGTGGCGGCCATTGGCTATTCGATGGCGCAGAGCTACTGGATGCTGCTGGCTTGCGCAATGGTCGCGGGCGTCGGCAACGGCGTGTTCCACCCGGTCGACTACACGCTGTTCAACCGCAAGGTGGCGCCGACGCGGCTCGGCCATGCCTACAGCGTGCATGGCATCACCGGCAGCCTTGGCTGGGCTCTGGCGCCGGCTTTCGTGGTGCCGATCGCGATCGCCTATTCGTGGCGCGTGGCGCTGGCTTCGGCAGGCGTGCTGGCGCTGGTGGTGCTGCTGGTGCTGTGGCTCAACCGCAGCGTGCTCGCGCTCGACGTGAAGGCCGTGCACAAGGCGACGGGGCAGGGCGAGTCGGCAGCAGTCGGCGGCGAGTTCGACTTTCTGCGCATCCCGGCGGTGTGGATGTGCTTCGGCTTCTTCTTCTTCTACGCGATGGTGATCAGCATCGTGCAGACCTTCGCACCCGTGGCGGCCGGGCACCTGCACGCGGTGCCGGTGGCTCTGGTGGCGGTGTGCCTGACGGTCTACATGGTGGCGAGTGCGGGCGGGATGGTGGTGGGCGGGTTCCTTGCGTCGGATCCGTCGCGCTGCGAGCGCATCGTCGGTGCCGGCTTCGGCATCGCGGCGCTGCTGGCGCTGGTGCTCGCCTTCGCCAGCTTTCCGGCAGTGCTGGTGCCGGTGCTGTTCGGCGCGATGGGGTTTGCCTCGGGCATTGCCGGGCCGTCGCGTGACCTGCTGGTCAAGAAATCGACGCCGCCCAATGCCACTGGTCGCGTCTACGGCGTGGTCTACGCGGGGCTCGACATCGGGCAGGCCGTGGCGCCGCTGATCTTCGGACGGCTCATGGACAACGGCCAGTACCTGAGCGTGATCCTCGGGTTGGCGCTGGTGCAGGGCGTGCTGATCGCCAGCGCCTTCAACGTGCGGCGGGTGCGGCGCACGGCGCTCGTTCCGGCCTCTGCCTGAGCGGCCGTTGAGCGGCGCCTCGCTCTACCTGATCGTCGCGCTCGGCGCGGTGGTCGCGGGCTTCGTGCAGGGGCTGTCGGGCTTCGCCTTCGGGCTGGTCGCGATGTCGTTCTGGGCCTGGACGGTCGATCCGAAGCTGGCCGCCGTGCTCGCGACTTTCGGCGCGCTCTGCGGCCAGGTGATCGCCGCGGTGACCGTGCGGCGCGGCTTCGACAAGCGGCTGCTGCTGCCCTTTGTGCTGGGTGGACTGGTCGGCGTGCCGATCGGCATCTGGCTGCTGCCGCGGCTCGATGTGGTGTTGTTCAAGGCTTGCCTGGGCGGCTTGCTCGTACCGTGGTGCATCACGATGCTGTTCGCGCGCAAGCTGCCGCGCGTCGCATGGGGCGGGCGCGTGGCGGACGGCGTTTCGGGCTTCCTGGGCGGCATCTGCGGCGGTGTCGGCGGCTTCACCGGGCCGGTGCCCACGCTCTGGTGCACGCTGCGCGGGCTCGAAAAAGACGTCCAGCGTTCGGTGGTGCAGAACTTCAATCTCTCCATGCTCGCAGTCGCGTTCGCGCTGCAGATCGGCGCCGGCAACGTGGCCGCCGCCATGCTGCCGATGCTGGCCATCGTCGCGGTCTGCGTGCTGGTGCCGGTGTTGCTCGGCGCGCGGCTCTACATCGGCATCAGCGACGCCGCGTTCCGCCAGATCGTGCTGGGGTTGCTCACGGCATCGGGCGTCGCGCTGCTGGCGTCGTCGCTACCGGTGCTCTGGCTCAGGTGGAGTGCTGGCTGACCTACCGCGCTGACCGGACGACTCGATCACGTTGGGATGCCCTGCAGGGTGCCGGCGCGGCTCCAGGGCGTTGTGAATCACCAGCCCAATGGCCGCACCGATCAACTCGGCCAGCACGAAGCCCGGCGCACTGGCGGGCGCGATGCCGGCAAAGCTGTCGCTGAACATGCGGCCGAACACCGCAGCCGGATTGGCGAACGAGGTGGATGCAGTGAACCAATAGGCCGCGCCGATGTAGGCCGCGACCATCGCGCTGGCACGGCCCGCCGGCGCGCGCAGGATCACCAGCAACAGTCCGGCAGTGGCCACGGCCTCGGCGATCCATTGGCCCGCGCCGCTGCGCACCTTGGCCGAGAACTGCAGGATGCCCATGTCGAACATTGCGTGCGCCAGCCAGGCACCGAGCAGCGCGCCAACGAGCTGGGCCACGATGTAGGGCGCCAGGCTGGCTGCGGGCAACTCGCGCCGCCATGCCATCACGGCACTGACCGCCGGGTTGAAGTGCGCGCCGCTGATCGGGCCGAACACCTCGATCAGGATGTACAAGCCACCGACAGTGGCCAAAGTGTTCGCCAACAACGCGATGGCGACGTTGCCGCCAGACAGACGCTCGGCCATGATGCCCGAGCCGATCACCACGGCCAGCAGCAACGCGGTGCCCAGTGCTTCTGCCAGCAGCTTGCGCGGAAGATCGCTCACGTTGACGGTCATCAATCAGCCTTTTGCGCCTTGCCGATGTCGCGAATCTCGCGGTGGATCGCCATCGAATCCAGGCGTGACAGTGGCAGGGCCAGCATCAGCTCGATGCGGCGCTTCAGGGTCATCGCCGTGTCCATGAACTGCCGCGCCGTCGCTTCCTCCGAACCCTTGAACGCCGCCGGATCGGCTACGCCCCAATGAGCCGACATGGGCTGGCCAGGCCAGTACGGACAGGTCTCTCCGGCCGCGTTGTCACAGACGGTCAGCACAAAATCCAGCGCGGGCGCACCGGGCTTGGCGAACTCTTCCCAGTTCTTGCTGCTATAGCCCTCCGTGGGCAAATGCAGCTTGGCCAGCGTGCGCAAGGCGTGGTCGTTCACCTTGCCCGCGGGACGGCTGCCGGCCGAATAGGCCTTGAAGTGCCCGCGGCCGATGTGGTTCAGCAGCGCCTCGGCCATGATGGAGCGCGCCGAGTTGCCGGTACACACGAACAGCACGTTGTAGATTTTTTCAGCCATGGGTACCTCAGCAGCAGGCGGACGCTTTGACGGGCACGGCAACCGCGGTGCCGCGGACATGAAATCGATTCATGGGGATCTCCTTCAGCAGGCACATGCCTTGTTGGTGGATTCGACAGCGCAGGCTTCGCCGGCGCAGCAGTTCTCGGTCAGGTAGCCCACGAGGGCATTCATCTGGTCAAAGGTCGCGCGGTAAATCAGGTTGCGGCCATTGCGCTCTTGCGTCACAAGACCCGAATGGGTCAGTTCCTTGAGGTGGAACGACAGGCTGGTGCCGGCCACGTTCAGGCCTTCGACCAGGGCACCGGGAGTCAACCCCTCGGGGCCGGCGACCACCAGTGCACGGAACACCTGCAGGCGCACGGGCTGGGCCAGGGCCGCAAGGGATCTGACGACTTCTTGTTCTTCCATATTTCAATATTAATTGCATAATAGAAGTCATGCAACCAGTACCTTCCATCACGATCTTTCACAACCCGAACTGCGGCACTTCGCGCAACACGCTGGCTCTCATCCGCAACAGCGGTGACGAGCCCGAAGTCGTCGAATACCTCAAGGCCCCCCCGGGCAAGCAGAAGCTGAAGGCGCTGATCCATGCCATGGGCATACCGGTGCGTGCGCTGCTCCGGAAAAAGGGCACGCCCTATGACGAGCTGGGCCTCGCGGATTCGAAGTGGACCGACGAGCAATTGCTCGACTTCATGGTTGAACATCCGATCCTGATGAACCGTCCCATCGTCGTCACCCCGCTGGGCACCCGCTTGTGCCGGCCTTCCGAGGTGGTGCTGGACATCCTGCCATCGCCGCAGAAGGGCCCGTTCACCAAAGAGGACGGCGAAATGGTGATCGATGCGCAAGGCCGCCGTGTCGGTCCCGCGGCTTGATCTTCCGAACGTCGACGCCGAGCTGTTCGAGCGGCCTTCGCGGGAGCGCCTGGTCAGTGCCGCGCCGGCGCGGCACGCACCGCGGTTTCTGCTGCTCTACGGCTCGCTGCGCGAGCGATCCTTCAGCCGGCTGCTGACCGAAGAAGCGGCCCGCCTGCTGGAGGCCATGGGTGGCGAGGTGCGCATCTTCAACCCCACCGGACTGCCCTTGCCGGACAGCGTGCCGGCAGATCACCCCAAGGTGCAGGAACTGCGCGAACTGGCGCAATGGGCCGAGGGCATGGTCTGGTGCTCGCCGGAGCGCCATGGCGCGATGACCGGGATCATGAAGGCGCAGATCGACTGGATTCCATTGAGCATCGGCGCCGTGCGGCCGACCCAGGGCAAGACGCTGGCGGTGATGGAGGTGTCCGGCGGCTCGCAGTCCTTCAACGCCGTGAACCAGCTACGCGTATTGGGCCGCTGGATGCGCATGCTGACGATTCCCAATCAGTCATCGGTGGCCAAGGCGTTTCTCGAGTTTGACGAGGCCGGCCGGATGAAGCCCTCTGCGTACTACGAGCGCGTGGTCGACGTGATGGAGGAGCTTTTCAAGTTCACCTTGCTGACGCGCGACGTGGCGCCTTACCTGGTGGATCGCTACAGCGAGCGCCGGGAGAGTGCCGACGCCCTTTCAAAGCGTGTCAATCAGCGCTCGATCTGAACCTTGCTCGTAGCACTTGCGGCGTGTGGTGGCCAGGCAGGTCGCTTCACGAATCCACACTTCCCCAGCCCGGCACGAACGGGTAGCGCGCGGCCCAGAAATCCGTCAGGCGCGGGTCGGCATCGACGCGGCGCACCACCTCGGCCATGCGCGGCGCCTCGCGGTAGAAGCGCGCGCGCCCGGGCGTCCAGCGCGACACCACCGCCACGTAGAGGTCGAGCATGCCGATGCGCTCGCCGAGCAGCCAGGGAGTGTCGCCCTGCAGCTGTGCATCCATCAGGCGCCAGCATTCGGCAATGCGTTCTGCCGTTCGCGTGAGCATGGTCGCCTGCGCTGCCGGTTCGGGCGTGAGGCGCGAGGGCTCGTCGCGCACCCAGTACATCGAGTAGATCGCGGCTGGCACGTACACCATCCAGCGCAGGTAGCGTGCCCGCAGCGGGTCGTCCGGCGCCGGACAAAGCCGCGCCTCGGGATAGCGGTCGCCCAGCCAGATGAGGATGGCGGCGCTTTCGGTCATCACTTCGCCGGACGGCAGCACCAGCGCTGGCACCTGCTGCAGCGGATTGACGGCCGTGAGCTTGTTGCGCTCGTGCTCGCCTTCCCATGGCGCAACGTCGATGGCCGTGCATTGCGCACCGATCAATGTCAGCGCGGCGTGCACCGGCGTGGCACCCGAACCGGCCGCGCCGTAGAGGGTGTAGTGGTCTGCGTGGGTCATGCGCGCAGCGTAGCGCGCCGCGGCTCAGGCGGCCAGCAGTGCGTCGATCTGCCGCAGGCCTTCGATCGTCTTGATGCAGGCGTCGGCTGCTTCGGTGCCTTTCACCGCGAAGTGGCGATGGAAGTACTTGCGGTGTTCCACATGCTCATGGAAGTGGTGCGGCGTCAGCACGGCTGACAGGATCGGCACGTTGGTTTCGAGCTGCAGCGCCATCAGCGTGCTGACCACCGTGTTGGCCACGAACTCGTGGCGGTAGATGCCGCCGTCGACCACCAGCGCGCAGCCGACGATGGCGGCATAGCGGCCCGACAGCGCGAGGCGCTTGGCCTGCAGCGGGATCTCGAAGGCGCCGGGGACGTCGATGACGTCGATCCGGTCGCGTGCGAAGCCCTGGCGCGCCATCTCTTCGAGGAAGGCATCGCGCGCCTGGTGCACGATGTCGGAATGCCACTGCGCCTGGACAAAAGCGACGCGCAGGCGGTTCGATGCATCGGACGCCGGGAGGGCGGAAAGGGGAAGGTCGTTGATCTGACTCATGGTGCCTCTTGCAAAAAAGCAGGTTTCCAGAATCAGGGCGCACGAAGCCGCGGGCCAGACCGCACGACGCAAAGACGCGCGCGGCCAAGCCAGCGTTTCGCGCTCTCTTTCATCCGGACTGTGACCGTCGGCTTCGGAATCTCACCGAAATCTGCTGACCCCGAAACCCGCTGGGCTTCGGGCGCTCGCGGGCTTGTGCAGCTTTCGCCGCCATCACCGCCGGTGGGGAATTGCACCCCGCCCTGAGAACGCTTGGCTCCAGCTTGCGCCGGAGCGAGGCCGATTTTAGGGAGGAGCGAGCAAGCGCGCTGTCACGCAGGAGCCAAAACCCCACGGCCCGCTGCGCATCTCAGTGTGCGGCCAGGAATTGCGTCATGCGCTGCAGCTCGTCGTCCAGCGCCGCGCGAAACGCTGCGCCGCGCGGCTTCGCCCCTGCATAGCCGAAGATTGGCGCCAACCGGCCTTCGCTTGCCGACACGTTGGCCCAGCCGATCACACGGTCGTGCCACAGCAAGGGCAGGGCGTAGTGGCCGTACTGGCGTTTCGGTGCCGGCGTGTAGGCCTCGAACTTGTATGCCCAGCCCCACAGCAGTTCAAAGCGGCGGCGATCCCACACCACCGGATCGAAGGGCGCGAGCAGCCGCACCGACTCGTCGGGCGAGTGGCGTCGGGAGCGCGGGTTTTCATCGGCAGGCCAGTACCACGTCGTGCCGTCGATGCGGCAGGTGGCGAGTTGTTCGCGCGCCTGTCGCAAGGCGTCCCGTGTTTGCGCCGAAAGATGCGGGGCGCCATGGCCCAGTAGCCGCACGAGGTAGGTCAGGCTTGCGGCAGGCAGTGGCGCGTACTTGCGCACCACCAGATCGACCAGCGCCGCAGCGCGTTGCGCCCGCCCGACGGGGCTTTCGTCGCAGGGCGGGTGTGCCACGGCTTCATAGACGCGAGTGCCGCTGTCGCGCCGGGCCACGCGCAACATGCCGCGGTAGTGCATGCCGTCGAGCAGGTGCGTGCTCGCATTGCTCGAGCCGCCCCAATAGTTCTTCATGCGCCCGTGCGCGAAATGGAGCTCCACCTGGCGTGGATGCACAGGACCGTGTTCGCGGACGAAGGCCAGCACGGCGGCCGCCTTGCGTTGCGTTTCGGCATCCCATGGGCGGTTGGACTCGCGGGGGTGCATCAGCGCGAGGTGCTCGCGTGGCAGAAAGCCGTAGTTGACGAGGCAGTCTTCCTCGATCGGAAGACGTGGATAGCGGCGCTCGAGGTCGCCGGCACGATAGTCGGTGACCCGATGGCGAAGCGTCAGATCCTGCGCGCGCGCCGGGGCGCGGATCGGATCGGCCTGTACGAAGCCGAGCCGCTGGATCGCACGCGGCAGCGTCGTGGGCTTGAACAGGGTGCGCGCCACGGCATAACGGCGCAGGTCGTCGACGGTCGGGTCAGCCATGGGGCCGATTGCAGCACAGCGGGGCGTGTCGTGTCGTTGCCTGGTTCATGGTCTGGGGCGGGCCGATGGTGGTGGGTGGCCCCTTCCGCGAATGTCCCCCGGCCTGCGGCCTCCTCCTTTATTTCGCTGCAGGGGCCACCCACCACCATCGGCCTTGGGCACGCACTGCATGTTCAGCGCGAATCGGTCACGCCGCGTCCAGGCTCAGGGCGGTGGGGCACGCTGCGCAGCGAAATAAAGGAGGAGCCGAAGGCGGGGGACATTCGCGGAGCAGCGTGCCCCGCCGCCCTGATCCCGCCCCGGACCCTCTGCGCCCCGGACCCTCTGCGCCCCGGACCCTCTGCGCCCCGGACCCTCTGCGCCCAGATCACCGCTGGATTCAGATCCTTGAATGCAAGACCGTTGTCAGTCGACAAACCCCTCGGCGCGGTGGAAGTAGGCCGCATCGGCCGGCAAAGCTTTCACGCGCACGGCCGGCTGGCCGGCGTAGAGCGTGTGCTCTTCAAGATACGGCTTGTTCAGCACCGCACCGGCGCCGAGCACACAGCGGTCGGGCAACACTGCGCCGCCAAGCACCGTGACGCGGGTTCCCACCAGACAGTAGGCACCGATCGAGATCGGCTTGCAATCCTGCCGGCCGGCCACGATGTCGATGCCGTGCGTGATGATCTGCGAGTGGTAGCCCGCCACCGTGCTGAACGCGCCGATCTCGACCCGGTCGGTGCAGTCGATGATGTGCGATTTGGTGATGGCCGCGTGTGCGCCGAGCAGCAGCGCCGGATCGCGCGCGGTGCGGTGTGTGAAGTGCGCGCCGTCCGGCGCATGGCCGGTGATCCAGTTGCCGCGTTCGATGATCGAGTGGTCGCCGCATTCGAGCCGGCCCAGGTGGACCGCGACGTTGAAATGCCCGATCCGGGCGCCGGAGCCCATCTCCAGCTGGCCCGGAAAGATGTACGAGAGCCCGATGCGCGCATCGTCGGCAATCCGGTAGCCCCATACCCGGCGCAGCAGCCAGCGCTTGAGTGGCCAGGGCAGCAACACGACCGCCAGCGACAGCAGCTTTCTCACGCGCGTTGACGGGCTTCGATGACCCGGCGATAGCTTTCGATGTAGCCCATGGCCATGCGCTCCGAAGAATAGAGCGCGGCATTCGCGAGGCCGAGCGTACGCATCTCGCCTAGCCGCGGTGTGGCCTGCTCGATGGCGGTCGCAAACGCGGCAGCATCGAGCGGATCCACATACACCGCGCCTTCGCCGCCGATCTCGTTCATCGGTGCGAGGTCGGACGTGAACACCGGGCAGCCGCAAGCCTGCGCCTCGATGATCGGCCAGCCGAAACCTTCCTGCAGCGAAGGAAACAGCAGGGCCACGGCGCTTGCATAGAGCGCGCGCAGCTCGTCGTGCGACACATCGCGAATCACCCGGATCTGCTCGAACACACCGCTCGCGCGCGCCAGCTCGGCCATCTCCGGCGACAACTCCGGCCCGACGAACAGCAGCTTGTCTGCGGCGGGCGATCGGCCACCGGCTGCCGCGCGTTGCTGCAGTTCGATGAAGGCCTTGAGCACGGCAACGCGGTTCTTGCGTGCCAGATCCCAGCCGATGTGCATGAAGTAGCGGTCCTGCACGGTCAGGCCGAAGCGCTCGATCAGGGGCGCGGCCTGTTCGGAGGACACCACCGTGAAGTCCGCGTTGAGGCCATTCAGCACCACGCTGGCCTTCTTTTCGTCGACAAGTTTCAGTGCGAGCAGGTGGCGCCGCGTCAGGTGCGAAACGCAGGTCACCAGGTCGGCGCGCTGCAAGCCTTGCGAGATCAGCCGCTGGAACAGCCGACCGGTTCGGCCCACGCTCCAGCCCTCGACCATGCCAAGCGCGGCCTGGATCGCGATCACGTCATGGCAGGTCACGATGTTCGGCTTGCCGACCACGCGCGGCACATACATCGCATTGGAGTGATCGGTCACGTGCACCACATCGGCCCAACGCACGTGCCGCCCGAGCGTCAATGGGAAAAAGACGAACTTGTCGATGTAGCCCACCCATTTGCGCAGGCGCTTCGGATAGGGCAGGCGCAGCGCCAGCGGCTCGGCTGTCACCAGCCGGACATCGCAGCCGAGGCGGGCAAGTTCGCGCTCGATCACGGCCTGGAACAGAAGCATGCTGGTCTGCCCGTCCAGGGGCAGGTTGCCTATTAAAAGCACTTTCATCGATGGGCAGAGTCCGAGGGAAGAAGATGCAGCGTCAAAAGAAGGTTCCGATGGAAGTGCGGGAGTGCACGATCAGATTGGATAGCAATTATCGTGACACACGTATCGCGGCCGTCCCGAATTTGCGTAAGCTTGCCATCATGCAAGCCTATCGTGCCTCTCTTTTGCGTTTCGACAACGCGGGCAACGCCTTGTTCGATCAGGACGGCCTGCTGGTGGTGGGGCCGGATGCACGCGGGCGCCAGATCGTCCAGGACGCGGGCTCCTGGGATGCGCTGGCCGCGCGTTACAGCCACCTGAATGTAATGCGCCTGCCGGGCAGGATCCTCGCGCCGGGCTTCATCGACATGCACATCCACTTTCCGCAGACCGACATCATCGGTGCGCCCGCAGACGGGCTGTTGCCGTGGCTGGAGAACTACACGTTTCCGGTCGAAAGTCTTTTTTCCGATCCGGCGCACTCGGCGGAAGTGGCAGAGGTGTTTTTCGACGAACTGCTGCGCAACGGTGTCACCACGGCGGTCACCTTCGCAACCTCGCATCCGGCTTCGGCACAGGCGTTTTTTGCCGCTGCCCAGCGCCGCAAGCTGCGCATGATCGGCGGCAAGGTGCTGCAGGATCGCCACTCGCCGGACGGCGTGCGCGACGAAACCGAGCAGAGCCTGATCGACACCGAAACCCTGATCCAGCGCTGGCACAACGTCGACCGGCTCGGCTATGCCATCACGCCGCGTTTTGCGCCGACCTGCTCCGAAGCCCAGCTGCGCGGCGCCGGCGCGCTGGCGGCACGCTATCCCGACACCTGGATCCACACCCATGTGGCCGAGAACGAAGACGAGGTGAAGTGGGCGGCCGAGTTGTTCCCGCAGGCCCGCTCATACCTCGACGTGTACGTCGGCTTCGGCCTGATGCGCCGCCGTTCGGTGTATGCGCACTGCATCCATTTCGACGATGACGACCGCCGGCTAATGCGTGAAACCGGCGCCGCGGCGGCCGTGAGCCCCACCAGCAACCTGTTTTTGGGAAGCGGCTTCTTCGATTTCGAGGGTGCCGACCGCATTGGCTACCACTACGGCCTTGCCAGCGATGTCGGCGGCGGCACCAGCTTCAGCCCGTTCCACACGATGATGGCGGCGTACTACGTAGGTCGGCACGGACAGACCAAGCCGGGGATCAGCATCGCGCCGTCGCAGCTCTGGTGGCGCCACACCGCAGGCGCAGCACGCGCGCTCGGCCTCGATGGCGTGGTCGGCAACCTTCAACCCGGCTGCGAAGCCGACTTTCTGGTGCTGAACCCCGAAGCAACGCCGTTGCTTGCACGCAAGACAGCGCGTGCCGACAGCCTCGAAGAGCTGCTGTTCGCGATGATCGTGCTCGGCGACGACCGGGTGATCGAACAGGCCGTGGTGTCGCAAGCGCTGGCCGTGTCGGCGCGTGCGGCTGCCCCTTGCGCCGAAGCGGCGCGCGCCACCACCGCCTGATCCGCCCCTGCGCAATCGACCCTCTGCGCGAGCCGGCGCGGGGCGCCGTTGCCGGCCGTGCCACAATTCGCGCCACCTTCTGCAGCCCCGATTTCACATGAGCATCAAGAGCGACAAATGGATCCGGCGCATGGCCGAACAGCACGGCATGATCGAGCCCTTCGAGCCGGGCCAGGTGCGCCAGCAGGACGGCCACAAGATCATCAGCTACGGCACCTCGAGCTACGGCTACGACATCCGCTGTGCACCCGAGTTCAAGGTGTTCACCAACATTCACAGCACCGTGGTGGATCCGAAGAACTTCGACGAGAAGAGCTTCGTCGACATGAACGGCGACTTTTGCATCATTCCGCCCAACAGCTTTGCGCTGGCGCGCACGGTGGAGTATTTCCGCATTCCGCGCAACGTGCTGACCATCTGCCTGGGCAAGAGCACCTACGCGCGCTGCGGCATCATCGTCAACGTGACGCCGTTCGAGCCCGAGTGGGAAGGCTACGTGACCCTTGAGTTCAGCAACACGACGCCGCTGCCCGCCAAGATCTATGCGGGCGAGGGATGTGCGCAGGTGCTGTTCTTCGAGAGCGACGAGGTCTGCGAGACCAGCTACAAGGATCGCGGCGGCAAGTACCAGGGCCAGCGCGGCGTGACCCTGCCCAAGGCCTGAGCGGGTAGGGCCATGACGGTTGGTTACGCCGCCTCCCGTTGAACCGCTACCATCTCCGTAGCCGGTTGGCGCCGGCAAGGAGCGCGTCATGAAATGGGAAGGCAACGAACAGTCCGACAACGTTGAAGACCGCCGCAGCGGCGGTGGCGGATTCCCGATCGGTGGCCGCAGTGTCGGCATCGGCACCGTCGCCGTGGCGCTGATCGCAGGCTGGGTGTTCGGCATCAATCCGCTGACCGTGCTCGGGCTTCTCACCGGCGGCGGCGATCCGGCGCCGCAGGTGCAGCAGGGCCCCGCGCCCAAGCCCCCGTCCAATGACCGCGAAGCGGCCTTCGTCTCCACCGTGCTCAAGAACACCGAAGTGGTCTGGACGGCGATCTTTCGCCAGAACAACGGCACCTATAACGCGCCCAAGCTCGTGCTGTTCCGCGGCGCGACCCAGACGGCCTGTGGCACCGGCCAGGCGGCGATGGGCCCGTTCTATTGCCCCGGCGACAAGAAGGTCTACATCGACCTCGGCTTCTTCGACACCCTGAAGAACCAGCTCGGCGCGCCCGGCGAGTTCGCGCAGGCCTACGTGATCGCGCACGAGGTCGGCCACCATGTGCAGGACGAACTGGGCGTGACCGCCAAGGTCGACGGCATGCGCGGGCGACTGAGCCAGACCCAGAACAACGCGCTGAGCGTGCGCGTGGAGCTGCAGGCCGACTGCTTCGCCGGGGTCTGGGCGCACCACTCTCAGGAGTCGAAGAAGTGGCTCGACCCGGGCGACATCGAGGCGGCCATGAATGCGGCCCAGAAGATCGGCGACGACGCGCTGCAGCGGTCGGCCGGCCGGGCTGTGGTGCCCGACAGCTTCACCCACGGCACCAGCGCCCAGCGTCAACGCTGGTTCGGCGCCGGCTATCAGAGCGGCCAGATCCAGTCCTGCGATACCTTCGCGGCACGGAGTTTGTAGCGCGGCCGGAACGCCCGGTTGGCCCCGGTTTCTTGTTGTCATTGCCGGTTTTTGCGGCAGTGCGACAATTGATGGTTAATGACAAGTTCTTTTTCCAATCTTTCGCTGGCCGAACCGCTGGCACGCGCCGTGGCCGAAATGGGCTACGAGACCATGACACCGATCCAGGAGCAGGCCATTCCGGTCGTGCTTGCGGGGCAGGACGTGATGGGCGCGGCGCAGACCGGTACCGGCAAGACAGCCGCCTTCGCGCTGCCGCTGTTGCAGCGAATGCTCAAACACGAGAACAGTTCGACCTCGCCGGCGCGCCATCCGGTGCGCGCACTGGTGCTGTTGCCCACGCGCGAGCTGGCGGTGCAGGTTGCCCAGCAGGTTGAGCTTTATGCCAAGTACACCAACCTGCGCAGCACCGTGGTGTTCGGCGGCATGGACATGAAGCCGCAGACGCTCGAGCTCAAGAAGGGTGTCGAAGTGCTGGTCGCCACTCCGGGCCGCCTGCTCGACCACATCGAAGCCAAGAACGCGGTGCTGAACCAGGTTGAATACGTGGTGCTCGACGAAGCCGACCGCATGCTCGACATCGGTTTTCTGCCCGATCTGCAACGCATCCTGAGTTACCTGCCCAAGCAGCGCATCACCCTGCTGTTCTCGGCCACGTTCTCGCCCGAAATCAAGCGTCTGGCCGGCAGCTACCTGCAGAACCCCATCACGATCGAGGTGGCGCGCCCGAACGAAACGGCTTCCACGGTCGAGCAGCACTTCTACAGCGTGAGCGACGACGACAAGCGGCGTGCCCTGAAGCAGATCGTCAAGCAGCGTGGCATCACGCAGGCTTTTGTCTTCGTCAACAGCAAGCTCGGCTGCGCGCGGCTCGCGCGTTCGCTCGAACGCGAGGGCCTCAAGACCACCGCGCTGCATGGCGACAAGAGCCAGGACGAGCGGCTGAAGGCGCTCGAATCGTTCAAGAAGGGCGAGGTCGACCTGCTGGTGTGCACCGACGTTGCGGCCCGCGGCCTCGACATCAAGGACGTGCCGGCGGTGTTCAACTTCGACATCCCGTTCAACGCCGAAGACTATGTGCACCGCATTGGCCGCACGGGCCGCGCGGGCGCTTCCGGCCTGGCCGTGAGCTTTGCCAGTGGCGGCAACGATGTGCGGCTGGTGGCCGACATCGAAAAGCTCATCAAGACAAAGATCGAGCTCGAACCCATCGAGTTCGAAGAAGACCGTCCACGCGGCCACATCAACGATGGTCGCCGTCACTGGCGCGAAGAGGGCGAGGCCGGCGACGCGCGCGACGTGCTGGATCAGCCGCGTGAACGCGCTGCCGAACCCCGCGCACTGCGCGGCGGGGGGCGCCCCCACCGTGCGCCATCCGCGCCGCGCGACCCGTTCTTCGATCAGCCCTACGAGGCGGAGGCAGGCCAGCCCGATGCCACGCCCGCGTGGGAAGCGGCGGCCAAGACTGCGCCTGCGACGCGCGGCATTTCGGCCAACATCAAGAGCAAGCGCAAGGTGGCGGCGTTGTTCAAGACTGCCGACCCGACGGCCGAGTCGAGTTCCTGACGCTGGTTTTTTGAGCCTTTCAGCCCTGCAAAGCCCGGTTCAGCCGGGCTTTTGGCTTTGCGGGCACTCAACCTTGATGTGCTCGCGCTCGGCAAGCGTGGCGCCGATGCGCGCCGCGCTGAGGCATCCACCCCAGACGCAACCGGTGTCGGTCGACAGCAGGTCGGGCCGCGACACCCAACCCAGGGTCGACCAGTGGCCGAAGGCGACCGTCGCGCCAGCGGTGCGCCGGCCCGGCACGTCGAACCAGGGCATGAAGCCGTCCGGCGCGGAACCGGCACCGTCCTTCGACTCGAATTCCATCACGCCCTCGGCGCTGCAGAAGCGCAACCGCGTCAGCGCGTTCACGATCGCGCGCGACCGGGCGCTGCCGGTCAGCGTGGCGCTCCACTGCGCCGGCTCGTTGCCGTACATGGTTTGCAGAAACTCCCCCAGGGCCGGGCCGCGCAGGACGGCCTCGACCTCCGCTGCGAGCACGCGCGTATCGGCCACGCTCCATTGCGGCGGTACCCCGGCATGCACCATCAGCAAGTCGGCGCCGGCGATTGTTTCGTGCAAGGCCATGTGCTGTTGCCGCAGCCAGTCGAGCAGCATCTCGCGGTCGGGCGCGTCGAGCACGGCGGCCAGCGTGTCCTTGCGGCCAGCCTTGCGTGCGCCGTGTGCCACGCCGAGCAGGTGCAGGTCGTGGTTGCCGAGCAGGCTGCGCGCCGAGGCGCCGTAACCCTGCACCCGCCGCAGCACGGCGCCCGAATCGGATCCGCGATTGACGAGGTCGCCCAGCAGCACGATGCGGTCGCGGCTCGGCGAGAAGGCGATCTTGTCGAGCAGCCGGCCCAGCGCGTCGTCGCAGCCCTGCACATCCCCTATCAAGTAAAGTCCCATGTCCCCATTCTCACCCGCGTACATGGATGTTTTTCTGCTGGCCCTGCTGACGACGCTCAACGCGTTGTTCTCCATGTCCGAAATGGCCCTTTCGACCAGTCGGCGTGCGCGGCTCGCAGCCATGGCCGAATCCGGTGATGCGGGTGCTGTTGCGGCGCTTCGCCTGATGGAAGACCCGACCCAGTTCCTGTCGAGCGTACAGATCGGCATCACCTCGATCGGCATGCTCAGCGGCATCGTGGGCGAAGCCGCATTCGCGGCGCCGCTGGCCGACTGGCTCGAAGGCCTTGGCATGGGGAGGGGCACCGCCAGCGTCGTCTCGACCGCGCTGGTGGTGACCTGCATCACCTTCTTCACGATCGTTTTCGGCGAACTGGTGCCCAAGCGCATCGGCCAGCTCTACCCCGAGCCGGTGGCGCGCTGGGTGTCGCGCCCGATGCGCGCGCTGGCCACCGGCGCCAAGCCTTTCGTGGTGCTGCTCTCGGGCGTGACTGGCATGACGCTCAAGTTGCTGCGCATCGACGCCAACGCCGCGCGCATGGTGACCGAAGAAGAAATCTCGGCCAGCCTCGAGGAAGGCGTCGATGCCGGCGTGATCGAGCAGCACGAGCATCAGATGGTGCGCAACGTGTTCCATCTCGACGACCGGCGACTCTCGTCGCTGATGATTCCGCGCGCCGACATCGAATGGCTCGACGCCTCCGACACGGTGGCGCAGGCGCTGCAGAAGGTGGCCGCCGCCGCCGCGTTGAATCTGGTTCATTCGTGGTATCCGGTGTGCCGCAACTCGCTCGACGATGTGGTCGGCGTGATCAGCGTCGCACAGCTGCTGCAGCTCGGGCCGGAGCATGAAGGTCCGATCGAGTCGGCCGCACAGCCCGCCTCGTTCGTGCCCGAGACGCTGACCGGCATGGAATTGCTCGAGCAGTTCCGCGTGCGCGCCGGCCGTCTGGTGTTCGTGGTCGATGAATACGGCGTGGTGCAGGGCCTGATGGCGCCACGCGACCTGCTCGAAGCCATCACCGGCGAACTGCAGCCCGGCATGCAGACCGACGCCTGGGCCACGCTGCGCGCCGACGGCGTATGGGAGCTCGACGGACTGATGCCGGTATCGGAACTGCGCGCGCGGCTCGCCATCAAGGAACTGCCGGAAGAAGAGCGCGGTCGCTACAACACCGTGGCCGGTCTGCTGATGTCGGTGTCGGGCCATCTGCCGACGGTGGATGAGCGCATCGACTGCGCCGGCTGGACCTTCGAAGTGGCGGCACTCGACGGTCGCCGTATCGACAAGATCCGGGCCCGCCCCGACCTCAACTACGACGCCGACGAGTCTTGAAGCGTCAGCAGGGCGCCAGGGCGCAGGCGCGGCCTAGATGGAAACCGGGCCGCGCGCCGGCAGGCCGGTGAGGCCGCAAAGGCGCTGCAGCACGCCGTAGCCCTGGGCGAGCGCCGCGGCGTAGGTGGCGAAAGGGCGATCCGCCTTCTGCATAGGCTCGTAGCGTCCGTCACGGCGCACATCCTCCTGGATCACCCAGTAATAGGCGCCATCCCGTGGCTGTTCGACCAGCAAACCAATTTTGCGAACCTGCATGATGCCCTCGGACAAGAAAAATGAATGCCTGAACTTTAGAACTTAGGTATCCATTTTCCGAGGAAAGATTTCACGCTTTGCGGGGTTTGAGCACGATGTCGGCGCTCAACCCGCCTGGAACTTGCCGAGTTCAAACACGGAGTTCGGCGCCTTCGGGCGGCTCGGCGCCGCTCTTGCACGAATCGGTTCGGCCCGCTTGACGGGGGCACTTTCGCTTTCGATGCGGACGCCGCTGGCGATCTGGTCATCGACCAGCTTCTGCAGACTGATGGAATCCAGGAACTCCACGACACGCTGGCTCAGCGAAGACCAAAGGTCGGGCGTCAGGCATCGTTGATCGTCCGGGGCGACCAGATCGAAGCCGCGCTGGCCCGACTCGGTGCCGGAACCATCGACCGCGTAGACGATGTCCGCCACCGAGATTTTTGCCGGGGCCCGACCGATCGTGTAGCCGCCGCCCGGTCCGCGTGTCGATGCCACGAGGCCGTGCCGGCGCAGGTCGGCGAACATCAGTTCGAGGTACGAGATCGAGATGCGCTGCCGGCGGGCGATGACGGCCAGCGCAATCGGCCCGGTCTTTCCGTGCAAGGCCACGTCGACCATTGCAACGACGGCCATCCGGCCTTTGGTGGTGAGACGCATGGCGGCTCCTTGAAAAACGGTTTACTCGTCGCGTCCACCGCCGATGCCAAGCAGCATGAGCAGCGACTGGAACACGTTGTAGAGGCTGAGGTAGACGCCCAACGTGGCGGTGATGTAGTTGGTTTCGTGGCCGTCTTTCACGCGCTTCAGGTCGTGCAGGATGAAGGCCGAGAAGATGCCCACTGCCAGCACCGACAACGTGATCATCAACGCGCTCGACTGGATGAAGAAGTTGGCGATGCCGGCGACCAGCAGAAGAATGGCGCCGATGAAAAGCCACTTGCCCATCGACGTCAGGTCGCGCTTGATCACCGACGACAGCGAAGCCATGCCGAGGAACACGGCGCCCGTGCCGGCGAAGGCGGTCATCACCAGACTCGCACCGTTCGACAGGCCGAGCACGCTGCCGACCAGGCGAGAAAGCATCAGGCCCATGAAGAACGTGAACGCCAGCAGCACCGGCACGCCGGCCGCGGAGTTCTTGGTCTTTTCGATCGCGAACATGAAGCCGAACGCACCCGCCAGAAAAACCACCAAGCCGATGCCGGGCGACATGGCGCTGGCCACGCCGGTCGCCACGCCGATCCAGGCGCCCAGAACCGTGGGCACCATCGACAGTGCGAGCAGCCAGTAGGTGTTGCGCAGCACCTGGTTGCGTTGCGCGCTCGAATCTCCGATGGATTGGCCCGCGCCGAATACCTGAATGTCGTCTCTCATCTGATTTCTCCTGTGAAGGTGGTACTCGTCGAATGTAGTGGCAATCAGGTTTCGATAAAAGTCGTATATTTGGCATCGTTACATCGCTTTTCACGCAGTATCGATTGCGTCCTGCACTGTTGAACTACAAGCACCTTCACTATTTCTGGGCTGCAGCCAAGGCGGGCGGCGTCGTTCGCGCAGGTCTGCAGCTGCACATCACGCCGCAAACCCTGTCGGCGCAGATCAAGATGCTCGAAGACTCGCTGGGATGCCGGCTGTTCCAGAAAAGCGGCCGCGGTCTCGAACTCACGCCAGAGGGCCGCACCGCGCTGAGCTACGCCGACCACATCTTCTCGCTGGGCGCGGAGCTCGAGGCCGCGGTCAGCAGCAAGAGCCTGGCCGGGCGCAGCCTGAGTTTTCGGGTCGGGATCGCGGATGCGGTGCCCAAGGCGATTGCCTACCGGCTCCTCGAGCCCGCCCTCACCATTCCCGAGCAGGTTCGCCTGGTTTGCCACGAAGGCAACTTTCGCGATCTGCTGGCGCAACTTTCGGTGCAGCGCCTCGATCTCGTGATTGCCGACGAGCCGATGAGCAAGCAGACCAGCGTCAAGGCTTTCAACCACACGCTCGGCACCACGGCGATGACGTTCTTCGCGGCGCCCGCGTTGAAGCAATCGCTCAAGGGATCGTTTCCCGGTTGCCTCGATGGCGCACCGATGCTGATTCAGGGGTCGTCGTCGGCCATGCGGCAGCGCCTGGATCTGTGGCTGGCCGAGCATGCCTTGCGGCCGCGCCTGATCGGCGAGTTCGACGATGCCGCGTTGCTCAAGGCGTTCGGCGGCGAAGGGCGCGGCGTGTTCATGTCGCCGGCCGTGCTCGAGGAAGAGACCTGCGCGCAGTACGGCGTCGAGGTGGTGGGGCGCACCTCCGAACTGGTCGAGGAGTTCTTTGCCATCTCGGTCGAGCGCCGCATCAAGCATCCGTGTGTCGTCGCCATCACCCACGCGGCGCGGGTGAGTTTCTTGCGGACGTGAGGGACGCTCAGCCGCCGGCCGTCGTCAAGTCTTCCAGCGGGCGCACCGGCTTTCTGCTTTCGTCGTCCAGGCCGCTTCGCCCTTGATCCGCTCGACCACCTTGTAGTAGTCCCACGGTTCGCTCGACTCGGTCGGTGTCTTGACCTGCATCAACTGCATGTCGTGCACCATGAGTCCGTCGCCGCGCAGCCAGCCGCCCTTGACGAACATGTCCTCGAACTTCGACTTCTTGAGTTGCGCCATCACCGTGTCCGCGTCGTCGGTGCCGGCTGCTTTCACCGCCTTCAGGTACTGCACCGCAGCCGAGTAGTCGCCTGCGTGGAAGGAGGAGGGCATGCGCTTGTGCTTGTCGAAAAAGCGGCGCGCCCATTCCCGGGATTCCGGCGTCTGGTTCCAGTACCAGCTGTCGGTCAGGTACATGTTCTGCGCGGTCTTCAGGCCAAGGGCGTGTACATCGTTGATCGTGATGATCATGCCGGCCAGCTTCATGTTCTTGCTGAGGCCGAACTCGGCAGCGGACTTGAGCGCGTTGACGGTATCGCCGCCTGCATTGGCCAGTGCCAGCACCTGGGCGTTCGAGCCCTGCGCCTGCAGCATGAACGAAGAGAAGTCGCTCGCCCCGAGCGGATGCTTGACCGACCCCGCCACGGTGCCGCCATTGGCAAGGATGATCTTGCTGGCATCGTTTTGCAGCGCTGCGCCGAAAGCATAGTCGGCCGCCACGAAGTACCAGCTCTTTCCGCCGGACTTGAGCACCGCGCTGGCGGTACCGCGCGCCATGGCCACCGTGTCGTAGGCGTAGTGCACGGTGTAGGGCGAGCAGAACTCGTTGGTGAGGCTGGAGGCCCCTGAACCGACCACGAAGAAGGGCTTCTTCTTGTCCGCGGCAACGCCCGCCATCGCAATGGCCGCGCCGGAGTTCACGCCGCCGATCAGCATGTCGACCTTGTTGACGTCGAACCATTCCCGCGCCTTGGCGGCAGCGATGTCGGGCTTGTTCTGATGGTCGGCGGTGACCAGTTCGATCTTCTTGCCATTCAGCATGCCGCCGAGGTCGGCAATGGCCATCCGGATCGCTTCGGCACCGGCCGGGCCGTCGTAGTCGCGGTAGATGCCGGACATGTCGCTGATGAAGCCGATCCGGACCACGTCGTCCGAGATCTGGGCGGAGGCGCTGATGGCGGTCGCGCCGAGAACCAGGGCGGTGGCGATGCGTGCGTTTTTCATGTTCTGTGTCTTTTTGATGAGCGGGTTGGGGTGACTTCAGAGCGCGAAGGCGGGCCGGACGGAGCCGATGCGCGGCAGGCCCATCATTTCGCGCGCCTCGGCCGGCGTTGCTGGCTCCATGTCGAGCTCGCGCATCACGCGGACGATCCGCTCGGTCAGCTGTATGTTGGTTGCGAGTTCGCCCTGGCGGTAGTACAGGTTGTCTTCCAGGCCCACGCGGGCATGGCCGCCGAGCAGCAGCGAAGCCACGTTGGCTTCGAGCTGCGACGGGCCGATGCCGCTGACGCAGAAGATGCTGTTCTTCGGAAGGGTGTCCACCATCATCTGAAGGAAGCGCGGCGAGTAGGGCATTGCGTTCTGAAAATTGCGGTGCACGTTCATCACGAGATTGACGAAGTGAGGCGCGTCGTCGAGCCCTTCGTCGATCAGCGTGGTGGTGTCCTGAAGGATGTGCGTCGGGCTGAAGACTTCCCATTCGGGCTTGATGCCGCGTGCCTTCATTCCCGCCGCGAGTTCACGCCCACGGGTCAGCGAGGTGTCCATCAGGATCTCCTTGCCTTCGAAGCTCAGATTGAGCGTGGTCGCGTCCAGCGTGCACATCTCGGCACCGGCATCCATGCCTTTCAGGCGCTCCTCCCAGAGAATTTCCCAGCGGTCGCCGGCCAGTGGCTTCACCATGTCGCCATGGACGCCGCCGCCCGTGGAGTTGTTGATCACGATGTCGCTCTTGGCGCGGATGCGGGTGTTGATGTCGCGGTAGATGTCGGCGTTGCAGGTGGCGCCGTCGTCGGGGCGCCGGGCATGGATCGCGACCACGCTCGCGCCGGCGTTCCAGCATCGAATGACGTCTTCGGCGATTTCTTTCGGTTGGGTGGGGAGGGCGGGGTTCTGCGACTTGTGCGCCATGCCGCCGGTCGGGGCAATGGTCAGAATCACTTTGCGTTTGGACATCGTTGGCGTGTGCTGTTGGAGGGGTGATCGGTAGGGAGCCCCATTGTTTTTTGCACGCGTCGTGCGGTCAGTCGTTTCAACGACATTTGGGGGCAGGGTTTACGAGACGCGCTGGCATGCAGGCGCTTCGCTGCACACGCCCCGGACGAGCGTCGTTCCGAACCGGTTGTCGCGTTGGCTGCACAGGCATCGCGCGCCTGCGCTTCGTGCTTGACGTTTTTGGGTAGAGCCTGTGGGGCGGGCCGCTGGCGGCGGGTGGCCCCTTCCGCGAATGTCCCCCGGGCTTCGCCCTCCTCCTTTATTTCGCTGCAGGGGCCACCCACCACCAGCGGCCTTGGGCACGCTCTGCATGTTCAGCGCGAAACGGTCACGCGGCTTCCAGGATCAGGGTGGTGGGGCACGCTGCGCAGCGAAATAAAGGAGGAGGGCGAAGCCCGGGGGACATTCGCGGAGCAGCGTGCCCCGCCGCCCTGATCCCGCCCCGGAACCTCGCAGCCCCGGAACCTCGGCGCCCTGATCCCGTCCCCCTGTCAGCGCATCAAACCGCGCACTTGTGGCGTTCGATGCAGGTGTCGAGCACTTCGGCGCCATCGCGTTGCCACCAGTCGAGCGCCGAGAAGATCTCTACCTCGCTGAAGCCAGCGAAGCCGGCCGCTTCCACCCAGCCCCGGATCTTCTTCAGCTCGACCACGCCATCGCCCATCATCCCGCGGTCGGACAACAGGTCGCGTGTGGGCGTGAGCCAGTCGCACACGTGGTAGGCCAGCAGGCGCTGCTTGCCGGCGCGGGCGATCTGCTGCTGCAGCTTCGGATCCCACCACACGTGATAGATGTCGAGCGCCACGCCGAGCATGCCGCTGCGACCGGGATCGAGCTCGTCGCAAATATCGAGCGCATGCTCGAGCGTATTGATGCAGGCGCGGTCGGCCGCCTGCATCGGATGCAGCGGCTCGATGGCGAGCGGCATGCCGACCTCGCGTGCGTAGTCGAGCGAGGCGGCGATGCCGTCGCGTACTTCGCTGCGGGCGCGGCCCAGATCCTTGTAGGCGGCCTTGCCGTCGAGCGCACCGGGCAGCGCGCCAACCACCAATACGACACAGGGCGCATTCAGCGTCCTGGCCTCGTCGATCGCGCGGCGGTTGTCGTCGAGCGCAGCCTTCAGTCCGGCCGCGTTGGGCGCCGGGAAGAAACCGCCGCGGCAGTAGCCCGAGAGGCCGATGTCGTGCGCCTTCAACTGCTTCGCCACCTTGTCGAGGCCGACCGCAGCGACCTGGTCGCGCCACGGGCTGATGGCGCGCACACCGCGCTCGGCGCACTGGTCGATGATGCGATCCAGCGGCACCTCGACGCCGCGCTGCTTGCGTACCGTGGCCGTGTTGATGGAAAGCCAGTCGTGGTCTTTGGAGAAATCGCGCATGGATGAGGCAGGTTCAGATCTTGTCGGGAGGCGTCGGGGCGTGTCGCTCGCGCCGCATCTGGCGCAGGATCGCGGCGTTGTCGAGTTCGCCGTCTCCCGCCGCGACGGCGGCGCGCATCAGTTCGGCATGGGTCTCGGAGAGCGGCAGGCGCTGGCCGGTGCGCAGGCCGTGGTCGAGCATGAGGTCGACATCTTTCAGGTGCTGCCGGATGCGCGATTGCGGGGCGAATTCGCCGCTCACCATCATGGCCCCCTTGGCCGCGGCGGCATCGGAGCGCGCCGGCGTCGCCAGCACCAGTTCGACGAAACGCGCCGGCGCGATGCCCATGCTTTCGGCCAGAACGATGCCCTCCGCGAGCGCGGCGCGATTGAGTCCGAGCACGAGGTTCGTGGCCAGCTTGGCGCATGCGCCGGCACCGGCACCGCCGACATGGATGCGCCGCGTTGACAGGGCAGCAAGCACGCTCTCGTGCTGCCGGATTGCCTCGGCATCGCCGCCGAGCAGGAGCGTGGCCTCGCCCGCGGCGATCTGGCTGCTGGAGCCCGACAGCGGCGCCTCGATGAAGTCGATGCCGCGCTGCGCCAGCCGGCCGGCCAACGCTTCCAGCGCCTCGGGCGCGCCGGTGGAGCAGTCGATGAGCGTGCGCACGGCGCCGCCGGCAACCAGGCCCTGCGGGCCTTCGGCCGCGTCGATCACCCCTTGCGTGTCAAACACGGCCAGCACCACGACCTGGCACTCGCGCCCGATCTCGCCTGGGGAAGACGCGACACGCATGCCCGATGCGCGCAGCGCTTCCCGCGCTTCCTCGCGCACGTCGAACCCCACGATCTCGAAGCCCGCGCCGGTCAGCCGGCGTGCCAGCGCCGTGCCGACCAGGCCGAGGCCGATAAGGCCCAGCGGCCCGGATGCAGGTCGAGCGCTCACGCGACCCTGCGTCACAGCGATGCGCCTCCGCAGATCTGAATGTCCTGGCCCGTGATGGCGTCCGCATCGGGCGAGAGCAGGTAGGCCACCAGTGCAGCCACCTCCTGCGGCTGGATCAGCCGGCCGAGCGGCGGTACGCGCGGCGCCGCCGTCGTGCGCGCCGGATCCTCCAGCATCGCAGTGGCCGTCGCCGCGGGCGACACCACGTTGACCGTGACGCCGTTAGCGACGACCTCGGCCGCCCAACTGCGGGCCATGGCGACGAGTGCGGCCTTGGTCGCGGCGTACTGGCTGCGCCCGGCCATGCCGCGCGCGACACGGCTTCCGATCATCACCACGCGGCCGCGTCCGGCAACGCGCATGGCCGGCACGAGGACGTTGGCGATGCGCTCGATCGCGTCAACGTGCAGTTGCCACATCGCGGGGCCGTCGACTGCCCCCAGCGCGCCCAGCGCGCCGACACGCAGTACGCCGGCGGCGTGAACCAGCGCGTCGATCGGGCCGGTGGCCGCGGCCACCGCGGCACGGGTCGCTGCCTCGGTGGCGGCGCCATCGCGCAGATCCAGGGCCGATGCGCTGAAAGCCTCGTGCGAGAGTGATGGCGGTGCAAGGTCGAAGCCGAAGACGCGCCACCCGTCGGCCAGCAATCGCCGGGTGATGGCGAGGCCGATGCCCGAGCTGCTGCCCGTGACCACCGCGCACCGCCGCTCATTCAACACGTATGTTGCCTTCGGTGATGATCTTCTGCGAAGCCGCCATGTCGTCGCGCTGGAACCTGGTGAAGTCTTCCACGGAGCCCGGCGTGAGCAGCAGGCCCTGTGGCAACAGCTTGTCGCGCATCTCGGCGCTGGCGAGGGCCTTGTTGACCTCGGTGTTCAGGCGCGTCGTCACGTCTGCTGGCAGCTTGGCGGGGCCCCACAGTCCGTACCAACTGTAGAACTCGTAGCCGCCGATCGTTTCGCCCACGGTCGGCACCTCGGGAAGGCTGCTCGCACGCGCCTTGGAGGTCACCGCGATCACGCGCAGCATGCCGCTCTTGTGGTACTGCAGTGAGCCAAGAATGGGATCGATGAACCCGTCGATCTGCCCGCCGATCAGATCCTGGAATGCAGGAGCGGTGCCCTTGTATGGGACGATCAGATAGTCGAGCTGGCCTGCGCGCTTGAGCAGCTCGGTGGAGAGATGGCCGGCCGACCCGATCGAGCCCACGGCGAAGGTCATCTTGCCGGGGTTCGCCTTGGCATAGGCCACGAGCGACTTGACGTCGGTGATGGGTAGGTTCTTGTTGATCGCCACCGACAGCGGCGCCTTGGCGACCAGCGCCACAGGCGTGAAGTTGGTGACCACGCTGTAGGGCACCGACTTCATCGTCATCGGTGCCGTCACGAAGGTCGATGCGTTGAACAGCAGCGTGTAGCCGTCCGCCGGCGCCTTGGCGACGGCATCGGCACCAATGGTGCCGTTGCCCCCCGGCTTGTTGTCGATGACGAAGGCCTGGCCGGTCTGCTCGCCCAGCTTCTGCGCCAGCAGGCGGCCCACCGTGTCCAACGTGCCGCCGGGCGGGAACGGAATCACCACGCGCACCGGCTTCGTGGGCCAGGACTGCGCCATCGCGCTCGCGGTGACAACACCCAGCACCAGCGGCAGCAGGGCCTTCATCAGGATCTTCTTCATGTCGTGTCTCCTTGGGGTCGAGGAATGCGGGCGCGGTTCAGGCGTCGACGCCATGCAGTGCGAGCAGTGTTTTCATGCGCTGCACGGCGATTTCGGGTTGCTCCAGCACGTTGGCTGCATCCGCGAGGCGGAACAGCTCGGCGAAGTGCTGCAGCGAGCGCGTGCTCTGCTGGCCGCCGACCATCGTGAAGTGCTTCTGATGGCCGTTGAGCCAGGCCATGAACACCACGCCGGTCTTGTAGAAGCGCGTGGGCGCCGCGAAGATGTGGCGCGACAGCGGCACCGTCGGCCCGAGGAGCGCGTGGAACTTCTCGACGTTGCCCTGCGCCAGTTCGCCGAGCGCCGCGCTCGCGGCCGGCGCGATGGCGTCGAAGATGCCGAGCAGGGCGTCGCTCTTGCCATGCATCGGCTCGTCACTAAAGCCGTCGCCGGCGATCAGCTCGGCGTAGTTGAAGTCGTCGCCGGTGTACATGCGCACGCCCTTGGGCAGGCGGCGGCGCATCGCGATTTCCTTGTCCTTGTCGAGCAGCGAGATCTTGATGCCGTCGACCTTGTCCGGGTGCGCCGCGATGATGCCGATGGCTGTGTCCATGGCGGCATCGACGTTGGCAGTGCCCCAGTAGCCCGCCAGCGCGGGGTCGAACATCTCGCCGAGCCAGTGCAGCACCACCGGTTGCCTGGCCTGCGACAGGATGCGGTCGTACACGCGCTCGTAGTCGGCCGGACTCTTCGCGACGCGGGCCAGCGCGCGGCTGGCCATCACGATCAGCTTGCCGCCGAGCGCTTCGATTGCGGCCATCTGCTCTTCGTAGCCGCGGATCACGTCATCGACGCTCTTCACGTCGTCGAGGTTCAGGTGGTCGGTGCCGCAGCCCGAGGCGACCAGGGCGCCGGGAACGTCCTTCGCGGCATCGAGCGAGCGGCGGATCAGCTCCAGCGAGGTCGGCCAGTCAAGGCCCATGCCGCGCTGTGCCGTATCCATCGCCTCGGCCACGCCGAGGCCGAGCGTCCAGAGGTGCCGGCGGTAGGCGATGGTGGTGTCCCAATCGATGGCGGCTTGCAGCCACGGGTCGACGGCCGCGAGCGGGTCGGCCACGACGTGTGCGGCCGAGTACGCGATGCGGTTGAACGCCACGCCGGCCGGCGGCCGCGACGGCACGCTGCCGCGCAATGCGTAGGGGGCGAGCGCGCCGCTCTCGGTGGGAAGAGTAAGGGTCAGGGGCATGTAGCTGCTCGGAGAAATTCAAGCCAAATCGGACTGCAGCGCCCGCTGGAGCGCGCTGCGTGCTTTCAAACCTGCAGCGCGGGCACGTCGACCCAGCGCCGGTCCTTCCAGCTTTCCAGTGCGGCTTCGACCAGCTGCACGCCCTTGGCGCCTTCGGGCAGCGTCCACTTGTAGGGTTCGTTCTCGACCACGTGGCGAATGAAGTGCTCCCACTGGATCTTGAAGCCGTTGTCGTACGCCTGCGAGTCCGGAATCTCCTGCCACTGGTCGAAGAAGTTCATGGTCTGCTTCTCGTCCGGGTTCCACACCGGGCGCGGCGTCGCCACGCGCGACTGGGCGCGGCAGCTCGACAGCCCGGCGACGGCCGAGCCGTCGGTGCCATCGACATGGAAGGTCACGAGGTCGTCGCGGCGCACGCGCGTAGCCCAGCTCATGTTGAGTTGCGCGACCACCGGTTCGCCGTTGTGGCCGATCAGTTCGCAGGTGGCATAGGCCGCGTCGTCGGCCGTGCACTCGTAGGGCTTGTCGCTTTCGTCCCAGCGCTTCGGGATGTGCGTCACGCCCAGGCAAGACACCGACTTCACTTCGCCGAACAGGTTGTCCAGCACATAGCGCCAGTGGCACATCATGTCCAGGATCATGCCGCCACCGTCTTCCTTGCGGTAGTTCCACGAGGGCCGCTGGATCGGCTGCAGGTCGCCCTCGAACACCCAGTAGCCGAACTCCAGGCGCACGCTGAGCATGCGGCCGAAGAAGCCGGCGCGGCGCAGCATGTCGAGCTTGCGCAGGCCGGGAAGAAACAGCTTGTCCTGCACCGCGCCGTGCTTCAGGCCCGAGCCTTCGGCCAGGCGGGCGATCTCGACCGCCTCGTTGAGGTTGGTCGCGATCGGCTTCTCACAGTAGACGTGCTTGCCGGCGCGGATCGCCTTGGCGAGCAGGGTGGGGCGCATCTGCGTGGTGCCGGCGTCGAAGAAGATGCTGTCGTCCTTGTTCTCCAGCGCCTTGTCCAGGTCGGTGCCCCAGCGCGCGATGCCGTGGGTCTTGGCCAGCGCTTCCATCTTCTCGGCGTTGCGGCCGATGAGGATCGGGTCGGGCATGACCTTGTCGCCGTTCGACAGCGTGACGCCGCCTTGGGCGCGGATCGCGCAGATCGAGCGGATCAGATGCTGGTTCATGCCCATGCGTCCGGTGACGCCGTGCATGATGAGACCGAGTCGTTGCTGTGCCATGTGTGTTTGCTCTCCGGGGTTGCTTATTGCGTGGGTTGCAGGCCTGCGGCCTTGACCAGCGCGGCGTTGCTCTTGATTTCGTCCTTGATGTAGGCGTCGAACTGCTCGGGCTTGAGCGTCCAGGCGTCGGCGCCGAGCTTCAGGAAGCGTTCCTTGACTTCGGGCGAGGCCAGCGCCTTTTCGACTTCGTCGTGCAGGCGGTTCACCACGTCACGCGGCGTTTTGGCGGGCGCCATCATGCCGATCCAGAAGTTGAACTCCGAGCCCGGCACGCCCGCTTCGGCGGTGGTCGGCACGTTGGGCAGCGCGGCCGCGCGCTTGGGCGAGCCGACGGCCAGCGCCAGCAGCGTGCCTTCCTTGATCTGGCCGATCACCGGCGCGATCGGCGAGAAGTAGTAGTCCACGCGGCCCGACAGCACTTCGGTAACCGCCTCGCCCGAGCCCTTGAACGGGATGTTGGTGGCTTCGATCTTCGCGGCCATCTTGAACTTCTCGGCGTTGAGGTGCGTGGCGCTGCCCTGGCCGGCCGAAGCGAAGTTGATGCTGCCGGGCTTGGCGCGCGCGGCGGCCAGCAGCTCCTGCAGCGTCTTGATGTTCTTGGCGGGAGAAATCACCAGTGCGTTGGGCAGGCTGGAGATCGGCGTGACGCCGACGAAGTCGTTGAGCGTGTCGAACGGCAGCTTGGCGAAGGTCGACGGGCTCACCGTGTGCGATGACGAGTGGATCATGATCGTGTAGCCGTCGGGTGCGGCCGTGGCCACCGCCTGCTGGCCGATCGTGCCGCTGGCGCCGCCGCGGTTGTCGATGACCAGCGTCTGGCCAAGGCTGGCCGACATCTTGTCGGCGATGGCGCGCGCAATGATGTCGGTGGTGCTGCCGGCTGCGAACGGCACGATCACGCGGATCGGCTTGTTCGGGTAGGTGTTCTGCGCCATGGCGCCGGTCGCTGCGGCAGAGAGCGCAGTCACGACAAAAGCGCGACGGGCCAGGTTCATCACGGTGTGCATGTCAGGTCTCCGGTGGTTTTAATTCACTAACGGGTGAATTGTAGAAACCGGGCCTTGCCGCGTCAACGCAGTGGGTTGTTCAGTCCCTCAGTACATACCCTAGGATCACATCGCACACGTGTGAGAGGCGTTCGTTGTGCGCCTTTCGCGTCATCAGGTCGCGGCCGAAGATGGCCGAGAGCGTGTGGTTGTTCGACAGGTAGAAGTACGCCAGCCCCGCGATGGAGATGTAGAGCTGTACGGGGTCGATGCCGCCGCGGAATACGCCGTCCCGGCGGCCTTTTTCGAGGATGTCGCCGAGCGTCAGGATCAGCGGCGAATTCATCTCCCGCACGCGCGACGACTTCGTCAGATGGCGTGCCTGGTGCAGGTTGGCGCTGTTGAGGAGCGTGATGAACTCGGGGTGCGCGAGGTAGTAGTTCCAGGTGAACTCGGTCAGCCGGCGCACTGCGTCCGCAGGTGGCAGGTCGAGCAGGTGCAGTGCCTTTTCGGCCTCGCGGATGTCGGCGTAAACGCTCTCCAGCACGGCCATGAACAGGTCGTCCTTGCTGCCGAAGTAGTAGTAGATCAGCCGCTTGTTGAGGGCTGCGCGCTCCGCGATCCGGTCGACGCGCGCGCCCGCCAGGCCATGCTGCGCGAACTCGTCGCGCGCGGCGGCGAGGATGGCTTGCTGCGAGCGGTCGGCATCCCGCAGGCGCGGCTCGAGGGAGGTGGCTTCCATGGTTCCGTTGTAACTAGTTGGTGAATTAAATGCATCCGCTTTTTCCCTGAGGCGCTGGCGATCCGCATTCCCTGTCGATAATCGTCCGCGACTTCTTTCACTTCTAGGCAGGCACGGTATGGAACATCAAGCAGCGGGGCACCTGATTGTCAGGTGCCTCATCGAGCAGGGGGTCGACACCGTCTTCGGTGTGCCGGGCGAGAGCTTTCTGGCGGTGCTCGATGGTTTTCATGCCGAGCGCGATCGCATCCGCTTCATCGTGAACCGGCAGGAGGGCGGGGCGGCCTTCATGGCCGAGGCGCACGGCAAGCTGAGCGGCCGGCCCGGCATCTGCTTCGTGACGCGCGGACCAGGCGCGACCAATGCGTCCATCGGTGTGCACAACGCGTTCCAGGATTCGACTCCGATGGTGCTCTTCGTCGGCGACGTCGGCAGCGATTTCCGCGACCGCGAAGCCTTCCAGGAAGTCGACTACTGCAGCTTTTTCGGGCCGAGCACCAAGGGCTTCGCCAAGCGCGTCGAGCGCATCGACGATGCCAATCGCATTCCCGAGTACGTGGCACGCGCCTTCGCAACCGCGATGAACGGCCGGCCCGGCCCGGTGGTGCTGGTGCTGCCCGAGGACATGTTGCGTTCGCTGACCGACGCGCAACCGCTGCCGCGCGTCGAGGCCGTGCAGCCGTGGAGCGATCCGGGCGCCCTGCGCACGCTGCGCGAACTGCTGCTCAAGGCGCAGCGCCCTTTCGTGATCGCGGGAGGTGGCGGCTGGACGCCGCAGGCCGCACAGGCGCTGCAGCGCTTCGCGGAGAACTGGCGCCTGCCGGTCGGCAATGCCTTTCGCTACCAGGACACGTTCGACAACCACCACCCGCTCTATGCAGGCGACGTGGGCATCGCGATCAATCCGAAGCTGGCCCGGCGCGTGAAGGAGAGCGACCTGATCATCGCGATCGGCCCGCGCCTCGGCGAAATGACCACGGGCGGCTACACGCTGCTCGAAGCGCCGAAAGCAAAGCAGACACTGGTGCACATCCATGCGAGCGCGGAAGAGCTCAACCGCGTCTACCAGGCGGATCTTGCGATCAATGCCGGCATGAGCGCCGCGGCGCGCAGCCTCGAGGTGCTGACCGCGCCGCCCGAGCTGCCATGGGAAGCCTGGACGGCCGCCGCGAACGCCGACTACCTCGACAACCTCCAGCCGCAACCACTGCCCGGCCTGCCCGCCGACGCGCCGCGCGGCGCGGTCGACATGGCCGAGGTGGTGGCTTTGCTGCAGAAGCATCTGCCGCACGACGCGGCCATCACCAACGGGGCCGGCAACTTCGCGAGCTGGGTGCATCGCTTCTTCCGCTACCACGGCCTCGCCAAGGGCCACAAGACGCAGCTGGCACCGACCAGTGGCGCGATGGGCTATGGCGTGCCGGCCGGCATTGCAGCCAACATCGTGAGCGGGCGCGTCGCGTTCACGATCGCCGGCGACGGCGACTTCCTCATGAACGGCCAGGAACTCGCAACGGCCGCGCAGCATGGCGGCAAGAGCATCATCGTGCTGCTCAACAACGGCATGTTCGGCACCATCCGCATGCACCAGGAGCGCGAATATCCGAACAACGTGAGCGGCACTTCATTGCGCAATCCGGACTTCTGCGCGCTGGCCCAGGCGTATGGCTACGCGGCCGAGCGCGTGACGGCCACTGCGCAGTTCGAAGCGGCGCTGCTGCGCGCGCTGGCGGCCGATACCGGCACGCTGATCGAGATTCCGTTGGACCCCGAGGTGATCACCACGCGCGGCACGCTGGCGTCGATCACACGTGCGGCGCAGCAGGCGCGCGGCTGAGCTTTCAGCAAGCGACGGCTTTGCAGCGGACAAAAAAAAGCCGGCGACAGCCGGCTTTCCGAGCGGGTGCGCGAGGCGCCCGAATGCTTACTTGACGTGCTTGCCGATCAGCGAAGCGAGCTCGAACATCGACACTTGCGGCTTGCCGAAGATTTCCTTCAGCTTGGCGTCGGCGTTGATGTTGCGCTTGTTGGCCTTGTCTTGAAGGTTGTGCTTCTTGATGTAGTCCCACAGCTTGCTCACCACAGCCGTGCGCGGCAGCGGCGTCGAGCCGACCACGGCAGCCAGTGCCGGGCTCGGCGTCAGGGCCTTCATGAACGCAGCGTTGGGGGTGCGCTTCTTGGCGGGCGCAGCCTTCTTCGCAGCAGCCTTCTTGGCCGGAGCAGCCTTCTTTGCGGGAGCGGCCTTCTTCGCCGGTGCAGCCTTCTTTGCCGGAGCTGCCGCCTTCTTGGCCGGAGCGGCCTTCTTCGCGGGAGCCTTTTTGGCCGGAGCCTTCTTTGCAGTTGCCATGATTGATTTCCTTTTTTTGGATTGGACATTCACCAATGAAAAACCGCGTCTCCACTGGCACTGCGGATGCTAAAGGAGAAAAAACGCGTTTCCAAGGGAAAAAGAGACTTTTTCATTGGGAGTTGTTGTTTTTTCAGAGGGAAGAAGCGCCTCTTTTCAGGTGCGGCGCGCGGGCCACGTCGCAAGCACGACACCGAGCAGCGCCAGAGCGAAGGCCAACACCTGCATGCCGGAGAGCGATTCGCCGAGCACGAGCACGCCCACCAATGCCGCGCTGACCGGCAGCATCACGGTGAATACGCCCGCTTGCGCAGCCGGCACATGGCGCAAACCGGTCATCCAGAGCCACACCGTCCAGATGCTCGCGGCCATCGCGTAAACCACCAGCAGCAGCCAGATGCCGCCATGCACCGCGCCAAAGTCGAACTGCAGGGCAAACCAGATGCCGAAGGGCGTCGAGAGCACGAAGCCCCAGAGGTTGATCAGCGACGAAATGCGCTTGGGCCCCAGCCGGCCCGTGAGCGATTTGCCGATCACTGCGTAAGCCGCTTCGCAAAGCACCGCGCAGAACACCAGCAGGTTGCCGAGCCATGGCATCGCCACGCGCGGCGTGCCGGGTGCTGCCGCATGCGCGGGCACGAGGGCGAGCAGTCCGATGCCGAGCGCAGCACAGCCTATGGCCATCGCTATGCGCAGGGTGATCCGCTCGCGCAGAAAAAGCCAGCTCATCACTGCGACCACCGCGGGGATCGACGCCATGATCACGCCGGCCGAGACCGCGCTGGTCATGCTCACGCCGAACAGCATGCAGACCGAGAACATGAAGTTGCCGAGAAAGGATTCGAGGAACACCAGGCCGCGCGTACGCGGCGTCATGGCCGGCTCGTCGACCGGGCGCTTGAGCCAGTGCGGCATCGCGAGCGCCGCAATGCCGAAGCGCAGCCAGGCCAGCAGCAGCACCGGAAAGGTTGCGACGAGCGGTTTGGAGAGAGCCACATAGCTGCCCACGAGCGACATGCTGAGGGCGAGGCAACCATAGGCCAGCATGCGCTGGGTGGTGGTGCGGACGGGGTTCAATAGACTGCGAGCCGTTCAAACAAAACGGATTCGATGATGCCGCATCACGCCAGCGCACCGCGTCATGTGTTCGTCTACGGCACCCTGCGCGCGGGCGGCAGCAACGACATCGCGCGCTTCCGGCCGCCGCCCGAGCGCGTCGGCGATGGTGCGATTGCGGGCACTCTCTACGACCTGGGCGCCTATCCGGGCGCGGTGCTCGGCGGCGCGGGACGGGTGCACGGCGAGATCTATCGCATCACGCCGGAAGTCGAGGACGCACTCGATCGGCTCGAAGAGGTGGCGGACGACGGCAGCGGGGAATACATCAAGCGCGAGCTGCTGGTCGCGGTGAATGCAGTTCAGTTGCGATGCCTTGTGTATGAAGTCCATCCTGACCGCGTGCACGACCGGCCCGTGATCGCCAGCGGCGATTGGTTCCGGCGCGAGTTTCATGGCTGAGAAGTGCATTGCGCATCATGAAAAACGCCTCTGCTGCGGCGCAATATTTTTTCTCAATATAAGAAAAATAATTTCGCATTGAGAAAATATCACGTAAGTCGTTGATTTTGTTCAGCGAAAAATATGTCTTCTATAAGACATAAGAGTTCGGGATTTGGCTACAGTAAAGACCAAGGCCGCAGCGCCTAACCCTCAACCAACTCCGGAGTGACCATGCCCCAAGACTTCACCGAACAGCTCAGCCGTGAACAACAAATCGCAGCCCTTGAAAAGGACTGGGCCACCAACCCGCGCTGGAAGGGCATCAAGCGTGGCTACAGCGCGGCCGACGTCGTGCGGCTGCGCGGCTCGTTCCCGATCGAGCACACCCTGGCCCGCCGCGGCGCCGAAAAGCTGTGGAGCCTCGTGAACACCGAGCCCTACGTCAACTGCCTCGGCGCGCTGACTGGCGGCCAGGCAATGCAGCAGGTCAAGGCCGGCGTCAAGGCGATCTACCTGTCGGGCTGGCAAGTCGCTGCCGACAACAACAGCTACGCATCGATGTACCCCGACCAGTCGCTGTACCCGGTGGACTCGGTGCCGACCGTTGTCGAGCGCATCAACAACACCTTCCGCCGTGCCGACGAGATCCAGTGGTCGAAGGGCACCAACCCCGGCGACAAGGGCTACATCGACTATTTCGCTCCGATCGTGGCCGATGCCGAAGCCGGCTTCGGCGGCGTGCTGAACGCCTTCGAGCTGATGAAGGCCATGATCAACGCCGGCGCGGGCGGCGTGCACTTCGAAGACCAGCTCGCTTCGGTCAAGAAGTGCGGCCACATGGGCGGCAAGGTGCTGGTGCCCACCACCGAAGCCGTGCAGAAGCTCATCGCCGCGCGCATGGCAGCCGACGTCTGCGGCACGCCGACGCTCGTGATCGCCCGCACCGATGCGGAAGCTGCTGACCTGATCACCAGCGACTACGACGAGAACGACAAGCCCTTCATCACCGGCGAGCGCACCGCCGAAGGCTTCTATCGCACGAAGAAGGGCATCGACCAGGCCATCAGCCGCGCCATCGCCTATGCCCACTATGCCGACCTGGTGTGGTGCGAAACCGGCACGCCGGATCTCGCGTTCGCCAAGAAGTTCGCCGATGCCGTGCACAAGGTGCACCCGGGCAAGATGCTCGCGTACAACTGCTCGCCTTCATTCAACTGGAAGAAGAACCTCGACGACGCGACCATTGCCAAGTTCCAGAAGGAACTCGGTGCCATGGGCTACAAGTACCAGTTCATCACGCTGGCCGGCATCCACTCGATGTGGTTCAACATGTTCGACCTCGCGCAGGACTATGTGGCCCGCGGCATGTCGGCCTATGTCGAGAAGGTGCAGGAGCCCGAGTTCGCTGCGCGCGACCGCGGCTACACCTTCGTGTCGCATCAGCAGGAAGTCGGCACCGGCTACTTCGACGAAGTGACCACGGTGATCCAGGGCGGCAAGTCCAGCGTCACGGCGCTGACCGGCTCGACCGAAGAAGAACAGTTCCACTGAACGGTTTCGCTGTCACTTTCAGCCCGGCCGCGTGCCGGGCTTTTTTGTGGGCGCCTGATTCCCCGGCCGGGTGGAGCGCCATGGCCGCGGTGACTGCGCGGCTAGAATCCAGGCTTCCACCGTCAACAAGGGCGAGAAAGGCAATCTGGTTATGACACCGCGAACTACACCGCAAGGATTTCAGGGCCGAATCGGCCGGTAGCGCGCGTGGGCTGGACCTATCCAGCTATCAAAACCATTGCAAAGCGCGGTACCGACCGCGCTTTTTGTTTTTCTCCCGAGGTTTTTCCCATGATCCAGATCACGCTCCCCGACAACTCGCAGCGCGAGTTTCCCGGCCCGGTTTCGGTGGCCGAAGTGGCCCAGTCCATCGGCCCCGGCCTGGCCAAGATGACGCTGGCCGGCAAGGTCGATGGCGTCCTGGTCGATGCCAGCGACATCATCGACCGAAGCGCCAGGCTGCAGATCATCACGCCGCGCGACGATGAGGGGCTGGAGATCATTCGCCACTCGACGGCGCATCTGGTCGGCCACGCGGTGAAACAGCTCTACCCGACGGCCCGGATGGTGATCGGCCCGGTGATCGAGGAGGGCTTCTACTACGACATCGCGTACGAGCGCCCGTTCACGCCGGAAGACATGGCGGCCATCGAGGCGCGCATGCGCGAGCTGATCGCGCAGGACTACGACGTGGTCAAGAAGATGACGCCGCGCGCCGAAGTAATCGAGGTGTTCAAGTCACGCGGCGAAGAGTACAAGCTGCGTTTGGTCGAGGACATGCCCGACGAGCAGGCCATGGGTCTCTACTACCACCAGGAATACGTCGACATGTGCCGCGGCCCGCACGTGCCGAACACACGCTTCCTGAAGGTGTTCAAGCTCACCAAGCTGGCGGGCGCCTACTGGCGCGGCGATGCCAAGAACGAGCAACTGCAGCGCGTCTACGGCACGGCCTGGGCCGACAAGAAGCAGCTCGACCAGTACATCCAGCGCATCGAGGAAGCGGAAAAGCGCGACCACCGCAAGCTCGGCAAGGAACTCGACCTGTTCCACATCGACGAGGTGGCGCCCGGCATGGTGTTCTGGCACCCCAAGGGGTGGGCCATCTGGCAGGCGGTCGAGCAGTACATGCGTGGCGTCTACCGCGACACGGGCTACGAGGAAGTAAAGGGCCCGCAGATTCTGGACCGGAGCCTCTGGGAGAAAACGGGCCACTGGCAGAACTACCGGGAAAGCATGTTCACGACGGAGTCGGAAAAGCGCGACTACGCGATCAAGCCGATGAACTGCCCCGGCCACGTGCTGATCTTCAAGAGCGATCTGCGCAGCTATCGCGACCTGCCGATCCGCTATGGAGAGTTTGGCCAGTGCCATCGCAACGAGCCTTCGGGCGCACTGCACGGCATCATGCGCGTGCGTGGTTTCACGCAGGACGACGGGCATGTGTTCTGCACCGAAGACCAGATCCTCGACGAGTGCGTTGCCTACACGACCAAATTGCAGAAGGTCTACGCCGACTTCGGCTTTGCCGACATCCTCTACAAGGTGGCAACGCGGCCCGACAACCGGGTCGGCTCCGACGCCTTCTGGGACAAGGCCGAGCACGCCTGCATGGAGGCACTGCGCCGCTCCGGCGTCGACTTCGTGGTCTCGCCGGGCGACGGCGCGTTCTACGGCCCGAAGATCGAATACACGCTGCGCGATGCCATCGGCCGGCAGTGGCAGTGCGGCACCATGCAGGTCGACTTCAACACGGCCGAGCGCCTGGGCGGCGAATACGTGACAGAAACCAGTGGCCGCGCCTACCCGGTGATGCTGCACCGCGCGATCGTCGGCAGCCTGGAGCGATTTATCGGCATGCTGATCGAACATCACGCCGGCGCCATGCCCGCTTGGCTCGCGCCGGTGCACGTGGCGGTGCTCAATATCAGCGAAGGACAGGCCGATTACGCTGCTGAAGTTGCAAAAACGCTGCGGAATCAAGGGCTTAGGGTTCAGCTCGACCTTCACAACGAGAAGATTACGTATAAAATACGGAAGCATTCGTTGCAAAAGCTCCCTTACATCCTCGTCGTAGGCGACAAGGAAAAGGAAGCAGGTGCCGTCGCAGTGCGCGCCCGGGGCAATCAAGACCTCGGTGCAATGTCCCTCGAATCGTTCGTGCAACGGCTCGTCCAGGATATTGCTGACAAGCGTTGATTTGTCTCCGGAACACCCCCATATGTTTCCTTGCCAAATCACACCGCTTGTCCGCGAGGACTGCCCGGCGTTCGCTACAGATTTTGTAGCAAGTTTTGAAGGATTCTGACCATCGCTACTGCATTTCGCGACCGCCGCCACCGCGAGGAACGCCAACACCGCCTGAACCGGGAAATCATGGCCCCGGAAGTCCGCCTAGTCGGCCCGGAAAACGAGCCGTTGGGTGTCATGAGTCTCTCCGAGGCCCTGCGCCTGGCAGGTGAGGCCGACGTGGATCTGGTGGAGGTCGTTGCGGCGGCAAATCCTCCGGTCTGCCGCCTGATCGAGTACGGCAAGTTCAAGTACCACGAGCAGAAGAAGGCAGCCGAGGCGAAGTCGAAGCAGAAGGTCATCGAGGTCAAGGAAATCAAGTTCCGGCCCGGTACCGACGATGGCGACTACAACATCAAGATGCGCAACATCAAGCGCTTTCTTGAAGAGGGCGACAAATGCAAGATCACGCTGCGCTTTCGCGGCCGCGAGATCACGCACCAGGAGCTCGGTCTGGCACTGCTGCAGCGCATTCGCGACGAGTTGGTCGACCTGATCGTCGTCGAGCAGTTTCCGAAGCTCGAAGGCCGGCAAATGATCATGATGATCGCGCCGGGCCGCAAGAAGGCCGGCGGGGCGGCGCCGAAGCCGACGACGGAGCCGGCAGCGGCCTGATCCGGCGGTAGTAGAAGGTTTTGAAGGGATTTCGCGGCGGCTTGCAAAAGCCGCCGCGGGATAAAGAAGTGTCTCGGGGCCAACAAGCCCGTGGAACATCCGCGGCGCCTCACGAGCACAATTTAAAGGAGCATGTACATGCCCAAAATGAAGACCAAGAGCAGCGCGAAAAAACGTTTCCGCGTTCGTCCCGGTGGCACCGTCAAGCGCGGTCAAGCCTTCAAGCGTCACATCCTGACCAAGAAGACCACCAAGAACAAGCGCCATCTGCGCGGTGCAGTGACGGTTCACGAAACCAACATGGTTTCGATGGCCGCCATGATGCCCGGCCGTGGCATTTAATCCCGACGAACAAGGAGTACACACATGCCTCGCGTCAAACGTGGTGTAACGGCTCGCGCCCGCCACAAGAAAGTTCTCGCACTCGCCAAGGGTTTCCGCGGTCGCCGCGGCAATGTCTTCCGCGTCGCCAAACAGGCGGTGATGAAGGCAGGCCAATATGCCTACCGTGACCGCCGCACCAAGAAGCGTGTTTTCCGTCAACTGTGGATCGCGCGTATCAACGCAGCCTCGCGTGAACTGGGCCTGACCTACAGCCAGTTCGCCAACGGCATCCGCAAGGCGGGCATCGAGATCGACCGCAAGATGCTTGCGGACATCGCGGTGCACGACAAGGCCGCTTTTGCCGGCATCGTGGAGCAGGTCAAGGCCAAGCTGGCTGCTTGATCCCGCAGAGCAGGCCGCTGTCTTCTGGATGGCTGCCTGCGCCCACGGCATGAGGGCTGGCGCTTGAAAAGGCTCCAGCCCTTTTTTATTTCTCTCTCCGAATTCCTATGAACGAGTTGGACTCCCTGATCGACACCGCACGCGCTGACTTCGCCCTCGCGAAAGCGCCCGCGGATCTGGAGAACGCCAAGGCCCGGTTCCTCGGCAAGGCCGGTCGCATCACCGAGCTCATGAAGGGTATGGCGGCCCTCAGCGTCGACGAGAAGAAGTCGCGTGGCGCCGCCATCAACGTTGCCAAGCAGGCGATCGAGGCCGCGCTCAACCATCGCCGCCAGGCACTGGCCGACGAAGAGCTCGAAGTGCAGCTGCGCGCCGAGGCGCTCGACGTCACGCTGCCCGGCCGCCGCCGCGTGGGTGGTGGCCTGCATCCGGTCAGCCGCACGATGGAGCGCATCGAAGCGATCTTCTCGAGCATGGGCTTCGACGTGGCCGATGGCCCCGAGGTCGAGAGCGACTGGCACAGCTTCACCTCGCTCAACAACCCGCCGAACCATCCGGCGCGTTCGATGCAGGACACCTTCTACGTCGACATCGACGGCGAGGACGGCATCCCCTACAACCTGCGCCCGCACACCAGCCCGATGCAGGTGCGCTATGCGCATCAGCACATCAAGAAGCACGCGGCCGCGTTCGAGGCCGCAGCGGCCGATGCCACCGGCGCCACGCGCGCACCCGAGATCCGCGTGATCGCCCCGGGCCGCACCTACCGCGTCGACAGCGACGCCACGCATTCGCCGATGTTCCACCAGTGCGAGGGCCTGTGGCTGGGCGAGAACGTGAGCTTCAAGGACCTGAAGGTCGTCTTCACCGATTTCTGCCGCACCTTCTTCGAAAGCGACGACCTGGTGCTGCGCTTTCGCCCGAGCTTCTTTCCGTTTACCGAGCCAAGTGCCGAGATCGACATCCAGTTCCAGAGCGGCCCGCTGGCCGGCCGCTGGCTCGAAGTCGCGGGCTCGGGCCAGGTGCATCCGAACGTGGTGCGCAACATGGGCCTCGACCCCGAGCGCTACATTGGCTTCGCGTTCGGCATGGGCCCGGATCGGCTCACCATGCTGCGCTATGGCGTGAACGATCTGCGCCTGTTCTTCGACGGCGACCTTCGCTTTCTGAGCCAGTTCCAGTAATCCGACAAGAACGAGAACAACGAGATGCAATTCCCCGAGTCCTGGTTGCGAGAGTTCTGCAACCCGCCGCTGTCGAGCGAACAACTGGCCGAAACGCTCACCATGGGCGGTTTCGAGGTCGAAGAACGCCGCCCCGTGGCGCCGCCCTTCAGCAAGATCGTGGTCGGCGAAATCAAGGAAGCCGTGCAGCACCCGAACGCCGATCGCCTGCGCGTGTGCCTGGTCGATGCGGGGCAGGGCGCCTTGCTCAACATCGTCTGCGGTGCGCCCAACGCGCGCGTCGGCATGAAGGTGCCTTGCGCATTGGTCGGCGCAGAACTCCCGCCCGGCGAAGACGGAAAACCCTTCCTCATCAAACTCGGCAAGCTGCGCGGCGTCGAGAGCCAGGGCATGCTTTGCTCGGCGCGCGAACTGCAACTCAGCGAAGACCACGGCGGCCTGCTCGAACTCGCGGCCGATGTGCCGGTGGGTGCCGACGTGCGGGATGTGCTCAAGCTCGACGACGCACTGCTCACGCTCAAGCTCACGCCGAACCTGGCCCATGGCCTGAGCGTCTACGGCATTGCACGCGAACTGGCCGCCTTGACGGGTGCGCCCCTCAAGACACCGCCCGCGCCGGCGATCACTGCATCGTTTGCCGACGTGCTGCCTGTCAAGGTCGACGCGCCCGAACTCTGCGGCCGTTTCTCGGGCCGCATCGTGCGTGGCGTGAACACGCAGGCGGCTACGCCGGCCTGGATGGTCGAGCGTCTGTCGCGCTGCGGGCAGCGCAGCGTGACGGCGCTGGTCGACATCTCGAACTACGTGATGTTCGAGCTGGGCCAGCCTTCGCACATCTTCGACCTTGACAAGCTCCACGGCGGCCTCACGGTGCGTTGGGGCAAGGCGGGCGAGCAGCTCAAGCTGCTGAATGGCAACATCGTCACGGTCGATGAAAAAGTCGGCGTGATCTCGGACGAGCGCGAGGTCGAGTCGCTCGCCGGCATCATGGGCGGCGACGCCACTTCGGTGACCGACGACACGAAAAACATCTATGTCGAGGCCGCGTTCTGGTGGCCCGAAGCGATCCAGGGGCGCTCGCGCCGTTTCAACTTCTCGACCGATGCGGGCCACCGCTTCGAGCGCGGCGTCGATCCGAGCCGCACCGTCGAGGTCATCGAACGCATCACGCAACTGGTGCTCGAGATCTGTGGCGGCGAGGCGGGTGCGATGGACGACCAGACGCTGAAGCTGCCCGAGGCCAAGCCTGTCACCTTGCGTGTGGCCCGTGCCGCGCGCGTGATCGGCATGCCGTTGACCCAGGCCCAGTGCGTCGATGCCCTGGGCCGGCTCGGCCTGCCGATCGAGGAGGGCGATGGCACGCTGCGCGTGACTCCGCCGCCGCACCGCTTCGACCTCTTGATTGAGGAAGACCTGATCGAAGAAGTTGCACGCCTCGTCGGCTACAACAACCTGCCGACCACGCCGCCGCTCGCGCCGATCACCGCACGCGTGAGGCCCGAAGTGCAACGCGGCTCTTTCGCGCTGCGCCATCGCGTCGCCGCGCTCGGCTACCAGGAAACCATCAACTTCAGCTTTGTCGAAGCGCACTGGGAGCAAGACCTTGCAGGCAATGCCAACCCGGTCAAGCTGCTGAACCCGATTGCGAGCCAGATGAGCGTGATGCGCTCGTCGCTGCTCGGCTCGCTGTTGCAGGTGCTCAAGTTCAACCTCGACCGCAAGGCGCCGCGCGTGCGTGTGTTCGAGGTGGGCCGCGTGTTCGTGCGCGACGACAGCGTGGTCACGACCGACAGCACCGTCAAGGGCGTCCGCCAGCCGATGCGCGTGGCCGGCCTTGCGTGGGGCGACGCCGACGAGTCCCGCTGGGACGGCAAGCCACAGCGCACCGACTTCTTCGACATCAAGGGCGATGTCGAGGCGCTGCTGGCGCCGCTGCTGCCCACATTCGAGCCGACCGACCACCCCGCGCTGCACCCGGGACGTGCGGCGCGCGTGCGTGTCGACGGCTGCGACATCGGCGTGGTCGGCGAGCTGCACCCGCGCTGGCGCCAGAAGTGGGAGCTGGCGCAGGCGCCGGTACTGTTCGAGCTGGATCTCGATGCGGTCAATGCGCGGCCCGTGCCGGTCGCGCAGCCGGTGCCGCGCCACCAGGCCGTCGAGCGCGACATTGCCGTGGTGGTGGCCGAAGCGGTCACGCACGACGCGTTGATGGAAACGATCGAGGCCGCCTCGGCCGATGCCGGCCTGCTTCAGGGCGCGACCCTGTTCGACATCTACCGCCCGCAGCCGGCGCGCGATGGCGCTGCGGCTTCATCGGCAGGTTTGGCGCAGGGCGAGAAGAGCATGGCGGTGCGCCTGAGCTTTCAGAGCGAAGCCGCCACGCTGACCGACGAGCAGATCGAACCGGCCGTGCGCGCCATCATCGACCAGCTCGGTGCCCGGCTCGGCGCCCGGCTGCGTGGATAACAGAGGACGATGACCATGGAATTCACGCTCGAAGCCCTCGAAACGCCGGCCCTCACCAAGGCGCATCTGGCCGACCTGCTGTTCGAGCAGATCGGCCTGAACAAGCGCGAGTCCAAAGACATGGTCGAAGCGTTCTTCGACCTTATCGCCACCAGCCTGATCGAAGGCACCGACGTCAAGATCTCGGGCTTCGGCAATTTCCAGATCCGCACCAAGGCCCCGCGTCCGGGGCGCAATCCGCGCACTGGCGAAGCCATTCCGATCGGTGCACGCCGCGTTGCCACGTTCCATGCAAGCGCCAAGCTTAAGGAACAGATTCACGGAAACATCACCGAAGATGGCTCGCAAGAGGTCGAGTGGAGCATTGGCGCTGAATAGTGCTTGGCGCCCGGAAGGTGCGTAGAGTAACCTCTCAGGTTTCGCGCGCACTGTCTTGATTTCAATGGAGAAAACGCTCCCCCCGATTCCCGTCAAACGCTACTTCACCATCGGTGAGGTGGGCGAGCTTTGCGGCGTCAAGCCGCATGTGCTGCGCTACTGGGAGCAGGAGTTCACACAACTGCGCCCGATGAAGCGGCGCGGCAACCGGCGCTACTACCAGCACCATGAAGTGCTCATGATCCGCCGCATCCGCGACCTGCTGTACGACCAGGGCTTCACCATCAGCGGCGCGCGCAACAAGCTGCAGGAACTGGTGCAGCACGAACGCGACCGCCGCAAGGCCGGCGAGGTGCCGCTGGAAGGCGTCGAGGCCATCGAGATCGATCAGGAAGAGTTCGACGCGGCGGTGCAGGACGAAGAACTGCACATGCATGCCGCATCGTCGCAACGCCTCGACCCATCGCTGCTGGCCCAGCTGCGCCGCGAACTCTTCGAAATCCGCGAGCTGCTCGGCGCAGGACACTGAAATCTGCCCGCTATAATTGCGGGCTTCGGTGTGTGGCGCAGCCTGGTAGCGCACTTGCATGGGGTGCAAGGGGTCGAAGGTTCGAATCCTTTCACACCGACCAGAGATAGTTCCGACAACAGCCAAGGTTGTCCAGAAAGCCCTAAGTGAATCAACCACTTAGGGCTTTTTTGTTTCCTACATCTTCCAGCGTTGAGGCTACGGGAGGGATCGCTGGGGCAATTCGATTGCGGCTATTCCGAGGGGGCGCGTGCGCCGAACTCCGCGGGTTTCGGCCAACGGATGGAAGGGCCTGCGAACATCGATTTGCGGCTCTGGTTCATGCCGAAGGACGGCGGTGCGTTGGGACCGAGCCGAAAAGGTGTGGCGATCGATGCCGTGAAGGTCGATGCTTTACTTGATGCCCTCACCGTCGCAAAGAACACCTTCGCTAGCCGGCCGGGACTCCTGGGAGCTAGCGCGGCTACAGTCGCCCAATGCTGAAATCGCTTGCCAAAACCATACTTCGTCCGCTTTGGGAGCCAATTCGTCGTCGCGTTGAGTTCGTTGTTCGGAATGAACTTGATCGCCGGCCCATGCCAGCAGTCACTTCTACGCTGTGCAAGCAGAGTGACTTTTCGACGGAGTGGTACTTGAGGTGGAAGCAGATCATTGCTGATGCCGCACCGGAGCTAGATGTCTCGCAAGCTGCGGTCTGGGGAAAGGTCTGGGATGGAATGGAGGGGAAATGGCTGCACCGCAAACTCTGGGAGTGGTGTGCCGTCGCTCAGGCCCTAGAAGAACGCGGGATGCTCGAACCCAGACGTACCGGTATCGGTTTTGCCGTGGGACAGGAGCCACTGCCATCCCTGTTCGCGAAGCGCGGCGTCGATCTCGTAGCTTCTGATTTTCATGGGGACGGCGCAGAGCCAACTTGGGCAACGACAGGCCAACTTGGACAGTCGCTGGACGCTATCCACTGGCCCGGCGTGCTCTCCGCTGCGGAATTTGGTGCCCGCGCGACCTATCAAAACATCGACATGCGGAATCTGAGCGCGCTCCCGAGATCAGCGTTCGACTTCAGCTGGAGCTCTTGCTCTTTCGAGCACCTCGGCAGCCTCGATGCAGGCTTGCAGTTTCTGGTTGACTCCCTCGAATGTCTCAAGCCCGGCGGCATTGCAGTGCACACGACCGAGTTCAACATCTCCTCGAACGACACGACAGTAGAGGAGGGGAGCAGCGTCATCTACAGGCGCAAGGACATCGAGTCGTTCGAGATGAGGCTGCGCAACCTTAGTTGCGCGATCGAAGCGCTGAACTTTGACGCAGGATCGGAGCAACATGACATTGCCTACGACTACCCACCGTACTACACCCACGGGCGGCAGCATCTGAAGCTTCAGCTAGACGGCTACATCAGTACGTCGTTGCTTTTGATTATTCGCAAGGCGGCCTAGCCGAAAGGCGCTTCCCCGCGCCCTCGCGCATTTACGGATCAGCCAGGCCGAGGCGTCGAGCATGCATGGATTGCCGCTGCGACCGGATCGGCGACACTTGGCCAGATGCCTAGACTGCTACTCGAACATCGAGGCGTCGCCAGATATTTGGCGTCCCTCAGCGTAACTCACGATGGTTCCATCAAGCTCGTGCTGGTACGCGATGGAATCAGCACCGAGGGATTTAGCTGGATGGGCGGGCCAAGTTTGGGCCCGCTCCAGGAGCGTGACGAACACCAGCCCCGGTCGAAATCCATTTCGATTCACACCAGCGGTCGCGTGAACTATTACTTTGGGAACCGGGACGCCTATTACTTGCCTTGCCTCCTTGATCTGGAGCGTTCGGAGCCTATAGTCCTCTACACAGTGCCGAGCGTTGATCGGCTGGACGAGGTTGTTGCCTTGCGGCAAGACGACAATGTTGCCAAGGTGGCCGACGAGTGGGAGGGCCCGATCACCTTCAGGTTCGACGTACTTCCAGCCGTTCTCCCCGCTGAGCCATGGGAGATTGGTCGCTTTGGCGTTGAGGGGTTGTACGCGCTCGCGTGGGGCGGCGAGTTCGGCAATGCTGGACTCACTCGAGATGGAGTTCCAGCGGAGGCCTTCGTTACCACGCGTCCACACGGAGGCGCAGGGAAACAAAGCATTCCTGAAGAGATTGCATATCTGCGCTTCAGGCGGGCGATGTATGCAAACGACGTGGCTAGGGCTGCAGCCAGCTTACCGAACTCTGCGGAGATTCCGGCCGCCGAGATCGAAGCCGCAATTGCTGTTGGGCCCGGCCTGTTCCCGCCCAACGTCGATGGTGTTTGGCTGATCGTGACCTCTGTCCCTATGCGCATAGCACCTGAATTGGTCGTTGAGTTCGAGGACGGCCGATACCGCGCGGAGACGGTTGATCTGAGCCCCGGCGACACTCGCCTCTCAACTGTTCGAGTGCGCTTCAAGGTCTTCGACACAATCAGGAATGCCTATGTGAAGAAGCGCGTCGCGATCCGCAAGTGGGCGCTCCCCGCTGAACTTTGACGCAATAGGTCGCGCTCCCTTGCGCCCGCGCGCGCATTTTCACATGTAAGGCGGGAGTGCCAGCAGATTGGTGGCAAGCACCGCACATGGCACGCACAATGCGCCTATGGAACACGATGCGTTGAATCGCGAAGGCACCGATCTGGCTGGGCGTGCCTGCGCCCTTCTCGCGCAAGTTTTGCAGGTACAGGAAGTGCGATCTGACGACAAGTTGCGTGTCGCCATGCTCGCGCATGCCATGCGCATGCTGCGGTATGGCCAAGCGGTTGTCACGTTGGCCAATGCAGGGCTCTGGGAGCCGATGTGTGCGGTTGGTCGCACGGTTCTCGAAATGGGATGGGTGATGACAGCTGTGCAGACCGATCCCCGAAAACTGCAAGAGTGGGTTGCCCAGGCCAAGGGCGAAGCAATTAAATCCATCCGCAGATTGAAGATGCTTGGAGAGCACGAGCGGCCGGCAACGATGAGCAACGCGGAAATCGACGCTGCGATTGCGACTATGCCGCCTGGCAAGAACTTCAATCTGAGGGAGTGGGCCGAAAGTGCGGGCGTCCCTGCGTCTTATCCCACCCTCTATCAGCAGCTCTCAGAATGCGCGCACGCTGAGTTCCAAGCCTCGATGGCCTACACGCATTGGGATGTTGTGGCAGACGCGCCGGCAGGCTTTCGGGATGCTGATCTTGCCGAACTTCCTGCCGACTGCCTGAACGTTACTACGGCCTTGCTGCTCGACGCTATTCGCTTCGTTGCTGCTGATTCGATGTCAGCAGATCAGCTGCGCGAGGTGCGTAGGCTGGAATCGCAACGACTTGTCAATACACGGCAAGTGGATGAAGCTCGCATCGCGAATTGCACTTAGTGGTCAGTTGGTCTGCACGCAGGGCAACAGCCTCCCCCGATAGCCGTCGATCTGCGTTCTGCCAATGCCGGATGCTCGCGGCTGGCATGACGAAGTCCCTCACTGAGTTTCAATATCTAGGGCGAAGTGGGCAGCTATTTCGCTCAGGGTTCCCTCGAACTCGCCAGATACGACTTCAGAGCGAGTCGCGGCCACAACCTTGCGCTGGTGCAGCCGCCCCATGACACGAGCAAGGCTTTCTCGTGAGAGGTTATCTACTGTCAGTCGCACTACTGAGTCATGCTTCAGAAGGGCCGACTGGGGGAGGACAGTTCCGGGTGCAAAAACGCGTGTAAGCGTTTTTCCATCCTTTCCAAGAGCTGTCATCGTGATGGTCTCAGATTCCTCTGCACTTCGGTCTGATTCCCTAAGCGGGACGTCGGCGGTGCCGCACCACATCCATTGCTCCGTGCAATCGCTCGAACAAACTGCCCCGCAAGCCCCAGCGCACTCGATACTGGCTCCACAACAACCACATCTCGACATGATCGGCTCCGATATTTCGAAGGCGCCAGACTAACGGGGACGTTTGGTGGGTGCAATCGAGCAAACGGAGTACGGCCGGCAGGCCTCCTGCTATCCAACGCCGCGATGCAAAAGCGCCGCCTGCGCCTGCCGGCGGAGGCTCCAGCCGCTGGCAAGCAGCACGCCGAACATCTGAAGCCATGCGGCCCACTCGCCCAACTGGTCGCTTGGAGACCCATCCGCCCGCTACGAGGCCAATTTGGCGACGGTGAGCGCCCGCCTGACCAGCAACTTGAGTAGACAACGGCCGGAGACGCCGGTAGCCGAGGCAGAAGAATCTACGCTTTGCCCTTTCCGATGAGCCCACTCCTTGCGACCAGCGATAAGTCCTTCTGGCATGGATTTACCAGCTTCTATGACAAGCACTTTCCGGAGCGTGTGGACGGCGCCATCATTGAGTTTGGGGTGTTCAAGGGCAACTCGATCCGCTGGCTGCTGACGCAGTTTCCCGATGCAAGGATCTTCGGCGCAGACATCCTGCCGACTCAGCCTGAGTGGCCCATCGATCCTCGTGTCATCTATGTTGAACTCGATCAGGGGCGCGACGAGCAGGTCGCCGCCCTTGTCAATGGCGTCGATCGGCTGCAGTTGATCATTGAGGACGGTTCGCACATCCCGCGGCATCAGTCGAACTGCCTGAAGCACGGCCTTTCCGCTTTGCAGCCGGGTGGCATGTACGTAAGGGGCGACCCGGACAATTCGGCGGAAGCGGAGCCTGTTCGTGGATGCCTAGTACATGCACTACACTCGTCTGCTGATGGTATATTTGCTGGTATGTGGGGCGTCGAATGGAGACAAAAGTGAGCAACCATGCGGGTTGCAGCCGATCATTCGGATGCTTTCACAATAAAGACAAGGGCCGCTAGGAACATACACCTAGCGGCCTTTTTCATTGGCGAAATCAGTGAGTTAGCGTACAAGGGTGGACAGGGCGCTGCATTGACTGCGAGCGCCTCGCGGGGGTTCAGACGGGGGTACAGGGGGTAGTTTGAAAAGCAACTGGCGCTGGGCCGGTACCCGGATGTGAGCCTGACTGCTGCGCGCAAGGCCCGTGACGTCGCCAAGCTGCAAGAAGCCGAAGGCCGCGACCCGGTGCAGGCGCGCAAGATGGCGAAGCTCAAGGCCAAGGTGGTGGAATCCGACACCTTTAGGGCTACCGTGCTCGAATGGTTTGGTAAGCACCTGTCGCGCTGGAGCACCCACTACGCCATCCGCGAAAAGCGCAACCTGGAGGCATGTGAGGCTGGTCAGTTCGTTCCTTACGGTGCCTCGGCCGCCGGCAGTAGCGGAGATCTGGAAGCGATCATCTCTACTGCTTCGCGCGGAATGATTCGAGCACGCTGCAACTGCGCGTCGAAGATCGCGATGTGCGAAGGCGAGCTGTCCAGCAGAAACCCTGAGCCGAGTGCCTCGCCGCCCTTCTTCAACTCGACGCACATGTACTTGGACTTCGCGCAGCCCTTCTTGAACTCGGTAGCCTCGCGCTCAGCGTGCGCTTTGCCATCGGCCTCACCCATCGCGGCCGGAGTCACCATCACTGCCGTCCATACGAGGAGGAGGACCGGGACGACCGTCGCGACCAGGAAGGCGCCCACCATGGAACGCGCGAGGCGCTGACACCACCGAGCCCGTTGGGCCAACCATTTCGGCAGAGCGCCCGAACCAGCGCCCGCTGGCGATAGCAAGACGAAGAGATAGAGCGCCATTGCGACGGCAGCCGCAGCTCACCAGCCGAGTTGCCACCGATCGCGCGGAGGATGAGGGCCGACCGATTCACCAACCCGTAATAGCCGTTGATCAGCAACCAGTCGGTGGACCTCGGAAACGCACCTGTGTCGACGTGATGTGCACAACCCGTCGGGCGAATAAATCCACAGAACGTGCAGATTCATCCTTTGTTCTGCGGTGCGGCGATGCTGATGAAATACGGCAAGGTTCCTTGATCCGGTCCACCAGCGAATCGCTCCCGCGCTCCTGCTCTTCGGTCCGGTGCGTCTGCTTATCGGTTCTGTGCTCCCCCTCTTCAAGCACGCGCAACGTCTGCGCCCAAAACCGGATCGCGTCGCAGCGCAATTTTTCACATTCTTCGATACGTTCTTCCCCAGTTTGCCGATTACATCCCATTACGATCCTTCAGCTTGGCGCGCAAGGCGCGGGCGTTTCACAATAACGAAGGATCAGATATGAAGTGGTTCGTGATGGCGGTGGGAACGGTGGCACTCGCCAGTAGTCTGGTGGGTTGCGGCGGCGGTGGGGGAGGATCGGGGGGGGGCTTCTTGCCGATCGCACCTGTCGCCCCGACAACCCCGGCCGCCCCATTGACGGTCAGCGTCTCGGTCAACGGCGCCGCAGCCACAGCCGATGCAAATGGGCAATACAGCGTCAAGGCAGGCGACACCATTGCGATCACGCCAAGCCAGGCAGCAGAGTGGACAACCAGTCCGGCGGCCAGTGCCGCCAGCGCCATCACCCCGATCAGCGCGGACGTCAGTTCGGCTAAATGGTCGGCGCAGTTGATTAACACGACCACGGCGGCCAGTACCTACACGGTCAGCGCCAAGGCAACTTCCAACAGTGCGCTAACCAAGGACACCGTGCTCAACGTCGCTGGGGGGGATGCACGCAACGGCACCTACAAAGTGTTTGCCACCAACGGAACTAAACAGACGCTCGCCATCAACTTTGACACGATGTCGTACACCATGACGGACTCTGCAGGTGTCGCGATCTCGGATGCCATCAAGGCGGACCCTACGCGCGCCGGCAGCTATCTGTTCGCGAGCGCCCGCAACATCGCCGTAACGAACAATGCGCGATTCCGAGTGACGACCGATGCCATCGTCGGCTCGTTCCCGTTTGCCCTATCGAGTTCGCCATCGAATTTTGGCGTACAGGCGTTCGTGGCAGCACGTACGTTCATCACCACGCAAGCCCAGCTCGACGGAACCTTTACCCGGCTGGGCATCAACCTGACCGCGACAACACGCGACTCCAACATCCGTCAGGCCAAGATCACGGGGGGTGGCACGGTGTTCCTGTTGTGCAATGAGGTCGCGATTACTGCCGTTGACTCCTGCCCGACTGTGTCGCTGCTGACCTACAACGTAACCCCGGGCGCCTCGTCCGACCTGTGGCGCATCGAGAACGTCATCGACCCGTCCGACACAGGCAGCTTTTCCATTGCGCAGATAGGTGGCCAGCCCGCCTATTTTGCAGCCGGCCCTGTTGCCAACACGCCCACCATGAATGTCTTTCGGATCGGTCTGGCTGCTTCCGCCACCTGGGCGATCACCGCCTCCACAGGCGGTGATACCAGCGGAACTTGGGGCTCCGTGAATTTCGATGCAACGACGTACGGATCCACGGTCACGAGGGGCGACGGCACTATTGGGAGCCTGGCATATCCACTGAACTTCTCGACCCTTCCGCCAGGACTGGCAGGAATCAACTTTGCTGGACCGGACAGGTACTTTGGTGCGCAGAACGGAGTGCTCTCCGCCGTTGTTGGAGCACGCACAGGTCCGGTCGCCGGCTACATGCAGATTGGACTGGTGGACTGACAGGGTAGCGCTTGAAGGGACTGCAAGACTGCGATCAGGCTTTGGCCATGGAAGTAGTTGCGGCTCCTTTGAGCGTGTAGTTTTAGCGCGAGGTTAAATCTGAGTCACTGCACTGAAGCGGAGCTACATCTTCAGCAAACGGGCCAAAAGCTGAAACTCGATATAGGCGCAAGGTTCTCGGACTTCAGCATGAGGAGGATCAGGTATGACCCTCCCCAACGTCGGCTGGCGGCGCATGATCCTACCCGAAAAGAATCGCTCAGAAGTGCGTCGATTCGACCAAGACCTGCTCGCCCGGCGGGGTGCTACGTGCAACTCGTTCGGCGACTGGCGCAATGGTGTTCAGGTTGCTCAGGAGAACCGCCACTGCCGTGTCTTTCGTAGCGCCGAAGTGATCCTCGAGCGCCTCTCGGCTAATCCCGCAGATCTTCTTTCCGCCCTCCATTTCGATGGAGAACTCAATGATGTCGTAGGTGTCGAGGAACTTCGCCGTTGCCATGTCTTACTCCGTGGTTTGGGGAGGCGCGGGGTTCGCAGCTTGGTAGTTGCTAACCACTTTGTCATTTCTGAGGCGGAGGTTCAGGCCCCCTGCACTGCGGCATTCGCATGACACTGCCGTCGCAGCGCACGGCCAGCCTTTCAGCCCCCCGGCATATGGGGCGGGCGCAGCTCCACCGGCTTGGCCGACTTCTTACGCATCCTGATGTTGAGCATCTCCACTGCCACGGAGAAGGCCATGGCGAAGTACACATAGCCCTTGGGCACGTGATGGTCGAAGCCCTCCGCGACCAGAACCACGCCCACCACCACCAGGAAGGCCAGGGCCAGCATCTTGATGGTGGGGTGGTTGGAGACGAAGCGGCCGATCGGGCCGGCGAACAGCATCATCAGGAGCACCGAGGTGATCACCGCAGCGATCATGACCCGCACGTCATCCACCATCCCGACGGCCGTGATGATCGAGTCCAGCGAGAACACGAGGTCGATCAGCATGATCTGGAGGATGACGGAAGAGAAGCTGGCCTTGACGGCACTGGACTTCTGCTCGTGCCCGCCTTCCAGCGATTGGTGAACCTCGCTCGTGCTCTTCCAGATCAGGAACAGTCCACCCAGGATCAGGATCAAGTCGCGGCCGGAGATCTCCTGGTCGAGCACCGAGAAGAGCGGGGCCACCAGGCCGACGATCCAGGCCAGTACCAGCAGCAGGCCGATGCGCATGAACATGGCCATGAACAGCCCGATCCGGCGTGCGAATTCGCGCCGGTCAGGAGGCAGCTTGTCGACCAGGATGGCGATGAAGATGATGTTGTCGATGCCCAGGACGAGCTCCAGCGCGGTCAGCGTGGCGAAGGCGATCCAGACTTGAGGATCGGTCAGGAGTTCGAGCATTGAAGTTCTTTCAGCAGGGAAGAGTCGAGAAGGGCCGGTCAGAAGGAGGCGCAGAGAATGCCGCACGACTTCTTGATGAGCTTCTCCAACTCCGGTGCTGCATCGCGTGTGCGATACAGGACTTCATTCTTCCGTCCCGCCATGAATGCCGCCTGACGCACACATGAATATTGGATGAATCGAGCCGCCTTGGCCCGGCGCGGCATTGGCGCCGCTGGGCGCGCTTGCGCTACAGCAACTCTTCGGCCACGAACGGGGAGAGCAGCCAGTTCTTGCTCTTGATGAACCAACTGGTCTCCGGTTCGTCCTCGTGAACGGCCGTCGTCGTGCCGTTGCTGTCCTGCTCGACCCACTCAACGCCACCCGTAGCCCCTATTCGCACCAGGTACGCGCTGGTATATCGATCGATCGATATGATGCGATTGATGTCTGCGGCGATCTCGGGACTGTCTATCACCAGGCCGATCTCGGTGTTAAGGCTGGCAGAGCGCCCATCCAGGTTCATCGATCCTACGAATACCCGCTTGTCGTCGATAACGGCCGTCTTGCCATGCAGACGTCCCGTGGTTTTGCCGAATTCGCCCAATCGTCCCGAGCGCTGACTCAGCATGGGACTGAGTTCGTAGATGACGACCCCCAGCTTCAATATTTCCTTGCGATAGCGGGCGTAACCGGCATCACCTGCTCGCTGTTCCAGTAGAGGTCGAATGCGGCGGACTGCTCGAGCACCACCGGCCCACTGGCCAGCACATCCATGTCGATAAAGTTGGCCTGCCCGTCCTGCATGAAGTATTCGTCGGCTATGTTGCGGCCACCCGAGACGGAAAAGCTGTTGTCGACGATGAACAGCTTGTTATGCATGCGATGGTTGATGCGGCCAAACTCGTGCAGCGAGAAAACGATGCGCGACAGCAATGAACCCGATCGCGCCGGCAATGGATTGAACAGGCGCACCTCCACGTTGGGGTAAGCCGCCAGCGAGCTGAACAGCTCATCTGCGTCAGACATGTGCAGGTCATCCACCAGCAGTCGCACCCGCACGCCACGCAGCGAGGCATCGCGCAGATCACGCAGGAACTGCCGGCCCACGCCATCGTTGCGCAGTTCGTAGTACTGCGCGTCTATCGACTTCTCAGCACGGCTTGCCAGGGCAATGCGTGCATTGAACGAGAAGGGCGCCTCCGGCAGCAAGCGGAACCCCGAAAGCTCTGCAGCACCAGGGAGAGTGTTTTGCTTTGCGATGCGCGCAAGCCGTGTTGAAGCTACATCCTGAACGGCATAGGTGGGTGGCACCGGCCTGGGCGCCTGCAGCGACGCGCAACCTCCCAGAAGCGCCGCCACAATCAACAGGCAACAAAGTCCGAAGAAGCTGGCGTGCCTCTTCAGGACCACGGCGCACAGCGTGGTGTGAGCGCGTGGATCGGGCCGCAGCAGTGCGCGGGTGCCGGCCTTGACGATCTGCACCTGAGCACCTCGCGGGAAGAGCCTTCCCTCGGCCTGCGTGTCCTGAAGAAGCTGCATCATCGAACGCGGAGCGCCGCGAACTCATGCGCGATTGCCGCGCCCAATGCCGCTGGATGCGCCGGTCACCATGCTTAACCGGCGAGCGCCGGATAGTCCGTGTAGCCCTTGGCGCCGGGCGTGTAGAACGTGTCCGTGGCAGGAGCGTTCAAGGGCGCATCCTGGCGCATGCGATCGACCAGGTCAGGGTTGGCGATGAAAGGCCTGCCCATGGCGGTCAGGTCCGCCCGGCCTTCGCTCAGCGCCTGTTGTGCGCTGGCTTTGTTGAGCCCGCCGGCGAGGATGAAGGGGCCGTGAAACGCAGCTTTCAAATCGGTCTTCAGCTTTGCGGGGACGGGCGGGGCACCCATGGCCGAATGGTCCAGGACGTGAACGTACATGAGGCCGAGCGCGGAGAGTTCCTTGACCAGAGCCAGGTACTGCTCGTCCACGCCTTCGAATGCGCCGGTGCTGTTGACCACGCCGTGAGGCGAAAGGCGGATGCCGACCCGCTCAGCGCCGATTTCCTTCACTGCAGCACGGGCGACCTCGAGCACCAGCCGGTTGCGCCCTTCGGCCGTGCCGCCGTAGCCATCAGTGCGGCGGTTGACGTTGGCGTTCAGGAACTGCTCGAGCAAGTAACCGTTGGCCGCGTGCAATTCGACGCCATCGAAGCCGGCTTGGATGGCAAGGCGCGCGGCCGTTGCGTACTCGCCAATCGCGACCTGGATGTCGGCCTCGGTCATGGCGCGCGGCGGCGTGTGCGGCTGGCTGCCTTGCGTATCGGTCCACATCTCGCCAGGGCAGGTCTCTGATGAAGAGCTAAGCACTTCGGCGCCGGCCGGCAGGTTGGCCTGGTGGGACACCCGGCCGGTATGCATCAGCTGCACGACGATCTTGCCGCCCTTGGCATGCACTGCGTCGGTCACCAGCTTCCAGCCTTGCACCTGGGCGTCATTGAACAGACCCGGGATGCGGGCATAGCCCAAGCCGTTGGGCGACGGCGAGGTTCCTTCCGTGATGATGAGGCCGGCGCTCGCGCGCTGGGCGTAGTAGGTGGCCATCAGGCTGTTGGCCGTGTTGTTGTCGCTCGCGCGGCTGCGCGTGAGCGGCGACATTACGGTGCGGTTCTTGAGCGGGGTGGCGCGCAGGGAGAAGGCGTCGAAAAGCATTGAGCTGTCCTGGAGGAATTGGAAGAGGAAAGAGAAGAAGAGAGAGCCGGGATCGTGGCCTGAGGGCTCAGCCGATGCGGTAGCGCGGGGCCGGCGTTCCAACCTGGGTGGCGGCGAACAGTGCGGAGCGCGCTGCCTCGTACTTCTCCCACAGCGTTGCATCGGCGACCGACGGCCAGGTGATCGCTTCGCCCTGATCCAAGCCCGCAAGCGCCGCATCGACCATGTGCTCGGTCGTCATCAAGGCGTCCTTGTTGAGGGCCGCCAGCGGGACGCCCGACAGGTCCCAGATCTCGGTTGCCGTCGAGGCCGGCAGGATCAGCTGAACCTTCACCCCGGTGCCGGCCAGTTCTGCCTGCAGGCCTCGGCTGTATTGCAGTACGAAGGCCTTGGTGCCGCTGTAGACGGCGCTGATGGGCAGCGCATGGATGCCCAGCGCCGAAGCGATGTTGATGATCACTCCGTCGTTTCTTGCGATGAAGGCCGGCACGACCGCCTGGGTCAGGCGAGTCAGCGCCGTGACGTTGAGGGCGATCTGCGACAGCGCGTCACCTGCGGATCTCTGGGCCAACGGACCCAGTCGCGCAATGCCGGCGTTGTTGATCAGGACGCGCACGTCGGCGTTGGTGGACAGAATTGTCTCGATCAGCGCCAGATCCTCGTCCTTGGTCAGATCGGCCGTGATCGGCTCGGCCTTGATACCGTGCGCCTTCGTGACCTGCGCGCAGAGGGCTTCGAGGCGGTCGGCGCGCCGGGCGACAAGAATGAGGTCGTAGCCGCGCGCAGCGAGGCGGTCCGCATACACGGCTCCGATGCCGGAGGAAGCCCCGGTGACAAGGGCGACTTTTCGGGAACTGGGATTTGTCATTGATAGCTTTCCAATAAAATTGAGTGCTCAACCAAAAAGGTTGAGGGCTCAAATGTAGGGTTGACCAGCCGCCGGTTGTGGATGGTGCAGCCCTCAACCATTTTCAATGTATGGGAATTTCCACAAAATTCGTTGCCCCGGAAAACAGCCTGGATAAGCCGGCCGCAGATGAGCAGGGCATCTTGGGCGGGCGTGTCTGCACGAACACAGCGCTGCGCCTCGCGGCTCGCAGGCTTGGCCAGCTGTACGACGAAGCGCTGGCGCCGTTGAACCTCAAAGCGACGCAGCTCGCGCTCATTGCAGAAATAGCAAAGCTCATGGGTGCCGATCAACAAGGACCGACGCTGCAGGATCTGGCGACCCGGCTCGCTATCCAGCTTTCGGCACTTACCCATGCGCTCAGGCCGCTGGTGCGCGATGGAATCGTTGAGTTGCATCCGGACGCCAAAGACCGGCGGACCAAACACGGCGTTCTGACCCCGCTTGGCAAGACACGGCTTTCAGAAGCAGCGGTGCGCTGGGCCGCAGCAAACGACCAAGTGGAGGCCGTTCTGGGCCCCGCTTCGGCTGCGAGCTTGAGGGCCCTGGCTGATCAGGTGGCTTCCGACGCGTTTCTGGTTGCCTATAAGGCGGAGAGTCGCCCGCCGGCCCAATTGGCTGCCCTCGGCACTGAGCAAGCTGGCGAGGATCGTTCTGATCACCGCGCAGATGAGCCAACAGTGCGTTGACTCGCGCTTTGAAGTTTAAAGGTCAGTGCTTTCATATCGTCCTTGCTTTTGACCTATTTGGCCGGTTGCAAAAATTCGGTGAAGCCCTGAAACCACATCACCTCGACGAAGTCGCCCCTGATGACCAGGTCTTCGTCACGCAAGGCCGCCAGAAAGGCTTCCTTGCCATCCTTGGCAGACAGAACCTCGAACCCCTTCGCGGCACTCCTGAAGGTCATGGTGAACCTGGGTGCCCTGGACAGGCCCGCGGCGGAACTCACTTTGCCGTCCTCGATGCGGTAGTGCCGCCCAACACCATCACGCGTTTGAATCTGGAATTCCAGTCGCTTGCCCGCCACGTATTTGGCGCAGGTGGCTTGGGTATTGATGGCCCTCTGCATGAGCTTCGACATCACCCAGAGGAGAAACTTGAACTTCAGCATCGCGTACTGTCTTTCTTGTCTGGCCGGCTCATTCGCCGAGGAACTGGGTCGCGTGCTTCAGGAAGCGCTCGGGGCATTGAAATTGAGCCGCGTGGCCAGCATCCGGATAGATGAAGAGCTGCGCATTGGGGATGTTCTGGGCCATGGTCCAGGAGTTAATGGTTGGAATCATCACGTCGTCAACGCCATTCAGGACGAACGTCGGTTGCTTGATCTCTCGCAGGTGAGCAAACGGGGCCTTGGGATCGAGCTTCGGCAGATAGTGCATGTTGGCCTCGATCTGGGCCTGGATCACTGCTGGTGAACTCGGTGGATCTTGATCCACGCGCTGGTGACGGCGTTCCCAGAACGCTCGGCCAGCTTGTTGCGCGGCCTCGGAGCGGCCGAAGAACAGGAACAGGAAATCGTCCAAGACCGGGACCGGGCGCGGTGCCCGCTCCAGCACGCCAGGATCAGAATCGGGATTTCCGCCACGCGGCCCGGTGCCCAGGAGCATGAGCTTGCGCACCAGGTCAGGATGGCGCCGGGTCAGATCCTGGGCCACAAAGCCTCCGATCGAGAAGCCCAGGACATCGACCGTCTGCAGTCCCAGTGCGCGTATCACGGCAGCTGCGTCGTCGGCCCACAGTTCAATCCGCGCGCGAGGCTGGCCCGAGGACGACGCAATGCCGCGCCCGTTGTAAAGAATGACCTCGCGGCCTGCAGCAAGGCCATCCGTCATGAGCGGATCCCAGTGATCCATGCCGCCACGGAAGTGCTGGATGAAGAACAGCGGCGGCTGGCCAGCCGTACTGTTGCCCCAGCGGCGATAAGCAAATTTGTCGCCATCGACTTCCACGAAGCGGGTTGGTGCAGTGAGGTGTGTATCGATCATGTTGTGACTTTTCTATGGGAGTTCGCTTGGCTTCGCTGCCAGTTGCAACGGCGAGGCTGATGGGTGGTTTGGTCGCCTTAACGCGCCAGGAATTCAAGTGCCAGTGGCACAAAGGCGGCATGGAACTGGAAGACGCCGCCGTGCCCGGCATCGGGATAGATGGCGAGGGCAGTGTTCGGCAGGCGCCGCGCCAAATCGTGCGAGTTCGGCGTGGGCACCATGCGATCCTGATCTCCGTTGGCAACGAGAACAGGCTGCCTGACCACCGAAAGATCTGCAGGCTTCTTCTGACCCCAGGCGTTCAATGCCTGCAGCTGCGCGACGTACGCCGCCACAGTGATCTCCTTGTCGCGGCTTTCGGAACGTTCGTTCAGACGGGCAAGAAAGTCCTTTCCGGCCGAGATGCCACCGGGCGTACGCGTGAAGAACAGGAACTGCTTGGGATCCTGGCCCGTGAGAGAAGCCCGGATCAGGTCGTAGTTCGCAACGCCAGCCACCCTGCTGATGCCCTCGCCGCCGGCCGGGCCCGTGCCCGCGAGAATCATCTTGCGAACCAGTTGCGGCTCCTTCAGCACGATCTCCTGCGCGATCATTCCCCCCATGGAGAAACCGAAGAGGTCGACCTGCTTGAATCCCTTGGCTCTGATAAAGGTGATCGCGTCGGCTGCCATCTGCTCCATTGAATTGGACGGCGTACCGGTTGATGCGCCGATACCGCGGTTGTCAAAGGCGATGACGTGATGCTTCGCCGCAAAGCCGTCGACGACACGAGGATCCCAGTTGTCCAGCACGGCGGCCAGATGGGTGAGAAACACCACGGGCGTGCCACCGTTCTGTTGTCCAAGTTCTCGGTAGGCGAAGTCGATGCCTCCAGCGGAAATGGATCGCGTTGGCACGTTCTTCCAAGTGACCTGTTTTTGGGGTGCTGTCGCTGAAGCCGAGGCATCGCTGGCCACTGCATTCATCGAGACGAATGGCGCGGTTAGCGCAAAGAGCAGGGCTGAAGCCTTCAGCAGATGGCGGATGGTGGAGACGCCCACGGCCGGGGTGACGCGTTGGGATTGAGGTGAGAACGTATTTCGAAGGATGACCATCATATGTAAAGCTAAAAAGAAACAGCATGTGCCGGTAGATTCAGGTGGGCGCCATGGGTCAGGCCGGTCTCCTTCATGATGTCGGCGACTCCGGTGCCGTCGAAGCCGCTGCGACGAATGGCCGGCGCAGCTGCAGACACAATGCGCTCGTGCGAGGCTTCCTTGGCAAGTGTTCTTGCGTTCGATTTCGACATGATGAGCATCATACAGGAGTCGCGAAACGTGCGCTGTGATGTCTTGCAACGCCGTGGGTTGCCAGGGCGAAGAAACTCAGCGCGATCAGAATCGCGACCTTTCGCAAGTTCAGTTTCATGGCATTGCCTGCCCAGTTGCAGTGGGGTCAGTTGTTCACGTCGACGAGCGTCCGGCAACGGACGGCGCCCTTGAGAACCTGGACAGAGTGGCCTGCTGCTTCTTGCAGCGGAATCATCCGGACGAAGGTGGCGAAGGCTGAAGAGCCGTTCCGGGACTTCAACGCGCTAGTCTTCGACGTGCTTTTGGCGTGAAGAACTGAGACTAGGCACTGCGGCGGCAGGCCAAAGCCGCCCAGTGCTGGCTGCCCTGGGTCTGGGCATCATGCGGTCTAACAAGACTGTGCCGAGCGTCAGGCCGTGACGTTCGGTCAGCTTCTCGCAGGCGGACAGGGAGGTGACTTGAACTTGCAAACCATCGCTCCCGCGATGACGCCTCCCGAGTTGTGGCCGCGATTCAAGTCAAAAAGGCTTCGCGTTCTGCGAAGCCCTTGAGTTCGGACAAACTGATCCGCCTTCCTTGACCGACCGGCCCAGAAGCTACTTCGCTTGAGCGCGTGCGTCCGCAGGGCTAGAGATCGTCGAGATGACCTTGCTGTTGACGCGCGAGCCCGAAGCGACATTCTGGTCGGGAGCCGAAGCAGTACGAATTGCTTCCGCTTCGACGATAGATCGATCCTTCGAGATGGCGACCGTTTCCGGGCCACGGGAACCACGGGCTACGTTCTGATTCGGAGCCGATGCGGTGCGCACCGCTTCAGCGTTGACGTCTTCACGCATCCTGGCCGAGACGGCAGGGTGGACGCCGTCATACGGTTCGGCTTGAACGCCAGTTGCAACCACGAGAGTCAGTGCAGCGGCGAAAAGAATGTTCATGGTCTTCATGGCGGTTTTCCAAGTGTTGGTAATACGGTGCTTAGCAGGCGTTCTTTTCGATCCGCCTGCGCTGATTTTCACAGTTGAACTGTCTATCGGATCACGCATTTAGGACACACCGTGTTTCTAACAATGAAACAATCGCCTTGCCACGTGAATGCTAGCTTCGTGCTACCGCTAACTCAAGCCATCTCACACGCAAAGGCGGATTGAATTCACTATTGGCTCCGTGAATGACCTCTTGCGTTGAGTGCTAGGAAGTCAAGATGCTTAGCTTTTCAGCGAAAACGGTTGATTTTCTGGCCGAGCAAAAATGATGGGAAAAAAGGACGCTGACGGGCCGCTAAAGGGAGCGGCTGCCAGAACACGAGGGGCTTATCGGCGGCCTCGTTCTTGGCAAAGCTCGACAAGCCGTTGAGGCCGAGCAAGGAAGCGATGGCGCTAGACACCAGCAGAGCGCGCAGCGTCGGTAACCTTGATCGTTAGGCATGAGCAATGCTCGCGGAGCAACGCATGCGCACCCGCTGGGCAGGCGAGCCGTGCACCGACTCACCCATTCCCTCAGCAACCGGACGGCACCGCGCACTCGGGATCGGCCAGAATCAACGCCGCGCGATACGCAGATCGCCCCGCTTCCTTCGTGAGTTCACTCAGATCGTTCCACTCTTGAAAGCGCTCCTTCGGGGACGGTGATGCCGAGCGGTTCAGAAGCAGCTGCGTCACGCGCAGCAAGGCACTCGCAGCGGCCAGGCTAGAGAGCGCTGCAGTTTGTTCGGGTTGTGCGTGGTACCAGCGCTCCTCAAGATGGATCCGTCTTGCTCGCTCGTCGGGCGAGATTGGAGCAAGATTCGTGGATCGCAAGCGAGGAACCTTTGCTGCAGGAGTCTCGAGCTCGACAAGCAGTTGGTCGACAGCATCCAGAATGTGCTGGATCAAGGAATTCTGCGAAGGGGCTGGCCTCATGGGAGTATCGGGTTGTTGTGTTCAGCGCCACGTCGGCGGTTCGAGCGTGGCATTCAGTGGTTGATGGCGACAAAGTCAATCGCGGCCGCGATGACTGCCGGGTTGCCCAGGAGGCGCCGCCAGCCCCGCGTGCAGCGCTTCCGCCAGCACCGCCGAGCCGATCGAGTGCGCGATCACCGCCTGCAGCGGACCCACCGCTTCGCCCACCGCGCGCAACGCTCGGGCGGACTGTGGGATCGACGTTTGCCGTCCGGCAGAGTCACCGTGTGCCGGAAGATCCATTGCAAGGACGCTGAAGCCGGCGTCGAGCAGCGGGGGGGCGAAGGCAGCCAGATCGGAAGCCTGCCCCTCCCAGCCGTGAAGAAGCAGCACCGCAGGACCACTACCGGCGCGCTGCAGTGCAACCTCGCCATCCGGCGTCGCGATGCGCAGCGCCTCACCGCTTTCGAGCATTAGCGGCTGGCGCTGCGGCGGACGTCGCGGCGTCAGAAAGGCTCGTGCGACCTGTTCGGGATGCGGGCGCACAACATTGGCGTCAATCATCGTACCTATATGCATGATATTCATCATATTTGTGTTCAGGCTGTGCGCCGCTATGGCTCACGGGATGTCAGTCGCTAGCCGGGACGAGGTGGTTCAGCACGGCCTCGCGCAGCCCGTCGGAAAGGCGCGGGTCATCGACAGCGCGCGCCAGCAACAGGGCGCCGACCATCGTGGCCACCATGACGAGTGCGCGCTCGTGGGCACCCGGCTCTCCCCAGTCGGGCGCCTGGCGGCCGACGAGATCGATCAACTCCTTGATACGGCGAGTGGCGGCTCGCCGCACCTCGGGCGCCTGGCGCGGCATCTCCGAGCCCAGTGCGGCAGCTGGACAACCCCGCTCGATGCCTTCGAGATGTTCCCTTGAGAGATACGCGCGCACCAGCGACTCCAGCGCATGCTGCGGCGGCGCGCCGGCCGCGATGCGCGCCGACGTAGCGACAGCTTCGGCGCCAGCGCGATCCGCCGCCTCGGCAAGCATCGCCTCGCGCGACGCGAAGTGGGCGTAGAAGCCGCCGTGAGTCAGGCCAGCAGCCTTCATGATGTCGGCGACACCGGTTCCGCTGTAGCCGCTGCGCCGAATGGCACGCGCGGCCGCCTCGACGATGCGTTCGTGCGACGCTTCCTTGCGACTAGGTAGGGCTCGTTTCATGGCTGAATGTTGTTTTATGATTTTCATCATATCGACTTTCAGCATGCCAGGCAACCTGAGCACCAGCTAGCCGGGGCGGGTACAAATGATTCTTGGAAGAATCCTTGACGAGTCCAGATGTTGATCGTAATATATGATGTATATCATCTTAATCGGCTGGCGTTGGCTTCATGCAGATCGCGAACACCCTCTGGGCGCGCGGAGAGCCTGAGGCGAGCCCTTGGATCACGGAGACAGCCATGCCCGCTACCTGCGAGCGTGCGCGTTGGAACTATCTGTTCGCGTGCGCAATGATCGGGCGCGAATACCGAAAGCCCAGCGTATACGCGGGTGAGCCTCGAAAACAGTCAACAACCCTCGAAGGATTCCCATGAGCAAGGATGTCGTCATCTGTTCGCCCGTTCGCAGCGCAATCGGCAGCTTCGGCGGTGCGTTAAGAGATACGCCGACGAGCACACTAGGTGCTCACGCCATCGCCGCTACCTTGCGTCGCTCCAGGTTAGATCCCACACTGATTGATTCAGTGGTGATGGGCAATGTCATACAGGCTGGCAACGGCATGAACGTCGCGCGGCAGGCCGCGATCCACGGTGGGCTACCGGTGGCTGTGCCAGCGATGACGGTCAATCGCGTGTGCGGCTCAGGCGCACAAGCCGTGGCCACGGCCTATGCAGAAGTCGCCGCGGGACTGTCGCGCATGGTGATCGCGGGCGGCGTCGAGAACATGAACCGGGCACCCTACTTGCTGCCCGGCATGCGGTTCGGCGCGCGGATGGGCAACGCGGAAGCGGTCGACTCGCTGTTGCTGGACGGTTTGCACGATGCCTTCTCGACGCGGCATTCAGGATGGCACACCGAAGACCTCGTGCAAAAGCACGGCCTCACGCGAGAGGAGCAGGATGCGTTCGCGGCGCAAAGTCAGAAGCGCTTTGCCACCGCTCAAGCAGCCGGGTGGTTCAAGGACGAAATCGAGCCGCTGTCCCTCGAAGGCAAGAAAGCCCCGATCTCATTTGCCGCGGATGAATCGAATCGTCCCGACACGACGGCGGAAACGCTCGCCCGGCTGAAGCCGGTGTTCCGCCCCGATGGCACGATCACCGCCGGCAACGCGCCAGGTGTCAACGCGGGCGCCGCAGCGATGATCGTCTGCGACAGCGCGATGGCACGCGATGCCGGGCTCGAGCCGATGCTTGTCGTCCGCGGCATCGGTGTTGCCGGCGTCGAACCCGGCTTCTTTGGTTTGGGTCCCTTGCCGGCGATCCGCCAAGCCCTGGATCGCGCCGGCTGGAATATCGGCGAGGTCGACCGCTTCGAAGTGAACGAGGCTTTCGCTGCCATTGCCATCGTTGTGCGCGACGAGTTGGACATCGATCCGTCGCGTTTCAATGTCGACGGCGGCGCGATTGCGCACGGGCATCCGATCGGCGCAACTGGGGCGATCCTGATCACCAAGGTGGCCCATGCGCTGCATCGCACCGGGGGCAGCAAAGCCGTGGTGTCGCTTTGCATCGGCGGCGGTCAAGGCATCGCCTTGTGTCTGGAGCGCGCTTGATCACAGCGCGGCGGCATCCGTCTGCAGGAGCATTGGAGCCCCAAGGCGTTCACGTCGATCGGTCAGCGCGAAAGGAACTTAAGCGCCTTGGCACGAAGTCAGCATGGAACTGGAACACTGCACCGTGTCCGGAATCGGGATAGATGATGAGTTCGCTGTTCGGAAGGCGCTGCGCCAGATCGTACGTGTTCTTGCTCGGAACCATGCGATCACCGTCGCCGTTCGCAACGAGAACAGGGTGTTGCATCTTTGACAGGTCCGCGGGACTCTTCGCCCCACCGGCGAATTGCTTTCAACTGCGCCTGCCGTGATGATCATCTTGCGCACGAGTTGTGGCTTCATCAGCACGATCTCCTGCGCAATCATCCCGCCCATGGAGAACCCGAAGAGGTCTACCTGGTCAAGACCCATGGCCTCAATGAAGGTGATGTCGTCCCTGGCCATCTCCTCCATCGATGTCGCCGGGTGATCTCAGGACGCCTGCGGAAGGTAGCTCGGCCGCGCCGCCGTCATCCCTCGCTTGACCTGCAGGGTGAGTTCATCGGCCAGCACCTCATCGAAGCCCGATTCGAGTCCGTCGAGCGCACGCTTGACGATGTCTTCAGGGCTGGACTTCGGGACATCGAACCCGCGCGTGAGATCGGTATCAACGTAGGCCATGTGCAGCCCCAGCACTTGCGTCTTCTGCGCTGCCAGTTCGTTGCGCAGGGCATTGGTGAGCGACCAGGCTGCGGACTTGCTCGCCGAATAGGCCGCCAACTCGCCGCCGTTCACCCATGAGGCGACCGACAAGACGTTGAGCAACGCGCCACCGCCGTTGCCTTTGAGAATCGGCGCGAAGGCCTTGCTCATACGCAATACGGCGAAGAAATTGGTCTCGAAGATGCGCCGTGCGACGTCTTCGCTATCGGCTGCGAGAAAACCTCCCGGCTGCGCAATGCCGGCGTTGTTGATCACCAGCGTCACATCCGACGCCAGCGCTGCCGCGGCCGCCACGTCTTCCGGCTTGGTGACGTCGAGCCGCAGGGCCTCCACACCGGATTGTGTGATGGTTGCAGGGTCGCGCGCGCCGGCGTAGACCTTGCGGGCACCGCGGGCGAGCAGTTCGCGCGCGAACGTCAATCCGATGCCGCGATTGGCGCCCGTGACGAGGACAACAGCGTTTTCAATCTTCATGGGAATCTCCAAAAGTTGGGGTTAAAAAGCCAGGCTCACTTGATCTTGACGACGACCTTGCCCTTGGCACGGCCTGCTTCGACATAGGCCAGGGCCTCGTTGGTTGATTCGAACGGGAAGACCCGGTCCATTACGGGGCGGATAACGCCAGCATCGAAGAGGCGGGTAATCTCGCGCAGCTGGCTCCCGTTCGCCTTCATGAAAAGGAAGGAGTAGTTGACCCCGCGGCGCTTTGCCCTGCGTCTGATTCCCGAGCTCAGCAGCCGCATGACCAGTTTCACGAAGCCGGGTGCCCCGCTTTCCTTGCCGAATTCGGGATCGGGCGGTCCGGAGATGGAGATGAGCCTGCCGCCGCTCTTGAGCACGCGGAGGGATTTCTCGAGCGTCTTGCTGTCCTGGCTGTTCAGCACAACGTCGTAGTCACGCAAGACATCCTCGAAGTCCTGCGTCTTGTAGTCGATGACGATGTCTGCGCCCAGACTCTTCACGAGCGCGACATTGGTCGTGCCCGTTGTCGTGGCAACGGTTGCGCCCAGATGCTTGGCCAGCTGGATGGCAAAAGTGCCCACGCCACCGGAGCCAGCCTGAATGAAGACCTGCTGCCCCTTCTTCAGGTTGGCCTTCTCGATCAGCGCCTGCCAAGCCGTCAATGCCACCAGAGGGATGGAAGCGGCTTCTTCCATCGTCAGACTCTTGGGCTTGAGCGCCAGGGAAGCTTCCTTGACGGGGACGAATTCGGCGAACGTGCCGATCCGGAAATCATCCGGCCGCGCGTAGACCTGATCGCCCAGCTTGAACTGCCGCACGCGTGATCCAACCTTGACCACGACGCCTGCCACGTCGTGGCCCAGGATGCGCGGCAGGCGATACGGCAGGATGAGCTTGAACTCACCGTCCCTGATCTTGGAGTCCAGCAAGTTCACGCCAGCGGCATGAACCTCGACCAAGACCTCGTCATCGCGCAACTCCGGGGTCGGCATGTCCGCCGACCGCAATGCGCGCTTCTTGCCATATCGCTCGAGAACAAATGCTTTCATGTCTTCCCCTTAATCTTGGCGAAACCAGGTTTGTGAACGGCCCAGCACTGGCACACCGATGTAGCCACGCACGCTGAGCTTCTTGCCGTTTTCGGTCACACGCACCTTGCTGCGATAGACCTTGCCGTTGTCCGGATCGAGAATCTGGCCGCCGACATACTCATCGCCCTCTTTGGTCAGGCCGCTGAGCATCACCAGACCGATGACCGGCGCGTTCTTGTTCGCGCCTTCGCACTTGTCGCACTTCGGATTCGCGTCTTCATTCGGGGCGGGGAACACCTTCTCGATCTTGCCCTGCAAGGCTCCATTCGATTCGGTGATGCGGATCAGTGCCCGCGGCTTGCCGCTGACGTCGTCGACGTTCTTCCACAGGCCTATGGGCGATGCCTCATCTGCCCAGACTGGCAGCGTCGTGAGCGCTGCGGCCGCGATGAAGGCTTTGAACGCGAGCGCGGACAGGAGCGGGAGAGAGCGAGATACAGGGTTCATGGTCGTGAATGAATTGGGTTTCGTTGCGTTGGGTGCGCTGTGGCCTGAATGAGAGCAGGTGATGTCACGCGGATCCGCTGGCGCACCGTCACGCATTGACATCGACGACCGTGCGGCCGCGCACCTTTCCTATTCGAGCCCATGCGCCGAGTTCGCTGGCGGCCAGAAGCTTGTGGGGGCGCCACGCTCATTTCGCATGATGTTTGTCATATTTATAGGCGCGCAAAAAGGCAGCGTGTCCCCGTGGATCAGGCGGGGGCCAGGTATTTCAGTGCGGCCTCGCGCAGGCTGTCCGACAGCGCGGGCTCGTCGACCGCACGCGCCAACAGCAATGTGCCCACCATGGCGGCGACGGTCAAGAGTGCCCGTTCGTGCGCAGCGGGCTGCCCCCAGTCAGGCGACTGGCGGGCGACAAGATCAATCAGTTCCTTGATGTGCCGGGTGGTCACCCGGCGGACGTCGGGTGCCTGGCGCGGCGTCTCCGAGCCCAGCGCGGCCAGGGGGCATCCCATTTCAACCTGCTCCAGGTGCTCCCGCGAAAGATACGAGCGAAGCATGGACGCCAACGCCTGTTCGGAAGGCACCCCGGCCACAACGCCTGCCGCTACGGCGGCCGAATCGGCGCACGCCCGAGTCGCTGCTTCTGCCAGCATGGCCTCGCGCGACGCGAAATGGGCGTAGAAGGCGCCATGCGTCAGGCCGGCTTCCTTCATGATGTCGGCGACGCCGGTGCCGTCGTAGCCACTGCGACGGATCGCCCGCGCAGCGACGGACACGATGCGCTCGTGCGAGGCTTCCTTGGCCGCTGTCCTGACATTGGGCTTTGTTTGTCGCATGATGCGCATCATACATTATTTGCGCGGTGCGGTATGAACCTCGGCCCCGCGGACATGAACCGTGCCGCTGACACCCGACTGCGAAAGGCGCAGCGCTACAGTCCCCACCATGCGCAAACACCTCTCCACCACCACCGGCCCCCAGCGTCTGCTCTACGGCGGCGCGGTCGGCCTTGCGGTCGGGCTGCTGCCTCTGCCGCTGAACGGCATGACGCGCGGGCTGCTGGGCTGGTGCTGTGGCGTGGTGGTGTACCTGGCGCTGGCATGGTGGCTCACGGCCGCCTTTACGGCGCAGCAGACGCGTGAGCGGGCGCAGTCGCTCGACCAGCCCAACGTGATGATCCTTTGCAGCATGCTGGTGGTGGTCGGCGTGAGCGTGGCGGCCATTGCCATGCTGCTGCAGCAGGTCAAGCAGCTCGATGGGGTGGATCGGGCCGGGCACATCACGCTGGCGCTGGTGGCGCTGGCGGGCTCGTGGCTCATGATCCACACCATCTACGCGTTCCACTACGCGCACAGCTACTACATCCTCGAAAAAGGCCGCAAGGCGGACGAGCATGGGCTGGACTTTCCCGGCACGGCGCCGCCCGACTACTTCGACTTTCTGTACTACTCGCTGGTGGTCGGCATGACCTCGCAGGTGTCCGACGTGCAGATCCTCTCGCCCGACATGCGCCGCATCACGCTGGTGCACAGCGTGCTGTCGTTCGGCTTCAACATGCTGGTGCTGGCCCTGAGCATCAACGTGGTCGCGGGCGCGATGCAGTAGCGAGCCGGCGCAGCTTGACGATGCCGGTCGACAGCGCCACGCCGCACACGATCACCGCTGCGCAGATCAGCATCCACGGCGTGATCGGTTCGTGCAGAAACACGGCGCCGTAGAACACAGCGAACACCGGCACCAGAAAGGTCACTGTCAGCGCGCGCGCCGGGCCGGCCTGTTCGATCAGGCGAAAGAACAGGATGTAGGCGACGCCTGTGCAGGCCACGCCCAGCACCGTGAGCGCAAGCCACGCCTGCAGGCTCGGCATGTGCGTGGGCCAGAACCAGATGGCCGGCAGCGCGAGGAACAACGTGGCACCGATCTGGCTGCCGGTGGCCGTTGCCAGCGACGGAATGCCGCCCAGATAGCGCCGCGCGGCGCTCGCCGAAATGCCGTAGCTCAGGCAGGCGCCAAGGCACGCCAGCACGGCCCACAGCGGCGCCGAGCCTGCGTCGCCGGGGTGCGGCCCGGCGCTGCGGCTCGCCAGCATCGCCACACCCGCAAAGCCGATAACCAGGCCGACCAGCCGCGAGCCGTCGGGCCGATCGCGAAACCAGGCCCATGCCACCAGCGCACCGAACATCGGCACCGTGGCATTGATCACCGCCGCGAGCCCGGTGGGCACGACCAGCAGCGCAAAGCAGAACAGCGCGAACGGCAGGCCCGAATTGAACACGCCGATGACCGTGGTCGCCTTCCAGTGCTGCCGCAGCGCCGGGCCCTGGCCACTGATGAAGAGGCAGGGCAGCAGGAACAGCATGGCGATCGCCACGCGCACGGCCGCGGTCGGCAGCGCGCCGAACTCGGCCGCGCCGATGCGCATGAACAGGAACGACGCGCCCCACAGCGCGGCCAGCAGGAGCAGGTCGATGATCCAGCGGCGCGGCGGTATGAGCGGCGCAGCGATGGTGGGGATGGCGGCTTCGACGTTCTCGCTCACAGGGCCCCCTCGAGCGTGAGCAGCGCGCTCTTGCGCTCGAGCCCACCCGCGTAGCCGGTGAGGCCGCCGTCGGCGCCGAGCACACGGTGGCACGGCACGATCACGCTGATCGGGTTGCGCCCAACCGCCGCACCCACCGCGCGCACGGCGGCCGGCTTGCCGATGCCGGCGCTTAGGGCGCCGTAGCTGGTGGTGCTGCCGGGCGCAATGGCGCAGAGCGCCTGCCACACGGCCTGCTGGAACGCGGTGCCGTGCGACAGGTCAAGCGGCAGATCGAACGCGGCGCGCGTGCCGGCGAAATAGTCGCGCACCTGCCGGGCGGCTTCGCGCAACACCGGGTGGTCGGCGTCGGCTTGCCAGCCGGTCATGTCCGGCGCGTGGCGCTGCGCGTCGAACCAGAGGCCGACCAGGCCGTCGTCGGTGGCGGCGAGCGTGATGCCCCCGAGGGGGCTGGCGACGCGGGTGCTGCGGATCGCAGTGGGGTTCTTGAACTTCATGGCGTCTCAGGGGGCTTAGGGGGTTGGAGGGGTGGAATGCCAGGCGCGCAGCACGGCATAGCTGCGCCAGGGGCGCCAGCCGAGCGAAGCCTCGTGCGCAGCCTTGGCGCTGCTGGCGCCCAGCGCTTTCTGCAGCGCGACGTCGCCGGCCGGGAAGGCATCGGGCCAGCGCAATGCGCGCATCGCGATGTATTGCGCCGTCCAGTCGCCGATGCCGGGCAAGGCCTGCAGAGCGGCGAGCGTGGCCGGTACGTCGGCCCCGGCATGCAGCGCGAGCCGGCTGGCCATGACCTCGCGCGCGATGGCCTGCAACGCGGCCTGGCGCTGCCGCACGATGCCGAGCTGACCGAGCGCATCGCCGCTGGCGGCAGCAAGGGCGGCCGGTGCGGGAAAGAGGCGGGTCAAGCCCGTGACCGGTGTCTCGATCGCCTCGCCGAAGGCGGCCACCAGCCGCGTGCCCAGCGTGCGTGCCGCCGCCACCGTGATCTGCTGGCCCAGCACGGCGCGCACCGCGAGCTCGAAGCCGTCGAGCGTGCCGGGCACACGCAGCCCGTCGCCCAGCGGAAAGTGCGCGTGCAGCGCGGCATTGATCGCGATCGGCTCGGCATCGAGGTCGAGCATCGCCCGCACGCGGCTGATGACGACCGGCAGCACGGCCGCGAGCGAATCGCTCACCGACAGCAGCAGTTGCTCGCGCCCGGCATCGAAGCGCAACTGCAGCCAGCCCGCGTGGCTCCGTGCGCCTTGCGCAATGCGCAGCGTGCGCGCCAGCGTGCCGTTGTTCGCCACTTCGACGCCCCCCAACGCCCGACGCTCGAAGAAGCCGAGCATGGCCGCGCTGTCGTAGGGTGGCCGAAAGCCGAGCCGCACTTCGATCGGCTGGCCCTCGCGGCGTGCGCCGGCGCGTCGCAACGCGCTCGGGTTGAGCTTGTAATGCGCGACGAAGGCCGCGTTGAAGCGCCGCACGCTCGCAAAGCCGCTGGCCAGCGCCACCTGCGTCATGGGCAGGCGCGTGTCGGCGATGAGTTGCTTGGCCGCCAGCAGCCGGCGCGTTTGCAGGTACTGCAGCGGCGACACACCGAACTGCGTTTCGAAGATGCGGCGCAGGTGCCGGTCGCTCACGCCCATTCGGGCCGCCAGCTGGGCGACCGACGGGCCATCGGTTTTGCCGCCGGGCCGCCCCAAGGCAAAACGCGCCCCCTCGGGGGGCAGCGAGGACACGCCAGTGCCGAGCGTGGGGGCCATGTTCGCCCAGGCGTCAGGCTCGTCGATGAGCCGTGCCGCCTGCAGCGCCAGGATGCGCGAGGCATCCTCGATCGACCAGCTGGCAGCGCGCGGCGCCAGCTCGGGCCGGCAACGCAGGCAGGGGCGAAAGCCCTCGGCTTCGCATTGCGCCGCATGGCGGAAGAAGCGGCAGTTCTCGCGCCGCGGCAGCTTCACCCGGCACACCGGGCGGCAGTAGATGCCGGTAGACGTGACGGCGGTGAAGAAGGTGCCGTCGAAGCGGGCGTCGTGCGTCTTCATCGCGAGGTAGCAGGCATCGCTTTCGAGGCTCGGCGCGGCGGCGTTGGACATGGCTGGATGATAGGTCTGCGCCATTCTGCAACTAGCCGTTTCCGGACATCTGGCTGATATATGCGCCGCCTACAATGCCTTTCGCTTTTTCCGACTCAGAAGGAACCCTTCATGCAGCTCAGCGCATCGATTTTCAAGGCTTATGACATTCGCGGCGTGGTGCCCACCACGCTCGACATCGACGTTGCCGAGGCGCTCGGCCGGGCCTTCGGCAGCGCCGCGCGCGCGGCCGGCGAAAAGACGGTGGCAGTGGGGCGCGACGGACGCCTGTCGGGCCCCTCGCTGGCTGCTGCGCTGATCAAGGGCCTGGTGGCCACTGGCGTCGAGGTGATCGACATTGGCGCGGTCACCACGCCCATGCTCTATTTCGCGGCCCACACGCTGTGCCGCAGCGGCATCCAGGTCACGGGCAGCCACAACCCGAAGGACTACAACGGCTTCAAGATGGTGTTGGGCGGCCGTGCCATCTACGGCGACGAGATCCAGGGCCTGCGCCATGTGATGGAGGCCGGCAGCGCCACGCTGGCCGAGGGCGGCAGCGTGCGCCAGGTCGACGTGCTGCCGGAGTACGTGAAACGCATCGTCGGCGACATCAAGCTGTCACGCCCCATGAAGATCGTGGTCGATTCGGGCAACGGCATCGCCGGTGCGTCGGCGCCGGCCATCTTCCGCGCGATCGGCTGCGAAGTGACCGAACTCTTCAGCGAGGTCGACGGCAACTTTCCCAACCACCATCCCGACCCGAGCAAGCCCGACAACCTGAAAGACCTGATCGCCGCACTGCAGAAGGGCGATGCCGAACTCGGCCTGGCCTTCGACGGCGATGGCGACCGCCTCGGCATCGTCACCAAGGACGGCCAGAACATCTTTCCGGACCGCCAGATGCAACTGTTCGCGCAGGACGTGCTGTCGCGCGTGCCGGGCGGCACCATCATCTACGACGTGAAGTGCTCCCAGCGCCTCGGCCCGGCAATCGAAGCGGCCGGCGGCGTGGCCATGATCTACAAGACCGGCCATTCGCTGATCAAGGCGAAGATGAAGGAACTCGATTCGCCGCTCGGCGGCGAGATGAGCGGCCACATCTTCTTCAAGGAGCGCTGGTTCGGCTTCGACGACGGCACCTACGCCGGTTGCCGCCTGCTCGAAATCCTCAGCAAGAGCCCCGACGGCAACGTGGTGCTCAACGGCCTGCCCACCAGCTTCTCGACGCCCGAGCTCAACGTGCAGTGCGCCGAAGGCGAGCCGCACGGGCTGGTCGATACGCTGGTCAAGACCGCGCGCTTCGACGCGCCGGCCCAGGTCTCGACCATCGATGGCCTGCGTGTCGACTGGCCCGATGGTTTCGGCCTGATCCGTGCGTCGAACACCACGCCGGTGCTGGTGATGCGCTTCGAAGGACAGACCGACGCCGCGCTGCACCGCATCCAGGACCGGATGCTGACGCTTCTCAAGACCGTCAAACCCGACGCCACGCTCGCAGAGGCCGCCCACTGAGCCGCATGCGTTCGCTGTCCCTGCGCCTCTACGGCGCGGCCACCTGGTTGATGCAGCCGCTCGTTCGCCGCAAGCTGCGGCGCCGCGCCGTGGTCGAGCCCGGCTATGCGATGGCGATGGAAGAGCGATTCGGCCACTACCCGACCACGCCGGCCGGCACCGACTGGTGCTGGATCCATGCGGTGTCGCTTGGCGAGGCACGCGCTGCCGCGATCCTCATCGACGAACTGCGGCGCCAGGCACCCGGCATCCGCCTGCTGCTCACACACGGCACTGCCACCGGCCGCGAGGAGGGCGCCAAGCTGCTCCAGACCGGCGACATCCAGGTCTGGCAGCCGTGGGACACGCCTTCGGCCGTCGCGCGTTTTCTGGATCGCTTTGCGCCGCGCATCGGCGTGCTGATGGAAACCGAGGTCTGGCCCGAGATGACGGCCGCCTGCGCCGAGCGCGGCATTCCGCTGGTGCTGGCCAACGCGCGGCTGAACGAAAAGTCGCTCGCGTCCGCCGAGCGACTCGGCTGGCTCGCGCGGCCGGCCTACTCGGCGCTCGCCGCCGTGTGGGCGCAGACCGAAGCCGATTCGCACCGCCTGGTGTCGCTCGGCGCCAAGGTTGCAGGCGTGTTCGGCAACATGAAGTTCGACGCTGCGCCCGAGACGCGCCAGCTCGTGGCCGCCGCCACCCTTCGTGCCAGGCTTCCCAAGCCGGTGGTGGTGTTCGCGAGTTCGCGCGATGGGGAGGAGCGGCAGTTCCTCGAGGTGCTCAAGCGCTTCGGCGCCACCGCGCCCGTGCCACCGGTGCAGGCGGCCGTCAACTCGATCGCCAAGCGGGTGCACGACGTGCAATGGATGATCGTGCCGCGCCACCCGCAGCGCTTCGACGAGGTGGCCGCGCTGGTCGAGGCCCACGGCTTCGCGGTGGCGCGCCGCAGCACGGCGGGCGAAGAGCCCGGCGACGCCGAAATCTGGCTCGGCGATTCGCTGGGCGAGATGGCGCTGTACTACGGCCTGGCCCACGTCGCGTTGCTCGGCGGCAGCTTCGAGCCGCTCGGTGGCCAGAACCTGATCGAAGCGGCCGCCTGCGGCTGCCCGGTGGTGATGGGCCCGTCGACCTTCAACTTCGCCGAAGCCGCCGAGCTATCGCTCGCGGCCGGTGCCGCGCAACGCGTGCCCGACATGGAACATGCCGTGAAGGTTGCGCTTGCGCTGGTGGCCGACCCGGCGCGTCACGACGCCATGGTGCAGGCCGCGCTCGCGTTCTCGTCGTCCAATCGCGGTGCTGCGCAGCGCACGGCGGCTGCGCTGCTGGCGATTGCGGTGCCGGCCCGGCAGGTGCAGTAGGTCAGCGCTTGCGCGGGATCGTCCGCGTCAGCGCACCGGCGGATTCACGATCACCGGCGGTGGAGGCGGCGAGGGCATCACCGGCGGTGTGGGGTTGAACGGCTGCTGGGGCACGGGTGGCACGGTCGGAATGGTGGTGGGTGCCACGGGCACCGGGCTCTGCGTCGCGGCCGACGGGGCATTGGCCGAGGCCGCCGCCGCCGCGCTGCCGGGTGCGGCCAGGGTGGCGTTGATGGCCTGCAGGTCGTTCTCGGTCAGCGTGCCGTTGGCCTGGCGCAGCTTCAGATTGCCCAATAGCACGTTGTAGCGCGCCTGTGCCAGGTCGCGCTTGGTCTGGAACAGCTGGCTCTGCGAATTGAGCACGTCGATGTTGATGCGCACGCCGACCTGGTAGCCGAGCCGGTTGGCGTCGAGCGCGCTCTGGCTCGACGACTCGGCCGCTTCCAGCGCCTTGACCTGGCCGGCACCCGACACGAGGCCGAGGTAGGCGGCGCGCGTGGCCTGCGTCACGCTGCGGCGCGTGGATTCGAGCACCTGCTTCGACTGCTCTTCGAGCGCCAGCGTTTCCTTGATGCGGTTTTCAGTCGCGAAGCCGGCGAACAGCGGCATGCTGAACACCACGCCCACGCTGGCGGCGCCGATGCGCGATTTGCCGGTGCTGGTGCTGGTCCCCTGCGGGTTGTTGCTGACGTTGTAGCCGAGCTGTGCATCGATGGTTGGCTTGTGGCCGGCCTCGGCCTTCTGCACTTCGAGCCCGGCCACGTCGACCGCGAGCCGCGCCTGCTGGATCGAGGGGTGCGCGGCGTCGGCCTGCGCCACCCAGGCGTTGATGTCGGCCGGCAGCAGTACCGGCAGCGCGACCGGCGCGGCCAGTGGCGTCGGCACGGTGCCGATGCGGCCGACCAGCTGGTCGAGCACGATCTTCTTTACCTGCAGGTCGTTCTCGGCCGCGATCTCCTGCGCGATCACGAGGTCGTAGCGGGCCTGGGCTTCGCGCGAATCGGTGATGGTGGAGGTGCCGACCTCGAAGTTGCGCTTGGCCGAAGCAAGCTGCTCGGCCACCGCGACTTTCTGCGCCCGCACCAGGGCCAGGCTGTCCTGGCTGGCCAGCACGTCGAAGTAGGCCTGGCTCACGCGCACCACGATGTCCTGGTCGGCGGCGATCAGCACGGCCTGCGCGATGTCTGCCTGGCGCTTGCCCTGTTCATAGGTCGCCCAGTTGGCCGGGCGGTAGAGCGGCTGGGTGGCGTTGACGCCGGCCGTCTGCGTGTTGAGCTTGCGCGAGATATCGGCCGACGGCGTGTCGATGTCGAGGTTGGTGTGCGTGGCGCCGGCCGAGAGGCCGACCGCCGGAAGGATGCCCGCCTTGGCCTGGGCCGCCCGCGCCACGCTCGCGTCGTACTGCGCGCGCGCGGCCTGGTAGGTGGCGTCGTAGCCACGCGCCGCTTCGTACAGCTCAATCAGGCTCTGGCCGTGGGCCGGCAGGGCCAGCGCCATCGAAAGCGCTGCCGCAAGGGGGAGAAGCCGGAACACGGTCATGAAAAGAGTCCTTGAAAAATTCAATAGCGCGGCACGGCGGGGTCGTGCTGCATCGACCAGGCGTCGATGCCGCCGGCCACATTGGCCAGTGCATCGAATCCGTTCTGGTTCAGGAACATGGCCACGCGCTGGCTGCGCGCGCCGTGATGGCAGAGGCAGGCCACGCGCTGGCCGGCGTCGAGTTCGGCCAGGCGGGCCGGAACTTCGTTCATGGGAATAGCCAGCAGCGTGAAGCCGGCCGGCGTGACGCTGGCGGTCTGCCGTTCCCACGGCTCGCGCACGTCCAGCAGCACCGGTGGGGCGGCTGGGTCGACCGCGAACCATGCAGCCAGGTCAGCAGGAAGAACCTGATCGATCACGGCGTTATTCCTCCATGAATGCACGTACGCGGGACACCGCGGAACCGGCTCTGCCGGGCCGCTGGTGTCGCCCCCGGAGAGGGGGTTGGCGAAGCGACACGAAGTGCGCGAAGGCTGGGGGTGAACATCAAAACGTGAAGCGCGACGGCTCGGGGAAGTTCAGCAGACGCGGCGCCACGGTGTCCCAGGGCTGGGCGGTCGACCACTGACCTTCGCCGGTGCGGGTGACGATGTGGGTGCGCATCATGGGTTCCTCGCCGACGATCGCTACCAGGCGGCCACCGATGTTGAGCGAGCCCAGCAGGCCTTGCGGAATCTTCGCGACCGAGCCGCTGAGCACGATCACGTCGAAGCTCGGGCCGCTCGGCAGCGGCTTCGAGCCGTCGGCGTTGCGCACCTCGACATTGCCCACGCCGTTGCGGCGCAGCGTTTCGGCGGCGCTGGCGGCCAGCGCGGGGTTGATTTCGAGCGTCAGCACGCGGGCGGCGCGGTGCGCGAGCAGGGCGGCCATGAAGCCGGAGCCGGTGCCGATTTCGAGCACAGTTTCATGCTTTTGCACATGCAGGTCGTGCAGCGTGCGGGCCTCGATCTTGGGCGCCAGCATGGTTTCGCCGGGCACGCTGCCGTCGCCCAGTGGCAGTTCCATGTCGAAGAAGGCCAGCGCGCGATGGGCCTGGGGCACGTAGTCCTCGCGCCGGATCTCGGCCAGCAGCGCGAGGATGGCCGGATCGTGCACGTCCCAGGGACGGATCTGCTGCTCGATCATGTTGAAGCGCAGGTGCGCGAGGGTGGGGTTGGCGTTGGGGTTCATGGTCTTTCTCCGTCGGGTCAGGACAAACCCTTGATTTTAGGTGGCGCGCCCAGCGGCAGCGCCGGCGCACGGTGCCAATGCCGTTTGGCCCAGGCGCCCAGGTCGTCGAGGTAGCAGTACACGACCGGCACCACCACCAGCGTCAGCAGGGACGAGGTGATCACCCCGCCGATCACGGCCTGGCCCATCGGTGCGCGCTGCTCGGCGCCTTCGCTGAGCGCAAACGCTAGCGGCACCATGCCGAAAATCATCGCCAGCGTAGTCATCAGGATCGGGCGCAGCCGCACGCGCGCGGCCAGCAGCAGGGCCTCGGCGCGCGGCAGGCCGGGCACGCTGCTGCCGTCCGGCGCGGTGCCCGGCTCGCGCGCACGGATCGCAAAGTCCACCAGCAGGATCGCGTTCTTGGTGACCAGGCCCATCAGCATCACGATGCCGATGATCGAGAACATCGACAGCGTCGAGCGGAACATCAGCAGCGCCAGCACCACGCCGATCAGCGTGAGCGGCAGGGCGGTCATCAGCGCCAGTGGCTGCAGGAAGCTCTTGAACTGGCTGGCCAGGATCATGTAGATGAAGATGATCGCCAGCGCCAGCGCCGAGACCGCATAGCCGAACGACTCCTGCATGTTCTTGGTGGCGCCGCTGAACTGCCAGCCGTAGCCGGGCGGAAAGGCGATGCCTTCGAGCGCGGCGCGGATGTCGGCCGACACTTCACCAGCCGAGCGGCCGCCGGTGTTGGCATTGATCGAGACTTCGCGCGCCAGCGCGCGGCGGTTGATCTGATTCGGGCCGGTAGCTTCGCGCACGTCGGCCACCTGCTGCAGGCGCACGATGCGGCTGCTGCCGTCGGCGTTGGCGCCCATCGTGGTGCTCACGAAGGGCAGCCGCGCCAGGTCGGCCGGTGCGTTGCGCACTTCGGGCGCGAGCCGCACGTTGACGTCGTAGGTCTGGTCGTCGGGCGCGCGCCAGTTGCCGACCGTGGTACCGGCCACCAGCGTGCGCAGCGCGCTCGCGATCGGCGCCACGCCGAGGCCGAGGTCGGACGCCGCATCGCGCCGCACCACGATGTTGACCGTCGGCTTGTTCGGCTTGAGGCTGGAGTCCAGGTCGACCAGGCCGGGCACGCCGCGGATGCGCTCGGTCACCAGCTGCGTGAGGCGTTCCAGCTCTTTCAGGTCGGGGCCCTGCAGCGAGAACTCGATCGCCTTGTTGCCGCCGACCGAATCGCGCAGGCCCACGTGGGTGACGGTGATGCCCGGCACCGTGCGCAAGCGTTCGCGCAGCACGGCCGACATCGCATCGACGCTGCGGCTGCGATCCTTCCGGTCGACCAGCCGCACGTAGATGCTCGCGTACATCTTGCCCTGCGCGTCGCCGGTGTTGAGGGTGGTGAGCGTGTACCGCACCTCGGGCATCTCGCGCAGGATGCCTTCGACCTGGCGCGCCTTGGCTTCGGTTACTTCGAGCGACGAGCCGACCGGCGTGTAGAAGTTGATGGCGGTTTCGGAGAAGTCGGCCTTGGGCACGAACTCGGTGCCGAGCAGCGGCACCATGAACACGCTCCCGACGAAGATGCCGAGCGCGGCCAGCACCGTGGCGAGCTTGTGGCCGAGCGACCAGCGCAGGATGCCCTGGTAGGCCGCACCCAGCTTCTCGGTGGCGTCGTCGAACCAGCCGGTGACGCGGCCGATGGTCTTGTCGTAGAAGCTCACGGGCGCTTCGCGCTTGCCCTGCTTGTCGATCGCGGGGTCGTGCCAGATGCTCGAGAGCATCGGGTCGAGCGTGAAGCTCACGAACATCGAGATCAGCACGGCCGCCACGATGGTGATGCCGAACTCGTGGAAGAACTTGCCGATGATGCCGCCCATGAAACCGATCGGCAGGAACACCGCCACGATCGAGAGCGTGGTGGCCAGCACGGCGAGGCCGATTTCCTGGGTGCCGTCGAGCGCGGCCTGGAACGGCGCCTTGCCCATCTGCACATGGCGCACGATGTTTTCGCGCACCACGATCGCGTCGTCGATCAGCAGGCCGACGCACAGCGACAGCGCCATCAGCGTCACCATGTTGATGGTGAAGCCGAACATCTGCATGAACCAGAAAGTGCCAATCAGCGCGATCGGCAGGGTCAGCCCGGTGATCACGGTCGAGCGCCACGAATTGAGGAACAGGAACACGATCAGCACGGTGAGCAGCGCGCCTTCGATCAGCGTCTGCCGCACGTTCTTCACGCCGACGCGGATCTGGCGCGAAGCGTCGCCGATCGGCTCCAGCAGCACGCCCGGCGGCAGTTGCGGCCGGATCTCTGCGATGGCCTTGACCAGCCCGTCGACCACGCCGATGGTGTTCTCGTCCTGCGCCTTCTGCACCGACAGCAGCAGCGTGCGCTGGCCGTTGTAGAGCGCGAGGCTGTCGATTTCCTGCGCGCCGTCGGCCACGCGCGCAACCTGCTCGACGCGGATCGGTGCGCCACCCTTGCGCGTGACGATGATCTTGCCGAAGTCTTCCGGCCGCTCCATCCGGGCATCGATCTGCACCACGCGATCCTGTTCGAGCGAGCGCACCGAGCCCACCGGCAGCGCCTGGTTCTCGCTGCGCACCGCGTTCACCACCTGGTCGGCACTGACACCGAGCGCTTCCATCGCCTGCGGGTTCAGGTAGAGGTTGATCTCGCGTTTGGTGCCGCCCACCAGCGTGACGGAGCCGACGCCGCGTACGTTTTCAAGCCGCTTCTTCAGCACCTGGTCGGCCCAGTTGGTGAGCTCTACCGCACTCGGCTGCTGCTTCACCGCCGGATCGGGCAGCACGGCGACCGACCACACGGGACGCGACGCCGGGTCGAAGCGCAGTACGCGCGGGTCTTTCACCTCGTCGCGGAACAGCGGACGCACTGCGGCCACCTTTTCGCGCACGTCGTCGGCCGCCTTGCGCCCGTCGACGTACAACTGGAATTCGATGATGACGACCGACTGGCCTTCGTAGCTGCGCGAGGTGAGGGCGTTGATGCCGGCGATCGAGTTGACGCCTTCCTCAACCTTCTTCGTGACCTCGCTCTCGACGATTTCGGGTGACGCACCGGGGTATTCCGTGATGACCACCACCACCGGAAAGTCGATGTTCGGAAACTGGTCGACCTGCAGCCGCTGGTACGAAAAGATGCCGAGCACCACCAGCGCCAGCATCAGCATGGTCGCGAACACCGGGTTGCGGAGGCTGACGCGGGTGAACCACATGGGGGTGTCGCTCAGGGCGCGGCGCGCGCCGGCGCGGGCGCAGCGGCCGCTGCCGCTGCCGCGGCCAGTTTCACCCGCGTGCCTTCGCGCAGCGGGCCGATGCTGCCGGCCACGACCAGCGTGCCGTCCTCGATGCCGCTCACCGCCACGAAGGTCTGGCCGTCGAGCTGGCCGCGCTGCCCGGTCTGCACCGGCCGGTGCACGACGCGGCCATCGACCAGGGCCTGCACATAGGGCGCCGGCTTGTCGATGCGCACTGCGGTCAGCGGCAGGGCCAGCGCCGTGCTGCGCCCCACGTCGATGCTGCCCTGCGCGAACAGGCCCTGGCGAAATCCGGCGGCGCTGTCGAGCCGCAGGTAGACCAGCACGCTGCGGCTGCCGGCCTGCGCGCTCGGGTTCACGCGCACCACGCTGGCGTCGACGCGGCGCTCGCCGGGCGTCGCAGCAAGGGCACTGCCTTCAATCTGCAGCGTGGCGCGCTGGCCGACCCGCACCGCGACAGAGTCGGCCGCGGCCAGCGTGGCCTCGACCTCGATGCGGCTCAGGTCGACCACCTCGATCACGCGGCCCTCGACGGCGATGCGCTCGCCCGGCTGCGCCAGGCGTTGCGCCACCTGGCCGGTGATCGGGCTCTTGAGCACCGTGTCGTTCAGCGACTTGCGCGCCACCTCCACGGCCGCGAGCGCAGCGCGGTGCGTCGAGCGCGCGGCGTTGAGGTTGGACTGCGAAGTGTCGAGCGCGGTGCGCGAGATGAAGCCCTGGTCCACCAGCGCCTGGTTGTTGTCGAAGGTGCGCTGCGCCACGTCGGCCTGGGCGGCAGCAGAATCAGCCTGTTCCTGCGCCTGGCGCACGCGCGAGGTGTATTCGACCGGGTCGATGCGCGCGATCACCTGTCCGGCAGTGACGGTGTCGCCCTCGCGCACCGTGAGATCCATGAGCTCGCCGGCAACGCGTGCCTTGACCACGGCCCAGTCGACCGCCCGCAGCGTGCCCGACACTGGCAGCGTTTGCGCCAGCGCGCGCGGCCCCGCGCGCACGACCTCGGCCGCGCTCAACACCACTTCGGTTTCTGCCGGCTTCGCGGCAGCGGTGGCCACTGCAGCCTGTTGGGCCTTGCGCGCCGACACAGCGCGCAGCACCGCGCCGGCAATCAGCAGTAGCACCAGCGCCGCCAGCGTCCAGCGCCACCAGGCTCGTTTCATGCGCGGCTCCCGTCCGGGGTGCAAAGGCCGCCCAGCAGGGTTTCGGCCTGCAGGGTGATGTACTTTTCGGGATCCAGCTCGACCCCGGGATCCATGCAGATGTTGCCCGAGTGTTTGGACAGCATGAGAAAGATCATCGGTGCCAGCACGGTGTAGATCGCGAGGTCGACGTCGACCCCCTTGAACTCGCCGCGCTCGATGCCGCGTCGGATCACGCGGCGCAGCAGTTCATGGCCGGGTTGCACCACTTCGGTCTGGTAGAACCTGGCCAGTTCCGGGAAGTTGCCACCCTCGCTCATCATGAGCTTGGTGATGCCCGACACCTTGGTCGAGCCGACCCGCTCCCACCAGACGCGCATCACGTAGCGCAGCATGTCGGGCGTGCTGCCTTCGAAGGCCTCGAACTCCTGGTTCCACTCACCAAAGCGACCCGAGAGGTTCTCGCGGATCACGGCCTTGAAGAGTTCTTCCTTGCTCGGGAAGTAGAGAAACAGCGTGCCCTTGGAAACCCCGGCCCGCGCCGCCACCTCTTCGGAGCGCGTGGCGGCAAAGCCCTTCTCGACGAACAGGTCGAGCGCCGCTTCCAGCAGCTCGCCGGGACGCGCCTCCTTGCGGCGTTCGCGCTTGGCGCGCACGGGGCACAGCTTGTCGGCAAGAAAGCGGGGAGTGGGCATGGAAAGTTAATGACTGACGGGTTAGTAATGTAGTGAGCGCCATGCCAGCCGTCAAGCCGCCACAATACCGGGCTCGCGCTTTTTACCCTCTCCGGAGTTTTGTCATGTCGTCTCCTGTTCCCGCCACTGAAACCATCGTCCTTGGCGGCGGCTGCTTCTGGTGCACTGAGGCCGTGTTCGACCGGGTGCAGGGCGTGACCGATGTGGAATCGGGCTATTGCAATGGCCAGGTGCCGAACCCGACCTACGAGCAGGTTTGCAGCGGCCGCACCGGTGCGGTGGAAGTGGTCAAGGTTCAGTTCGATACTGCCCAGATCACCTTGCGCGAGATTCTCGAGATCTTTTTCGTCGTGCACGACCCCACCACCCTGAACCGCCAGGGCAACGACACCGGCACGCAGTACCGCAGCGGCATCTACACCACCAGCGAGGCGCAGCGCGAGGTGGCGCAGTCGGTGATCCGCGAGATGGTCGAGAGCAAGACCTACCATTCACCGATCGTCACCGAGGTGGTGCCACTCGCCGGTTACTCGACCGCCGAGGCCTACCACCAGGACTACTTCCTGAACAATCCGAACCAGGGCTACTGCGCCTTCGTGGTCGGGCCCAAGGTCGAGAAGTTCAGGAAGACTTTCGCCGCCCGGGTCAAAGACTGAGCGTTCCCTTGCAAGCCAGCCCCTTCATGTCCCGCAGCCGCCAGGCCGCACTGCTCGTCGCGCTCGCGGTGGCGCTGTGGGTGGCCGGCACGCTGGGGTTGGTGCACCGCGCAGTGCATGTGCCCGGTGCGCCGCATGCGACGGTGCAGCAGGCTTCTGCCGCCGCCCAGACGCACAGTCACGGCAATTGGATCGCCGCGCTGTTCGGCCCGCATCATGAAGACGCCGACTGCCGGCTCTACGATCAACTGGCCCACGGCCCGGCCGCTCTCGGCGTGCCGATGATGGTGTTGCCGCTGGTGCTGCCAGTGGCCGTTTTCGACTTTCTCGAGGGCCAGGCACTGGCCCGATGGGTTGCGCTGTTCGACGCGCGCGGCCCGCCTTCTTCTCGCTGAATCCCCTCTGACTTTCCGGTTGTTGCGCCCTCTTGCCCGGGGCCGCGGCCGGCAGCGTATTGATTCAACGAGTTTTCACCATGACCCCCTTTGTCTTCCATCGCAACGCCGTGGGCGTTGCCATCCTGTCCCTCGCCTCGCTGGTCGCCAGCGCCCAGCAAACCGAACCCGCACCGGCCGATGCGGCACCCACCCTGAAGGAAATCACCGTCACCGGCAACCCGCTCGGTGGCGCCGAACTGATCGCGCCGACCACCTCGCTGTCGGGCGATGCGCTGCTGCTGCGCTCGCAATCCACGCTCGGCGAGACGCTGGACGGACTGCCCGGCGTGAGCAGCAGCTACTTCGGCCCGAACGCGAGCCGGCCCATCGTTCGCGGACAGGACGGCGATCGCATCCGCATCCTGCAGAACGGCGGGGGTGCGCCCGATGCCTCGGCGCTGAGCTACGACCACGCGGTGCCGGTCGATGCGCTGGTCACGGAACGCGTCGAGGTGCTGCGCGGCCCGTCGGCGCTGCAGTACGGCGGCAGCGCGGTCGGCGGTGTGGTCAACATCATCGACAACCGCATTCCGAGCGAGCCGATCAACGGCTTCGGCGGCCGTGCTGACCTGGGCTATGCCACCGGCAACAAGGAGAAGAGCGGCGGCGTGGTGCTCGAGGGCGGCAATGACCGCTATGCACTGCATGTGGATGCGTTCGACCGCCGTTCGGACGATGTGGCCGTGCCGATCGAGCTCGGCTGCAGCAAGCCCGGCTCGCCCTGGCTGGCGCGCCGCATCTGCAATTCGGCGAACGAGGCGCGCGGCGGTGCGGTCGGCGGCTCGCTGTTCTTCGATCGGGGCTACATCGGCGCCTCGGCCAGCACCTACCGCAGCACCTACGGCACCGTGGCCGAGGACGATGTGACGATCGGCATGAAGTCGGATCGCTATGCGCTCGAAGGCGAGTGGCGCCCGGGCGGCTTCTTCACGAGCGTGCATGCCAAGCTCAGCAGCACCGACTACCGCCACACCGAATACGAAGGCGGCACCGCCGGCACCACCTTCGCCAACAAGAGCAGCGACCTTCGCATCGAGGCGCGGCACCAGAAGATCGGCAACCTCGAAGGGTTGATCGGTTTCACGAGCGAACGCAACCGCTTTTCGGCCGATGGTGAAGAAGCCTTTGCGCCGCACAGCCGCACGCGGGCCAACGCGCTGTTCGTGCACGAGGAACTCGGCATGCCGTGGGGCAAGCTGAGCTTTGGCGCCCGCACCGAGCAGGTCAAGGTCAGGTCGCTCGGCTATCCGGACGATCCGGAGATCACGCGCTTCGCGGTGGGCGAGCGCAGCTTCAACCCGCACAGCGCGGCACTCGGCGCCCTGGTCAACCTCACGCCGCAGTGGCAACTGACGTCCAACCTGGCCTACACCGAGCGTGCGCCGAAGGACTACGAGCTGTTCGCCAACGGCCCGCACGTCGCGACAGCGGCGTGGGAGGTTGGCGACCCGTCGCTGCAGAAGGAGAAGTCGGTCGGCTTCGATCTGGGCGCGCAGTGGAAGTCGGGCGCCAACCGCGCCGGCGTCAACGCGTATGTCACGCGTTTTCGCAACTACATCGGCCTGACCGCGAGCGGCAACCAGCGCGACGAGGAAGGCAATGTCGTGACCGACCCTGCGGCCACCGATACGCTGGCCGAATATGTCTACAGCGGGGTGCGGGCGCGCTTCACCGGCATCGAGGCCAGCGGCAACCTGCAGTTGCTCGGCCGTGATGGTTTCGCCCGCGCCGACGATGGCTCGACGCTCGACCTCGAATGGCGCGGCGACCTGGTGCGAGCGACCAACACCGACACGGGCGAGCCGCTGCCACGCATCGCGCCGGTGCGGGTGGGCGCCACGCTGGTCTACGGCAACGGGCCGTGGAGTGCGCGCCTCGGTTTCGACCACAACGCCGCGCAACGTCGAGTGCCGTTGGTCGGCGCACGCGAGACGGATGCGTACACGCTGTGGAACGCATCGATCAGCTATCGCATGAAGGTGCAGCGCGCGGCGCTGACCTGGTATGCGCGCGTCGACAACATCACCAACAAGCTGGCTTACACGGCGACGTCGATCCTGACGACGACGGTGTATCCGGATGCGCCGCTGCCGGGGCGGACTTTGAAGGTCGGGTTGCGGGTGAATTTCTAGTCTCCGGCGTTTTTCGGGGCGCGTCGGTGGGCGGCATGCGCTGGGGCGGCCGACGTCACCGGCCCTTCGGGCTGCCCTGCGCTGCTCGCGGCAGGCGGGGTCCGCGTGAACTCGCCTGCGGCTCAAATAGCACGCGGCCCTGATCCGCCTGCCGCTGCGCTGCTCGGCGGTGCCTCAACGGCCGCCCCAGCGCATGCCACCCACCGACGTGGACACCTTGGGGTTGCATCCGGAATGCGCGACCTTCGCACCACCCGAAGCCCGGTGTGCGGTACGGGCTGGCCGATCCCTTCTGCGCCGCCGAGGAGCGCAGCGTTTTGCGGATCAGGGCTCGCAGCTGTTTGAGCGAAGCGAGTTCTGCGAGACCCCGCAAAGCGCGAGCACCGCAGGGCAGCCGCGAAGCGGCCGGCGCAGCAGGGTCGGACGGCCCGTACCGCACACCGGGCGTGCTTCCAGAGGAAAACAACCCTGGGCTATCCTCAAAGCAGTGAACGCCTCCGTCATCTCCTCGCTGCTCCCCGTCGTTCTCCTGATCGCAGCGGGTTACTTGGCAGGCCGGCGCCGCTGGATCGGTGGCGCATCGGTCAAGGATCTGTCGAACCTGATCTTTCTGCTGCTCGCGCCCGCGCTGTTGTTCCGCGCGATGAGCACGGTGCATGTCGAGCAGCTCAGCCTGCGGCCCGTGGCGGCGTACTTCATCGCGGCCGGCCTGATCTTCGCGGCCACGCTGCTCTGGCGCGGCTTCAACCGTACGGCCGCCGTGCTGGCGCTGGCCAACACCTACAGCAACACCGTGATGATCGGCATCGCGCTGGTCGGACTGGCCTACGGGCCCGAGGGCACGGTCGTGCTGCTGACGCTCATCTCGCTGCATTCGCTGGTGCTGCTCACCAGTGCCACCGTGGTGCTCGAACTCGCGGTTGCGCACGAGCACGCGACCCGCAGCGGCGCCGGCGGGCAAGACCGCAAGGCCATGGCCCGCACCGTCGGCAAGGCCTTGCGCAACGCCATCGTCCATCCGGTGCCACTGCCAATCCTCGCCGGGCTGCTGTTCGCGCAAACCGGCTGGACGATGCCTGAGGCCATCGATACCCCGATCCGCCTGATGGGCCAGGCCTTCAGTCCGGTCGCGTTGGTGATGGTCGGCATCACGCTCGCGCTGACGCCCGTCGGGTTGCACTGGCGCGGCGCACTGGTGCAGGCGGTGATCAAGAACCTCGTGCATCCGCTACTCACGGCAGCCCTCGGATGGGCCTTCGGCCTGCGCGGCCTGCCGCTAACCGTGATGGTGGTGGCCGCAGCGTTGCCGATCGGTGCCAACGTGTTCCTGTTCTCGCAGCGCTACCGCACCGCAGAGGAACTGGTCACCGCCAGCGTCGTGGTGTCGACCGTGCTGGCATTGGTCACGCTTTCACTGGTCATGGCATTGGCCGGCTACCTCTGACCACGTGTTCCAGTGAACACCGCGGAACCGGCTTCGCCGGGCCGCTGGTGTTGCCCCCGGCAGGGGGAAGGCGCGCGCGACACGAAGTGCGCGAAGCCTGGGGGCGAGCAACTATTACGGCGCTAGCCGCTCGCGCCGCCAGGCGTTGTCTTCGCGGCGATAGCGCAGCCGATCGTGCAGCCGGCTCGCGCGGCCCTGCCAGAACTCCCAGCGATCCGGCACCAGCCGATAGCCGCCCCAGTGCGGCGGCCGCGGCGGCGAGAGCAGGAATCTGGCCGCCGCGATGGCTGCGTTCTTCACCAGCACCTGACGGCCGTCGATCACTTCGCTCTGCGGGCTGGCCCAGGCGCCGATGCGCGAGTCAAGCGGGCGGCTTGCAAAGTAGGCGTCGCTTTCCGCGGCATCGACCTGTTCCACGCGGCCCTCGATGCGCACCACGCGCTCGAGCTCGACCCAGTGGAACTGCAGCGCCGCGAATGGGTTGCCGGCCAGTTCCTGGCCCTTGCGGCTCTGGTAGTTGGTGAACCAGACGATGCCGCGCGCGTCGTAGCCCTTGATCAGCACGATGCGGGTCGAGGGCCGCAGGTCGCCGGCCACGGTGGCCAGTGTCATCGCATTGGGTTCGGGCACCTTCGCGTCGATGGCTTCGGTGAGCCAGCGTTCGAACTGCTGCAGCGGGTCTTCGGCACTGCGGGTTTCGTCGAGTTCCGCGCGCTCGTAGCTCTTGCGCAGCGCGGCCAGGGAATCGTTCGGTGAGCTCATGCCGGCATTGTCGGTGGATACTGGATTCATGACCGACCTGCCGCTCCCCACCGTCATCGTGCTGGCCTCCGGCCGTGGCGATCGCTTTCGCGCGTCGGGCGGCAGCGGCGCCAAGCTGCAGGCGCTGCTGGCCGGCAGGCCGGTGCTGGCGCACACGCTCGCCGCCGTGCAGGCCAGCGGACTGCCCTGGCACCTGGAAGACGCAGGCCACCCGGGCATGGGCGATTCGATCGCGGCGGCGGTGCGCCATACCGCCGAGGCGAACGGCTGGCTGATCCTGCCGGGGGATCTGCCACTGGTTCAGCCGGCCACCTTGCGGCAAGTGGCGGCGGCATTGGGCGGGGCGATCCAGGCGGCGCAGCCGCACTACCGCGGCGAGCGCGGTCATCCGGTGGGCTTCGCGCGCGAATGCCGGGACGGCTTGCTGGCGCTGGAGGGAAGCAAGGGCGCAGCGCCCGTCCTTCAGGCGCTGCGCGCTGCCGATGCAGTTGCAGACATCGCGGTCGACGACATCGGCGTGGTCACCGATATCGACACCGTCGAGGCACTCGCGCGCGCCGAAGCGCTGCTGCTGCTGCGCCTCAACCCTTCGTGATCACGGCGCAGGCCGTGCGCGGGCCGGAGTTGCCGGCCGGCTGCGTCTTGAAGTCGTCCGGATCCTTGTGCACCACGAGCGCACGGCCCAGCACGCTGTTGGCGGCGCCTTCGGTCAGCGAGATCGAATGGTCGTCCACGCTGAAGCGCGCCACGCCGTTCGCGTCGGCCACCAGGCTCGGCAGCTCGCCCGCGTGGCTGCCCGGCGCGCCGAACTTGCCGTGGGTGCCGCCCGTCGGGTTGAAGTGGCCGCCCGAGGCCATCGCGTTGTCGCTGCAGTCGCCTTTTTCGTGGATGTGGAAACCGTGCTCGCTGCCCGGTGCAAAGCCGCGCACCTCGCCAGCAACCCGCACGCCGTGGTCGAGCGCGGTGAAGGTCACCCGGCCCATCGTGGGATTGGGCGAGATCGCCGCGGTGGGCGCCAGGGCGGCGACCGCGCTGGCTTTGCCCATGCTCATGCTGCCGCAGCCGGCAAGCAAGGCGGTGGTGAGCAGGGCGGCAGTGGATGCAGCGGTAGTGAAGCGGATGGTCATGGTTTCTCCAGGAAGTTTTGGCAAGTATCGGGCGGCGCGTCCGAAGGGGATAGCCCGGGGGCCGCAGTGTCGCTGTCGGCAGCGGCCGCAAGATCGGCTGCGGCCAGCCGAACCAGTCGCGCCAGCGCGGCGTCGTGGATCGCATGGCGCTGCAGTTCGAGCAGGGTTTGGCGCGCGTAGTCGATCGAAGTTCCGAAGCGGCCGGTGGCGCTCGCAAATATTTCGCGATAGCGCGCCTCGCTCAGTTCGCCGGTGAAGTTGGGGCTGCGGCGCGACAGAGTGAATGCCAGCGCACGCACCGTGCCGCCGGGCGTGATGCAGTCGAGCCAGCGCGGGTCGTACACGCCCGTGGGCATCTCGCGCAGCCAGAGCCGGCCCAAGGCTTCGAGCCCGTCGGCGGCCGGAATGCGAAACACCATGCCCTGCACGCTGCCGCCCGAGAGCAGCCCGAACACCAGCCCCGGGTTCTGCGGCGTGCCGCGGTTGACCCGGCTCCACATCTTGAGCGCACGGTGCCAGCCATGCACGCGGGCCGGGCGCCGCTCGGTATGGTCGAACTCCGGCCGCCAGATCAGCGAGCCGTAGCCGAACACCCAGAGATCATCGTGCCCGCCCCATTCCTCGATCACGCGGTCGAGCATGGGCTTGGGGTCGCGCAGCGGCCGGGGCAGCGGATCCAGTCCGGGCGGGCCGGGGCCTTTTTCTGCACCACCTACAATTTGAGACTCATGGTTCACCGCACCATTATTTACCGACCCCTTACCGACGGAGTTCGCCCGATGGCTTCCCCCAGCGACGACGACAGTCAGCAAAACCTCATTCTCGGCATCGCTGTCGGTGTGATCGCACTCGTGATCTTCTTCGTGGTCGGCATCGCGCTCTACAAGAGCGGCGCTGCCCGCGCACCCGCAAAACCGGTGGTTGCCGCAGCGGTACCGCTGGTGGCCGTGGTGACCGAGACGGTGTCGGTCACCATTCCCGATGGCGCCGCCATCCGCGTCGTGAACGGCATCGTGAACTTCTACTTCGCCACCGGCAGTGCCGACCTCGCACCGGGCGCCGCAGAGGCGCTGGCCGCAGTGATCAAGGGCGTCGAAGGCGGCCGCAAGGCGGTGGTCTCGGGCTTCCACGACACCACGGGCGACGCGGCCATCAACGAGCAGCTCGCCAAGAAGCGGGCCGAAATGGTGCGCGACGTGCTGACCGGCCTCGGTGTGCCGGCCGCCAAGGTCGACCTGCAGAAGCCGGCCGTGACCACCGGCACGGGCAACAACGCCGAAGCCCGCCGGGTCGAGGTCAAGCTGCTCGACTGAGCGCAAATCCGTATCGCCCGCAAGCCCGGTTCTGCCGGGCTTTTTCATTTTCGCTTGGTACGATGCTCGGGCATGACCACACACCCCACTGTCCACCAGGTCACCGACCGGATCCGCCGGCGCAGCGCGCCGACGCGCAGCGCCTACCTGCAGCAGCTTGCCGAGATCGCCGACCGTGACCGCGGCTCCGATCGCATGGGTTGCGCCAACGTGGCGCACGCCGTGGCAGGCGTGCCGGCCAACGACAAGCTGAAGATTGTTGCCGAGCGTGCGCCGAACATCGGCCTGGTGACCGCGTACAACGACATGCTGTCGGCCCACGCGCCGTACCAGCACTACCCCGACATCATCAAGAACGAGGCCCGCAAGCTCGGCGCTACCGCGCAGGTCGCGGGCGGCGTGCCCGCCATGTGCGACGGCGTGACGCAGGGCACGCCGGGCATGGAGCTGAGCCTGTTCAGCCGCGACCTGATCGCGATGAGCACCGCCGTCGCGCTCACGCACGACATGTTCGACGCGGCGCTGCTGCTCGGCGTTTGCGACAAGATCGTGCCCGGCCTCCTGATCGGCGCGCTGCACTTCGGCCATTTGCCCACCGTGTTCGTGCCGGCCGGGCCGATGTCGTCGGGCCTGTCGAACACTGCCAAGTCCAAGGTGCGCGAGCAGGCGGCGCAAGGGCTGGTCGGCCGCAAGGGTCTGCTCGATGCCGAGATGGCGGCCTACCACGGCCAGGGCACCTGCACCTTCTACGGCACCGCCAACAGCAACCAGATGCTGCTCGAAGCCATGGGCCTGCATGTGCCGGGCAGCGCGTTCATCCAGCCCGGCGACGTGATGCGCGAGGCGCTCACGCGCGAAGCGGTGCGAACGGTGCTGGGGCGCGCTTCGACGCAAGCCTTCCAGTGCCCGCCGATCGGCGTCATGGTGGACGAGCGCGCCATCGTGAATGCGATGTCTGCGCTGCTGGCCACCGGCGGCTCGACCAACCATCTGATCCACTGGGTCGCTGTGGCGCGCGCGGCCGGCATCGTCATCGACTGGGACGATTTCTCGCACCTGTCCGACGTGGTGCCGCTGCTGGCGCGCGTCTATCCGAACGGCAGTGCCGACGTCAACGCATTCCAGCAGGCCGGTGGCCCCGGCTTCGTGATCGGTGAACTGGTAGACGCAGGCCTCATGCATGCCGACGTGCTGACGGTGCGTGCAGGCGGCATCCGCGAGTTCGCAAGCATCCCGACGCTGGCCGATGCCGCAGCGGCCACCCTGCACTGGAGTCCGGCTGCACCGCTGGCCGATGAAGCGATCACGCGCCCGGTCGCCAAACCGTTCAGCGCCACGGGCGGCCTCAAGCTGCTCGGCGGCAATCTGGGCCGCAGCGTGATCAAGGTGTCGTCGGTGCCCGACGACCGCCATGTGATCGAGGCACCGGCCCGCGTGTTCGATTCGCAGATGGCGCTGCACAAGGCCTTCACCGCCGGTGAGCTCGATCGCGACGTGGTCTGCGTGGTGCGCTGGCAAGGCCCGCAGGCCAACGGCATGCCCGAGCTGCACAAGCTCACGCCGCCGCTGTCAGTGCTGCAAGGCAAGGGCTTTCGCGTGGCGCTGGTCACCGACGGCCGCATGAGCGGCGCGTCGGGCAAGGTGCCGGCCGCGATCCATGTCTCGCCCGAAGCTGCGGCCGGCGGCCCGCTGGCCAAGGTGCGCGACGGCGACCTGATTCGTCTCGACGCCGTGGCCGGCACGCTGGCCGTGTTGCTGCCCGAGGACGAATGGGCCGCGCGCGAGAATGCGGTGCAACCCGAATCCCAACGCGCCGCCGACGGCCGCGGCCTTGGCCGCGAACTGTTCGCCGGCATGCGCCGCAACGCGCTCACTGCGGAAGAGGGCGCCTGCTCCTGGCTGTAACAGCGCCGCCGATCTTCGACAGAACTGAATGGAGCCATGAAATGAGAGACAAACTGACCGCACTGGACGTCATGCAAGACGCCCCGGTGATCCCGGTGATCGTGCTGCACGACGTGGCCCATGCCGTGCCCTTGGCGCGTGCGCTGGTGGCCGGCGGCATCCGCATGCTCGAGGTGACGCTGCGCACGCCGCAGGCGCTGCAATGCATCGAAGCGATCGCCCGGGACGTGCCCGAAGCCGTGGCCGGTGCCGGCACGATCCGCAGCGCGTCCGATGCCCAGGCCGCCGCGCTGGCCGGCGCCAGGTTCGGCGTGAGCCCGGGCTACACGCGCTCGGTCGGCAAGGCCTGCCACGACATCGGCCTGCCGCTGTTGCCCGGGGTGGCAACCGGCAGTGAAATCATGATGGCGCAGGAAGACGGCTACACGCAGCTCAAATTCTTCCCGGCTATGCAGGCCGGCGGCCTGCCGATGCTCAAGGCATGGCAGGGCCCGTTCGGGGACGTCACCTTCTGCCCGACCGGCGGCATCAGCCTGGCCAACGCGCACGAGTTCCTGGCGCTGTCGAACGTGGCCTGCGTCGGCGGCTCATGGATCGTGCCGACCGACGCGATCGCCAAGGGCGACTGGGCCCGCATCGAAACGCTCGCACGCGAGGCGAGCCAGCTCGCCCGATGAGCGAAGGCTTCGACAGCAGCACGCTGAAGGTCATCGCCTTCGACGTATTCGGCACCGTGGTCGATTGGCATGGCGGCATCGCGGCCGAGGTGGCGCAGGCGCTGCCCGAGGTTGATGCCGATGCCTTCGCCACTGCCTGGCGCGCCGGCTACCAGCCGGCCATGCGCCGCGTGATGGAGCGGCTGGCGGCGGGCGAGGGCGGCTTCACGCTGATCGACGAACTGCACCTGGCGATCCTCGAAGACGTGCTGCACGACTTCGGCATCGACCGGCTCGACAAGACGCAAAAGCGCGAGCTCAACCGTGCATGGCACCGGCTGCCGGCCTGGCCCGATGCGGTCGACGGCTTGCGCCGGCTCAAGACCCGCTTCACGATCTGCACGCTGTCGAACGGCAACATCGGCCTGCTCACCGAAATGGCCAAGCGGGCCGGCCTGCCCTGGGACTGCATCCTGTCGGCCGAAGTGTTCAAGGCCTACAAGCCCGATCCGCGCACCTACCTCGGCGTGGCGGGCGTGTTCGACCTGAGCCCTTTGGAAGTGATGCTGGCGGCTGCGCACCACGACGACCTCGAAGCAGCGCGCCAATGCGGATTGCAGACCGGCTACATCGAGCGTGCGACCGAGTTCGGTGCGAGCCGGCCGAAGGACGTGTCGCCGCGCGCGGACAACACGCTGCATGTGCGCGACATCGGCGCGCTGGCGGATGCGCTGGGCTGCTAGATCAGCTCCTCGACCGTGCGCAGGTTGCGCGTGGTGATGTGGGCCTTGTCGCGGATGGAACTCGCCCTCGATGCACTCGAACGGCGACGCAGCGCATCAGGGGCCTCGGCTCAGCGCAGCCCGCCGCCGGCGCCGCCTTCGGCGCGCTGGATCAGCTCGATCTTGTAGCCATCGGGATCCGTCACGAAGGCGATCACGGTGCTGCCGCCCTTGACCGGCCCGGCCTCGCGCGTGACGTTGCCGCCCGCCGCCTTGATCTTGTCGCAGGCCGCGTAGGCATCGGGCACGCCCAGCGCGATGTGGCCGTAGGCCGTGCCGAGTTCGTAGCTGTCGGTGTCCCAGTTGTAGGTGAGCTCGATCTCGGCCTGCGCGGGGTTGCCCTCGTAGCCGACGAAGGCCAGGCTGTACTTGTACTCGGGGTTTTCGGAAGTGCGCAGCAATTGCATGCCGAGCACCTGGGTGTAGAAGTCGATCGAACGCTGAAGGTTGCCGACGCGCAGCATCGTGTGGAGGAGTCTCATAAAAAGATTATTGCTCGCCCCCGAGGCTGCGCGGAGGGGCCGCAGACCCTAAGCGGTCGTTGTAGTCCAGCGCGAGAGCCGGCCGTTGTGCATCGTGCCGATGTGGTCGGCCATGGCATGGGCCTCGGCCTCGTTGTGGGTGACCAGCACGGCGGTCTGGCCGGCGGCGCGCAGGATCGCGCCGACCTCGGCCACCAGCCGCTCGCGCGTGGCGCCATCGAGATTGGAGAACGGTTCGTCGAGCAGCAGCAGGTCGGGCGAGGGGGCCAGCGCACGCGCCAGTGCAATGCGCTGCTGCTGGCCGCCCGAGAGTTCGTGGGGAAAGCGCGCCGACGCATCGCCCAGCCCCACCAGCGCGAGCATCTCGGCGACCCGCGCGTCGCGCGCCGGCCGTGCGAGGCGGCGCAGCCCGAAAGCCACGTTGTCGCGCGCCGACAGGTGCGGGAACAGCGCGTACTCCTGAAACATCATGCCGACGCGGCGCTGCTCGGGTGGCAGATGCACGGTCGGCGACGAGAGCAGCGTGGTGCCGAGCCGGATGCTGCCGGCGCGCGCCGGCTCGAATCCGGCGATGGCGCGCAGCACGGTGGTCTTGCCGCAGCCCGAAGGGCCGAGCAGGCAGCCGACCTGGCCCTGCGCCAGCGCCAGCGAGAAGCCGTCCACCACGGTGTGGAGCCCGCGCGCGCCGTCGTAGGCGAGGCGCAGTCCTTCGATCTGCAGGGGTGCTGTCATGACGTGGGGTGTTCGTGTGCGCGCAGTTGCGTGCGCGCGAGCAGTGCGATGGGAAGCAGCCCGGCCAGCACGATGCCCAGCGCGGCGATCGCGCCTTCCTCATACGTGCCGCGCGCCGCCTCGGCATAGAGCCAGGTTGCCAGCGTGTCGAAGTTCGCAGGCCGCAGCAGCAGCGTCGCGGGCAGTTCCTTCATCGCATCGACGAACACCAGCAGCGCGCTGGTGGCCAGTGCCGGCGCCAGCAGCGGCAGGTGCACGCGGCGCAGCGTGCCACCGGCCGTTTCACCCAGCAGGCGCGCGGCCTGTTCGAGCGTGGGCGGGATGCGGCTGAGGCCGGCCTCGATGCCGCCGACCGGCATCGCGAGAAAGCGGATGGTGCAGGCGGTGACCAGCACGATGCCGGCGCCCATCAGCGGAAGGTGGCGCAGGCCGAAGACATCGGCCAGCGCGTTGTCGAATGCGAGGGCCGGTGTCAGCAACCCGATGGCGAGCACCGTGCCCGGCACCGCATAACCCAGTGTCGCGAGCCGGGCCGGGCCGGCGCCGAGGCGGGGGGCGCTGGCGGCGCGCAGTGCACGGGCGCTCCAGGCCACCACGAGTCCGGCCACGACCGCCGCGACGGTGACGCCGCCCGCCAGCGCCAGCGTGTTTCCGAAGCTCGTGACCAGTGCAGCCGAAACGCCCTGGCCCAGCCGCAATCGCTTTGCGGTTTCCCACACCAGGTAGAGCGCGGGGGCGGCGAAGCCGATCAGCACGGGTGTGGCGGCAGTCACGGTCGCGGCCCAGGCCGCGGCGCCGTGCAGCCGGCGGGGTTGCATCGGCCGCATGCGTTGGCCCGATGCGAAGCGCTGGTGGCGGCGGCCGTGCCGCTCGAGCAACACCAGCAGCACCACCGCCAGCAGCATCGCGCAGGCGATCTGCGCGGCGCCGGCCAGGTCGGAGCGCGTGATCCATGTGGTGTAGACCGCCACGGTGAGCGTGTTCACGCCAAGAAATTCAGAGGCGCCGATGTCGTTGAGCGTTTCGAGCAGCGCAAGGCTCAGCCCCACGGCCAGCGCAGGGCGTGCCAGCGGCAGCGCGACGCGGAAGAAGGCCCCGCTGCGGCTCGCGCCCAGCGTGCGCGCGGCTTCGAGCAGGTGCGCCGGCTGGGTCATGAACATGGCGCGCGCCGTCATGTAGACGTAGGGATACAGCACGAAGCCGAGTACGAAGATCGCGCCCGGCAGCGAGCGCAGATCGGGCAGGCGGAACTCGCGCGGGCTGTCGTAGCCGAGCAGCCAGCGGATCGCGCCCTGCAGCGGGCCGATCGGGTGCAGCAGGTCGAGGTAGGCGAAGGCCACGATGTAGGTCGGCATGGCGAGCGGCAGCAGCAGCGCCCAGTGCAGCACCTTGCGGCCCGGAAAGTCGCACGCCGACACCAGCCAGGCGCAGCCGGTGCCGATCACCAGCACCAGCACGCCCACACCCGCGAGCAGCAGGGCGGTTTGCAGCGCCGCCGTGGGCAGCACGTACTGCGCGAGGTGGGCCCAGTGCGCGATGTCACCGCCAAGCGCGAGCCAGAACAGCGTGGCGACGGGTGCGAGCACGCCCAGGGCGATGAGCCAGGCGGCCGACCGCCAGACCACGCCAACGGGCCGCAGGCCCGCGAGCGGGCGTGCGAAGAGACTCAGCGCGGCCCACGCAGGCAGGGGGCGCTGCAGCGTGGTCACTGGTCGAATCCGACCTTGTCGACCAGCGCGCTGGCCTGTTTGCGGTGCTTGGCAATCTCGGTCAGCGGCAGCGGGTCGACCTTGAGTTCACCGATGGCGTTGGCGATGATCGGATCCAGCGCCACGCCCTTGCGCACGGGGTATTCGTAGTTGGTTTGCGCGTAGAGCACCTGGGCCGGCTCCGACACCAGGAACTCGATCAGCTTGATGGCGTTGGCCTTGTTCGGCGCACTTTTTGCCACGGCCGCACCGCTGATGTTGACGTGCGTGCCGCCACTCTTCGCGTTGGCGAAGGTCGGGCGGATCACCTTGATCGCGTCGCCCCACTTGCGGCCATCGCTGCCTTCTTTCGAGCTCTTCATCTGGCCGACGTAGTACGAATTGGCCAGGCCAACGTCGCAGATGCCGCCGAGGATGTCGCGCGCCACGTCGCGATCGCCGCCGGTGGCCTTGCGCGCGAGGTTGCTCTTGACACCGCGCAGCCATTGTTCGGCTTTGGCCTCGCCGTCGTGCGCGATCATCGCGGCGACCAGTGCGGTGTTGTAGGGGTGCTGGCCGGCGCGGATGCAGACCTTGCCCTTGTATTTGGCATTGGCCAGGTCTTCGTAGCGGAACGTCGTCAGCGGCAGGTTCTTGTCGGCATACAGCACGCGCGCGCGCAGCGAGAGTGCGTACCACTGGCCATCGGCGCCGCGCAGGTTGGCCGGGATGGCCGACTCGAGCGCCGCCGACTTCACCGGCTGGGTCACGCCGCCGTCGACCAGTTCGAGCAGGTTGCCGATGTCCACTGTCATCAGCACGTCGGCCGGCGAGCGGGCACCTTCGGCCTTGACGCGCTCGAGCAGGCCGTCTTTCACGAACACGGTGTTGACGTTGATCTTTGTCTGCGCGGTGAAGGCCGAGATCAGCGGCTGGATCAGGCCGGCCTCGCGCGTGGTGTAGAGCGTGAGCTCGTCGGCCGCCAAGGCCGGGGCGGCAAGCCACGCGCCCGAAACGGCGAGGGCAAGGCAGGTCAACGCACGCGAGCGGCGCAGAGAAGTGGTCATCGGATCCTCCGGGGGAAGCGGTTGTTGTGAAAGGCATCGGCGCCGCAGTCAGCGCTGATGCGAATCATTATCAGCCGTGTTGCACCCCGGAATGGGTCATCGGCCCACGAGGGCCAGGGATTTCTGCGTCGCGCGTGATCTCGCTCAGCGCTTCGGCATCTCGAACACGAAGCAGGTCGTGGTGGCATGCGCGTAGAGCGTGCCGTCGGGGCCGACCAGCCGCGCTTCGGCCGTGGCAAGCTGGCGGCCGCAGTGAATGACCTTGCCCTCGGCTCGCACGCGGGTGACCCTCGGCGTCAGGCCTCTCACATAGTTCACGCTCAGTTCTACGGTGGTGTAGCCGCGGCCGGGCGGCATCATGGTGTGTACCGAGCAGCCCAGCGCCGAGTCGAGCATGGTCGCGACCCAGCCGCCGTGGATGGTGCCGAGCGGGTTCAGATGCTGCGGCAGCGGCTGGCCCTGGAAGATTGCGACGCCCGGGCTGACTTCGATGATCGTGAAATCGAGCGTCTTGGCGATCGCCGCATAGGGAATTTCGGCGGCCAGCATCATCTGCATCATTTCGAGCCCAGTCTTGCCTTCGAGCTGTTCGGGCCGCGCGAGGCCGGGGCCGGGGCCGGCGTCGAGACGGGCAGCGATTTCGCTTTCTTGCGCCAGCCAGCGTTCGAGCAGGGAGTTTTGTGTCACGGGAATGCCCTTTATGGTTGCATATGCAATGATTGTAGCTACAATCTTGTGCATGACAACACTCGCCACGCCGCAAGGCTGTACCAACCTGAGGCTGCGCCGGCTCAGCCGGCTGGTCTCGCGCCACTACGACGCCCATGTGGCGGCGAGCGGGCTCAAGACGACGCAGTATTCGCTGCTCTCGCATGTGCTGCACCTCGGGCCGCTGCGCCCGGTGGATCTGGCGCGCGCCATGAACGTCGAGGCGTCCACGCTCACGCGCAACCTCAAGCCCATGGTCGCAGCCGGGTGGCTCACGCAGGGCGAAGGGCCCGACGCCCGCAGCCGCCTCATCGCGGTCACCGACGCCGGTCGGGCGAAGCGCGCAGAGGCACAAGCCCACTGGCGCGATGCGCAACTGGGCCTCAACGATTTGCTGGGTGTCGAGCGGGTGCTGGCGCTGCACGCGCTGCTCGACGAAAGCCTCGAAGTCTTGCAACGCGCCGGCCTGGCGGAGGACCAAGGAGCAAGCCATGAGTGAATCCGGAGCCGCCAAGGCGGCTGGCGCGCCCGCCTACCGTGCGCTCTGGCTGGTTCTGCTCGGTGCCGCCGGCGCATTCGCGCTCACGATGGGTGTGCGGCAGACCATGGGCCTGTTTCTGTCGGCGCTGAACACATCGACCGCGCTCGGCGTCGGCAGCATCAGCCTGGCCTTTGCGTTCGGCCAGCTCTGGTGGGGGCTGACGCAGCCTTTTGCCGGTGCGGTGGCCGACCGCATCGGCACGGGCCGGGTGATCCTTCTCGGCGTGCTGCTGGTCGCCATCGGCACCGTGATCACGCCGTTCATGACCAGCACGGCTGGCCTGATCTTCGCGATCGGCGTGCTCGCCGCCGGCGGCGCCGGCATGGCCGGCCCCTCGGTGCTGATGGGGGCTACAACACGCCTGGTGCCACCGGAGAAGCGCGGCCTCGCGACCGGCATCGTGAACGCGGGTGGCTCCTTCGGCCAGTTCGCGATGGCGCCGATCGCCATCGGCCTCACCGCGGCCATCGGCTGGGTTGGCGCCATGCAGTGGCTCGGCGTGCTGGTGCTGCTGGCACTGCCGGCCGCGTTCCTGCTCAAGGGCAACTCCAACGCGATCGCGGCGCAGGCCGCCGCGGCATCGGGCAAGAAAGCGCTCACCGCACGCGAGGCCATCCGCCAGGCGCTGGCCACGCCGAGCTACCGCTACCTGAGCCTGGGCTTCCTGGTCTGCGGCTTCCACGTTGCGTTTCTTGCGACCCACCTGCCGAGCGTGGTCGCGGCCTGCGGGCTGCCGGCCGAAGTCGGCGGCTGGTCGCTCGCGATGATCGGGCTGTTCAACATCGTCGGCAGCCTTGCGATGGGCTGGGCCGTGGGCCGCTGGCGCATGAAGTCGCTGCTGTCGCTGCTCTACGCCACGCGGGGCGTCGCCGTGCTGATCTTCCTGCTGGCGCCCAAGACCACGGGCGTGATGCTGGTGTTCGCGGCGGTCATGGGCGTGACGTTTCTGTCGACCGTGCCGCCTACCGCGGGCCTGGTCGCCAAGATGTTCGGCACGGCCAACATGGCCATGCTGTTCGGCATCGTGATGCTGGCGCACCAGGTCGGCGGCTTTCTCGGCGCGTTTCTCGGCGGCTACATCTTCCAGGTGACCGGCAGCTACGACTGGGTCTGGTACATCGACATCATGCTGGCCGTCGGCGCCGCGCTGGTCAACCTGCCGATCCGCGAGGCGCTGTTGCCGTCGCGCACCGCGAAGGTGGGCGCATGAGCCGGGAACTGGATCCCCGCACGCAGCTTCTGCTGGAGGCGCCGATCGTGCCCACGCTGCTGCGTCTGGCCGCACCCAACGTGATCGTGATGGTGGCGCAGGCCGCGGTCGGGCTGATCGAAACCTACTTCGTCGGCAAGCTCGGTCTCGATGCGTTGGCCGGCATGGCGCTGGCGTTCCCGATCGTCATGCTGATGCAGATGACCTCGGCCGGCGCGATGGGCGGCGGCATCGCCTCGGCCATTGCGCGCGCGCTCGGTGCGGGCCGGCGTGCCGATGCCGATGCGCTAGTGCTGCATGCGATCGTGATCGCGCTTGGCTTCGGTGTCGTGTTCTCGCTCGCGCTGCTGTTCGGCGGGCGCTGGCTCTACACGCTGATGGGCGGCAGCGGGGCTGCGCTTGAGGCGGCACTGACGTACTCGCACTGGGTGTTCGCAGGCGCCATCCTCGTGTGGCTGTTCAACTCGCTGGCGGCCGTGATCCGCGGCACCGGCAACATGGCGGTGCCGGCCAATGTCACCGTCGTCGGCGTGCTCTTCCTGATCCCGGTGTCGCCGCTGCTGATCTTCGGCTGGGGGCCGATCCCGGGCATGGGCATCGCGGGCGGCGCGATCGCCCTGTTGCTGTACTACCTGCTCGGCACGCTCGCACTGCTGGCGTACCTGCGCTCCACCCGCAGCTTGCTCAAGCTGAAGTTCGGGGGCGTCGCGCTGCGCTGGCCGCTGTTCCGGAACATCCTGCGGATCGGGCTGGTCGGCTCGATCGCGACCGTGTCGACCAATCTGTCGATCGGCGTCGCGACCGCGCTGTCCGGGCATTTCGGTGCCGGCGCCATTGCCGGCTACGGCACGGCGTCGCGGCTCGAGTACCTGCTGGTGCCGCTGGTGTTCGGTCTCGGCGCACCGCTGGTCGCGATGGTCGGCACTTGCATCGGCGCAGGGCAACGCGAGCGCGCGCTGCGAGCCACCTGGGTCGGTGCGGCGATGGCTTTCACATTGACCGAAATCATCGGCGTCGCCGCCGCGCTGTTTCCGCGGCCGTGGCTCAGCCTGTTCGGCAGCGATCCGGCCATGCTCGAGACCGGCACGCGCTACCTGCAGGCGGTCGGCCCGTTTTACGGCTTTTTCGGGGTCGGCCTGGTGCTGTACTTCGCGTCGCAAGGGGCAGGGCGGCTGCTCTGGCCGGTGATCGGCAACCTGGCGCGCCTCGCGGTGGCGGCCATCGGCGGTTGGCTCGCGCTGCGCTGGGGCGGGCAACTGGGCCATGTGTTTGCGGCGCAGGGCGTGGCCATGGTGGTCTATGGCCTGGTCATCGCATCGGCCATCGCCGGCGGCGCCTGGTTCGGACGGGTCGGCTGGCCGCGCACGACGACCGGCTTGCTGCGCCGCTTGCAACCCGGCTGACGCGCCCGCTCAGTAGCGGTACGGATTGTTGGGACGACGGTCGTAGCGGTTCGGCACCCCGTCGCCGTCGCTGTCGCGGCGGTAGCCACCGCGGCGGTCGTCCCATCGGCGGTCGTGGCGGTCATGCCGGTAGTGGCGGTCATGCCGGTAGTGGTGCGGCGGCGGGGGCGGCGCATAGTAGTGGCGCTCCGGGGCCCGGTAGTGGTGGGGCGGGGCCGGCACCACATACACCTGGGCGTGAACCGAGGGCCCGAAGGGCTGCGCTTGCGCGTTGGTGCCAAGGGCGCCGAGCGAGAGCAGGGCGGCTGCGGCGATTGCGAAAGAGAGCTTTTTCATGGCAACTCCAGGTGGGTGAATGGAGCCTCCATCGTCACGGGCCCACGTGAAGCCTGTGTCAACGGCGAGCGAAGTGTCATGAAGAACTGTAAGCCGTCAGGCGCTGCTCAGCCAGCGGCGGGAAGCAATCGTCGCAAGGCGTCGAAGAAGAGGTCGGATTGCTCGCGTTCGCCCTGGATCTGCACCGCCACGCGGGCGGCCAGCGCGGCATCCACCGGAACCAGCGGCCGGCCGGTCGACTGGGCAATGACCTGGTGCAGGCAAGCCCGCTCCAGGTAGTAGAGATCGTCGTACGCATGGGCGATGGTGGCGCCCGCCACCACCACGCCATGGTTCGCGAGGAAGGCGATGTCCTTGCCGGCCATGGCGTTGGCGATGCGCTCGCCCTCGGCATCGTCGAGTGCAAGCCCGTTGTACGTGGCGTCGATGGCGATGCGGTTCATGTAGCGCATTGCGTTCTGGCTCAGCGTCGGATCCAGCGCCCGGTCGGCGGTGAGCGTGAGCGCGGTGGCGTAGGGCATGTGGCAATGCAGCACCACCGCATGGCCCGTAATGCGGTGAATGGCGCCGTGGATGAAGAGGGCGGTCGGCTCCACGCGATGCCGGCCTGCGAGCACGTTGCCGTGCACGTCGATCAGCACGATGTCGTTCGGGCCGATCTCGCTCCAGTGCAGGCCCCGCGGGTTGATCAGGTAGCGGTCTTGCGCGCCTGGCAACAGCACGCTGAAGTGGTTGCAAACGCCTTCCGAAAGGCCGTGATGCGCGGCCGCGCGCAGTGCCAGTGCAAGGTCTTCACGCAGGCGCCGAACGCGCGGGCTCGCGTACTCGGCATCGGGCGTGGCTGTGCTGCGCGGCGAGGTCATCTGTTCAAGCATTTCAGCCTCCAGCAATCGAACCGTGGTTGTAAGCGGCGATGAACGCCATGGCCGCTTCACGAACGGCCTGCGCACTCTTGCCGGGCTTGTAGAGCGCCGAACCAATGCCGAAGCCGGCGGCGCCGGCGGCCCGCCATTCGGCCATGTTGTGCGGGGCGATGCCGCCGACCGGCATCAACGGCGTGCCTTTCGGCAACACCGCGAGCAACGCCTTCACGACGGCAGGCGAAGCCAGTTCGGCCGGGAACAGCTTGAGGCCGGTGGCGCCGGCGGCCAGCGCGCCGAAGGCCTCGGTCGGCGTCATCACGCCGGGCAGGCTCACGAGGCCGAGGCGCGCCGCTTCGGCAATCACTTCGGCATTGAAATTCGGTGACACGATCAGTTGTCCACCGGCCGCCTCAACCTCGCGCACCTGCTGCACGCTCAGCACCGTGCCGGCGCCGACCAGCGCCTGCGGAAAGCGCGCACGCAGCAGCGCGATGCTCTCCAGCGGCTGCGGTGAATTGAGCGGCACCTCGAGCAGGCGAAAGCCGGGCTCGACGATCGCATCGCCGACGGCGTGCGCCTCGGCCGGCGTGAGGCCGCGCAGGATGGCGACCAGGGGGAGCTGCTGCATTGCAGCGTGAAAGGTGGAGATCGGTGTCATGGTGTGCGGGTGGTGGCCAGGGCATGCAGCCCGGCCCAGGTTGCTTCGGCGCCCAGTGTGCGCGTGGTGGCGCCGGCCGCGCCGAGCGCGAGTGCGTAGCGCCGGGTGAGGGCGGGGGCGCCAATCAGCACCACCTCGCTGGCGGCCTGCAGCGACTGGGTGCGGAGTTCCTCGCCGATCAGCAGGCCCGAAAGATAGCTTGCGAGCTCGGCCTTCGACATGCGGCCGAACAATGCCAGCGTGCGCGTGCCGAACGCGTTGTGCAGCAGGCCATGGCCGTTGTCGGCCTGCGCCACGCCGGTCAGGAAGGCAGCTTCGTCCAGCGGCGCGCTGGCGTCGATCGTGCGCGCAAGGATCGAGTGCTGGCTCAGCAGTGCGTAGAACTCACCCGTCATGAAGGTGCGAAAGCCGATGACGCGGCCGAACTGCGTGCGGGCCCATTTGTTGTGGGTGCCAGGCAGCACGAACAGTCCGTCGCGCCGGCCGGTCAGCGCCATCGCGCCGAGGATCTGCACCTCTTCGCCGCGCATCACGTCGGGCACGCCGTCGTGCTCGACGCAAAGGCCGGGCACGATTGCGATGCGGTGCTGCGAGCCAGGCTCGATGTCGATTATCTGGCTGGCCACTTCGTCAAGCCCGGCCGGGCAGACGCAATAGGGAGCTTCGACCCAGCCTTGCTGGCTGCCCGCCATGCCCGAGATCAGGCAGCGCGTGCCCGCAGGCCGCATCCACTCGGCGAAAAGCGATGCGAACACCTCGCCGAAACCGCCCGGCGCAACGCTCAGGATGCCGCGAGGATGGCTCTGCTCTTCGAGCACCTTGCCATCTGCGTCGAGCAGCGCGCCGCGCAGCGAGCTGGTGCCCCAATCCACTGCGACCAAACGCATCGGAAATTGTCTCCGCAGTTATCGTTTTCGGACGTCGGTCATCAGGGTTTGTCCTGCAGGGCCGACGAATTCAATCATCATATGATAGCCCGACGCGAACGCCCTGCGATCAGGGTTTTCGCCTGAATTCATCTGGAGACATCCCCATGCAAGACATCCCCCGGGCGCAGCGTCGCCTGGTACTCCAGGGACTCGGCGCCATGCTGTTGCCGTTGCCCTGCGCCGTTTTCGCCGAGCACCATGCGACCAAGCGCAGGCTGGCAAGCTTCAAGCAGCCCATGCAGAAAGTGAGAATCGAATCGTGAGCGACAAGGCCGAAGTCCTTGCTGTGGCGCCGCTGATGCCTTTCCTGATGGAATCGTTGCGTGCCGAGTACACCGTGCACGACCGCATCCACGTCAGCGACCCGGCGGCGTTCGCTGCGGTGGCGCCGCGCGTCCGTGCGGTCGTCGCCAACGGCGAAGCAAAGGTGCCGCGCGAGTTGATGGTCCAGCTGCCGGCACTCGAAATGATCTCGGTGTTCGGCGTCGGCTACGACGGCGTCGACGTGCCTGCAGCGCATGAGCGCGGCGTTCCCGTCACCAACACGCCCGAAGTGCTGAACGACGATGTGGCCGATCTCGCGCTGGGGCTGCTGCTCTCGATTGCACGGCGAATCCCGCAGGCCGATCGTTTCGTGCGTGCGGGCGAGTGGACGAACGGGCCGTTCGCGTTGTCGCGCAAGGTCACTGGCGCGCGCCTCGGCATCGTCGGCATGGGCCGCATCGGCCAGGCCATCGCCCACCGCGCGCTGGCCTTCCAGATGGACGTTTCGTACACCGCGCGTTCGCCCCGCACCAACGTGCCGTACACCTACTACCCCGATGCCGCGGCGCTGGCCGCAGCGGTCGATTTCCTGGTCGTCATAACGCCCGGCGGCGCCGCGACGCGGGGGATGATCGATGCCAAGGTTCTGCAGGCGCTGGGCCCACAGGGCTATCTCGTGAACGTGGCGCGCGGCAGCGTGGTCGACCAGCCCGCACTGGTGGCGGCGCTGCAGAACGGTGTGATCGCCGGCGCCGCACTCGATGTGTTCGTCGACGAACCCAACGTGCCGGCCGAACTGCGCAACATGCCCAACGTGGTGCTCACACCGCACGTCGGCAGCGGCACCCGGCAGACGCGCGAGGCCATGGCCATGCTGACCTTCAACAATCTGCGTGCGCACTTCGCCGGCCAGCCGCTGCTGACCCCGGTAGCTGCCTGAGCGCCCCATGATCAAGAACGCCCACGGCCACACCGTCGATCTGCTGGGCGGCGCCATCATTTCCGGCCGCTATGGCGAGGGCGCGATCATTCCGCCAGAGCCGATCCTGGGCGAAGAGCTCGGTGTCAGCCGCACCGTGGTGCGCGAGGCGATCAAGGCGCTGGCGGCCAAGGGGCTGATCGTCACCGGCCCCAAGGTCGGCAGCCGCGTGCTGCCACAGGACGTGTGGAACTGGTTCGATCCCGACGTGATTGCGTGGCAGGCGAAAGCAGGGCTCACGCCGGACTTTCTGCGCGATCTTCAGGACTTGCGTCGCGTGGTCGAGCCCGCTGCGGTGCGGCTCGCGGCCGAGCGCGCGAGTGCCGAGGACATCGCCGAAATCGAGGCTGCGTATGCCGGCATGAAGAACGCCATCGAGCATGGCGGCGACTACGTGACGAGCGACCTTCGCTTTCACCACGCGTTGCTGCGTGCGGCGCGCAATCGCATGCTGACGCAGATGAGCAAGGCGCTGAACGCGCTGCTGCGCACCAGCTTCGAACTTTCAACCGCCATCAAGGACGGCCCGGCGCGTTCGCTGCCGTTGCACCGCGCGGTGCTCGATGCCGTGGCCGCGCACAAGCCCGACAAGGCCGAGCGCGCCATCATCGTGCTGATCGACGGCGCGCGCGAAGACATCGAGGCCGTGCTCGGTTCCCGGCGGCGGCTGCCCCGGCTCAGCCGGCCGCCGCCGCGTATCGCCCGCCCTGCCTCGCCGCTCAAAACGGCTTGAAGCCCGCCCTAGCCAGTTCCCGGTTCCCACCAAGCCCCAAGAGGAGACAACCCATGAAAGTCAGATTGCTCATCGCCCCGACGCTGGTCGCGCTCGGTCTCGTCGCCGCCTTTCCTGCCGCGGCGCAGGAAAAGCTCACCGTCTGGTGGGGCAAGGGCTTCTACAAGGCCGAAGACGACGCTCTCTACGCCACCATCAAGAAGTTCGAGGCCAAGTACCCCAAGGTCAAGGTCGAGCTGTCGCTCTACGCACCGCAGGAAATGGTGCCGAAGTCGGTGGCCGCGCTCGACGCCGGAAACCCGCCCGACGTGGCCTATGGCGACGTGTACGACTTCCAGGTCACGGCCAAGTGGGCCTACGAAAACAAGCTGGAAGACGTGACCAGCATCCTCGATCCGATGCGCGCCAAGTTCGAGCCCGCGGCGCTGTCGACCACCTTCCTCTACAACGACGCCACCAAGAGCCGCGCCTACTACGCCTATCCGATCAAGCAGCAGACCATGCACATCCAGTACTGGAAGGACATGCTGGTCGAGGCGGGCTTCCAGGAGAGCGATATCCCGAAGGACTGGAAAGGCTACTGGAGCTTCTGGTGCGACAAGGTGCAACCAGCACATCGCCAGAAGAGCGGCGCCCGTACCTTCGGCATCGGGCAGCCGCTGGGCGTGGACTCGAGCGACGCGTTCTTCTCGTTCCTGACCTTCATGGACGCCTACAACGTCAAGCTGGTCAATGACGCGGGCAAGCTGCTGGTCGACGATCCGGCGGTGCGCCAGGGGCTCATCAACGCGTTGACCGACTACACCCAGATCTACTCCAAGGGTTGCGCGCCGCCGTCCGCCACCAACTGGAAGGACCCGGACAACAACGTCGCCTTCGCTAACAAGACCACCATCCTGACCCACAACGCCACGATCTCGATCGCTGCGACGCAACTCGACGCGTCGAACAATCAATCGCTGACCCAGGCGCAACGCGACACCGCCAAGTTGAACTACACCGAGAAGATCGCGACGGCAGGCTTCCCGAGCAAGCCTGACGGTTCCAAGATGGTGTACCGCGCGGCCGTCAAGACTGGCGTGATCTTCAAGGACGCCAAGAACAAGGCGGCCGCCAAGCAGTTCGTCGCCTTCCTGCTCGAAGACGCCAACCTTACGCCGTATGTCGAAGGCTCGCTCGGGCGCTGGTTCCCGGTGACCAAGGCGGCGCAGCAAAGCGCCTTCTGGAAGGCCGACCCACACCGCACGGCGGTCTACAACCAGTTCATGGCCGGCACCTCGCCCTTCGAATTTACCAAGAACTACAAGTTCACGGTGCTGAACAACGAGAACGTGTGGGCCAAGGCCGCCAACCGCATCCTCAACGAGAAGGTGCCGGTCGACAAGGCTGCCGACGAGATGATCGCGCGAATCAAGGCAGTGGCAGGCTGACACCTGCCCCCCGTTCCTCGCTCACTTTGTAGCTCGATTCCCCCTCGAGGGGGCAACACCAGCGGACCGGCTAAGCCGGTTCCGCGGTGTTTTTGAAACTAGCAACAATCTTCTTAGGGGCAATGTGCCATGAGTCAAGCCGCAGCAACCGCACTGCCGCGCGCCGGGATCGCGGCGCCCAAGTCGCTGTCCCGGTACGAGTTCTGGGGCCGGCTGTTCGTCGTGCCCTATCTGCTGGTGTTCGTGGTGTTCGTGCTGTATCCGGTGGGCTACGGCCTGTGGCTGGCACGGCATCCATCGAGCTACACCAAGCTGTTCGACGACCCGATCTTCTTTCGCAGTGCCGTCAACACCCTCGTGTTCCTGGTGGTGGCGATCAATCTCAAGATGATCGCTGCGCTGGTGCTGTCGGGCTTTTTCATCAAGACACGCTGGTGGATCAAGGCGCTGTCGGTGATCTTTATCCTGCCCTGGGCCGTGCCGTCGATTCCGACCATCCTGTCGGTGCGCTTCATGCTCAACCCGGAGTGGGGTGTCATCAATTCACTGATCTTCCGCATGACGGGTATGGATGGGCCGAACTGGCTCAACGATCCGACGCTGGCGCTGTCGCTGTCGATGGTGATGCACATCTGGAAGTCGCTGCCATTCTGGACGCTGATCCTGGTTGCCGGGCGGTTGGCGATCCCCGCCGAGCAGTACGAAGCCGCATCGGTCGATGGCGCCAGCAACTGGCAGAAGTTCCGCTTCATCACCTGGCCCGCGATGCGCACGCTCTATGTCACGTCGCTGATCCTGTCCATGATCTGGACGCTGGGCGACTTCAACAGCGTCTACCTGCTCACCGGCGGCGGGCCGGCCGACCTGACGCATGTGCTGGCAACGCTCGGCATCCGCTATCTGCGACTGGATCAGATGGACGTGGCGATGGCCTCGATCGTGGTGGCGTTGCCGATGGTGCTGCCCCTTGTGTATTTCATGATGAAGAGGTTGTCAAAATGAGCAAAGGGTGGACACTCAAGAAAGTCAGCACCGAAGCCAAGCTACTGCTGATCGGCATCCCGGTGTTCCTGTGGACCATCATCCCGGTCTATCACATGTTCCTATTCGCGATATCGGAGCGCGAGACGGCCACCTCTGGCCGGCTGTGGCCTAAGAATCCGACGCTGCAGAACTTCGAGACGGTGTTCTTCCAGAAGCACTTCTATCTTTCGCATTTCTGGCAGCAACTAGGCAACTCGCTGTTCATCGCCATCGCGGTGGGCCTGATCACGCTGCTGGTCGCCACCACGGCCGCCTTTGCGATCAGCCGGCTGCGGGTGCGCGGTGGCCGCACGGTGCTCAACTTGGCCCTGTTCACGTACTTCATCCCGGCTGCGTTTCTGGCGGTGCCGATGTACAAGACGATGGCCAACTACGGCCTGCTCAACAACCAGTGGTCGCTGATCCTGGCGATGGTCACCATCGCCTCGCCGTACTGCATCTGGGTGCTCAAGCAGGCCTCCGACAAGTTGCCCTACGAGCTGGACGAGGCGGCGCGCATGGACGGCGCCTCGCCGCTGCAACTGTTCCGGTTGGTGTACCTGCCGCTGATGGTGCCATCGATGGTGGCGGTGGGCACCTACGCGCTGCTGCTGGCCTGGAACGAGTACCTCTACGCGTTCCTGCTGCTGTCCAACGAAACCGACATCACGCTCGGCGTGGCGCTGGGCAACTTTCTGGCGGCCGACGATTCGCCCTGGGAGCTGTTGATGGCCACCGGCTTCGTCTACGCGCTGCCGCCGGCCGCGATTTACTACGCATTCAAGCGCTACATGGTCGGCGGGCTCACCGCCGGCGCAGTCAAGAGCTAAGGGGATCAAGAAAATGGCATCCGTATCGTTCAAGAACATCAAGAAATCCTACGGCAAGGTCGACATCCTGCACGGGCTGGGCTTCGACATCGCCGATGGCGAATTCGTGGTGCTGGTCGGGCCTTCGGGTTGCGGCAAGTCGACGCTGCTGCGCATGCTGGCGGGCCTGGAAGAAATCACCGGCGGCGAAATCCTGATCGACGATCGGGTCGTCAACGACCTGGAGAGCAAGGACCGCGACATCGCGATGGTGTTCCAGAGCTACGCCCTCTATCCGCACATGACGGTGGGCGAGAACATGGCGTTCAGCCTGCGCCTGCGCGACGCCGACAAGGGCGTGACGGCAGAGCGCGTGGACAAGGCCGCCAAGATCCTCAACCTTGACAAGCTGCTGGCGCGCTACCCGCGCGAACTCTCAGGCGGCCAGCGCCAGCGCGTGGCCATGGGCCGCGCGATCGTGCGCGACCCGAAGGTGTTCCTGTTCGACGAACCCTTGTCCAATCTCGATGCCAAGCTGCGCGTGGCGATGCGCGCCGAGATCAAGGCGCTGCACCAGCGCCTGAAGACCACCACGGTGTACGTGACGCACGACCAGATCGAGGCCATGACCATGGCCGATCGCATCGTGGTGATGCACGACGGCATCATCGAGCAGATCGGCACGCCGCTCGAACTGTTCGACCGCCCCGGCAATCTGTTCGTCGCTCAGTTCATCGGCTCGCCGTCGATGAACGTGCTGGCCGGCACCGCGCGGCGGGCCGATGGCCAGCAATGGGTCGAGGCACAGGGCGCGCGCTGGCCGTTGCCATCTGACGCAAAGATTGTCGATGGCCAGGCCGTTCACTACGGTGTGCGGCCCACCGACCTGCTGTTGTCGGCCACCGGGCAGGGCATTCCGGCCCAGGTGGTGGTGGTGGAGCCGACCGGCGCCGAGACCGAACTGCTGCTGCAGGTGGGCGAGGAAAAACTGGTTCTGGTGATGCATGGCCGTGCCGACGTCGGGCCCGACGACACGGTGCACCTCACGCTCGATCCGGCCAAGGCCCACGTGTTCGACGGTGCCAGCACCGAGCGCCTGGTCTAGGGGGTGGGCATGACGTCGTTCACCCAGGTCGTCCTGTTCACCGACGCCGACGGAAAGGCGCGCTTCCGGGAGACTGCCATCGCGCTGCCCGAGGGCACGCCGGCCGCGCAGCTGTCGAAACTGTTCGCCTCGCCCGGCTGCCAGCTGCGGCACAGCCCGGTGGGCTTTCGCAGCGAGTTCCATTGCACCACCACGCCTCAGTGGGTTGTCATCCTGCAGGGGCAAATGGAGATCGGCCTGCAGGACGGCAGCTCGCGCGTGTTCAAGCCGGGCGATCATTTCTATTCGGACGACACCTTGCCCGCAGGCGCCAGTTTCGACGCCGCGGTGCATGGCCACTGGAGCCGGCAAATCGGCGACGCGCCGCTGGTGACCATGTTCGTGCGGGGCTGACCGCGCCAGAATCCGACTCGCCAACGATTGAAGGAAATTTTGTCTTGAACCCCGTCCTTGAAAGCTTCAACCTCAGCGGGCGCACGGCGCTCATCACCGGCTCCAGCGCCGGCATCGGATTCGCACTCGCGCGCGGGCTGGCCCAGGCCGGCGCGCGCGTGATCCTGAACGCGCGCAACGCCACCAAGCTCGAAGCCGCTGCCGAGGTGTTGCGCGCCGAAGGCCTGCAGGTGCTCACCGCAGCGTTCGATGTCACCTCCGGCGAGGCCGTGACTGCCGCCGTGGCCCGCATCGAGGCCGAGGTCGGCGCCATCGACATCCTGGTCAACAACGCCGGCATGCAGCGCCGCGCGCCGCTCGATCAGTTCGCCGAGGCCGACTGGCACGAACTCATGAAGACCAACGTCGACAGCGTGTTCCTGGTCGGCCAGGCTGTGGCGCGCCACATGATCCCGCGCAAGCAGGGCAAGATTGTCAACATCTGCTCGGTTCAAAGCGAACTGGGCCGCCCCGGCATCGCGCCCTACACCGCCAGCAAGGGGGCAGTGAAGATGCTCACCAAGGGCATGGCGATCGACTGGGGCCAGCACGGCATCCAGGTCAACGGCCTGGGCCCGGGCTACTTCAAGACCGAACTCACCCAGACCCTGGTCGACAACGCCGAGTTCACGGCCTGGCTCGTCGGGCGCACGCCCTCGCGGCGCTGGGGCGATGTGCAGGACCTGGTCGGCGCGGCCGTGTTCCTGGCCAGCAACGCATCCAACTTCGTCAACGGCCACATCCTCTACGTGGATGGCGGCGTGACCGCAACCCTCTGAGATAGAGAGAGACACTCCCCATGGAAGCCCTCGTCATCCATGCCCCTGGCGACCTGCGCGTCGAAGAGGTGGCAACGCCCCCGCTCGGGCCCGACCAACTGCAGGTGCGCGTGCGCTGCGGCGGCATCTGCGGCTCCGACCTGCACTACTACCAGCACGGCGGCTTCGGCACCATCCGCATCAAGGAACCGATGGTGCTGGGCCACGAGGTGGCGGGCGTGATCGAAGCGGTTGGCGCCAACGTGAGCGGCTTTGCGGCCGGCGAGCGTGTGGCGATCAGCCCGAGTCGGCCCTGTGGCCTGTGCAAGTTCTGCCAGCAGGGCCTGCAGAACCACTGCCTGGACATGCGCTACTACGGCAGTGCGATGCGCACGCCGCACGTGCAGGGGGCCTTCCGCCAGCAGATCGTGGTCGAGACGCACCAGGCGCACCGGCTGGCCGATTCGGTGAGCGACGGCGAGGGCTCGATGGCCGAGCCGCTGTCGGTGGCGCTGCACGCGGTGCGCCGGGCCGGCTCGCTGCTGGGCAAGCGCGTGCTGGTGACGGGCTGCGGGCCGATCGGGGCGCTGGCGATCATTGCGGCGCGGCGCGCCGGTGCCGCGCACATCGTGGCCACCGACGTCGGCGCCCACACGCTGGGCAAGGCGCTCAAGGTCGGCGCCGACGAGGTGGTCAACGTGGCCGAGACGCCCGAAGGGCTTGGCCGCTTCACCGCGGACAAGGGCAGCTTCGACGTGCTGTTCGAAGCCAGCGGCAATGCGCGTGCGCTGGTGGGCGCCTTCGATGCGCTGCGCCCGCGCGGCATCATCGTCCAGCTCGGCCTGGGCGGGGAGATGACGCTGCCGATCAACACCATCGTGGCCAAGGAGTTCGAGCTGCGCGGCGCGTTCCGCTTCCACGAGGAGTTCGCGGTCGCGGTCGAGTTGCTGAACAAGGGGCTGGTGGACGTGAAGCCACTGATCTCGGCCACGCTGTCGTACCGCGATTCGGCGCGCGCCTTCGCCCTGGCCGCCGACCGCTCGCAGGCCATGAAGGTGATCCTCAACTTCGACTGAATCGCTGCGGCCCTCAGGCCGTGCGCAATCGCAGCAGCGCCCGCACGAAGCCGTGGTCCGAGCGCGACCGGTCGCGGCCCTCGTGCAGGTGGTCGTTGAAGTAGTCGACGCGTCGCACGTCGCCCAGGCTGTGGCGGCTGCCGGGCACGAACTCCTCGCTCACGAAGATCTGGTCCAGCACCTCGGGGTAGCCCTGATGGATGTGCGAGTACGCCACGTCCTTCTTGAGCGCCGACTCGCCCTGCATCTCGTAGGCATTGAACAGCGCGACATCGCGCGCCGACTTGTCGTAGGCCACGTCAGAGGTGGCGGCGATGAGCTGCGTCGTCACGCTGTGGGGGTTGTCGTTGAAGTCGCCCATGACCACCAGCGGTGTTCCCGAGCCGCGCAGCAGGTCGATCACGATGCAACGCAACGCAGCCGCCTCGGCGCCGCGCATCAGCAGCGAGCGCAGCGATGCGCGCACCGCCACCTTGCGGTCATCACGCTCTTCGATGGCATTGCCGTGGGCGTCCTGCAGAAACTTGGGCCGTTTCGACTTGAGGTGCACCGTCAGCACGTGCACCGGTTGCCCGTGCTTCATGCGCAGCGTGACCAGCATCGGCGGGCGCTCGAAGCGCGTGTGGGCCCCGAGGCCCGGCACCTCGACGCCAAAGCCCGGCGCAAATTCGGTGAACGACTGCACGTCGTCCACCTTGAGCCGCGTCGCAAAGCCGACGCGCGGCGTGCCCCGTGCGCCTTGCGCGGGCGGGGTGTTTTCTGCGCCCGGCACCGAAACGAAGTCGTAACGCACGCCGCTCGCCGCAATGGCGTCCCTGAGTGCGGCCTCGTCCCACACCTCCTGCACCGCCAGCACATCGGCATTGAGCGTCTGGATGCGTTCGCCCGTCCAGGCGATCTTGCGGTCGTACTCGCGCTGCGAGTAGCCGTCCTGGTTCTCGTAGTAGATGCGGTTCGGCAGCGCCAGGTTCAGCAGGTTGGCGGTGGCGAGGAACAGCGTGGCGTAGTTGGGTGGAATGTCGGGCATGCCTGCAATCTACCGCGGCCACGAAAAAGGGCGCCGAAGCGCCCTGGATTCGATGTCGGCTGCGCTCAGAACGAGCGGCCGCCGCCAGAGCGGTTGCCACCACCACCACCGCCACCGCCACCGCCCGAGCGCCTGCCGCCGTAGCCGCCACCGCCGCCGCCGCCGCCGCCGCCGCCGCCGCCGCCGCCGCCGCCATTCGGACGCCGGCCGCGGCCGGCGCTCATGCTGTCGACGCTGGTGCGCAACGGATCGGGTTGGCCCGCCACGCCGCCGCCAGTGCCCGCGGCTTCGGCACGCAGGTGCGCGACCTGGTTGGCCTGGGTCGGGCTGTGGCTGTTGCCGTGGTGGCGCGGTTGGCGTTCGTCATGCAGTGCATGGCCGCCGCCCTGCACATGGCCCTGGCCGTGATGGGCCGGGGCACGCTGATCACGCTGGCCTTGCGGGGCGCGCGGTGCACCGCCGCCACCGCCACCAGGTGCGCGCTGGCCACGCGGGCCTGTGCCGCCGTTGCCGTTGCCCTTGAAGCCGCCGCCGTTGCTGGCACCGGCACCGCCGCCGCCACCGCCGCGACGTGCACCGCCGCCGCCATTGGCAGATCGACCACCACCGCCGCCGCCCCCACCGCCACCGCCCTGGCCCGCCTTGTTCTCGCGAACGCGCTGCAGCATCTCGGTGCGCGCGGCCTTGGCCGCGGCCTGCATGACTTCACGGCTCGGCGGACGGCCGGCGCCGCCCCAGATGGTCTGGCGACCCATGGCGATCGGCTCGGCGCGTTCGCCTTCTTCGGGGCCGAAGCCGTCGACGATCTTGACCGGGATCTGCTGCTTGGTGAAGCGTTCGATCTCGAGCATGAAGCCTTCTTCGTCCAGGCACACCAGGCTCACGGCTTCGCCGCTGTTGCCGGCGCGGCCGGTGCGGCCGATGCGGTGGACGTAGTCTTCGCTGACGTTCGGAATTTCGTAGTTCACGACGTGCGGCAGCTCGTCGATGTCGATGCCGCGGGCCGCGATGTCGGTGGCCACCAGTGCGCGGATGTCGCCGCTCTTGAAGCCGGCCAGCGCCTGCGTGCGTGCGCTCTGGCTCTTGTTGCCGTGCAGCGCCATCGCCTCGATGCCGTTCTTGGTCAGGAACTCGGCCACGCTGTTGGCGCCGAACTTGGTGCGCGTGAACACGAGCACCTGGCTCCAGTTGTTCTCGTTGACGATGTGCGCCAGCAGCGCCTTCTTCTTGCCGCGGCCCACGGGGTGGATCACCTGCGTGATGCGCTGCACCGTGGTGTTGCGCGGCGTGACCTGCACGCTCTGCGGGTTCTTCAGCAGGTTGGCGGCCAGGTCGCGAATCTCGTCGCTGAAGGTGGCCGAGAACAGCAGGCTCTGCTTGTCCCTGGGCACCAGCGCGAGGATTTTCTTCACGTCATGGATGAAGCCCATGTCGAGCATGCGGTCGGCTTCGTCGAGCACCAGGATCTGCACCTGGGCCAGGTCGAGCATGCCCTGCTGCTGCAGGTCGAGCAGGCGGCCGGGCGTGGCCACGAGGATGTCGACACCCTTCTTGAGCTTGCTGATCTGGGGGTTCATGCCGACGCCGCCGAAGATCACGGTCGAGTCGAGCTCGAGGTACTTGCCGTACGTGCGCACGGATTCTTCGACCTGGGCCGCGAGTTCGCGGGTGGGGGTGAGCACCAGGGCACGGATGCCGATGCCGCCGAACTTGTTTGTGGCGGAGGGGGTGGTGCTGAGCTTGTGCAGCATCGGCAACGTGAACGCTGCCGTCTTGCCGGTGCCGGTCTGTGCGCCGCCCAGCAGGTCGTGGCCGTCGAGCACCACGGGGATCGCCTGGGCCTGGATCGGCGTGGGCGTGTCGTAGCCGTGCTCGTGCACAGCCTTCAGGATGGCCGGAGCCAACTTCAGTTCATCAAAGTTCATTGGGAGCAAATAGCGCCTTCCATGGCGCAGTGGCATCGGCCCGCCGCGGTGCTCTTTTGTTTGGGAGCAACTCGGCCAGTCAAAGGCAGATGAGATCAGGGGTGGGAGGCGAGAGCTTGTGTAGAAGCCATCTTGTCCCCGGCAGAAGAGCCGCTGTTGCGGGCAACCGGACCCGGCAACGGGGTGAATTGTCGCACGAGACGATAATCGACGGTTTGCCGCCGCCGATTTCGGTTGTGCGCGCACCACTCCCACTCCCTACCAGCAGGCAGACCCACAGATGGCCCAATACGTCTATTCGATGAACCGCGTCAGCAAGACCGTGCCGCCCAAGCGGCAGCTCTTGAAAGACATTTCGCTCTCGTTTTTCCCTGGCGCCAAGATTGGCGTGCTTGGTCTCAATGGCTCGGGCAAGTCCACCCTGCTCAAGATCATGGCCGGCGTCGACAAGGAGTTCGAGGGCGAGGCGCTGCCGATGCCCGGCATGACCATCGGCTACCTGGAGCAGGAGCCCAAGCTCAACCCCGAGCACACGGTCCGGGAATCCGTCGAGGAAGCCATGGGTGCCGTGTTTGCGGCCAAGGCGCGGCTCGAAGAGGTCTACGTCGCCTACGGTGCCGAAGACGCCGATTTCGACGCGCTGGCGGCCGAGCAGGCCGAGCTCGAGGCCATCATCGCCACCGCCGGCACCGACTCCGAACATCAATTGGAGATTGCCGCCGACGCGCTGCGCCTGCCGTCCTGGGACGCCACGATCGGCCTGCTCTCGGGCGGTGAAAAGCGCCGCGTGGCGCTGTGCCGACTGCTGCTGTCCAAGCCCGACATGCTGCTGCTCGACGAGCCGACCAACCACCTGGACGCCGAGTCGGTCGAGTGGCTGGAAGTGTTCCTCCAACGCTTTACCGGCACCGTGGTCGCCATCACCCACGATCGCTACTTCCTGGACAACGCGGCCGAATGGATCCTGGAAATGGACCGCGGTCGCGGCATTCCGTGGAAGGGCAACTACAGCACCTGGCTGGAGCAAAAGGGCGAACGCCTGGCGCAGGAGCAAAAGGGCGAAGAAGCCCATGCCAAGGCGCTGAAGAAAGAACTGGAATGGTCGCGCCAGAACCCGAAGGCGCGCCAGGCCAAGAGCAAGTCGCGCCTGGCGCGCTTCGAAGAGCTGAGCGACATGGAGTACCAGAAGCGCAACGAAACACAGGAAATCTTCATCCCTGTGGCGGAGCGGCTGGGCCAGCAGGTGTTCGAGTTCCACAACGTCAGCAAGTCCTTCGGCGACCGGATGCTGATCGACAACCTGAGCTTCACCGTACCGCCGGGCGCGATCGTCGGCATCATCGGCCCGAACGGCGCCGGCAAGTCGACGCTTTTCAAGCTGATTGCGGGGAAGGAACAGCCCGACAGCGGCGAAGTTGTCATCGGGTCGACCGTCCGTGCGGCTTTTGTCGACCAGCACCGCGACGAACTGGCGAACCAGAAGACCGTGTGGGAAGACATCTCCAACGGCCTGGACATCATCAACGTCGGCAAGTTCCAGATGGCCAGCCGCGCGTATGCAGGTCGCTTCAACTTCAACGGTGCCGACCAGCAGAAGAAGGTCGGCACGCTGTCGGGCGGTGAGCGTGGTCGCCTGCACCTGGCCAAGACCCTGATCGCAGGCGGCAACGTGCTGATGCTCGATGAACCGTCGAACGACCTCGACGTGGAAACCCTGCGCGCCCTCGAAGACGCGCTGCTCGAGTTTGCAGGCACCGTCATGGTCATCAGCCATGACCGCTGGTTCCTCGACCGTATCGCAACCCACATCCTCGCCGCCGAAGGCGACAGCCAGTGGACCTTCTTCAACGGCAACTACCAGGAGTACGAGGCCGACAAGCGCAAGCGCCTGGGTGAAGAAGGCGCGAAGCCGAAACGCATGCGCTACAAGGCGCTCAAGTAACGCTGCCGCGGCGCTTACCAAATGAAACCGCCTCCGGGCGGTTTTTCTTTGCGCCGCCGGATCTCGATGTCACCATGTGCCGTTCATTCTGTCGAAAGGGCTGGACATGACGATGTCGACGCGCATCCTCTGGTTCACCGCACCGGTATGGCTGGCCAGTTGCGGAGGAGGGGGTGGCGGCGGCGGCGCCAACTTTTCGCTCGCCGCGCTGGGCACCTCGGCCGCGGTCACGACCACATCGCCGGCTCCAGCACCGGCTCCGGCCCCCGCGCCGCCCCCGGTGGGTGCAGCGCCGCCGGCGCCCGCACCCGTTCCCGGCGCCGCGCCTGCACCGCCGTCCGGACCGCTGAGCGTGACTGAGCTGGCCACCGACCTGTCGAACCCCTGGGGCATGGCCTTCCTGCCCGATGGTCGGATGCTCGTTACGCAGCGCGGCGGTCAACTGAGGCTGCGCAACGCCAATGGCACGCCCGTCAATGGTGGTGCCGACACAGTGTGTTGTGCGCCGGTGGTCGATACCGACGGCCAGGGCGGCCTGCTGGACGTGGCGCTCGATCCGGCCTTCGCCAGCAACGGGCGCATCTACCTGAGCTTTGCCGAGCGCGACAGCGCCAACGCCGCGCTCAACGGCACGGCCGTGGCACGCGCCCAACTCGATACCACCAATCGCACGTTGAGCAACGTCACGGTGATCTACCGGCAGACGCCCAAGGTGAGCGGCAGCAGCGCGCACTACGGCTCACGCCTGGCCTTCGACCGCCTGGGCTATCTGTTCGTGACCATGGGCGACCGCCAGATCGACGCGCAGCGCGGATTCGCGCAAGACCTGTCGCGTGGCAACGGCAAGGTGGCACGCATCACGACGGATGGCGCCCCGGCGCCGGGCAATCCGGACTTCGGCATCGCTGGCGCGCAGCCAGGGCTCTGGAGCTACGGCCACCGCAACCCGCAGGGCGCCACGATGCGGCCGGGCACGGATCAGCTCTGGACCAGCGAGCACGGCCCGCAGGGCGGCGACGAGATCAACCTCACACAGGCCGGCCGCAACTACGGCTGGCCTGTGATCAGCTATGGCCAGGAATACGGCACCCTCACCCAGGTGGGCGAGGGCACCAGCAAGGCGGGCATGGAGCAGCCCGCGACCTGGTGGGAAAAGATCGACGGCTCGGTCTGGACGGCAGGCACGCAGAAATCGTCGATCGCGCCGAGCGGCATGGCCTTCTACACCGCGACGAACATCCCCGAGTGGCAGGGCAACCTGTTCGTCGGCGCATTGGCCGGTACCGCGCTCTGGCGGCTCACGCTGAGCGGCGACACCGTCACCGGCCGCGAGCGCCTGCTCGCAAACCGCGGCGAGCGCGTGCGCGATGTGCGCCAGGGCCCGGACGGCTGGCTCTACGTGCTGACCGACAACGGCAAGCTGCTGCGCCTTCAGCGCTGACGGCCCGGCAGCCGCTTTCTCAAAAAATCAATTTGTGCCCGTGGAATGGGCGCAGCGTGTGGGCCTTGAGGCCGGTACGCTGGGCGACTTCCGCAATGGGCAAACCGGTTCCCATGGCGTTGATTCTCGAAGTTTGAGCGCGCTCTAAGCCGAACACTGACCGGCGCCGAGACGTAAGTGCCCGTCCTGCTTGAACTTTGCGTTCGTAGGAGTGGCCGTTACTGGGTACCGTGACTCCGGTTCGACGACGACGTTTTGATTGCAGCCTAAGTTCGCGCAGCCTCAAGCCGAACTTCCACTTCGCGCTCCACGAATTGCCATTCGGGTGTAGCGCGAAGCTTCCCCAGTAGTTCGGAGAACGCGGAAGCGTCGGAGGGCGCGAACTCGAACCAGGTAAGAAAATCGAACGGTTGCACGGTAGCCAGGTCGCGGCAGTGGTGGAGCCTACGCGCTACTGCCGGCAGATACCGCAATCCGATTTCAATGTGACGTGACTGGGCTTCAAGTACACCGCGTCGCTCATCCTGAGTCATGGCCCACCAGGCATCCGTCTTCTTGATGGGTATGAGTACGGCGAGCGTCGAACCGATCCGGCCCAGTCCTTCCTGCTTCTGCACCAACGAGGTTTTCTCTTCGCGGGTTACGTAACGTTCATTGCTGGTGGCCCCGCTCAAGACCCACGCGGTTGCGGCGGTATCAGATGGCGACCCCATTCTCAAGCGAGGAGCAATCGACAAGCTCTCGCCTTTGATTTGCAAAATGTTGGCGATTTTCCAATCGCCAACGTCCCCGGCAGAGAAGTGAAACAGTCGTGGTGATGCGGGTGGAAGCATGGCGTCGGCTAGTGCTTGAATAAAGCAGAATTGTGAGCCAGAGCTCCATTCTCCGGGCGCATCCGAGCTGAAAAACTCTGCCTGCGTCCACGCCGGCATCATCTCGATTGCCAGCGGTGGGGCAACAGCTCTTTCACGCGCCGCGCGGGCTGTCGGTAAGCGCGCTAGAACATCCTCAGATAGGCATACGGATCCAGCTCGTTGAGCCGGGCGGACTGCACCAGGCTCATGACTGCAGCCTGCCCCACTCCAGGCGAAGCGACCTTGATGCAGGCGGCAGCCGCTTTCTCAAAAGATCAATTTGTGCCCGTGAAGCGGGTCGCAACCTCGGCTTCCGCGAACACATCCCTGGCCGCGGTCAATCCGTTCAGGGCCGCGGGGAATCCGGCGTACACCGCCATCTGCATGATGGTTTCGACGATCTCCGTGCGCGTCACACCCACGTTCAACGCCCCCTGGATGTGCACCTTGAGCTGCGGCGCTGCATTGCCCATTGCCGTGAGCGCCGCCACCACCGCAATCTCGCGTGAACGCAGGTCGAGGCCGGGGCGCGAGTAGATGTCACCGAAGGGAAACTCGATCAGCAGGCGGGCAAAGTCGGGCGCGATGTCGGCCAGGCTCTCGACCACCTTGACGCCGCCTTCACCGTCGATTTCCCGGAGCTTGGCCAGGCCGCGCTCGTAGCGCAGGTTGTCGTTGTTGCTGTTGCTTGGGCTTTGCTGTGTGTTCGTCATCGCTCGTCTTTCTTTCCGGGGCAGTGCCCAATAGCGGAGTACGCGAGGGACGCTTCGCCTTGGCTTCGATCGCACGGTAGTGCCTGATCTTGAGTGAAAGCGCCTGCATGGATTGCTGCAGTGCCTCCACCCTGGCCTGAACTTCGGCAAAGTGCTGTTCGAGCATTTCGCGCCGTTCGCTGACGCTGGCGTCCCCCTGGCTTCGAAGCCTGGCGAAGGCCTGCATGCCTTGAATCGGCATGCCGGTCTCGCGCAGGCGCAACAGGAAAGCCAGCCAGTCCATGTCGGCGCCCGCATAGCGGCGCTGGCCGCCCGGTGCACGGGACACCGCGGCGATCAGTCCGATGCGCTCGTAGTAGCGCAGCGTGTGGGCCGTGAGGCCGGTGCGCTGAGCGACTTCCGCAATGGTCAAACCGGTTTCCATGGCGTTGATTCTCGAAGTTGGAGCGCGCTCTAAGTCAAGCGCCTTGTTGAACTATTTTTGCGGGTCGCAAAGATCGGCGTCGAGCCAGCCGCGCAGGCTGTTGACGAAGGCCAGCGCCTGCACGCGGGGCAGATCGTCCACCCGCACGACGGCTTCGGCAAGCTGCCCTTCGCGCAGGCGGTTGGCCCGGCCAATGCCATTCAGCAGGCCGCAGCGCAGCGGCGGCGTGACCCAGCAGCCGTCGAGCAGCAGGGCGATGTTGCCGCGCGTGCATTCGGTGATCTCGCCGCGGCGGTTCCACAGCAGGGTGTCGAACACGCCTCGCGCGATGGGTGCGAAGGCCTCGTAGTGCGCCCGGCGCGTGGTCTTGAAGCGCGAGAACTCGCTGTCGGCTTCGTCGAATGCGCGAGTGGCCAGTTGCAGCCGCACGCGCGCCGGCGCGGCGTCCATGGCAAAGGCTTCCGCACGCGGCTGCCCTTGCGCATCGAGCAGCAGGCGCACGCGCCACACGCTCGTTGAATGGACGGTGCTCAGGCGCTTCAGGCACGCCGTCAAAAGCGCTTCGTTCCACGGGTAGCCGAAGTGTGCGGCTGCGTTCCGCATGCGCGACAGGTGCGCCGGCGCATCGCGCATCGCGCCGTCGACCAGCGCCAGGGTTTCGAGCAGTTCGAAGGGACTCATGGCAGCGGACGATACAAGCGTGTTGCCTGGCCGAGAAACGCCCGCTTGTGGCGCCACTCTTCCCACTCCGCGTCGGCGCCCGCGTCGGCCGTGATGCCGCTCCCGATGCCGCATCGCGCCTCGGTACCGCGCAGCGTCACGGTGCGGATCGGCACATTGGAGGTCGCGTGCCCGCCCGGCCGCACCACGCCCACGGCGCCGCAGTACACGCCGCGGGCCTCGGGCTCCAGTTCACGGATCATGCGCATCGCATTGACCTTGGGCGCACCGGTGATGGAACCGCACGGAAACAGCGCCGCGAACACATCCGCCAGCGAGACGCCGTCGCGCACGGCCGCTTCGACGTCGGAGGTCATCTGCCACACGGTGGGCAGTGCTTCGGTGTGAAAGAGCCGGGGCACGCGCACCGAGAAGGGCTGCGCCACGCGCGAGAGATCGTTGCGGATCAGGTCGACGATCATCACGTTCTCGGCCCGCTCCTTGGGCGCGGTGCGCAGCCGCAGTGCCAGTGCTGCGTCTTCGGCGGCCGTGGCGCCACGCGGCGCGGTGCCTTTCATCGGGCGGGCCAGTATCCGGTCGCCGTGCCAGTCGAAGAACAGCTCGGGCGACACCGACAGCACCTGCTCTTCGCCGGTGTCGATGAAGGCGGCGTAGCCGTCGGGTTGCGCCTTTCGCAAGGCCCTGAACCAGGCGCATGCGTCGCCATGGAATTCGGCCTGCAGCGGCGCCGTGTAGTTCAGTTGGTAGAGCTCGCCGTTCCCGATGGCACGGTGGATGGCCTGCATGTTCCGGTCGAACGCGGCACGCGAGAGGCCGGCTTGCCAATCGACAGGGGGCACGCGGTCGCCAGGCGTGTCCGCTTCGGGCCAGGGCTGTGGGGCGTCGTGCACGCCGAACCACGCGAGCGGCCCTTCGCCAGCGTGTACCGCGAATGCAGGGTCGAAGGCCGCTGCCGCCTCGTAGCGCAGGTAGCCCACGCACCAACGCCCTTCATGGGCCAGCGCCTCGACAGCCTCCAGCACCGGCCGCACTTCGTCGGCGGTGCGCGCAACGAGCACGCGCGAAGGCGCTCCGAAAGCCACGCGCAGCCGTGTGGCTCCGTCGCCTCGCGGTTCGGCGAAATCGATCAGCGTCTGCAAGACCGAACCGTCAGGCCGACCCTGCCGGCCGGGCCGCCGCCGAGCCCGCCAGCACCCGCTTGCGCACCGAGTAGATGTTGTTGCGCAGGGCATAGAGCTCGTCGGCATACGACAGCGGCACGGCCACCTTGTTGACCACGCGATCGAGCTCGTCGAGCTCCTTGAGCAGCGCGTCGCGCTCGCCCTGCTTGCTGTCCACCTTGCCCTCGATGTCGCGCAGCCGCGCATACCAGCGGAACACGCGCCGCCGCACACGGAACTGGTAGAGCGGCGGAATCACGCGGCTCAGTGGCAGCATCAGCACCAGCAGGCCGCCCAGCACCAGCCACATGCGCTCGACCAGGTTGCTGGCCCAGAAGGGCAGGTAGCGCTGCCAGAAGGGCGGCGTGCCGTTGATCGCACGGTCGCCCTCGGGGCTCACTGGCAGTTCGCTGGTGCGGGTGTTCGGAAAGTCGCGCGCGCGGTTGAACCAGCCCGCGTCGCTGTGCACCGTTTGCGCCGCCTGCGCGAACAGCTGCCGCAGGGCAGGGTGGGTTTCCTCTCGCGACAGCAGCGAGGTGGTGGCCGCGAGCAGCGACACCTCGGCCGGCGGCACATCCTTCGACAGTTCGACCACGCCGCGCGGCAGCGTTACGGCCGAGAGGAACGGAAAGCGCCGCGTGTAGGCATCGGCCTGACCGAAGTCCATCAGCTTGATGTCGCCGGTGCGCAGCAGGCGCTGCACCTGCGGTGACTGAGGCGCCGACGACAGCACGATGGCATCGAGCAGACCGGCCTGCAGCGCCTCGGCCGCGGCGGCCTGCTCGAGGTTCGACAACTGCACCTCGTCGGGGCCGAGCCGGTTGGCCTTGAACAGCCGTTCCATGATTTCCGGCAGGCCGCTGCCCGGCATGTCGACGTTTACGCGCAAGCCGCGCAGTTGGGCGAGCGAGGTCAGCGTGCCGGTCTTGCGGTCGATCTTGTGCGCCGTGTCTGCGCGGTAGAACAGCCACAGCGGCTCGAAAAAGAGACTGCCGAGCGAACTGAGGCCCGCTTCTTCGTCTGCCACCGGGTCGGCGCTGCCGCCGCGCACGAAGCCCACATCGGCGCCGCCGCTGCGCAGCAGTTGCAGATTTTCGAAAGAGCCCGAGGTGGCCTTCAATTCGACCTCGATGCCGTTGGCCTTGAGCGCAGTCGCATAGCGCTTGCCGAACTGCGCATAGGCGCTGCCCGTGGGGCCGGTGGCCAGCGTCACATGCTTGGGCGGTTGCGGCTGCAGCCACCAGTAGGCGGCAACCAGGAGGCCGATCACGAGGAAGACGATCGGTCCGGCCGAGACGATCAGATCCCGGATCGACAGCAGGATCAGCTTCAGGGTTCTTGGGAACGCCATGGGGACTTTCTTGAGTTTCAGCCGCGTGGCGCCGCCAGGTCGGTCGCCGAGGGGATGTGCAGGTCGCCCACCGTCACGGAACGCGCCGCACGCACTGCGCGCACAGTAGCAATGGCCACGGCCTCGGCCGCCATCGCGCTCAGCACCGTCATGCCAGGCGTGTCGTCGGTCGGCGGTACGCGGCAGGTGGCGAGCGCGAACAGCGTGTCGCCGTCGCTCATGGTGTGCACCGGGTTGATGCTGCGCGCCAGGCCGTCGTGCGCCACCATCGCGAGCCGGTTCGCTTGCACCTTGGTGAGCACCGCGTCGGTCGCGACCACGCCGATGGTTGTGTTGGTGCCTGCCAGCAGGGGCTTGGGCGCCTCGCCGCGCATAAGCGCCCGGCGCGTGTCGAGCAGGGCCTTGCCGTCCGCCGTGCGCGCGCCGGCCACCACCTGCGCCGTATCGGGGTCGATCACATCGCCCAGCGCGTTGCAGGCGATTAGCGCGCCGACCGTGACGCCGCCGACCGTGACGGAGGCGGTGCCGATGCCGCCCTTCATCGCGCGATCGACGCCGAACAGTTTGCCCACCAGCGCGCCGCTGCCGGCGCCGACATTGCCCTCGGCAGGGGGGCGGCTCGACGCTGCTTCGCAGGCCGCGTAGCCGGACTGTGCATCGGGCCGGAAGCGCGCATCACCCATCGGCAGATCGAACAGCACGGCGGCGGGCACGATGGGCAGCGTGCCGAAGCGCACGTCCATGCCGATGCCGCGTTCTTCCAGCCAGCGCATCGCGCCGTCGGTCGCGGCCAGGCCCCAGGCGCTGCCGCCGGCCAGCATGATGCCGTGGACTCGCTCCACGAGGTTGCCAGGAGAGAGCAGATCGGTTTCGCGCGTGCCGGGCGCGGCGCCGCGCACATCGACGCCACCCACGGCGCCTTCGCGCGTGAGGATGACGGTGCAGCCTGTCGGGCGGCGCGTGTCGTTGAAGTGGCCGACTTCGATGCCGGAAACATCGGTGATGGCACCGTCGGAAGCGGTGCCGTGCAAGGGGGTAGGAGACATCGGCGGCCATGATACGGCCCGCCCGGCTTGCGCCCGAAAAATGCGCAAGGCCCACAGCGCCAGCAACTGCAACTGCAACTGGTGGGCGGGATCAATGCAGGAAGTGCGCTGTTCAGTGGAAAGTCGTCGTCGACCGACGCGGACTCTGCGCGTGAGGCGGGCTGAGGGCCCAACGGCAGTTTCAGGTGCCGAAGCGGCCTGCGGGCACTTCTGCGGCGGCCAGGCCTTGCAGCACATCGCCCACCACGATCACCGAGGGGCTCGCAAGACCGGCTTCGGCGATGCCGGCCTGCAGCCGGGCCAGCGTGGTCACGATGTGGCGCTGGTGCGGCAGGCTCGCATGCTGGATCACGGCCACGGGCGTTGCGCCCGGCAGGCCGTGCAGCAGTTCGGCCTGGATGTGGCCGGCGCCGGCCACGCCCATGTAGATCACCAGCGTGAGCCGTGCGTCGCGCGCGGTGGCGGCCAGCGCGCGCCAGTCGGTCGGGTCTTCGGCCGCGCCGGCGCCGGTCTTGGCATGGCCGGTGACGAACACCACGCCCTGTGCGTGGTCGCGGTGCGTGAGCGGCACGCCGAGCGAGGTGACGGCGGCGAGGCCGGCGGTGATGCCGTTGACCACGGTGCATTCGATGCCCGCTTCGCGCAGGTGCTCCACCTCTTCGCCGCCACGGCCGAAGATGAACGGGTCGCCACCCTTCAGGCGCACCACGGTTTCGCCTTCGCGCACGGCCGTGATCATGAGTTTTTCGATGAAGGCCTGCGGCGTGCTCCTGCAGCCGCCGCGCTTGCCCACGTGCACGATGCGCGCATCCGGACGGGCGTAGCCGAGGATCGCGTCGTTCACCAGGTCGTCGACGAACAGCACGGTGGCCGCGTGGATCGCCTTGACGGCCTTCAGCGTCAGAAGCTCCGGGTCGCCGGGGCCGGCACCTACCAACGTGCAGTTTCCGAGGGTATCGAGGTGGTGCTTCATCGGGCGAAGTGAGTGTCGAAGTGAGTGTCGAAGTTTTTCATGGCACGGCGACCAGCGTGCCGGCCGTGCTGGCGCGCACCATGCGTTTGAGTTCCGGAATGCAGGAGCCGCAGTTGGTGCCGCATTTCAGCGTGCCCTGAAGCTCGGCGAGACGCTCGTCTTCGGAGCCCGAGCAGCCGGCAAGGCGCTCGCCGATGGCGGTCTGCGTCACGCCGAAGCAACTGCAGACAACCTTGCCGCGTGCGGCAATGCCGACCGGTGGGGTTGCCCCCGGGCGCAGCAACTGGCGGCCGTAGGCCTGCGCGGGCAACTGATCCTGCAGCAAGGCCTTGATCCATGCCTCGGCGCGCGTGTCGCCGCCCAGCAGGAAGGCTTCGAGCAGGGCGTTCTCGCCATCGCGCACGAGTCGAACCGCGCGGCGCTGGCCACGCTTCGGGTCGGCATAGCGCAAGGCGTCGGCGCCGTCGAGTGCCAGCAAGCCCTCGATCTGCTGCAGCAGCGCGTCGGGCACTGCTTCGTGCGCCGCAGCCCTGAACAGCACCCCGGTGCGCTCGACCGCCCCACTGGCCAGCGCCGCCCCGGTGCCGAAGGGCACGC